>NZ_BMVV01000003.1 GCF_014650895.1 Streptomyces omiyaensis
CCGCGTGCGGTGCGGCGGTCAGTACGCCGCGGGGGACGACCGGCGCAGCCGCCGGGCGGCCGGCCGGACGAGCAGCGAGAGCAGCACCGCCGCCACCGCGACGGCCCCGACGAGGGTGGCGAGGAAGTGGCCGGGGCCGAGCGCCCCGTGGGTGACGAGCGCCCCGAAGACCGCGCCGAGCGCGCCGGTGACGAGCACGGTCGTCCGGGCGGGCAGACGGGCGGGCATGCGGAGGGAGGCGGCCCAGGCCAGGGCGAGTCCGAGCAGGGCGGAGCCGAGGACTTCCAGGAACACGGTGGTCACCTCGCGAGGGGTGCGGGGCGGGTGGTGCGGTCAAGCCCCCTCTACCCCGGGCCGCCGGAACGCAATCCTCCCCGCGCTCCCGCGCGTTGCCCCCTCCACGCGGTCCGCGCGGCCGGAGGGCGCGCCGCCGGAGCCCCGCCGCCGGCCCCGCGAGGACACCCGGACGGCGGAACGCGCGGACGGGCCCGGACGCGGGAGGAGGCCCGGAGGGACGGGTGTCCCTCCGGGCCTCCTCCACGGGAACCGGGGCTCAGAGCGTGCCGAAGCCCACCCGGCGCACGGCGGTCTCGCCGAGCTCCACGTACGCGATCTTGTCCGACGGGATCAGGACCCGGCGGCCCTTCTCGTCCTCGAGGCTGAGCAGCGGTGCCTTGCCGGACAGCGCGTCGGCGACGGCGCGCTCCACGTCCTCGGCGGACTGCCCGCTCTCCAGAACGATCTCCCGGGGTGCGTACTGCACGCCGATCTTGACCTCCACGGCTATGTCCCTCCGAACGGTCAGCCATGCGCGATGAACCCGCGCCGTACGCTGCACACATTAGCCCGGTGAGGGGACCCGCACCGGTCAGCCGCCGCACGCCAGGAGCGAACAGGAACCGGGAACAGGGCGCCGGTCAGTGCCCTTCGGCGCTCAGCTGGCCCTCCACCGCGTGCAGCGGGAAGCCGGCGATGCCGCGCCAGGCGAGCGAGGTGAGCAGCGAGACGGCCGTGTCGCGGGGGATCGGGGACTCGCTGGAGAGCCAGTAGCGGGCGACGACCTGCGAGACGCCGCCGAGGCCCACCGCGAGGAGCATCGACTCGTCCGTGGACAGCCCGGTGTCCTCGGCGATGACCTCGGAGATCGCCTCGGCGCACTGGAGGCTCACCCGGTCGACCCGCTCGCGCACGGCCGGCTCGTTGGTGAGGTCGGACTCGAAGACGAGCCGGAAGGCGCCGCCCTCGTCCTCGACGTACGCGAAGTAGGCGTCCATGGTGGCCGCCACGCGGAGCTTGTTGTCGGAGGTGGAGGCCAGTGCCGTACGCACCGCGTGCAGCAGCGACTCGCAGTGCTGGTCGAGCAGGGCCAGGTAGAGCTCCAGCTTGCCGGGGAAGTGCTGGTAGAGCACCGGCTTGCTGACGCCGGCCCGCTCGGCGATGTCGTCCATGGCCGCGGAGTGGTACCCCTGGGCGACGAAGACCTCCTGGGCCGCGCCGAGCAGCTGGTTCCGCCGGGCACGGCGCGGCAGCCGCGTACCGCGAGGGCGTGCTGCCTCTGTCTGCTCGATGGCGCTCACGCGGCCTCCCAAGAATTCGATCCATGTGCGCTGTCAGCGCCGCGCCGCCATCGTACTTTTGGGTAACCCGGCTGTGCGCGGTGCGGACGCAGAATTTCACGGACCGGACGCCGAGGTCGACAGGCGATTCAAGATTAAACCGAACAAATCAGCGGTAGTCGTCTTCGTCGAGCGTGACGACACGCGCCTGTTCGGAGGCATCGCCCTCGTCGGCCGCCTCGTGGTCGATATCGCCGATCGGCTCGTCCTCACTCGGCCGCAGTTCCGTGTGCTGCTCGGCCGCGTCGGCCTCCGGGACTTCCTCGTCGAGCACCGCGTTCCTCTCCTCGGGCTCCCCGGCTTCCTCGGGGAACGTGTCCGGCTCGGACGGATCGACAGTCATGCGCTTCCTTCCCGTCCTGCCCCGCGCGTGGGCGGGAGCCCGCGTGGATGGCCCTCCCTTCGAGCGTAGGAGCACCCGGGTCCCCCCGCACCCGAGCCGCCCCCCGGGCGGGGCCGGGCCGGGCGCCACGCGGCCTGTGACCGCACCCACACGCGAGCCCGCGTGATCGTCTCGTAATATTGCGGCCATGTCCTCGACCGAGCTGCCGGAAACCCGGACCGCCGACACCGCTCCGCCGGCGCCCGGTCCGCGCACCGTCCGGGTCGCCGACGGCGAGGAGCTCCGCTCCGTCGCCCTGCCCGGACTCTCCCTCACCGTGCGCTCCCGGCCCGGCGGCCGCCCCGGCCTGCCGCCCGCGCTGTACGTGCACGGCCTCGGCGGTTCCTCGCAGAACTGGTCCGCCCTGATGCCGCTCCTCGCCGACCTCGTCGACGGCGAGGCCGTCGACCTGCCCGGCTTCGGCGACTCCCCGCCGCCCGACGACGGCAACTACTCGGTCACCGGGCACGCCCGGGCCGTCATCCGGCTGCTCGACGCCTCGGGGCGCGGCCCGGTCCACCTCTTCGGCAACTCGCTGGGCGGCGCCGTCGCCACCCGGGTCGCCGCGGTCCGGCCCGACCTGGTCCGCACGCTGACCCTCGTCTCGCCGGCCCTGCCCGAGCTGCGCGCCCAGCGCACCGCCCTGCCGACCGCGCTGCTCGCCGTGCCCGGCGTCGCCGGGCTCTTCGCCCGCCTCTCCCGGGACTGGACCGCCGAACAGCGCGTCCGGGGCGTCCTCTCGCTCTGTTACGGGGATCCCGGACTGGTCACCGACGAGGGCCTCCGGCACGCGGTCGAGGAGATGGAGCGCCGACTGGAACTCCCTTATTTCTGGGACGCCATGGCACGCTCCTCGCGCGGCATCGTCGACGCCTATACGCTCGGCGGTCAGCACGGCCTGTGGCGGCAGGCGGAGCGGGTGCTCGCGCCGACCCTGCTCGTCTACGGGGGCCGCGACAAGCTCGTCTCGTACCGGATGGCCCGCAGGGCCGCCGCCGCCTTCCGGGGCTCGCGGCTGCTGAGCCTGCCCGACGCCGGCCACGTGGCGATGATGGAGTACCCCGAGACGATCGCCGCGGCCGCGCGGGAACTGATCGCGGAACACGACGCGCGGCACGACGGGAGCTGAACCCGGGGTGGGACGACATAGTCGCAAGGGGCCGACGCCCGCGGTGGGCGACACCGGGCGCCCCCCGGTGGCGGACGGCGCGCGCGCGGCCGCGGCCGACACCGGGCGCACGCCCGTCGTGGACGCCGGCGCGGGCACCGGCCGCCGCCGTCGCACCCCCGACGCCTCCGGCGGGCGGGGCGCCCCGTACGGCGCCCCCCGCGGTCCCGGCGCCTTCCCGGGCCGGGGCGCCCCGGCGCAGGGGGCTCCCGGGTACGGGGCCCCGGCCGCCCAGGGGGCCCCGGCCCACGGCGGTCCGGCGCACGGATCCCAGGGGTACGGGTCCCAGGGGCGCGGACCCCAGGAGTACGGCACGCCCGCGCACGGCGTCCCCGGTCACGGCGGCGGGGCGTTCGACACGCCCGCGCACGGCGTGCCGCACACGCCGGCCCACGGGATCCCGGTGCGCGGGGGCCATCCCGCGCACGAGGAGGGCGGACGCCCGGCGCCGGAGCGGTACGGCGCCGCCACCGGGGGCGCGAGGACGGTCCCCGGGCCCCGGCGGACCGCCGCCGCGCCGCCCGCCGGGCCCGACGCGCCGACGGCCGGCGCCGGCGGCGAGGACGCCGTCCCGGGCCGGGGCGGCAAGGGCAAGGCGCTGACCGGCGTCGCGGCCGCCGCCGTCACCACCTGTCTCGCGATCGTCGTCGCCGGCCAGGTCGCCGACCGCGGGGACGGGGCCCCGGCCGCCCGCGCCGCCCAGGAACCCGCCGAGCGCGTCACGGAGGACTCCGCCTCGCGGTCCGACGAGCGGGCCGCCCCCTCGCGCCCTTCCGCCGTACCGACCCGTCAGGCGGCGCCCACGTACGAGCAGTTGATGACCCATCAGTTCCCGATCGACCCGAAGCTCGCCGGCTCCGGCGAGTTCGAGGCGGTGGCCGGGCTCGACAAGGCGCCCGGCGCGGGGCGGAAGTACCGCTACCGGGTGGACGTCGAGAAGGGACTCGGCCTCGACGCCCGACTCTTCGCGCGGGCCGTCCAGCAGACCCTCAACGACAAGCGCAGCTGGGCCGGTCGGGGGGCGATGACCTTCGAGCGGATCTCCAGCGGGGAGCCCGACTTCGTCATCACCCTCGCGAGTCCGGTCACCACCGGCAAGTGGTGCGCCAAGTCGGGGCTGGACACCACCATCGACAACGTCTCCTGCGACTCGGCCTCCACCGAGCGGGTGATGATCAACGCCTTCCGCTGGGCGCAGGGTTCGGAGACCTTCGGCCCGAAGGCCATGCACGCCTACCGGCAGATGCTCATCAACCACGAGGTCGGACACCGGCTCGGCCACAATCACGTGTCCTGCCGCACCCCCGGCGCGCTGGCGCCGGTGATGCAGCAGCAGACGAAGTCCCTGGAGATCGACGGGATCGCCTGCCGCCCCAACCCCTGGGTCCATCCGGGGAGTTGAGCCCGACTGTCCGCATCCCGAGACGGGCGTCTCGGGAATTCGTTCGGTACGTTGACATCGTTCAGGCGTTCGTAGATATTTCTCGGCATGTCGCACCGTCACGCCGCCTCCGATCGCGCCGCCCTTGAGCTGGCGCTCTTCGGCGTGACCGGACACACCGTCGCCGACATTCTCTGTCGCTGACGCCTCCCGGCGCATTCCTGCCCGGGATCCGTCATCCGGGCATGCGTCGGCGACCTTTTCCCCTTTTCCCGGCCGTGCCCGCATTCCCGCAGGCGCGCGCCCTTCCCGTGCATTCCTCGCGTCTGCGGAATTCCCTTTTCCCTTACCGCAGTCCACGCGAGAGGTCCCTTTCCCATGCGTCCTTCGTCCGCTCTTTCGCGCCGCCTGGCCGTGGCCGCCACCGGTCTCGTCCTGACCACGGGCGTCGCCGCCTGCGCCGGACCCCAGGGGGCGGGGGACGAGGCCGGCTCCGGCACCGGCGCCGACGCGGCGCCCCGGAAGGGCGGCACCCTCACCGTCCTCAACTCCGAGGCCCAGAGCGACTTCGACCCCGCCCGCCTCTACACCTCCGGCGGCGGCAACGTCCCCTCCCTCGTCTTCCGGACCCTCACCACCCGCAACCGCGAGGCCGGCGCCGCCGGCACCGAGGTCGTCCCCGACCTCGCCACCGACACCGGGCGCCCCAACAAGGACGCCACCGAGTGGACGTACACCCTCAAGGACGGGCTGAAGTTCGAGGACGGCACCCCGATCACCAGCGCCGACGTCAAGTACGGCATCGAGCGCTCCTTCGCCGCCGAGCTCTCCGGCGGCGCCCCCTACCTGCGCGACTGGCTCATCGGCGGCGACACCTACCAGGGCCCCTACAAGGACCCGAAGGGCCTCGCCTCGATCGTCACCCCCGACCCGAAGACCATCGTCTTCAAGCTGAGGAAGCCCGAGGGCGAGTTCCCCTTCGTCGCCACCCAGACGCAGTTCGCCCCCGTCCCCAAGGCCAAGGACGCCGGCGCCGCGTACGAGGAGCACCCGGTCTCCTCGGGGCCGTACAAGGTCGTCGAGAACGAGAACGACGGCGAGCGGCTGGTCCTGGAGCGCAACGAGCACTGGGACCCGAAGACCGACGACGAGCGCAAGGCCTACCCCGACCGGATCGACGTCCGCTCCGGCCTCGACGAGGCCGTCGTCAACCAGCGGCTCGCCACCTCCGCCGGCGCCGACTCCGCCGCCGTCACCACCGACACCAACCTCGGCCCCGCCGAACTCGCCCAGATCGGCTCCGACAAGGAGCTCGCCGCCCGCGTCGGCACCGGACGCTTCGGCTTCACCAACTACATCGCCTTCAACCCGAAGGTGAAGCCCTTCGACAACCCGAAGGTCCGCCAGGCGATCTCCCACGCCGTCAACCGCACCAGCGTCGTCAACGCCGCCGGCGGCTCCGCCCTCGCCGAAGCCGCCACCACCTTCCTCCCCGAGAAGGAGGCCTTCGGCCACCAGCCCTACGACCACTTCCCGGCCGGGAAGACCGGCGACCCGGAGAAGGCGAAGCAGCTCCTGAAGGAGGCCGGCTTCCCGGACGGCCTCAAGGTCACCCTGCTCCACTCCACCGCCCAGAACCGCGCCACCAGCCCCGAGATCGCCACCGCCGTCCAGGAGGCCCTCGCCAAGGCCGGCATCACCGTCGAGCTCGACGGCCAGGAGCCCAACTCCTTCAACGAGAAGCGCTGGAGCGTCAAGGACGCCCCCGGCTTCTTCCTCTCCCGCTGGGGCGCCGACTGGCCCGCCGGCAGCGCCTTCCTCGCCCCGATCTTCGACGGGCGCCAGATCGTCGCCAACGGCTCCAACTACAACCACGCGCAGCTGGACGACCCGGCGGTCAACCGGGAGATCGACGAGATCAACAAGCTGACCGACCTCAAGGCCGCCGCGCCCCGCTGGGGCGCCCTCGACCGGAAGATCGGCGAGCAGGCCCTCGACGTCCCCCTCTTCCACCCCGTCTACAAGCGGCTCGTCGGCAAGGACGTCAAGAACGTCGTCATCAGCGACTGGACCGGCGTCCTCGACATCTCCCAGGTCGCCGTCAGGTGACCGCGGTGACCGACGCGCCGGCGCCCGTGGCGGGCACCCCCGCCACGGGCGCCGCCCGGCAGGTGTGGCGACGGCTCCGCACCCGCCCGGCCGCCCTCGTCTCCGCCGCCGTCCTGCTCCTCCTGATCGTCCTCGCCGCCGCCGCGCCGCTCCTCGCCGCGCTGACGGGCCAGGACCCGTACGCGTACCACGACGAGCTCGTCGACTCCGCCCGCGGCGGCGTCCCCCACGGCGCCTTCGGCGGCGCGAGCGCCGACCACTGGCTCGGCGTCGAACCCGGCACCGGCCGCGACCTCTTCGTCCGCCTCCTGTACGGCGCCCGGATCTCGCTCCTCGTCGCCGTCGGCGCCACCGCCCTCCAGATCCTCATCGGCCTCGTCGTCGGCCTCGCCGCCGGCCTCGGCAACCGCTGGGTCGACGGGCTCCTCGGCCGCGTCACCGACGTCCTCGTCGCCCTGCCGATGCTCGTCCTCGCCGTCGCGCTGACCGCCGTCGTCCCCCGCGACTTCCCCCGCCCCCTGCTGCTGATCCTCGTCATCGGCCTGCTCGGCTGGGCCGGCACCTCCCGGATCGTCCGCGCCCAGACCCTCGTCCTGAAGAACCTCGACCACGTCTCCGCCGCCCGGCTCGCCGGCTCCGGCCGCCGGCGCACCGCCCGCCGCGAACTCCTCCCCGCGCTCGCCGCCCCCGTCCTCACCTACGCGGCGATCCTCGTCCCCACCAACATCGTCGTCGAGGCCTCCCTCTCCTTCCTCGGCGTGGGCGTCACCCCGCCCACCCCCTCCTGGGGGCAGATGCTCTCCACCGCCCAGACCTGGTTCCGCGCCGACCCCGCCTACGTCCTGCTGCCCGCCGGCTCCCTCTTCGTCACCGTGCTCGCCTCCACCGTCCTCGGCGACGCGGTCCGCACCGCCCTCGACCCGCGCGAGGCGAGCCGGCTGCGCGTCGGCACCGCCAAGGAGACCGCCCGATGACCCGCTACCTGCTGCGCCGCCTCGCCGGCGCCGCACTCGTCCTCCTCGCGCTCTCCGTCCTCGTGTACGCGCTCTTCTACGTCGTCCCCGGCGACCCCGCGCGGCTCGCCTGCGGCGAACGCTGCAACCCGGCGCAGATCGCCCAGGTCCGCGCCCGGCTCGGCCTGGAGGACGGCGTCCTCACCCAGTACCTGCACTTCCTCCAGGGCGTCGTCGCCGGCCGCTCCCACTCCACCGGCACCGCGCTCGTCCCCTGCGACGCGCCCTGCCTCGGGCTCTCGTACCAGACCGGCCAGCAGGTCACGGCGCTCATCCTGGAGCGGCTCCCGGCCACCGCCTCCCTCGCCCTCGGCGCCCTCGTGGTCTGGCTCCTCGTCGGCGTCGGCACCGGCCTCCTCTCCGCGCTCCGCCGCGGCGGACCCACCGAGCGGATCCTCACCGTCCTCACCCTCGCCGGCACCGGCACCCCCGTCTTCGTCCTCGGCCTGCTCCTCCTCATGGCCGTCTGCGCCCACCTCCAGTGGCTGCCCTTCCCCACCTACGTGCCGCTCGGCGAGGACCCCGAGCAGTGGGCCTGGAACATGCTGCTGCCCTGGCTCACCCTCGGCCTCTTCGAGTCCGCCAAGTACGCGCGGCTCACCCGCAGTTCCGTGCTGGAGACGCTCGCCGACGACCACATCCGCACCTTCCGCGCCTACGGCGCCGCCGAGCGGACCCTGGTCACCCGGCACGCCCTGCGCGGCGCCGTCCCGCCGGTCGTCGCGGTCAGCGCCGTCGACCTCGGCTCCATGTTCGGCGGCGCCGTCCTCACCGAGTCCCTCTTCGGCATCCCCGGCCTCGGCCGCACCCTCATCGACGGCGTCCGCCAGGTCGACCTGCCCGTGGTCGTCGGCGTCACCCTCGTCATGGGCGCCTTCGTCGTGCTCGCCGGAGTCCTCGCCGACCTGCTGCACGCCGCCGCCGACCGAAGGGTGGTCCTGACGTGACCCCGACCGCCGACCCGCGGACCACCGGCCACGCCCCCGCCGGCCGGCCGCTCGTGGAAGTCCGCGACCTCACCGTCGAGTTCGACACCGCCGACGGGACCGTACGCGCCGTCGACCGGCTCTCCCTCACCCTGGACGCCGGCCGTGCCCTCGCCCTCGTCGGCGAGTCCGGCAGCGGCAAGTCCACCGTCGCCGCCGCCCTCCTCGGCCTCCACCGCGGCACCGGCGCCCGCGTCACCGGCACCGTCCTCGTCGACGGCACCGACCCCGCCGCCGCCCCGCCCGCCGTCCTCCGAAGGCTCCGCGGCGGCCTCGCCGCCATGGTCTTCCAGGACCCCCTCTCCGCCCTCGACCCCTACCTCGCCATCGGCGACCAGATCGCCGAGGTCCACCGGCTCCACCACCCGGTCTCCCGCCGGGCCGCCCGCGCCCGCGCCGTCGAGGTCCTCGACCGCGTCGGCATCCCCGACGCCGCCCGCCGCGCACGCTCCCGCCCGCACGAGTTCAGCGGCGGCATGCGCCAGCGGGCCCTGCTCGCCATGGCCCTCGCCTGCGACCCCCGGGTCGTCGTCGCCGACGAACCCACCACCGCCCTCGACGTCACCGTCCAGGCCCAGATCCTCGACCTCCTCCACGAGCTCCGCCACGAGACCGGCACCGCCCTCCTCCTCGTCACCCACGACGTCGGCGTCGCCGCCGAGAGCGCCGACGAGGTCCTCGTCATGCGCGGCGGACGCGAGGTCGAACGCGGCCCCGTCGGGCGGGTGCTCGCCGCCCCCGCCGCCCCCTACACCCGGCGGCTCCTCGACGCGGTGCCCCGGCTCGACGGACCGGTGCGGCCCCCCGCCCCGCCGGAGGGCGAGCCGCTCCTCGAAGCCGTCGGCCTGCGAAAGGAGTTCGGGCGCGGCCGGAGCGCCGTGACCGCCGTGACCGACGCCTCCCTCACCCTCCGCGCCGGAGAGACCCTCGGGCTCGTCGGCGAGTCCGGCAGCGGCAAGACCACCCTCGGCCGGATGCTCGTCCGCCTCCTCGACCCCACCGGCGGCGAACTCCGCTACCGGGGAGAGGAGATAGGCCGACTGGACGAACGCCGGCTCCGCCCCTTCCGGCGCGAGCTCCAGCTCGTCTTCCAGGACCCGGCCTCCTCCCTCAACCCCCGCCGCACCATCGGGGACTCCATCGCCGAGTTCGTCCCCCGGGGGACCGGCGGGGCCGGGACCCGCGCCCGCGTCCGCGACCTCCTCGACCGGGTCGGACTCGACCCCGACCGGCTCGACGCCTACCCGCACGAGTTCAGCGGCGGCCAGCGCCAGCGCGTCGGCATCGCCCGCGCGCTCGCCGCCGAACCCCGCGTCATCGTCTGCGACGAGCCCGTCTCCGCCCTCGACGTCACCACCCAGGCCCAGGTCACCGCCCTGCTCTGCGACCTCCAGGCCGAACTCGGCCTCGGCCTCGTCTTCATCGCCCACGACCTCGCCGTCGTCCGCCGGGTCAGCGACCGCGTCGCCGTCATGCGCGCCGGCCGGATCGTCGAGCAGGGCACCGTGGCCGAGGTCTACGACACCCCCGCCGACCCCTACACGCGCAGCCTCCTCGCCGCCGTCCCCGCACTCGACCCGGTCCTCGCCGCGGAGCGCCGGGCCCGCCGCGCGCGCCACCCCGAACTCGCCGGAATCTGACCCTCCGTGACGTCCGGGGCGCGTATCGCCACCGAACGCGACCGGACGGGGAAAGTTACGTGCATTCACCCCTTCCGGTGGTGCGACGGACAACCGTCCGTCGCGCCACCGCTCCCTGCGCTTACGTTCTACCCGCTGCGGAATTCCCGCTCGGGGACGCCCGTCGAGGGGCGGCAGCGCGCGCCACCGGCGGGACCGGTGGGCGCCGTCAAGGGACCGGGGGTGTGTGCTCGTGCGGATCGGACTGCTCACCGAGGGTGGCACCCCGTGCGCCGTCGGTGACACCGGGGCCTGGTGGCAGCGGCTCGTCCGCGGCCTCGCCTCCCACGACTTCGACCTGTACGCCGTCGGCGGCCCCCTCCCCACCGCCCCGCTGCCCCCCAACACCCGGCCCGTCCCCGCCGCCGGCGAGGGCGCCCCGCCCGCCGGACCCCCCGAGCGGACCCGCCGCCGCGCCTACGGGCGCCGCGACCGCCGCCGCTTCGCCGAGGCCTTCCACGCCCTCGCCACCGGCCTCACCGCCGAGGACGCCCCCGGCCCCGGGCAGGACGACCCGGCACACGCCTTCGCCACCGGCCTCGGTGCCCTCGCCGACCTCGCCCGCGACAGCGGCGGACTCCCCGGCGCGCTCCGCTCCGACGACGCCGTCCGCCTCCTGGAGGCCGCCTCCCGCGCCCCCGGCGCCCGCCGCGCCGCCGCCGCGGCCGCCCTCCGCGACCACCTCGCCTTCGCCGACCGCCTGGAGCGGGCCCTGCGCCCCCTCTCCCTCGACTGGTACGACGAGGGCGCCCTCGGCTCCGCCGACCTCTGCCACGCCACCGCGGGCGGGCCCGTCGCCCTCCCCGGCCTCCTGGCCAAACGCTTCTTCGGCACCCCCCTCCTCGTCACCGAGTACGGCGTCGGCCTCCGCGCCCACTACCTCGACCGGCCCGCCGCGGACGCCGCCGGGCACTCCACCGCCCTGCGCACCCTGCTCGCCGCCCTCCACGGACGCCTCGCCGGAGAGACGTACCGCCAGGCCGCCCTCCTCACCCCGGGCAACGCCCACGCCCGCCGCTGGCAGGAGAGGCTCGGCGCCGACCGGGACCGGGTCCGCACCGTCCACCCCGGCATGCCCGCCGAGCGCTTCGCCGAGGTCGGCGAGGACGAGGAGGGCGGAGAGCCCGGCACCCTCGTCTGGATCGGACGCGTCGAACCCGCCAAGGACCTGGTCGCCCTCCTCCACGCCTTCGCCGACCTCCGCGCCCGCCGTCCCGACACCCGGCTCCGGATCGTCTCCGTCCCGGCCGACGGCGCCGGGCCCGAACGGGGCGCCGACCACTGCGCCTACCTCGCCCAGTGCGCCGCGCTCGCCGCCCAGCTCTTCCCCGACGAGGCCCCGGGGGCCCACGCCGTCGGCGAGAACCCCGTCTCCTTCGAGGAGCTCGGCGGCCCCGAGGCCCCCACCCTGGAGGACGTCTACGCCTCGGCCGCCGTCGTCGTCCTCTCCAGCACCGTCGAGGGCTTCCCCGCCAGCCTCGTCGAGGCCATGTTCTGCGCCCGCGCCACCGTCTCCACCGACGTCGGCGCGGTCGTCGAGATCATCGGCGGCACCGGGCTCGTCGTGCCGCCGCGCAACCCCCGGGCGCTCGCCGACGCCTGCCTCGCCCTGCTGCGCGACCCCGGGCGCCGGCACCGGCTCGGCGCCGCGGCCCGCGCCCGCGCGCTCGAACTCTTCACCGTCGACCAGAACCTCGCCGCGTTCCGCGGCATCTACCTGGAACTCCTCTCCCACGCGCCCGCACGCCACCGGGCCGGGTCCGACGTGCCCTTCGCCCACCCCGCCGAGGCGCACCTCCCCGGCAGCTGGGCGCCGAAGGCCGTCGCCGCGGGCACAGGAGCCCCCGATGCCTGAAGGAGGCACCCCCATGCGCGGCCCCGCCGCCCCGACGAGCCCCGGAGCCTGGGACGCCCGCTCCGAAGCCCTCCTCGGCGCCCCCGCGGTGGACGCGGAGCCCACGCCCCCCGCCATAGCCCCGGGGCCCGCCGGTGCGCTTCCCGCCCTCGGCCTCCCCGCGGACCCCGGCACCGCCACCCCCGTCCCCGGCGCGTCCGCCCTGGACGACCTCCTCTCCGCCTTCGGCCCGCCGCGCCACCCCGCCGCGGACCCCGGGCCCCCGCACGCCCCCGAGCCGGAGTCCGCCCACCCGGACGACCCGGACGACCAGGAGGACCAGGAGCCCCGCGCCGACGAGCCCGAGGCCGGACCCGCGGTCGAGGCCGTGTCCGAGGCCGGGTCCGTGTCCGGGTCCGAGGCCGAACTCGCGGGCGCGGTCGAGGCCGCGCCCGTCCCCGACACCTCCGGATCCCGCCCCGGTACGCCCCCGGACGCGTCCGGCGCCGAGGAGCCCGTCACCCCCGGCGCACCGGCCGCCGGCGGCGAGCCCGCGCGGGAAGCCGCGCCCGTCCCCGTCGCCCCGCCGGCGCCCCCGTCCCTCCCCGGCGGTGCCGTCGCGCCCGGACCCGGGGCCGCGTGGGGCGAGGCGCCCGGCGGGGGAGGGGCGGCGGACGCCGGACGGCCGGCGCGGCGCGGCGGGGACCCCGTCAAGGTGCTCATGCACCGGCACCGGGAGCTGTGCGCCCGGGCCGTCGACCCCCTGGAGATCGCCGCCGGGCTCGAAGCGCAGGGGTTCACCGACCGGACCGCCGCCCGCTACCGGCACCGGGACGTCTTCTCGCTCGCCGAGGAGCTGTACGCGCGCGTGCCCCGCGGCCACCTGGAACCCGCGCCGGCCGAGGACGCCCCCGCGCCCCGCGCCCCGTGGGCGCTCGCCTCGCTCGCCCCCGGCGCCGCCGCCGCCCTCCTGGTGCCCGCCCTGCTCCACCTCGACGGCACCGCCCGGCTCGCCGCCGGGACCGCCGGGGCGCTCGCGCTGGCCGGGGCGCTCGTCCTCGCCGTCCGGCGCGGGCCGCTGCGCGCCCCCGCCCCCGCGCCCGCCGCCCGGCTCTGGACCCTGTGGCTCCTCGCCTACGCCGTCGCCGGCGACGGACTCCTGGAGCAGGTGCTCGCCGGCGGACCCGACGGCGCCTGGACGCTGGACCCCGCCCCCCTCCTCGGGCTCGCGCTCGCCGTCGCGCCCGCCGCCTGGTGCGCCCACCTCTTCGCCGGCCGGGCCCGCCGCCGCATCGCCGCCGGCCGCGGCCTCGCCGACTTCGCGGCCGCCACGCGCGCGTGGCTCCTCGCCGCCGTCCTCCTCCACCTCGCCGCCCTCGCCGCGCTGCTCGCGCTCACCGGCCTCACCGCCGGCGCGCTCGCCCTCGGCGCCCTGCTCCTCCTCGCCCGGCTGCTCACCGTCCACGGACATCCCGAGACGGCCGCCGCCGCCCTCGCCGCCGCCTGCGCCGCCGAAGCCCTCGGCCTCGCCGGCGTGCTGGCCGCCCGGCTCCCGCTCCCCGGCTTCGACGCGCTCGCCGTCCCCGTACGGACCGCCGTCGACGCCTGGGGCCCCGGCGCCCTCCCCGCGCTCGTCTGCGGCGCCGCCGCGCTCGGCCTGCTGGCCCACGCGACCGGTTCCCTCGCCCGGGCCTCGGCCCACAGCGCCCCCTGACCCGGGGACTCCCGCGGAGCCGACGCCGCGGGCGCCCCGCCCACGACCCTCATCACCACCCCCAAGGAGAACGAAGACCATGACCCCTCACTCCCCAGCACCGGCCGGTCGGCACGAAGGGGCCGCACGATGAGGGTGCTACTGCTCGGAGCCAACGGCTTCATCGGCCGCTTCGTCGCCGACCGGCTGCTCGCCGACCCGGCGGTCCACCTCACCGCCCTCGGCCGCGGCGACGACGCCGACGTCCGCTTCGACCTCGCCACCGGCAGCCCGGGCGCGCTCACCCGCTTCCTGGACGCCGTCCACCCCGGCGTGGTCGTCAACTGCGCGGGCGCCACCCGCGGCGGCGCCCGCGACCTGACCCGGCACAACACCGTCGCCGTCGCCACCGTCTGCGAGGCCCTGCGCCGCAGCGGCTGCGGCGCCCGGCTCGTCCAGGTCGGCTGCGCCTCCGAGTACGGCCCCAGCCAGCCCGGCTCCTCCACCGCGGAGGACGCCGTGCCGCGCCCGGGAGGCCCGTACGGCGTCTCCAAGCTCGCCGCCACCGAACTCGTCCTCGGCTCCGGCCTCGACGCGGTCGTCCTGCGGGTCTTCTCCCCGGTCGGCCCCGGCACCCCCGCCGGCTCCCCGCTCGGCCGGCTCGCCGAGGCGATGCGCCGGGCCATGCAGGCCGGGGACGGCGAGCTCAAGCTCAGCGGCCTCGGCGTGCAGCGGGACTTCGTGGACGTCCGGGACGTGGCCCGGGCCGTGCACGCCGCCTCCCTCTCCGCCGCCCAGGGCGTCGTCAACATCGGTACGGGACGGGCCGTCCGGCTCCGGGACGCCGCCGCCGTCCTCGCCCGGGTCGCCGGCTACGCGGGCAACCTCCACGAGGTCGACGGCCCGCACGGCGTCCCGCAGCGGCCCGTCATCGGCGCCCCGCGCTCCGAGGCGACCATCGCCGAACAGCTGGCCTCCGCCCCCTTCCCGTACCCCGACGGCTGCGGTCCCTGGCAGCAGGCCGACGTCCGCACCGCCCGCGACCGGCTCGGCTGGCGCCCCCGGATCAACCTGGAGGAGTCGCTCGCCGACATCTGGATGGAGGCGGCGTGTCGCATCTGACCGCCACCGGGGCGGTGCGGGCGCTCGGGGTGGGCGCCCCCGGCTACGCCCACCCGCTGCTCGCCCCGGTCGAGTGGGCCGAGCTGACCCGCCCCGGGACGCCCGTGCACTGGGCGGTGCTCAACGTCTCCGACGGCCCCGGCAGCCGCCCCGACCCGCACTGCCTGGAGACCGCGGGCCGGCTGCGGCACGCCGGCGTGCGGGTGCTCGGACACCTGGACCTGGCGCACGGCTCGCGCCCCTTCGGCGAGCTGGTCTCGCAGGCGCAGCGGTACCTCGACTGGTACCGGGTCGGCGGCTTCTACCTGGACCGCTGCCCCGCCGACCGGGCGGACCTGCCCGCCGTGAGGAGGGTCACCACCACCCTGTCGGCGCTCCTCGGCGGCGACGCCCACCTCGTCCTGGGCCAGGGCCGCCACCCGTACCCCGGCTACGCGGAGGCCGCGGACCAGCTGGTGACCTTCTCCGGCGCCTGGGTGGACTACCGCTGGTCGCAGGTGGCCGAGTGGACGGCGGAGTACCCGGAGGGGAAGTTCGCCCACCTCGTGCACGGGGTGCCGCGCACCCACCTGGACGAGGCGCTGCGGATCGCCCGGTGGCAGGGCGCGGGCACGATCTTCTTCACGGACCGCACCGGAGGGACCGGCGGAGCCCCGGGACAGAACGCGCCATTTCACTCGCTGCCCGGCTACTGGGACGAAATCGTCTCGCGTATCGGACCGGGTGTCTCGGAATGAGGAGGGGCGTGGCAGTGTTACGGGGAGAACAACCGTACTGACATACCGACAACCGGAGTCCCCGTGTCGCTGCCACCCCTGGTCGAGCCGGCCGCCGAGCTCACCGTAGACGAGGTCCGCAGGTACTCCCGCCACCTGATCATCCCGGACGTCGGGATGGACGGGCAGAAGCGGCTGAAGAACGCCAAGGTGCTGGCCGTCGGCGCCGGTGGCCTCGGCTCGCCGGCGCTGATGTACCTGGCCGCCGCCGGCGTGGGCACGCTCGGCATCGTGGAGTTCGACGAGGTCGACGAGTCGAACCTCCAGCGCCAGATCATCCACAGCCAGGCCGACATCGGCCGCTCCAAGGCCGAGTCGGCGCGCGACAGCGTGCTCGGCATCAACCCGTACGTGAACGTGATCCTTCACGAGGAGCGGCTGGAAGCCGACAACGTGATGGAGATCTTCGGCCAGTACGACCTGATCGTCGACGGCACCGACAACTTCGCCACCCGCTACCTGGTGAACGACGCCTGCGTGCTGCTGAACAAGCCGTACGTCTGGGGTTCGATCTACCGCTTCGACGGCCAGGCGTCGGTCTTCTGGTCCGAGCACGGCCCCTGCTACCGCTGCCTCTACCCGGAGCCCCCGCCGCCGGGCATGGTCCCCTCCTGCGCCGAGGGCGGCGTCCTGGGCGTGCTCTGCGCCTCCATCGGCTCCATCCAGGTCACCGAGGCCATCAAGGTCCTCGCCGGCGTCGGCGAGCCCCTCGTCGGCCGTCTGATGATCTACGACGCCCTGGAGATGCAGTACCGCCAGGTCAAGGTCCGCAAGGACCCGAACTGCGCGGTCTGCGGCGAGAACCCGACCGTCACCGAGCTCATCGACTACGAGGCCTTCTGCGGCGTCGTGTCCGAGGAGGCCCAGGAGGCGGCGCTCGGCTCCACGATCACTCCGAAGCAGCTCAAGGAGTGGATCGACGAGGGCGAGAACATCGACATCATCGACGTCCGCGAGCCGAACGAGTACGAGATCGTCTCCATCCCCGGCGCCCGCCTGATCCCGAAGAACGAGTTCCTGATGGGCACCGCCCTCCAGGACCTCCCGCAGGACAAGCGGATCGTCCTGCACTGCAAGACGGGTGTCCGCAGTGCGGAAGTCCTCGCCGTGCTCAAGTCCGCGGGCTTCGCGGACGCGGTGCACGTCGGCGGCGGCGTGATCGGCTGGGTCCACCAGATCGAGCCCGAGAAGCCGGTGTACTAGTCCCCCGCGCCGGACGGTGCGTGCCGAAGGCCCCGGACCGGGTGACGGTCCGGGGCCTTCGCGCGTCCCCGCTACCCGCAGGTCGTGCCGTACGCGGGCACCTTCCCGTCCAGCAGGTAGGCGTCGACCGTCCGCGTCACGCACGCCGAGGTGCCGTACGCGCCGTGCCCCTCGCCCTTGTTGGTGACCAGGATCCCGACCCCCTCGCCGAGCTCCCGCGCCATCCGCTCCGCGCCCTCGTACGGGGTCGCCGGGTCGCCCGTCGTGCCCACGACCAGCACCGGGGCCGCGCCCGGGGCGGCCGCCGCCGGGGTCTTCGCCTCGCCCTCCACCGGCCAGCCGGCGCACCAGCCGGCCGTGTCCCAGGCGAGGAAGGCGCCGAAGACGGGGGAGAGGCGGCGGAACTCCGGCACCAGCGCCCTGGCCTGCGCGGCGGTCGGGCGCTCGCTGGAGTCGGCGCAGGAGATCGCCCGCTGGGAGTGCGACTGGGTGGCGTAGTGGCCCTGCTCGTCCCGGTCGTTGTAGGAGTCCGCGAGCCGCAGCAGCGGGCCGCCGTCGCCGGCCCCGGCCGCCTCCAGGGCCTCGGTGAGCAGCGGCCAGCTCGACTCCGAGTAGAGCGTCACCGCGATGCCGGTGATCGCCAGGCCCTCGGTGAGGCGCCGGTCGCCGACCTCCAGCGGCCGCCGGTCCAGCGCGGCGAGGAGCGTGGTGATCCGGGCGGTGCCGGCCGCCGGGGTCCGTCCGGTGCTCCTCGTGTAGTTGTCCAGGGCCCGCTGGAAGCCGACCGTCTGGTGCCGGGCGTGGCCGGCGGTGCCCGAGGTCGGGTCGACGACCGCGTCCAGGACGAGCCGGCCGACGTTCCGGGGGAAGAGGTGGGCGTAGGTGCCGCCGAGCTGGGTGCCGTACGAGATGCCGAAGTAGTGCAGCTTCTCGTCGCCGAGCACCTGCCGGATCAGGTCCAGGTCGCGGGCGGTGGCCGAGGTGGTGGTGTGGGGGATCACCGCGCCGGACCGGCGGGCGCAGCCGGCGCCGAACTCCGCCGCGTCCTTCAGGTAGGCGGCCTCCTCGGCGGGCGTGTCGGGGGTGGAGTCGACGCGGGCCTCGGCGGCGGCCTGCTCGGCGTCGGTGCGGCAGACCACCCCGGAGCTGCGGCCCACCCCGCGCGGGTCGAAGCCGACCAGGTCGTACCGCTCGCCCAGCGACCCGTACTCCCCGGAGAGCCGGGGCAGGATGTCGACCCCGGAGGCGCCCGGTCCGCCGAAGTTGAAGAGCAGCGAGCCGATCCGTCCCTTCCGGGCGGTCGCCTCCTTGCGGATCAGCGCGACGGGCAGGGTGGCGCCCGAGGGCTCCGCGTGGTCCAGCGGCACCTTCACGGTGGCGCAGCGCCACTCGTCGCCGATCCCGTCCCCCTCGCAGCGCTTCCAGTCGGGCCGCTGCCCGGTGAGGGCGGCGGGGAGCCCGGCGGCGGGGGAGGGCTCGGCGCCGGGGGCGGGCGTGGCCGGGGAGGACGGGCCGGGGGCGGGGGAGGCGGCCGGGGAGCCCGTCTCCGTACAGCCGGTGACCAGCAGTCCGCCGACGGCGAGGGCCGTCAGGTGCCGGCGTATGCGCATGGGAAACCCCCCGGGATCGAGACCGGCTCGTCATCCTAGGGGGCCCGGTCGCGGGGCCCGTCACGGCCCGGTCGGGGTGCCCGCCGAGGCCCGGTCGGCTACCCGTCGAGGGCCCTGGCCGCGGTGTCCGTCGAGGCCCGGTCGCGGGGTCCACCGAGGGCCGGTCGGCGTGCCCGTCGAGGCCCGGCCGCGGGGTCCGTCAGCCGTCCTTGCAGACGGTGCCGGAGGCCGGCACCCTGCCGTCGAGGAGGTAGCCGTCGACCGCCTTCTTCACGCAGGCGCTGCCGCTGTTGTAGGCGCCGTGGCCCTCTCCCTCGTACGTCAGCTCCACGCCGACGCCCTTGCCGAGGGCCTGCACCATCGCGCGGGCGCCCTCGTAGGGGGTCGCCGGGTCGCCGGTGTTGCCGACCACCAGGATCGGCGCCGAGCCCGGCGCGGAGACGTCCGGGTGGTCCCAGGTGCCCGGCACCGGCCACTGCGAGCAGCTCGACAGCGCCCAGCCCATGAAGTCGCCGAAGACCGGGGAGGCCTCGCGGAACTGCGGCAGCCGCTCCTTGGCCTGCCCGAGGGTGTAGCGCTCCTTGAAGTCGACGCAGTTGATGGCGGCGTTGGCGGCCTGGATGTTGCTGTAGCTGCCGTTCTCGTTGCGTCCGTTCATCGAGTCGGAGAGGGCGAGGAGGAGGGCGCCGTCGCCGCCGTCGGCGGCCTCCAGGCCCTGCTCCAGGTAAGGCCAGAACTCCTTCGAGTACAGGGCCTGGGCGATGCCGTTGGTGGCCTGGGTCTGCGTCAGCTTCCGGCTGCCGATGCCGGCGATCGGCTTCTCGTCGAGGGAGTCGAGGAGGTCGGTGACGCCCTGCTCGACCTCGGCGACCGTCGCGCCGGGCAGCGTGCACTCGTCGCCCCGGTCCACGCAGTCCTGCGCGAAGTTGTCCAGCGCCAGCTGGAAGCCCTTCGCCTGGCCCAGCGCGCCCTCCTCGACGCCCGCGTCCGGGTCGACGACCGCGTCGAAGACGGCCCGTCCCACCCGCTCGGGGAAGAGGTGGGCGTAGACGCCGCCGAGCTCGGTGCCGTACGAGATGCCGAAGTAGTGCAGCTCGTCGTCGCCGAGGACCTGGCGCAGCAGGTCCATGTCCCGGGCCGCGTTCTCCGTGCCGACGTGCGGCAGGACCGGGCCGGCGTCCCGCTCGCAGCCCGCCGCGTACTTCTTCTGCGCGTCGGACAGCGTCCGCTCCTCCGCCAGGTCGTCCGGGGTGAAGTCCAGCGCGTAGTAGGCGTCCAGCTCCTCGTCCGTGGCGCACTCGACCGGCTCGCTGCGGCCGACGCCGCGCGGGTCGAAGGAGACCAGGTCGTAGCGGGAGCGGAGGCTCTCGTAGTCGGCGGCGAACCCCGGCAGGGCGGTGACTCCGGAGCCGCCCGGGCCGCCGAAGTTGAAGACGAGGGAGCCGATGCGGCGGGCGCCGTCCTCGGCCCGTGCCCGGATCAGCGCCAGTTCGATGGTCTCGCCCTCCGGCTGCGACCAGTCCAGCGGGGTCCGGAGGAAGGCGCACTCCCACGCGGTGCCGCCCGGCAGCGGCGTGGGGGCCGATCCGCCGCCCTCGGCGGCGGACGGGGGCGGGCAGGTGTCCCAGGCGAGCCGCTGCTCCGTCAGCGCCGAGAGACCGCCGGTGCCGCTGGGGCGGGCGGTCGCGGAGTCCCCGCCGGAGTCGTCCGAGCAGCCGGCCAGGCACAGGACGGCGGAGGCGGTGAGCAGAGCGGCGGCACGCTGAGCGGCGGAGATCGGCATACCCCCATGCTCGGCCCCACCCCCCGCACCCGCCCGCGACGCACCCCCAAGCGGGTGTCCGGGACCGTCCGGCGGTACGCGTCCGCCCGGGACCGTCCGGCGGTACGCGTCCGCCCGGGACCGTTCGGCGGTACGCGTCCGCCCGGGACCGTTCGGCGGTACGCGTCCGCCCGGGACCGTCCGGCGGTACGCGTCCGCCCGGGGCGGGGCGGCCGGCCGCCCCGCCCGGTCCCCGTCTAGGGGGTGTCGGTGCGGGCGCGCAGGGCGTCGAGGTGGGCGCGGGCCGCTTCGGCGGCGTGGGTGAACCAGTCCGCGATCACGGCGGTCTCCTCGGGGGTGTAGCGGGCGAAGAGCTCCCCGAGGCGGTCGTAGAAGGGCTGGTACAGCTCCGTCAGGCGGACGGCCGCGGCCGGGTCGGCGACCACGCGGACCCGGCGGCGGTCGCCGGGGTCGGGGACGCGGCGGGCGTACCCGGCCCGCTCCAGGCGGTTGAGCACGCCCGTCACCGCGCCGGTGGTGAGGTCGGCCCGCTCGGCGAGGTCGCCCGCGGAGAGCGGTTCCGCGCCGGCTCCGAGCACATGGCCCAGGCAGGTCAGGTCGGTCACGTTCAGGCCGAGGGCCTGGGCCACCTCCTGCTGCCCGATCAGGCCGAGCGCCACGTAGGTGTCCATGCGCGAGATCGCCTCGGCGGCGGTGGCCGGCGGCCGGCTCTTGCCCTGCACCCGGATACTCCTTAGCATCTAAGATACTTAGCTCGTGAGGTAAAAGATCTCGTGCGAGCCTCCTCGTCCTCATCCTGCCTGCCTCCACACCCCCAGGGAGCGTCCATGAGTGTCCACGGCGACGTCGACCTCGGCCACACGGTGGCCGGCTGGACCGGAACCGCACTCGCCGCCCTCGGCTGCACCGCCCTCGGCGCCGCCGTCTGCCTCGTCTCGGCACCGCTCGCGGGGCTCGGGGCCGCCCTCCTCGCCGCCGCCGCCCTCGCCACCTGGCTGCTGCACCTCGCCGGCTGGGGCAAGCCGAGCGGCCCCCGCCCCGCCGCCGCGCGCGACTGGCGGGTCCGCGACGCGGCCGCGGCCGCCGGTCACCCCGACTGCCTCGGCTGCCGCCTGGCGGGCCGCGGGACCCCGGCCGCACCTCCGTCCCCCGCCCGCACGGCGGACGGCGCCCCGAAGGGCCCCGTGCCCGCCCGCGCCTGACGCGACGGAGCCTCCCGTGACCGGCCCCCCCCGGGTCCGGGGAGCCTCCGTCCCGTCCTCGGGCCCCGTCCTCGGGCCCCGTCCTCGGGCCCGGCCCTCAGGCCCCGCCCGCCGGGAGGAGCCCGGTGCCGCCGGCCGCGCCGCGCACCACCGCGCGCGCCGGACGCGCGGGCCCGCTCCCGCAGCGTCGCGAGCAGCGAGCCGCCGCGCCCGGCGAGCGCGGCCACCGGCCCCAGCGCGGAGCGCGGCGAGAGCCGGTCGACCTCGCCCGCGTACACCCCGCCGAGGAGCGGCTCGACGAGCCGGTCGACGGCCTCCCGGCCGCGTGCGGGGCCATCGGCATCGCCGGGATCGGGGAGAGACCGGCGACCCGGTCGGGGCCGTGCTCCTCGATGGTGTGGACGTGCGCGGCGGCGGCGATCCCCATCGCCTCCTCCCGACTCGCCCGCACCAGGCCGCCCTTGCCCCGGGCCTGCTGGTGGGCGCGGCGGCGCGCCGGATCGCGCTGGATGTCCGCCCGGGCGGGCACCGGGTCCTTCGGACGCCTCTTCGCCCCCCGGTACATCGCGAGGGGGGTGCCCCGGACCAGGGGGTGGCGGACCCGCGTGGGGGAGTGGCTGTACCAGGAGAAGGAGGCGCCCCGGGGGCAGCCGAGCGGCTCGTACCCGGGCCGGTCGGGGCCGACGGAGGGATGGTCGGTGGCCTGGGTCTCCCAGGTGGTGACCCCGTCCTTGGCGTAGACCTTCCACCGGCAGGAGCCGGTGCAGTTCACGCCGTGGGTGGAGTGCACGACCTTGTCGTGGCTCCAGCGGTCCCGGTAGGACGACTCGCCCTCGCGACCGCCGGTGCGGTGCGCCGTCCGCAGGTCCTCGGAGACCTCGGAACGGGAGAAGAACCTTCCCGCTCGGAGGAGAACCTCGGCGGCGTCCGGCTGCTCCCGCTGCACGTCAGGCTCCTTCGCGCCGATGCGTTCGGCAGCCTGAGCCCAGGACGGGCGAAGCGGGCGAAAGGGAGGGGCATTGGTCCCACGAGGGGGTGACCAAATCCCGCATTCGTCCCGGGGGCCGGTGTGTGACGCCGACCGGGTGAGCACTCTCCGACGGTGGATCCCGAACCAGCACGGGGCCTGGGCCATGCTCGCCGTGCCCTCTCTCGCGGGGGTCCTCGTCGGCTCCCCGTCCTGGCTCCCCACTCCCCCTCTTCCTCGCGCGGTCGCTCGGCCACTGCGCCGTCTTCCCCACGGAGCAGCGGATACGGCTCCGGCACGCCTCCCGCACCCCCCCGGGCCGCCGCGCGCCACCGGCGCCCCGCGCTGGTCTTCACCGCCGCCGCGCTCACCCTCGGCCCGCCCCTCCTGCTCGCCGCCCCGTGGCCGGCGCTCGCCGCCGCGGCGGCGGCGCCATTCCTCGCGGTGAACGTCCTCCACGCCCGCCGCAACCGGGAACGGGCCCTGGCCAACGGGCTGGTGGCCGTCGTCCCGGCCCGCGGGATGCTGCTCGTCGCCCCGCGCGCGCCCGCCGGGGGCCTCGCCCCCGCGCTCGCCTGCCTGCTCTCCTCCGCCGGCACCGTCCCGTACGTGAAGACCATGATCCGCGAGCGGAACTCGGAGGCGTACCGCCGGGGTTCGGTCGCCTACCGCGCCGCGGCGCTGGCGGCGGCGGCCCTCCTGGACCCGTGGCTCGCCGCCCCCTTCGCCCTCCGCCTCGCCCGCGCGGCCGTGCTGCCCGGGCGCGGGCTGAGGGTCCCGGTCGTCGGCGCGGTCGAGGTCGGCTGCTCCCTGCCGCTGCTCGGCTTCCTGACGGGCGTGTACGGCTGAGGGCGGCCACCCGTGCGGGGCCGGACTACAGCGCCTCCCGCCGGGTGAGCCAGTTGAAGCAGATCCAGCCCGGCAGGACCGGCAGCCACAGGGTCATCAGCCGGTAGAGGAGGACCGCCGGGGTGGCGACCTCGATCGGCAGGCCCACCGCGAGGAGGCCGCCGATGAGCGCGCCCTCGACCGCGCCGACGCCACCGGGCGTGGGGGCCGCCGAGCCGAGCGCGTTGCCCGCGAGGAAGACCACGGCCACGCTCGCGTAGCTGATCGTCGCCTCGCCGTGCGCGAAGGCGCGGATCGAGGCGTCCAGGCAGAGGACGAACGCCCCCGTCAGCAGCAGCATGCCGCCGATGCCGGTCACCAGCTTCATCGGCCGCTGGAGCACGTCCAGCATGCGCGGCACCACCCCCGCGAAGAGGGAGCGCAGCCGGGTGGCGACGAACTTCCGCATGAACGGGATCGCCGTCATCACCAGGACCAGCACCGCCACCGTCAGCAGGCCCGCGATGACCGTCCTCGACGGCGTGAAGGACTGCGACTTCTCGGTGCCCGTCAGATAGCCGAAGGAGAGCAGCAGCAGGATGTGCGCCCCGAGACCGAAGAGCTGCGAGGCGCCGACGCTCGCCACCGCGAGTCCCGGCCGCACTCCCGCCCGCTGGAGGAAGCGGGTGTTCAGGGCCACGCCGCCGACCGCCGCCGGGGCGACGATCTTCACGAACGACCCGGCGACCTGCGCCACCACCGTCCGCCAGAAGCCGACCCGCTCCGGCACGAAGCCGAGCAGGCTCATCGCCGCCGCCAGATAGCTCAGCGCGGAGAAGAAGACCGCCGCCGCCACCCACCGCCAGTCCGCCTCCGCGACCGTGGACAGCGGGGTCCGCGCGATCTGCGAGAGCAGGAAGTACGCGGCGACCGCGCCCGCGATCAGCGAGAGCAGCGTCTTCGGCTTGATCCGCTCCAGCCGCACCGGCTCCACCGGCGCCTGCGGACGGATTAGCAGCACCTGCCGGCGGATCTGGGCCAGCAGGTCCTCCTCGCGGGCCTCGTCCAGGGCCTCGTCGAGCGCCCGCTTCTCCGCCTTCTTGTCCGCCCGCTTCTCGGCCTTCTCGGCCCGGGGGTCGGCGCCGGGCGCCGGCAGCCCCGCGTGCGCGGCCGCCTTGGCCCGCTCGCGCTCCCGCTTCGCCTCCTCGGAGGCCGCGAGGACCGCCTCCCGCTCCCGCTGCGAGCGCTCGCGCGCCAGCTTCCGCAGGGTGGCGCGGGTCGAGCGGCTCAGCGCGATCGGCTGGAGCAGCGGCAGACAGTCGGCCACCGCGTCCGGCCCCAGCACGTCCACGGCCGCCGCCACCGTCCGCTCCGCCCCGACCCGCAGGCCGAGCGTGGTCAGGAACTGGGCGATGTCCATCCGGAGCACCAGGTCGCCGGCCGCGATCTCGCCGCCGCGCAGATCGGTCAGGAAGACCCTGCCGGAACGATCCACCAGGATCGCGTCCCCCGACAGCCTGCGGTGCGCGATCCGGCGCGACTGGAGCGCCTTCACCTGCCGCCACGCGCCGCGCACCAGCTCGTCGGTGATCTCGGAGTCGTCCAGCGTGTCCAGGCTCCGCCCGCCGATGTGCTCGTAGACGAGCATCACCGCGTCGGGTCCCAGCTCCGAGGTCGCGATCAGCTTCGGCGCGTTCGCCCCGGCCGCGATCGCCGCGTAGGCGAGCAGGGCCTCCTGCTCCAGCGCCTGCCGGAGCGAGACGATCGACCGGCGGGTGGTCACCGTCCGCAGGGTGATGCGCCGCCACAGCCGGTAGAAGAAGCCGTGCGCCTGCTGTTCCCGGTCGACGACGGTGACGTCCAGCGGGGGCCCGGACTCCAGGGTCACCAGGTACCGGCGGCCCCGGTCGCCGCTCTCCGCGGTCTCCGGCACCTCCTCCGCGCGCAGCGCCGTCACCGGCCGGAAGCCGACCCGGCGCAGTCCGGCGAGGAGGGTCTGGCCGGTCGGCCGCACGTTCGGGGAGCCGACGGCGTAGAGCGTGCCGTACGCCACCGTCCAGCCGATCAGCACGGTCAGGATGATCGAGAAGGCGGTGGTGTAGCCGGCCACCAGCATGGTGAAGGCGTCGAGCAGCAGCACCGTCCAGAGCGAGAACCGCCAGCGCGGTCTTCGCGCCATGCCGACGGCCGTCATGTACGCGATCACCGGCGCGAGGTAGTTGTGCACCGGGTCGGTCAGCCCGCCGCCGCTCGCCGGCTGGGTCAGCGCGTCCTGGATGGTGTCCGGGGCCGCCTTCGCCACCCACAGGTCGATCGCCAGGGTGACGCCGTGCGCGAGCACGGCCGCCAGCACGCCGTCGGCGATCCGCAGGCCGTCCCGCTTCACCAGCCGTTCGATCGCGAAGGCGACCGGCAGGACCAGGATCGCGATCGACGAGACCAGCCCGGCGATCTTGACGAAGACGTCGGGGGCGCCGACGGCCCCCTTGTTGATGTCGTCCTCCAGGCCCGAGGTGGTGCCGTGGGCGACGGCGGCGATGGCGAGGACGACGGCGATGGCCAGCACGCCGGCCAGGAGACGCATCAGGTCGGAGGGCCGGTGCACGCGGGCGGCGAGCAGCGGTTCGTCGCCGGAGACCCGTTCGGGCATGTCGGGCCGAGCCTCACCTGGAGGCTGTGTGTCCTGACCCATCACCCTGTCCGTCCCTGCGTGTTCCGCCGCTTGCGTCTGCCGCTGTCGATCTCGTATCACCAGTCACCGCCCGCACGATGGTGGCACGAAGAACCGCCGGGCGGAGGCATCAGGGCCATGTCGGTGGGGTGAGGCAGGATGAGTCGGATGAGCCTGGAGGGACCTGTGGGACAGACCGGAGCGAGCGGAGCGGAAGACTCCGCCACGGCGGGCGAGCTGCCGCCGTACGCGGAGGCGGTCCTCGACGTCGCCGACCGCATCCCCCCGGGCCGGGTGATGACCTACGGCGACGTCGCCGAATGGCTCGGCGAGGGCGGCCCCCGCCAGGTCGGCCGGGCGATGGCGCTCTACGGCGGATCCGCCCCGTGGTGGCGGGTCGTCCGCTCGGACGGCACCCTGCTCCCCGGGCACGAGCTGCGCGCCCTCGGCCACTACCGGGACGAGGGCACCCCGCTGCGCGAGCGCGGCCCGGCCGCCGAGGGGCACGTGCCGAGGATCGACATGCGCCGGGCCCGCTGGGACGGCGTGGACCCCGGGGACGCCGGCGGCCGGGGCGACGCGCCGGAATGAGCCGCCCGCCGGGCGGCCGGTGCCGGGCGTGCGGGATCTCACACGCGGCCCCGGCCGGGCCGTTGCCGCCCCGGCCGGGGCCGCGGGCGCGTCCGTCCGGTCCGGGAGACCGGGGCCCGCGGCCGCCCGGTTTCGCGTAACGTCGGCGGGCGTGCCGCGCACGGCGCCGGACGGGGCCGGGGCGCGGACGGCGGTACGGACACGGGCATGCGCGCGGGCACGCGCGCGTGCCGGGACCCGTGCCCCGCTCCGCGCGCGCGTCACCCCGCCACCCCTGTCGTCACCAGCACGGGCACCACATCACGACCGACCAGGACGCCAACCACGTGAGCTCCTCCTCCACCACCCGGCCGACGCCGCCGCACCAGGGACAGCCGTACCCGGGCGCGGGACGGCAGCGGACCCCCGGCGCGTACCGGCTGGTGCGCACGGCTCCGGCCCCGGTGGATCCCCCTCAGCTGGACGCAGCCCAGCGGGCGGTGGTTGAGCACGACCGGGGACCGCTCCTCGTCCTCGCCGGACCCGGCACCGGCAAGACGACGACGCTGGTGGAGGCGGTCGCCGCCCGCATGGAGCGCGGCACCGACCCCGAGCGGATCCTCGTCCTCACCTTCAGCCGCAAGGCCGCCGTCGAGCTCCGCGACCGGATGGCGACCCGGCTCGGCGGACGCCGCCCGCCCCAGGCCACCACCTTCCACTCGTACTGCTACGCCCTGATCCGGGCCCACCAGGACGCCGAACTCTTCGCCGAACCGCTCCGGCTGCTCTCCGGGCCCGAGCAGGACCTCGCCGTCCGCGAACTCCTCGCCGGCCAGATCGACCTCGAACGGACCGGGATCGGCGGCGTCCGCTGGCCCGACGAGCTCCGCGCCTGCCTCACCACCCGAGGCTTCGCCGACGAGGTCCGCGCCGTCCTCGCCCGCTCCCGCGAACTCGGCCTCGGCCCCGACGCGCTCCGCCGGTTCGCCGAGCGGGTCGGCCGCCCCGACTGGAAGGCCGCCGCCGGCTTCCTCGCCGAGTACCTCGACGTCCTCGACCTCCAGGGCGTCCTCGACTACACGGAGCTGGTCCACCGGGCCGTCCTCCTCGCCGAGCGGGTCGCCCTCCCCGCGTACGACGTCGTCTACGTCGACGAGTACCAGGACACCGACCCCGCCCAGGTCCGGCTGCTCACCGCGCTCACCGGCGGCGGCCGGAACACCGTCGTGGCCTTCGGCGACCCCGACCAGTCGATCTACGCCTTCCGCGGCGCCGACGTGAACGGCATCCTCGACTTCCCCGACGCCTTCGGCGGCGCCCCCGTCCGCGTCCTCGGCACCTCCCGCCGGTCCGGCGCCGACCTCCTCGCGGCCACCCGGCAGCTCACCCGGCGCATGCCGATGACGCGGCTCCCCGCCGCCGCCGTCCGCGCCCACCGCGAGCTGACACCGGTGCGCGACGGGGGCCGGGCCGAGGCGTACACCTACCCGACCGCCTCCGCCGAGGCCGAGAACATCGCCGACCTGCTGCGCCGCGCCCACCTGGAGGACGGCGTCCCCTGGCACGCGATGGCCGTCCTCTCCCGCGCCGCCGCCCCGCTCCCCGCCCTCCGGCGCGCCCTCACCTCCGCCGGCGTCCCCGTGGAGACGGACGCGGCCGACACCCCGCTGCGGCACGAACCCGCCGTGGCCCCGCTGCTGCTGGCCCTGCGGGCGGTCGCCACCCAGGCCGCGCCCGCCCGCCCCTCCGCCGGGGACACCGCGTCCGTACCGGCGTCCGCGTCGGTACCGGTCTCCGCGTCGGTACCGGCGTCCGCGTCCGTACCGGTTTCCGCGTCCGAGCCGGAGTCGGAGTCCGGCTCCGCGCCGGAGTCCGCGTCCGCGCCGGAGTCCGGGTCCGAGCCGGAGTCCGGGTCCGAGCCGGAGTCGGAGTCCGGCCCCGCGCCGGAGTCCCCGCCCGCATCCGCACCGGAAGGCGCCGCGCAGGACGCTTCCGCGACCGGAGGCGCCGCGCAGGACGCGCCCGCCTGGCTCCCGGTCGAGACCGCCCTCGAACTCCTGGCCTCCCCCCTCGCCGGCGTCGACCCCGCGGACCTCCGCCGGCTCGGCCGCGCCCTGCGCGAGGAGCACCGCGCCGCCGGCGACAAGGTCCCGCCGCCCTCCGACGTCCTGCTCGCCCGCGCCCTCGCCGAGCCCGAGCGGCTCGCCGCGCACGACCCGGCGTACGCCCGCGGCGCCCAGCGCCTCGGCCGGCTCCTCGGCGAGGCCCGCGCGCTCCTCGCCGCGGGCGGCACCGCGGAGGAGGCGCTGTGGGTGCTGTGGAACGGCACGCCCTGGCCCGGCCGTCTGGAGCGCGCCGCCCTGCGCGGGGGCCCCGCCGGGCGGAACGCCGACCGCGACCTGGACGCCGTCTGCGCCCTCTTCGAGACCGCCGCCCGCGCCGAGGAGCGGCTCGGCGGACGCGGCGTGCTCAACTTCCTGGAGGAGCTCGACGCCCAGGACATCGCCGCCGACACCCTCACCCGCCGGCACACCCGCCCGGACGCCGTCCGCCTGATGACCGCCCACCGCTCCAAGGGCCTGGAGTGGAGCCTCGTCGTCGTCGCCGGCGTCCAGGAGGGCCTCTGGCCGGACCTGCGCCGCCGCGGCTCCCTCCTCGAAGCCGACCGCATCGGCCGCGACGGCCTCGCCGAACCCCTCACCGCGGGCGCCCTCCTCGCCGAGGAGCGCCGCCTCTTCTACGTGGCCGCGACCCGCGCCCGCGACCGGCTGGTCGTCACCGCCGTGAAGGCCCCGGCCGAGGACGGCGACCAGCCCTCCCGCTTCCTCGCCGAACTCGGAGTCGAGCCGAAGGAGGTGCCGGGCCGCCCCCGCCGCCCGCTCGCCGTCTCCGCGCTCGTCGCCGAACTGCGCGCCACCACCGTCGACCCGGACGCCTCGCCCGCGCTGCGGGACGCCGCCGCCCGCCGGCTCGCCCGGCTGGCCGCCCTCGCCGACGAGGACGGGCAGCCGATGGTCCCGGCCGCCCACCCGGACCGCTGGTGGGGCCTGCACGAGCCGACCCGCTCCACCGTGCCGCTGCGCGAGCGCGACCGGCCCGTCGCGCTCTCCCCGAGCGCCCTGGAGAACCTCGCCGCCACCTGCTCCCTCCAGTGGTTCCTCGGCCGCGAGGTCAAGGCCGCCGAACCGGCCTCCGCCGCCCAGGGCTTCGGCAACGTCGTGCACGTGCTCGCCGACGAGGTCGCCTCCGGCCGCACCCCCGCCGACCTGGACGTCCTCATGGCCCGGCTCGACACCGTGTGGGACGCGCTCGCCTTCGACGCCCCCTGGAAGTCGGAGCAGGAGAAGGGCCACGCGCGCGTGGCCCTGGAACGCTTCCTCAGCTGGCACGTCATGGACCGGGGCGGCCGCACCCCCGCCGCCTCCGAGCACGGCTTCGACGTCACCCTGGACGCGGGGGAGTACCAGGTCCGCATCCGCGGCTCCATGGACCGCGTCGAGACCGACGCGGAGGGCCGCGCCTACGTCGTCGACTTCAAGACCGGCAAGTCGGCCCCCACCCGGGACGAGGTCGCCCACCACCCCCAGCTCGCCGTCTACCAGCTCGCCGTCCGCGAGGGGGCCCTCGACGAGGTCCTCGGCGGGCGCCGCCCCGAACCCGGCGGCGCCGAGCTCGTCCAGCTGCGCCAGGCCGCGCCCGCGAAGGAGGGCGGCGAGGCCCTGCCCAAGGTGCAGGCCCAGCGGCCGCCGGAGGGGGAGTGGGTCGGGGACCTGCTCGCCACCGCCGCCGGCCGGGTCCTCGACGAGCGCTTCACGCCGACGACCGGGCAGCACTGCGCGACCTGCTCCTTCCGCGCCGCGTGCAGCGCCCGGCCCGAGGGCCGCCAGGTCGTCGACTGACCGGACGCCCGCCGGACATGCGGACGGGCGTCGGGCATCCGGTCGAGTGACGGGCATCACGTTCCCGCTTGCGCATCCTTTGGCACCCCTCGCCGGTCTCTGTTCGCGCGGCACCGCATAAGGTCGCCGTGAAGAAAACCTGTGAATATTCGCTTTCGAACACGTCGAAGCGCATCGAACACGCTGAGGAGTCGCGCATGAGGGCCAACCGGAAGCTCTGGGCCACCGCGACGGTCTGTCTGGCCGTCGTCATGGGTGTCACGGGCTGTGGCAAGGGCGACGACAAGCCCGCCGACCCCTTCGCGGGCCTCTCCGCCGACGCCATCGCCAAGAAGGCCCTCGAGACGACCAAGGGCGCCACCTCCGTCCACATGACGGGCTCGGGCACCGAGGACGGCAAGGAGACCTCGGTCGACGTCACCGTCGACGGCAAGGGCTCCTGCAAGGGCAGCATGGCCACCACCGGCGAGGGCAAGGCCGAGATGGTCGGCACCGGCGGCGACCTCTACATCAAGGGCGACGACGCCTTCTGGACGGAGTCCACCGGCGGCGACGCCTCCGCCGAGGGCCCCGACTTCGGCAAGCTGCTCCAGGGCCGCTGGATGAAGTCCCCCGCCGAGGCCGCCGGGTCCGAGGACTCCGACAACTTCTGCGACCTGAAGACGATCTTCGCCGACATGGAGAAGGAGACCAAGACCACCGGTCTCACCCGCGGCGACGACGCCGACGTCGACGGCACCGCGGCCGTCGTCCTCACCGGCAAGGAGGGCGCCGAGTCCACCACGCTCTACGTGGCCCGCGACTCCGCCAAGCCGTACGTCCTCCGCGTGGTCACCACCGGCGGCGACGAGCCCGGCACGGTCACGCTCAAGGACTACGACAAGCCGGTCACCGTCGAGGCTCCCCCGGCCGACCAGGTCATGGACATGGAGCAGCTCATGAAGGAAGCCCTCAAGGGCTGATTTCCGGCGCCCCGGCGCCGAGTAGCGACCACGCGCGCGCGGGGCGACCCTGGTTCCAGGGTCCGGGGGGACGAGGAGGCTCGCATGCGGTCCCAGCCCAGCCACCGCAAGCTCCGCGCCGCGGCCGTCGTCTGCGCCGCCGTCGCCGTCGCGGGCCCCGCCCCGGCGGCGGCCTGGGCGGCGCCCGCGCCGGCCCCCGCCGCCCCCTCGCCGGACCCCTTCGACGGCCTCACTCCCAGTCAGATCGCCGACCGGTCCGTCGACGCCACCCGCTCCGCCGACTCCCTGCGCATGACCGGGAAGGTCGTCACCGAGGGACAGGAGCTCGACGTCGACTTCGCCGTCGACGACCGGGGCGCCTGCGAGGGGCGCATCGGCGTCGACGACGGCTCCGCCGAACTCCGCAGGCTCGACGACGTCACCTACATGAAGGGCGACGAGGCCTTCTGGCGGACCTCCATGACCTCCCAGGGGGTGCCGGAGAACCAGATCGCGCCCGTCATCGAGCTCGTCAAGGGCCGCTGGCTCAAGATCGCCCCCGGGCAGGCCGGCAGCGCCGACCTCGGCGAGGTCTGCGACCTCGACTCCCTCCTCGACGGCCTCGGCGGCGACCGGGAGGACCGCGAGGGCCTCACCCGGGGACCCGACCGCGAGGTCGACGGCACCCCCGTGGCCACCCTCGTGAAGGAGGAGACCGACGAGACCACCACCACCGTCTCCGTCGCCCAGGAGGGCAAGCCGTACATCCGCCAGGTCGTCAGGACCGGCGGCGACGAACCCGGCACGATGACCCTCTCGGACTTCGACCGCCCGGTGGAGGTCACCGCCCCGCCGGCCGACGAGACCGTCGACCTCTCCCGCCTCGACCCCGGCGCCCCCGCCTGAGCCCGCGGGGCGGCCGTCCCGGAGGGGAATGTCCGCGCGTCCGGATAGCCTCTCCAGGGTGACCGCACGCCTCACCGATCCGGAGCAGCTCAAGGAGCTCCTCGGCATCCCCTTCACGCCGGAGCAGACGGCCTGCATCACCGCGCCGCCCGCCCCGCAGGTCATCGTGGCCGGAGCCGGCTCCGGCAAGACCACGGTGATGGCGGCCCGGGTCGTGTGGCTGGTCGGCACCGGGCAGGTCGCCCCCGAGCAGGTCCTCGGCCTCACCTTCACCAACAAGGCCGCCGGCGAGCTCGCCGAGCGCGTCCGCACCGCCCTCGTCCGCGCCGGCGTCACCGACCCCGACCCCGTCGACCCGGAGGACCCCCCCGGCGAGCCCCGCATCTCGACCTACCACGCCTTCGCCGGGCAGCTCCTCACCGACCACGGCCTGCGCATCGGCCTCGAACCGACCGCCCGGCTCCTCGCCGACGCCACCCGCTTCCAGCTCGCCGCCCGCGTGCTGCGCGAGGCCCCCGGCCCGTACCCGGCGCTCACCAAGTCCTTCCCGGCCCTCGTCGAGAACCTGCTCGCGCTCGACGCCGAGCTGGCCGAGCACCTCGTCGAGCCCGCCGAACTCCTCGCGTACGACGACGGGCTCCTCACCGAGCTCGCCTCCGCCCGGCTCACCAACGAGGACCTGCGCAAACTCCCCGACACCTCCGCCGCCCGCCGCGAGCTCACCGGCCTCGTCACCCGCTACCGGGCCGCCAAGCGCTCGCGCGACCTGCTCGACTTCGGCGACCAGATCGCCCTCTCCGCGCGGCTCGCCACCACCCGCCCCGAGGTCGGCGCGATCCTCCGCGACGAGTTCCGGGTCGTCCTCCTCGACGAGTACCAGGACACCTCCGTCGCCCAGCGGCTCCTCCTCTCCGGCCTCTTCGGCCAGGGCACCGGCCACCCCGTGACCGCCGTCGGCGACCCCTGCCAGGCCATCTACGGCTGGCGCGGCGCCTCCGTGGCCAACCTCGACGACTTCCCCGACCACTTCCCGCACGCCGACGGCACCCCCGCGAGCCGCCACTCCCTCTCCGAGAACCGGCGCAGCGGCGGCCGCCTCCTCGACCTCGCCAACGGCCTCGCCGCCCCGCTGCGCGCGATGCACGCGGGCGTGGAGGCGCTCCGTCCCGCCCCCGGCGCCGAGGCCGACGGCACCCTCAGGATCGCCCTCCTCCCCACCCACACGGAGGAGATCGACTGGCTCGCCGACTCCCTCGCCCACCTCGTCCGCACCGGCCGCGAGCCCGGCTCCATGGCCGTCCTGTGCCGCACCGCCGGCGACTTCCCCGCCCTCCAGGCCGCCCTGGTCGCCCGCGGCGTCCCGGTCGAGGTCGTCGGACTCTCCGGCCTCCTGCACCTCCCCGAGGTCGCCGACCTCGTCGCCGTCTGCGAGGTCCTCCAGGACCCCGGGGCCAACGCCGCCCTGGTCCGCCTCCTCACCGGCCCCCGCTGGCGCATCGGCCCCCGCGACCTCGCACTCCTCGGCCGCCGCGCCCGCCTCCTCGTCCACCGGGCCGGAGCCGGCACCGACCCCGCGCAGAAGCTCGCCGCCGCCGTCGAGGGCGTCGACCCCGCCGAGGTGGTCTCGCTCGCCGACGCCCTCGACACCTTCCTCGACTCCGCAGGCCACCCCGACGACGGCCTGCCCTTCTCCGCCGAGGCCCGGGTCCGCTTCGCCCGCCTCGCCGCCGAGCTCCGCTCCCTGCGCGCCGCGCTCGCCGACCCCCTCATGGACGTCCTCCACCGGGTCCTCGCCGTCACCGGCCTGGAGGTCGAGCTGTCGGCCTCCCCGCACGCCCTCGCCGCCCGCCGCCGCGAGACCCTCGGCAACTTCCTCGACGTCGCCGCGGGCTTCGCCTCCCTGGACGGCGAGGCCAGCCTCCTCGCCTTCCTCGGCTTCCTGCGCACCGCCGTCCAGTTCGAGAAGGGACTCGACAACACCCTCCCGGGCGGCGAGAACACCGTGAAGGTCCTCACCGCCCACAAGTCCAAGGGCCTGGAGTGGGACGTCGTCGCCGTCCCCGGCCTGGTCGCCGGCCAGTTCCCCTCCGCCCGCGCCCGCGAGTCCTGGACCTCCCAGCCCCAGGTCCTCCCGCACGCCCTGCGCGGCGACGCGGCGACCCTCCCCGGCCTCGACGCCTGGAACGCCAAGGCGCTGTCGGCCTTCAAGGCCGCCATGAAGGACCACCAGCACACCGAGGAGCTCCGCCTCGGCTACGTCACCTTCACCCGCCCCCGCACCCTCCTCCTGGCCTCCGCCCACTGGTGGGGCCCCGCCCAGAAGAAGCCCCGCGGTCCCTCCGACTTCATGACCGCCCTGTACGAGCACTGCGCGAAGGGCCACGGCGAGGTCGAGGCCTGGGCGGACGAACCGGAGAAGGACGCCGGGAACCCCCTCCTCGCCGAGGCGGCCGGCGACCTGCCCTGGCCGCTGCCGCTGGACGAGGAGGCGCTGCGGCGCCGCAGGAGGGCCGCCGAGCTGGTCCACCAGCACCTGTGGTCCGCCGACGCGCGCGAGCCCGCCGCCGGGCCCGCCCCCCTGGACCCGCACCCGGAGGACCTCTGGCTGCCGGGCGAGGCCGGGGAGCCGGTCCACGATCCCCGGGAGACGATCCCGCACCCCCGGGAGCACGAGCTCACCCCGGAGGAGGCCCGGACCATCGCCTCCTGGGACCGCGACCTGACCGCCCTCACCGACGAGCTCCGCCGCTCCCGCGCCACCACCCGGGACGTCGTCCTGCCCGCGTACCTCTCCGCCTCCCAGGTGCTCCGCCTCGCCGAGGACCCGGACGGCTTCGCCCGGGACCTGGCCCGCCCGATGCCCGCGCCCCCGCAGCCCGCGGCCCGCCGCGGCACCCGCTTCCACGCGTGGGTGGAGTCCCGCTTCGACGAGCTCCCGCTGCCCTTCCTCGGCCCCGACGAGCTCCCCGGCGGCGAGGACTTCGCCGGCGAGCCCGAGATCGTCGACGAGCGGGACCTGGAGGCGCTCAAGGAGGCCTTCGCCCGCACCCCGTACGCCCACCGCACCCCGTACCGCGTCGAGGTCCCCGTCCACCTCACCCTCGCGGGGCGGGTGGTCCGGGGCCGGATCGACGCCGTCTACCGGGACCCGGACTCGGGCGCGTACGAGATCGTCGACTGGAAGACCAGCCACCACCGGACCGCCGACCCCCTCCAGCTCGCGCTCTACCGGCTCGCCTGGGCCGAGCAGCACGGCCTGGAGCCCGAGGAGGTCGCCGCCGCCTTCGTCTACGTGCGGACGGGCGAGGTGGCCCGGCCCGCCCGGCTGCCCGGACGGGCCGAGCTGGAGGCCCTCCTGCTGGGCGGGGCACCCCCCGGCGCCGGATAGGCTCGGGAGCATGAGCGAGACCCCGGACAGCGTCGTCCATCCCGTACGCGCGTACGTCGAGCAGCACCGCGCCGCCTTCCTCGACGACCTCGCCGCCTGGCTGCGCATCCCGTCCGTGTCGGCGCAGCCGGAGCGGGCCGGGGACGTGCGGCGCAGCGCCGACTGGCTCGCCGCCGCCCTGAAGGACACCGGCTTCACCACGGTCGAGGTCTGGGAGACCGACGGGGCCCCCGCGGTCTTCGCCGAGTGGCCCTCGGACGACCCGGACGCCCCGACGGTCCTCGTCTACGGCCACCACGACGTGCAGCCGGCGGCCCGTGAGGACGGCTGGCACACCGACCCCTTCGAGCCGGTCGTCACCGACGGGCGGATGTACGCGCGGGGGGCGGCCGACGACAAGGGCCAGGTGTTCTTCCACACCCTCGGGGTCCGCGCCCACATTGCCGCGACCGGCCGCACGGCGCCCGCCGTCCACCTCAAGCTGCTGGTGGAGGGCGAGGAGGAGTCCGGCTCGCCGCACTTCCGCGCCCTCGTCGAGGAGCGCGCGCGGCGGCTCGCCACCGACGTGGTGATCGTCTCCGACACCGGCATGTGGTCCGAGACGACCCCGACGGTCTGCACCGGCATGCGCGGCGTCGCCGACTGCGAGATCGACCTGTACGGCCCCGACCAGGACATCCACTCCGGTTCCTTCGGCGGCGCCGTGCCCAACCCGGCCACCGTCGCCGGCCGGATCGTCGGGGCCCTGCACGACGCCGGCGAGCGGGTCGCGATCCCCGGCTTCTACGACGGGGTGACCGAGCTCACCGAGGAGGAGCGGCGGCTCGTCGCCGAACTCCCCTTCGACGAGGCGGCCTGGCTGCGCACCGCCAAGTCCCACGGCACCCTGGGCGAGGCCGGCCACTCGACCCTGGAGCGCGTCTGGGCCCGCCCGACCGCCGAGGTCAACGGCATCGGCGGCGGCTACCAGGGTCCCGGCGGCAAGACGATCGTGCCCGCCTCCGCCCACCTCAAGCTGTCGTTCCGGCTGGTCTCGGGGCAGGACCCGGACCGGATCGAGACGCTGGTGCGGGAGTGGCTGGCCGGGCTCGTGCCCGCCGGGATCCGGTACGGCGTCGTCTTCGGCGCCCCGACCCGCCCCTGCCTCACCCCGCTCGGCCACCCGGCCCTCACGGCGGTGGCCGGGGCGATGAGCCGGGCCTTCGACGGGGCCGCCGTCCGCTACACGCGCGAGGGCGGCTCGGGACCGGCCGCCGACCTCCAGGACGTCCTGGACGCGCCGGTGCTCTTCCTGGGCATCTCGGTCCCGTCCGACGGCTGGCACGCGCCGAACGAGAAGATCGAGCTCGACCTGCTCATGAAGGGCGTCGAGACGACCGCCCACCTGTGGGGCGACCTGCCGGACGCCCTGCGGGCCGCCGACGCCGGGCGGGACGAACGACGTGACCACTGACACCGATCCGGGGGAGCTGGAAGCACCTGTGAGCACCTTGAACAACGCGTTCGCGGACCGCCCGATCTCGCTCACCGCCCCGAGCGGGATCGACCGCGCTGCCCACCACCGCCTCGACGAGGCCTGGCTCGCGGCCGCCTGGAGCCACCCGAGCACCCGCGTCTTCGTGGTCTCGGGCGGTCAGGTGCTGATCGACGACCGCCCGGACGGCACCACCGAGCTCGTCATGACCCCGGCGTTCGAGGCGCCGATGACCGAGACGCACCGCTACTTCCTTGGCACCGACACCGACGGGGTGTCGTACTTCGCGCTCCAGAAGGACTCGCTGCCCGGCCGCATGGACCAGTCGGCGCGCCCGGCGGGCCTGCGCGAGGCCGGTCTGCTCCTCTCGCCGCGCGACGCGGGCCTGATGACCCACGCGGTCGCCCTGGAGAACTGGCAGCGCCTGCACCGCTTCTGCTCGCGCTGCGGCGAGCGCACGGTGATCGCGGCCGCCGGGCACATCCGCCGCTGCCCGGTCTGCGGCGCCGAGCACTACCCGCGCACCGACCCGGCGGTGATCATGCTGGTCACCGACGACCAGGACCGCGCGCTGCTCGGCCGTCAGGTGCACTGGCCGGAGGGCCGCTTCTCGACGCTGGCCGGGTTCGTGGAGCCGGGCGAGTCGATCGAGCAGGCGGTGGTCCGGGAGGTCTTCGAGGAGGCCGGCGTCACCGTCGGCGAGGTCGGCTACGTGGCCAGCCAGCCGTGGCCCTTCCCGTCCAGCCTGATGCTCGGGTTCTTCGCGCGGGCCACCTCCCCGGAGATCGAGGTCGACGGCGAGGAGATCCACGAGGCCCGCTGGTTCTCCCGCGAGGACCTGGAGGCCGGCTTCGCCTCCGGCGAGATCCTGCCGCCGTACGGGATCTCGATCGCCTCCCGGCTCATCGAGCTCTGGTACGGCAAGCCCCTGCCGAAGCCCGGCGACGTGGTCTGAGCCCGGGCCCCGCACGGCGAGGAGCCCCCGCCGGACCGTTCCGGCGGGGGCTCCTCGCGGGGCGCGGGTCAGGCGCCGAGCTTCTGCTTGACCTGGGCGAGCGACGGGTTCGTCAGCGTCGAGCCGTCCGGGAAGAGGACGGTCGGGACGGTCTGGTTGCCGCCGTTGGCCTTCTCGACGAAGGCGGCCGACGCGGGGTCCAGCTCGATGTTGATCTCGGTGTAGGCGATGCCCTCGCGGTCCATCTGGCCCTTGAGCCGGCGGCAGTAGCCGCACCACTCGGTGCTGTACATCGTCACGGTGCCCTGCATGGCCAGGCGCTCCTCTTGGTTCGGGGGTCGGTGCCGAAGGGAGAACGTACGCCACCGGGCCGCCCATTCCCGCACGCCGGGTGAGCTGCGCCGCTTCCGGCCCCGGCCGTCCCGGACGATCATGCGACGGTACGACCGCGCCCCCGGTCTGTGGACGACGGGCCGCACCGCCCCGCGCGACCTGGCAGCATGGCGGAGTGACAGCAGCAACGCACTCCCCTCTCTTCCCTCGGGTCCCGGAGACCGCCGACGCGGTGCTCGACGGGCTCGACCCGGAGCAGCGCGAGGTCGCCACGGCCCTGCACGGCCCGGTGTGCGTCCTCGCGGGCGCCGGCACGGGCAAGACGCGGGCGATCACCCACCGGATCGCCTACGGGGTGCGGGCGGGCGTGCTGCCGCCCGCGAGCGTGCTCGCCGTCACCTTCACCAACCGCGCCGCGGGCGAGATGCGCGGCCGGCTCCGCCAGCTCGGCGCCGGCGGCGTCCAGGCCCGCACCTTCCACTCGGCGGCCCTCCGCCAGCTCCAGTTCTTCTGGCCGAAAGCGATCGGTGGCCCGCTGCCCCGGCTGGTGGAGCGCAAGGTGCAGCTCGTCGCCGAGGCCGCGGCCCGCTGCCGGGTCCGGCTCGACCGGAACGAGCTGCGGGACGTCACCTCCGAGATCGAATGGGCCAAGGTCACCCAGACCGTGCCCGCCGACTACCCGGCCGCCGTCGCCCGCTCCCGGCGCGACGCCCCGAGGGACCCGGCCGAGATCGGCCAGCTCTACGCGATGTACGAGCAGCTCAAGGGCGAGCGCTCGGTGATCGACTTCGAGGACGTGCTGCTCCTCACCGTCGGCATCCTCCAGGACCGGCTCGACATCGCCGAGCAGATCCGCCGCCAGTACCAGCACTTCGTCGTCGACGAGTACCAGGACGTCTCCCCGCTCCAGCAGCGCCTCCTGGAGCTGTGGCTGGGGGAGCGGGACAGCCTCTGCGTGGTCGGCGACGCCAGCCAGACGATCTACTCCTTCACCGGCGCCACCCCCGACCACCTGCTGGACTTCCGCACCCGCCACCCGCACGCGACCGTCGTCAAGCTGGTCCGCGACTACCGCTCCACCCCGCAGGTCGTCCACCTCGCCAACGGCCTGCTCGACCAGGCCGCCGGCCGGGCCGCCGACCACCGCCTGGAGCTGGTCTCGCAGCGCGAGCGCGGCCCCGAGCCGGTCTACACCGAGTACGGGGACGAGCCCGCCGAGGCCGAGGGCACCGCCCGCCGGGTCCGCGACCTGATCGCCGCCGGAGTCCCGGCCGGCGAGATCGCCGTCCTCTACCGGATCAACGCCCAGTCGGAGGTCTACGAGCAGGCGCTCGCCGACGCCGGCGTCCCCTACCAGCTGCGCGGCGCCGAGCGCTTCTTCGAGCGCCAGGAGGTCAGGGAGGCGGGAGCGGCCCTGCGCGGCGCGGCCCGCTTCGGGGCGAACGACTCGCTCCTCGACGGCGCCGAGGACCTGCCGGCCCAGGTGCGTGCGGTGCTTTCCGGCCACGGCTGGAGCAGTCGGCCGCCGGCCGGGTCCGGCGCCGTCCGGGACCGCTGGGAGTCGCTCGCCGCGCTCGCCCGGCTCGCCGACGACTTCGCCGCCGCCCACCCCGGCGCCACCCTCTCCGACCTGGTCGCCGAGCTGGACGAGCGGGCCGCCGCCCAGCACGCCCCCACCGTCCAGGGCGTCACCCTCGCCTCGCTGCACGCCGCCAAGGGCCTGGAGTGGGACGCGGTCTTCCTGGTCGGCCTCACCGACGGCATGCTGCCGATCACCTACGCCAAGACCGACGAGCAGGTCGAGGAGGAGCGCCGGCTGCTCTACGTCGGCGTCACCCGGGCCCGGGTCCACCTCGCCCTCTCCTGGTCGCTCTCCCGGTCCCCGGGGGGCCGCGCCCACCGCGTCCCCAGCCGTTTCCTCAAGGGCCTCCGCCCCGGCTCCGGCGGCCCGGCCGCCGGAGCCGGGGCGTCCGGCGGCTCCGTCGAGCGGGGCGGCTCCGGCCGGGCGGGGGAGGGCGCCCGCCGCCGCCCGCGCGGCCCCGTCCGCTGCCGGGTCTGCGGCACCACCCTCACCGAGGCGGGGGCGATGAAACTGCTCCGCTGCGAGGACTGCCCATCCGACATGGACGAGGGCCTGTACGAGCGGCTGCGGGACTGGCGCGCCGGCCGGGCCCGCCTGCTCGGCCAGCCGGCCTATTGCGTGTTCACCGACAAGACGCTCATGGCGATCGCCGAGCGGGTTCCCGCCTCCGGCGGCGAGCTGGTCGTGATCGCCGGGGTCGGCGCCCGGAAGCTGGACCGTTTCGGAGCCGACGTCCTGGCCATCTGCGCAGGTGAGGACCCGGATGGCGAGGGTGCCGCGACCGCGGAGGACGTCTGATCGAAACTCGTGGGAAAAATAGTTTGCGCCCGCCCCGTCAAGCCCCATAGGTTCTTAACCACGCAACAGCGGCTTCTTATGAAGCCCTGTCTCGTGCTGTACTTGTCCAAATAAACATCGAGAGCCCGGCTCGCACCCGAGCTCTCCGAGACGCCGAGAGGAGGCGATTCCAGTGATCAGCAACATCAACGTCATCAGCAGCAATGTCAGCACCGCCAAAATGACCGATCGCTCGGTCGTCTCCGCCTGCTCGCTCGGCCTCTCCGCCTTTGCGCTCCTTGGCAGCGGTCTGCCCGTCACCGGTCTGTCCGGTCGTGGCATGTCCGTCATCGAGCGCGATGAGCGACCGACCAAGGCACGGGTGGCTGAAGAGGGCAAGGCCGGAATCACGGCCTATGGCTTCGCGGCGGCCGGTGCCGGCAAGCAGCAGACGACGCAGCACCACACGATGTGGGCCTTCCGTGGGCTCGAACCCTGGAGTGATCCAGCCTGATCCGATCAGGCCGGCGCCTTCAGGGCCGCGGAACCCCACCCGGGATCCGCGGCCCTTCTGTTTGTCCCCGAACGGGGACGGCGGAGCGAAGGGGCCTCGGGACGACAGAACCCGGTACCAGCCGAAGACCCGGCCGACCGGCCGGAACGACCAGACGAGGAAAGACACCCGTGCAACTCGAAGCGCACGCCCCGTCCGTACCGCCTTCCGAAACGATCTCCCCGTCCGGCCTCACGGAGGACCACGCCTTGACCCCCCTGACATCGCTCACCGCGCTCGACGACGCCATCGAGAACCTCGGCGTCCCCGTCCCCTGCCGCGCCTACGACCCGGAGGTCTTCTTCGCCGAGTCCCCGGCCGACGTCGAGTACGCGAAGTCCCTCTGCAAGACCTGCCCGCTGGTCGCGGCCTGTCTCGCCGGTGCCAAGGAGCGCCGTGAGCCCTGGGGCGTCTGGGGCGGCGAGCTCTTCGTCCAGGGCGTGGTCGTCGCCCGCAAGCGGCCCCGTGGCCGTCCGCGCAAGAACCCGGTCGCGGCATGACCGCCGTCACCTGGGAGGCACCCCACAAGGCCCCCAGGCGCACCGGAACGATCGACCATCCCCTCACGCACGATCCCCAGAAGCAGGCCCCGATGACCACGCCCGCCACCGAGCCCCTCCGCTCCGCTACCCCCGACTTCTCCATCGCCGGCGCCCCCGCGCTGCGTCAGAACAGGACCCGTGACATGCAACTCATCCCAGAAGCCCTGGCCCGTGCCCATATGCGCGAGCGACAGCGTGAGGCCGACGCGGAACGTCAGGCCGTGCGCCTGATCGCCGCCCGGCGCATGCAGCGCCGCGCCGAGCGCGTCTCGCTGCGCGCCCGCCGTGCCCTCGCCATGGCCGTCATGCACTGAGCGCCCCGCCGGGCGTCCCCGCAGGGGCCGGTCCGAACGGACCGGCCCCCGCGGTGCGTTGCCCCGCCGCGGCCGCCCCGCCGGGCTATCGTCACGAGATGAACGAGCCCCGCGCCGCGGAGGAGCCCGTGGTCTGCGCACGCTGCGGCAGGACCGCCGAGACCCTCCCGATCACCTGGACCTGCTCCGTCGAGAACGGCCGCCGCGCGTACTTCTGCGAGGAGTGCGCCCGCACCAACATCCGGGCGATCGAGGGCCGCCTCGACTCCTCCTGGTGGTGACGACCGCCGCACCCGTCCGACGGCGGGGACCCGGGCCTACCCCTCCGGGTCGAAGCCCGGCAGCCAGGCGGTCAGCTCCTCCCGCAGCCGCACCGTCGCGTTCAGCTGGCACAGCACCCCGATGGTGGAGAGCGTCACCCGGTGGATCAGCAGGTACGACGGCGGCAGGTTCAGCTGCCGCCCCAGCTGGTGGGCGGGGGAGCGGGGGTCGGCGATGCGGGCCGCCTGGGTCCGCATCCAGCCCCGGGTGAAGACGAAGGACTCCGCCTCCGCCGGCTCGATGATCGGCAGCAGGTACTCCAGGACCTCGTCCGGGTCGAGCGCCACCGACTCCTTCACGAAGCCCTCCGACCGCAGCAGCGCGTACACCGGATCGGCCTCGCCGGCCAGGGCCATCCGCAGACAGGTGCCGATCATCTCCGGAAGCCCGCCCGGCAGCCGGTCCACCGTGCCGAAGTCGAGGACCCCGAGCCGCCACCCCGCCGGATCGTCCGACCCGTCCCCGGCGGGCAGCAGCCGGAAGTTCCCCGGATGGGGGTCGGCGTGCAGCAGCCCCGTCCGCGCCGGACCCGAGAAGAGGAAGCGGGCCAGCAGCTGTCCGGCCCGGTCCCGCTCCTCCGGACTGCCGTCCGCGATCACCTCCGCGAGCGGGATGCCGTCCATCCACCCGGTCACCAGCACCTGCTCCGCCTGGTGCACCACCTCGGGCACCACCACGTCCGGATCGTCCGCGAAGACCTCGGCGTGCTCCCGCTGGGCCCGCGCCTCCAGGGCGTAGTCCAGCTCCTCCGCGACCCGCTCGCGCAGCTCCGCGATGAGCGGCTTCACCTCGATCCCCGGCAGCAGCGGCCCCAGCAGCCGGGCGAACCGGCCCAGCTGCGCCAGATCCGACAGCAGCGCCTCCCCGGCGCCGGGGTACTGCACCTTCACGGCGACCTCGCGCCCGTCGTGCCAGACCGCCCGGTGCACCTGCCCGATCGACGCGGCCGCCGCCGGCTTGTCCTCGAACTCCAGGAACAGCTCCCGCCATTCCACCCCGAGCCGCTCCTCCAGCACCCCGTGCACCGTGCGCACCGGCATCGGCGGCGCCGCCTCCTGAAGCTTCGTCAGGGCGGCCCGGTAGGGACCGGCGACCTCCTCCGGCAGCGCCGACTCGAAGACCGACAGGGCCTGGCCGAACTTCATGGCCCCGCCCTTGAGTTCGCCGAGCACCTTGAACAACTGCTCCGCCGTCCGCTCCTGGAGCTCCCGGGCGACGAACTCGGCCGATTTCCCGCCGATCCGCTTGCCCAGGCCCCAGGTCGCGCGCCCCGCGAAGCCCAGCGGCAACGCGGCCAACCTGGCGGTCCGGGTGACCGCCTTCCGGGGAAGATCAGACATGCGCCCCTCCAATTCCCAGACTGCCGTGCCGCGCGGGACCGCGCCCCGCCATTGTGGACCGCGCCCCGTCCGCGGCCGGGGCGCCCACCCCCACCCTGCCGCGCGCGGCCCCGCAGGGACAGGCCGGGTGCGGCACCAGCCGCTCGGACCGCCACCCCAGCGACGGGGCCACCGCCTCCCAGCGGGTCCCCGTGCTCGCCGGAAGCTCCCCGTCCAGGAAGGCCAGCGCGTGCGCCGAGGCGAGCCCGGCCACCGCCGCCGCCAGCGCCACCTCGCAGGCGGGCAGCGGATGCGGCGCCCCCGAGCGCCACTGCGCCAGCAGCCGGGGCCACGCCGGGTCCCGGTCCGTCGCCTCCTCCTGGAGGCACCGGGCGCACGCCGTCCCGCCCGGCAGCACCAGCGGGCCCACCAGCCCGGTCGCCTCCAGCACCCCCGCGTACAGGTGGGGGATCCCCGCCGCCATCCAGGCCTCCGCCGCCACCGGGTCCGGCACCAGCGCCCCCAGCCCGTCCCGGTCCGTCACCACCACGAGCGACAACGGAACACCGGCGTCCGCGTCACCCGCCCGGGACCGCGGCCCGGTCCGCCGGGCACCCACCGGGCCCCGCGACCAGCGCCCCACCAGCCGCCGCGCCGCCGCCACCCGCCGCTCGCCGACCGCCTCCGCCGGCAGGCCGCCCGGCGCCGTCTCCCACGGCTCGACCCGGCCCCCGTCCACCACCTCGACCGTGCCGACCCCGGCCGCCGCGAGCAGCGCCGCCACCATCGCGCCCACCCGCCCGGCGCCCCGCACCCGCACCCGCCGCTCCCGCCGGGCCGTCAGCGTCCCCAGCGCCCGGTCCGGTTCCGGGCACACCACGGACAGGGCGGCCAGGTCGGCCCGCAGCGGATCCAGCGCCGTGTCCACCGCCCCCGCCGCCGGCCCCTCCCGCCCCGGCCGGCCCGCCCCGGCCTCGACCAGGAGTCCCGCCGAGGCGAGCCGCGCGAGCAGCGCGTCCAGCCGCCCCTCGGGCAGACCCAGCTCGGTCGCCTCCCGCCGCAGCAGCGCCGTCCCGCGGGTCCCGTCCATCAGCCCGAGCAGCCGGTCCGTCGCCCCGTCCACCGGATCCAGCACCACCGCGTGCGCCGGAGCCACCCCGTACTGCGCGCACGTCAGACTCCGCCACGCCCGCCGCAGCGCCGGCTTCACCATCGGATGCATACCCGCCCCCGTCCCGCTCCGTCCGCCTCCGGTCACGGACACCAGGCTGCCCGCGGGCGCGGAACGGCGCGGAAAGTTGTCCACAGGCGCCTGCGTAAGTCGTACGGTCCGAATGTCGTGCACGTCATATGAGGGGGATTCCGCCGGGCGCGCCGGGTACCTTCGAGGGCGTGCCAGTCGAGATCCGCAGGAGCGCCCGCCGCACCCGTTCCGTCTCCGCCTACCGCGAGGGGGACCGCACCGTCGTCCTCATCCCGGCCCGGATGTCGGAGGCCGAGGAGCGCCGCTGGGTCGGGGTGATGCTGGAGAAGCTCGCCGCGAAGGAGCGGGACAAGGAGCGCCGCGCCACCCGCGGCGACGCCGAGCTCGCCGAGCGCGCCGCCCGCCTCTCCGACCGCTGGCTCGACGGGAGGGCCCGCCCCGATTCTGTGCGTTGGGTCACCAACCAGAACAGCCGCTGGGGCTCCTGCACCCCCGCCGAGGGCTCCATCCGCCTCTCCCACCGCCTCCAGCGGATGCCCGAGTACGTCGTCGACTACGTCCTCCTGCACGAGCTCGCCCACCTCCTCGTCCCCGGCCACGGCCCCGGTTTCTGGCGGCTCCTGGAGGCCTATCCGCGCACCGAGCGGGCCCGCGGCTACCTCGAAGGAGTGGATGCCGCCACCCGCCTGCCGGACCCTCCGGACGACGGGCCCACGGCCTGACGTCCGATTTCCCGATTCGGTACCGGAACCGTCCCGCCCTGTCTCAATGTCGTTCGCAGCGGTTAGCCTGACGCGAGTCATTCGCCATCGGGATGGGGGACGGTCGTTACGCATGGCCAGGGAATTCCAACGCGGCCACAAGGCCAAGATCAGTGATCTGACCGCGGGCACCGATCTGTACGTGGGCGTGCAGATCGCCGCCCCGGGGCTCACCTTCGACATCAGCTGCTTCGGGCTCGACGCCGACGAGCGCCTGTCGGACGACCGGTACTTCGTCTTCTTCAACCAGCCGAAGTCGCCGGAGGAGTCCATCCAGCTGCTCGGGGCGCAGTCCGGGGACACCGAGTCCTTCCGCGTCACCCTCGACCGGATCCCCCCGCAGATCCACAAGCTCTCCTTCACCGCCACCATCGACGGCGACGGCCAGATGTCGCAGGTCGGCCCCGGCTGGATCCGGATCGTCGCCGGCGGCGAGGAGGTCGCCCGGTACGCCTTCACCGGAGCGGAGTTCTCCACCGAGCGCGCGGTCATGCTCGGCGACTTCTACCTGAAGGACGTGTGGCGCTTCGCCGCCGTCGGCCAGGGCTTCGACGGCGGCCTGGAAGCGCTGCTGCGGAACTTCGGCGGAGAGGTCCTGGAGGAGGAGCCGGCCGCGCCCGCCGCCCCCCAGCAGGCCGCCCCCGCCTTCGGCGCGCCCGCCCAGGCTGCGGCGCCCCCGGCCTTCGGAGCCCCCGCCGCCCCGGCCCCCGCGCCCGCCTTCGGCGCCCCGCAGCCCGGCTACGGCGCCCAGCCGCCCACGCCGCCGCCCGCCCCGCAGCCGGTGCACACCCAGCCCACCATGGTCGCGCCGCTCGCCCCCTCCCCGGTGCCGCCGCCGGCTCCCGCCCCGGCCGCCCCCGGCCCGTACGGACAGCCCCCGCAGGCCCCCTACGGTCAGGTCCCGGGCCAGACCCCGCCGCACGGCGCCCCCTACGGGCAGCCGCCGCAGGCCCCGTACGGCCAGCAGCCCGGCTACGGCCAGCCGGCCCCCTACGGGCAGCAGCCCGGGACGCCCCCGGGCGTGCCGCCGCAGGGAGTGCCGCAGGGCGCGCCCGCGGCCGGCGCCGGACTCGCCGCCGCCCTCGCCCCGTTCAAGGAGACCGCCACCGGCGCCCGCTGGACCCCGCAGAACCAGCAGCTCATGCGGGTCGACCTGGCCATGGGCGGCACCCCCGTCCTCGCCCGCCAGGGCTCCATGGTCATGTACCAGGGCAAGGTCGACTTCTCCTACAAGGGCGCCGGCTTCGCCGGCCGGATCGTCGGCAACGCCACCGGCCAGGAGATGCAGCTCATGCGCTGCACCGGCCGCGGCCAGGTCTTCCTCGCCGAGAACGGCGCGCATCTGCACCCGATCGAGCTCCAGGGCGACGCCATCTGCGTCTCCGCGGAGAACGTCCTCGCCTTCGACGAGTCCCTCCAGTACGAGGTGCGCCGCATCGAGGGCCACGGCATCCCCGGCGGCGCCCTGTTCACCATGCAGTTCCAGGGCACCGGCACCGTGATCGTCAAGACGCACGGCGTCCCCGTGGTCCTCCCCGTCACGCCGACCACCTTCGCCGACTGCAACGCCGTCGTCGCCTGGTCCGCCGCCTCGCAGGTCATCCTCTCCAGCCAGGTCCGGCTCCGGCGCAACGCCTACCCCGGCCACAGCGGGGAGACAGTGAACCTCCAGTTCCGGGGCGCCCCCGGCAACTTCATCGTCGTCCAGCCGTACGAGGTCTGAGGGAGCCCGACACCATGAACCAGCAGCTCGCGGGCTATGCCCCCACCCCCATCGCGGCCCGCATGGAGAACCACGGCCGCACCATGCTCAAGGTGGCCATGGCCTCCGGCCAGGACCTCTACGCCCGGACCGGCTCGATGGTCGCCTACGAGGGCTTCATCAGCTACGAGCCCAACCCGCCCGCCGTCCGCCAGGTCGCCAAGGAGTGGGCCACCGGCGAGGGCGCGCCGATCATGAAGTGCGCCGGCGACGGCCTGCTCTACCTCGCGGACTACGGTGCCGACGTCGTCGTGATCAACCTCCAGAACGACGCGATCTCCGTCAACGGCAGCAACCTCCTCGCCTTCGACGCACACCTCCAGTGGGGCGTCGAGCGGGTCAAGGGCCTCGCCAAGTTCGCCGGCCAGGGCCTGTTCAACGTGGGGATCGCCGGCACCGGCTGGGTCGCGCTCACCTCGCGCGGCACCCCGATCGTCGTCGACTGCGGCCGCGGCGAGGACGAGACCTACGTCGACCCCGACGCGCTCGTCGCCTGGTCGCCGGCGCTCAAGGTCAAGGGCAAGCGCAGCTTCAAGGCGTCCTCCCTCATCGGGCGGGGCAGCGGCGAGGCATACCAGATGGCCTTCTCGGGCCAGGGCATCGTCGTCGTACAGCCCAGCGAGGACAGCAGCGACCGCCTGCGGGTCCGGGGCTGAGGGGGAGCGAGAACACATCATGCAGAGCCCGCTTTTCAACCACGCCGAGCAGCAGAGCCAGGAGCGGTACGTCGTCCAGAACCCGCAGCTCCTGCGGGTCAGCCTCACCGGCCACGACGACGTCCTGGCCCGCAAGGGCGCCATGGTCGCCTACCAGGGCCTCGTCGACTTCGACGGCGAGTACCAGAGCAGCAGCCAGCGGCAGGCCCGCGCCCGCACAGGCGAAGGCCTCGACCTGATGCGCTGCTCCGGCCAGGGCACGGTCTACTTCGCCAACCTCGCCCAGTACATCCACGTCATCGAGGTCGAGCAGGAGGGCCTCACCGTGGACAGCTCCTACGTCCTCGCCCTCGACACGAGCCTCCACACCGAGGTCATCGCCGTCGACAGCCAGTACGGGGTCTCCGGCACCGGCAAGTACCAGCTCAACATCACCGGCCGCGGCAAGGTCGCCCTCATGACCTCCGGCCAGCCGCTGATGCTCCAGGTCACGCCGGAGAAGTACGTCAGCGCCGACGCGGACGCGATCGTCGCCTGGTCCACCTCGCTGAGGGTCCAGATGCAGGCGCAGACGCACAGCGCCAGCGTCCGCAGCCGCCGGGGCTCCACCGGCGAGGGCTGGGAGCTCAGCTTCCTCGGGCAGGGCTTCGCCCTCGTCCAGCCCAGCGAGGTCATGCCCCCGCAGAACGCGGCGATCGGCCAGGGCGCCGCCGCCCAGTTCGGCGTCGGCCAGCACGGCGCCCACGCCCAGAACCAGAACAACGCCTGGAACTGAGCCCGCGGCACCCCGCGCGCAGGGCGGCCCGCCCCGGTCCTCACCGGGGCGGGCCGCCCTCCGTCGTACGCCGTCACCTCACAGGCGGGCCAGCGTGCCCTCCAGGAGGCGCACCACCGAGGTGTCCGCGACCGCGGCCACCTCGTCGTACGCGAACCACTTCAGGTCCAGCGACTCCTCGCTGATCCGCTCCACCCCGTCCGCCGGGGCGAGCGCCGCGTACTGCACGTCCAGGTGCCAGTGGCACGGCGCCGGGATCGGATGCCGGTCGAGCCGCACCGGGCCGCCGGGCAGCAGCGTCAGGCCCGCCATGCCGGACTCCTCGCCCGCCTCGCGCAGCGCCGCCGCCTCGACCGTCGCGTCGCCCTCCTCGCAGTGGCCGCCCATCTGGAGCCACATGCCGAGCTTCCTGTGGAGGGTGAGCAGCACCCGCCCGCGCGCGGGGTCGATCACCAGCGCGCTGCTGGTGAGGTGGCCGGCCCCGCACGGCTTGTACATGCCGTCCGGGTGCGCCGCGAGGTGCTCCAGGTACAGGTCGCGGAGCTCCGGCTGGTCCTCGTACCCCTTGAGGACGAGGACCGCGTCGTCGTGCAGGCTCACTTCCGGTCGTCCCCGTCCCCGTCCTCGGGGGCGTCGCCCCGGGCGGCCTCGCCGAGCATCTTGTCGAGCTCGGAGAAGTCCGGCTGCTCGTGGTGGACGAAGCCGTCCGGGTCGTCGAGGTCGGTCGCCGTCGGCAGCATGTCCGGGTGCTCCCACAGGCCGTCGCGTCCGTCGACGCCCCGGGCGTCGGTGAGCGAGGCCCACAGCCGGGAGGCGTCCCGCAGCCGGCGCGGGCGCAGCTCCAGGCCGATCAGGGTGGCGAAGGTCTGCTCGGCGGGGCCGCCGGTGGCACGGCGCCGGCGCAGCGTCTCGCGCAGCGCGTCCGCCGAGGTCAGACGGGTCCTGGCGGCCTCGTGGACCACCGCGTCCACCCAGCCCTCGACCAGTGCGAGCGCCGTTTCGAGCCGGGCCAGGGCCGCCTTCTGCTCGGGCGTGTCCTGCGGCTGGAACATGCCGGACTGGAGCGCCTCCTGGAGCTGCTCCGGATGGGTCGGGTCGAGCTGGGAGACGGCCTCCTCCAGCTTCGAGGTGTCGACCTTGATCCCGCGCGCGTAGCTCTCGACGGCGCCGAAGAGGTGCGCCCGCAGCCACGGCACGTGGGCGAAGAGCCGCTGGTGGGCGGCCTCGCGCAGGGCCAGGTAGAGCCGCACCTCGTCGAAGGGCACGCTCAGGTCCTTGCCGAAGGCCTTCACGTTCAGCGGGAGCAGCGCGGCCCGCCCGGCCGGGCCGAGCGGCAGGCCGACGTCGGTGGAGCCGACGACCTCGCCCGCGAGCGCGCCGATGGCCTGCCCGATCTGCTGGCCGAACATGGCGCCGCCCATCGACCGCATCATGCCGATCAGCGGGCCGGCCATGGCCTGCATCTCCTGCGGCAGCACGTCGCCCATGGCGTTGCCGACCCGCTCGGCGACCGGGTCCACCAGCTCCTTCCACGCCGGGAGGGTCGCCTCGACCCACTCCGCGCGGCTCCACGCCACGGCCGTGTTCGCCCCGGAGGGCAGCGAGGTGACCTGGTCGAGCCAGAGGTCGGCGAGGCGGACCGCCTCCTCGACCGCGGACTTCTCGGCCGGGCCCACGCTGGCGTCCTTGACGCCGTCGGCGGTGCCCTGCGCGACCACCTGGCGGGCGATCTGCTTGGCCATGTCCCAGTTCACGGGACCGCCCTCGTAGCTGAGCATCTGCCCGAGCTGCTGGAAGGCCGCGCCCAGGTCCGTCGGGTTCATCGACCCGAACATCGCGGCGAAGGGGTTGTCCGCGCCGCCCTGGCCGCCCATGCCGCCCTGGCCGCCCATGCCGGGCAGACCGCCGAAGCCGAAGGGGTTCGCCCCGAAGGGGTTGCCGCCCTGGCCGCCGGACCCCTGGCCACCTCCGGCGGGGTCCTTCTTCTTGCCTTCGTCGCCGTCCTCCGGCTCCTCCGGCGGAAGGCCGAATCCGAATGGGGTGTCACTCACAGGTTTCCTCGGCTCCTAGGGCCACCGGCTCCTGCCGGTGGCGACTGCCCGCTGCACAACACCAGCGTAGACATCCGGGTCGGATATGGGCTCAAGTCTCCGCCGGGCCGTGCCCTGCGGCAGGATGGACGCCACCTGGTACGTACGCGTCATCCGCGTACGTACTGAAGACAACCACTGGAGTCGGTCGGTGAGTTCCCCAGATCCGCAGGTTCGCGGAGCGCGAAACCACTCAACCCGGGCCGCCGCGCGCGGTCCCGTCATCGCGGTCACCGGCGCCGCCACCGGCGTCGGAGCCCTCCTGACCAGGCGTCTCGCCGATTCGGACGAGGTCCGGCGGGTCGTCGGCATCGACGAGCGGCGGGGCGAGGTGGCGGAGGCGACCTGGCATGTCCTCGACGTGCGGGATCCGGCCATCGCGGAGAAGCTGCGCGGCGCCGACGTCGTCGTGCACCTCGCCGTCGACCTCGACCTGGAGACCGACCCGGCGGCCCGGACGGCCTACAACGTGCGCGGCACGCAGACCGTCCTCACCGCGGCGGCCGCGGCCGGCGTCCACCGGGTCGTCCTGTGCACCTCGACCATGGTCTACGGCGCCCTGCCGGACAACGACATCCCGCTCTCCGAGGACGCCGAGCTGCGGGCCACCGCCGAGGCGACCGGCGTCGGGGACCTCCTGGAGATCGAGCGGCTCGGCCGCCGCGGCTCCCGAGCCCACCCCGGCCTCAACGTGACCGTGGTCCGCCCGGCGGTCCTCGTCGGCGGTACGGACACCGCGCTGACCCGCTACTTCGAGTCGCCCCGGCTCCTCGTCGTCGCCGGATCCCGCCCCACCTGGCAGTTCTGCCACGTCGACGACCTGGTCAGCGCCCTGGAGTACGCGGCCCTGGAGAAGGTCGACGGCGAGTTCGCGGTCGGCTGCGAGGGCTGGCTGGAGCAGGAGGAGGTCGAGGAGCTGTCGGGGATCCGCCGCATGGAGCTGCCGTCCGCGGTCGCCCTCGGGGCCGCCGCCCGGCTGCACCGGATCGGCCTCACCCCCTCCCCGGCCGGGGACCTCGCCTACACCATGCACCCCTGGGTGGTGAGCGTCGGCCGGCTGCACGACGCGGGCTGGCGCCCGAAGTGGACCAACGAGGAGGTCCTCGCGGCGCTCCTGGAGGAGGTCCAGGGCCGGCACACGGTCGCGGGCCGCCGGCTGGGCCGCAAGGACGCCACGGCGGCGGGCGCGGCGGGCGCCACGGTGGCCCTGCTGGGCACGGCGGCCCTGGTGCGCCAGATGCGCCGGCGGCGCGGCCTGTAGGACCCTCCTACGGAGGGTCCCGGTCCACCGGTCGAAAGCGCTATTCCGGGATGTCGGCGGCGTGCGGCACCATGGACGGCATGACCACGACGCACGACCACCCGGGTGAGCTGGCAGCGGACGACCCGATCAAGCTGCTCGCGATCCGCGACACCCCGCTCTCGGTCGACGAGGTCTTCCGGGCCGTCGGCGACGCCGCCGCGGGCGGGACGACCCTCTTCGTCGGCACCGTGCGCAACCACGACGGCGGGGCCGACGTCGACGCGCTGGGGTACTCCTGCCACCCGAGCGCCGAGGCCGAGCTGCGCCGGGTCGCCGAGAAGGTCGTGGCGAACCACCCGGTCCGCGCCCTGGCCGCCGTCCACCGCGTCGGCGACCTCGCGGTGGGCGACATCGCGGTCGTCGTGGCCGTCTCCTGCCCGCACCGCGGCGACGCCTTCGCGGCCTGCCGCAAGCTGATCGACGACCTCAAGCACGAGGTCCCCATCTGGAAGCACCAGACCTTCTCGGACGGCACCGAGGAGTGGGTGGGAGCCTGCTGAGCGGTCACCCCGGGGCTGGGGGTCCCCCCGGACGGAGTCCGGGGGAGGGTGGGAGCCTGCTGAGCGGTCACCCCGGGACTGGGGGTCCCCCCGGACGGAGTCCGGGGGAGGGTGGGGCCTGCTGAGCGGTGCCCGGGCGGAGTCCGGGAGCGGGCGGAGCCCCGTCGAGGAGGCGTCCCGGGGACGCAAGGCGACGCGCCGACGCGGCGTAGCCGAACGCCCGATTTGCGTAACCGGCCCCCAGGCCCGAGCGTTGTTGGCACAGATGAATAATCTGCTGATCAACTCACTGGGGATGGGAGGTCGGGATGGCAGCGCTGGCCTGGTTGCTGATTCCGCTTTTCGCAGTCGTCGGAGCGGCGATATGGGGAAGCTGGGTCCAGAGGAACAAGACCATAGGTGACGTGGCCGAGCTCGCCGGCTACGCCCGTTTCCGGGACGCCATGGAGCGTTCCCACCCGACCGCAGAGGCCGGGCCCGCCCCGCTCCGCCCGGTGCACGAACCGGCCCCCGCGGAGTCCTGACCGCCTTCCGGCCGGCCCCCGGCCCGTGTCCCGTACGGACCGCCCCAGGGGTGCGCGCACAGGCGAGTCCCGTACTGTCGTTCCATGCCACGCCGCACCGCGACGATGCTCGCCTCCACCCTGGTCCTGATCTGCCTGCTGATCGCCGGCGTCCTGATCCCGGTGCCGTACTCGGAGATGAGCCCCGGTCCCACGGTCAACACGCTCGGGGAGGCGCGCGGCGAGCCGGTCCTCCAGATCTCCGGCCGCAAGACCTACCCGACCGACGGGCACCTCAACATGACCACGGTCAGGGTCACCAGCGCGGACTACAAGATGAACGCCGTCGAGGCGGTCTACGGCTGGCTGACGCACGACAACGTGGTCGTGCCGCACGACACCCTCTACCCGGACGGGAAGACGGAGGAGGAGTCGAGCCAGGAGAACGCGGAGGAGTTCAGCCAGTCGCAGGAGAGCGCCAAGGTGGCGGCCCTCGACGAGCTCGGCATCCCCTTCACCACCCGGGTCGTCGTCGCCTCCGTGGTGAAGGACTCCCCGGCGGAGGGCACCCTCCACGCCGGTGACGTGATCAAGGCGGTCGACGGGGTCGCGGTCGTCAGGCCGGCCGACGTCGCCGCGCAGGTGACGAAGCGCAAGCCGGGCGACAAGGTCGAGTTCACCATCGTCCCGGCCAAGGAGGCGGCGGCCGCCGAGAAGGCGCACAAGGAGGCCACCGTCACCCGGAAGGTGGCCATCACCACCGTGAAGTCCGAGGAGGGCGACCGGGCGATCGTCGGCATCCAGGCCGGCACCGACCACGTCTTCCCGTTCACCATCGACATCAAGCTGGCCGACGTCGGCGGCCCCAGCGCCGGTCTGATGTTCGCCCTCGGCATCGTCGACAAGCTGACCCCGGAGAGCCTGACCGGCGGCAAGTTCGTCGCCGGCACCGGCACCATCGACGACGACGGCAAGGTCGGCCCGATCGGCGGCATCCAGATGAAGCTGGTCGGCGCGCGGAACGCGGGCGCCGAGTACTTCCTCACCCCCGCCGACAACTGCGCCACCGCCGCCGGCGACACCCCCGACGGGCTCACCCTGATCAAGGTCGACACCATCGACGACGCGACGAAGTCGCTGGAGAAGCTCCGCGCGGGCGACACCGCGGGCCTGCCGGGCTGCTCGAAGGGCTGAGCCGGTACGCGACCGGCCCAGCGCCCCGTACGGCTCAGGCCTCGAAGGTCGCCGCCAGCGCCTCGGCGAGCCCCGGCACCAGGTCGGGGCCGGTCAGCACCTCGGTCGCCGAGTCCTTCTCGCGCAGCCGGATCGCGGCCTCCCGGGCCCCGGTCCGCAGCACCGCCACCGTCATCCGGACCTCCTGGCGGTCCGGGTGCGCGGCCACCCACCTGTTCAGCTTGGCGCCGCTCAGGTCCTTGGGGACCTGGGCCTCCGCCGACGGCGGCAGCATCAGCCGCTCCACGGTCAGGGCGCAGCCGGCGACCCCGTCCGGCCAGGCGATCGTGCCGAGGAACTCGTCCAGCGGCTTGCCCTTGGGGATCTCCTCCTGCTCGATGGGGGTGTAGGCGGTCGCGTCCTCGCCGAGCTTCAGCGAGGGCGCCTGGGCCCGCAGCCGAGCGGTGTCGACCAGGGCGAAGAGGCGGGCGGGGCGGTCCCAGCCGAGACCGGAGGCGTACTCGTCGATCTCGAGCACCGCGCGGGTGAGGGGACTGGAGGCCATCGGCGGGCCCGAGGGGGAAAGGTTGGACATGACCAATATCCTGCCTCCTCTTCCCGCCGAGACGGGAACTAGGTAAAGCGTCAGTAAGTTGCATCTGTGGGCTCTGCGATCGCGGGACCCGCTTTCCGACGCATCAACACCGAGGGGCGCACGTTGGCTTTCCAGATGCCTGACCGTGGCGGAGGCCCGTCCGGGCCAAGGATCAGAGTCGGCCGGCCGTCCCGGCGGGCCCGCACCCTGCTGATGACACTGGGCGTGCTGGCCGTCCTGGCCATGGCGTTCGTGATGTTCGCCGGGTTCTGGACGGACTGGCTCTGGTACCGCTCGGTCGACTACTCGTCCGTGTTCACCACCACCCTGTGGACCAAGATCGGCCTGTTCGCGGTCTTCGGCCTCCTCATGGGCCTCGCCGTCGGCCTCAACATCTGGCTGGCGTACCGGCTGCGGCCGCCGCTGAGCGCGATGTCGCTGGAGCAGCAGAGCCTCGACCGGTACCGGATGGGCGTGGCCCCCTTCAAGAAGTGGGTGCTGCTCGCGGTCACCGCCCTGGTGGGCCTGATCGCCGGCGCCTCCGCCTCCGGCCAGTGGCGCACCTGGCTCATGTGGGTCAACGGCGTGCAGTTCGGCGAGAAGGACTCCCAGTTCGGCAAGGACGTCTCCTTCTACGCCTTCGACCTGCCCTGGTACCGCTTCCTGCTGGCCTTCGGCTTCGCCGCCGTGGTGCTCTCCCTGATCGCCGCGGCGATCACGCACTACCTGTACGGCGGACTGCGGGTCACCAGCCCCGGCGCCCGCGCGACCGCCGCCGCGACCGGCCACCTCTCGGTGCTGCTCGGCGTCTTCGTGGCCCTCAAGGCCGTGGCGTACTGGCTCGACCGGTACGGCCTGGCGGTGAAGTCCAGCGACTTCAAGGCCACCGGCAACTGGACGGGCCTGCGGTACGTCGACGCCAACGCCTACCTGCCCGCGAAGACGATCCTCTTCTGCATCGCCGTCATCTGCGCCGTGCTCTTCTTCGCCACCCTGTGGCGGCGCACCTGGCAGCTGCCCGTCATCGGCTTCGGCCTGATGGTGCTCTCCGCGGTGCTGATCGGCGGCCTGTACCCGGCGATCGTGCAGAAGTTCCAGGTCCAGCCGAACGAGCAGGCCAAGGAAGCCCCGTACATCCAGCAGAACATCGACGCGACCCGCAAGGCGTACGCGATCGACTCGACCAAGCTGGAGAACTACTCGGGCAAGTCGACGGTCAAGGACAAGGAGAAGCTGCGGACGGACGCCGACTCGGCGGCCGCCTACCGCGTCCTCGACCCGAACATCGTCTCGCCGACCTTCCAGCAGCTGGAGCAGAAGCGGAAGTACTACCAGTTCCCGACGACGCTCGACGTGGACCGCTACAAGGGCCAGGACGTCGTCATCGGCCTGCGCGAGCTGAACATCCGCGGCATCCCGAAGCGGAACTGGATCAACGACCACTTCACCTACACCCACGGCTACGGCGCCATCATGGCCCGCGGCACCCAGACCGACGCCAACGGCTCCCCGGTCTTCACCGAGTCGGGCCTCCCGACCACCGGTGAGCTCGGGAAGTACGAGCAGCGGATCTACTACGGCGAGAAGACCGACCAGTACTCGATCGTGGGCGGCCCCCAGAAGGAGCTGGACTACGAGGAGAACGGCGAGAAGACCACCAGCTACCGGGGCAAGAGCGGCGTCAGCCTGGAGAACGCCTTCAACCGCGCCGCGTACGCGGTGGCCTTCAGCGAGCCGCAGATCCTCTACTCCGGAGCCATCGGCGACGGGTCGCGGATCCTGTACAACCGCACGCCCAAGCAGCGCGTCGAGGCCGTCGCCCCCTGGCTGACGATCGACGGGGACGCCTACCCGGCCGTCGTCGACGGACGGATCCAGTGGATCGTCGACGCGTACACGACCAGCAACGGCTACCCGTACGCCTCGCGGACCACGCTCGGCGACACCACGGCCGACTCGCTGACCGTCGGCAACCAGCAGCGCGCGGTCGTCGCCCAGCAGAACCAGGTCAACTACATCCGCAACTCGGTGAAGGCCACCGTCGACGCGTACGACGGCACGGTCAACCTCTACCAGTGGGACACCGAGGACCCGGTCCTCAAGACCTGGATGAAGGCCTTCCCCGGCACGGTCAAGGCCAAGTCGGACATCAAGGCGGACCTCCTGGAGCACCTGCGCTACCCGCAGGACATGTTCAAGGTCCAGCGCGAGCTGCTGACCCGCTACCACGTCACCGACCCGGCCCAGTTCTACAGCGGCTCGGACGCCTGGCAGGTGCCGGACGACCCGACCAACAAGGACAACGTGGCCGTGCCGCCGTACTACCTGAGCATGAAGATGCCCGGGGACACGGAGCAGCGCTTCTCGCTGACCACGACGTTCACCCCCAACGGGCGGCCCAACCTGGGCGGCTTCATGGCGGTCGACGCCGACGCCACCAGCAAGGAGTACGGCCGGCTGAGACTGCTCAGGGTCACCGAGGACGTGCCCGGACCGGCGCAGGTGCAGAGCAAGCTCAACGGTCTGCCCGACGTCGCCACCTTCGTCCGCGACATGAAGGGCGCCGACTCGGACATCCAGTACGGCAACCTGCTCACGGTGCCGCTCGACGGCGGCTTCCTGTACGTCGAGCCGGTCTACGCCCAGGGACGGAACGCGCTCTACCCGCTCCTGAAGAAGGTCGCGGTGTCGTACGTGGACGCCGACCAGCCGGACGGCGACACCACCAAGGACACCACGGTGTTCGAGAACAACCTCACGGACGCCCTCAACGCGGTCTTCGGGGTGGAGGGCGCGACCCCGCCGACGACCCCGCCGGGCACCGACCAGCCGCCGACCACCCCGCAGCCGCCGGCCTCGGCGGACGCGGCGCTGAAGCAGGCGATCTCCGACGCCCAGAAGGCCTACGACGCGGGCGAGGCCGCCCTCGCCAAGGGCGACTGGGCGGCCTACGGCAAGGCCCAGGAGGACCTCCAGACCGCCCTGGAGAAGGCCGCCGAGGCGGGCGCCAGGATCCAGCCCCAGGGAGGATCGGGCAGCTGACCTGCGAGCTTCACCCCGCGTCGTGATAGTGTGACATCACCGACGCGGGGTGGAGCAGCTCGGTAGCTCGCTGGGCTCATAACCCAGAGGTCGCAGGTTCAAATCCTGTCCCCGCTACTGACACGAGGGCTCGGATCCATAAGGATCCGGGCCCTCGTCGCGTGTCGGGGTGACGAGGGGGCTCGAAGAGCGGTACGGAAGGGGCGAGTTGAGGCGTCTCGTGTTTGACTTGTCTCTCTGTGGGCATGTCGACAAAACGCTGAGGTGACCTCAAGGGCTGCGGTATACCGGGTGTGCGCGGGTTGCGGGTGGTGCGACGATGGTATTTATGGGGGACAGGGCAACTCTGTTGGAGACAGGGCGGTTTGTGCAGCGGCACGCCAGAAATGCCGCGGACGAGATCATCGAGGCAGTGCCGGCCGTCGATGCGGTCGTCGACACCGCCCCCAGGACCGGTGCCCTCCCGGACGCCGGAGCCGAGACCGAGGCCGAGACCGAGGCCGAGAGCGAAGGCAGGCACCGGAAGGCCGCCGAGCGCGGTGACACCGACGCGATGAGCGCCCTCGGAGCCCTGCTGCTGCGCCGCGGCGACCTCGACGGCGCCGAGCCCTTCCTGCGCGGCGCCACCGCCGAGGGCGACCGCGCCGCCGCCAACAACCTCGGCGTCCTGCTCCACCAGCGCGGCTACCCGGACGAGGCGGCCGGCTGGTGGCGGGTCGCCGCCGTCGCCGGCTCCGCACCCGCCGCGCACGCGCTGGGCCGCCACCACCGCGAGCGCGGCGACGAGCCCGCCGCCGAGTACTGGCTCCGCCAGGCCGCCGAGCAGGGCCACGCCCTGGGCGCCTACGCCCTCGCCGACCTCCTGGAGCACCGCAGCGACGTCGGCGCCGAGCGCTGGCTGCGCGCCGCCGCCGAACAGGGCCACCGCGAGGCCGCCTACCGGCTCGCCCTCGCCCTGGAGCGGCGCGCCACCGACACCCTCCGCGGCCCGCACGCCTACGGCCCCGCGGCCGCCGCGGGCCGCGCCGGCCACGCCTACGACACGGCCGGCCGCCTCCGCGCGGCCGACCCCCTGCGGGGCACCGACGCTCCGCCCGTCCTAGCTCCCGCGCGCCCCGAGACCGCCGCGCCCCGAGCCGGGCAGGCCGCCGGCACCGGACTGCTCGGCGAGGCCGAGCAGTGGTTCCGGCAGGCGGCCGCCCGCGGACACCGGCGGGCCGCCCTGCACCTCGGGGCCATCCTGGAGCAGCGCGGCGAGCTGAAGGAGGCCGGGCGCTGGTACCTCAGCTCCGCCAAGGAGGGCGAGGCCAAGGCCGCCTGCGCCCTCGGCTTCCTGCTGCGCGACGCGGGCGACGAGGAGAGCGCCGCCGTCTGGTGGCTGCGCGCCGCCCAGGACGGCGACGGCAACGCCGCCAACGCCCTGGGCGCCCTGCACGCGGCCCGCGGCGAGCAGCAGACCGCCGAGCGCTGGTACCGCGCCGCCATGGACGCCGGGGACGTCAACGGCGCCTACAACCTCGGCCTGCTCTGCGCCGCCCAGGACCGCCTCCCGCAGGCCGAGCAGTGGTACCGCCGGGCCGCCTACGCGGGCCACCGCGAGGCCGCCAACGCGCTCGCCGTGCTGCTCCTCCAGGCCGGCGACGCGGGCGGCGCCGAGCCGTGGTTCTCCAAGGCCGCCGAGGCGGGGTCGGTCGACGCCGCCTTCAACCTCGGCATCCTGCACGCCGGCCGGGACGAGGACCGCGCCGCCCTCGCCTGGTACGAGCGGGCGGCCGCCGCCGGACACACCGAGGCCGCCCTCCAGGTCGGCATCGCCGCCCTGCGGGACGGCGACGAGCAGACCGCCGAGCGGCACCTGCGCTGCGCCGCGGGCGGCGGCAGCGCCGAGGCCGCCTTCCGGCTGGCGACGGTCCTGGACGCCCGCCGGCCCGACCCCGGTCCGGTGGTCCTCGGCGCGCCCGTGGACCAGAAGACCGAGTGCGAGGAGTGGTACGAGCGGGCCGCCCAGCAGGGCCACCGGCGCGCCCAGGTGCGGGTCGGCATGCTCGCCGCCGGGCGCGGCGACCTCGCCGAGGCCGACCGCTGGTACCGGGAGGCCGCCGAGGCCGGCAGCCGCAACGGCGCCTTCAACCTCGGGCTGCTCCTGGCCCGCGAGGGCAGCGAGCGCGAGGCGGCCCTCTGGTGGACCCGGGCCGCCCGGGCCGGGCACGGCCGCGCGGCGCTCCGGCTCGCCCTGCTCGCCGCCCGCCGCGGCGAGCTGTCCGAGGGCCGCAAGTGGTGTGCCCGCGCGGTGGAGCTCGGCCCGGCCGAGGTGGCCGAGCGGGCGGCGCGGCTCAGCGAGGCGCTCCACCAGGAGCTCACGGCGTAATGCGATTTGCTCCTGTCACGGACGTCCCGTAAGGTTGTGTTCACCGACGCGGGGTGGAGCAGCTCGGTAGCTCGCTGGGCTCATAACCCAGAGGTCGCAGGTTCAAATCCTGTCCCCGCTACTCAGTAGCACGAAGGCCCGGACCATCTGGTCCGGGCCTTCGGCGTTCCCCGGGCGGAGGGGCGGCCGCACGGGGGCGGCGCCCGGGAACGCGAGAGGGGCACCCCCCGGGGGGCGCCCCTCTCGCGTTCCCGGCGGTCAGGCCGTCGCGCAGTTCGGGCAGAGGCCCCGGTAGGTGACCTCGACGTTCGAGATCGTGAAGCCGAAGCGCTCCGCGTCCGGCAGGTCCCGCAGCGGATCGCCCGCCGGGTGGACGTCCCGGATCGCGCCGCAGCCGGCGCAGACCAGGTGCTGGTGCGGCCGGTGGGCGTTGGGGTCGTACCGCTTGGCCCGCCCGTCGGTGGCGACCTCGATGACCTCGCCGAGGGTGACCATCTCGCCGAGCGTGTTGTAGACGGTCGCGCGGGAGATCTCGGGCAGGCGCTCGGCGGCGAGGGCGTGCACCTCGTCGGCGGTGAGGTGCACGTGGTCGCCGTCGAGGACCTCGGCGACGACACGGCGCTGCGCGGTCATCCGCCAGCCGCGGCCGCGCAGTCGTTCCAACAGGTCGCTCATGAGAGTCAGCGTAACAGCGGGCGGAAACGGGGCGGACCGGTCTTCCGGCCAGGGGGATACCGGCCAGGCCGGGGGTCAGTCCGCCACGCTGTGGGCGGGGAGCCAGCAGCGGATGATGTCGCGGACCGAGACCATGCCGACCGGTCCGAGGTGGTCCAGGACCACCAGGTGGCGGAAGCCGCCCCGGGTCATCGCCTCGGCCGCCTCCTCCAGCGTCCATCCGGGGGCGGCGAAGACGACCTCGTGGGTGGTGTGGGAGCCGGCCGTCTCGTGGTCCGGATCCTCGCCCCGGCCGAGCGAGTTCAGGATGTCGCGCTCGGTCAGGATGCCGATTCCGGCGTCGGCGTCGAGGACGACGGCCGCGCCGACCCGGCGGACGGACATCAGCCGGGCGGCCTGGCGGAGGGTGTGGGTGGGGCCGACGGTGAGGACCACCGTGCTCATGGCGTCGCGGACGAGCATGGAAGGAGCCACCTCCTCGGCGAACCGCCGCACCGGGCGGTTCACAAATGCACAAGTGGGGGGCTCTCAGAGTCGCACCGGTGGCGGGGGCCGACAAGGGGGCGCGGGGGCGCCTCCGGGGGCGGTCGGGGGCGCGTTCAGGCGCCGGGCGTTCCCTCGTGCCCCAGGTACCCCAGCAGCTCCTCGTGCAGCAGCCCGTTCGAGGCCGCCGCGTTGCCGCCGTGCGGGCCGGGACGGCCGTCGAGACCGGTGTACGAGCCGCCGGCCTCCTGCACCACGACCGCCACCGCCGCCATGTCCCACAGCGACAGCTCCGGCTCCGCGCACAGGTCCACCGTGCCCTCGGCGACCATCATGTACGGCCAGAAGTCGCCGTACGCCCGGGTCCGCCAGCACGCGCGCGTGAGGTCGAGGAACGCGTCGAGGCGCCCCCGCTCCTCCCAGCCGCTCAGCGAGGAGTACGCGAACGAGGCGTCGGCCAGCGAGGCCACCCGGGACACGCCGATCCGGGTGCCCGACTCCGGGTCCGCGCCGGAGAAGGCGCCCAGGCCCTTCGCGGCCCACCAGCGGCGGCCGAGGGCGGGCGCCGACACCACGCCGACCACCGGCTGGAAGCCGTCCTCGCCCTCCTCCATCAGGGCGATCAGGGTCGCCCAGACCGGCACCCCGCGCACGTAGTTCTTGGTGCCGTCGATCGGGTCGATCACCCAGCGGCGCGGGCCGGAGCCCTCCACGCCGTACTCCTCGCCCAGGATCGCGTCCGCGGGCCGCTCCTTCTGGAGCCCCGCGCGGATCAGCTCCTCGGCGGCCCGGTCCGCCTCGCTCACCGGGGTCATGTCCGGCTTCGTCTCGACCTGGAGGTCGAGAGCCCGGAAGCGGGCCATGGTGGCCGCGTCGGCGGCGTCCGCGAGGGCATGGGCAAGGCGCAGGTCATCGTGGTAATCGGCCATGCCCGGCACTCTAGCGCCGCGGGCCGGAGCGCCGGTGAAGCGTCCATGGACGGCATCCGGCGGGGGCACCGCCGCCACGTGCCCGCGCCCTTGACAGGGCCCGCGCGGCTGCCGACCCTGGGGGGCCCACCGTCCGGCCCGGAGGCGCCCATGCCGACCGCCCGCGAGGCCCTCCTCGTCGCCGCCCGCACCGCCCTGGCGCGGGACTCCTGGTCCGCCGTCCGGATGGCCGACCTCGCCGTCGCCGCCCGGGTCTCCCGGCAGACCCTCTACAACGAGTTCGGGAGCAAGGAGGGGCTGGCCCGGGCCCTCGTCCGGCACGAGGCCGACGCCTACCTCGAAGGGGTGCGGCGGCTGCTCGCCGCCCCGGACCCGTCCGCGCGGACGCTGGCGGCCGTCGCCGAGTGGACCGTCGCCCGCGCCGCCGACCGGCCGATACTCCGCGCGCTGCTCACCGGCGCCTGGACCGAGGGCCTGCCCCGGCCCCGTCCGGCCCGGCCGGGCGCCCGTCCCGCCCCCGTACCGGCCCAGCGGCGGGCCGACGCGGGGCCGCCCGCGCCGGGCGAGCTGCTCGCCACCACCGCGCGCTGCGCGGGGGAGCGCTGGGCCGCCGGCTGCGAGCTGGCCCTGCGGCTCGCCGTCAGCCACGTGGTCGCCCCGGAGCTCCCGCCGGAGGGTCAGTGCGCGGAGCCGGACAGCTGGAGGCCGATGACGCCCACGATGACGAAGGTGATCGAGACGATCTTGAGCGTGGAGACCAGGTCGCCGAGGAACACCATGCCGTAGATGGCGGTGCCGGCCGCCCCGATGCCCGTCCACACCGCGTAGGCGGGGCCCACGTCGAGCTTCTTCAGGGCGAGCGTCAGCAGTCCGAAGCTGCCGAGGGCGAAGCAGGCGAAGGCGATCGTCGGCCAGAGCCGGGTGAATCCGTGCGAGAGCTTCAGGCAGACCGCGAACCCCGTCTCCAGGATCCCGGCGACCACCACCAGCAGCCACGCCATCGTTCCCGCCTCCCGCCCGCTCGGATTCATCGCACTTGTGCGGTTATGTCCATACCGGTCTGGGGGGAGGCGTAAACACCGGTACGGATCCGGAGGCGGGGCTCAGTCGCCCTCGCGGCGCTCCCGGGTGGCGAGCAGCCGCCGCAGCGAGAACAGCCGGGCCGGATCGGCGTGGCCCTCGGCCACCCAGGCGTCCAGGGCGCACTCCGGCTCGTCGTGGCTGCACGCGCGCGGGCAGTTCTCGGTGCCCGGCTCCAGGTCGGGGAAGGCGTGGATGACCCGGGACGGGTCGACGTGGTGCAGGCCGAAGGAGCGCACGCCGGGCGTGTCGATGACCCAGCCCTCCACCACGTCCAGCGGCAGCGCGAGCGCCGAGGTCGTGGTGTGCCGGCCGCGTCCCGTCACCGCGTTCACGTGCCCGGTGATCCGCCGCCGCTCCTGCGGCACCAGGGCGTTCACCAGCGTCGTCTTGCCGACGCCGGAGTGCCCGACGAAGGCCGTCACCCGGCCGTCCAGGTACTCCCGCACCCGGTCGGCGGCCCCGCCGTCGTACAGCTCCTCGCGGTTCACCACCACGTGGGGGATGTCCAGGTCGCCGTAGAGCTCCAGCAGCTTCTCCGGCGGCGCCAGGTCCGACTTGGTCAGCACCAGGAAGGGCTCCAGGCCGCCGTCGTAGGCGGCCACCAGGCAGCGGTCGATCAGCCGGGGGCGCGGCTCCGGGTCGGCGAGCGCGGTGACGATCGCGAGCTGGTCGGCGTTGGCCACCACCACCCGCTCGTACGGGTCGTCGTCGTCGGCCGTGCGGCGCAGCAGCGAGTCCCGCTCGCCGATCCGCACGATCCGGGCCAGCGTGTCCTTCTCGCCGGAGAGGTCGCCCACCAGGGAGACCCGGTCGCCGACCACGGCCGCCTTGCGGCCCAGCTCGCGGGCCTTCATCGCGATCACGGTCCGGTCCTCGACCAGGCAGGTCAGCCGGCCGCGGTCGACGGTGAGGACCATGCCCTCGACGGCGTCCTCGTGCTTCGGCCGGATGCTGGTCCGCGGCCGGGTGCCCTTGCGGTTGGGCCGCTGGCGGATGTCGTCCTCGTCGGTGTGCTTGCCGTAGCGCCGCATGGTCAGGCTCCGAGCATTTCGGTCCACATCCCCGGGAAGTCCGGCAAGGTCTTGGCGGTCGTCGCCACGTCCTCGATCTCCACGCCCGGCACGGCGAGTCCGATGATCGCGCCCGCGGTCGCCATCCGGTGGTCGTGGTACGTGTGGAAGACGCCGCCGCGCAGCGGGCGCGGGCGGATGTGCAGACCGTCCTCGGTCTCGGTGACGTCGCCGCCGAGGCCGTTGATCTCCTTGGTCAGCGCCGCCAGCCGGTCGGTCTCGTGCAGCCGCAGGTGGGCCACCCCGCGCAGGGTGGAGGGGGAGTCCGCGAGGGCGGCGACCGCCGCGATGCCGGGGGTCAGCTCGCCGACCTCGCCCAGGTCCACGTCGATGCCGTGGATCCGGCCGGTGCCGGTGAAGGTCAGACCGGCGTCGGTGAGCTCGCAGGCACCACCCATCTCGGTGAAGATCCGGCGCAGCTCGTCGCCCGGCTGGGTGGTGCGGGCCGGCCAGTCCGGGACCGTCACCCGGCCGCCGGTGACCAGCGCGGCCGCCAGGAAGGGCTGCGCGTTCGACAGGTCGGGCTCGATGACCAGGTCCCGGCCGCGCAGCGCCGACGGGGTGACCCGCCAGACGTCCGGCTCGCCGCCGTGCTCCGGCTCGTCGACCTTCGCGCCCACCGCGCGCAGCATGTCCACGGTCATCCGGATGTGCGGCATCGACGGCAGCCGGCCGCCGACGTGCCGGACCTCGACGCCCTGGTTGAAGCGGGCGCCGGAGAGCAGCAGGGCGCTGACGAACTGCGAGGACGAGGAGGCGTCGATCTCGACGACCCCGCCGTCCAGGCCGCCGGCGCCGTGCACGGTCATCGGGAGGGCGCCGCGGCCCTCGTCGTCGATGCGGGCGCCGAGCGCGCGCAGCGCGTCGATCACGCCGTGCAGCGGGCGCTCGTGGGAGCGGGGGTCGCCGTCGAAGCGGACCGGGCCGTCGGCGAGCGCGGCGACCGGAGGAAGGAAGCGCATGACCGTGCCCGCGTTGCCGACGTCGACGGCGGCGGGGCCGCGCAGCGGGGCGGGCAGGACCCGCCAGGCCTCGCCGGTGCCGTCGGGGCCCACGCCCTCCTCGATCCGCACGCCCAGGGTGCGCAGCCCCTCGGCCATCAGGAGGGTGTCGCGGGAGCGCAGCGGGCGGCGCACCCACCCCGGCTCGGCGGCGAGCGCGGCGAGGACCAGCGCGCGGTTGGTGACCGACTTCGAGCCCGGCACGGTCACGGTCGCGTCGACGGGGCCGCTCGCGTACGGGGCGGGCCAGAGGTCCGGGCCGGCGGGGGCGGGCTGCGACGGATCGGGGTGCGCGGGGGAGGCTGCGGTCATGCCCTCACTGTACGGGGGTGTCAGAAGCCGAGAAGCCAGCGACCGCCGCCGATCAGGCAGCAGAGGGACACTGTGTGGAAGAAGGCCAGCCACACCCCGGCGGGCACGTGGGTGAGCCGGGAGAGCTGGTCGGCGTCCGAGTCGGGAGCCCCGCCGTGCCGGCGCTTCGCCTGGAGCTCGAAGGGGGGCCGCACCCCGCCGAGGAGCAGGAACCACACGACCGCGTACGCGAAGACCGCCTGCACCTCCGGGGCCGTCAGCCAGGACACCAGGACGAAGAGCGTGCCGGTGAGGAGGACGGAGAGGATCCCGTACGCGTTGCGGACCATCACCAGCATGGCGAGGAGCAGTCCGGTCGCCGCCCAGAGCAGCACGGCGACCAGGCCCGCGCCGAGCAGCGCCGCCCCGCCGAGGCCGAGCAGCGGGGCCGCCGTGTAGCCGGCGGCCAGGGTGAGGACGACGCCGGGACCGGTCGGGCGGCCGCGGGTGACGGTGAGGCCGCTGGTGTCCGAGTGCAGCCGTATGGCCTCCAGCCGGCGGCGGCAGGCGAGCGCGACCAGGGCGTGACCACCCTCATGGGCGATGGTGATCGCGTTGCGCGCGAGCAGCCAGAGGCGGCGGGGCACGGTGAGGGCGAGCGCGGCGACGCCGGTGGCGATCACCAGCCATTCGTCCGGGGCGGCCTGCGGGCTGAAGAGGTCCATCCTTCGGTCCGCTCCTCTCGGGCTCGGGGATCGTGGCAGTGTGGCACGTATGTGCGGACGTTATGCGGCGAGCCGGCGGCCCGAGGACCTCGTCGGCCTCTTCGGGATCGAGAAGTGGGAGCCGGAGGAGACCCTGGACCAGGACTGGAACGTGGCCCCCACCAAGGCGGTCCACGCGGTCCTCGAACGCCCTCTGAAGGACGCGGAGACGCGCCGGCCGGTTCGCCAGCTGCGCGTGCTGAGGTGGGGACTGGTCCCCTCCTGGTCCAAGTCGCCGGAGGGCGCCGCCCGGATGATCAACGCCCGGGCCGAGACCCTCCACGAGAAGCCCTCCTTCAAGCGCGCCTTCCAGGCCCGCCGCTGCATCCTGCCCGCCGACGGCTATTACGAGTGGGTGACCGGCGCCGCCGAGCGCGACCTGGAGGTCGAGGGGAAGCGGAAGCGGCCCCGGAAGCAGCCGTACTTCGTGACCCCGGCGGACGGCTCGGTCTTCGCCATGGCGGGCCTCTACGAGTTCTGGCGCGACCCCACGCTGCCGCCCGAGCACCCGAACGCCTGGTGGGCCACCTGCTCGGTGATCACCACCGAGGCGGAGACCGGACCGCTCGGCGTGGCGCCCGCCGAGGGCCCCGGCACCCTCGCCGAGATCCACCCCCGGATGCCGCTGATGCTCACCGAGGACCGCTGGGACGCCTGGCTCGACCCGGCCACCACCGCCCCGGACGAGCTGCGCGCGCTGCTCGCCCCGCCGCCGGAGGGCCTCATGCGGGCCTATCCGGTCTCCACCGCGGTCAGCAACGTCCGGAACAACGGCCCCGAACTTCTGGCCGAACTGGACGGCCCCGAGGCCGGCACGCTGTTCTGAGGTCCCTCGGCTCCGGCCCCGGGCGGCAGGATGGGGACGTGACGAAGATCGAGACCGCATCCACCGACGCCGGTGAGGCGCGCATCACCTGGCACACCGCCCCCGGAGCCCGCCTCGTCCTCGCCCTCGGCCACGGCGCCGGCGGCGGCGTCGAGGCCCGGGACCTGGCCGCCCTCGCCGCCGGACTGCCCGCCCGGGGCGTCACCGTGGCCCTGGTCGAGCAGCCCTGGCGGGTCGCGGGGAAGAAGGTCGCGCCCGCGCCGAAGACCCTCGACGCCGGCTGGCGCGGCCTCTGGCCGGCCCTCGCGGCGCCCGGCCTGCCGGTGGTCGCGGGCGGCCGCAGCGCCGGGGCCCGGGTGGCCTGCCGGACCGGCGCGGAGCTCGGTGCCGCCGCCGTCCTCGCACTGGCCTTCCCGCTCCACCCGCCGGGGAGGCCGGAGCGCTCCCGGGCCGCCGAACTCCTGGCCACCGGGCTGCCCACGCTCGTCGTCCAGGGCGGCGGCGACCCCTTCGGCAGGCCGGAGGAGTTCCCGGACACGGGCGCGTACGAGCTCGTCGGGATCGCCCACGGCGACCATGGCTTCGCCGTCCCCAAGCGGGCCCCGGTCGACCAGGACGCGACCGTCGGGCGGATCGTCGAGGCCGTCGGCGACTGGCTCGACGGGCTGCGCTGAGACCCGCCGCGGGCCCGGGAATGCGGGGGTCGGGGCCGCTGTTGTGGAGAGCGTCGGTGAGAGAAGCGAGAGAGGGAGTCCGTCGCATGGGTTCGACCATCTGCCCGGAGCGGGTCAGGTCCGCGGAGCTCGACTGGACCGTGCTGACCGCCCCCAAGGCCGCCCCGATTCGGGCGGCGGGCGGAGCCGTTCCTCGTCTATCCTCCGAGACGAGCGGGTCCGGCACCGGCCCCGTCAGCACGCTGGAGGAGGTGGGTCCGGTCACTGGGACCGACACAGGGACCGACGACGGCCCCGAGGAGACGACCGAGGAGCGCAACGCGCGCTTCGAGCGGGACGCCCTCGGCTACCTCGACCAGATGTACTCGGCCGCGCTGCGGATGACGCGCAACCCCGCGGACGCCGAGGACCTGGTGCAGGAGACCTACGCGAAGGCGTACGGCTCCTTCCACCAGTTCCGCGAGGGCACCAACCTCAAGGCGTGGCTGTACCGCATCCTCACCAACACCTTCATCAACTCGTACCGCAAGAAGCAGCGCGAGCCCCAGCGCAGCGCCGCCGAGGAGATCGAGGACTGGCAGCTCGCCCGCGCCGAGTCGCACATGTCGACCGGTCTGCGCTCCGCCGAGTCGCAGGCGCTCGACCACCTCCCCGACTCGGACGTGAAGGAAGCGCTCCAGGCGATCCCCGAGGAGTTCCGCATCGCGGTCTACCTCGCCGATGTCGAGGGCTTTGCCTACAAGGAGATCGCCGACATCATGGGGACCCCCATCGGTACGGTGATGTCCCGCCTGCACCGGGGCCGCCGCCAGCTCCGCGGCATGCTCGAGGACTACGCCCGCGAGCGCGGCCTCGTCCCCGCCGGCGCCGGAGAGTCGTCCAAGGATCTGAAAGGCGCGGACTCATGAGCTGCGGAGACCCGCACGAGACGGATTGCGCGGAAGTCCTGGACCACCTCTACGAGTTCCTCGACCGCGAGATGCCGGACAGCGACTGCACCAAGTTCGAGGTGCACTTCGAGGAGTGCTCCCCCTGCCTGGAGAAGTACGGCCTTGAGCAGGCGGTGAAGAAGCTCGTGAAGCGCTGCTGCGGCAGCGACGAGGTCCCCACCGACCTGCGCTCCAAGGTGATGGGCCGGATCGACCTGATCCGCGCCGGGCACCTGGTGCCCGAACAGGACGTCGTCGCCCCCGAGAGCCCGGCCCCGCAGACCCCGGCCGCCGCCCAGGAGTGACCGCACGGATGTGCGGGCCCTCCCCGCCCGTCCGTCAGCTTGTATCACCCGATGGTAGGAATCGACGGCGGTCCGCTCTCCGCGGCCGCCGTCCTCGCTAGCGTGACCGCGTGACGGTCGTGAAGCCCCTCCCGCGAACGGCCCGCGCGTACATCGTCTGCGCCGCCCTCGGCGCCGGAGCGTGCGCCCTGCCCGCGCTCCTCCCCCCGTCGCCCACCCCCTGGGCGACCGCCGGTCTCCTCGCCGCCCTGTACGCGCTCTGCGAGCTGCCCGCCCGCTGCCGCCTCCTCGGCCGCGGCCCCGGCGGCTCCGTCGCCCTGGGCGCCGGCTCCTTCTTCCCGGTCCTCCTCGCCGCAGCCCTGCTGCTGCCCCCGGCCGCCGCCGCGCTCACCGCCCTGCCCGGCGGCCTGCTCGCCCGGGTCGAGGAGCCCCCGGCCGGCTGGCGCCGCGCCTGGCGCGCCTCCGCCACCGCCCTGGCCGCCTGGGCCGCCGCCCGCACCGCCGCCGCCCTCGGCGCCCCCGCCGCCCTCGGCGCCCCCGCCGCCCTCGGCGCCGGCCCGGCCGGCCCCGGCCTGCCCCGCGCGCTGCTCCCCGCCCTCGCGGCCGCCCTCGTCTTCTGCCTCGTCCTCACCGCCCTCGACGGCGGCATCCGCGCCACCGCCGACGCCCTCCCGCTCCGCGCCGCCTGGCGCGGACTCCTCGGCCGCGCCCTCGCCCCCCATCTCGTGCACGGCCTCGCCGGCCTCATGATGGGCGTCCTCTGGCGCAGCGCCCACGGCCCCGCCGCCGCCCTGCTGGTGCTGCTGCCCATGTACATCTCCTGCTGGGTCTTCGCCCAGTACCACCACGAGCGCGCCGCCCACCAGGCCACCATCCGGGCCCTCGTCCAGGCCGTCGACATCAAGGACAGCTACACCCGCGGCCACAGCGAACGCGTCGGCGACGCCTCCGCCCTGATCGCCCGTGAACTCGGCATGGACGGCGACCGGCTCGACACCATCCGCTTCGCCGGCATCCTCCACGACGTCGGCAAGCTCGGCGTCCCCACCCGCGTCCTGCGCAAGGACGGCCCGCTCACCCCCGAGGAGCGCCGGATCATCGAGCTCCACCCCGAGTACGGCCACGAGATGATCCGCGGCATCGGCTTCCTCGGCGAGGCCCGCGACGCCGTCCTCCACCACCACGAACGGATCGACGGCAGCGGCTACCCCTACGGGCTCCGCGGCGAGGAGATCCCCGAATGCGCCCGCGTCGTCGCCGTCGCCGACGCCTTCGACGCCATGACCTCCACCCGCTCCTACAGCCGCGCCCGGCCCGTCGCCACCGCCCTGGCCGAACTGGAGCGGTGCGCCGGCAGCCACTTCGACCCCCGGATGGTCGCCGCCCTCGTCCGGGCCCTCGGCCGCCGGGGCCACCCCCACGCCGGCGAGGCCGGGAGCGGGGGCGACCGACAGGCCGACGCCGCCACCGCCGACGGGACCGGCGGGCAGGTCCCCGCGCCCCGCGCCCCCGGCCCGCCCGCCCGCCAGGACCGAGGAGCCCGCACGAGCCCCCGGGGGCCCGCGTGAGACCGGGAGCGGCCACCGTCGGCACCGTCCACGCCGCCGCCCTCCTCCTCGGCCTCGCCGGCCTCGCCGACACCCTCTGGCACGGGATCGCTCAGCCCGGGAACGCCCTCGCCTTCGGCACCCTCATCGCCCTCGGCGAGCTGGCCCGCCCGGGCGCCCACCCGGAGGCGGGGACCTCCCCCGCGCCCGCCGGACCGCGGGGGAGCGCACCGGCCCCGCTCGCCGCCGCCGGAGCCCTCGCGTACGCCCTGCTCGGCGACGCCGCCGGAGCCGCCACCACCCACGGCGTCCTCCAGATCGTCGCCGTCGTCTGCGCCGGCGGGCTCGCCGGGATCGTGCCCCACATCGCCCGGGGCCGCGGCCCCGACCTCGACCAGCTCGCCCGCCAGGTCCTCACCGTCGGCTTCGCCGCGCTCTGCTTCCAGCCGCTCTACAACTCCGGCGCCGTCACCGGGCACCTGGGCACCGGCGCCGCCCACACCCTCTTCCTCCTCCTCGTCCTCGGCCTGACCGGCCTCTGTGACGCCGTCCTCGCCGCCCTGCTGCTCCGCGCCCGCACCGCGTACCCGTACGGCCCCCTCCTCCGCGACGAGCTGCGCGCCCTCCTCGGCATCGGCTCCGCCGTCTGCGCCACCGGCGTCGTCATGGCCCTCGGCGTCTCCGCCGCCGGGCTCTGGGCGCTCCCCGTCCTCGCCGTGCCGCTGCTGCTCACCCAGGTCTCCCACCGGCGGTACGCGGCCGTCCGGACCGTCAACCGGCAGACCATCGCCTCCCTCGCCCGGGCGACCGAGATCGCCGGCTGCACCCCGCCGGGCCACGCCCGCCGGGTCGCCGCCCTCTCCACCGCCGTCGGCCGCGAGCTGGGCCTGGGCGGCGCCGAGCTGACCCTCCTGGAGTACGCCGCCCTCATGCACGACATCGGACAGCTCTCCCTCGTCGACCCCGTACCCGGCGGCGCCACCGCCCGCCTCCCCGCCGAGGAGCAGCGCCGGATCGCCCTCCTCGGCGGCGAGGTGGTCCGGATGACCGGCGTCCCCCCGGCCGTCGCCCGGATCGTCGAGCGGCAGGCCGACCCGTACCGCGAGCAGCCGAGGGCCGCCCGGATCGTCCGCGCCGTGAACGCCTACGACGACCTCGCCGGGGAGGACGCCGCCGCGGCCCTGGACGCCCTGGAGCTGCTCCGGCTCGGCACCGCCCGCGACTACCACCCGGAGGTCGTCGCCTGTCTGGCCAGGGTCCTGGCCCGCGGCGGGGCCCCGGGGGTGACCTCCGTCCCCACGGGGTAACCCATGGGTAATGAGCGCGCGTCCGACCCGGCATGGTTGGATGCGAACAAGAGGGTGAAGCGACCGGGCAGGCGGGAATCGTGAGGATCTTCGGGAAGGTACGGCATCGGCCCTCCGCCTCGTGGCGGCAGGCCACCGACCGCGCGTTCACGCTGATCGGCGACGGACGGTACGAGGACGCGGGAGCGCTGCTCACCCGGGCGGCCGATCTGGAGCCCTGGCTCTCCGAGTCCTGGTTCAACCTGGCGCTGCTCCACAAGTTCCGGCACGACTGGGAGCAGGCGCGCGCCGCGGGACTGCGGGCCGTCGCCCTGCTCGACAAGGAGACCGGCGCCCCCGACTGGTGGAACGTGGGCATCGCCGCCACCGCCCTCCAGGACTGGCCGCTGGCCCGCCGTGCCTGGCAGGCGTACGGCCTGAAGGTCCCCGGCGCCTCCTCCGCCACCGGCGAGCCCGTCGGCATGGAGCTCGGCAGCGCCGCCGTGCGGCTCTCGCCGGAGGGCGAGGCCGAGGTGGTGTGGGGCCGCCGGCTCGACCCGGCCCGGATCGAGGTGCTCTCCATCCCGCTGCCGTCCTCCGGCCGCCGCTGGGGCGAGGTCGTCCTCCACGACGGCGTGCCGAACGGCGAGCGCACCACCAGCGCCGGCCCCTCCTACCCGGTCTTCGACGAGATCGAGCTGTGGGCGCCCTCCCCGGTGCCCACCTGGGTCGTCCTCCTGGAGGCCGCTACCGAGGCCGACCGGGACGCCCTGGAGCTGCTCGCCGCCGAGGCGGGCTTCGCCGCCGAGGACTGGTCCTCCTCGGTACGGCTCCTCTGCCGGGCCTGTTCGGAGTCGACCATGCCCAGCGCCGAGGGCGAGGGCGACCACGTCGACCCGCACGACCACAGCGAGCCCGGCCACCCCGGACCGCTCGGCCACCGCTCGCCCGGCGAGCTGTGGGTGCCCGAGCGCGAGTGCGGGATCGCCGCGCCGGCGGACCTGGTGCGGGGGCTCCTCGACGGCTGGGTCGCCGACAGCCCGGACAGCCGTGAGTGGCGCGATCTCGAAGAGGTCTGCTGAGGCCCCGCCCCGGGGCCCGTAGGCTGTCCCCGACGGAATCGGGTTTTCAGGAAGGCGCGGCGGCACATGGCGCAGCAGGAGACGGGCGAGCAGATCTTCACGGGCTACGCCCTGGACGACGACGGCTACATCGTGGACACGGAGGAGTGCGAGGAGCGCGAGCTCGCCCACCGAGAGCGGGGCACCTCCCGCCCGATCACGGTCGTCGGCAATCCGGTGCTGCACCACGAGTGCAAGGACGTCACCGAGTTCGGGCCGGAGCTCGCGGCCCTGGTCGACGACATGTTCGCCAGCCAGAGGACGGCGGAGGGCGTCGGCCTCGCCGCCAACCAGATCGGCGTCGGCCTCAAGGTCTTCGTCTACGACTGCCCCGACGACGAGGGCGTCCGCCACACCGGCCACGTGGTCAACCCGGTGCTCCAGGAGCTCCCGGCCGACCGCCGCCACCTCGACGACTCCAACGAGGGCTGCCTGTCGGTCCCCACCGCCTACGCCGCGCTGGCCCGCCCGGACTTCGCCGAGGTCCACGGCCAGGACCTCCTCGGCAACCCCATCAAGGTCCGCGGCACGGGCTACTTCGCCCGCGCGCTCCAGCACGAGACGGACCACCTGTACGGCTTCCTGTACATCGACAAGCTCTCCAAGCGCGACCGCAAGGACGCCCTGCGCCAGATGGACGAGGGCACCCCGCGCTACCCGGTCGTCGCCAACGACTGACCTCCGCGCCCACGCCGAAGGGCCCCGCACCGTGTGGTGCGGGGCCCTTCGGCGTACGTCCTGCGGCCGGCCCATGCCGTCGCCGAGGACGGTGACGGACTACAAGATCAACTCCAGGTCAGTCCCCGCACCCCCGGCCGAAACCTCCGCATCCGGAGGTCAGAAGTCCTCGTCCAGGTCGACCGTTCCCTCGACCGCCACCTGGTAGGCGGAGGGGCGGCGCTCGAAGAAGTTGGTCAGTTCCTGGACGCCCTGGAGCTCCATGAAGGCGAAGGGGTTCTCGGAGCCGAAGACCGGCGGGAAGCCGAGGCGGACCAGACGCTGGTCGGCGACGCACTGGAGGTACTCGCGCATCGACTCGGTGTTCATGCCGGGCAGCCCGTCGCCGCACAGGTCGCGGCCGAACTGGAGCTCCGCCTCGACGGCCTCCCGCAGCATGTCCGTGACCTGCTGCTGGAGCGCGGCGTCGAAGAGCTCCGGCTCCTCCTTGCGGACCGTGTCCACGACCTCGAAGGCGAAGTTCATGTGCATGGTCTCGTCGCGGAAGACCCAGTTGGTGCCGGTCGCCAGGCCGTGCAGCAGGCCGCGGGAGCGGAACCAGTACACGTAGGCGAAGGCCCCGTAGAAGAACAGGCCCTCGATGCAGGCGGCGAAGCAGATCAGGTTCAGCAGGAAGCGGCGGCGGTCGGCCGCCGTCTCCAGCCGGTCGATCTTCTCGACCGAGTCCATCCAGCGGAAGCAGAACTGCGCCTTCTCGCGGATGGAGGGGATGTTCTCGACCGCCGCGAAGGCCGCCGCCCGGTCGTCCGGGTCGGGCAGGTAGGTGTCCAGGAGGGTCAGGTAGAACTGGACGTGCACCGCCTCCTCGAAGAGCTGACGGCTCAGGTAGAGCCGCGCCTCGGGGGAGTTGATGTGCTTGTAGAGCGTCAGGACCAGGTTGTTCGCCACGATCGAGTCGCCCGTCGCGAAGAACGCGACCAGCCGGCCGATCATGTGCTGCTCGCCCGGGGTGAGCTTGGCGAGGTCGGCGACGTCCGAGTGGAGGTCGACCTCCTCCACCGTCCAGGTGTTCTTGATGGCGTCCCGGTAGCGCTCGTAGAAGTCCGGGTAGCGCATCGGACGCAGGGTCAGTTCGAAGCCCGGGTCGAGCAGGTTCTTGTTCTCGGTGGTGCTCACTGGCAGGCCTCGCAGGACTCGGGGTTTTCGAGGGAGCAGGCGACCGCGTCGGGGTCGGCGGCCTGCTGGACGGGGATCGGGGCGGACGCCTGGGCCGCGCGGGCGATCCGGGTCGCCGGGCGCGAGCGCAGGTAGTACGTCGTCTTCAGGCCGCGCTTCCAGGCGTACGCGTACATCGACGACAGCTTGCCGATGGTCGGCGTCTCCAGGAACAGGTTCAGGGACTGCGACTGGTCGAGGAAGGGGGTGCGGTCCGCCGCCATGTCGATCAGGCCGCGCTGCGGGATCTCCCACGCCGTGCGGTACAGGTCGCGGACCTCGGCCGGCACCCAGGTGAAGTCCTGCACCGAGCCGTTGGACTCGCGCAGCGCCTCCCGGGTCTGCGCGTCCCACACGCCGAGCTCCTTCAGCTCGGCCACCAGGTACGAGTTGACCTGGAGGAACTCGCCGGAGAGCGTCTCGCGCTTGAAGAGGTTGGAGACCTGCGGCTCGATGCACTCGTACACACCGGCGATCGAGGCGATCGTCGCGGTCGGCGCGATGGCGAGGAGCAGGCTGTTGCGCATGCCGACGGCGGCGATCCGCTCGCGCAGGGCCGCCCAGCGCTCCGGCCAGTTCAGCTCGACGTCGTAGTGGTCGGGGTGGAGGACGCCCCGGGCGGTGCGGGTCCGCTCCCACGCCGGCAGCGGTCCGCTGCGCTCGGCGAGGTCGGCGGAGGCCTCGTAGGCGGCGAGCATGATCCGCTCGGCGATCCGGGTGGACAGGGCGCGCGCCTCGGCGGAGTCGAAGGGCAGCCGCAGCTTGAAGAAGACGTCCTGGAGGCCCATCGCGCCCAGGCCGACCGGGCGCCAGCGGGCGTTGGAGTTCCCGGCCTGCTCGGTCGGGTAGAAGTTGATGTCCACGACCCGGTCGAGGAAGGTCACGGCGGTGCGGACGGTCTCGTCCAGGCGGTCCCAGTCGAGGTCCGAACCGGTCACGAACGCGCCGAGGTTGACCGAGCCGAGGTTGCAGACGGCCGTCTCGCCGTCGTCGGTGACCTCGATGATCTCGGTGCAGAGGTTCGAGGAGTGGACGACGGAGCCGGGCTCGGCGGTCTGGTTCGCGGTCCGGTTGGAGGCGTCCTTGAAGGTCATCCAGCCGTTGCCGGTCTGGGCCAGCGTCCGCATCATCCGGCCGTACAGGTCGCGGGCCGGCATCGTGCGGCGGGCCAGGCCCTTCGCCTCGGCGGCGCGGTAGGCGGCGTCGAACTCCTCGCCCCACAGGTCGACCAGCCCGGGCACGTCGGCGGGGGAGAAGAGCGACCACTCGGCGTCGGCGTTCACCCGGCGCATGAACTCGTCCGGGATCCAGTGGGCGAGGTTCAGGTTGTGGGTGCGGCGGGCGTCCTCGCCGGTGTTGTCGCGGAGCTCCAGGAACTCCTCGATGTCCGCGTGCCAGGTCTCCAGGTAGACCGCGGCGGCGCCCTTGCGGCGACCGCCCTGGTTCACGGCGGCGACCGAGGCGTCCAGCGTCTTCAGGAAGGGCACGATGCCGTTGGAGTGCCCGTTGGTGCCGCGGATCAGCGAACCGCGCGAGCGGATCCGCGAGTAGGACAGGCCGATGCCGCCCGCGTGCTTCGACAGGCGCGCCACCTGGTGGTAGCGGTCGTAGATCGAGTCCAGCTCGTCCAGCGGGGAGTCCAGCAGGTAGCAGGAGGACATCTGCGGGTGGCGGGTGCCGGAGTTGAAGAGCGTGGGGGAGGAGGGCAGGTAGTCGAGCCGGCTCATCAGCCCGTACAGCGCCGCCACCTCGTCCAGCGCGCGGACCGAGTCGTCCTCGGCCAGACCGGACGCCACCCGGAGCATGAAGTGCTGCGGGGTCTCGATCACCTTGCGGGTGATCGGGTGGCGCAGCAGGTAGCGCGAGTAGAGGGTCCGCAGGCCGAAGTAGCCGAAGCGGTCGTCGGCGGCGGGGTCGACCAGGGCGTCCAGGCGGTCCGCGTGCAGGGCGACGAAGGCGGCGGTGCGGTCGGCGATCAGGCCCTCGCGGTGCCCGGTGGCGACCGAGGCGGAGAAGCGGACCGCGCCCTGCGAGGCCGCCTCCTCGGCGATGGTGAGGGTGAGCAGACGGGCGGCGAGGCGGGAGTAGGCGGGGTCCTCGGAGATGAGTCCGGCGGCGGCCTCGGTGGCCAGTTCGCGCAGCTCCGCCTCGTCCGAACCGGCGTGCCGGCCGCGCAGCGCGGCGGCGGCGACCCGGCCGGGGTCGGTGTCGGTGAGGTCGGCGGTGAGGTCGGTCAGGGTCCGCAGCAGTACGGTCCCGGGGCCGTCGCTCTCGATCGCGGCGGCCTCGGCGGCTGACGGACCCGCAGGCGCGATGGTCACGTGGGGGCTCTCCCTCGCTCGGCCCGGGGCCACGGCGGGGGGAGGGGCGGGACGGGCATCCGTACGCGCGGATGCGCCCGCGTCCACCGGCCCATTCCGCGAGGCCCGGACGTCGTCGGCACCCGGAACGGACGGACCGGGCGCACTGCCGGCAGGTGCTCGGACTGACTTCGTGGACAGAGGCGCACGAAGCACACCGTTGCGGGACAGTTCCGGATTCGCACCGGATTCCCCTGCGGCGACAGCGAGGACGAGCATACATGTGGGGGGCGCCGATCTCGGCACCCCCCACATGTTGTGTCCCGTCGCTCAGATCTCCAGGGAGAAGGCGAGCAGCGGCGACAGGCCCGGTACCGGGCTCCAGTCCCGCTCGGGCAACCGGGTGAAGCCCAGGCGCTCGTAGATCCGGTGCGCGGACGCCATCCGGTCCTGGGTGGACAGCACCAGCCGCGCGCACCCGTCGAGGGAGTGCGCCCGCTCGACGCAGGCCCGGACGAGCGCCTCCCCGACGCCCCGGCCGCGCGCCGCGCGCGCCACGGCCAGCAGCCGGAACTCGGCCTCGCCGGGGACCGCGATGTCCGCCCACTCGCCGCCGCCGGGGGTGAAGGTCACGCCGCCGAGCAGCGCCCCCGAGGCGTCCACGGCGACCAGCACCTCCGCCTCGGCGACCCGCCGGGTCACGTCCTTCATCACCGGCAGGTAGGCGTCGTCCTCGCCGAAGGTGAGGTGTCCGTCGTCGAGGTAGGCGCGCGCGGTGATCTCGCCCAGCTCCTCGTGCTCCTCGGGCCGTACGGCCCTGATCGTGAAGTCCATGCCGGAAGTCTGCCGGGCGGGCACGGCGAAGGCCCGGGGTTTTCTCCGCCCCGGGCCCTCGCGTCGTACGGACGTGCCGGTCAGTGGGTGGAGGCGCCGAGCTTCGGGAGCTCGGTGTCGACCCCGCGGTCGCCGGCGTCGGCCGTGTAGTCCGACGGGGAGGTCTCGTCGACGCCCTCGGGGGCCTTCAGGGCCTTGAGGACGAAGGTGAGGACCACCGTGACGACGACGTTGAGGACGAAGGCGGTGAGGCCGATGTAGCCGATCTCACCGATGCCCGGGATCTCCGCCGAGGAGCCGCCGAAGTGCTTCTGGGTCGGGCTGGCGACGCCGTACGCGGCGGCGGTGCCGTAGACCATGCCGACGGCCCAGCCGGCGAGCAGCGCCCAGCGGTGGAACCAGCGGGTGAAGAGACCGCCGACCAGGGCCGGGAAGGTCTGCAGGATCCAGATGCCGCCGAGCAGCTGGAAGTTGATCGCGACGGTCTTGTCCATGGTGAGGACGAAGGCGAGCGCGCCGACCTTGACCAGCAGCGAGACCAGCTTGGAGACCTTGGTCTCCTGCTCCGGGGTGGCGTCCTTCTTGATGAAGTCCTTGTAGATGTTGCGGGTGAAGAGGTTGGCCGCGGCGATCGACATGATCGCGGCGGGGACGAGCGCGCCGATGCCGATCGCGGCGAACGCGACGCCCGCGAACCAGTCCGGGAACATGTTCTCGAAGAGCTGCGGGATGGCGAGCTGGCCGTTGGCCACCTTGACCCCCGCGGCGATGGCCATGAAGCCGAGCAGCGCGAGCAGGCCGAGCATCAGCGAGTAGAGCGGCAGGATCGTGGTGTTGCGGCGGATGACCTCGCGGCTCCGGGACGAGAGCGTCGCCGTGATCGAGTGCGGGTACATGAAGAGCGCCAGCGCCGAGCCGAGCGCGAGCGTGGCGTAGGTCCACTGGCCGGCCTCGCCGGGCACCAGGGCGCCGCGCGGTTTCTCGGTCGCCGGGTTGACCGTCGCGTAGGCCTCGCCGGCCTTGGCGAAGATCTCGTCGAAGCCGCCGAGCTTGATCGGGATGTAGATGATCGCCACCGCGATGACGACGTAGATCAGGGTGTCCTTGACGAAGGCGATGAGCGCCGGGGCGCGCAGGCCCGAGGAGTACGTGTACGCCGCGAGGACGCCGAAGGCGATGAGCAGCGGCAGGTCCTTGATGAACCAGTGGGTGTCCTCGCCGCCGCCGACGCCCATCACGTCCAGGACGGCCTGGATGCCGACGAGCTGGAGCGCGATGTACGGCATGGTGGCGAGGATGCCGGTGAGCGCGACCGCCAGCGACAGGCCCTTGGAGCCGAAGCGGCCGCGGACGAAGTCCGAGGTGGTCACGTAGCCGTGCTTGTGCGAGACCGACCAGAGCCGCGGCAGGAAGGTGAAGATCAGGGGGTACACCAGGATCGTGTACGGCACGGCGAAGAAGCCCGCCGCGCCCGCCGCGTAGATGGCCGCCGGGACGGCGACGAAGGTGTACGCGGTGTACAGGTCGCCGCCGAGCAGGAACCAGGTGACCCAGGTGCCGAACGACCGGCCGCCCAGGCCCCATTCGTCGAGGCTGTTCTCGTTCTCGGCCTTGCGCCACTTGGAGGCGAGGAAGCCCATGACCGTGACGGCCAGGAAGAAGAAGATGAAGACGGCGAGCGCCACGCCGTTGACGCCGTCCTTCATCGCGCGTCACCTCCCTTGCGGGCGCGCTGGTCGCGCTGCCACAGCTTGTAGGCGACCATCGTGAGCACGGTCGACACCAGGACCCAGAGCATCTGGTACCAGTAGAAGAACGGGATGCCGGCGAAGAGCGGTTCGACCTTCGCGTAGGAGCTCACCCAGAGCATCGCCACGAACGGGGCTGCCAGGCACAGTGCGATGACGATCCTGGTCGGTGTGATGACCGGTTGTTTCCCGGTTGTGGCTTCTGACATGGTGAGAGCGTCCCCTTGTTGATCAGCGTCCGATGCCGAGGAAATGTAGGGGACTGCTTTCCCGAACGGAACCCCTCACCGTTGCACGGCTCGGCGGGGCGATCGGTTCAGACGGGATTCCGACGGGTCAGAGCCAACCCTCCTTCACCGCCCGGACACCCGCCTCGAAGCGGCTGCGGGCGCCGAGCCGGGACATCAGCTCCGAGCTCATCCGGCGCACCGTGCGCAGCGAGACGCCGAGTCGGCGGGCGGCGATGTCGTCGGTGCAGCCGATGGCGAGGAGCATGATCAGCTCGCGCTCCTGGGGGGAGAGGTCGTGGGCGTCACGGCGGGGCGCCTCGCCGAAGGGGGTGCCGGCCTCCCACAGGTGGTCGAAGAGGACGCCGAGCGCGTGGACCAGCCCGGGGCTGCGCACCTCCAGGGCGCCGGCGCGGCCGTCGCCGGGGTCGACGGGGACGAGGGCGGCCTCCCGGTCGACGATGACCATGAGGAGCGGGACGACGGGCACGGTCCGGGCCTCGCCGCCGAGTTCGCAGTACCAGCGGACGTAGTCGACGGTGGGCTGGTCGTTGCGGAAGCTCTCCTGGTAGATGGAGCGGATCCGGACGCCGCGCTCCAGCGCGAGCTGGTCGAGGGGCTGGCTGGCGTCCATGGTGTCGGGCAGCTGTGCCCCGCCGACCAGGAGGGAGAGGCATTCCTCCCGGGCTCCGGCGGCGAGGGATGCGAGCCGTCGGCGCACGGCGTCCAGACCCGTCACGCGCTCCACGACGTCATGGGCGGGGCCCGGTCCGCCGGCGGACGCGGCGAGGATGTCGGCCACCGCCCGCTCGGCCCGCTCGACCTCGCGGCGACGGCGGCTCAGCTCGGCCTCGGCGCGGGCGAGGAGGAAGGAGAAGCTGACCTCGGGGTTGAACGCCACCGGGGTGCCGGATTCGTCCTCCATGGCGACGAGCCGGGCCTCGGCGAGCAGGCCGAGCGCTTCGCGGACCTGCTCCTGGGGCCAGTCGAGCCGGGCGGCCAGGCCGGCCACGCCCTCCTCGGGATGGTCGAGCATGAGTCGGTACACGGTCTCGGCCGACCGCTGGATCCCCAGCGCCTCCAACAAGGCGTATCCCCCCGGTCAGAACCCTGTGTGCGTCCGTGCGTCCGTGCCCCTGGGCACGTCGGGCGTGCGCGGCGATCGTATGACGTCACCACGCTCAGGTATAGACCAATGGGACTTCTCGCGCGAGTACGTCAGGTCGAGGGGGCGCGGTGCAACAAACGCCTGCGGGGCGGGAGTTCGTGCTCCAGGATGGACGAGGGTTGGTCTAGTCCAACCTCCCGTCCGTCTTCCGCCGCCCCATCGAAAAGGACCGCACCCCATGGCGATCCCGCAGCGCACCGTCGTCCTCGGCGCCCTCCCCTTCGGCACCAGCGTCGACGAGGCCACCTCGTTCGCGATCCTCGACCGCTTCACCGAACTCGGCGGCACCGTCATCGACACCGCCAACAACTACGCGTACTGGCTCGACGGCGCCACCGGCGACGAGTCCGAGGCCACCATCGGGCGCTGGCTCGCCGCCCGGGGCAACCGCGACTCCGTCGTCCTGTCCACCAAGTGCGGAGCCCGCCCCCGTCCCGGCACCGACGAGTGGGAGGGACTCTCCGAGAAGGTCGTGAAGGCCGCCCTCGACGACAGCCTCGTCCGTCTCGGGACCGACCGCGTCGAGGTCTTCTGGGCCCACGTCGAGGACCGCGCCGTCCCGCTCGCGGAGACCGTCGGCGCCCTCGCCGACCTGGTCGACGACGGCAAGGCGGGCGAGCTCGGCGCCAGCAACCACGCCACCTGGCGCGTCGAGCGCGCCCGCGCCCTGGCCGGCGACCGCCCCCGCTACACCCACCTCCAGAACCGCCACTCCTACCTGCTGCCCCGCTTCGACAAGGCCCTGCCCTCCACGGCGCACGTCCACGTCACCCGCGAGCACCTCGACTACGCCCGCGCGGAGCAGCTGCCCGTCTGGGCCTACAGCTCCCTGCTCTCCGGCGGCTACACCCGCCCCGAGATCGGCATCCCCGAGGCGTACGACCACCCCGGCACCCCGCCCCGGCTCGCCGCCCTCGCCGAGACCGCCCGCGAGCTCGGCGCCACCGTCAACCAGGTCGTCCTGGCCTGGCTGCTCGGCGGCGAGCAGCGGATCCTGCCGATCGTCGGCGCCAGCCGCGTCGAGCAGATCGAGGAGGTCATGGGAGCCCTCGCCCTGACGCTCGACCCCGAGCAGCGCCGCCGCCTCGACGAGGCCGGCGCCTGACGGTCAGCCCCGGTCCGCCCGGAGCGCCACGGGGGCGGGGGAGACCAGCAGCTCCTGCCCCCGGTGGTCGGACAGGCCGCCGGGGTCGGTCAGCGCGTACCGGTGCACGCGCAGCCCGCCGCCGGTGAACGTCCAGTCCAGCCGCCACAGCGGCAGCGGTCCCGGCCCCCAGCTCACCGGAAGCGCCGAGGACGAGGCCGCCACCGCGTCGGAGAAGGCGCCCCGCAGCCCGTCCAGATCGCCCATCGCCGGGGTGGTGTTGAAGTCCCCCGAGATCAGCAGCGGGCGCGGGTTCGCCCGGGCGTCCGCGAGCAGCGCCGCGAAGTGCTCCTTCCGCACCGCGTCGGTCTCCCGGACCACCCGGTAGAAGCCCCGGCTCAGCGGCGACCGCTCGATGTCCAGCTGCACCGGGACGTGCACGTTGTAGAACGACACCACCCGCCCCGCCACGTCGACGTCGGTGCGCAGCACCTTGTTCCGCTCGAACCGCTCCCGCCACGGCACCGACCGGTCCTCCGTCGCCTGCCCCGGGCCGACGGCCGGAGTGGCCACCACCGGGAAGCGCGAGAGCGTCACCAGCTCGCCCCGCACCACCACCCGGTAGCCGGGAAAGGCGGCGCGCAGCGCGGCCAGCCGGTCGATCTCCGCGTGCGTCCCGCCCCGCCACGCCAGGTACTCCTGGAGCAGGTACACGTCCGCGTCCTTCGACCGCAGGAAGCGGTGGAAGGCGGCCGGGTCGTCGGTGGTGTCCCAGTACAGGGTGTTCCAGGAGAACACCCGCAGCGCGTCCGCCGGCGCCGGCGGCGGACCGCCCCCCGGCACCAGCGCGCCCCAGTGCAGCCCGGCCCGGCCGGCCCCGGCGAGCAGCAGCACCGCCAGCGCCCCCGCCAGCCACCGGCGCCGCGCCCGGTCCCGTACGCCCGCGCACAGCGCGAGCAGCGCCAGCGGCACCGCGAGGAAGGCGATCGGGGGAGCGAGGTCCGGCAGCAGCCACGGCCACCACGCCCCGCTGAGGAACAGGCCCGGCACGGCGAGCAGCGCCCACCCCGCCACGGCCACCGCGAGCACCCGCGGGAAGGTCGTCCGAAGATTCACGACCGGGAACGCTAGCAGTCCCCAAGTCGACTGATCCGCAGCACAGTTGACCGTCTCGAACTGCGAGAAGAGGCGATACGGGAACGATACGCGACCCATACGCGGACCCGGTGTGCTCCTCCCATGACGCAAACCGTGTCGGTCGTCATACCGGCCTACAACTCCGCACGCACGCTGGACGCCTGCCTCGACTCCGTGTTCGCCCAGACCCACCCCGTCCACGAGGTCATCGTCGTCGACGACGGCTCCACGGACACCACCGCCGAGATCGCCCGCCGCCGCCCCTGCACCCTCCTCGGCGGCGGCGCCAACCGGGGCGTGTCCGCCGCCCGCAACACGGGCATCGCCGCCGCCACCGGGGACGTCCTCTTCTTCCTCGACTCCGACGAGGCCCTCACTCCCGGCTCCGTCGAAGCGGCCCTGGAGATCCTCCGCGCGGACCCCGCCGTCGGCTGCGTGCACGGTGTCATCGCCCCCGAACCGCTCGTCGACGACGGCCCCGTCGAGTGGTACAAGACCCTCCACGCCTACTGGTGGCGGGCCCGCGGCGCCGGAGTCGTCGAGACCGCCTTCTTCGCCCAGGCGGCCGTCCCCCGCGAGGTCTTCGACCGCGTCGGCGGCTTCGACGAGTCCCTGCGGGACTCCGAGGACCTGGAGTTCAGCGACCGGCTCGCCCCGCACTACCGGATCGTCCTCACCGAGCGGGTGATGGCCCACCACGACGAGGAGCACCGGCTCGGCCCGCTCCTCGCCGAGACCTACCGGCGGGCCCTCCTCCTCGTCCCCGCCCTGCGCTCCGCGAAGGCCGGCGGCCGCACCAACCTCACCGCCAACACCCCCGCCTCCGTCCTCGCCGCCGCCCTCCTCCTCGGCTCCCCGGTCCTCGGCGCGCTCCTCGCCCTCCTCGGCGCGCCCGGCGCCTGGCCCGCCCTCCCGGCCGCCGCCGGACTCCTCGCCTTCTGCGCCGCCAACGCCGGGCTCGTCCGCTTCGCCGCCCGCCGCCGGGGCCTCGCCTTCGCCCCCTTCTTCACCGCCGTCCACCTCGCCTGCCACACCGCCCTCCTCGCCGGGGCCGCGGTGGGAGCCGTCCGGGGGGCACCCGCCCCCACCACCCCGGCGACCCCCTCCGCCGCGAAGGCGGGCACCCCGTGATGGACCGCGTCCGCCGCTGGCTCACCCCCGTCGTGGTGGTCGCCGCCCTCGTCGGCGTCTTCCTCCTCGTCAAGGACCAGGGCGCCGAGGCCGCCCGCGCCTTCGCCCGCGCCGACGCCGCCCCGCTGCTCGCCGCCTCCGTCCTCGCCAACATCGCCGGACTCGTCCTCGCCGTCCACGCCTGGCGCGTCCTCATCCCCGGCGACCACCCGATCCGGGGGCTGCTCGCCGCCAAGATCTACTTCCTCGGGCAGCTCAGCAAGTACGTGCCCGGCCGCGTCTGGGGCGTCCTCACCCACATCGCCCACGGCCGCGCGGCCGGCGTGCCCGGCGCCCGCATGACCTCGGCGTACGTGCTCAGCCTCGCCCTCACCCTGCTCACCGGAGCCGCCGTCGGTCTCGCCGCCGCGCCCGCCGCGCTGCCCGGCCACTGGTACTGGCTCTGCCCGCCGGCCCTGGTCTTCCTCGCCGGCGTCGTCCGGCCCGCGATCATCACCCGGCCGGTCACCTGGCTCACCCGGCTCGCCCGCAGGCCCGTCGACCCGCCGCCGGACACCGCCGTCCGCCGGGCCGTCCTCCTCGCGCTCGCCTCCTGGACCGCCTCCGGCCTCCACCTGTGGTTCCTGCTCCTCGCGATCGGCGCGCCCCCGTGGTCCGGGCTCGGCGCCGCCGTCGGCGGCTTCGCCCTGGCCACCGTGGTCAGCAGCCTCGCCGTGATCGTCCCCGACGGCTGGGGCGTGCGGGAGCTCACCCTCACCGCCGCCCTCGCCACCGTCCTGCCCGGCGGCCTCGCCGCCGCCGCGGCCCTCGCCAGCCGCCTGGTCTGCGTCCTCGCCGAACTCGGCAGCTCGGCGGTGGTCCTGGCCTGGTCCCGGCTCCGCGGAGCCGGCGACGTCCCGTCCGCCGAGCACCCGACGAAGCCGCCCCACCGGCCCGACACCCCCCACCGTCCGGGCCCCCACGCCGGCCCGCCCCCACGCCCCGAGTACGCCGACATCCCCCACGCCCACCCGTACCGCCTCACCCTCCCGATCGGAGAGAACGCCCGTGTACACCCTTGACGAAGCCGAGCGGTTCGACGTCGACCAGGTCCACTCCCTCTACCGCCGCTACGTGAACAAGAGCCAGGTCTCCCTCATGACCTCCTTCGGCTTCGGCCGTGAGCTGGTCAGGAGCGCCGAGGGGTCCCACCTCACCCTCACCGACGGCCGCCGCGTCCTCGACCTCACCGGCGGGGTCGGCGTCCTCAACCACGGCCACAACCACCCCCGCATCCTCGCCGCCCGCGAACGCTTCGCCCGCGACAGGCGGATGGAGGTCCACAAGACCTACTTCTCGCCCTACCTCGCCGCCCTCGGCCACAACCTCGCCGAGATCCTCCCCGGCGACCTCGACATGGCCTTCCTGCCCAACTCCGGCGCCGAGGCCGTCGAAGGCGCCGTCAAGCTCGCCCACAAGTTCCACAACGGCAAGCGCCACACCGTCCTGCGCGCCGACTGCGCCTTCCACGGCAAGCTCCTCGGCTCCGGCGGACTCACCGGCCAGGCCCAGTTCGGCTTCCCCACCATCCCCGGCATCGACACCTTCCGCTACAACGACCTCGACTCCGTCCGCCGCGCCGTCGCCGCCCACAAGGGCGACGTCTACGCCCTGCTCATCGAACCCTTCAGCGCCTCCACCATCCAGGAGTGCTCCGAGGAGTTCCTGCGCGGACTGCGCGAGATCTGCGACCGCGAGAAGATCATCCTGATCTTCGACGAGATCTACACCGGCTGGGGCAAGACCGGCTCCCTCTTCCACTTCATGCGCTACCCCGGCCTCGTCCCGGACGTCCTCACCACCTCCAAGTCCTTCGGCGGCGGCAAGTCCTCCATCTCCGCCTACATCGCCCGCGAGCCGGTCTTCCGCAAGGTGTACGACAACCTCGGCGACGCCCTGATGAACTCCACCTCCACCACCTACTACGGCTTCGGCGAGGAGTGCGCCACCGCCCTCGAAGCCGTCAACATCGCCGTCGAGGACGACTACCCGGCCCGCGCCCGCGCCCTCGGCGCCGTCCTCCGGCCCGGCCTGGAGCGGCTCGCCAAGCAGTACCCCGACGAGATCGGCCGCGTCGCCGGAGCCGGCGCCCTCTGGGGCGTCTTCATCGAGGGCGGCCCGAAGATCCTCGACCTGGTCGCCAAGCTCGCCCCCGGCGGCATGGCCCGCGACCCCCGCTTCAAGACCAAGCTCGTGACCTGCGCCGTCATCAACGCGCTCTACCAGGACCACGACATCTACACGTACTACACGCTCAACGGGCTCAACCCGCTGATCATCGGCCCCTCCCTCGTCACCGAACCCGAGGAGGCCGAGCGCGTGGTCGACGCCCTCGACGACGTCCTCTCCCGCGGCCTCACCGGCCTCGTCGCCCGTTTCATCAAGCAGAAGGTGAGCTCCCAGTGGTGATCACGATCACCGGCGCGGCCGGCATGCTCGGCTCCCGGCTGGCCGAACGACTCCTCGCCGAAGGCCACGAGGTGCGCGGGGTCGACCTGCGCCCCGGCCCCGGTGTCGCCCTCACCGGCGACATCCGCGACCGCGAGCTGATGGACCGGGCGCTCGACGGCGCCGACGTGCTCGTCCACGCCGCCGCCGCCCTGCCCAGCTACCCCGACGAGCAGATCCGCTCGATCATCGTCGGCGGCACCCGGAACGTCTTCGCGGCCGCCGCCGCGGCCGGCACCCCCCGGGTCGTCCACATCTCCTCGACGGCCGTCTACGGCCTGCCGACCATCGTGCCGACCCCCGAGGAGTACCCGCGCGAACCCGTCGACACCTACAGCCGCGCCAAGGCCGCCGCCGAGGAGATCGCCGAGCGGTACCGGGCCGAGGGCATGTGCGTGCCGATCCTCCGCCCCAAGACCTTCGTCGGCCCCGGCCGCATGGGCCTCTTCTCGATGCTCTTCGAATGGGCCGAGGAGGGCCGCAACTTCCCCGTCCTCGGCAAGGGGAACGTCAAGATCCAGATGTTCGCCGTCGACGACCTCGTCGACGCCGTCGTCACCGTCATCCACGCCGACGACGACGTCGCCAACGACACCTACAACCTCGCCGCCGCCGAGTTCGGCACCCTCCGCGAGGACTTCCAGGCCGTCCTCGACGCCGCCGGCCACGGCAAGCGGGTCGTCGGCCTGCCCGCCCGGCCCGCGCTCGCCCTGCTCAGCGTCCTCCAGCGGCTCAAGCTCTCCCCGGTGTACGGGCGCCTGCTGCACAAGCTCATGGACGACTCGTACGTGAGCATCGACAAGGCCAAGGCCCGCCTCGGCTTCACCCCGCGCCACTCCAACGCCGACGCCGTGCTGCGCACCTACGACTGGTGGCGGACCGCCCGGCACACCGCCCCGGCGGCGGGCGCGACCGGGCGCACCAGCCGAGACCCGTGGAAGCAGGGCCTGCTGTCCACCGCGAAGATCTTCTTCTGAAGGGCCGTGCGATGAACCAGCTCACCCGCACCACACCGCACCCGCCGAACCGCCCCGTCCCGCACCCGACGGGGGCGGCCGTCCCCCAGCCCCCCGCCCTCCCGCAGTCCGGCGCCACGGACCCGGCGCCCCCTCCCGCCCCGGCGCCCGGCCCCGCATCCGCCACCGAATCCCGGTCGGACCCCGGACCGGCCGTCCCGCCCACCCCGACCGCCCCGCCCGATCCCCCGCTCCGCGGGCGGCGCGGCCTGCCCGCCCCGCTCGCCCTCCTCCGCCCCGGCCAGTGGCCGAAGAACCTCCTGGTCGTCCCGCTCGCCCTGCTCGACGGCGGCTGGGGCGGCGGTGGCGCGGGCCGCGTCGGCCTCGCCCTCGGCGCCTTCATCCTCGCCTCCTCGCTCGTCTACGTCCTCAACGACATCGCGGACGTCGAACGCGACAAGCGGCACCCGGTCAAGCGCCACCGCCCGCTCGCCTCCGGCCGGATGAGCATCCCGGCGGCCTGGGCGACGGCCGCCGCCCTCGCCGCCCTGCTCGTCCCCGCCCTCTACCCGCTCGGTCCCGGCGGCGCCCTCGTCGTCGGCGCCTACCTCGCGGTGAACGGCGCCTACAGCTGGAAGCTCAAGCACGTCCCGCTCATCGACGTCTTCGTCGTCGCCACCGGCTTCGTGCTCCGCCTCCTCGGCGGCTACGAGGCCACCGGCCGGCCCGCCGGGATGTGGCTCGTCCTCACCGTCCTCGCCTTCTGCCTGGTCCTCATCCTCGGCAAACGCCGCCACGAGCTGAGCGTCTCCGGCACCGGCCACCGCCCCGCCCTCGTCGGCTACTCGGCGCACTTCCTCGACCTCGTCCTGGTCCTGTGCTCCGCCCTCGCCGTCGTCGGCTACCTGCTCTACCTGCGCACCGAGTCCGGCTTCGGCCCCTACGCCCTGCTCACCGTGGTCTGCGCGCTGCTCGCCCTCTTCCGCTACCTCCAGGTCGTGGTCGTCGACGGCGGCGGCGGCGAACCGGTCAAGACCCTGCTGCGGGACCGCGTGATGCTCGTCAACGCGGGCGTGTGGGGCGCCCTGCTCCTGCCCCGGCTCGCCGTCTGACCCCGCACGCCGCGCCTTCAGCGAACCCCTCCCGCCCACGAACCGCCGAGGAACCCCGATGACCGCACCCCTCGTCTCCGTCGTCGTCCCCATGTACAACGACCGCCGCACGGTCGACCTCTGCCTGCGCTCCGTCCTCGCCCAGACCCACCCGAACGTCGAGGTGATCGTCGTCGACGACGCCAGCACCGACGGCTGCGCCGAGATCGCCGCCACCCACCCCGTCCAGCTGGTCCGCGTCACCGAGAACGGCGGACCCGGCGCCTCCCGCAACGAGGGCGTCCGCCGCGCCCGCGGCGAGATCGTCTTCTTCCTGGACGCCGACCTCACCATGCACCCCGAGGCGGTCGCCGAGGCCGTCGCGCTCTTCGACGAGCATCCCGAGTACGGGGCCGTGTTCGGAGTCCCCGACAAGGAACCCCTCTTCCCCGAGCCGCTCGTCGGCCAGTACCGCATCCTCCAGTACCACTACTGGCGCAAGAGCGCCGAGGGCGACGTCAGCGGCGGCTTCTACGCGCTCGGCGCGGTCCGCAGACCGGCGTTCATGGAGGCCGGCTGGTTCAACACGGCGCTGCGCCAGACCGAGGAGATCGACCACGCGGAGCGGCTCGCCGCCCGGTGGCCCATGCTGCTCACCTCGCGGATACGGGGACGGCTCTCCGACGAGAGCCGGATGAAGCCGCTGTTGCGCAAGGCGTTCGTCCGCAGCCGGCTGCGGGTGCCGTTCTACTTCGACCGGGGCCGGGCCATGCAGGGCATGGAGACCGGCGGCCGGGCCGCCGCCTCCGCCCTCGGCGGGCTCGCCGTCGCCGCCCTGCCGCTCGCGGCCGTCTGGCCCGCCGCCGCCCTGCCGGTCGCGGCGGCGGCCCTCGCGGGCTCGGTCCTGGCCGACTTCGGCCAGTACCGCTTCGTCGCCGAGGAGCGCGGCCTCGCCTTCACCGCCTTCTTCACCGGCGCCCACCTGCTGGTCAACACCGCCGTGGTCGCCGGTCTGGCCACCGGACTCGCCCAGTACGCGACCAGCGGCCGCTTCCGCCGCATGTACCAGCCGGGCGAGGCGCTGGCATGAGCGTCACGCCCACCCCGCTCCGCACGTCCGGGGCGTCCGGCGGCCCGAGGGGGACCGAACCGTCCGGAGGGGGCGAGCCGTCCGGAGGAGCCGAGCCGTACGGGGAGGCGGGGAAGTCCGGAGCGGCCGGGAAACCGGTGGCCGCCGGCCCGGACCGGGCCGAGCCGTCCGCCGCGCACCCGGATCCGGCCCGGCCCGGCCGGGTCCGGCGGATCGCCCGGGGGACACGCCTCTGGTACGGGCGGGCCGTCGTCGCCGCCTCGGCCGTCTGGCTCGCCTACGCCGTCGTGCGGTGGCTGGTCAGCGGTCGCTGGCACTGGTCGATCATGCTCGACGTCGTCCCCCCGCTGATCCTCCTCGGCACCCCGCTCCTGCTGCTGGTCGCCTCCGCCGCCGCCTGCGGGCGCCGCCGCCCGGTCGCCGCCGCCGTCTCCGGCACGGCCCTCGCCCTCGCCCTGGTCACCGGGTCCGGGCTCAACTGGTCCGCGCTCCGGCACGAGCCGGGCCCGGTCCCGGCGGGCGCCCTGCGGGTGGTCTCCCTCAACACCCAGTACTGGGCGATGGCGACCGGATCCGACCGCCTGATCGCCCTGCTCAAGAGCCGGAACGCCGACGTGTACCTGCTCCAGGAACACGTCGGCTGGACCCCCGGCCTCGGCGAGGACGGCTACTGGCGGCTGGAGGACGACGCCGCACTGCGCCGCGCCTTCCCCGGATACCACATGGCCCGCCGGGGCGAGCTGCTCACCCTCTCCCGCTACCCGATCGTCGCGCAGCACCCGGTGGGACCCGGCCCGGCGCTCACCTTCGGCGAGCGTCCCGACTTCGGCCAGGTGTTCGCGCGGGAGAAGGTGCTCCGCACCGACCTCGCCGTCGGCGGCCGGGTGCTGAGCGCGTACAACGTGCACATCACCGTGCCGCTCGCCCTCGACAACCTCAACCCCTTCACGGACTTCGACCACGACGGCTATCTGCGCCGCAAGCACGCCTGGCGGCAGGCGGAGTTCGCGGCCCTGAAGCGGGACGTGGCCGCCAACACCCACCCGACCGTGATCGCGGGGGACTTCAACGCCACCGCCGCCATGCGCTCGCTCGACGAGCTGCGGCGGGTGGCCCGGGACGCCACCCCCGCGAACCCCTCCTTCCTGCCGCTGAGCTGGAAGTTCGCCTCGCTGGGGGAGTTCGGGGAGGACGAGCTGTTCAACCGTGACCTGCCGTTCTTCCGGGTCGACTGGGCCTTCACCAAGGGCTCCACGACCCTCCACCGCTACGACTTCCTGCCCACCGACGGGATCTCGGAGCACCGGATGCAGGAGCTGCGGCTCTCGCTGTGACGGCCCCGGCCGGTCCGGTCACGCCGAGAGGCACTCCACCCGCTCGCCCAGCAGGATCGACCGCTCCAGGGCGCTGAGCCGCGGGCCCGGTTCGATGCCCAGTTCGTCGACGAGCGTCAGCCGGATCCGCCGGTAGGCGGCGAGCGCCTCGGCGGTCCGCCCGGACCGGTGCAGGGCGAGCATCAGCTGGCCGTGCAGCTGCTCCCGGAAGGGATGGGCGACGGTCAGCGCCATCAGCTCCCCGACCACGTCCGCGTGCCGGCCGAGTGCCAGCTCCAGGCGCAGCTTCTCCTCGGTGGCCCGGATCCGCAGCTCCTCCAGGCGCAGCACTCCCGGTTCGAGGGCGGGGGTGCTCTCGCCGGCGAGGACCGGGCCCGTCCACAGGGCGAGCGCGTTGCGCAGTTCCAGGACGGCCTCGGCGCGCCGGCCGTTCTCGGCGAGGTCCCGGGCGCGGGCGGTGCGGGACTCGAAGACCGAGGAGTCGAGCTGGTCGGGGCCGATCCGCAGGCGGTAGCCGTACGACAGGGTCTCGATGGCTTCGGGCGAGCCGAGGGAGGCCAGGGCGCGGCGCAGCGCGGAGACACAGATGCGGATCTGGGTGCGGGCGCTGGCCGGGGGCCGCGGCCCCCAGACGGTCTCGACCAGGGTCTCGGGGGAGACGGCCCAGTCGGGTTCGAGGGCGAGGGCGGCCAGGACGGTCCGGGCTCGCCGGCCGCCGAGCGGCACCGCTCGGTCGTCGACGGTGGCCCGCAGCGGGCCGAGCACATGGAGGAACACGACGAAGTCTCCCCGTTCGTTTCTCGGTCAGGTGGTCGGGGTGGCCCCGGCGGGGGCGCTCACAGGAGGCGGCAGTCGGCCACCGTGTAGCCGCGGAGTTCGGGCGGGTCGGCGGCGAGCATCCGCAGGCAGATGTCGAGGGCCCGTCCGATGGCGTCGAGTTCGTCGGGACAGTCGACGCAGAGCGCGATCCGGACGGAACCGCCGGCGACGAGGGCGCGGGTGGTCTCGACGGGGTCGGTGGGGCGCACGGCCTGCCGCAGGGTGTGCAGGACGTCGCCGGAGGTGGGGTGGGCGGTGTCCGCCACGGCGGGTGCGGACAGCGAGACGCCGATGAGGTAGATGGCCGGATCCGAGCGGTGCGGGCCGGTCAGCCCCAGGAGAAGCCGTCGCCGGAGGCGGTGGGGGTCGGCGTGGGGACGGCGGCCGGGGCGGGCGCCGTGGCCGGTGCCGTGGCGGCGGTGGGCGCGGTGGCGGCCGGGGGAGCGGTCTCGGCGGCGGCGAGCAGGGCGCCGGCGACGGCGAGCGGGGCGAGGGCGGTGACGAGGGCGCGGCGGGCGGACGCGGGCATGGCGGAGTACCTCCGGTGGGAGCGGTTCGCGGGATCGGTGTCGTCACGCCCCTCGGAGGGGCTCTCTCGACGTGTTCCAGCTTGCTCGGCCGGGGCCGGGTCTGTCAGTGCCTCCGGGGTGGCATCAACCGACCGGGCGCTTGGCGCCAGCTCCGTACCGCCGCGTCCGTACGGCTCCGACCTGCTGTTTCGCGGGTGGTGTCACGTTCCTGCCGGACTGAAGGTGCAAGGCGGTACCCGGCCTTCCGCGGGGCGGCCGCGGAAAGCGGAGGAGGGGCCCGCCGATCCGGCGGGCCCCTCCTCGTATGGCGGTGTCGTCCTTCGGCGCTCAGCCGTTGGGCCGCTGGAGGCGCGCGACGAACTTGTAGCGGTCGCCGCGGTAGACCGAGCGCACCCATTCGACCGGTTCGCCCTGCGCGTCCAGGGAATGACGGGAGAGCATCAGCATCGGCAGGCCGACGTCGGTGCCGAGCAGTCCGGCCTCGCGCGGGGTGGCGAGCGAGGTCTCGATGGTCTCCTCCGCCTCGGCGAGGTGCACGTCGTAGACCTCGGCCAGGGCGGTGTAGAGGGAGGTGTACTTGACCAGCGAACGGCGCAGCGCCGGGAAGCGCTTGGCCGAAAGATGGGTGGTCTCGATCGCCATCGGCTCGCCGTTCGCCAGGCGGAGGCGCTCGATGCGGAGCACCCGGCCGCCGGCCGAGATGTCCAGCAGGCCGGCGAGGGTGTCGTCGGCGGTCACGTACCCGATGTCGAGGAGCTGCGAGGTGGGTTCGAGTCCCTGGGCGCGCATGTCCTCGGTGTACGAGGTGAGTTGCAGGGACTGGGAGACCTTCGGCTTCGCCACGAAGGTGCCCTTGCCCTGGATGCGCTCCAGACGGCCCTCGACGACCAGCTCCTGGAGCGCCTGGCGCACGGTGGTGCGCGAGGTGTCGAACTCGGCGGCGAGCGTCCGCTCGGGCGGCACCGGGGTGCCGGGCGGAAGGGTCTCCGTCATGTCGAGGAGGTGCCTTTTCAGCCGGTAGTACTTGGGCACGCGCGCGGTGCGGGTCGCCGCCCCGCCCTCTGTCTCCGTGCTGCCCGCCTCCGTGGCCATGGCCTGCCTTCCCGACTGTGCTGCTGCCGTCACCGGCTCCTCCGTCTGTCGCGGCTCACATGGTGGCACGGACCGGTCACGGGTCGTCGGCCTCCCTCAGGTGTCGGTCCGATAACGGACGCGACTGCCCTTCTTATACACCCTTGACACCCCCAAAGGTCTAGGCCAAGCTCCGGGTACTGGTCTAAACCATTAAAGACCAGGTCCCAGCCCCACGAGCACTATCCGACGTATGTCTTCGCGCGGTGGGCAGGGGTTGCAGGCATCCCTGAGGAGGGTGGCGTGAAGCGCAAGCTCATCGCGGCGATCGGCGTCGCGGGCATGATGGTCTCTATCGCTGCGTGTGGCACCGACAACGGTGGCGACAAGGGCGACGCGGGCAAGAAGTCCGAGGGTGGCAACAAGACCCTGACCGTCTGGGTCATGGACGGTTCCGCGCCCGACGCCTGGATGGAGGGCGTCAACAAGGAGTTCGAGGCCAAGCACCCGGGCGTCAAGGTCAAGGTCGAGAAGCAGGTCTGGAACGGCATCCAGGAGAAGGTCACCACCGCCCTCTCCGAGGACACCCCGCCGGACGTCCTCGAGCTCGGCAACACCCAGACCGCGGGCTACGCCGTCACCGGTGGCCTCGCCGACCTGACCGGCGACAAGGACAAGCTCGGCTACGCCGACTGGAACAAGGGCATGGTCGCGTCGTCCGAGCTGGACGGCAAGCTCTACTCCGCCCCCTGGTACGCCGCCAACCGCGTCGTGATCTACGACAAGGCCGCGTTCAAGAAGGCCGGCGTCACCCCGCCGAAGACCCGCACCGAGTGGATCGACGGCCTGAAGAAGCTCAAGGCGTCCGACCCCAAGTCCCAGGCCATCTACCTGCCGGGCCAGAGCTGGTACGTCCTCGCCGGCTTCATCTGGGACGAGGGCAGCGACCTCGCGGTCAAGGACGGCGACAAGTGGAAGGGCAACCTGTCCTCCCCCGAGGCCGTCAACGCCATGAACTTCTACAAGGAGCTGGCGTCCTACTCCACCGCTCCGAAGGACAAGGACGAGGCGACCCCGCAGCAGTCCACCGACATCGTCCCCAAGGGCGGCGTGTCGTCCTGGATCGGTCTCGGCTGGGAGGCCGGCGGCGCGATCGACGCGATCAAGAAGGCCGGCAAGACCGCCGACTTCGGCTACTTCCCGATCCCGGGCAAGACGGCCGACAAGCCGGGCTCCGTCTTCTTCGGCGGCTCCAACCTCGCCATCTCCGAGCGCTCCCAGAACAAGGACCTCGCCAAGGAGTGGCTGGCCCTCGCCGCCGGCAAGGACCAGATGACGAAGTACGCCCAGGCCACCGAGGGCGGTCTGCTCCCGAACAGCGACGCCGCGCAGTTCAAGCCCGCCGCCGGCTCCTTCGCCGAGGCCATGGCCGCGTCGTCCGTCTCCGGCAAGATCACCCCGGTCACCCCGGGCTGGGCCAACGTCGAGACCGCCCCGAACCCGATCAAGGACTACATGACCAAGGTCCTGAAGGGCGAGGACGCCAAGGCCGCGGCCGAGGCCGCCGACAAGGTCATCAACGAGCGCATCAACCAGCAGTAAGACGCACAGCCCGGCGGTGCGGCCCGGACGCACCGGACCGCACCGCCGGCTCCGCAGTTTTCAGCGGCCCGCTCCCCCGGGCCGCGCCCCGGTGGGCGCGGGAGCCCCAGAACCGCGAGGAAGAAGACCATGACCGTGGACTCCCAGGGGACGGCGAACGCCGCTCCTCAGGACGCGCCCGGGAGGGCGGCAGGGAAGTCTCAGACCCCCCCGCCAGCTCCTTCCGGCTCGAAGGAAGTCCTTCAGCCCTCGCGCGGCAGACGCTCCCTGCCCAGCGGGCTGCTGCCGTACCTGCTCGTCGCACCCGCCCTGCTCTCGATGGCGGTGCTGCTCCTCTACCCGCTGATCCGCAATGTGATCCTCTCCTTCCAGGAACTGAACCGGAAGGAGTTCATCACCCGCGAGACGGTGTGGACGGGCTTCGACAACTACACCGAGCTCCTCGGTGACTCGGAGTTCTGGACCGTCGTCGTCCGCTCCGTCGTCTTCACCGCCGTCAACGTCTTCCTGATCATGGTCATCGGCGCCGGCATCGGCCTGCTGCTCGACCGCCTGGGCAAGAAGATGCGGCTGCTCCTCTCGCTGGCCCTCGTCTTCGCCTGGGCCATGCCGATCGTCGCCTCCGTGACCGTCTTCCGGTGGCTCTTCGACGAGCAGTTCGGCGTCGTCAACTGGCTGATGCGCACCCTGGGCTTCTCCGGATACGAGCAGCACAACTGGTTCGAGACCGGCTTCTCGACCCTCGTCATCTGCCTCATCCTGCTGGTCTGGGGCTCCGTCCCCTTCGTGGCGCTCAACATGTACGCCGGCCTGACCACCATCGGCACCGAGCTGTACGAGGCCGCCAAGATGGACGGCGCGAGCGGCTGGCGCACCTTCTGGGCCGTGGTCTTCCCGAACCTGAAGCCCTTCTTCATGATCACGACGTTCCTGGAGATCATCTGGATCTTCAAGGCGTTCACCCAGGTCTACGCGATGAACCTCGGCGGCCCCGACCGCGCCTCGGAGACCCTCCCGGTCTTCGCCTACATCGAGGGCGTCGGCCAGTTCCACTACGGCGTCGCCGCGGCCATCTCGGTCCTCACGATCCTGATGCTCGTCGCGCTCATGTCCTTCTACTTCCGCCTGATCCTGAAGCAGGAGGATGAGCTGTGAGCAGCACCATCGCGCCCGCTCCGCAGAAGCTGCGCACCCGCAAGAAGATCACCGCCGGTTCCGTCGCCAAGAACGTCTCGGCGCTCCTCATCGCGGCCGTGTTCATCTTCCCGGTCTACTGGATGTTCTCGTCCTCGCTGAAGCCGCAGCACGAGATCATGACGAAGGACCCGGTCTTCTTCTTCGAGCCGACCTTCGAGAACTACACGACCGCCACGGGCGTCGACCTGTTCTGGACCTACGTCCGCAACAGCCTCACGGTCACCGTCTGCGCGGTCCTCCTCGCCCTGCTGATCGCCCTCGCGGCGAGCTTCGCGCTCGCCCGGATCCGGTTCAAGGGCCGCAAGGGGATCCTGCTCGTCGTGATGATGGCGCAGATGGCCCCCTGGGAGGTCATGGTCATCGCGATGTACATGATCTCGCGCGACAACGACATGCTGAACAGCATCCCGATGCTCACCGCGATCTACTTCGTGATGGTCCTCCCCTTCACCATCTGGACCCTGCGCGGCTTCATCGCCGCCGTCCCGGTGGAGCTGGAGGAGGCCGCCCAGATCGACGGCTGCACCCGCGGCCAGGCGTTCCGCAAGGTCATCTTCCCGCTGCTCGCCCCGGGCCTGATGTCGACCTCGATCTTCGGCTTCATCACCGCCTGGAACGAGTTCGCGATGATCCTCATGCTCAACAAGGAGCGGGAGTCGCAGACCCTGACCGTCTGGCTGACCCAGTTCCAGACCGCCTTCGGCAACGACTGGGGCGCCACCATGGCCGCCTCGACCCTCTTCGCACTCCCCGTGCTGATCGTCTTCATCTTCGTCCAGCGCAAGGCTGTCGGCGGCATGACCGCCGGCGCGGTGAAGGGATAACGGCGCCCCATGACCACACTCGTACGCGGCTCGGACACCCTGACCCGTGACGCGCTCACGGTCCTCCAGCCCGGCTTCGTCGGCACCACCGCTCCCGACTGGCTGCTCCGCCGGATCGGCGAGGGCCTGTCGTCCGTCGGCCTCTTCGGCCGGAACGTCGAGAGCCCCGGACAGCTCGCCCGCCTCACCGCCCAGCTCCGCGCCGAGCGCGAGGACGTCCTCGTCGCCATCGACGAGGAGGGCGGCGACGTCACCCGCCTGGAGGTCAACGAGGGCTCGTCCTTCCCGGGCAACTACGCCCTGGGCCGGGTCGACGACGTCGAGCTGACCCGGGCCGTCGCCCGCGAGCTCGGCCGCCGGCTCGTCGCCTGCGGCATCGACCTCAACTGGGCCCCCTCGGCCGACGTGAACTCCAACGCCGAGAACCCGGTCATCGGCGTCCGCTCCTTCGGACCGGACCCGGACCTGGTCGCCCGGCACACCGTGGCGTACGTCGACGGCCTCCAGGCCGTCGGGGTCGCGGCGTGCACCAAGCACTTCCCCGGACACGGCGACACCAACGTCGACTCGCACGACGCGCTGCCCCGGATCGATGTGGACCTCGCCACACTGCACACCCGTGAGCTGGTGCCTTTCCGCGCGGCCGTCGCCGCGGGTACCAAAGCGGTCATGAGTGCGCATATTCTGCTCTCCGCGCTCGACGCCGAACGTCCGGCCACCCTGAGCCCGCAGATCCTCACCGGTCTGCTCCGCCAGGAGCTGGGCTTCGACGGGCTGATCGTCACCGACGGCATGGAGATGCAGGCCGTCGCGGCGACGTACGGCATCGAGCGCGGATCCGTCCTCGCGATCGCCGCGGGCGCCGACGCCATCTGCGTCGGCGGCGGGCTGTGCGACGAGGACACCGTACTGCGGCTGCGCGACGCGCTGGTCGGAGCGGTACGGACCGGTGAACTGTCCGAGGAGCGGCTGGCCGACGCCGCGGCGCGCGTGCGCGCCCTGGCGGCCTGGACCCAGGCGCACCGGGCGAGGGGGGCTGGGTCGGTGCCGGGCGCGGCAGTGCAGGAGGGGACCGCGCCCGGCGCCGACATCGGACTCGTGGCGGCCCGCCGCGCCCTGCGGATCACCAAGGGGGACGGGCTCTACACCCCCGTGTCGAGCGCTCCCTTCGTCGCCTCCTTCACCCCGGTGGCCAACTTCGCCGTCGGCGACGAGACCCCGTGGGGCGTCGCCGCCGAGCTGGCCCGGCTCCTGCCGGGCACCGGGGCCGGCTCCTTCGGCGCCGACGCCACCGTCGACTCCGTGCTCGCGGAGGCGGGGGAGCGGCGGATCGTCGCGGTCGTCCGCGACCTCCACCGGCACCCGTGGATGACCGCGGCCCTGGACGGCCTGGTCGCCGCCCGCCCGGACACCGTGGTCGTCGAGATGGGCCTCAACGAGGCGGAGCCGCGCGGTGCCCTGCACATCGCCACGCACGGCGCCGCCCGGGTCTGCGGCCGCGCCGCGGCGGAGGCCGTGGTCGGCACCGGCGCCTGACGCCGGTACGGGCGGTACGCGAAGGGGCCCGGCACCTGGGATCAGGTGCCGGGCCCCTTCCGCGCGTCCCCGAGGGGGATCAGATGCCCTGCCAGGAGGGCTTGCTCGCGTAGGTCTGGCGGAAGTAGTCGGCGAGCTTCAGCTTGGAGGCGGCGGCCTCGTCCACGACCACGGTGGCGTGCGGGTGGAGCTGGAGCGCGGAGGCCGGCACGAGCGCGGCGACGGGGCCCTCGACGGTCTGCGCGACGGCCTCGGCCTTGCCCTCGCCGGTGGCGAGCAGCACCAGGTGGCGGGCCTCCAGGATGGTGCCGATGCCCTGGGTGATCACGTGGTGCGGGACCTGGTCGATGTCGTTGTCGAAGAAGCGCGCGTTGTCCACCCGGGTCTGCTCGGTGAGCGTCTTGATCCGGGTGCGGGAGGCGAGCGAGGAGCACGGCTCGTTGAAGCCGATGTGCCCGTCGGTGCCGATGCCGAGGATCTGGAGGTCCACGCCGCCGGCGTCGACCAGCGCCTTGTCGTACGCCTCGCAGGCCGCCTGGACGTCCTCGGCGGAGCCGTCGGGGCCCATGAAGTGGTCCGCGGGGAGCCCGAGCGGCTCCACGACCTGGCGCAGGACGGTCGAGCGGTACGACTCCGGGTGCCCGGCGGGAAGGCCCACGTACTCGTCCAGCTGGGCGATGCGCGCCCGGGAGGCGTCCACGGAGCCGGCCCGCACCCGGTCGATCAGGGCGTCGTAGATCGGGATCGGGGTCGAGCCCGTGGCCACGCCGAGCAGCGCGTCGGGCTTGCGGCGCAGGAGGCCGGCGATGCCGTCCGCGATGAGCTCTCCGCCCGCCTTGGCGTCCTTGACGATGACAACTTCCACGCTGTGCCTGCCGATCTGGTGAGGGGCTGGGGAGGGGCCATGTGGTATAGACCAATCAAAGTCCAAATCTAGCAGAATGAGGCCCGTCTCCTCATGCCGTTCCGCACCCCGGACGGCCCGCGCCCGCCGGTCCCTCTCCATGGTCGGCCGCCCCCGTACCACCGGCCACTCGGCCCGGCCCCCTCCGCTCAGGTCAGCGAGCCCCCCGTGGCGTCGATCCAGGCCCCCGTCACCCAGCGCGCGTCGTCCGAGACGAGGAAGGCCACCACGTCGGCTATGTCGGCCGTGCCCCCGATCCCGCCCAGGGCCGAGTACCCCGCGGCCCGCGCGCGGGCCTGCTCGTCGCCCTCCAGCCAGGCCGTGTTGTCCGTGGCCACGATCCCGGGCGCCACCGAGTTGACCGTGATCCCGCGCGGACCCAGCAGCTTCGACAGGTCGCGGCTGAAGACGTCCAGGGCGGCCTTCGACATCGAGTAGGCGATCAGGTCCGGCATCAGCGCCGTCCGGCTCAGCCCCGTCGACACGTTGACGATCCGGCCCCCGTCCCGCAGTCGCTCCGCCCCCAGTCGCGCGAGGAAGAACGGCGCCTTCGTGTTCACCGCGAAGATCCGCTCGAACTCCTCCTCGCCGATCCCCGTGAAGGGGCTCGACGCGCCGATCCCCGCGTTGTTCACCAGGATGTCCAGCCCGTCCGCCCGTGCGTCGAAGGCCGCCCACAGCGCCGCCGCGTCCCCCGGCACCCCCAGCTCCTGTCCGATCGCGAACGCCTCACCGCCCGCGGCCTCGATCGCCGCGACGGTCTCCTCCGCCGCCGCCCCGTTCGTCCCGTAGTGCACCGCGACCCGCGCGCCGTCCCGGCCCAGCCGCTCGGCGATCCCCCGTCCGATGCCCCGGCTCGCGCCCGTCACCAGTGCCGTCTTCCCCGTGAGCACGCCCATGGTGACGCCCCCCATTCCCTAGTGGTCGTTACAGAAAGACCGTACCCCACGATCCGTAACGCGCGCTATAGAATTCACCCCATGGCGACGAAACAGCGCGGCCGCCCCCGCTCCTTCGACCGGCCCACGGCCCTGGAGCAGGCGACGATGGCCTTCTGGGAGCGGGGCTACGAGACCACCTCCGTCTCCGATCTGACGCGGGTCATGGGCATCAGCGCCCCGAGCCTCTACGCGGCCTTCGGCGACAAGCGGACGCTCTTCGAGGAGGTCGTGGCGGAGTACGTGCTCTCGCACGGCGCCTTCGGCGTCCGCGCCTTCCTGGAGGAGCCGACGGCCCGCGCCGGCGTCGCGCGGATGCTCCGCGAGGCCGCCCTCCACTACACGGAGCCCGGGCACCCCCGCGGCTGCCTGGTGATCTCGGCGGCGGTCAACTGCTCCACCCCCGAGGTGGAGGAGGCCCTGCGCGCCCGGCGGAACGCCAACCTGGCCTCCATCGAGGACCGGATCCGCCGGGACGTGGAGTCCGGCGAGCTGCCCGCCGCCACCGACCCCCGCGTGCTGGCCCGTCTCGGCGGAGCCGTGCTCCAGGGCATGTCCCAGCAGGCCCGCGACGGGGCGACGGCCGAGGAGCTGGCGGCGGTGGCGGAGGCGGCGATGCTCGCCTGGCCGCCGGCCTGATCGCGGGACCCGTGCCCGCCCGGGGGAAGGGCCCCGCAGGGGGAGTGCGGGCCGGTCCCCGGAGGGGGGCGCGGAACGGCCCGGAAACGACCGCGGGCCGCGGCGCCCGGCGGGACCCTCAACCCGCCCGGCACCGCAGCCCGGGTGTGCCCGGCCGGGGGTGTGCGGACCCTCGGCCGTGAAGGGAGGTCTCGGCGCAGTCAGGGCAGAGAGCGCCGGGTACCTCGTCCATCCTCCTGTGCGGGGAGGATGGAGGCTGTGTGGAGTTCGATGCGTTCATTGTGGACTAGACCATTCTTGTCTGTCCATCCACCTGAACGCGGTGTTTCCGGGCCCATCCTCCAACACGCAGCCCTGGAGATCCAGGTTCACCAGCCGTTAATTCCGCGGGTACGCTCGCACCGTGCCCTCCATGAACGACCTCGTCCGCCAGCACACCGCCCTGAGCGACTCCGACCTGGAGTGGCTCCACCTGCTGGTGTCGGAGTGGCAGCTGCTCTCCGACCTCTCCTTCGCCGACCTCGTGCTGTGGGTCCCCACCCTCGACGGCACCCGGTACGTCTCGGTCGCCCAGATGCGGCCCAACACGGGCCCCACCTCCTACCAGGACGACATGGTCGGCCACCTGGTCCCGCGCGGCCGCCGCCCGCTCCTGGACGCCGCCCTCGACGAGGGACGGATCGTGCGCGAGGGCGACCCCGAGTGGCGCGAGGAGGTCCCGGTGCGGGTCGAGTCCATCCCCGTCCGCCGGGAGGGCCGCGTCCTCGGCGTGATCGCCCGCAACACCAACCTGCTGACCGTCCGCACCCCCTCCCGGCTGGAGCTCACCTACCTCCAGTCGGCCTCCGACCTCGCCCAGATGATCGCGGCCGGCACCTTCCCCTACCCCGGCGAGCAGTCCGACATGGACTCGCTGCCGCGGGCCGGCGACGGTCTGGTCCGTCTGGACGCCGACGGCATGGTCCAGTACGCCTCGCCCAACGCCCTCTCCGCCTACCACCGGCTCGGCCTCGCCGCCGACCTGGTCGGCCAGCACCTCGGCCAGATCACCGCCGACCTGGCCCCCTCCCGCGGGCCCGTCGACGAGGCCCTGGTCAAGCTGGCCTCCGGCTACGCCCCCCGGAACTTCGAGGTGGAGGGCAGCGGCGGGGTCATCCAGCTGCGGGCCATCCCGCTCAAGCCCAAGGGCACCCGGATCGGCTCCCTGGTCCTGCTCCGCGACGTCACCGAACTGCGTCGCCGGGAGCGCGAGTTGATCACCAAGGACGCCACCATCCGGGAGATCCACCACCGGGTGAAGAACAACCTCCAGACGGTGGCCGCCCTGTTGCGGCTCCAGTCCCGCCGGATGGACTCCGTGCGGGGCCGCGAGGCGCTCAACGAGGCGGTCCGGCGCGTCGGTTCGATCGCCATCGTCCACGAGACGCTGTCCCAGAACCTGGACGAGCGGGTCGAGTTCGACGAGATCGCCGACCGGGTCATCGCGATGGTCGCCGAGATCTCCCCGGGCAAGGTGACCTGCCGGCGCAACGGCCGCTTCGGCATCCTGGACGCGGAGGTGGCCACCCCGCTCTCCATGGTCCTCACGGAGATCCTGCAGAACGCCCTGGAGCACGCCTTCGCCCCCGGCGAGCACGGCACGGTCGAGGTCAGCGCGGTCCGCGGCGAACCCCGCCCGGACGCCCGGCTCCTCATCACCGTCCGGGACGACGGCCGCGGCCTGCCCGAGGGCTTCGACCCGCAGAAGGCCGGCAACCTGGGGCTCCAGATCGTACGGACCCTGGTGGAAGGGGAGTTGGGCGGCACCTTCGACATGCGGCCCGGCAGCGAGCGCGGCACCAAGGTGGTCCTGGACATCCCGGTGCGCCCGCAGAAGTGACCTCGCGTCACCGCCCGCGGGCGGTGACGCACAGCAGCGAGCCCCGGACCGAAGGGATCGGTCCGGGGCTCGAATGCTGTGGAGTACTGCTTACTTCTGCGCGCTGCGGCTCGGGGGCGGTGAATGCGTACACGGTGTACGCGCCGCGTGCCTCAGGCTGTGCAGGTGGCTCAGGCGCTGGCGTTGCGCGCCCGGTTGCGGGCGGCGCGGCGCTTCATCGCACGACGCTCGTCCTCGCTGAGGCCACCCCAGACGCCGGAGTCCTGGCCGGACTCGAGCGCCCACTGCAGGCACTGCTCCATGACGGGGCAGCGGCGGCAGACGGCCTTGGCTTCCTCGATCTGCAGCAGCGCAGGACCGGTGTTGCCGATGGGGAAGAACAGCTCGGGGTCTTCCTCACGACAAACGGCGTTGTGACGCCAGTCCATGGCTGCTACCTCTCTTGGTTATTACGTGCAAGTTGCTTGTGAATGTGAACGCTTTCACGAATCCCTCAACAAGTGAAGGGCCGACTGCCGGATGAACCGGTGTGGTCCTGGGTTTGAGGAGGGGTTCTGGCTCTCAGTGGAGGCCGGTCTTGCGGGCCGTCCCGATCGCCAAGAAGAGACTCGCAAACCTCGGCAGCGGATACAACCCCTTCCGGAAAGTTTTTTTTGATTCCTCGGTGTCGGCTAGGTCACAGCCGTACTTCTAAGGGGTGGATGCGCGCCTAAACGTTCGAGTGCAAGGACTTTCGGCCCTTCCACTCACACAATCACACGCAGTGCATGGCGTACGCCTGTGAACGTCACGCTCGTACGCAGTCCCAGGTGGTCTCCGTCCATCTGGAGAGGGAGGGGCACCTTCGAATGCAAGGTGAAGTCGGTGAGGTCGTGCAGGGTCACGGCGTGCTTGCCGCGAGGGCCCCGTTCGGGGCTGGAAGTGAGCAGCTGAGTGGCGTACCGGGCCACCGCCGGAGTGGAGAGCCGGCTCAGTCCGAGCACGTCGAGCGCGGTCTCGAAGGACGCCTCCGGGGACGCGTACACCGGACGATTGCCCAGGTAGGTCCAGGGGGAGGTGTTGCAGATTATGGAGAGGACCAGGTCCTCGACCGGCTCCGCGCCGGGCCGCTCCAGGGTGATCGTCCCGTGCCGGCGGTTCGGCTCCTCCAGGAACTGGCGGAACACCTGGCGCAGATAGAGCGCGTGCGTGGACCGCTTCCCGCGCTCGCGCTGCTGTTCGACCCGGCCGATCACGCTGGCGTCGAAGCCGAGCCCGGCGCAGAAGGTGAACCAGCGGGCCGGCACCTCCTCGTCCGCGGTGCCCGGCGTCCCCGACGCGAGCCCGAGGCTCACCGTCCGGCCGCTCTGCTCCCGCAGCGCGTCCAGCAGGGCCCCGGTCGCCTCCACGGCGTCGTTCGGCAGCCCCAGCGCGCGGGCGAAGACGTTGGTCGAGCCGCCCGGCACCACCGCGAGGGCCGGCAGCCGGTCCGGATCGGGCCCGCCGTGCAGCAGGCCGTTCACGACCTCGTTGACCGTGCCGTCGCCGCCGAGGGCCACGACCAGGTCGGTCTCGCCCGACTCGGCCGCCCTCCGGGCGAGGTCCCGCGCGTGCCCCCGGTACTCGGTGCTGACGGCCTCCAGCTTCATCTCGCTCGCCAGCGCGTGGATCAGCACGTCACGGGTGCGGGCACTGGTGGTGGTGGCTGCCGGGTTGACCACGAGAAGTGCGCGCATGACCGCCAGCGTACCTACCCGGCGGTACCGATCCCAGTCCCGCCCGTTCCGCGGACACCGCCCCGCGGGCCCCCGCGCCGGTCCGGCCCGGGGCCGCGCCGAGGAGCGCCCGGGCCCCGGCGCGCGGCACCGGGTCCCCGCCCCGGCTCCCCGGGGCGCCCCGTTACGCTGCCCTCCATGAGCAGTACGGAGCAGACCCCCCGCCCCACCCGCCTGGCCGCCGCCGCGGGCGTGGCCCTCGTCGAGGCGCTCGGGCTCCTCGCCGGCGGCGCCTACCTGCTGGTGCGGACCCTCCTCGACGACGGCGGGGACCTGGTCGGCGGGGTGACCGGCGGGGCGACCCTGATCGCCCTCGGGCTGATCCCGCTCGCCGCCGCCCGCGGGCTGTGGCGGATGCGCTCCTGGAGCCGCGGCCCGGCCGTGATCACCCAGATCCTCGCCCTGCCGGTCGCCTGGCAGATGCTCCGGACGGACGGGGTGATCCCCTTCGGGATCGTCCTCGCCGTCCTCGCCGTGACCGGGCTCGTGCTCCTGGTGAACCCGGCCACGACCGAGGCGCTCGGCATCCGGCGCCCCGGCCAGGAGAGCTGACCCTCACTCCTCCACGAGGAGCTTCTCCCGGAGCTGCGCCAGGGTCCTGGCGAGCAGCCGGGAGACGTGCATCTGGGAGATGCCGACCTCCTGCGCGATCTGCGACTGGGTCATGTTCCCGAAGAACCGCAGCAGCAGGATCCGCTTCTCCCGCGGCGGCAGGTCCTCCAGGAGCGGCTTGAGCGACTCCCGGTACTCGACCCCCTCCAGGGCCTCGTCCTCGGCGCCCAGCGTGTCCGCGACGGCCGGCGACTCGTCGTCGGTGTCCGGCACGTCCAGCGAGAGCGTCGAGTAGGCGTTCGCCGACTCCAGCCCCTCCAGGACCTCCTCCTCGGAGATCCCGAGGCGCTCCGCCAGCTCGTGCACGGTCGGCGACCGGCCGTGCTGCTGGGACAGCTCCGCCGTCGCCGTCGTCAGCGACAGGCGCAGCTCCTGGAGCCGGCGCGGCACCCGGACCGCCCAGCCCTTGTCGCGGAAGTGCCGCTTGATCTCGCCGACCACCGTCGGCGTCGCGTACGTGGAGAACTCCACGCCCCGCTCGGGGTCGAAGCGGTCGACCGACTTGATCAGGCCGATCGTCGCCACCTGCGTCAGGTCGTCCAGCGGCTCGCCGCGGTTGCGGAAGCGCCGCGCCAGGTGCTCCACCAGCGGCAGGTGCATCCGGACCAGCCGGTTGCGCAGCTCCGCCTTCTCGGGGGAGCCCTCCGGCAGCGACCGCAGCTCCACGAAGAGCGCGCGGGCGCCGCTGCGGTCCTGCGGATGGTGGCCGCGCGCCCCGCCGTCGCCCCCCGCGCCGTCCGCCGCACCGCCGTCGTGCGTCACGCCCTCGCCGGCCTCGGCCAGGACCCCGCCGGCTTCGGCCAGCACCTCGACGGCCTCGGCCAGGACCTCGGCGTCGGCCGCGGTCCCGTCGGCCGGTGCCGGGGGAGCCTCGTCGTGCTGCTGCTCGTGCTCGCTCATCTGGTCCGCCTGCTGCTCCGTAGCGACCTCATGCGGCCGTGCCTGCTGCCCAGGGATGCCGGCCGTCGCGTCCCCGCTCCTCACGCCGGGCCTGGCCCCGCGCCGCGCTGTTTGTACAGGCTGATCGAGACCGTGTTGTCCTCCGCGACCGAGGACTCCACCTTCCCGGCCAGCGCCGACAGCACCGTCCAGGCGAAGGTGTCCCGCTCGGGGGCCCGGCCGTCCGTGGTCGGCGCGGACACGGTCACGTCGAGGGAATCGTCCACCAGCCGGAAGACGCAGCTCAGGACCGAGCCGGGCACCGCCTGCTGGAGCAGGATCGCGCAGGCCTCGTCGACCGCGATCCGCAAGTCCTCGATCTCGTCGAGGGTGAAGTCCAAGCGCGCCGCGAGACCGGCCGTGGCCGTACGCAGCACGGACAGATAGGCACCCGCAGCGGGCAGCCGGACTTCCACGAAGTCCTGGGTCCCGGGCTCGCCTGCGATCTGGGACACCCTCACCTCCAAGGTGGCACAAGCTCATTCGGGGCCCGGGGGAAGGCCCCCGGACCGGGCGGTCACGCAGGGGCTGCGCGGTCCGCCGTGACGCTATCGCGATCCATCCTGCCGTGTCGCCGCAAGCCCCCGGGCCCCCGAGTCCGGTCCGTCACTCATGGTAGGCCCATGGGCGCGGACCGTGGCCAGGGGTGTGCGGGGGAAAAAGCGGCGGACGGCGGAGGGGTGACGTACCCAGCGGTCCGGCCGTCGAACCGCCCCGGGCCCCGCGGACCGCCCCGGCTCAGACCAGCGCCTCGTCCACGAAGCACCAGCGCCAGGCCTCGCCCGGCTCGAAGGTCCGCATCACCGGGTGCCCGGTCGCCCCGAAGTGGCCCGTCGCGTGCCGTCCCTGCGAGGAGTCGCAGCAGCCGACGTGGCCGCAGGTCAGGCAGAGCCGCAGCTGCACCGGGCTGGTCCCGTCGGCCAGGCACTCGGGACAGGTCTCGTGGAGCGGGACAGGCTCGGGGCGCGGCATTTCTGCTACGTGCGGGCACTCGATCATGATGGCCAGGGTACGTGGCGGACGCCCCGGACCGGAGGGCTCGCGACGGGCCTTCCGGCGGGGGGCCGCGACCGGGCGTTCCCGGCCGGAACGATCCGGCACGATCCGGAACGATCCCTCGCTCACCGAGGGACGGAACGGCGAGACGAAACGGTGGAGGGGCGGCATGGACGCACTGCGGCTGGTGGCACTGGTGGCGGCGAGCGCGGCGGTGGCGGGGCTCGCCCGCCGCACCCCCGTACCGGCCCCGCTCCTCCTCGTCGCGGTCGGCCTGGCCGCCTCGTACGCCCCCGGCGTCCCCGACTACACCCTCGACCCGCACGTCGTGCTGCCGCTGATCCTGCCGCCGCTGCTCTACACGGCCGCCGTCGAGTCCTCCTACCTGGACCTGCGGGCCAACATCCGGCCGGTCGCGCTGCTCTCCGTCGGGTACGTCCTCTTCGCCACCGTGGCCGTCGGCTGGCTCGCGTACGTCCTCGTCCCCGACCTGCCGCTCACCGCCGCCCTCGTCCTCGGCGCGGTGATCGCCCCGCCGGACGCGGTGGCCGCCACCGCCATCGCCCGCCGCCTCGGCCTGCCGCACCGGATCACCACGATCCTCCAGGGCGAGTCGCTGGTGAACGACGCCACCGCGATCACCGCCTACAAGGTCGCCCTCGCCGCCGCGGTCGGCGAGGGCATCAGCTGGGCGGGCGGCCTCGGCGAGTTCGCCCTCGCCGCGGTCGGCGGCATCGGCGTCGGCCTGGTCCTCATGGTGCCCATCCACTGGATGCGGACCCGGCTCACCGAGCCCCTGCTCCAGAACACCCTCTCCCTCCTCATCCCCTTCGTCGCCTACGCGGCGGCCGAGGAGGTCCACGCCTCCGGGGTGCTGGCGGTCGTCGTGGTCGGCCTCTTCCTCGGCCACAAGGCGTGGAAGGTCGACTTCGCCACCCGCCTCCAGGAGGAGGCCGTGTGGAAGATGGTCGCCTTCGTCCTGGAGTCCGCCGTCTTCGCCCTGATCGGCCTCCAGCTGCCCTACGTCGTCCAGGGCCTCGGCCAGTACGGGATCGGGGAGGCGCTCTGGTACGCCTTCGGGGTCTTCGTCTTCGTCGTCGTGGTCCGCTTCGTCTGGGTCTTCCCGGCCACCTTCCTGCCCCGCCGGCTCTCCGCCCGCGTCCGGGAGCGCGAACCGGGCGTCGACTGGAAGGCGCCCCTGGTCGTCGGCTGGGCCGGCATGCGCGGCGTGGTCTCCCTCGCCATCGCCTTCTCCATCCCGGTCGTCACCGACGGCGTCGAGTTCCCCGCCCGCAACCTGGTCCTCTTCCTCACCTTCACCACCGTCATCGGCACCCTCGTCGTCCAGGGGCTCACGCTGCCCCCGCTGATCCGGGCCCTGAAGCTCCCCGGCCGCGACCGCTACCAGGAGACCCTCGCCGAGGCGCAGGCCCAGAGCGAGGCGTCCCGGGCCGCCGAGGCCCTCCTGGACGAGCTCCTCGCCGACGAGCGCAACGCCCTGCCCGGCCCCCTCGCCGACCGCCTCCGCACGGTCCTGGAGCGCCGCCGCAACAGCGTCTGGGAGCGGCTCGGCGCGGTCAACGACCTCACCGGCGAGACCGCCGACGACACCTACCGGCGCCTCTCGCGCGCGATGATCGAGGCCGAGCGCGAGGTCTTCGTCCGGCTGCGCGACGAGCGCCGGATCGACGACGAGATGATGCGCAGCCTGCTGCGCCGCCTCGACTTGGAGGAGGCCGCCGCCTACCGCGAGGAGACGGCCTGACTCTCGCCGGAGCCGGTGATCACCGCGGCGATCCGGCTCCCCGGCGGGAAGGCGCCCTCCTCGGCGAGGGACACCAGTGCGAAGAGCATTTTGGCCACATACAGCCGCTCGATGGCGAGTCCATGCCGCGCCTCGAAGTCCTGTGCGAACGCGTCGAGCGCCGGCGTCGTCCGGCCGTAGCCGCCGCCGTGGAAGCGCTCGTCGAGCCACCAGTCGCCGCGGGGGCCGCCGAAGGCCGCCTCCTGGAGCGCCCGCGCCTCGGCGCCCAGGAAACCGCCCCTCAGTACCGGAACCCCCAGCGTCCGGCCCCCGAAGCCGGCCGCGAGGCCCGCCAGGGTGCCGCCCGTGCCGCAGGCCACCGCGGCCACGTCGGCGCGCCCGGACAGCTCCCGCCCGAGTTCCGCGCACCCCTCCACGGCGAGCGCGTTGCTGCCGCCCTCGGGCACCACGTAGGTGCCCTCCGGCGCCCGGCCGAGGAGCGCCGCGAGCACCACGGGCTCGTGCTTCGCCCGGTACGTGGAGCGGTCGACGAACTCCAGCCGCATCCCGTCCGCCGCGCACCGCGCCAGCGAGGGGTTCAGCGGCCGTCCGGCCAGCTCGTCGCCGCGCACGATCCCGATCGTGGGGAAGCCCAGCAGCCGGCCGGCGGCCGCGGTGGCCCGCAGGTGGTTGGAGTAGGCGCCGCCGAAGGTCAGCACCGGCCGTCCGCCCGCCGCCCGCAGGTTGAGGACGAGCTTGCGCCACTTGTTGCCCGGCAGGTCGGGGTGGATGAGGTCGTCCCGCTTCAGCAGCAGCGTCAGCCCGCGCCGGGCGAAGCGCTCGTCCGCCGCCGGCTCCAGGGGCGAGGGGAGCCGGGGCCGCAGGCCGGCGAGCTCGTACGTGTCCACGCGCCCATTCTCGCGGGCGGCGGGCGGCGGGCGGGCGCCGGTGGGGGTCCGCGCGCGGGCGCGGGCGGGTGGGGACGACGGCCGGCCGGGTGCCCGCCCCGGAGGCGGTCCGCCGTACGCGCGTGCGCGGGGAAGGGCGCACGCGCGCGGGGCGGCGCGGGGTCAGCGCAGCAGGTCGGCGATGCGCTCCCGCATCGACGCCATGGTGAAGCCGCGCGGGTCCACCTTCCCCGGCTGCCACTCCCGGTGGCCGATCACCGAGCGGTGGGTCCAGCCGTGCGCCCGGCAGAGCGCCGCCGAGGCCTTCGCGATCGCCTCCAGCTGCACCTTGGGCCAGGGGTCCTCGCCGTCGCCGAGGTTCTCGCACTCGAAGCCGTAGAAGTGCCGGTTGCCGTCGGTGGTGGCCTCGTCGTCCGGCGGCAGGCGCCGTTCGGCGATCACCGCCCGCAGCACCTCGTCGTCGCCGAGCCCGGCGTGGTTGGCCCGCCCGTGGCCGACCAGGTGGACGGTGCCGTCCTTGGCGATCACGCCGTGGCAGAGCGGGCCCGGCAGTCCCGCGTAGCCGTCGCGGCAGACGCGGACGGTGTGCGCGGTGCCCCGGGTGACGGTGTGGTGGATCATCACCCCGTGCACGGGCCCCCAGGGGCCCTTGTGGTTCCTGTTGTGGGTGGACCAGTCGCCGACCTCGACGACCGACAGCCCCTCGCCGCGCAGTGCGCCGAGGATCCTGCTCGCGGACAGCGGAACCGCCATGGCGTGCTCCTTCCAACGGAACGGACCGAGCTTCCGGAGTACCGGAGTCCGGCCCTCCGCTGCCATCCGTTCGGCCGGTGTGCGAGCCGATCCGGACAGTCCGGCGGGGCTCCGCGCTCCGCCGTCCGGCGGGAAATCGCACGACATGCCCCGGAGAGCGCCGAACAGTCCCACCCGATTGTGTAATGGCGCCGCCACGCTCCGTGCTGAAAGGCTTCCGGTCGAAAGCCAGACGTACGAGAGGGAGTTCCATGTCCGTTGGTTCGGTTGGCGACGAGGTCCTCGCGGAGCGGCAGGCCCCGCAGCAGAGTCTCGGCACCGCTGCCGCGCGGAACCTCGCCTCGACCACCAAGTCGGCCCCGCAGATGCAGGAGATCTCCTCCCGCTGGCTGCTGCGGTCGCTGCCCTGGGTCGAGACGAAGGGCGGTGCCTACCGGGTCAACCGGCGGCTGAGCCACTCCGTCGGGGACGGCCGCGTCACCTTCGTCCAGACCGGCGAGCGGGTCGCCGTGATCCCCGCGGAGCTGGGCGAGCTGCCGGCCCTGCGCGGATACGGGGACGAGGACGCGCTCGCCGAGCTCGCCTCCCGCTGCACCCAGCGCGACGTCGCCGCCGGCGAGATCATCGCCGTCGCCGGAGCCCCCGCCGACCGCGTCCACCTCCTCGCCCACGGCCGCGTCGAGCAGGTCGGCGAGGGGCCGTACGGCGACGAGGCGGTGCTCGGCGTCCTCGCCGACGGCTCCTACTTCGGCGAGGACTCCCTCCTCTCCGAGGGCGCCACCTGGGCGTGGACCGCCCGCGCCGCGACCGCCTGCACGGTCCTGGAGCTGACCCGCGCCGACGTGCTCGCGCTCGCCGCCCGCGCCGGCTCCCTCGCCTCCCACCTCGCCGGGGTCGCCGGACGCCCGGAGCGGTCCACCAACAGCTACGGCGAGGCCGCCATCGACCTCTCCGCCGGCCACGTCGGCGAGGCCGTCGTCCCGCACGCCTTCGTGGACTACGAGCCCGCCCCGCGCGAGTACGAGCTGAGCCTCGCCCAGACCGTGCTCAAGGTCCACACGCGCGTGGCGGACCTCTACAACCACCCGATGAACCAGACCGAGCACCAGCTGCGGCTCACGGTGGAGGCGCTGCGCGAGCGCCAGGAGCACGAGCTCGTCAATAACAAGGAGTTCGGCCTCCTCGCCAACTGCGACTACGGGCAGCGGATCCAGCCGCACGACGGCGTCCCCGGCCCCGACGACCTCGACGAGCTGCTCTCCCGCCGCCGCGACTCGAAGCTCTTCCTCGCCCACCCGAAGGCCATCGCCGCCCTCGGCCGCGAGCTCAACCGGCGGGGCCTCGTCCCGGAGACGGTCGACGTGGCCGGCACCCGGATCCCGACCTGGCGCGGGGTCCCGATCTTCCCCTGCGACAAGATCCCGGTGACCGCGGCCGGCACCAGCTCGATCATCTGCATGCGGACCGGCGAGTCCGACCAGGGCGTCATCGGCCTGCACCAGACCGGCCTGCCGGACGAGGTGGAGCCCGGCCTCTCCGTCCGCTTCATGGGCATCGACGAGCAGGCGATCACCTCCTACCTCGTCACGACGTACTACTCCGCGGCGGTCCTCGTGCCCGACGCGCTCGGCGTCCTGGAGAACGTCGAGATCGGCCGCCGGCGCTGAGCCCCGGCCGGGCCGGGGCCCCACCCCCGCCCGGCCGGCCCGCCGCTCCCGAAGCCATCACCCCACCGCCCGTCCGCGCGCCCCCGGCGCGCGGGCCGGGCCGTCGAGAAGGACGACCGAGAACGTGACGCTCACGAGCGCGGATCCCGTCACCGACGGGCCGGGCGCCGTGGCGCTCCTCGACCGGACGAGGACCGCCGTGGACCCCCAGATCCGCTCCACCGTCGAGACCCTGCCGGGCTCGATACGCCGCGTGGCCATGTACCACTTCGGCTGGGAGGAGGCCGACGGCACGCCCGCCTCCGGCCAGGCCGGCAAGGCCATCCGCCCCGCCCTGGTCCTCGCCGCCGCCCGCGCGCTGGGCGCCGAGGAGGCCCGGGCCGTGAAGGCCGCCGCCGCCGTCGAGCTGGCCCACAACTTCACCCTGCTCCACGACGACATCGTCGACGAGGACCCGACCCGCCGTCACCGCCCCACCGCCTGGACCGTCTTCGGCATCCCGGACGCCCTGATGGCCGGCGACGCGATGAACGCGCTGGCCCTGCGGCTGCTCGCCGAGGACCCGCACCCCGCCTCCGCCGCGGCCACCGCCCGCCTCGCCGCCTGCGTCATCGAGCTCTGCGCCGGACAGCAGGCCGACTGCGCCTTCGAGTCGCGGGGCCCCCGCGAGGTCTCCCTCGACGAGTGCCTCGCCATGGCCACCGCGAAGACCGGGGCCCTGCTGGGCTGTTCCTGCGCCCTCGGCGCGCTCTACGCGGGCGCGGGGGAGGAGGAGGTCGCGGCGCTCGACTCCTTCGGCCGCGAGGCCGGGCTCGCCTTCCAGCTGATCGACGACCTCATCGGCATCTGGGGCGACCCGGAGCGCACCGGGAAGCCGGCCGGCGCCGACCTGGCCGCCCGGAAGAAGTCGCTGCCCGTCGTCGCGGCGCTCACCTCCGGCACCGCCGCCGGTGAGGAGCTGGCCGCGCTCTACTCCCGTACCGAACTGGACGCGCGGGCGGTGCGGGCCGCGGCCGACGCCGTGGAGCGGGCCGGCGGCCGGGACTGGGCGCAGGCCCAGGCGGCCGACCGGATGGGCCGGGCCGTCGAGCACCTGGCACGGGCGGTGCCGGACCTCTCGGCGGCCGGGGACCTGCTGGCGCTCGCGGAGTTCGTGACCCGCAGGACGCGCTGACGGCGGCCGGACGTACCGGCCCGGAGTTCGGGGTTGCGCGACCACTACAGATGAAGCACTATGTCTGTCGTGGTCGCGCTCGCGACCGCGCCCCCAACGGAACAGGACCCGGTTTGCGCAAGCTCACCTACTTCGTCGCCTGCACCATCGACGGCTTCATCGGCGATCCCGAGGGCGACGCCACCTCCACGTACGCCTACGTCACGGGCGAGTTCCTCGACCACCTCAAGGCCGAGTACCCCGAGACGATCGCGGCCCCCGCCCGGCCCCACGTCGGCGTCGACCCCGACGCCCCCAACCGCCGCTTCGACACCGTGGTCCAGGGCCTCGGCTCGTACCGGGTCGGCCTCGACGTCGGCGTCACCAGCCCCTACGCCCACCTCCGCGAGTACGTCGCCACCCGCTCGCTCACCGAGTCGCCCGACCCGCACGTCGAGCTGATCGCCGACGACCTCGTCGGCCGGATCCGGGAGCTCAAGGCCGAGGAGGGCGGGCTCGACATCTGGCTCTGCGGCGGCTCCACCGTCGCCGGCGAGCTCATCGAGGAGATCGACGAGCTGATCGTCAAGACCTACCCGCAGGTGTACGGCTCCGGCATGCCGATGTTCGGCGCCGGCTTCGCGCCCCGGGACTTCGACCTGGGCGCCGTCCGCGCCTTCGACAACGGCGTGCTGGTCCGCACCTACACCAGGAAGCGGTAGCGGGCGGCCCCGTCGCGCACCGGGCGCCGCCGACGAGAGGCCGGCGGCCCGGAAGCCGGTGGTACGGAAGCCACTACCCCGCAGGTCACCGGCAAGAGCGGCGAGAACGGGAGAAGTCCGGCCACGGGGTGACCGGCCGAGCGCCGGAGCCGGTCATACCGCTACAGTCCGCCGCATGTCATCGGAGTCGACAGAAGTCTGGACCGGTTGGTACCGGGACCGCCGTGGTGCGGAAGCGATCGTCATCACGGCCGACCGCGGGCACGTCACCGCCCGCGTCAGGGGAATCGAGTACACGGGCGCGAGCTTCGCCGCGCTGACCGCCGCCGGCGAGGGCGGGGAGCCCCTCACCGGGTGCGTCCTCGAGTGGGATCTGCCGCTCCCCGTCGTCATCGGGGGCATCTCCCAACAGGCCACGCTGGGCTGCCTGCTCACCCTCGGGGAGCGCGCCGACCTCAGCCTGACCCTGCACTACGGCGGCACCGCCTTCGAGGCGGTCGTCGCCGGCGGCGACTTCGAGGGGGCGCTGGCCCGGCTGCGCGGCCAGCTCCCCGAAGGCGCCGACTTCGGACGGAGGGTCCTGTCCGGAGTGTGACGACGGCGCCCCGGGGAGGGGGCGCCGCCGCCGTGCCGAAGGCCGTCCGCCGGGGTCAGCCCTTGAAGGCCGTGGCGAGCCCGTAGCGCCACAACTGGTCGACGCGGGCCCGCTCCTGGGCGTTCGGGGTGGCGTTCTGGCAGGACGTGCCGGGCCCGCCGCCCGACATCAGCTCGCTGCACGGGCCGCTGTAGTGGTCCGGGAGTCCGAGCACGTGGCCGGTCTCGTGCGCCGTCACCCGGGTGGAGTTGTACTGCTGGTTCTGCCGGTAGTCCAGGAAGATGTAGCCGCCGCCGTGCCCGTCGGTGCTCGCGTACGAGCCCCGGGAGTCGTTCCCCTCGTAGTAGCGGAAGTCGGGGTTGCTCCCCTCGACGAGCCGCACGTTGACCACCGAGCTGTTCCATATCTGCGTGGAACGGGCGATCTGGGTGCGGAAGCTGGGGGCGTTGGCGGCGCTGTAGACGACGGTGACGGCCGCGGCGGCGGTCGGAGCCGCCGCCCGCTTCTTCGCCACCGACCGCATGACGGCGTCGAAGAAGGCCTTGTTGGCCTTCTCGTTCTCGGCGGAACCGGCGTAGGCGGCGTACGAGGGGACCGCCTCGGCCCCGCGGACGTCGGGCGCGGCGGCGGCCGGCGCGGCGGCGCCGAGCGAGACCGCCAGACCGAGGCCGAGGGCGGCGGTGAGGGTGCGGGTGAGGACCTTGGGGTGTCGCATGGGGGGCTCCTCCTGATCGGTGTCGGGAGTGAGTCTCGGGGCGGACGGGACCGCGCGGAAGGATGTCAAACCCCGATAGCGCGCTCACATCATCACGCTCTTCTGCCTCCAATTGACCTGGATTTAAGGGCAGTTGAGGGGATCCGGACGTCTGGTGCGGGAGCGGAACCCCGCCCTACGCTCACTCCATGGAGCTGGAGGTGAGACACCTGCGCGCGCTCTGCGCCATCGCGGACGCCGGCAGCCTGCACAAGGCCGCGCGACAACTCGGCATGAGCCAGCCCTCGCTGACCACCCAGCTGCGGCGCATCGAGAACGCGCTCGGCGCCGAACTCTTCTCCCGGGGCCGCACCGGCTGCCGTCCCACCGCGCTCGGCCGCTCGGTGCTCAGCCGGGCCCGCCCCCTGGTCGCCGACATGGCCGCGCTCGTCACCGAGACCCTCGCGGAGGCGGCCCGCGTCGAAGGGCCCGAACTCCGCGTCGGCTCCACCGCGAGCCGGGCGCTGCCGGGCTGGCTGCGCCGCCTGAGGGAACGGTTCCCCGGCACCGACGTGGGCCTCCGCGTGGACGTCTCCGCCAACGCGCTGCTCCGGGAGGTCGCCGGCGGCCGGCTCGACGTGGCCTTCGTCCACGAGGTGGAGGGCTGCCCCCTCCGCGTGCCCGACGGGCTCGTCCGGCGCGTCCTCGTCTCCCGCGAGCCCCAGTTCATCTCCCTGGCCCCCGCCCACCCGGCCGCCGCCCGCCCCGTGGTGGACCTCGCCGACCTCGCCCGCGACCACTGGATGGTCGACCCCAGCGTGGACGGCGAGTGGGACGGGCTGCGCCGGGTGCTGACGGCGGCCGGCATCGACCCCCCGGTCCTCCACGGCGACTACCACACCGCGGCCTCGCTCATCGCGCTCGGCGAGGCGGTCGCCCCCTGCCAGCCGACCTCGGTGCCCCGGGAGGACCTCGCCGTCCGCCCCCTCCGCGGCGACCCCCTCGCCGTCCGCCTGACCCTCTACGCCCGCCCCACGACCCCCCTGGCGCCCCTCCACGCCACCCTCACGGACGCCTACCGGGAAGCCGCCCGCCGTTCACCCGCCTACCGCTCCTGGCTCCGCGACGGCGGCACGGCGGGCCCCTGCCTCCTGCCGGACAGGCCCTAGGGGTGTCCCCCCACGCGCGGACGGGGCCCGGACCGCGCGTCGCGGTCCGGGCCCCGTCCGTGGGGTGCCGCCCCGGGGAGGCGGCGGGTCAGCCCTGCGCGGGCTTGTCGCCCGGCCGTCCGGCTCCCTCGGCGGTGTCCGTCTTCTCGCGCATCTTGCGCACCAGCTCGGCCTTCCTGTCCGCAGCGTTCCGGCGGTCGAGGTTGCGGTGCGGACCGTTCTCCTGCCGCTCGGCGCGGGACTGCCGCTTGCGCTGGCCGCCGCCCTGGCCCACGGGGTTGTTGATGTTCTTGCTGTCGGGCACGGATTCTCCCGGTGGTGAGGTGGAATGATCTGCGGACCCACCGGTGGAACGGCGTCCCGGAGAACAGGGCGCCAGTCTCCCACGGGATCCCGGAAACGGGAGCGGCCCGCCCCGGGGTCGCCGGGCGGGCCGTTCCACGCGCATTCCGACCCGCTGCCGGGCAGGGGGCGGAGGAGTCGAAGGTCAGGCCTTCTTGGTCTCCTAGTAATGGGCCGGGTCGGTGACCTGCGGGGATCCTCCCTGTGGGGCGCTGACCTGGCCTTTTGCTGTTGGCTGGCGATGGGGTACGACGGTCCTGATCGGGTGTTCTGCGGACTGTGTGCGGACTCGTTCCGACTCAGAGCGCGAGAGCTGCGTGCCGGAGAGGGAGCCCCGGATGCAGGCGCTGAGTCCGGCTTCCGGGGCCTTGGAGCGGCGGCGGTTGGATTCCTTACGCGCGGCGAAGCGACCTTTTCCGCGAGAGTTCCCCTGTGCTGCTGCCCCGGCCACCAGCAGCATTCCGACGGATGTGCCCTCATCGGCTGCCGACCCGGTCGTTGTTGGCGGCCGTCAGGGGCATGCAGTGGCAGCGACCCAAGGATGACCCTGGGTCTGGCGACGCGGCGCCCTTCTGCGGCTCTGGAGCCGAAGCGATGTCAGAGCCATCAAGTACATTGCTGGACAGGCGCCTTGACTGTGCGGACCCCACTAGTGACAGCTACGGGGCGCCACGCAGCCCCTTGGATGGAGTTGCGGACCGTGATGGGGTTTGCACTCCAAGTAGTAGAATGATCTGGTCATGGCGGACGGTTGGCCAAAGGAGTCGCAGACGTGCCAAATACGGTACCGAACAGGCCAATTTATCACATCACGCATATTCGTAACTTGCCAAGGATTCTCGCTCAAGGCGGGCTGTTCAGTGATAATTCCGCTGCCCGGCAGAACCTTACCGACACGGATATCGGAATGCCCGGCATCAAGCAGCGTCGGCGCACCACATCGGTTGATTGCGGACCTGGGGGCACGCCTGCAGACTATGTCCCATTTTATTTCTGTAATCGATCCCCCATGCTTGCCTCTATTAATTACGGCAACGTGCCGACCTATCGCGAGGGGCAAGAGCCGGTCGTCTACTTGACCTCAAGTCTAGCTGCAGTGAGAAACTCTGGCCTCCCTGCCGTATTCACTGAAGGGAACGCGGGAGCTACGTTCGTTGATTTCCACTCCGACGATGTCGAACTCTGCGAGAAGCTCATCGACTGGCAGCTGATGACTCAGAAGTGGTGGAATGACATACCTGAAGATCCGAACCGGGCGAGTCGACGTCAGGCTGAGTATCTGGTGCATAATTTCTTCCCAATCTCTCTCGTGGCTTCAATAGTTGTTCATAATGAACGTCGAGCCAATGAAGCTCGGGCTATTCTCACCGAACGCGGTGCTTCAATTCCCGTGATGGTGTATCCTGAGTGGTACTACTAATGAGTGGAGGGGTGGCGACGGTGATCCAGGAATCGCAAGGCAACCTGCTTGAAGCGGACGCGGAAGCCATCGTTAACACTGTCAATACTGTTGGTGTCATGGGGAAGGGCATTGCCCTGCAGTTCAAGCAGGCTTTCCCTGAGAACTTCAAGCAGTATAAAGCTGCCTGTGATCGAGGTGAGGTACGGGTCGGAGAAATTTTTGTCCATGACGCCCACCATCTAGGCCCCCGTCGGTACGTTCTGAACTTCCCGACGAAGCGTCACTGGCGCAGTAAGTCGCGCATCGAGGATATCCAAGCAGGTCTCGATGCGCTGGTTGAAGTGATAAAGAAATACGATATTGAATCCATCGCGCTTCCCGCTTTGGGGTGCGGGAATGGTGGGCTGGATTGGGGTGATGTCCGCCCCATGATTCACGCCGCTTTCGAGCCCCTGCCAGCGGTTAAGGTGCTGCTGTTCCCGCCAGTGGGTGCACCGGCGCCTGATTTGATGCCGGTCCGTACCGATGCACCGAATATGACCCGGGGAAGGGCCGCTCTAGTAGCTCTGCTGAGTGGCTACGTCGAGCAGGCGAGATCAGAGCGCGTTGAGGCTCCTGGTGGGGCATCGCTGCTCGAACTCCAGAAACTCATGTATCTGCTTCAGGCTGTCGGAACGCCTATGCGTCTGCGCTATGAGAAAGCGCAATACGGACCTTACGCTGAGAATTTGAATCATCAGCTTCAGCGTATGGAAGGTCATTTGGTCCGAGGGTACGGGGACCGAACTCAGCGCGTGCTCGATTTTCATCCCATCACGCTTACGCGGGACGCAAAGGCGTCTGCGGATTCCTGGATCGAAGAGAATCGCGATGTGCAGCTCAAGGAATCTGTCGATAAGGTCCTTGAGGTGATCGATGGATTTGCTTCCCCATACGGCCTTGAGCTGCTGTGCACGACACACTGGGTCATTCACGAGCTAGGGGCTGACGCGCCGCAAAGTGCCGTAATTGATGCACTCCAGAAGTGGAGTCGCCGGAAGGCGGAGATTTTTACTGAACGGCACGTTTCGATTGCTCGGAAGCGCTTGCAAGAAAAGCGGCTGGGTGCACTCTCTGCCTGATTCGCCCCAGAGGGGCCGGGGCGGAAGCTGAGTGGTCAACCAAGCGACCGATGGCCATCGTTCGGGGCATCGCCTTCATGGCGAAGGGCCACCCTGGCAGCCAGTCGGGCCGCAGTTGACGTTTCTATTGCCAGCCGTCGAGGGAGACCTCTGGGCCTCCCGCGAAGTAGCGGTGAAGGGCACTGGCCGTGGTGTCGACGAAATTCTCGGGTACTGCGTCGGCGTCGACCCAGCAGACCTGGGTGTGCTTGCGGGGTTCGCGGTTCTCGGGTTCGCCGGTCCATTCGTGGGCGGCGAAGACGACTGTGAGGAAGCCGTTGGGAGCTTCGACGCCCCAGGCGCCGTGGATGATGTGGGCGACCTTGAGGGACTCGGGTTTCACGGTGAGGCCGGTCTCCTCGTAGAGCTCGCGGACCGCGGTTTCCGTGATGGGTTCGCCCGGTTCGCTCTTGCCGACGGGCAGGTCCCACATGCCTTGGGCGAACTTTGCGTTTTCGCTGCGCTGGAGGAGGACGACTCGGTTGGTGGGCTTGTCATGGACGATGACGGCCGCGACCAGCAAGGTCATTGATTCGAGCGCCGGCTTGAGGGCCTTCGGCTGGTCATCGGTCCGCTGGGTCACGGTGTTCCCTTCGTCGGGCGGGTTGTTGGGCATGTTAGGCGAGGGCCTCGCGGGCGCGGCGGGCGAGATCGGCGGCACCGGGAACGCGGCGACGCTGGTAGACCGCGAGGGTGGAGCGGATTGAGGTGATCGCCTTCCGGGTCCGGTCGGAGGTCATGCCCTCCATGAGGACCAGGGCCTGGGTCCAGGCTGCGACGGCTTCGTCGGCGCGGGCCTGGGCGGCGAGGCTGTCGCCGAGGTCGGCGTGGGTGAGGGCGTGGACGCGCTTGTACTTCTCTGGGTCCCAGCGGGTGAGGGCGTCTCGGTGCTGCTGTTCGGTGCCGATGTGGTCGGCGAGGTCGGTCAGGGTGCGGGCGGTGTGGCTGGCCACGGTGCCAGCGGCGGGGCCGCTCACGCGGGAGTAGCTGGGCTGGGGGCCGTCGTCACGGAGGAGGGCGTCCTCGGCGGCGAGTAGGGCGCGTGCGGCCGACGGGTGCTCGTTGGTGGCTGCGTAGGCACGGGCGTGGGTGATGTGGAGCAGGGCCTCGGTCTGGCCGTCGACGTGGCCGAGACCCGTGCGTAGGGCGCCTTCGACGAGGTCGACGCAGTGGTGGGGCTGCTTGAGGCTCAGGGCCTGGTGGGCGAGGGCGCGCATCATCCAGGCTGCGTGGCCGTGGGGGTCGGCTTCGCAGGCGAGCTTGTAGCCGACCTGGTAGTAGCGCTGGGCGGCGCCTTCCTGGCCGAGGTCGTGGTGTTTCCAGCCTGCGAGGTAGGTGAGTTCGGCTACGGCGCCGAAGGCGGTCCGGCGTAAGGCTTCGCGGGGGAAGCGTCCGCGCAGCATGGGGGCTGCGGTGTCGGCGAGGTACGCGGTGACGGTGGTCAGGCCGTGCCCGCCGCCAAGTCGTTCGTCGGCGGCGCTGAAGGCCGTGGTGATCTGGCGTACGACGTCCACGTCCTCTGCGCCGACGAGGGACGTGCCGGTGCGGGCACGGAGCATGCGGGCGGTGGCTTCGTGGTCGTAGCCGAGCGGCATGGCGACGCCGGCGGTGGTGAAGGCCGCGATGGCGAGGAAGCGGCGGCGCTCGACGTCGGCGCGGCCCAGGTCGGTGGCGGCGAGGACGGGGTCGGCTTCCGCTGGCGCTTCGTCATCGCTGGTCTGGAGGCCGATCTCGGTCTGGGTGATCGTGCGCCCCGCTCGTCGGGACAGGGCCTCGGCCAGGTACTGGCCTACCCGGCCCGACGGGGCGCGGGCGCCGTTCACCCAGTGCGAGACGGCCGACTTGTTGGTCTGGAGAATCTCGCCGTTCTCGGCGGCGATGCGCCGCACGTCTCTGGCAAGGGCCTCGTAGGTGCAGCCGGCCGCGCCGATGACGTCGCGCAGAGGGAAGTTGGGTTCTCGCTGCGCCGCCACGACCGCCTCCGCCCTGGAGCTGTAAACCGCGTATACCGCTTCAACTGCCTTCCACCGTACCCACTGAGCGTGACCATCGGTTCACTTATCAGCAGCCGCCCGGAACGGCGCGACCGTGATCCAGGCTCCCCCCTGGTCCGGGCGGCACCCCGAAGTTCCGTACGCCCACACCGGGCTCGGGCATTCCTGTGCCCGCGTCCGGCCAATCAGAGACGGAGACACGGTGACCACCATCGACACCACGGCCATCACGGTCGAGCTGCCCGAGGCGTTCGACCCGCGCTGGAGCCGCCTGACCGGCATCCAGGTCGACGGCCGGCGCATCACCCTCGACCCGGCCGAGTACTTCTTCCGCTTCGAGTCGAACACCTGGCTCGTCGCCGACTGGGAACTGGTCAAGTCCCAGCTCCTGGAAGTGGACGAGACGACCGAGAGCGCGGTCGAGCAGCTCGCGCTCGACTTCATCAAGCAGCACAGCGAGTCCACGTCCGACGCGGCCCGCGTCCTGGCCACCGCGTACGAGGTGTACGCCTACCTCTTCCGCGACGAGCACCTGGCCGGCCTCGGCCTCCCGCAGATCACCGCCGACCACCTGAGGATGCTCCGCGAGGCCGCCACGCTCATGGCTCTCAACAAGGTCGAGCTCGACGGGCACATCTCCAACGTCGGCCCGTGCTGGTTCTTCCCCGCAGCCACCTCCGTCGTCTTCGACCTGGACGACGAGACGGGCGGGATGCTCGACGAGGTCTACCACGGCGGCTGGTTCAACGAGCACCGTCGGATCGAGTCCATCAAGGCCCACGCCGCGCTCGGCGGCCGGCTCGTGCACGGCTGCCAGTCCGTGCCGGACCAGTCCGGCGGCGTGGTCGCGCCCTACGGTGCCTCGATGGCGAACTTCCGTGACGACCTCGCCGCGTTCAAGGCGGGCTGGATCGAGCAGGTCTACGCCCATCGTGTGAACCCCGCCGCGTAACCCCACCCGATCAGGCTCCGGGGCGGGCCGGCATCCCCGCCCGCCCCGGACGCCACCACCCATCCCCGGAGCCCTCCCATGATCACGAACCCCAGCGCCGAACTCCTCGACAACCTGCTCACCGCGACCGGCCAGACCACCGCCGCACGGAAGGAGGTACGCGTGTGGTCCATGTCCGGCGTCGAGCGCGTGGCCTTCCCCGACGGCTCCACGGCCATCTTCAAGTACGCCAAGAAGCCCTTCGACAGCGAGGACCAGGCCCTCCGCCTGGCCCACACCCTCGGCGTACCCGTCCCCCAGGTCCACGCCTCCGCCGTCCTGAACGGCTGGCTCGGCATGCTCATGGAGGACCTCGGACCGTCCGTTCGCGAGGCCGACGACCTCGACGGCGTCGCCGCGGCCGTGATCCTGCACGGCACCCGTACGGCTCCGCCCTTGCCTATCCTCGACCAGGAGCGACTGCGGACGCTGCCGGCCAGGGCGCTGGAGCATCTCGAACGGCTGCGCAAGGCCGACCGGTGGCAGGACGCCGACGACGTCGAGGACGCGCTCGACCGGATCGCCCAGGCCGCCGAGGCCCGCTCGGCCGGAGCGACGCTGGAACCGTTCGGCTGGGTGCACTCCGAGTTCCACCCCACCAGCCTCCACATCGGGGAGCGCGGCTGGCGGCTGCTCGACTTCGCCCGCGCCTTCACCGGCCCCGGCCTGCTCGACCTCGCCAGCTGGCACGGCACCATCGAACCCCCGCACCCCGTGCGCCTGCGCGTCTTCCTGGAGCAGTACGTCACCGCAGGCGGCACCCCTGACGCCCTCGCCCCGCGCGGCGGGCTCACCGCCGAGAACTGGGCCCTGGGCTGGCACCGCATGTGGGCCGTCGAGTGGTTCATGGAGCAGTCGGTCCGCTGGATCAACGACCCGGCCACCGACCCCGCCTACATCAAGGCCGTCCGCCGCCACCTCACCGACGTCCTCCACCTCCTGGAGATCTGACGTGCTCGCCCAGGCATCCCCCTGGCACGCCCACGCCCTCCAACGCACCGCCGCCGGACTCGCCGAGCCCCTCTCCGTACCCGCCCGGATGGAATGGACCACGAGACCCGGCCAAGGGCCCGGAGCCGACGTCCTCGGCCCCGACCTGCGCGGCAAGCGACTCCTGGAACTCGGCTGCGGCCCCGGCCACAACGCCGCCCACCTTGCCACCCGCCACGGCGCCCGCGTCACCGGCGTCGACCTGGTCGGCCTTCAGGTCCGCCGCGCTCGCTCCCACTACGGACGGCTGAACAACCTCACCTTCGTCGCCGGCCACGCCCTGCACTACCTGCACGCCTCCGAAGAGCAGTTCGACGCGATCTACTCCGTCTTCGGCGCCGTCGGGCTCGTCGCGCCCGAGCTCCTGCTCCCGGCCATCGCCCAGCGCCTCACGCCCGGCCGGGTGCTCGCCTTCTCCGTCCCCCACCCGCAGCGCGGCGGCCGCAGCTCCTCGGGCGACGACCGGCCCCGCCGCGACCACGTCACCCTCCCTGACCGCACCCGCCTCCCCATCGCCCGCTGGGAGTTCTCCACGGACCGGTGGGAGAAGCACCTCAGCCAGGCGGGCTTCTGGCTCACCTCGGCCCAGGAGTTCCACGACCCCCGCATGGGCCACTGGCCCACCACCCTGCTGATCCGCGCTCGCAAGCTCTGACCAGCTATTCGCCCGGCTTCCCCTGGAGGACCCGATGCGCCCGCCCTACCTGCTCCTCGACATCGACGGCGTCCTCATACCCTTCCCCGACGCAGAGGGCTCGACCCCGGCCACCCACGCCCGCCACGACGTCGTCCCCACCGGCCGCAGCGCCGCCAACCCGGTCACCGTCTGGCTCAACCCCGACCACGGCCGCCTGCTCATGGACGTGATCCGCACCGGCCTGGTCACCCCCGTCTGGTGCACCAGCTGGCGGCAGGACGCCACCACCCTCATCGGCCCGCTTCTGGGCCTCCCTGACCTGCCGTACGTCGACCTGCCGCGCCCCCAGATCACCACCAGCCACCCCAACGGCTACCTCTGGAAGCGCGACCACGTCGACGCCTGGCTGGACGACGCCCCCGCCGTCTGGATCGACGACGACTTCACCGGCCTCGACCATGAATGGGCGGTGGAGCGCACTGTCAAGGGAACGGCGACCCTCCTCATTCAGCCCGACCCGCACCTCGGTCTACAGCCCGAGCACCTGACCGAGGTCACGAGGTGGGTTGCGCAGTTACACACAGCCCACGCCGCCTGACGACTGCTGCCCTCACTGCCACGAGCAGCGAGGGCAGCAGCCTGATGAGCATGGTGCCCCACTCGACCAAGACGTGCGGAAGGTCGACTGAGTACGGACCGACATGACGCCTGAGCTTGTTGGTTGAGACTTCGAGATCTCCGCCAACGGCACGGGAGCCTTGTGCGTTGCGGGTATCGAGCTCGTCACTCAATCAAGTGGTCGCGGTGAAAGAGCTCACCTTGCCGTGGGGCTCCCGCTCGCTGGTGCTGCTGAGGCAGACTTGCTGGGATTGCTGGGAGCATACCCAGTGACCTCAGGATGCGTCCGGTGTCAGCCCCGTCGATGATCATGTAGGAGCGCGGGCGTCGGGCGTCGTGGGCGTAAGCGTCCATCATGCCAACCACGCTCGGCTTGATCTGATGACAGTGCTGCAGAACGAGTAGCTCTGCGGGCTCGGTGAACAGTCGATCAATTTGGTCGCCGTTCTTGCCCAGGGCCTTGACGTCCATGGCGCGCGGGTAGCCGGGTCCCTTGAACAGCCAGGCGGCCGAAACCTGGCGCCCGCGGACGAACACTCGTGATGTGTAGAGGTCGGAGCGCTCGCCACCCCAGTCCTTCGGAACGTACGACTCGCCGATCAGTCCGGCGAAGGCGTGTTTCACCACATCCTCTGGCACGCGCAGGACCACTTCACCCTCAGCCTCAGTGAAGGGAGATGTGAAGTCGATCCCGTTGAATTGGCTGATATCGCTGGGGTACACCCGTGCTCCCGGGGTCAGTCCCCCGGCGGCGAGGTCGTCATCGATGAACGACCTGATTCCGATGAAGACCGGCCTGAGCTCAATTTGCGCTGCTCTGAGATCGGTGACCGTTCCGACCAAGTAGGCCCGCCTGGTACCAGCAAGGCTGCCGGCCGCAGACGAGCTGGCGGTTCTTGCCGAGTTGAACGTGCCGGTGACGTGCACCTGCTCACCCGCGTCGAGCGTCGCTGCAAAGCTGATCGGCTTAAAGCCTGGGGTGTCCCGTTCTCGGTCCCGCTGGAACGCAAAATCCAACTCAGCGCCGACGACCTGCCCCGTGCGCAGGTCCTGCTCCAGGACGCACCGCGCCAGCTCGCTGACTCCCAGCGAGGAAAGCGCCTCGGCCAGTTCTGCGGCAAGCGCGTAAGGCAACGCTGCCTCTGGCTCGCTCCTGCGGGCAGCCCGTGCCCGCGCGGACTCTGTCCGCCGCTCGCCAAGGAGAGACTGAACCTGATCCTGGTGCAGGAAGTACGGCTCTAGCGCGATGCGCGTCATCGGAAACGTGATCCTTTTGGCTGGGCGGACCAGGCTCAGCGCCTGGCAATGCTGGGACGGCGTGGGAACGGTCACGGGATGTTCTTGAGCAGGTCAAGGAACTCGTCCACGTCCTGCGGTCGGTCAGTGGGCTTGTGGCGAGTCGCCTCTGCTACTACTGCTCGCCATGGTCCGCGTGCGGGCAGCAGTGGGAGGTTCTGCTCCGGACGCTCCCTGGTCAGGATGGCCGCGATGAGCCGTCCAATGCTGTAGATATCGGCAGCAGCCGTCACGTTATGGGGATTCCCGGACGACAGCTCCGGCGCGGCGAATCCCTCGGACCCGAAACCGGTGCCGGTCCGAGTTCGTCGCGGAACACTAGTCTCCCCTCGGGGCTGACGACCAAGCCCCCAATCTGCCACGACCCAATTACCGTTGAGGAGCAGAACGTTTGCTGGTTTGATGTCACGGTGGATCCGGTCGTCGGCGTGTGGACGGCGCAGTCCTTCGCAGATCGCCGTGACGAGGCTCCGGAGGGCTCCTGTCTCCCGCTGCAAACGTTCTGCGTGGCTGGCGGCACTGCCGTTCGCAAGTGGCATGACGAACCACCGCCCGTCTGGGTCAGAGTCAAGCACTGGCATGACGTTCGGGTGTTCTCCGTAGAGGTGCCCGATGGAGATCTCGCGGCCCATGCGGTGTATAGAGTCCTCATCGTTGTAGCGGAGCTGCTTCACAGCGACAGCGATACGGGTATGCCTGTGCACGCCGCCGTAGACCGCTCCCTGGCCGCCCTCAGCGAGCGGCTCCTGATCCCTGTCGTAGTCCGCCTTCGTTCCGCGCTTAAGCCACCTCACAGCAGCCCACGGCGCGGCCTCGCCAGTGCCGGTCATTATCTCGTCGGTGAGAAGGGCACGGGCGGCCTCGATGACGTGGTCACGATAGGCCCCGTCCCGTTGCGCTAGGAGGATGGCCACCAGTGGACCGGCAGCCGGGAAGGGAGCAAGCTCGACGGCAAGACGGCGTGCCTCGTCGCCCTGAGCGGACCTTCGAGCGGCGCGCTGGCTGGTGTGCTCTTGCCGGGCCGCGTGCAGGTCAGGATGAGGAACCCAGCCGCGGGGTGGCAGGACCACACGGGCGTCGCGGAAGTCGCATTCGAGGACGATGCACCCGTTGCGCGCGAGCTCTGCGGCTATGGCCTCGGCGCGGACGCCGAACGTGGTCACGGCGGATTGCCATCGGCGGGGACCGTTGGTGGCGAAGGCCCACTGGCTGTCGGTCAGGCCATGCGGGCGCTGCGGTGCCGGAAGGCCTTCCGGCTCCAGGGTGACGCGCGTGATCTTCGGATTGCCGTTGCGGTCGGTGCTGTAATTGCCGTCGGGCAGGGGGACTGCGTAGGTGGTAAGGCCGGGGTAGACGTTGAGGTGGCGCATCGCGAAGCCGCGCGGGCGGGAGCGGGCGGTCATGCCGGCTCGCGGTACTCATTGCCGGTCAGCCAGGCACGGAGTAGTTCGACACGTGGGGCGTGCTCGTCATAACCGACGACGACGGGCTGCTCGTTGTACGGGCTGGAGTCTGAGCTGCGGCGCAGCTTGACGTACTCGCCACAGGCATCGATGGCATAGGACTCCATGTCGTCTTGCAGTGCCCCGACGACAGTGATGCCGCTCTCCCTGCCGATCTGCCCGAGCAGGGCGACCGCCTCGCGGCGGTGCTGCTTACCGAGGTTGCGGCCGAGTTCGTCCAGAACAAGGACCAGCGGGCGGCCCGTGCCGCTTGCGGCTGCGGCGGCGCACACAAGCTTGATCGCCCGATCATCGATCTGCGCAGTGTTGGCCCGCCGGTCGTAGGGGATGTGCCGCCGCCCCTCGGCGCGCCGCCACGTCGGTACAACATTCCAGCCCCAGTCCTCGGTGGGATCGACCGGCGGTGGAGGTTCGTCGTACTGCAGCGAGGCCCCGTACCCACCGTAGGCCCTGTCGAGCCGGTCGAACTGGGCTGCAACGTCAGCCAGCTTCTTCTTGATGGCGGAGCTGAGCGCCCCTCGGTAGGCCCGGCTGGCCTGGACCGCCTCCTCGTGACCGATTCGTGCGGCGCCGAGGCTCTCGTGGCGTTCCCTGCGCTGAGTGGCGATCTGCTGGCGCTCGTACCGGTCAGTACCTTCCAGGTGGCGCAAGTAGACGTGGAGTGCGTGGCGCAGCGGGGCGAAGGCGGCCTGTGCCCGCTGGCTGCTGCCGGGTCCCCGCTGGTTGAACTCTTCCAGCAGTCCAGTGATCTCCGTCGACATGCTGTCAGAAGCGGTGCGAGGGAAGCACTCGGATATCGCGGTACGAATCAGGTCCCTGGCTTCCTCCCACCAGTCACCAGCCGTCCAGGACTGCTGGTTTTCTGGCAGATCGAGCAGGTGCTTGCTGGCAGAGTCGAGGGTGCCATCCCATTGGGCGGTCAGTTCCGGAAGACCGAGCTGCAATTGTTCCTTCTTGAGGTTCTCGAGCTTCTCTCGGCGAGTCTTGTTTGCCTCGTCAAGGGTGGTCTTCTGACGCTGCAGAGACTCGATTTGCTTCTGACGGACACCCTCCAGTCGGAGCACCTCGTCCCGCTCGACGACTGCAGCGCCGAGCGCCGGAGAGAGTTTTGCGCACTCATTCCGGATGGCCTGATCTCTCTTCCGCAGGCTGCCAATCCGCACGTCCAGTTGAGTTGCCTCAACTGCGGCTCTCGCACCCTTCTGCCGGCGCTCAGCAGCAGTGACCCGCCGACCGGCAGATTTCCATCGCTCTTCGGCCAACTGATGACCTTCGGATTCTTGGCGAACGCGTTCCCGTGCGGCAGCAATGCGGGCGGCACGGCCGGTCACGGGGCTGGGGAACCCGCCGATGATCACAACACCCGCGTCGTCATGCACCCGGTCGGGGTTAGCGCGAGCAGTAACTCGCGTGTCAAGGGTCGCGAGGAATCCGCTCAAGTCATATTGCGGGTCGGCATTTCTCGGGAGGTCAATGCGCCCCGCGCTTTTTGTGAGATTGGCGGCGATCAAGGTCGAGCCGGGTACGCCCGCCAAAAGCACGCTGGCCCTGTCGAGGTCGCCGGAGTCTACGACAGCCGCCTCACGGTACGGCCAGAGGGCTGACTCCCACTTTGACCTCTGTTGGGCGTTGAGGACAACTGCGTCGAGCAGGCAGATTCCCCTAATTCCCTCGGCTGCAAGAACGTCGATCTGCTGCCGGGCCAGGTCCCTGCCGCTTTCCGTGTCCTGCAGGCTTGTTTCGGCGTCGGAGAGCGCCTTCTCCGCCACTCCAAGTGCCTTGACTGCCCCTTCCAGGTTAATGTCCGCATCGGTGCGTTCCCGGTTAGCGGTTGGCTCGTCACGGCCGTCAGCATCACGTGCTGTTTCCCTGGCTGCGCGCAGCTGACGGTCGGTCTCCTCAATCTGCTGTTCCAGCGCTGCAATCTGGTTGCTCAGCTCGCGGTCAGCACCATCGAGCCTGTCGAACGTGCTCATCGCGGCCTGCTGCCGTCGTGTGAATGCCTCGTCATCGGCCAGCTCCGCCACCTGTCCGACCAGCTCTTGTGCCATGCGACTGGTCTTCTCAATCTCGATATCGATCCCAGCAACCTCGGCTTGGATTTCGGCGTTGCGCTGGAGGGCATCGCACAGCAACCGTGCCGTGCGCGACCGCCAGCGGTCGGCGGCATCCGCGACGCGCCCACGCGCCCGGTCCCGTGCGTCGATACCGTCCTCGATGACCTGGGCGCTTTCCTCCCAGGCGGCAAGGTCGGACTCGGCGTTGTTGGCCTTCTGGAGGAGGTCGTACTCGTGGCGGCGTGCCTGGCGTTCCGTCTCTAGCTCGCGGTCGATACCGGTGAGTGCAGCGATCGCTTCGAAGATCCGCCGCTTGGAGATCTCGTTCAGCGGTTGGGCGAGCAGGTTCGGTGCGGCGCTGGCCCTCACTGATGTCGACAGGAACGACACGCACCGCACGTGCTCCCCGTAGAGGGTGCGTGGGAGATCACGGGCCGCCACGTCCTGCCGCCTTGCCCGCGGGGGCAGGGCCTGCCAAACCGAGTCAGCGGCCTGCTCCCGTTCGGCCTCGTTGTCCCCAGTGGGTAGATGCAGCCCGTCCTGCCAGCGTAACTTCAGTCGGGGCCCCTTTTGGCTGCTGCGGTCGATCCGGATCCACACGGTCAGGGCGCTGGCTTGAAGCTGATCAAGGGTCCCGGCAGCGGGAGCGAACACGCCGATGACGTACCCATGGTCGGCGTTACCCCAACGGTCTTCACCGCCGGCGTCCTCGGAGTTGAACAGCAGGTCGACCGCGGCGGGCGCGCCGGAACCGAATCGCCACTGCTCATCGGCATGCAGCAAGCTGATCTGGGCTAAGGGCTGTCCCGTAAATGATCTCCGGGTCGCCTCGGCCATGGTTGATCATGGTGAAGCCCGTTGGTCTATCCGGCGAGAGCGAGGTTGTGCATCCGGGCGATGCCGAGCATCGCGTGGTGGACACCGTCTCCCTTGAGGCGGCAGTCGCGGAGGATCTTCCAGGCCTTCATGCGGGCGAAGACGTGCTCGACCCGGGCCCGAACCTGCTTGTGGGACCTGTTGTGCTCTTCTTTCCAGCCCGGCAGTTCGGTCTGACCGCGCTCGCGACGGTGTGGGATGACGAGGCCGGTGCCCGGGTAGCCGCCGTCGGCGATCACGAGGGTCTTGCCGACAGCGGCCTTGGCGCCGGATTCCTCCCAGGCCCTGCAGTCGTTGCGGTTCCCGGCGAGCGGTCGGCCGACCACGACGACGCGCCTTGTGTCGGCGTCGATGACGACCTGGTGGTTGGTGGAGTACCGGTAGTTCTTCGACCGCTCGGCAATGCTGTGGTCCCGGGTGGGTACCAATGTCCCGTCCACGATGAGCACCGTGTTCTTGGCGAAACGCTGACGGGGCTGGAGCGCGAGCATCGGCCCGAGGTGGTCGATGATCCGGTCCGCGGCAGACTTGGACACCCCGAACAGCGGGGCGAGCTGGCGCATGGTCAGGTTCGTGCGCCAGTACGCGGCCACCAACAGGGCCCGGTCCTCCAGTGGAAGGCTCCACGGCCGGCCCTTGCGGATCACATCCGCACCCTCGCGTCGAAGCACGGTCACCAACTTCGCGAAGGCGCGAGGGCTCAGCCCGGAGAAAGGGGCTATCCAGGACGGCTCCGACGCCGTGATCACACCAGCCACACCGTGATCGTTCCACCCAAGGGAGGTCGAGCGAGTGCTCTTCCGCCCAAGCGCCAGCGGCCATCGGGCCTGTGCCTGCAGATATGGCCGGTCCAGAATGCTGCCGTGACCGAAGACGAGCGGAGCGGCATAGAACCGCGTTCATTCCTGACATGCGTGACAGAGGTGGCCCGGCTGCTGGGCATCGGAGACGTCAGCATGGAGCCGAAGGATCGGCATGCCCGCCGCCTTGCCCATGCGGTGCGTAAGCCCCTGCTCGAACGTGCGAGTCTGCCCGAGGAGTGGTTCGCCCCGCTGATGGCGGCAGCCGTGTACGACCCGGATCCCAGCTTCTGCCGCTGGTTCGTCGAGCCGGCGGTCTACGCATTCGGACGCCGCCGTGTGATGGCGGCATTGGTCGACTACTTGCGGATCGGCACGCACGCCGAGCGGGCTGGTGCCGTGCGCGCCTGGTACAGCGCCCATGTGCCCTTGCGTGCAGATCGGACTCCAGCGTACGGACCCGGCGGGGTACGTGATCCCGCTCTGGACGAGTCACAGGACATCAAGGCCGCCTGGCTGGAGACATCCCTGCGGGTGTTCGCCGAAGCCACCGACCTGCAGATGCGCCACCGTGTCCTGCTGGGCCTGCCTACCTCCCGCGCGGCATACCCGCCACCCCTGCACGAACTACTTGAAAGCACACTCGCATCCGCCCGCGTCCATCCCGACCCACACATCCGTCGCTGGGCCGCAGCAGCAGACCAGCCCGACTCTTACCCCTCCCGACAGTTGCGGGACAGCCCTTAGCAGTGACGACTTCCCCGCCCCATTGGAGTCCTTCGGCCCCTGCCCAGCCACGGCGATGAGGGTGCCAGCGGCAATCGGAACGGGATGCGTGGACAGCCGGGAGACTCGCACGCTCTGCAGGCCGACCAGGACACGGTCACCGACTATGTCCTCTTCTTGCGGCGTGCTGATGCTCATGAACCGCTCCTCGGGGAGATTGTCACTTCTAGGGGCGGGCCAGGCTCCGGCGGACCATGATCGCCGTTGCGAGCGCGGTATCCGGGCCTACGGCCAGGATTAGGTTCTCCTGCAAACGCTGGCGCGCGGCGGGAGTGAGCCGACGTAGCGCTGGCCCAGGGACGTAGGAGGCGCCAGCTGTCTCGGGATCGGAGCCGCGCACCGCACGGACCAACCCGGCCGCGCGCAGCCACTGCAGGGCATCGGAAAGGCGCCGCTGCCCGTGGACCTGCGATAGCTTCCGCAGGCGGGTTGGTGTGGTCGGATGGGGTGACTGCCAGTCGTCCCCGACCAGGCGCCCCTCTGCCCGGGGGATGGCGACCGAGTGAATCAGCACCAATATCAGCGCGGCCCGTTCCAGCGGCGGCAATATCCCCCAGCCCTTCGCTACGAGTTCCGCGGCGATGTCGTCGCGGTACCCCGATGTCCACAGGTAGGCGCCCGCATGGACGAGCGTGCGGCCGGTCCTGTGCAGCATCTGGTCAAGCAGGTGGCGCAGCGCCGCGTCTCGAAGCGCGGGAAGCGCGGCCTCACTGGCGGGCTCGCTGCCGTACTCAAGCGCGGCCCAGGCCGAGACCAGCGCGTCACGGTGCTTATCGCCGAGCGGCTGGAGCAGATCATCGAACAAGCCGCTCATCGACCCGGCTCCCGGTCAGGCCGCGGGAGCGGCAGCTCCCGGTGCAACTCCCTCAGCGCCGGAAGGTCCTGCTCCGGCCAGGTAGCCACTCGCGGGCCGAGGCAGACCCTCTGTGCCTCATCATTGATATCCAGCCACCGGCTAGCATGCAGACGCCGGAGCGCTCCCGTTCCAAGGCGGTGCAGCACTTCTTCCCCGCGTCCGGGAATGAGCTGGTCTACTACATCCAGCACCTCGCGCGTCGTCGACGACTGTCCCGGCCACGGGATTGTCTGGACGTCGACCCAGCAGCAGCGCAGCGCCGCGGCCAGGACTCGGCTGGTCTCGTTTGGGAACTCCGCTGGGACCACCTGCATCCGCAGCTCGCGCAGCACGGCCGGCGTCGCATCATCGGGTGGGCGGGGCAGTAGCCAGCAGCGCTCACCCCCTCGCTCCACTAGTCGCGACATGCCTACCGGGGTTCTGGTCGCTGACGGCATGCGCAGCGGGCCTTCGGCTCGCGCCCTCGCCCACCAGAGCGCCGCCTCCTCACTAGTCACATGTGCCTCCGCTCTCGCTCGAACACGCCAGGAGTAAGCCAGGACGGCACGCTGCCCGCCCGTACCTGGACCGGGCCAGACCATGCCAGCCGATAGCCGAGCCGGTCGTTGTTGCTCGCAGCAACTAAGTCGGCCAGCACCCGGCGCGCCGTCACCCAGTCCATGCCCGACAGCAATTGCTCGACCGCAATAGAGTCCCGGCCGCTGAGCACCTCTTCGGCAACTCCCGCCAGTCGCTCGGCCTCTGCGTCTGACCATTCCTGGGAGGGTTGCTCATCGCCATCGGAAATCCGGGAACGCGGCGGCGTCGAGCGGCTGCCGTTTGGCTGCGACCTGCCAGCAACAGCCACTACCAGGTCGGCGACATCGTGCCATGGGGAAGGCGCGTCGAAGACTTGATCAGCCAGGACCGCCGCGAGCTCACCCACGGTTGCCCGCCGCGCGAAGCGCTGCCACATCTCGGGGGGCAGCAGGTTCAGCGCCCTCGTGGTCCCCGCCGCGGTCATCAGGCGCGCCGACGCGTTCGTCGAAGCATCTTCGTAGGCTGCGATCGCCGACCGCAGCTCCCCGCACATGCGGCTGAGCTCCGGCCAGAACTCCAGCAAGATCTCATGCACCGCAGATGCCTGGTCAATGAGCGTCTTCGCGTTCCACAGCAGCGGCGCGCGCTCCCGCAGCGCCTCCACGCTGCCGCCGACGGTCAGCGCCACGAGCTCGGCGACGAGGAGCCGGAGCGCCGTGGTTACTCCGACGACAACCTCAAGGGCTTCCTCGGGTGTACCCTGACCTCCCTCCAGCCTGATCTTCTCCATCGTCAGAAGCTGGTGCAATTCCGACTGGCCCCCACGGGCCAGCATCCGCTGAACGAACAGCATCGACACGTAGCTAGTGAACGAGGCCCGGTACTCGCGCTGGTAGGGCTTATCAAACGCGGGCTGGATCGCTCCAAGCTTCCGCAGGACACCCAGCCGGTTGTCGATCACCTCTTCCGGGAAGGCGGAACATGCCGCCCGGATCTGTTCAGCTGTCAGCCCGTCCTCACCCGCGCGGGCAAACGCAGCGAACAGCGTGTCCGCCAGTCGGAACAGAGCCGCGTCATCGATCGCCGCGTTCGCCTGGCGCGCAAGGACGGCGACTATCTGCTCGAACACAGAAACAACGGCCTGCTCGGCCGCCACTGCTTCCAGTCCAAACTGCTCGTCCACCACTGAACCGTTCCTGGTTGTGTCCTGGCTCTAGGGTTGAGGTTCCAGCTGCGATATTGCAGGGGTGGGTAGAGCCCTGTCTCCCGTTTGACGGGCAGGTTCTTGTAACAGGAAAGGGCAACGCTCCCGCCGACCTCATCACCCCCAGTCCCACCCGCAGCACGTAGGGTAGCTGATCTGGTGGAAAGGTCGCAGGCAGATGACGGCGCCCAGAGGTGCGGTCAACGCCGAGACTATGGTGCTCAATCCGGGCAAAGTCTGTGTACGCAAGAGGCCCGGTGGCTGGGGCGATATCCGTGCCTCCGCTCAATATCGAGCGGAGGTACGGCTCCTTAAGCGGGCTTGCCGGCCTCCGCCTCACCGTCCCCTTCGCAGGGATTGTGGCTGGAAGCGATCGGCCACCGGTGTGGCTGGCGGGTTGGCCATGGCGGAGACGAAAGACGTGCCGTAGACCGTGCTTCGCTGGCAAGCCGCTTGTGCTCGTCGGTTCGGCTGAGCCGTGATGCGCCAGTTAAGGACCTCGGCGGGGCGCTCGGCGCTGTCGAGCTCTCGCTGGGTGCCCACCTCGGCCAGGAGGCGTCGGGGGTTGTGGCCGGCGGTTTCGGCTTGGGCGAGGGTGGTGGTCAGGGCGGTCCAAGTGGGGTCGGCGAGGATCCGGTCGGCGTGGTCGGGGAGGGCCGCGCGAACGTCCTGCTCGTAGCGGCGGGCGGTCGCGGCTCGTGGTGCTCGGCGGGCCAGGTCCGCCAGGACGGGTGCGGCGGCCTGCTGGTAGCCCGCCTGGAGGTGGCGGAGGGCTTCTTCGGCTGCGGCGGCCTGCTGTTCGTGGCCGCGCTGTTCGTGCCACTTGGCGGCGGCGCGGGCCAGGTGCACGGTGGCGAAGAGCAGGGCGATGGCGAGTCCGCCCGGCTCGTTGGAGGCGTAGGCGAGTTCCTTGGCTGCCTTGCGCAGGGCGGTGGCGGATTGGTGGTCGGCGCGGGTGGCGGAGCGGCGGGCGCGGTTGAACGCCATTGCCGCCGCTCGTAGTTCCGCCCGGTGGGGGCCGGTCGTGGCGCTGGCGATGTTGTACAGGGTGTCGCCGAAGGCGGCCAGGTGGCCCTGGGCGGCGGCATCGTCATCAGAGTCGAGGACGGTGTGCGCCGTGTGGATGGCGGTGGTGGTGTGCCGCCATGGGTCGGCGGGGTCCGCCACGTGCCGGGGGCGGTCCCATTCCTCCTGGTCGGGGAGGCGTTCGCGTAGGCGGTTGATGGAGAGGTCGGGGGCGAGTTTGGAGCCGCCGTACCAGACGGGTTCGCCGACCGCGTTGGTGTCGCCGGTGGCGGCAAGGCTGTAGCCGATCACGTCGCCGGTCTCCGGGCCGAGGCGGGTTTTGACCTTGATGCCCAGGGAGTCCAACACGGTGAAGTAGTCGGCTTCGGTTCGTACCGCGGCGGCTACCGCGTACGCCTGCTCGCGCAGCCACTGCCGTGCCGTGACCGTCTGGCCCTGGCGCTCGGCCTTGGCGCGTTCGGCACCGGTGGGGGTGCGGGGCGCGGTGAGGTCGCCGGACTTCAGGCGGCGCAGGCCGAATTCCGCTTCGATCTTGCGGCACTCGGCCTGGGCGCGCCGTCCGTCGCGGTGGGTGCGCGGGCGGCGTCCGTCGGCGCGGACGGTGGTGGCCATGAGGTGGATGTGGTCGTCGGCGTGGCGCACCGCGATCCACCGGCATGCCTTCTCGTCGCCTTCGGGGGCGATGCCGGCGGCGTGCACGATGCGGCGGGCGACCTCGGCCCACTCGGCGTCGGTGAGGTAGCGGTCGCCGGGCGCGGTGCGGACCGGGCAGTGCCAGACGTGCTGAGGTGGCTTTTTGCCGCCCAGTTCGCGGGTGCGCAGGTCGACGTGGTGGTCGAGGCGCTGGGCGAGCTGGGTGTAGGTGGCTGCCGGGTTGCGGCCGGGGTCGGGGGCGCCGGCCATGTCCCAGGCGGCGACGATGTGTGGGTCGGTGTGCTCGTCGCGGCGGCCGGGGCCGAAGAGGTAGACGATCAGTCCGCGGGTGTCGGAGCCGGTGGAGACGTCAGGAACCATGCGCGGTGCCTTCCGCCAGGAGCTGGTCGATCAGCCGGTAGCTGCTCTCGGCCGCTTGCTCGACGCGGTCCAGCACCGCCTCGGCATGCTCGGGCACCGTTCCTCGGTGGATGGCTACGGTGATCTGGTTGAGGTTGCCGCCGATGCGGTTCAGCGCGACCGTGTGTGCCTCGACGGCCTCGATCAGCGGGCGGACCGGGTCGTCCTCCGGGCTGCCGACCAGCCCCGCCTTGCCCAGGGCGACGGCGAGGGCGGCGTCGCCGACGAATCCGGCGAACTTCTGACCGCGCTGGTGAGCTGCGGCGCTGATCACGCCGACCGCGGTCTGGGTGAAGCGGATGGTCTTCTCCTGGTCGCGCTTCTCCACGGTGGGCTTGCGGTTCATCAGTGCGGGCAGGACGGGGGCGTCGAGGTCCCGCCAGGAGGGCTGCTCGGCGGGCGGCGGGACATCGGCCGGCGGCTGAGTGCTGGGGGCGACGGAGTCGGCTGCGGGCGGGCAGCCGGTCTCGGCTGTGCCCTCTTCCGGCTCGGGCGCCCCCTGGCGCTCGGCCTTCTCCTCCGCCACCCCTGGGGCGGGGGCAAGCGCGGACGAAGCCTCGTTAGAGGCTCGTTCGCTCCAGCTTGCTGCTGACCGGAGGGTCAGGTCGAAGAATCCCTTGCGGCGGCGGGTGGAGGCGTTGTTGGTGCTCGTTTCGGGCATGGTGGTGCTCCGGCGGTCGTGTGGGGGTGGGGATTCGTCACGTCCGTTGCATCCGTCCCGTAGCTGGTCAGCACAGGTACGGAGACGGTCGCAGGTACGGAGTGATCCGTATCGGCGAGGAATTCCGTCCCCGCGCTGACCTGCGCGGGGACGGATGCGACGGATTGATACGGAGCTGGGGTCAGCGAGTGGGCCTGGGGCCGGCAGGCCCGCCGGGCGGGCCGATGGGCAGCGTCCCCGAGGGAGAGGCCGGCGGCTTGCCCGGGGCTCGACGTGCGACCACGGTCTCCGCTGCTGCGGGGGCCGGTGGGGCGGGGTCGGGGCAGTAGCGGGCCCAGGCGTCGAGGAACTGGTTGCGGGCGTACGCCTTGGCCTGCCTGCCGTTCTCGAAGCGGTGGTTGGCCGGGCTGATGCCGAAGTCACGCAGCAGGTTGGCCAGGTGGTAGGCGTTCAGCCCCTTCGTTCCGTACTCGGCCCACGGCGCCTCGGCGTCCTGGAGGAGGGCGGCGAGCAGGTCCTGGCTGCGCAGCGCCTCCTGGTCGCCGTGTTGCTCGAACACGCGGCGGATGTCCCGGAGCAGTCGCGTCTTCAGGGTCGTCTGCTCGTCCTGGACCACCTCGTTGCGGGTCATCGCCAGGCAGGCGGTGCGGGCCTGGGCGGGCCAGTGGCCGCCAGCCAGGTCGGCGACGATGACCAGGGGCTCCCAGGTGTCGGCGGCCCGGTCTTCGACCGGCATCGGTGGCACCAGTCGGTGCGCTGTCCCGCGTAGTGGGGTCAGCCATGCGGCCAGTCGGTCGCGCAGCGCGTTCAGTTCCGGGACGGAGTGCCGGGACCGGAAAGGGGCGACCTTCTCGCCGGGCTTGCGCTTCTGCATGCGGAGCACGATGGCGCGGTCCATGATCGTGTCCGGCAGGTCACCGATGCCTGCCAGCGCGGCCATGGCGAAGGTGGGGAACGCGGTGGGTTTGTGTTCCGGGCCGGAGATCCGCCAGGCGGGGCGGTTGCGCTGGTGCCCGGCGTTCAGCAGACCCCGGAGGTCCTCCTTGTCGCCGGCCTTAGGGCCGAAGATGGTGTCGGCCTCGTCCACCAGCAGCGTCGGCGGGTCCTCGCCGATGATCCGGAAGACCACCGCCGGTGAGGTGTTCACGGTCATCATCGGCCGGGACACGGTCTCGTGGAGCACGTCCAGGACGCGGGACTTGCCGCATCCCTTGGTCGGCCCGACCACCGCCAGGCGCGGCGCGTGCTGGAGGGCGGGCTGGATGTGGGAGGCCGCCACCCACAGGGTGACCGCGGTCAGGGCCTCCTCGCTCGGCAGCACGACGTACCGGCCGATCGCGGCGCGCAGCTCGTCCAGTACGACGGTCCCGTCCTGGTCCCGGTCCGCTGTGAGGCTGGCACGTTCGCGGTCCCGAGTCCCCGGTCCGGGTTCGGGGACCGTCCCCGCAGCACCGTGGTCAACCCGGACCGGCGGTCCGGGTTCGCCAGCCGACTGACCGTAACTCTCCGCCCGGTCCTCGGCTTCCGGACCGGGTCCACGGTCCGGGTTCCCGGCCAGGCTCGGCAGGCCGCTGAGCTGCGCGCTCTCCGTCGGTCCGAGTTCCTGGTCCGGGTTGTCCGGAACTCCGGTCCGGGTTTCGGTCGCCGGTCGGTCCCGTTCTGGACCGACCGGATCAGCGGCACGATCCGGTCGAGCGCCGGTCCCCGGAGAGGGGGACTGGCCGTCCGCTCGGTCCGGACGGTGCCACGGGATGCCCTGGCCGGGGACGGCAGCGGCAGGCCAGACGACCTTGCGGGATGTGTTCGAGGTGGCGGGGGACGTAGAGTCCTCCATCGGCGTTCCTCTCAGGTGAGGGACGGGACGTGCAAGGTCCCGCCCTTCACCGGTTCGTTCAGGGATGGGCGATGTGCAGGGGAATCTCCGGCCCTCGGCGTTGGCGCGCCGGGGGCCGTTGCTGTGTCCGGGGCTGCCGGCGGCTCACGAGGCCAGGCCCCATTCCTCCTGGCCGGCGATCAGAGTGCGCTCGTAGCGCAGCAGCTCGGCCTCGGGGTACAGCACCCGCTTGCCGACCTTGATGCCGCGCGGCCCCTTCTTGATCTGGCGCCAGTAGCGGACGGTGCTTTCGGCTGTGCGGTAGCGCTCGGCGACCTCGGCGGTGGTCAGGTATCGCATGCATTCCCATTCGGTTAGGTGGCGATTCGATCTGCATAGAGTTGTATCCGACGATCCCCGATTACCCAAATCGGGAAGCCCGTGTTTCAATTTGGATAGCGACGGTGACGATGGAGGTTCGATGGCAGGCGACAGGCCCGAAGGCGGCGAAGTGCCGCTGCTTTACAGCGAGGGAAACGTGGCCGCACGCGTGGCCCTGGAGCGCGAGGTCAGAGGGTGGAGCACGACCGAGCTGGCAGAGCGGGTGACCAGAGCCGGCGTCAAGATGAACCAGACGGCGGTCTGGCGCATCGAGAACGGAACCCCTCGCCGGCGCATCAACCTCGACGAGGCCCTCGCCTTCACCCGCGTCTTCGAGCTCCCCCTCGAAGAGCTGATGTCCCCGCCCCTGGAGGGGCTCGACATCGACAGCCGGCGCCTCGTTCAAGAGGCCGTCGAGGCGTTCTACGAGGCCCGAGACGCGCGCGACCGTCTCCATCACGCCGTGGTCGCCATCGCCGACCACATCAAGGCCCACCCAGACAGCTCGCGGGCCATCCACGAGCAGTGCCTCCGCCTCATGGGCAACGAGCGCGACGCTCGCACGCTCAGCAACGACATCGCGGACGGCGGCCACTACTGACAACCGACACGAAGGAGAGGCCACTTGGCCAACATTCAGAAGCGCCCCAACGGCAAATGGCGGGCCCGCTACCGCGACCTCGACGGCAAGGAGCACGCCCGCCACTTCGAGCGGAAACTCGACGCCCAGCGATGGCTCGACGAGGTCACGGCCAGCATGGTCACCGGCCAGTACGTCGACCCGCGCGCCGGCCGCGTCACCTTCGAGAAGTACGCCGAGACGTGGGAGGGCTCGCTCATCGCCAGCGAGGCGGGCGAGCGCATCACCGACAACGCGCTACGGCTCCACCTCGTACCGGCACTGGGTGCCCGCTCCATGGCGGCGATACGCCGCAACGACATCCAGGTGCTCTTCAAGAACCTGTCCGACCAGCTTGGCCCCGGCAGCGTACGGAACGTCTACGACGTCCTCGTACGCCTCATGACGGCGGCCGTGGACGACAAGGTCATCGCCTCCAGCCCGTGCCGCCGGATCACCCTCCCGGCCATGCCGGACGAGGAGGTCACCCCGCCCACGGTCGAGCAGGTCGAGGCGATGGCACGGGTGATGCCGCCGTACATCCGCGCGGTGATCGTCACCCTCGCCGGATCAGGGCTGCGCATCGGTGAACTGCTCGGCCTGAAGGTGTCGGACGTCGACTTCAAGGCCGGCACCATCCGCGTCGAGCGGCAGCGGCTCCAGTCCGGGAAGATCGGCCCGCCGAAGACCGCCAAGTCCCGGCGTACGGTCCCGGTCGGCGAGGTCGTCACCGACGCGCTCCTCGCGCATCTCGCCGCGCGGCCCTCCAAGGAGTGGCTGTTCACCATGGAGGAGGGGGAGCCGCTCAACTACCGGCAGTGGAAGACCGAGTGGAATGGCGCCCGCAAGGCGCTCCAGGCGGCCGAGAACGGGGCCGCCGAGCAGGAAGGCCGTAAGGCCGTCGAGCTGCCGCACATGGTCACCCACGACCTGCGGCACTTCTACGCCTCCGCGCTCATCGCCGGCGGCGCGAGCGTCAAGCAGGTGCAGCTGGTCCTCGGGCACGCGTCCGCCGTCATCACGCTGCGGATCTACGCGCACTTGTGGCCGGGGGAAGAAGACCGCACCCGGGCCGTCATGGACGCCGTGCTCGGCGGCCTGCGGACCGGGTGCGGACAGCTAAGCGGCGCGACCCGCGAAAGTGCAGGTCAGGCCGCCTAGGTGAAGATCAAGCCTTCTTCGTCTCCCAGAAGATGCGGTCGATCTCGGCGATGAGCTCCAGGGCCTTCTCGCCGGTCTTCGGGTCGGTGGACGCCTTGGCGGCCGAGAGGGCCTTCAGGGTGTCGTTGACCAGCTGGTTGAGCTCGGGGTACTTCTCGAAGTGCGGGGCCTTGAAGTAGTCGCTCCAGAGCACCGAGACGTGGTGCTTGGCGAGCTCCGCGCGCTGCTCCTTGATGACCGTGGCGCGGGCCCGGAAGTGCGGGTCCTCGTTCGCCTGGTACTTCTCCTGGACAGCCTTGACGGACTCGGCCTCGATGCGGGCCTGGGCCGGGTCGTACACGCCGCAGGGGAGGTCGCAGTGGGCGCTGACCTTGACCTTGGGGGCAAACAGGCGGGAGAGCATTGAGCCGTCCTTCCTCGTGATCGTCTTCTCAAGTGGGAGATTACTCGGTGAGAGGGGCGTTTTCGCGAGCGCCCCCTGGGGCTTAGGTCAAAAGTCCGGGGTTCGGCCGGGACTCGTGTACGAGTCGACGAGGGGAGCAGGAGTGGAGCGGGAGGCAACCGCGGCGGCCGAGGCGCCGTTCGGAATCGCCGAGGTGACGGGGGTGTCGATGGTGCCCACGCTGCTGCACGGCGACCGGCTGCTGGTGCGGTACGGGGGGCGCGTGGGGCCCGGGGACGTGGCCGTGCTGCGCCATCCGCTCCAGCAGGATCTGCTCGTGGTGAAGCGTCTGGTCGAGCGACGGGACGCCGGGTGGTGGGTGCTCGGGGACAATCCGGGCGCCGAGGGTGACAGCCGGGTCTTCGGGGCCGTACCGCCCGAGCTGGTGCTCGGGCGGGTGCTGGTCCGGTACCGGCCGGTGACGCCGGGGCGTCAGCGTTCGGCCGGGGTGGTGCTCTCCTGGCTGTTCTCGGCGGTGCGGCCGGTGAGGTCGGTCCGCTCGGCCTCCAGGCGCTTGCGGGCCCGGTAGGCGGCCACGTTGGCGCGGGTGGCGCAGCGGTCGGAGCAGTACCGCCGGGAGCGGTTGGTGGAGGTGTCGAGGTAGGCGTTGCGGCAGGGCGGGGCCTGGCAGAGGCCGAGCCGGTCGGCGCCGAACTCCGTGAGGTGGAAGGCGAGTCCCATCGCGGAGATGGCCGCGTAGCCGGTGGTCGCGTTGGACGAGTGGTCGGCGAGGTGCATGTGCCAGCGGGGCCGGCCCTCGTCGTCGAGGTGGTCGTGGCCCGAGATCTGCGGGCTGACCGGGAACTCCAGGAGGAGCGAGTTCAGCAGGTCGACCGCGCCCGTGTGGTCGCCCTCGTCGGCCGCGGTGAAGACGGCCCGCAGCCGGGTGCGGATGGTGCGGAAGCGGGGCAGGTCGGCCTCGGTGACCCGGCGGGCCATCTGCCCGGCGGGGCCGAAGAGCTCCTTGACCGCCTCGACGGAGCCGAGGCCGTCCCTGCCGCGGGCCGGCTCCTCGGTGTTGACGAGACGCACGGCGAAATCCGAGTAATGGGCCAGCTCCACTTGTAGTCCTTACTCCGGAGGGCTAGGGTCGGCGTCGAGGGGGTAACCGGTGTTTCCCCTTCGAGGGTATTACGTTCTCTGGTGTTCCGCGGTGAAGACGACGGAGGGTACGGACATGGGCGACACCGACTGGGCGGGCTGGCAGCAGAGCTGGGACCGTCAGCAGGAGTGGTACATGCCGGACCGCGAGGAGCGGTTCCGCGTCATGCTCGACATGGTCGAGGCGCTGGTGGGACCGGAGCCCCGCGTCCTCGACCTCGCGTGCGGTACGGGAAGTATCACGGACAGGCTCCTCCGGAGGTTCCCGGACGCGGTTTCCACCGGGGTGGATCTCGACCCCGCGCTGCTGGCCATCGCCCGCGGCACCTTCGAGGGTGACGGACGGGTCGCCTTCGTGACGGCCGACCTCAAGGACCCGGAGTGGACGAAGGCGCTGCCGTACGACACGTACGACGCCGTCCTCACCGCCACCGCCCTGCACTGGCTCCACAGCGAGCCCCTCACCGCCCTGTACGGGCAGGTCGCCGGGCTCGTCCGGGACGGTGGGGTCTTCATGAACGCCGACCACATGATCGACACGGCCACCCCGCGGATCAACGCCGCCGAACGGGCCCGGCGGCACGCCCGGATGGACGAGGAGAAGGCCGCCGGCGTCCTCGACTGGGCGGAGTGGTGGGCGCTCGCCGCGAAGGACCCGCTCCTCGCCGAGCCCACCGCCCGCCGCTTCGAGATCTACGGCGAGCACGCCGACGGTGACATGCCCTCGGCCGGCTGGCACGCCGACACCCTGCGCGCCGCGGGCTTCGGCGAGGCCCGCCCGGTCTGGTGCTCGCCCTCGGACACGCTGCTGCTGGCCGTCAAGTAGCCGGGAACGCCGGAAGGGGCGGTACGGGTCCACGCCCGTACCGCCCCTTCCCGCACGCCTTACAGCACCTTGGACAGGAACGCCTTCGTCCGGTCGTGCTGCGGGTTGCCCAGGACCTCGCGCGGGTGGCCGGACTCGACCACCACGCCGCCGTCCATGAAGACCAGCGAGTCGCCGACCTCCCGGGCGAAGCCCATCTCGTGGGTGACGACGATCATCGTCATGCCCGACTCGGCCAGGTCCCGCATGACGTCCAGGACGTCGCCGACGAGCTCCGGGTCGAGCGCCGAGGTCGGCTCGTCGAAGAGCATCAGCTTCGGCTCCATCGCCAGCGCGCGGGCGATGGCGACGCGCTGCTGCTGGCCGCCGGAGAGCTGGGAGGGGTAGTTCCCCATCTTGTCGCCGAGGCCGACCCGGTCGAGCAGGCGCTCGGCCCGCTCGCGGGCGACGGCCTTGGACTCGCCCTTCACCTGGAGGGGCGCCTCCATCACGTTGGCCAGGGCCGTCATGTGGGGGAACAGGTTGAAGCGCTGGAAGACCATGCCGATGTCCCGGCGCTGGGCCGCGACCTCGCTGTCCTTCAGCTCGTACAGCTTGTCGCCCTTCTGGCGGTAGCCGACGAGCTGCCCGTCGACCGAGAGCCGGCCGCCGTCGATGCGCTCCAGGTGGTTGATGCAGCGCAGGAAGGTCGACTTGCCGGAGCCGGACGGGCCGACCAGGCAGAAGACCTCTCCGCTGCGGACCTCCAGGTCGATGCCCCGGAGGATGTGGGCGGCGCCGTAGGACTTGTGGACGCCCTCCGCCTTGACCATGGGCTGACCGGTCATCGCGTCGCCTCCGGGGAGCGCTTGAAGGTGGTGAGGTTCGCCTTGACCCGCTGCCACGGGGTGGGCGGCAGGCTGCGGAGCGAACCCCGGGCGAAACGACGCTCCAGGTAGTACTGGCCGACACTGAACACGCTGGTCAGCGCCAGGTACCAGATGGAGGCCACGAAGAGCATCTCCATCACGGCGCTGGACGTGCTGCCGATGTTCGAGGAGGCGCGGAGCAGTTCGGTGTACTGCACGGCCGAGACCAGCGACGAGGTCTTCAGCATGTTGATGAACTCGTTGCCCGTCGGCGGCACGATGACCCGCATCGCCTGCGGCAGCACGATCCGGCGCATCGTCTTCGTCTGGGACATGCCGAGCGCGTGCGCCGCCTCGGTCTGGCCCTCGTCGACCGACTGGATGCCGGCGCGGACGATCTCCGCCATGTACGCGCCCTCGTTGAGGCCGAGGCCGAGGAGGGCGACCATGAACGGCGTCATGACGTCCACGGTCTCGTTCTTGTAGATCGGACCGAGGTTGATGTACTCGAAGATCAGCGACAGGTTGAACCAGACCAGCAGCTGGACGTAGACCGGCGTGCCGCGGAAGAACCAGATGTAGAGCCACGCCACCGCGCCCGTGACCGGGTTCTTCGACAGGCGCATGACGGCGAAGAGGATGCCGAGCACCAGGCCGAGCGCCATCGAGGCGACGCTGATGACGATCGTGTTCCACAGGCCGTCGATGATCGACGAGTCGAACAGCTTGTCCCACACCGTGTCCCAGATGATGTTGCCCTGGGAGAAGGCGTAGACGAGCCATCCGAGGAGGACCACGACCACCACGGCGCTGATCCAGCGCCCGTAGTGGCGTACGGGCACGGCTTTGATGGCCTCGTACGGCGTGGCGGGGGAGCCGGACCCGGACGGCGTGGGGGCCGGGTCCTTGCTGAGCTTGTCAGTCATGACGACTGCCCTTCAGTGGTGCGAGGGGGAAAGCGGGCAGGTCACTTGCCGGCGTTGACGGTGGCCGACTTGACCGCGCTGCCCTCGACGTCCCACTTCTTCAGGGCCTCGGCGTAGGTGCCGTCCTTGATGATCGCGTCGAGCGCTTCCTTGACGGCGTCGCGCAGCTGGGTGTCGTCCTTCGAGACGGCGATGCCCATGAGGCCGACGTCGGTCTGGTTGCCGACGACCTCGAAGTCGTTGCCGCCGCCCGAGGTCTTCGCGATGTACGCGGCGACCGGGTAGTCGTTCAGGTCGGCGACGGCGCCGCCGGCCTTCACGCGGGTCTGGGCCTCGGCGTCGGTGTCGAACGCCTGGATCGTGAGCTTGTTCGCGCCGCACTTCGTGGCCTGGGCCTTGAAGGTGTCCTCGTAGATCGTGCCGCGCTGGACGGCCACGGTCTTGCCGCAGAGGTCGTCGAGCGAGTTCACGCCCTGCGGGTTGCCCTTCTTGACCAGCAGGGAGACGCCGGAGGAGAAGTAGTCGACGAAGTCGACGCCCTTGCCGATCTTCTTCCCGTCGTCGTCCAGGCCCTCCTGGCGCTTCTTGTTGTCCGTCATGGAGGACATGACGAGGCTGTGGCGGCCGGACTCCAGGCCGGTGATCAGGCCGTCGAAGGTGCCCGAGGTGAACTCGAGCTTCACGCCGAGCTGCTTGCCGAGGGCGGCGGCGATGTCGGGGTCGACACCGACGATCTTGCCGTTCTCGGTGAACTCCATCGGGGCGTACGAGGCGTCCGTGCCGACCTTGATGACGCCGGCCTTCTGGATGTCGGCGGGCAGCTTGGAGAAGAGCGGGGCGGAGTTGGCGGCGGTGCCGCCCTCCTTGGTGGACCCGCCCTCGGTCTGGTCACCGCAGGCGGTCAGCAGCATGGAGCCGGCGACCGCGATGGCGGCGACCGCGGCAAGACGGGAGGTGCGGGTCTTGGCGGCGGTCGTACAGCGCGTGGAGCGTGCGGTCATGGTCGGGATCCTCCGGCGTATGAGGGAGTTGCCATAGGCGTTGCCAAGGGGCCGCGTACGCGTCTTCGAGTGCCGCGACCTCGTGTGATTACGGCATCTTGCCATTCGGACTGCCTCAAACCGACGGCCACGGATGTCAAAATCGGGTAACGGGTGGGGCCCGAATCCCGACAGGCCGGTACATCAAGGCCGCACCATCTTTTGCGAGCCACTGCCTTCACCGAAGAATCTACGGTCGATCTCGGTATTCGGACGACACGAAGGACGCCAAACGGGTTCTTTGACCATCTGTCCTGATATCGGGTGACGAGTGGTTCTCCGTCCGCGTCCGGAAGCACTCGGTATGAGTCGCGTCACCGAGTGGATACGGACTCGTCTGCGGTGCCGTCCGTCCGGTAAGAAGGATCCTTACACCCCTCATCCGGGGCTCAGGGCGCGTTGTGCGGCGCGCCCGCGCGGTTGCCCGACACGGCGACCGCGGGACCCGCCCACCGCTCCACACCAGGAGCGGCAACCCTCGACAACAGACATATAAGGGGTCTCACCCACATGGCAGCGGAGATCGTCAATCCTCGCAGCGAGAGCGGCACGGAAGGAGCTCCCGAGGAGCCCTTCGACCCGGCTTTCGCCCTCCACCGCGGCGGCAAGATGGCCATTCAGGCCACCGTCCCCGTCCGCAACAAGGACGACCTGTCCCTCGCGTACACCCCTGGCGTCGCCAAGGTGTGCACCGCCATCGCCGAACGGCCCGAGCTGGTCCACGACTACACGTGGAAGTCCCAGGTCGTCGCCGTCGTCACGGACGGCACCGCCGTCCTCGGCCTCGGCGACATCGGCCCGGAGGCCTCCCTCCCGGTCATGGAGGGCAAGGCGATCCTCTTCAAGCAGTTCGGCGGCGTGGACGCCGTCCCGATCGCCCTCGCGACCACCGACACCGACGAGATCGTCGACACCGTCGTCCGGCTCGCCCCGTCCTTCGGCGGCGTGAACCTGGAGGACATCTCGGCCCCGCGGTGCTTCGAGATCGAGCGCAAGCTCCAGGAGCGCCTCGACATCCCGGTCTTCCACGACGACCAGCACGGCACCGCCATCGTCACCCTCGCCGCCCTGCGGAACGCGGCGAAGCTGACCGGCCGGACCCTCGGCGACCTGCGCGCCGTCATCTCCGGCGCGGGCGCGGCCGGCGTGGCCATCGCCAAGTTCCTGCTGGAGGCCGGCATCGGCGACGTCTGCGTCGCCGACCGCAAGGGCGTCGTCAGCAGCGACCGCGAGGACCTCACGGACGTCAAGCGCGAGATCGCCGGCCTCACCAACAAGGCGGGCCTGTCCGGCTCCCTGGAGACCGCCCTCGCCGGCGCCGACGTCTTCATCGGCGTCTCCGGCGGCACGGTCCCCGAGGCGGCCGTCGCCTCCATGGCCGAGGACGCCTTCGTCTTCGCCATGGCCAACCCGAACCCCGAGGTCCACCCCGACGTCGCGCACAAGTACGCGGCGGTCGTGGCCACCGGCCGTTCGGACTACCCCAACCAGATCAACAACGTCCTCGCGTTCCCCGGCATCTTCGCCGGTGCGCTCCAGGTCCGGGCCTCCCGGATCACCGAGGGCATGAAGATCGCCGCCGCCGACGCCATCGCCGGCGTCGTCGGTGACGCGCTCGCCGCCGACTGCGTCATCCCGTCGCCGTTCGACGACCGGGTCGCCCCGGCCGTCGCGGCCGCGGTCGCCGCAGCCGCGCGCGCCGAGGGCGTCGCCCGCCGCTGACACCGGCACGCGGGAAGCCACGAGAGGCCCCGCCCGGTCCGCCGCAACGGACCGGGCGGGGCTTTTTCGTGCGCCCGGGCGCGGGCGCGGCGGGTAGGGCGCGGAGGGTGGGGCGCGGAGGGGCGGGGGTGCGGCGCGCCGGAGGCTTCGGGCGGGCCGCTTCCGTCCGGCGTACCGGGTGGGTGTGCCGGTGGTACGCACGGGTGGTGCGTGCCTTGGGCGCAGGAGTCCCCTGCCGCTGAGCCCTCTGCCGCGCTTCCACCGCCTTCCCGCCGAGCGCCGGCACGCGATCCTGGGCGCCGCCCGCGCGCACTTCGCCGCCGACGGGCCCGGGACCGCCTCGTACCACCGGATCATCGAGGCCTCCGGCATCCGGAAGACCGCCGCCCATCCGTACGTCGACGGGCGCGGCGACCTCCTCGCCGCCGTCCTCGCCGACGTGCTCGAACGCCTCCCGGCCGCCCTCGGCCCGTGGACGCCGGCCGCGGACCCCGCGGGCCTCCGGGCCCGCCCGGAGGCCGGCACGGGCGCGCTGGGCGCCCCTCTGCGGGACCACCCCGACGGCCTCGCCCTCGCCGCCCGCGCGGTGCGGGGGACCGAGGGGGCGCGGGGCGCCTGGACCGGCTGGTTCGACGCGCTCGTCGCGGACGGGCAGTGCCTCGGCGTCATTTGCGCCGGCATCGACCGGGAGCCCCTGGCGGGGCCACCGAGGCCGCCCTGCGCGTCGCCGGCGTCCGGGCCCTCGGCCGGGCCTCCGAGGTCCCGGACGGCCCCGACACGGGCCAGGTGCGGCGGCTCCTCGCCGGGCTGTGGGGAGGCGGGCGGGCGGGAGCGGCGACGGCACGGGGCCGGGGTGCGCGGGCCTCCACGTCGACCGGCGGACACCGCCGACGCCCCCCGGCCTCCTCGGCCGGCTCGAACGCCTCACGGGCCCGGCAAGACCCGCGGCGAGTCCGCCGTGGAGGCGGCCGGCGTCGGGGCGCGCGCGGCCCTCCTCGCCGCCGGGACGCGGTCCGGGGCGACCCGAGGGGCCGGCCGGGACCCCCGCTCGCCGTCACCGCCCTGATCGCCCCCGACCTCCTCGGCGGCATCCTCACCACCGCCACGAACGCGGCCGAGCGCTGCTGCCACCGCCCCCGGCCCGGCGCCCGGCGCGCCCGCCTGCTCCTCGCCGCCGCCCTCCTCCCGCACCTCGCCGTCGCCGCCCTCCTCCCCGACGGCGCCGCCGGCTGGTTCCCGGGCAACGCCGGGCTCCTCCTCGCCGGCGCCCTCCTCGTCGAGTTCTCGCCCGTCCCGCTGCGCCGTCCGGTGGCGATGGGCGCCTGCACCGCCGCCGTCCTCACCGGCTTCCTCCGGCTGACCGTGTCGCCCGGCCTCGTCTGGTCCGGCCCCCCGTTCTTCCCGAAGCCCCTCGTCTGCCACCTCGTACCGGAGGCTCCGCTCGCCGGACACCCGGCCGGGGGCGGCGGGTCCGCCCCGGCGCGTCCGGGCGCAGGCGAAGGCGGCGGCCCGGTGCCCCCGTCCGGGAGTGGGGGCGGCGGCCCGGGCTCCCGACCGGGAGCGGGGGCGACCGGCGAGCGGGGCCCACGTCCTCGACGACCGGCCCGGCGCGGGGGCGTGCGCCCGGGGGCTCGCCGGCGCCTTCGTCCGGGGCCCGCCGCGGGGTGGATCGCCGGCGGGTCCGGGCGGGTCCGGATCGGGCCCCTGGGGGTCGCCGCCATGGGGCGGCCGGGCGGCGCGGGCGGCGGATGAGGGCTCCGGCCAGGGGATGTGCGTCACACCGGCGTGTGGTTCCGCGCGCTCCCCGTCGCCGCCTAGGGTCGAGGTCATGTTCGCTGCCTACGCCGCCCGAATCGACCGCGACCAGCCCCTGAACGGACTCGAGTTGGGTGAACGCCCCGAGCCCGTGGAGCGCCCCGGCTGGACCACCGTCACCGTCAAGGCCGCCTCCCTCAACCACCACGACCTGTGGTCGCTGCGCGGGGTGGGACTGCCCGAGGAGAAGCTTCCGATGATCCTCGGCTGCGACGCCGCCGGGATCGACGAGGACGGCAACGAGGTCGTCCTGCACTCCGTCATCGGCCAGACCGGCCACGGCGTCGGTCCGGACGAGCCCCGTTCCATCCTCACCGAGCACTACCAGGGCACCTTCGCCGAGCGGGTCGCCGTCCCCCGCTGGAACGTGCTGCCCAAGCCGAAGGAGCTCTCCTTCGCCGAGGCCGCCTGCCTCCCCACCGCCTGGCTGACCGCCTACCGGATGCTGTTCACCAACGCCGGTGTCCGCCCCGGCGACTCGATCCTCGTCCAGGGCGCCGGCGGCGGCGTCGCCACCGCCGCGATCGTCCTCGGCAAGGCGGCCGGCCTGCGGGTCTTCGCCACCAGCCGGGACGAGGCGAAGCGGAAGCGGGCCGTCGAGCTCGGCGCCGTCGAGGCGTACGAGCCCGGCGCGCGCCTGCCGCGGCGGGTGGACGCCGTCATCGAGACCGTCGGCGCCGCCACCTGGTCGCACTCGGTCAAGTCCCTGCGCCCCGGCGGCACGCTGGTGATCTCCGGCGCCACCAGCGGCGACCGCCCCTCACACGCCGAACTGACCCGGATCTTCTTCCTGGAGCTGAAGGTGGTCGGCTCCACCATGGGCTCGAAGGACGAGCTGGAGGACCTGCTCTCCTTCTGCGCGGCCACGGGTGTCCGCCCGGTGATCGACGAGGTGCTGCCGCTGGACCGGGCCCGCGAGGGCTTCGAGAAGATGGCCGCCGGCGACCTCTTCGGAAAGATCGTGCTGACGAACCCTTGATACGGGTCGGTCGACCTGATGAGATCTCCGGCACGTGAAACGTGAACAACGCTCACTTCTTCGTGCCGGAGGTCCTCCGTGTCCCGCTTGTCGCGCACCACGCTCCCGGCGACCGCCGTCGCCCTCTCCCTGCTCGCCGCGCTCGCCCCCTCCGCCGGTGCCGCCGTCCGCGCGGACCGCGGCACCGGCGGGGACCGCATCCCCGCCCTCACCGACTCCCGGGGCCGCGTCCTCACGCTGCGCGGCTGGAACGTCGGGGACAAGGCGCACAGCGGTGACGCCGCCCTCTCCTCCGTCACCGAGAAGCACTTCCGGGACATGCGGGCCAAGGGCTTCAACACGGCCCGTCTGCTGGTCTTCTGGGACGACCTGGAGCCCCGCCCCGGGCAGTACAGCCACCGCTACCTCCGCACGGTCGAGCGGGTCCTGGACTGGGCGGCCGCACACGACGTCAAGGTGATCCTCGACGCCCACCAGGACGTCTTCGGTCCCGCCTTCGACCACCGGGGCATTCCCGCCTGGGCCACCAGGACCGACGGACTGCCCTTCACCCCGCACCCCGAGGACTGGTTCTCCGAGTACTTCGAGCCCGCCGTCCAGCGCGCCTTCACCCACCTCTACGAGGACGAGGACCTGCGGCGCGCCCAGGCCCGCATGTGGCGGGTGCTCGCCGACCGCTTCGAGGACCACCCGGCCGTGCTCGGCTACGACCTGATCAACGAGCCGATGGGCGAACTGCGCGAGGGGGAGGATCTGGCGACCGCCGCCCGGCGCATCGAGCGGGAGCAGATCACGCCGATGTACAACCGGATCGCGGACGCGATCCGGTCGGTCGACCGGGACTCCTGGATCTTCGTCGAGCCGACCCCGATCGTGGGCGAGGGCGTACCGACCGGCCTCGGCCGGATCGACGACCCGAAGGTCGTCTACGCCCCGCACTTCTACAACAGCGCCATGGAGGTCGGCGGCGACTACGACCCCGCGGCCCGCTGGATCGAGAACTACGAGGCGGCGGTCACCCGCTACCCCGAGGAGTACAAGGTCCCGGTGGTCGTCGGGGAGTGGGGGCCGCTCAACAACTCCCTCCCGAACATGAACCGCTTCTACCGCGAGGCGATGGCCTCGCTCGGCCGGTACGGCTCCGGCTGGACCGGCTGGGAGTGGTGCTACGGCGGCGGCTACTGCGCCGTCGACGCCACCGGCGCCTTCCGCGCCAACAAGGAGCTGACCGCCGAGCCGTACGCGGAGGCCGTCGCCGGCCGGGTGCGCTCCGCCGCGTACGACCCGGCCGCCGGCGTCTACCGCCTGGAGTACGAGGCCGCCGGGCGCCGCGGCTCCCGCGTCACCGAACTGGCGCTGCCCTCCGGCGACTGGAAGGTCACGGCCCGAGGGGCCCTCGTGCTGCGCGACCGGGACCGCGGCAGGGCCCGCGTCCTCGCAGCGCCGGACGCCCGGGTCACCGTCACGGTGACCCGGGCGTCCGGCGCGCGTCCCTGACGCGGCGGCGGGCGCCGCTCAGACGTCCGAACGGCGGTGCAGCAGACCGGTGATGCGGGTCGCCGCCGCGGCCAGGTGGTGGCGGGCCTCCGCGAGCTGGGCGTCCGTCACCCCGTGGTCGCGGGCCGCGTCCCGGACCTCGTCCCGGAAGCGGTCGAGGAGCCGGTCCAGATCCCGGGCCGGCTCGCCCGACCCGGTCGTCTCCCGCGCCCAGGCGGGCGCCTCGGCCGCCGGCCCCGCGGTGGTCTCCGCCCCGGAGGCGGCCGGATCGGCGCCCGCTCCGGCGCGGGCCTTGGGGTGGCCCGAGACGAGGTCGCCCAGCTGGGCGGTGATCCCGGACAGGCCCTCCCAGACGGTCTGCGGCCACTCGCCCTTGGCGAAGCGGCTCTGGACCTCGTCCTGCACCTGCTGGGCGATCCGCTGGAACTCCTTCGCCTGGAGCTTCGCCGAGCGGGCCTCCTCCTTCGCCTGCCGGGCCTGCTCCTTCCACTCCCGCCTGGCCCTGCCCAGCTCCTCCTTGGCGTCGGCGAAGGGTCCGGCGCCCGTGGTCCGCGTCCGGTTCGCCGCCGCCCGCATCTCGCTGCGCACCCGGCCCGCCGCGCCCCGCACGTCCTCGCGGATCTCGGCGGCCAGCTCCGAGACGGAGTCCCGGATCTCCCGCTCCAGGGCGTCGAGTTCGGCCTCGCGCCCCGCCAGCTCGGCGCGGCCCGCGTCGGTGAGCGAGTAGACCTTCCGGCCGCCCTCGCTGGTGTGGGTGACGAGCCCCTCGGCCTCCAGCTTGGCCAGCCGGGGGTAGACGGTGCCGGCGGAGGGGGCGTACAGCCCCTGGAAACGCTCCTCCAGGAGACGGATCACCTCGTAGCCGTGGCGGGGGGCCTCGTCGAGCAGCTTGAGCAGGTAGAGGCGGAGACGGCCGTGCGCGAAGACGGGGGACATGTCAGAGCACCTTTCCGGACGCGGGGGCGGAGGGGTCGGCGGGGCCGGTCGAGGGCCCGGTGGCGCCGGTCGTGCCGGAGCCGGCGTCCGTGCCGGAGTCCGGGGACGGGCCGGAGTCCGGGGACGGGCCGGAGGGCCCGGTGGCGGACCCGGACTCCGGGGCCTCGGCGGGCTCGGGACGGCGGAGGAGGGCGATCGAGCCGGAGACCGTGGTCGCCTTGAGGGTGCCGCTGCCGGCGCCGAGCGTCCCGGTGATGGACTTGGTGCCCCACTCGCCGCCCACCCGCAGGTCCTCGAAGGCGTTCGACACCGCGCCGCTGGTGGTGCTCGCCTCGACCCGGGCGTCCGCCGGGTGCGGCAGCCGGACGGCGACCTCGCCGGAGACGCTGGTGAGGCGGATGTCGGCCGGCGGGGCCCCGGCCGGTGCCGGGTCCAGGTCCAGGACCATGTCCCCGCTGACCGTCTCCGCCCGTACCGCCGAGCCGGAGCCCTCGATCACCGTCACGTCACCGGTCACCGAGCCGACCCGCAGCGCGCCGGTCACCGACTGCGCCTCCACGGCCCCCGAGACGGTCTCGGCGCGGACCGGGCCGGAGAGTCCCACGAGCGTGGTCGAGCCGGTCACCCCGCGCACCTCGGCGCGGCCCCGCAGGCCGGAGACCACCGTGTCCGCGGAGACCGCCCCCACCTCGACCTCGGCGCCGGCCGGGACGGCGACCGAGACGACCGCCCGCCGCCGCCGCTGGGCCCTGCCGTCGATCCACCCGAGGATGCCCTTCCAGTGCAGGTCCTCGTAGGTCACGGTCAGGGTGGAGCCCTCCTGGGTGACGATCAGGGGCGGGCCCTCGATCTCCGTGATCTCCACCCGGGCCGTGCTCTCGTCGGTGCCCACCACGTTCACCGCGCCGCCCACGACGCGGATGCGCAGCCGTGTCACGGGATCGGCGGGCGCGAGTTTCACCGGCTCGGTGACGGACCACTCGGTCATGGTGCTGACCTCCCGTTTCTCGAAGCTCTCGTCGAGCGGCGCCTGATGACGCAACATATCGCGACTTCGGAACTCACGATATATCGCGGTGGGGCGGAGTCAACCCTGATTCCTCCCTGACAGGGTCGGAGCGAAAAACCCTTTACGCGGACAAACTGGCCTAGCGTAGGGCCCATGAACGCGACATCCGGACCGAGCCCCGCCGGGGCGCTGCTGCTGTGCCGAGCCGACCCGTCCGCGGTCCGTCCGCCCGCCCAGCTCCTCCGGGAGCCCCTGCTCCTCGCCCCCGCCGGGGCCGGGTGGAGCGTCCTCGTACCGGAGGGGAAGCCCTGGCAGGACGGCGGGGAGCCGGTCGAGCGGGTCGTCACCGGCTGGGCCACCGCCCTCGCCGTCTCGGCCGCCACCTGGCCCGTCCTCGCCCTCTGGTGGGACGGCGACCGCGCCGGCACCACCCTGGCCGCCGGCTTCCGCCGCACCGTCGGCTACACCTGGCTCGCGGACGGCACCCCGGCCGGCGAGGACGAGGCCGTCCGGACCCTCGCCGACCGCCTCGCCCTCGACCCCGTCCTCGACGTGCAGGCCCTGGAGCCGCTCACCCTGCCCGACCCCGAGGCCGACGCCCGCACCCGGCTCCTCGGCCTCGTCGCCGTCCTCACCCGCACCGGCCTCGGCCTGCCCGCCGGCATCGAACCCGGCGAGACCCCCGACCGGCTCCGGGCGGCGGCCCTCGGCGCCGGCGCCGAGCAGCTCGCGTGGCCGGGGTGGCGCGACGCCGTCAGGGCCGAGCTCGACGCCGTGGAGGAGGGACCCGTCGGGCCGTACGTACGCGGTCCCCGGGCCCGCCTCCTGGGCGGCGCCCAGCTCGCCGCGGGCGTCCCCGTGCTGCTGTGGGGCATCGGCCGCCGCAGCGGCGGCTGGACGGCGGCGGGAGCCCTCCTCGTCGCCCACGGCGCCCTCGGCCTCGCCTACGACCGGCTGCGCGCGCACTGACCCGCGACGGGAACGCCCGAGGCCCCCTCCCGCACGGGAGGGGGCCTCGGGCGTCGCGGCCGGTGCCGCTCGGCGCCACTCGGCGCTACTCGTCTTCGTCGTCGTCGAGGCGGGCCAGCCAGGTCGCGAGGCGCTCGACCGGCACCTCGAAGTCGGGGTTGAGATCGACGAAGGTCCGCAGCTGCTCGGCGAGCCACTCGAAGGTGACCTCCTCCTCGCCGCGCCGCTTCTCCAGTTCCTCGATGCCACGGTCGGTGAAGTACATGCCGTCCAGGATAGGCCCGCCCGGACACGCCGGAGGCCCGGCACCCCACCTGGGGTGCCGGGCCTCCGGACGGGGTTCCGGCGCCGTCAGGCGTCGAAGACCTCGTTGACCAGCTGCTGTTGCTCCGCCTGGTGGCGCTTGGCCGAGCCGACCGCCGGGGACGAGGAGTGCGGACGGGAGATCCGGCGCAGGCGCTCGCCCGCCGGGATGTCCGCGCCGACCGCCAGGTCGAGGTGGTCGATCAGGTTGAGCGCGATGAACGGCCACGCACCCTGGTTCGCCGGCTCCTCCTGCGCCCAGATGTACTTCGCCGCGTTCGGGTACTTGGCGATCTCGGCCTGGAGCTCGGCACCCGGCACCGGGTACAGGCGCTCCAGACGGATGATCGCGGTCTCCGTGTCGCCGCGCTTCTGACGCTCGGCCTCCAGGTCGTAGTAGACCTTGCCGGCGCAGAAGACGACCTTGCGGACGGCGGCCGGGTCGGCGGTCGAGTCGCCGATCACCGGGCGGAAGCCGCCGGTGGTGAACTCCTCCACCTTGGACGCCGCGGCCTTCAGGCGCAGCATCGACTTCGGGGTGAAGACGATGAGCGGCTTGTGGTGCGGGTTGTGCACCTGCCAGCGCAGGAGGTGGAAGTAGTTCGACGGCAGCGTGGGCATGGCCACCGTCATGTTGTCCTGGGCGCACATCTGGAGGAAGCGCTCCGGGCGGGCGGACGAGTGGTCCGGGCCCTGGCCCTCGTAGCCGTGCGGCAGGAGCAGCGTGACGCCGGAGGTCTGGCCCCACTTCTGCTCGGCCGAGGAGATGAACTCGTCGACGACGGTCTGGGCGCCGTTGACGAAGTCGCCGAACTGCGCCTCCCAGACCACCAGGGAGCTCGGGCGGGCCAGCGAGTAGCCGTACTCGAAGCCCATCGCCGCGTACTCGCTGAGGAGCGAGTCGTAGACGTTGAAGTGGGCCTGGTCCTCGGCCAGGTAGAGCAGCGGGGTGTAGTCCTCGCCGGTCTCCTGGTCGACCAGGACCGCGTGGCGCTGGCCGAAGGTGCCGCGGCGCGTGTCCTGGCCCGACAGGCGGACCGGGGTGCCCTCCATCAGCAGGGAGCCGATGGCGAGGGTCTCGCCGAAGCCCCAGTCGATGGTGCCGTCGTCGATCGAGGCCGCGCGGCGCTGGAGCTGCGGCAGCAGACGCGAGTGGACCGTGATCCGCTCGGGGATGTTGGTCTGCGAGTCGGCGATCCGCTTCACGACCTCCTGGGAGACCGCGGTGGTGACGGCGACCGGGAACTCGGCCCGGGCGTCCGGGACGGTCGTCGCCGCCGGGGCGGCGGTGGCCTCGCGGACCTCCGCGAAGACCTTCTCCAGCTGGCCCTGGAAGTCCTGGAGCGACTGCTCCGCCTCTTCCAGGGTGATGTCGCCGCGACCGATGAGCGACTCGGTGTACAGCTTGCGCACCGAACGCTTCTTGTCGATCAGGTTGTACATCTGCGGGTTGGTGAACGACGGGTTGTCGCCCTCGTTGTGACCGCGGCGGCGGTAGCAGATGAGGTCGATCACGACGTCCTTGTTGAACGTCTGGCGGAACTCGAAGGCGAGCCGCGCCACGCGGACCACGGCCTCCGGGTCGTCGCCGTTCACGTGGAAGATCGGCGCCTCGATCATGCGGGCCACGTCGGTGGCGTACATGGAGGAGCGGGACGACTCGGGAGCCGCCGTGAAGCCGACCTGGTTGTTGATGACGATGTGGACCGTGCCGCCGGTGCGGTAGCCGCGCAGCTGCGACATGTTCAGGGTCTCGGCCACCACGCCCTGGCCCGCGAAGGCCGCGTCGCCGTGGAGGGCGACCGGCAGGACGGTGAAGTCCGTGCCGCCCTTGTTGATGACGTCCTGCTTGGCGCGGACGACACCCTCCAGGACCGGGTCGACCGCCTCCAGGTGGGAGGGGTTGGCGACCAGGGAGACCTTGATCTCCTCGCCGTCGAGACCGGTGAAGGTGCCCTCGGCGCCCAGGTGGTACTTGACGTCGCCGGAGCCGTGCATCGACTTCGGGTCGAGGTTGCCCTCGAACTCGCGGAAGATCTGCGCGTACGACTTGCCCACGATGTTCGCGAGGACGTTGAGGCGGCCGCGGTGGGCCATGCCGATGACGACCTCGTCCAGGCGGGACTCGGCGGCGGAGTCGATGACCGCGTCGAGCAGCGGGATGACGGACTCGCCGCCCTCCAGGGAGAAGCGCTTCTGGCCGACGTACTTCGTCTGCAGGAAGGTCTCGAAGGCCTCGGCCGCGTTCAGGCGGCGGAGGATGCGGAGCTGCTCCTCGCGCTCCACGCGCGCGTGGGGACGCTCGACGCGGTCCTGGATCCACTTGCGCTGCTTCGGGTCCTGGATGTGCATGAACTCGATGCCGGTGGTGCGGCAGTACGAGTCGCGCAGGACGCCGAGGATGTCGCGGAGCTTCATCATCGACTTGCCGGCGAAGCCGCCGACCGCGAACTCCCGCTCCAGGTCCCACAGGGTGAGGCCGTGCTCGGTGATGTCCAGGTCGGGGTGCTTGCGCTGCTTGTACTCCAGCGGGTCGGTGTCGGCCATGACGTGGCCGCGGACCCGGTAGGAGTGGATGAGCTCGAAGACGCGGGCGGCCTTGGTGACGTCGTCGTCGTGCGAGGCGTCGATGTCCTTGAGCCAGCGGACCGGCTCGTAGGGGATCCGCAGCGACTTGAAGATCTCGTCGTAGAACTCGCCCTCGCCGAGGAGGAGGTTCGCGACGATCCGCAGGAACTCGCCGGAGGCGGCGCCCTGGATGACCCGGTGGTCGTAGGTCGAGGTCAGGGTCATGACCTTGGAGATGCCCAGCTTGTTCAGGGTGTCCTGGGAGGTGCCCTGGAACTCGGCCGGGTAGTCCATCGAGCCGACGCCCATGATGACCGACTGTCCGGGCATCAGACGCGGCACGGAGTGGACCGTGCCGAGGCCGCCGGGGTTGGTCAGGGAGACGGTGACGCCGGAGAAGTCCTCCATCGTCAGCTTGCCCACGCGGGCGCGCTTGACGATGTCCTCGTACGCCTGCCAGAACTCGAAGAAGTTGAGCGTCTCGGCCTTCTTGATGCCCGCGACGACGAGCTGGCGGTCGCCGTTCGGCTTCACCAGGTCGATGGCGAGGCCGAAGTTCACGTGCTCCGGCTTGACCAGGGTCGGCTTGCCGTCCTTCTCCGCGAAGGAGTAGTTCATCGACGGCATGGCCTTGATCGCCTGCACCATGGCGTAGCCGATGAGGTGGGTGAAGGAGATCTTCCCGCCCCGGGCGCGCTTCAGGTGGTTGTTGATGACGATCCGGTTGTCGAAGAGCAGCTTCACCGGGACGGCGCGGACGGACGTGGCCGTCGGCACCTCCAGCGAGGCGTTCATGTTCTTCGCGACGGCGGCGGCCGGGCCGCGGAGCGTGATCAGCTCGGGGCCGGCGGGCGCCTCGGCGGCCTTGGCGGGCGCCGGGGCGGCGGCGGCCGGGGCCGGCTTCACGGCGGCCGGAGCGGCCGCGGCGGGCTTCGCCGGAGCCGCGGCGGGCGCGGGGGCCGGGGCGGCGGGGGCCTGGGCCGGAGCCGGGACGGCGGCGGTCGGAGCGGCAGGCGCGGCCTGTGCGGGGCCCGCCTGCGGCGCCGGGGGCGCGGTCGTGGTGGTGGCGGCCGGGGCGGACGGGGTCTCCGCCGCACCCGGCTTGTAGTCGGCGAAGAAGTCCCACCAGGCACGATCGACCGAATTCGGGTCCTGGAGGTACTGCTGGTAGATCTCGTCGACGAGCCACTCGTTGGCACCGAAGGCGGCTGCGGGGCTCACGCCACGCCCGTCTTGGTCGGCCGGGGAGCTCGGGGTACTGGGGGACTGAGACGACACGGCGGCAACCGCCCTCTTCCGCTTCGCAAGGTGATGGACAGCGGAAATAAAGGCTACGCCTGTCCGGCCGGGACGTGCAGGCCAGGTACTCCAACGTCGCGCAAGTCACACTTGACGAGGTGTTTCGACGCCGTGAATGGCGGGAAACAAGCCAGGTTCCCCAGGTGTGAGGGTACGGAAAAGCACGGCTACGGCCGTCTTCGGCCGCATCCCTGACCACGTCCTGCCCTTGTTCACGCAGAACGTTCGCTTCCGGTTCGAACCCTACGTCAATCGCGCAGGGGAAGGCTGCCCGGAAGGGTGACGCGGATGCGGCATCCGCGTGAGGATTCGGCCACGCCGATTCCGCCACCGTGGAGATCCACCGCCCAGCGGGCGATGGCGAGCCCCAGACCGGTGCCGCCGTCGCTCCCCGGCCCCTGCCGGTCCGGGGCCGTACCCCGGTTGAAGCGCTCGAAGACCTTGTGCCGCTCCTGCTCGGGGATGCCGGGACCCTCGTCCTGGACCACCAGCTCCAGCGACTCCGGGTACGGACCGCGCCGGGCCCGCACCGTCACGCGCCCGTGCGGCGGGGAGTGCTTCACGGCGTTGTCGATCAGGTTCGCCATCACCTGGTGCAGCCGCTCCACGTCCGCGTGGGCCGTCAGGTCGGACGGCGACACGTCCAGGTGCAGGTGCACGTCCGTCCGCCGGTGCAGGCCCGAGGTGGACGGCAGCCCGCGCTGCGCGGCGGCCAGGTTCGCCTCCCGCAGCACCCCGGAGAGGTAGGGCCACACCTCGAAACGGCGCGCCCGGAGCTGTACGACACCGTTGTCGAGCCGCGACAGGTCGAGGAGCGTCTCCACCAGCCGGCCCAGTCGCTCGGTCTGCTTCAGCGCCGAGCGCATCGTCTCCGGATCGGCCTCCGAGACCCCGTCGACCACGTTCTCCAGCACCGCCCGCAGCGCCGCGATCGGCGTGCGCAGCTCGTGCGAGACGTTGGCGACCAGCTCCTTGCGGTGCCGGTCCACGGCCTCCAGGTCGTCCGCCATGCGGTTGATCGTCGAGGCCAGGTCGCCCAGCTCGTCGCGCCGGTCCGCGCCCCGCACCCGCCGCGAGAAGTCGCCGCGCGAGATCGACCCCGCCACCGTGTTCATCTCGTCCAGCGGCGCCGTCAGCGACTGCGCCACGAACTGCGTGATCAGCAGCGTCGCGATCATCGCGAAGATCGTGATGTAACGGAACTCGGTGGAGGTGCGGATCGCCACCAGCGCCAGGCACGAGGTCAGCAGCACCGCGCCGACGACCAGCGCGCCCAGCTTCGTCTTGATCGAGATCACGATCCGGCGCCGGGCCCGTCCGGTGCGCCGCCCCGGCCGGTTCACGACGCCGGGCTCTCCAGCGCGTAGCCGACCCCGTGCACCGTGCGGATCCGCTCGGCTCCGATCTTCCGGCGCAGCGCCTTGATGTGGCTGTCCACGGTCCGGGTGCCCGAGGCGTCCGCCCAGTCCCACACTTCGGCCAGCAGCTGCTCCCGGGAGAGCACCGCGCGCGGGGTGTTGGCCAGACAGACCAGCAGGTCGAACTCGGTCGGCGTCAGGTGCACGTCCTCGGTCCGCACCCGGACCCGGCGCTGGGCGTGGTCGATCTCCAGCTCGCCCAGGCGCAGGATCCCGCTGCGCGGGGTCACGGCGGCGAGCGCGGCCCGCTCCACCCGGCGCAGCAGCACGTGCACCCGGGCGGCCAGCTCGCGCATGGAGAAGGGCTTCGTCATGTAGTCGTCGGCGCCGACGCCCAGACCGACCAGCATGTCCGTCTCGTCGTCCCGGGCGGTGAGCATGAGCACCGGCACCGGCCGCTGCGCCTGCACCCGGCGGCAGACCTCCAGGCCGTCGAAGCCGGGCAGCATCACGTCGAGGATCATGAGGTCCGGCTGCCAGGCGTCGGCCGCCTCCACGGCCGCCGGGCCGTCGGTGGCGGTCTGGACGAGGAAGCCCTCCGCGCGCAGCCGGGCGGAGATCGCCTCCACGATCGTCGCGTCGTCCTCGACGACCAGGACGCGCCGCTGGGCCCCCGGAGTGGCCGCACCCTGGTGAGTGGTGTGTGTCTGCTCCATTGCCCCGCCTCGCGTCGCCGATGTCGGTGCAGCAGCCTAGAGGTACCGGTGGCGTCCCGGCTACGCAGGCCGGATGCCGAGGTGGACCACGTCGGGGACGCCCCGGGCAACCGGGATCTCTTCCGTCCGTACCCCGCTGAATCCGGCATTCCGCAAGGACTCTTCGAAATCGCCGGACGGACGCGCCGACCACACGGCCAGCACCCCGCCGGGCTTCAGCCGAGCCGCGCAGGACGCCAAACCCCTTGCCCCGTAAAGGGATTCGTTGTCCTCGGTGACCGTCCAGCCCGGGCCGTTGTCGATGTCCAGGCAGAGCGCGTCGTACGTGTCGGTGGAGGTCTCCAGGTACGCCACCAGGTCCGTGTGCAGGATCACGGTCCTCTCGTCGGCGAGGGCGGCGCCGGAGAGCCGGGCGAGCGGGCCGCTCCGGTGCCAGTCGATGATGGCGTCCTCCCGCTCGACCACCGCGATCCGCCCCCAGCGGGGGTCGGCGGCGGCGTGCGCCAGGGAGAAGCCGACGCCGAGCCCCCCGATCAGGACGGCGGCGCCGGCCCGGGCCCGCTCGGGCAGTGCGCCCATGGCCACGTCCACGAGCAGCCGCTCGGAGCGCCCGTCGGAGGTGTCCATCAGGAAGGTGCCGTTGGCGATGATCTCGAAGTCGGTGCGGTCCCCGGCGTCCCGGCGCCGCAGGACGACCTCGCCGTGGGGCCCCTCGCGGCGGTCGAGGGTGACGGGACTGTTCATGGTCGGTCGCTCCGTGTCTCGTCGGCCGGCATCGGCGTCGTCGGAGGCGTCGGCGGCGTCGGTGGTGTCCGGCGGCTGTCGTCCCGGCCATCCTCGCCGAGCGCGGGCGGCCGGGACAACACGTCATGGAGTCACGGGGTCACCCTGAGGCCCCGGCGGTCGTCACGGACGCGGAGCCTCGCGCTCCACGTACCGCCGCACCGCCTTCAGCTCGCGCGCGGCCTCGACCGGCGTGCCGTAGGTGCGGTCCCAGGTGATCGGGGCGATGGTCACGTGGCCCTTGCCCAGCAGCCAGGTGGAGTCGGCGTCCTTCCTGCTCTCGGCGCACTCGCCCTCGCTCTCGCCCCCCTCGCACAGGCCGAGGACGATGTCGAAGGCGTCGCCCGACCCCCGCCGCTCGTACGCGTGGTAGGCGACCGCCCCGTCCCCGACCCTGGTCCACACCGGGGCCTTCGCCGCCCGGCCGGCGCTGACGTCCGGGTAGTCGACCTTGAGGGCGAAGGCGGAGGTCAGCAGCCCGCGCTCCCTGAGGCCCGCGACGAGGCGCGCGCCGAACTCGGCGTGCGCCCGGTAGTTCCCGCGCGGGAAGGACAGCCGGCTCTCGTCGCCCGAGGACGAGAAGGCGATCGCCGGGACCTCCTGGTCGATCGCGGCGACGGCCGCGCCGACGGTGCCCGAGTCGTTGACGCTCGCGGCGATGTTCGGGCCCGAGTTGATGCCGGTCAGGACCAGGTCGGGGGCGCCCTTCCAGCCCGCCTTCGCCGCCAGGCCGCCGCGCAGGGCCAGCTTCACCGTGTCCGCGGGGGTCGCGCTCGGGGAGTCGGGCGCGCAGCCTCCCTCGCCGAGGCACACGCCGAAGACGGCGCCGCCGGACGGGGCGTCCGCGCAGTCGGCCTCGTACCCGGCGGGCAGCGCGGTGCGGCGCTGGGCGTTCAGGACGCCGCCGTTGGTCACGGCCGTGCCCTTGCCGGACTGCACCTGCCAGGGGGCCATCACGACGACGTCCGCGCCCGCGGCGCACATCGCCCGGCGGAGCTCGTACAGCCCGAGACCGTCGGAGTTGTTCGCCCGGGCGGCCTGCATGGAGTCGTCGTTGGAGAGGAGGATCCGCAGGCCGGCGAGCGGGCGCGACGCGGGGTGCGCCCGCTCCGCGGCGGGCGTGGGCGCGGGGGCGGCGGCGAAGGCGGTGGCGCCCAGGCCGGCGAGTGCGGCCGCTGCTGCGGTCAGCGCGAGGGTGTGGCGCATGGCGGTACGTCCTTTCATGAGCATGACAGGCAGGGAGGAGGTCCGGGGCCAGGCCCCCCACGGGCGGGCCCCGGATCGCGCGGGGTCGTCAGGATCCCCGCGGTCCGGGGGACGGGCACCGGATCCGACGGCGTGGCCCGGGGGCCCGTCATCGGGGCCCCGGCACGCCGGCCGGAGCCCGGACTCCGTCATGTCGGCCGAAGCTCCGGGGTGGAGGGCGGAGGGCGGAGGTCCGGGGTGGAGGGCGGTGGCCCGGGTGGGGGGTCGGTGGTCCGGGGTGGAGGGCGGTGGCCCGGGTGGGGGGTCGGTGGTCCGGGGTGGAGGGCGGTGGCCCGGGTGGGAGGTCGGTGGCCCGGCGCGCGGAGCGGTGGCCCGGTGGTCAGAGCTCCAGGCCGTGGCCGTGCGGGAAGACCGGGTCCGCCGTGTCGTTCGGCACGTCCGGCCGGGCCGCGCGGACCGCTTCCATCGAGCGGGGCAGCTCGAAGGGGAGGCGCCCCTGGGGACGGGCGCGGCCGAAGACGGCGTCGAGGACGGCCTCGTCGGACGCGCCGTAGTCGGCGAGGAGGGCGGCGGCGTGCTCCGCGATCTCCGGGAGGACGGCGGGGCGTTCGAGGTGGACGCAGACCACCGTGGGCACGGTGGCGAGCGGGCCGAGGATCCGGCCGAGCTCCGGCTCCGCGAAGGCGAGCGAACCGGAGTGGAAGAGGGACTCGAAGCGGTTGGGGCGCTCCTCGTGCGGGGCGCGGGGTGCGGGGTGCGGAGGCGGAGGACCGCGAGGTCGGCCCCGGCCGGTGCGGCGACGACCTCGCCGTAGGCCGCGGCCGCCGCCGGGTCGACCCCGTCGGCGTACGGCCGGGGGGCGCCGGCGAGCGGCAGGGGGCCGCGGGTGGGGATGGTGAGGGAGCGGCGCCGGGCGGCGGCTCCGGCGGCGGCGAAGTCGGCGCGGCCGACGGTCTCGGCGGCCTCGTCGGGGTCCGCGTACCGGCGCTCGTCGAAGAGGCCGAGCAGGAACTTCTCGCGCAGCAGGCGCCGCACGGAGGCGTCGATCCTGGCCTCGGGGACCCGGCCGGAGGCCATCAGCTCCACGATCACCCCGGGGCACTGCTCGCCGCCGGACTGGTCCACGCCGGCGTCGAGCGCCTTCGCGGCCCGCTCGGCGACGCCCGGGTGCTCGACGCCCCAGGCGCGGGCCTCGTGCGGCTCGCCGAGGATCACCGAGTCGGTGAGCAGGCCCCGGTCGGTGCAGACGATGCCGTCGAAGCCCGGCTCCTCGCGGAGCAGGCCGGTGACGACGCCCTTGTCGAAGCCGAAGCCGACCTCCTCCCGGTCGGTCCCGACCGGCTGCCCGTAGTACGGCATCATCTGCGAGCAGCCGGCGGCGATCGCGGCCCGGGAGGGCTCCAGGTGGTGGTCGCGCATGCCGCCCGGGTGGACCTGCTCCTTGCCGTGCGGGAAGTGCGGGTCCTCGCCGTCCTCCTGCGGGCCGCCGCCGGGGAAGTGCTCGACCATCGCGGCCACCGAGTCCGGGCCGAGCCTCTCGCCCTGGAGGCCGCGCGCGTACGCCTCCACCGGTTCGCCGGTCGGCTTCGCGTCGGAGCCGAAGGTGCCGGACCGGCGGGACCGGCGGGGTTCGGTCGCGAGGTCGATCTGCGGGTGGAGCGCGGTCCGGAAGCCGGCGGAGAGGTACTCGCGGCGGACCGTGTCGGCGAAGCGGAACACCAGCTCCGGGTCGCGCACCGCGGCGAGTCCGAGCGCCTCGGGCCAGGCGGAGAAGGGGCCCGCGCCGAAGGACGCGCCGATGTTGTCGGTGAAGGCGTGGCGCGGGTCGGTGGAGAGGCTGACCGGGATCCCGAGGCGGGTGTCCGCCGCGATCTCCTGGACCGCGTCGTGCCACCGGGCCGTGGCGCGGGCGTCGTGGCCGCCGAGGAGGTCGAAGGGGGTGAGGCCCCGGCCGGCGATCAGCTCCGGGGCGGTGGGCCGGACCGTGTCGCCGGGTTCGGTGACCGGCGTGCCGTCCGCGTTCATCGTCAGGATCGCGGGGAAGAGGTGCCCGGCCTTCTCCTCCGGGGGCATCCGGGCGAGGAGGTCCTCGACCCGCTCGTCCACGGGGCGGCCGGCGTCCTGAGAGGGGTGCATCGCGTCCGTACCTGCCTTTCGTGACCCGGCGGCCGAGGGCCGCGCGGACGGGTCTCCGGGAGCGCCGCCGTCGTCGACGGGCACAGGCTAAGCGCGAAAACCGAGTGGGTAGTAGGTTTGTTGCATGTGAGCCGGATCACAGGCCGGAGGGTGGGTTCCCGGGCGGGACTAAGGTGGCCGCATGCCGGAGAAGAAGGTCACCGCGACCGCCAAAACCGCAGGTCGCGGCAGCTATGCCGTGGGGGAGGCCCGCCGTCGGCTGATCCTGGACACCGCCGTCGACCACTTCGGGAAGTGGGGGTTCCACGCCTCCTCCCTCGCCCGCATCGCCCATGACTGCGGCATCACCCAGGGCGGCCTGCTGCACCACTTCCGCAGCAAGGAGGACCTGCTCCTGTCCGTCCTGGCACAGAGCGAGGAACACGACGTCGCACGGCTCCTCGGCGTCGAACAGGAGACGTACGCGGCCTACCTCGACGCCCTGGTGGAGCTGATCGAGGAGAACACCCGGCGCCCCGGCATCGTCCGCATGTTCAACGTCCTCGTCGGCGAGTCCGGGAACGTCGGCCACCCCGCCCACGAGTACTTCAGGCGGCGGTACGCGCGCGTGCTCGCGCACGGCGTCGAGCGCCTGGAGGACGCGGTCCGGCGCGGCGAGCTCCGCCCCGACGTCGACTGTCCGGCCGTCGCCCGGGAGTACCTGGCCGTCATGGACGGCCTCCAGATCCAGTGGGCCCTGGACCCCGACTCCCTGGACATGCCCGCACGGGTACGGGACTTCCTCCGGCGCCAGTACGAGGCGATCCGCGCGACGGAGGGCGGGACCCCGGCCGGGGGCCGGGCCGCCCCTTTCCCCGCCGGTCCGGCCTAGCCCTTTTCGGCCGGGGGCCGCGCAGGGCGGACGGGCCGTCCCCGCGCGCGAGCGCGGGCAGGGCCTCACGGGACGGGCGCCTCGCCGGGACGGCGGCCGTTCGCCGCGGGGTACCGGGCGAGGCGGGCGCGCCGCTCGGCCGGCGGTTTCGCCCGCAGCCGCTCCAGGCGCGCCCGGGCGCCGGGGCCTCGTGGCAGTAGCCGGGCGGGGCGGGGACGAGCCGTTCGGCGACCGCGGGGCCGGTGTCCGTCGTCCGCTCCGCGTGGGGCGCCGTCGGCCGCCACCGCACCACCACGTGCCCGACGCGACCCGTCGTGTCCCCCCGCCTCCACCGCCTCCGCGAGCGGCGGGGCGAGCGCGGGCCGGCCCCGGGAGGCGTACGGCCGCGCGGCCGGCGGCACCCCCGTGGCGCCGAGCGGCAGCGCGTCGCCGTCGGCCGGATCGTCCCCTCGGGGCGTGGCGGTCCCACGCCCTCTCCCTCGCGTGGCGGGCCCCGCGCGGTTCACGGCGGCGCGGACGGGGTCACGGGGAGGTCGGCGGGCCGCCCTCGGGGAGGGCGTCGAAGACGCGCTGGAGGGCGGCCGGCCGGTCGCCGTCGCCCGCGACGACGAGCCGGTGGTCGTGGGTCACGAAGTACCGGAACCCGTCGGCGACCGGCCGGCCGGACGGACGCTCCGGCACGCGCGCGTAGGCGGGGTCCTCCAGCGCGGCGCGCAGCCCGGCCAGTCCGGCGGCGGTCATCCGTCCGCCGCGCGACTCCTGGTCCCGGGACCGCACGGTCCAGCTCCCGTCCTCGTGCACCACGAGCCGGTTGGTCACCCCGGCGTAGCCGCCGTTCACCACGACCTCGACGAGCACGGCCCCCGACCGGGGTGCCCCGGTCGCCCCTTCGGAAGGGGTGGCGGTCGTCGCCGGCGTGGCCGGTGACGGGGTGGCGGTCGTCGCCGGCGCCGGCTCCGTGGCGGGTCCCGGGTCCGCGCCGGGCGCGGCCGGGCCGCTCGCCGTGCCGCCGCCCCGGGGTCCGTCCGGCGCGGCCGGGGCGTCGGCGTCGGCGCACCCGCCCACCCCGACGACCAGCGCCGCCACCACCGCGGGGACCGCGCCCCACGCCCGCCCGCTCCGCCGCTCCGCACGCCTCTCCATGCGCCGAAGCATGCCCGCCCCCGCGCCCCGGCGCAGCCGGAACGCGACACTCGCCGCCGGGTGCGGCGATCCCGCCCCCGCACCCGGCGTCCGCCCCTGATCGCTCAGAGCGAACACACCCCGGGGAACATTCACGCGCTCAGGTGCATTGAGTCGGCATAGCTCAACTTGACTGCCGAAGGGGAGATCATGGCTTCTGAGTCCAAGCCGTCCGTGCCGCTCACTCTGCCCGTGCTGCCGCTCGACGACGAGGTCGTACTGCCCGGGATGGTCGTGCCGCTGGACCTGTCGGACAACGACGTGCGGGCCGCCGTGGAGGCGGCCCAGGCCGCCGCACGGGGCGCGGGCGGGAAGCCGCGGGTGCTGCTGGTGCCGCGGGTGGACGGGACGTACGCCGGGACCGGTGTGCTCGGGATCGTCGAGCAGGTCGGGCGGCTGGCGGACGGGGACCCGGGCGCGCTGATCCGGGGGATCGGGCGGGTGCGGATCGGGGCCGGCACCACCGGTCCCGGCGGGGCGCTCTGGGTCGAGGGGACCGTGGTCGAGGAGACCGTGCCCGACCCGCTGCCCGGATCCGTCGCCGAGCTGGTCAAGGAGTACAAGGCGCTCGCCACCAGCTGGCTGAAGAAGCGCGGCGCCTGGCAGGTCGTCGACCGGGTGCAGCAGATCGACGGGGTCGGCGCGCTCGCCGACAACTCCGGCTACTCGCCCTTCCTCACCGTCGAGCAGAAGGTCGCGCTCCTGGAGACCGCCGACCCGGTCGCCCGCCTCAGGCTCGCCGCCGCCCAGCTCCGCGAGCACCTCGCCGAGCAGGACGTCGCCGAGACCATCGCCAAGGACGTCCAGGAAGGCGTCGACAAGCAGCAGCGCGAGTTCCTCCTGCGCCGCCAGCTCGAAGCGGTCCGCAAGGAGCTGCGCGAGCTCAACGGCGAGAAGGACGGCGAGGAGTCCGACGACTACCGCGCCCGCGTGGAGGCCGCCGACCTGCCCGGGTCCGTCCGCGAGGCCGCGCTCAAGGAGGTCGACAAGCTGGAGCGGTCCAGCGACCAGTCGCCCGAGGGCTCCTGGATCAGGACCTGGCTCGACACCGTCCTCGAACTGCCGTGGAACGAGCGGACCGAGGACCGGTACGACATCCAGGGCGCCAAGTCCGTCCTGGACGCCGAGCACGCCGGCCTGGAGGACGTGAAGGAGCGCATCACCGAGTACCTGGCCGTGCGCAAGCGGCGCTCCGAGCGAGGGCTCGGGGTCGTCGGCGGACGGCGCGGCGGCGCCGTGCTCGCCCTCGTCGGCCCGCCCGGCGTCGGCAAGACCTCCCTCGGCGAGTCCGTCGCCCACGCGATGGGCCGGAAGTTCGTGCGCGTCGCCCTCGGCGGCGTCCGGGACGAGGCCGAGATCCGCGGCCACCGCCGGACCTACGTGGGCGCGCTGCCCGGCCGGATCGTCCGCGCGATCAAGGAGGCCGGTTCGATGAACCCGGTCGTCCTCCTCGACGAGATCGACAAGGTCGGCTCCGACTTCCGCGGCGACCCCGCCGCGGCCCTCCTCGAAGTCCTCGACCCGGCGCAGAACCACACCTTCCGCGACCACTACCTGGAGGTCGAACTCGACCTCAGCGACGTGGTGTTCCTCGCCACCGCCAACGTGCTCGAAGCCATCCCCGAGGCGCTCCTGGACCGCATGGAGCTGGTCCGCCTCGACGGCTACACCGAGGACGAGAAGGTCGTCATCGCCCGGGACCACCTGCTGCCCCGGCAGCTGGAGCGGGCCGGCCTGGGCGCCGACGAGGTGACCCTCGACGAGGCCGCCCTGCGCAAGCTGGCCGGCGAGTACACCCGGGAGGCCGGCGTCCGCACCCTGGAGCGGGCCGTCGCCCGGCTGCTCCGCAAGGTCGCGGCCCAGCACGAACTCGGCGACCGCGAGCTGCCGTTCACCATCACGCCCGAGGACCTGCGGGGCCTCATCGGACGTCCGCACCACGTGCCCGAGTCCGCCCAGGACCCGGCCGAGCGGCGCACCGCGGTCCCCGGCGTGGCCACCGGCCTCGCGGTGACCGGCGCGGGCGGCGACGTCCTCTTCGTCGAGGCCTCCCTCGCCGACCCCGAGACGGGCGCCGCCGGTCTGACCCTCACCGGCCAGCTGGGCGACGTGATGAAGGAGTCCGCGCAGATCGCGCTCTCCTTCCTCCGCTCGCACGGCGCGGAGCTGGAGCTGCCCGTCACCGGCCTGAAGGACCGGGGCGTGCACATCCACTTCCCGGCGGGCGCGGTCCCGAAGGACGGCCCGAGCGCGGGCATCACCATGACGACCGCGCTGGCCTCGCTGCTCAGCGGCCGTCTCGTCCGCACCGACGTGGCCATGACCGGCGAGGTCTCCCTCACCGGCCGGGTGCTGCCCATCGGCGGGGTGAAGCAGAAGCTGCTCGCCGCGCACCGGGCCGGGATCACCACGGTGGTCATCCCCAAGCGGAACGAGGCCGACCTGGACGACGTCCCGGCCGAGGTCCTGGAGAAGCTGGAGGTCCACCCGGTGACCGACGTCCGCCAGGTGCTGGAGATCGCCCTGGCCCCGGCGCAGGTCCCGGTGGCGGCGGCCGCCTGACCCGGACCCGAGCGGTCCCGCCCGCTTCGCCCGTGGGCCGAAGCCCCCGGTACGCACGCGTACCGGGGGCTTCGGCGTCGGACCGGCCGGGTCCCTCAGGCCGGGGTCGTCCGCCTCACGGCCTCGACGATCACCGAGGCGAGGGACGGGTCGCCGGCGTGGGCGGCGCGCTGGAGGTCCGCTCCGGTGCCCCGGGCGAGCAGCCGCTCCACCCCCGCCTCGGCGCGCTCCCGGTCGCCCGCGTCCTCCAGGGCGGGGCGCACGTGGCCGAGCAGGGCGAACAGCACCTCGCCGGCGGGGGCGGGCCGCCAGCTCCGCGGGTCGAGCAGCTCCCCGCCGAGCCCGTACCGGCTGGCCCGCCAGGCGGCGAGCCGCAGCACCACCGTCGACACCGGGTCGGGCAGCCCCCCGCGGCGCCACTCCCGGGCCGCGGTCTCCACCAGGGCGCGGCTCAGCACCGCGAGCAGGACGGTGTCCTCCACGTCGAGGCAGACGTCGCCGACCCGGATCTCCACCGTCGGATAGCTGGGGGAGAGGCGGGCGTCGAAGTAGACCATGTGGCCGTCGAGCGGCACCTCGCTGGCGAGCATCTCGCTGGTGGTCCGTTCGTACGCCGCCACGTCCCCGTACAGCTCGCTGGGACCCGACATCGGCCAGCGCTGCCAGAGCTGGTGGCGCCAGCTCGCGTAGCCGGTGTCGACGCCCTGGAAGTAGGGGGAGTTGGCGCTGAGGGCGAGGAGCGGGGCGAGCCACGGCCGGATCCGGTCGAGCACGCCCACGCCCTCCTCGGGCGAGGTGAGGTGGACGTGGACGTGGCAGGCGCAGGCGAACTCCTCGTCGACCAGGTGCGCGTACCGGTCCTGGATCCGCCGGTAGCGGTCGTCCGGGGTGAGCAGCGGCGGGCCGAAGTCCACGGGCGCGGTCGCGAGCGCCGCGACCGCCACGCCGGCCTCCGCCGCGGCCGCAGAGGCGGCGAGCCGGGCCCGGCGCAGCTGGTCGGCGAGCTGCGGGGTGGTGGTGCAGGGGGCGGTGCCGATCTCCAGCTGCTCTGCGTACAACTCGGGCTTCGCCGGCTCCGGGCCCTCGGTCCGCGGCCCGGCGCCGGCGTGCCAGGCGGCGATCTCGGTGACGGTGCCGGCGAGGGGTTGGGGGTGTCCTGTCTCGGGGTCGACCAGGAGGAGCTCCTCCTCCACCCCGAACGTGCGCGGCCCTTCCCCGCGGTGGTAGACCCACCGCTGCTGGTTCCGCATGGAGCGCTCTCCTTCACGGGCGGACGGTGGTGCGCTGACGGCCGTGCGAACGAGCTTTCTCCAAGGCTGTCCACGAACGTCCCGGCTTCCACCCGTCCCCGGGGGGATGGCGCGAAATCGCCCCCCGGAGCGAGGTCCGGGGGGCGAGGCGGGCGGGAGGGGAGGGGCGGGTTCCCAGGGGGCCGCCGGAGGGGTGGGCGGGGCCCCCGCCCGGCCCTCCTCCTCCCGCCGTCCTCCGGCCCTAGGGGGCGGCCCTAGGAGGCGGAGGAGTCGCGGCGGCGGCCCAGGAGCAGGCTGCCCGCGCCGAAGACGGCGAGCGCGCCCGCGCCGGCCAGGGCCATCGGCAGCGGGGAGTCCGGGGCCGCGGCGGCCTCGGCGGAGAGCGCCGGCGGCTGCTCGTCGCCGCCGTGGCCCGCGTGGCTCACCGTGGACAGCTCGGCACCGGCGGCGAGTTCGGCCTCGGTGGGCGCCTCGGCCTTGGCGGCCGTGGCCGCGGCGGCGGTGCCGAAGGTGACGTCCGAGCAGCTGTAGAACGCCTCGGGGCTGTCGTTGCGCTGCCACACCATGTAGACGACGTGGCGGCCGGAGCGGGCCGGCAGGTTGCCGGTGAAGGCGTAGTAGCCGTCGGTGGCGGTGCGGGTGGTGTTGTACACCGCGACCGGGGTGGCGTCGAGGTCGGACCACTTCAGCGGCTGGGTGGGGTCGAAGCCGGCCTTGGTGACGTACATCGTCATGGTGCCGGAGTGGGCGGCCGTGGCGCGGATCCTGAAGTCGAAGGCGCCGGCGGAGACGGCGGTGGCGGGCCAGTCGGTGCGCGCCCAGTCGAGGGCCCGGTACTTCGCGCGGTTGGCCGAGCAGAGCTTGCCGTCGGGGATGAGGGCCTTGTGGTTGCCGTCCGCGTTGGCGATGTTCACCTCGTTCCAGTCGTAGAGCGGCTGGGTGCCGGAGTCGGCGACGAGGTCCTTGCAGACCTGCGAGTCGGGGCTCTCGGGGCCTTCGGCGTAACAGGCCGCCACGCGGCTCACGGGGTTGAAGACGGCTCCGTGGGCGGCGGCGGTGGTCGGGGTGAGGCCGACGAGGGCGGCGGCTGCGGACAGGGCGGCGACGCCGGCGGCGGTACGGCGGGTGGACGGCATGCGGGGGCTCTCTCTCGTGCGTGGGGGAGTACGGAACGAGCAACGCGCGCGGGGCACCCGGAAGTTGAACCCCGGGCGACCGGGGTAGAGACTCGCATTGGTCCATACCAATGGGCAAGGGGGTGGGCGGAAAAAGCCGCCGACCACGCGAAACGGCGGTCCCGGGGGTGCCGCCGCACCCCCGGGACCGCCGTCCTCCGCGCCGGCGTCAGCCGTTCGCGAGCGCCTGGACCCGCGAGAGGTCGCCGTTGAAGTGGTTGTGGTCGCCGACCGTCGGGCCGGTCGAGGTGTACTGCCACATCGTGTAGTACGGCCAGCCGGAGGGGAGTTCACCGACCTCGGCGGCGTACCGCGCGATCCACAGCGGGTTGGTGGAGGCGAAGCCGGAGTAGTTGCCGGTGCACTGCTTCCACCAGCTGGTCGCCGTGTAGATGACGGCGTCGCGGCCGGTGCGGGCCTTGTAGCGGCTGAGGAAGTCGCGGATCCAGGTGACCATCCCGGACTGCGTCTTGCCGTAGCAGGTGGCGCCGTACGGGTTCCACTCGACGTCGAGGACGCCGGGCAGGGTCCTGCCGTCCTTCGACCAGCCGCCGCCGTTGTTGACGAAGTAGTCGGCCTGGGCGGTGCCGGTGGTCGTGTCCGGGGTGGCGAAGTGGTACGTGCCCCGGATCATGCCGACGTTGTACGAGCCGTTGTACTGCTGCGTGAAGGAGGTGTTCTTGTAGTACGTGCCCTCCGTGGCCTTCACGTAGGCCCACTTCACGCCGCTGTTCCACAGCGTGGACCAGGCGACGTTTCCCTGGTGGCTGGAGACGTCCACGCCCTCCGTCCAGGTGGCGAGGGCCGAGGCGCCGCCGGAGGGGGCCGCGCCCCTCCCGTCGTGCTTCAGGACGCCCATGCCCATGTGGGCGGAGCCGCGGGCGGGGGCGGCGGCGCGGGCGTCCGGGTCGGCGGCGCCGGCCTGGCCCGCCAGGGGCAGGACGAGGGCGGTGGCGGCGAGGGTGGCGAGCAGGGGGGTGGAGACGGATCTGCGCACACGCATGGCGTGACTCCCGAGGGGTCGTGGGGGTGGTGTGGACATGTCAGTCACGTGCTCGACGGCGACTCTACGCACGTAGACCGACGGCGTGGAAGAGGGACCGGGTTCCGTCGTTGGTCTACTCCTGCGAAATACTGAAGGAGCTGCGGCGACGCCCGCCGGAGCGGGAAACTTTCAGTCGACGAAACACGTGTGGGAGGTGCGGCGTGCGCGCAGGCGGCACGGCCGGCGAGGGCGGCGCGGACGGCCCCGGGCCCGGGGAGACCCCCGGCGGCACCGGATCCGGACGCGCCCCCGCCGAGCGGGAGTTCCTCGCCCTGGAGCGGGAGCTCGCCGTCTTCCTGCGCCGGGCGCGCGCCCAGTCCGGCGAGATGGCCCGCGAGGTCCACCCGGAGCTGGAGCCCGCCGCGTACGGCCTCTTCGTCCGCCTCGACGACGCCGGCCCCCAGCGCGCCACCGAGCTCTCCGCCTACTTCGGCGTCGGCAAGGCCACCATGAGCCGCCAGCTCCGCGCCCTCGAACAGCTCGGCCTGGTCGCCCGCGACCCCGACCCCGCCGACGGGCGCGCCTCCCTGGTCCGGCTCACCGACGAGGGCCGCGACCGCTTCCGGCACGTCCGCGACGCCCGCCGCGAGCGGTACGTCCGCAAGCTCGCCGACTGGGACCGCGCCGAGGTCGCCGAACTGGCCCGCCTGCTCCACCACTTCAACCAGCGCTCGGAGGGCTGACCCGCCCGCAGGGCCCCGGCGCGGACCCGGCGGGTCCCGGTACGGACCCGCGGGACGGCTCCCGGTCCGCCGCCGCGGCCCGCTCACGGCCCGCGGCTTCCGGCTCGCGGACCCGGTTCACTGCCCAAGGCCCGCGGCTTCCGGCCCGCTGTCCCGGTTCACTGCCCGCGGCTTCCGGCTTCCGGCTTCCGGCTTCCGGCTCGCGGTCCCGGCTCACAGCTCCACGTACACGCACGTCGCGTCGTCGTGGACCTTCCCGCGCCGCCCGCCGCCCGCCGCGGCGTCCGCCGTCTCCAGGGCCCGCACCCTCCGGAGCAGTGCCGACGCGCCCTCCCGCGCCAGGAGCTCCGCGCACTCCGTCCAGTCGCCCGCGCCGAACCGCTCCACCCAGCGGCTCGCCCCGTCCGTGAGCGCCGCCAGGGCCGCGACCCCCGCCCGCGGGGTCGTGCCGGTCACGGCCCGCTCCGCGACCGACGGATCCGCGGCCGCCGTGAAGAAGCCGCCCTCCCGGTTCCGCAGCCGGTCGGCCGCCGCGTGCGAGCGGAGCGCCTCGCGGGGGATCCGGTCCAGCCGGTCGTCCCGCACCGCCCGGACCGACCCGTCCGGTGCCCGGAGCAGCAGCACCGAGTCGGAGAGGACGAGGTGGTCGACGGAGGAGGCGTCCCACCGCGCGAGGACCACGGTTGCCTGAGGAGTACGTACGTGAGAAAGGTCACAGGTGTCCGCATGGAGCCCGGCGGTGCGCCGGATTGCCAGGGACAGGATCTCGGACAGCGTCAGATCGGGCCGGGAAGCGGACAGTTCGGTCAAAGCGCCGCCGAGTCGCGCGGTGAACCACGGCACCGCGTGCACACAACCCACCTCACCCGCGGGAGGGGTGACCCCGTCCAGGAGGACGAGCGCCCCCCCGGCGCCCGAGGCGGGCAGGACTGCGGCCGCCCAGTCCTCGTTGGGGCGTTCGGGGTTGCCGGGGAGGCCGGCGACTTCGCTGCGCATGATGTCCAGTGTGCCCGGCTCGCGCGGACCCTTCACAACACCTGCAAAGGGCCGAAAATGGCCTGTACCAACCGGCCGTGGCCGCCGGAGGAGACGGAATCGGCACCTCCGGCGAGCTGCGGGCGGGCATCCTGCCAAAGCCCGCCCCGAAGATCCAGCCGGGCCCCCTCGGAGGCCCTCCGCGGCGACCGCCGGAAGTTGTTCGCCAACTCAGGAGTGTTGTTCACTCGTTCGGGTGGCGGAGCGGCCGATGCCCGCCCCCTGCCGAGAAGCGCTGGAATGGTCGGAAGCCGTACCAGGGGTGGGGGCGGAACCTCGTGACCGGCCGTCACCTCTGCTGTGTGGGCGGACGAGTCAAGAATGCGAGCACCGGTGCAGAAGAAGCGGCCTCGGAGCATGAACGGCGCGCGGAGCCAGACCCCCGGTGAGCCGCAGGCCCCCGGCACTCCGCCGACCCCGGGAAGCGCGTCCCCCGCAGCCCCCGGTGCTCCCCTCGCCGGCCCCGGCACGCCCCCCGCGGGCCCCGTCGCCGGCGCCCCCGCGCCGACCCCCGGCGGCCGCTCCAGGCGCGTCCGGAACCGCCTCGTCGCCGGAGTCGCCCTCGTCGGCGTCATCGTCCTCGGCGCCGGCGCCCCCGCCGTCCTCACCGCCTCCGCCGAACTGAACGAGTCCCGGCGCCTGGTCACCCTCGCCGGCCTCGACCGGCAGGCCGTCACCCTCGCGCACTCCCTCGCCGACGAGCGCGACGAGGTCGTCGCCTACGTCGCCGCGGGCCGCGACGCGCAGACCGGCCCCAAGAAGAACCGGCGGACCCTCACCCCCGCCAAGTCGGCCCGCGTCGACCGCCAGATCGAGGAGATCCGGCCCGACGCCTCCGAGGCGCTCCGCCGCGAGCTCGCCGGCGTCGCCGGCGTCCGCCGCGCCGCCGTCTCCGGCAAGGGGACGCCCCTGGAGGCCCACAAGGCCTACGGCGACGTCATCGCCACGCTCCAGGACCTCGCCGAGGAGCTCGCCGAGCGGACCCCGCCGCGCGCCTCCGACCCGGCCCTCACCGGCACCGGCCGGGCCCCCGCCGACCTCGGCCGCGCCGTCGAGCAGGCCTCCGCCGCCCGCGGCCTCCTGCTCGCCGCGCTCGCCGTCCCGCAGCCCGAGCCCAGCGGCGAGCTCCGCTACGACCCCGCCACCAACAGCTACGTCGCCGAGGAGCCCGAGGGCGCCGAGGAGGCCGCCCGCGCCCGCGACCTGCTGAGCGCCGCCGCCCAGCAGGCCCGGGTCCGCGAACTCGCCGCCCTCGGCGACTTCGACCGGTCCGCCGGCCCCGCCGCCCGCGACTCGCTCGCCGCGACCGTCGCCGGCCCCGAGGTCAAGACCGCCGAGCAGGCCCTCGCCCGGCTCACCGACCGGCCCACCCTCTCCGAGGCCGAGACCCGCACCTCCCCGTCCGGCCTGGAGTCGGCGCTCTCCGCCCGCATCGAGCAGATGCGCGGCGTCGAGTCCACCCTCGCCGCCAAGCGGGTCGAGCGGCTCACCGCCCTGCGCGACGACGACGTCACCGCCCTCGAGCTCCGCCTCGCCTTCCTCGGCGGCTGCCTCCTGCTCGCCGTCGGCGTCTCCACCTACGTCGCCCGCAGCCTCACCCGGCCGCTCGCCGTGCTCCGCATCGGCGCCGCCCGGCTCGCCGCCGCACCGGAGCCGGCCGCCGAGGAAGCCGTCCGCTTCACCGGCCGCAACGACGAGTTCGCCCAGGTCGTCCGCTCCCTCAACACCCTCCACGGACAGCTCGCCGCCCTCGCCGCCCACACCGGCCGGCTCACCGGCGAGCGGGCCGGCCTCGTCGCCGACCGGCAGACCGCCGAGTCCGAGCTCGCCTCCCAGCGCGCCGAGCTCCAGGGCCGGATCGCCGTGCTCACCGCCGACCTCGAACGGCTCCGGGGCACCGTCCAGCACACCTTCGTCAACCTCTCGCTGCGCAGCCTCGGCCTCGTCGACCGGCAGCTCGCCGTCATCGAGAAGCTGGAGGAGCGCGAGCAGGACCCGGACCGCCTCGCCACCCTCTTCAAGCTCGACCACATGGCGACCGTCATGCGCCGCCACAGCGAGAACCTGCTGGTCCTCGCCGGCCACGAGCACGTCCACGGCCACGCGGGCCCCGTCCCCCTCGTCGACGTGCTGCGCGCCGCCGTCAGCGAGATCGAGCGGTACGAGCGCGTCACCATCCAGTCGCTGCCCCCGCACGCCCAGCTGGCGGGCTTCGCCGCCGACGACCTCAGCCACCTCGTCGCCGAACTCCTGGAGAACGCCACCGCCTTCTCCCCGCCGGACGCCGAGGTCCAGCTCTCCGGCTGGCTCCTGGAGACCGGCGAGGTCATGCTCTCCGTGCAGGACTCCGGCATAGGGATCCCCGACCACCGGCGCGCCGACCTCAACGCCCGCCTCGCCGCCGCCGACCCGGACGGCTTCGAGGGCGAGGGCCTCGGCATGCGCGTGGTCTGTCTGCTCGCCGCCCGCCACGGCGTCGGCGTCGAGCTGCGCGAGCAGAAGCCGGGCGGCACGGCCGCCGTCGTGGTGCTGCCGCTGCCGCTGCTGCCGACCGCGCTCCCGGCCGCCGTGCCCGAGCCGGTGCGGAGCCCGGGCGCCGGCCCCGTCACCCTGCTCCACCTCCCCGGCTCGGAGGCCGAGGCCAACTCCAACGCCCTCCCGTCCCGCACCCGCGACCCGCTCGTGGAGGCCGCGGAGCGCGCCTTCCAGGCCCAGGCCCCGGCCCAGGACGCGGAGCCGGCGCCCGCCGCGCCGGCGGAGCCCGAGGCGGAGCCGGCGGAGCCGGTGGCCGGGGACGCGTACGACGCCCTCCCCGCGGAGGCGTACGGCTCCGGGCCCGACGCCCGCGTCGAGCCCGCCCCGCACCCGGCACCCGTCGAGTCCGTCTCCGAGACCACCCTCCAGGTGCGGCTCCCCGACCCGCCGGCCGAGCCGGACAGCCACGAGCGCGCCGCCGAGCCGCCGCTCTCGGCCGTGCCCGAGCGGACCGCACCCGAGCAGGCCGCCCCGGAGCAGACCACTACCGGGCAGGCCGCACCGGCGCAGCCCGTACCGGCGCAGCCCGTACCGGAGCGGACCACTTCCGGGCAGGCCGCACCCGAGCACACCGCTCCCGACCGGACCGCGCCGGAGCACACCGTGCCCGAGCAGGCCGGGCCGGTCGACGAGGGGCAGGTGCCCGGACCGCGACCCGCCCAGTGGGAGCGCGTGACCGACAAGGGCCTGCCCAAGCGGACCCCCCAGGTGGTCCGCGCCCCCGCGGCGCCCACCGCCCCCCGCCGGGGCTCGGTCGACGCCGAGGCACTCCGCCGCCGTCTGGGCGGCTTCCAGCAGGGCGCCGTGGCCGGGCGCCGGGACGTCGAGGCGGAGATAGCCGCCGGGAGCACCGCGCGTACAGAGGAGATGACGGGGGACACAGTCGAGGAGGCACGCAGTTGACCGCCACGGGAACGACCAGCACCACGAGTACGACCGCATCGACCGGCGCCACCGGGACGTACGGACTGAGCACGGAGGCCCGCAACCTGCAATGGCTGCTGGGCAACCTCGTGGAGGAGGTGCCGGGGGTCCGCTCGGTCGCCGTCGTCTCCTCCGACGGGCTCCTGCTGCTCTCCTCCGACCCCGACGAGCGGCCCGGACCGGCCGACGACCTGGGCGCCCGCCCCCGGGGCCCGCGCGGCTCCAGCGCCGACCTGGCCACCATCGTCTCCGGCATCGGCAGCCTCACCATCGGGGCCGCGCGGCTCATGGACGGCGGCGGCGTGAAGCAGACCATGGTCGCCATGGAGGACGGCAGCGTCTTCGTCATGTCGATCAGCGACGGTTCGCTGCTCGGCGTGCACGCCACCCCCGACTGCGACATGAGCGTCATCGCCTACCACATGGCGCTCTTCGTGGGCCGCGCCGGACACGTCCTCACCCCCGAAGTCCGCAGCGAACTGCGCAAGTCGATGGAGGGCCCCCGGTGACCTCGCTGACCGCCGCCGCCCACCGGCTGCCCGTCCGGGGCGAGGGGCGGCGCCCCGCGCGCGTGCGGCCGTACTCGCTGACCGGCGGACGCACCCGCTTCGGGCACGTGCTCCTCGTCGAGACCTTCGTGGCCGCCCTGGAGGCGCCCCTCGCCCGCAAGGTCCTCACGGACGGCGGTCCCGGCGCGCGCGGTCTCATGCCCGAGATGCGGGCCATCGTCGAGATCTGCCGCCGGATGCGGACGGTGGCGGAGATCTCGGCCCTCCTCAAGATGCCGTTGGGTGTCGTCCGGGTGCTCCTCAGCGACCTGGCCGACCAGGGAAAGATCCGTGTGTACGGGACCGGTCACGGCACCGGCCAGCCCGACCGCGCGCTCCTCGAAAGGGTGCTGAGTGGACTCCGTCGTCTCTGACGCCACCGCCGTCGACACGGCCGACACCGCCGTCGACCGTCCCGCCGCCTCCCGGGCGGAGACCGTCCCCACCGCCGCCATCCCCGCCCAGCCCGGGCCCTCCGCGGCGGAGCCCGATCCCGAGGACGGCGCCCGGGACTGGCAGCTCGACCACTCCCGCGCCCCGATCGCGACGAAGATCGTGGTCGCGGGCGGCTTCGGCGTCGGCAAGACCACCTTCGTCCGCGCGGTCTCCGAGATCACCCCCCTCCAGACCGAGGCGCTGATGACCCGGGCGAGCGAGGAGACCGACGACCTCACCGCCACCCCGGACAAGATCACCACCACCGTGGCGATGGACTTCGGCCGGATCACGCTCGACAACGACCTGGTCCTGTACGTCTTCGGCACCCCCGGCCAGCAGCGCTTCTGGTTCATGTGGGACGACCTCGTGCGCGGCGCCATCGGCGCGATCGTGCTCGCGGACACCCGCCGCCTCACCGACTGCTTCCCGGCGCTCGACTACTTCGAGAGCTGCGGCCTGCCGTACGTGGTCGCCGTCAACCACTTCGAGGGCACCGCGAAGTTCGAGCCGGAGGACGTCAGGGAGGCCCTGACGATCACCCCCGAGGTCCCCGTGGTGATCATGGACGCGCGCAAGCGCTACAGCGTGGTCGAGACGCTGCTCGCCATGGTCGAGCACGCGCTCTCCACCACGCCCGAGTAGCCGCGCACCGCCAGTCGCCCCCCGCACCACCTTCGCCTTCGCCAGGAGCCCGCCCATGCGGAAGATACTCATAGTCGGGGCCGGACAGTCCGGTCTCCAGCTCGCCCTCGGCCTCCAGTCCCAGGGGTACGAGGTCACCCTGATGTCGAACCGGACCGCGGACGAGATCCGCTCCGGGCGCGTCATGTCCACCCAGTGCATGTTCGCCACCGCGCTCGGGCACGAGCGCGACCTCGGCCTGAACTTCTGGGAGTCCCAGGCCCCGAGGATCGAGGGCCTCGGCGTCTCCGTCGCCGGCCCCGACGCCTCCCGCCTCGTCGACTGGGTCGGCCGGCTCGACGGCCACGCCCAGTCCGTCGACCAGCGCGTGAAGATGGCCGGCTGGATGGAGACCTTCGCCCAGCGCGGCGGGCAGCTCGTCATCCACGGCGTGGCCGTCGGCGACCTCGACTTCTTCGCCCGCCGCTACGACCTCGTGCTCGTCGCCGCGGGCAAGGGCGAGCTGGTCTCCATGTTCGGCCGGGACGCCGACCGCTCCCCGCACACCGAGCCGCAGCGCGCGCTCGCCGTCGCGTACGTGCACGGGCTCGGCCCGCGCCCCGAGCACCCCGACTTCGACGCCGTCCGCTGCAACCTCGTGCCGGGCGTCGGCGAGCTCTTCGTCATGCCGACCCTCACCCACGGCGGCCGCGCCGACATCCTCTTCTGGGAGGGCGTCCCCGGCGGTCCCGTCGACGCCTTCCGGGGCGTCAAGGACCCCTCCGAGCACCTGGCGCTGACGCTGGAGCTCATGGAGAGGTTCCTGCCCTGGGAGTACGCGCGCGCGACCAAGGTCGAGCTCACCGACGCCGGCGGCACCCTCGCCGGCCGGTACGCGCCGACCGTCCGCAACCCGATCGGCCGGCTCCCCGGCGGCGGTCTCGTCCTCGGCGTCGCCGACGTCGTCGTCGCCAACGACCCCATCACCGGCCAGGGCTCCAACTCGGCGTCCAAGTGCGCCGCCGCCTACCTCGCCGCCATCGTCGAGCACGGCGACCGGCCCTTCGACGAGGAGTGGATGCGGTCCGCCTTCGACCGCTACTGGAAGACCGCCGAGCCGGTCACCAAGTGGACCAACGCGATGCTGGCGCCGCCGCCGGAGCACGTCCTGAACCTGATCGGCGCGGCCGGACAGCTCCAGCCGGTCGCCGACCGCTTCGCCAACGGCTTCGACGACCCGGCGGACTTCGAGGACTTCTTCTTCGACCCGGAGAAGGCCGCCGCCTACCTCGCCTCGGTCGCCGGCGCCTGACCGCCCCCGTCGTACCCCTCGTCCGAACCCTCCCGGGCGCCCTCCGGGAGCACGGGCGGGGCGTACGACTCCAGGGCCGTGCCGCCCGGGTCCGGCCGGACCGCCCCGAGCAGCGGGTTCGCCGCGAGCGGGGAGACCTTGACCCGGCCGCCGGGGCGCGGGGCCTGCACCACCAGGCCCTCGCCCAGGTAGAGGGCGACATGGGTGGCGCCCGGGAAGTACACCACCAGGTCCCCGGGGCGCAGTTCGCCCAGCGGCACCCGGGGCAGCCGCGCCCACTGCTCCTGGCTGGTGCGCGGGAGCTCCCGGCCGGCCGCCGCCCAGGCCCGCTGGGTGAGCCCCGAACAGTCGTAGGAGTCCGGGCCCTCGGCGCCCCACTCGTACGGCTTCCCGAGCTCGCCGACCGCGAAGCGCAGCGCCTCCGCCCCCGCCCGTGAGGGCGTGCGGGCCGGGCCGAGGGCACCGGAGCCGAGCAGCTCCCGCTGGGCGCCGGCGGTCTCGGCCCGCTCCAGCTCGGTCAGGCGCGCCAGCCGCTCGGCGGAGAGCGAGGCGAGCAGCGCCTCCACCTCGGCGAGCTTCCGGCGCACCTCGTCCCGGTGCGTCCGCTGTCGCGCGGCCAGCGTCCGCTGCCGCTCCAGGGCGGCGCGGGAAGCGGTGGCGAGGCGGGCCGCCCGGCGTTCGGCGGCCCGCAGCCGGGGGACGGCGGAGGCACGGTCGCGGGCCGTGCGGTCCATCAGGCGGCGTGCGTCCAGGGCCGACTGGGGGTCGGGGGAGAAGAGCAGCCGCAGCGGCGAGGCGTATCCGGTCCGGCCCTGGTACTGCTCCCGGGCGAGCCGCCCGGCCTCGGACCGGCCGAGGGCCAGGGCGCTGCGGGCGTCGGCCAGGTCCGCGGTGACCCGCCGGGTGGCGGCGTCCTGGAGCCGCACCGCCTCCTCGCCGGCGTTGAACCGCTCCGTCGCCTCCTCCGCCTGGCGGTAGAGCGTCCGGAGCCGGCCGAGCAGCGTCGCCACCGAGTCCCCGCCGGAGGGCGCGAGCGCGCCCGCGTCGACCGCGCCGGCGTCCGCGCCCGCTCCCGCGTCCGGATCCGCCGCCGGCCCGGCCCCGGAGTCCGAGTCCGTGCCCGTGCCTGCGCCCGGGTCCGAGTCCGTGGCCGTGCCCACGCCCGTGCCCGAGTCCGAGCCCGCACCGGGGTCCGCGGATGCGGACGCGGACGCGGAGTCGGGGTCCACCGGCCCGACCGGTTCCGCCGCCGGGTCGGCCCAGGCGACGGGGGCGGAGCCGGCGGGCGGGTCCGCCGGGTCGGACGGGGGCGGCGCGGCCACCGCCGGGCCGGTCAGGGCCGCCAGCGCGGCCAGGGCTCCCGTACAGACCGCGCGCAGCCACCTTCGCGACACGTCACCACCACCTCCAGAGCGGGCTCCGGAGGCATCATGGCGCGACAATTCATCCGATTAACGTACGAAAGGGGGCGCGTCCTCCCGGCTCACCCGTTCGGCTCCGCCCCCGGGCTCTCCTCGGGCCTCCCCCCGGGCCGGACGGCCGGCTTGGACCACGGCCACTTGAGCTCGCGCCGCTCGCGCCCCTCGGGGGCGTACGCGTAGACCCAGCCCCGCTGGAGCCCGAGCCGCCGGGTGTGGCCCGCGGGCTCGCGCCGGTACGCGTACAGCATGGGCGGCCGGCCGTCGTGGGCCGGGACCGGCACCTCGTACCACTTCGGCGGGTGGCCGGTGGGGCCGAGCAGGATCGGCAGGACCCGCCCGTCGAGCGGGCCGCCTCGGAAGGGGGTGTTCTCGCTTCTCACCCCACCAGTCTCCCCCGGCCGCTCCCGGCGCGGCGGGTCACAGCAGGTGCGCCGCCTCGCCGACGAGCGGCACCAGGCGCCGGGCGAGGCCGGCGACCGGACCCCCGGCGGTCTCCCGGGCGAGCAGCCGCCGCACCACCTCCGCGGTCTCCGGGTCGCTCGCGGCACTCGCGGCCAGCAGGGCGACGAGGTGGTCGACCAGCCAGTCGCGCAGCTCGCCGGCGGGCGGCCGCTTGCCCTCGTCGAGCCAGATGAGGGAGGCCGCCTCCACGGCCGCGATCCAGGTGCGGACCAGCATCCCGAGCCGCCCGCCCGGCCGCTCGGCGCCCAGGTGGAGGAAGATCTGCCCGGCCGCGTCCCGCCGCACCTCGTCCACGATCGCCGCGGTGTGGGAGGTCTCGACGACGCTCCCGCCGCGCAGCAGCGCGCTGAAGCCGGCGTCGTGGCCGTCGACGAAGGCCAGATAGCGGTCGAGGACCCGGCCGAGCCGCTCGGTGGGCGGGCCCTCGGCGGGCTCGGCGAAGCAGCGGCTCAGGGCGTCGGCGGAGGAGCGCAGCGCGGCCTCGTACAGCTGCTGCTTGCCGCCGGGGAAGTAGCGGTAGACCAGCGGCCGGGAGACCCCGGCGGCCTCGGCGACGTCGTCGAGCGACACGTCCTCGGGGGCCCGGTGGGCGAAGAGCACCAGCGCGGCCTCCAGGAGCTGGCCGCGCCGCTCCTCGACGCTGAGCCGGCGGTACGCGGGGGAGGCGGCGCTCGTCATGTCCGCAGCGTAACCCCGGTACCGCCGGCTCCGGGGCCCGCCGCGAAAGCCCGGCGCCACCCTCAGGCCAGCAGGCCCGACGACCGCCACAGGCGGCGCCCCGGGCCCCGGAGCACGCCGATGTCGTCGAGGAAGTCGGTCAGCCGCTTGGCGCCGGCCTGCATGACCTCCCGCCGGTGCCCGCTCGCCCGCACCTCGGCGACGGCCTGCCGCCGGTCCAGGCCCACGGCGTCGTACACCGCGGGGCTGACGAAGCAGGTGGAGAAGACCCGGGCGGCCTCGCCGCAGCTCAGCCGGGTGAACTGCCGCTCCCAGCGCGGCGCCGTCACCATCTGGCGGCGCAGCTCCTCGCGGGCGTACCGCACGTGCCGGGCCTCCTCCACCACGTGGATCCGGGTGACCCCGCGCACCAGCGGCTGGACCCGCTCGTCCGGGAAGGTCAGCCGCTGCATCCAGTCGAGGACCTCCTCGCCGAGGAGGGTGGCGGCGAAGGAGCCGGGGGTGGTGGAGACGGTCTTCAGGACGCGGGCGAGGTGGTGGTAGACCCGCGGCACCGGGTAGGCGCCGGTGCCGCCCTTGCGGATCAGGCGGGCGAACATCATCGAGTGCCGGCACTCGTCCGCGATCTCGGTGAGCGCGTACCCCACGTGATGGCTGGTCAGGGACTTGTCGTAGATGTGCCGGACGAGCAGCTGCATCAGGATGATCTCGAACCAGACGCCCAGCGAGGCGAGTGCGGCGGCCTCGTGGCGGGAGAGGTCGATCCGCTGCTCCTCGGACATCCGGCGCCACAGCGGGGTGCCGTAGAGGGAGACCAGCTCCGGCGGCCAGTACCAGGCGCCGGGCTCGAAGGGCGCGTCCCAGTCGAGCTCGGCGTCGGGGTCGTGGGAGTGCTTGCGGGAGGCCTCCAGGAGCCGCTCGGCGAGCCGCTCGCGGTCGCGGAGCGGGCCGAGCGCGTCCCGCAGGAGGGTGAGGTCGGGCTCGGTGAAGGGACTCATGGCGGAGGCACCTCGCTGGCTTCGCACTCGGGTTACCGTCGGTCACTCGCTATCAGACTGCCCGTCAGCAAGACCGTCAATCCCTCCTGCGCGACTTGTTGACGCTTCGTCCAGCAACGTGTGAGCCTGCTGGCGGCGGCGTGACACGCCGGAGGCGGAAGGAGTGGTCGATGTCGACGCACGAGCTCTACGTGAACCCCCCGTCCGGACCCGGCCGGGAGGTCCCGGCCACCGGACAGGCCCGCTTCTCCTGGGAGTACGACATGGCCGGCGCCGGCCGTGACCGGCTCCTCGCCCTCTACCAGAAGGGCAAGGACAAGCAGTGGGACGGCGCCCGCCGCATCGCCTGGGAGCTGGAGGTCGACCCGTACGACCCGCTCGGCACCCCCGACGAGGCGCTCGCCCTGTACGGCACCCGCCACTGGGCCAAGCTCACCGAGAAGGACAAGGGCGAGCTGCGCCGCCACTACGCCTCCTGGAACTTCAGCCAGTTCCTCCACGGCGAGCAGGGCGCGATGGTCTGCGCCGCCCGGATCGTCGAGTCCGCGCCCGACCTCGACGCCAAGTTCTACTCCGCCACCCAGACCATGGACGAGGCCCGGCACGCCGAGATCTACGGCCGCTTCCTCCACGAGAAGATCGGGATGCTCTACCCGATCAACGACGACCTCCAGAGCCTCCTCGACGACACCCTCCGCGACTCCCGCTGGGACATGCCCTACCTCGGCATGCAGGTGCTCATCGAGGGCCTGGCCCTCGCCGCCTTCGGCATGATCCGCGACACCACCGACAAGCCGCTGCCGCAGCAGATCCTCGCGTACGTCATGCAGGACGAGGCCCGGCACGTGGCCTTCGGCCGGATGGCCCTGCGCGACCACTACAAGCAGCTCACCGACGCCGAACTGCGCGAGCGCGAGGAGTTCGTCATCGAGGGCTGTCATCTGATGCGCGACCGGCTGCGCGGGGTCGAGGTGCTGGAGAACTTCGGCATCGGCCGGAAGGAGGCGGAGGAGTTCAGCGAGCAGAGCGAGTTCCTGCACCTCTTCCGCAAGCTGCTCTTCAGCCGGATCGTGCCCTGCGTCAAGGACATCGGCCTCTGGGGCGAACGGCTCCAGAAGGCCTACCTCGACATGGGCGTCTTCGACCTCGGCGACTCCAACCTCGACCTCCTCATGACCCAGGACGAGGAGATCGCGGAGCGGCTGGACGCGGAGCGCTTCGCGGCGGAGGAGCGGGAGCGGGTCGCCGAGGTCGCGCGGGCCGTCGCGGAGGGCGCCGCGGGGTAGCGGGGAGCGCCGGTCGGCCCCGCAGCGCCGTGCGGGACCGCCCCGCCGGCCGCCGCCTTGTCGGCCCGTCGCCTCCTGCCCGCCGCCTGCCGTCCGCCGCCCGCCGACCGTCAGTCCTCGGCGCGGGTCCGCTCCCGCCCGCCGGGCGCGCCGCGCGGGACGGCGGGCGCGCCGCGCGAGGCGGCGGGGGCCGGGGCGGCCGACGGGCGGGTGCCCGGGGCGCCGCGCGGGACCGCCGGCACCGGGGGGGACGCCGTCGCCGCCGGCCCGCCGCGCGGTCCCGGCGCGCCGCGGGACTCCGCCTCCAGGCGCAGCGCCTCCCGCATCACGTCCCGCGCGATCGGCGCCGCGCTGCCACCGCCGCTGATGTCCGTGCGGGACGCTTCCGCGTCCTCCACGACCACCGCCACCGCCACCGCCGGCCGCCCCGAGTCCTCCGCCTGGGCCCAGGCGATGAACCAGGCGTACGGGGTCCCCGTGTTGCCGAGGCCGTGCTGCGCGGTGCCCGTCTTGCCGCCGACCCGAGCCCCCGGGATCGCCGCGTTCGCGCCCGTGCCCTCCTCCACCGCCTTCACCATCAGCCGCTGGAGCTGGAGGGCCGTCGACGGGCTCATCGCCTGCCGGTGGCTGCGGCGCGGGGTGCGGTCCACGGTCGTCCCGCCGGAGGTCGTCGTCCGGTCCACGAGGTACGGCCGCGCGATCTCGCCGGTGTTGGCGACCGCCGCCGCCACCATGGCCATCTGGAGCGGCGTGGCGGTGGTGTTGAACTGCCCGATCGACGACAGCGCCAGCTGGTCCGGGCTCATGTCGTGGTCGAAGTTGGACCTCGCCACCCAGGACGGCACCCGCAGGGTCGTGTCGTCGAAGCCGAAGCGCTCCGCCGTCTCCGCCATCACCTCCAGCCCGACGTCCACGCCGAGCCCGGCCATCACCGTGTTGCAGGACCACTGGAGGGCGTAGGCGAGCGAGGCGTCCTCGCAGCCCCGGGCCGCGTTCGGCAGCACCTGCCGGGTGCCGGGCAGCACGAAGGGGTCCGGGGTGTCGGTCGGCGCGTCCACGTCCCGCACCACGCCCGCGTCCAGCGCCGCCGCCGCGGTCACGATCTTGAAGGTGGAGCCGGGGGGATAGGTCTGCCGCAGCGCCCGGTTGAGCATCGGCTGGTTCGGCGAGGTGGTCAGCCGGGTCCAGGCGTCCTTCACGTCAGGGCCGGTCCCGGAGAGCACCCCCGGCTCGTACGAGGGGGAGGAGACCAGCGTCAGGATCCGGCCGCTCGACGGTTCCAGCGCCACCACCGCGCCGCGCTTGCCGTCGAGCCCCCGGTAGGCCGCCTCCTGCATCGGGGCGCGGATCGTCGTCACCACGTCGCCGCCGGGGGAGCGGCCCCGGGTGAGGTCGTTCCACAGCGGCAGCGGGGCCAGCATCGGATCGGCGCCGGAGAGCAGCGGGTCCTCCGCGTGCTCGATCATCGTGGTGCCGTAGGTCTGGGAGGCGTAGCCGGTCACCGGCGCGTAGAGCGGGCCCCGGCGGTAGGTCCGTTCCCAGCGCAGCTGCTGCCCGCTGTCGCGGGAGCCGGTCACCGGCTTCCCGTCCACGACGACGTCGCCGCGCGGCTCGGACCAGCGGGCGATCGCGGTCCGCCGGTTGGCCGGGTTCGCGTCCAGCTCCCCGGCCTCCACCAGCATCACCCGGGCGGCGTTGACCAGCAGCGCCACCAGCAGCAGCAGGCAGAGCGCGGCGGCCCGCCGGATGTACCGGATCACCGGCCCGCCTCCACCCGGGCGGGCTCGCCGGTGTCCGAGGCCTCCGGCTGCGGCGCCCGCGCCGAGTCGCTCACCCGCACCAGGAGCGCGACGATCACCCAGTTGGTCACCACCGAGGAGCCGCCCTGCGCCAGGAACGGCATCGCCATGCCGGTCAGCGGGATCAGCCCCATCACCCCGCCCGCGATCACGAAGACCTGGAGCGCCACGATGGACGCGAGCCCGACCGCGAGCAGCCGCCCGAAGGGGTCCCGCAGCGAGAGCCCGGCCCGGTAGCCGCGCGCCACGAAGAGCGCGTACAGCAGGAAGAGCGCGGTGAGGCCGACGAGCCCCAGCTCCTCGCCGGCCGTGGCCAGGATGAAGTCCGACTTGGCGGCGAAGCCGATGAGGACCGAGTGGCCCATCCCGAGCCCGGCGCCGAGCATCCCGCCGGCGGCGAAGGCGAAGAGCGACTGGGCGAGCTGTCCGGGCCCGTCGCCGGCCCGGATGGAGGCGTAGGGGTCGAGCCAGTCCTCCACCCGGCTGTGCACGTGCGGCTCGACCGAGCCGATGAGGAAGGCCCCGGCGGCGGCGAGCAGCAGGCCGATCGCGATCCAGCCCGTGCGGCCGGTCGCCACGTACAGCATGATCACGAAGAGGCCGAAGAAGAGCAGCGAGGTGCCGAGGTCCCGTTCCAGGACGAGGACGCCGACGCTCAGCAGCCAGATCGCCACGATCGGCCCGAGCACCCGCCAGGTGGGGAACTGGAACCTCCAGATCCGGCGGCCGGCGTAGGCGAGCGCGCTGAGGTTGGCGGAGAGGTACGCGGCGAAGAAGACCGCGAGCAGGATCTTCGCGAACTCGCCCGGCTGGAAGGAGAGGCCGCCGATCCGGATCCAGATCCTGGCCCCGTTCACCGCCGGGAAGAAGATCGGCAGGATCATCAGGGCGAGCGCGGCGGCGACCGAGACGTACGCGTACCCCCGGAGCGCCCGGTGGTCGCGCAGCAGCACCACGACCACGATGAAGAGCGCGACCCCGAGCGTCGACCACACGAGCTGGGTGGTCGCCGCCTGGTCGCGGGGGGTCTCCAGGTCCAGGCGGTAGATCAGCACCAGCCCGAGTCCGTTGAGCAGCAGGGCGATCGGCAGCAGGAGCGGATCGGCGTAGGGGGCCCGGAACCGCACGGCGAGGTGCGCCAGCAGCGCGAGCAGGCCCAGTCCCGCCCCGTACCGGGCGGCGTCCGGCGGCACGGCCCCGTCGTGGGCCAGGCCCACCTCGGCGTAGCCGCAGACGGAGATGAGGACGGCCCCGAGGAGCAGCACCAGTTCCACCCCGCGCCGCTTCGGGACCCGGACGCCGGGCGGCGGCGCGTCCGGGGGCGCGTCCGTGCCCCGAGGTGCGGTCATGGTCGGCAACGTAGCAAGCCGTATGCCGTATGTCCCTTTTGTGTGACGGTGTGCCGTGGCGGCTCTTCACCCCTCCGGCAGCTCGTCCCCGAACCGCACGTACTCGGGAAGCCGGATCCGCGCCTCGGCGCCGCCGCCCTCCGCCGCGCCGCCGAAGGCCAGCTCGGCGCCGATCACCTCGGCCTGCCCGACCGCGATGGTCAGGCCCAGGCCGTGCCCCTTGCCGCCGCTCTCCGTGCGGAAGCGCTGCGGACCCGAGGCGAGCAGGTACGCCGGATAGCCGGGCCCGTGGTCCCGCACCGCCACCGTCGGCCCGTCCACGGTCACCACCACCGGCGGCCGGCCGTGCCGGTGGGCGTTGGCGACCAGGTTCCCCAGCACGCGTTCGAGCCGCCGCCGGTCCGTCTCCACCGCCGCGTCCCGGACGATCCGCACCTCCGTCTCCGTGCCCGAGGCCCGCACCGCCCGCTCGACCAGCGGGCCGAGGTCGTGCACGGCCAGGTCGACGGTCTCGTTGCGGGCGTCCAGCCGGGAGATCTCCAGCAGGTCCTCGGTCAGTCCCCGCATGGCCCGCACCCGGTCCCGCACGAGCTCCGCGGGCCGCCCCTCCGGCAGCAGCTCGGCGGCGGCCGACAGGCCGGTCAGCGGGGTGCGCAGCTCGTGGGCCACGTCCGCGGTGAACCGCTGCTCGCTCTGGAGCTTGCGCTGGAGCGAGGAGGCCATCGTGTCGAGCGCCCCGGCGACCGCCGCCACCTCGTCCTCGGGGCGCCGGGGGTCCTTCGTCCGGGGGTCGTCCACGCGCGCGTCCAGGTCCCCGGCGGTGATCCGCCGGGCCACCTGCGCGGTCGCGTGCAGACGCCGGGTGACCCGGGTGACGGCCACGAGGCCGACCGCCAGGGTCGCCGCGATCGCCAGGATCGAGGAGCCGACGATCGACCGGTCCAGGGCGTCGATGGCCCCCGCGCCCAGGCTGTGGTCGAGGCGCACCGCGAGGGCGTGCCCGTCCGCCGGGCCCGCCGCCCACATGGTCGACCGGCCGCCCCGGTCGGCGACCATGGTGCCGCGCTCGCCCCGCCCGGCCAGCCGCCGCAGCGGCTCCGGCAGGCCCTCCGGGTCGAGTCCGGCGAAGGGCGGCAGCGGCTCGCCCGCCTCGTACAGCCGGGTGACGTCGGTCAGCCGGGACAGCGCCTTCTCCCGGGCGTCCCGCACGGTCTGCCCCGTCACGGAGACGTGCACCAGCGTGCCGAGCAGCGCGGCCAGCGCGCAGCACATCACCCCGATGAAGAGCGCGGCCTTCCAGGTCAGCGTCGCGGTCCAGGCGGGCGCCCGGGGCCGGCGGGCGCGGCGCCGGCTCACGGGGCGGTCTCCGGGGGCGGGGCGGTCTCCGGGGGAGGGGCGGGGGAGAGCGGGCGGACGGCGGCCGGCGCGGACGCCGCCGGGGCGGTCGGGCCGGCCGTGGACGGGGCGGCCGCGGGGGAGGGGGCGGAGCGGGAGACCGAGGGGGAGACCGAGGGGCCGGGGCCGGTGGGCGGGGAGGCCCCGGGGGTCCGTACCGGCACGATCTCGTCCCGCGCCGGCAGCATGCTGTGCTGCCGCTCGTCCCACGACCAGGCCGTGCGGTACTCGTACCCCGGGATCCCCGCCGAGGCCGCCCGCACGATCAGGTCGCGCCCGGCCAGCTCCACGCTGATCACCTGGTCGACGGTGGACATGACCCGGGTCAGCCCGCCCCCCTCGGCGAGGTACACCCGGAGGGCGACCTGCTGCTCGGGCATCCGGATCCCGACGATCAGCTCGTCCTTGCCGTTCCCGGTGAGGTCCCGGTAGTACGGCGAGAGCACCGGGCACCGCGCCGGCGCGGTGTCGCAGGCGAGGACCGCCCGGGCGGTCTCCTCGTACACCGCGTCGCCGCCGCTGTACGTCTCGGGATGGGCCGCGACCTCGGCCCGGACCACCGCGACCGGGTCCACGGTCCGCACGTCGCCCCCCTTCACCGCGATCCCCGGCACCCGCTCCGTGTCGGTCTCCCCGTAGTCCGCCGGCGGATCGGAGGCGGGCGGCAGGTCGGGCCAGAGCCGCACCGGTCCCACCGCCGCGGCCGTCGGCCCGTCGCTCTCCGGGCCGCCGCCGGTCCCGCAGCCCGCCACCGCCACCAGCGCGGCGGCGGCGAGGAGGGCGGTGCGGGCTCTCACGGGGCTCCCAGGTCGAACGGGCGGTCTCGTGAAGACCATATGTCCAAATAAGGAAGGAAATCCCCTTCGGGGTGTCCCCTCCGTCGCCGAGGGCGGTCCCGTTCGCCCCCGAGGGCGGTCCCGTTCGCCCCCGAGGGCGATCCCGTTCGCCCCCCGGGGGCGGTCCCGTTCGCCCCCCGGGGGCGGTCCCGGCCCGTGGCCCGGGGGGTGGTCCCGACCCGTGGCGCCGCCCGTGTCGGAGGGGCCACGGCGGCCGTCCGCGCGTGTCGCAGGAGCCGCGGCGGCCGTCCGCGCGCGGGGCGCCGATGCCTCCCCGCCCCCCGCGGGAGAGCGGCCCGCTCAGGGGCCGTCCGCGCGCGGCCCCCGCGCCGCTCCCCGGGCCTCCAGCAGGCGCAGCGCGTCCGCGACGGCGGGGGAGAGCGGGACGTCCGCGAGATCGGGCAGCGGGACCCAGGCGACGGCGTCGGTGGAACCGCCGCTCTCGGAGACCACCGGCGTCCTCGTCGACGCCAGGTCGACGGCGTAGAAGAGCGCGATCAGGTGGCGGTCGGCACCGTCCCGCCGGACCGCGTAGGCGCGCGCGTCGAGCAGCTCGGCGCCGGCCGTCTCCAGACCGGTCTCCTCCCTCACCTCCCGGGCCAGCGCCTCGACGGGCTGCTCGCCCGGCTCCACGCCTCCGCCGGGCAGGTGCCACACCCCCGGGGCGAACACCGGCGAGGCCTCCGACAGGCGGGTCAGCAGCATCCGGCCCTCGCGCACCGCGAGGGCGTACGCCGACACCCGCGGCCTCCCGGTCACGTCGGCCTCCCGGTCACGCCGGGCCCGCCCGGTCACGCCGGCCCCCCGGTCGCGCCGGGCCGCCCGGTCACGCCAGGCCTCCCGTCGAGCCGGGGCCCCCGCCCGCCGCGCCGTGGCCCTCGCCCGCCGCGCCGTGTCCCCCGTCCGCCGCGCCGTGTCCCCCGTCCGTCGAGCCGTGGTCCCCGCCCGCGGAGCCGTGGCCCCCGCCCGCCGCCCCGCCCCCCTGCCGCGGCCCGCACCGCTCCATCCGGGCCAGCGCCGCCCGGCACAGGGTCAGCAGCTTCTCGTCCTGGTGCACGTCGTGGCTGCCGGAGGCGCCCTCGCGGGCGTTGTGCCGGCGGCGGCGGGTCAGCTCGGCGAGGATCGGCAGCTCCGCCACCGGCGCCGCCGCCGGACCCATCTCGGCCAGGCACTCGGCGATGTCCACGCGCGCGTGCCGGTTCTCCTCCCAGGCCGCCAGCAGCACCGGCAGCGTCCGCTCCGTCTCCCCGGCCACCCGCCACAGCGCCGCCGCGCACCGCACCCGCTCCCACAGGTCCCGCGAGGTCAGCCCCGGCCGCAGCGCCCGGGCGGCCCCGGCCGCAGCCGGGCCGATCGCGCCCAGCGCCTGGGCCGCCGCACACCGCTCGGCACCCGAGGAGCCCGGCCGCAGCCACCGCACCAGGACCGGCACCACCGCGTCCGCGTCGCCCTCGACCGCCCACAGGGCGCGCGCCGCCGCCGTGGCGACCGCCGCCGAGTCCGCGCCGAGCAGCTCCCGCAGCTCCGGCACGGCCTCCCGGGCGGCCGGACCGAACGCGGCCAGCGTCCGCGCCACGGCCTCCCGCACCCACTCGCGCCGGTGCTCCGGCGCCCCGCGCAGCACCCGCAGCACCTCGGGCAGCGCCTGCGCGCCCCGCACCGCCGCCAGGGCGTACAGCAGCGGCGCCGCCCGGTCGTACACCTCCTCGTCCAGCTCCACCGCCGCCAGCCGCCGCCGCAGCAGCGGCGCGAGCCCCGCCGCCGAGGGGCCGAGCCCCTCGACCGCGTACAGCAGCTCCCGCCGCACCTCGCCCGGCCCCTCCAGGACCCGCGCGAGCAGCGGCACGGCCCGGGCGTCACCGCTCCGCGCCAGCGCCAGGAGCGCCCCGTCCCGCCCGGTCCTGCCGGTGAGCTCCGACGGCCCGCCGCCCGGCCCCTCGGCGAGCACCCCCGCCAGCGCGTCGGCGGCCGGCCCCGCCAGCTCGAAGAGCCGCTCCAGGAAGGAGGTGGCCGCCTCGCGGAGCCGGGCGTCGGGATCGGCGAGCTGCGCGCCGACGAGCCGGACGACCTCCTCGTACCGCCCCCGCCAGAGCCGGGTCAGCCCGCCGCACAGCCAGACCGCGTCCGACCGCTGCCCCGGGTCCGGGCTGCGCAGCTGCGCCAGGATCAGTGCGATCCGGTCGTCGACCCGGTCGTCCAGCGCGCCGTGCAGGGTCCGCAGCAGCTCCTCCGTCCACGGCGTCCGGCGCCCCGCCGCGTGCTCCTCCAGCAGCTCGCGCACCTGCCCCACGAGCGTCACCGGGAACCGCGCGGCTCCGGACTCGCCGCCCCCGGCGTCCGGCTCCGGCCGCGGCACCGTCCGGATCTCCTCCAGGAGCCCCGTCACCCACCGCACGATGTCGTCCGGGATCCGTCCCGGCGCGCACCGCGCGAGCTGCGCCAGCGCCGCGAGGCGCAGCCCCGGGTCCTGCGCCGCCCGCGCCAGCCACCCCAGCCAGTCCACCGTCTCGGCGCGCAGCGCGGCGTGCCGCAGCGCGATCCGCCCCACCGCCGCGACCAGCGCCAGCCGCGCCTCGGTGTCCGGCTCCACGGTCAGCCGCTCCCGCAGCAGGCGCAGCACGCGCGCGGGGTCCGGGTGCAGCGAGGCGAGCGCCACCGGCGCGGCGAGCCGCACCTCCGGGTCGGCGTCGTCGACCAGGCAGAGGAAGACGTCGGCGCCCGCGGCGATCGCGGCGGCCGCCATCGCGAAGTTCGCGGCCGGCACGAAGTCGGCGTCGTCCGGACAGGACCCGGCCGGGCAGTCCAGGTCGCCGTCCTCGTCGTCCAGCTCGATCCCGCCGATGCTGGTGAGCAGCTCGACGATGCCGCCGCGGTCCTGGACGCCGGGGTCGGCGACGAGCTCCAGCAGGAAGGGGATGCAGGCGAGGGTGGAGTCGTACACGTCGCCCTGGTGGTGCACCGCGCCGTACATGCCGTCGAGGGCGGTCTCCCGCTCGGCGGGGTCGGCCGAGGCGAGACCGCGCAGCAGCGCCGGCACGTCGTCCGCGGGGCCGTACGCGTGCCCCAGCGAGGCCCAGTCGACCTCCTCGATCCCCGTCAGCATTGCCAGGCCGCCTTCCCCGTGAGCCCTCCACCAGGCAGCAAGTGTGCACCACAGGAGGCACATCGACGCCGAACCGGCGCCACCCGCCGCGCGACCGCGGAACGTTGCGCTCGGTTTGCGCCATGTACGGTGCGCGGCGCGGCCGTTGCACACGGTGAGACCCGGCGGGGAGGCGCCCGCGCGGGGGGTGCGCCGGGGCCGGGACCGCCGTCGCGCCCCCGCGCCCCGCGGCCGTGCGAACGAGGCGGAGCCGTGCCGTCCGGCGACCCGCCGCGGCCCCGCCACGGGCACCCGCGCGCTCCGCGGCACCGGCCCGCGCACGAGGCCCGTCCCCGCCGTCACCCCGCCCCCGCTCCCCGCGCTCCGGTCCGCCGGGGCCGCGCCGGGGTGGGCCGGGGCGGTGGCCGGGGGAACCCGCCCGGCGACCCGGCCGGCCGCGCCAGCGGCCGGCCCGCCGGGCCGGCGTCCCCGACCGGTGCCGCGTCCACGGTCACGGAGCGCCGGACCTCCCGCCGGGCCAGGGTGGCGCCGGTGCGAGGGGCGGGGGCCGCCGGCCCCAGGTGGTGCCGGTGCGACGGGCCCAGGTGGCGCCGGGGCGACGGGCCGGGTCCGCCCCCGGCCGCGTCCCCGCCGCACACGCCTCCCGGAACCGCACCCGCCTCCCGGAACCGCGCGCGCCACTCCTCGCTCCTCGCGACCGGCCCCCGCCGGACCGCCGGTCCCGCCCGACACCGTGCCGGGCCGCTCCCATCGGTCCCCGGCGGCGGCGTCCGCGCGTCCCGGCGGGGCGGGGCGGGGCGCGGCGGGCGACCCGAAGGCGCCGGAGACGGGACCGGCGGCCCGGCCCGTGCCCGCCCGGCGCGCGACCCGCGGCGGGCGGCGAAGCCGGGCCGCCCGCCGCGGCACGCGCACGGCCCGCCGCCGGGCCCGGCCCTCGGTGCCGCCTCCCGGCTCCCCGCGCCGACCGGCCGCTCATGGCGCCTCCCCAACCCGCCCGGGACCGGACAGGGACCCCGGCCGTTCCCCGTACCGCTCCAGACGTGGCGCGATGTCGCCCCTCGGGAAGGCGGCACCGACGGCGTTCCCGGCGCCGGCGCGGTGGTGCGGCGGCTCCTCCCCGACGGGCACCGGCCGGGAGGGAAAGGCCTCCCCGGTCCTGCCGAGCGCGATGCGCACCCCGTCACCCCGCCGCCTCCAGGGGAGGCGTCATACGATGAGATGCCCACGTTTCACGCCAAAACGATGCGAAGGGAAGGAACCGCGCGATCGATCGGGAACGGCGCCACGTCCCTCGGCCCGGCCGGCATCCCGATTCCCCCATGAGGCCCGGGCGCCACCACGCCAGGAGCCGATCCGCCGGAGCGACCGATGTCCCGCAAGCACCACCCGGGGGAGGGCGACGAGCTGCTCGCCCGCCTGGGCTCGCTGACCGCCCAGGCGCGCCGTCACGCGGAGCTCCAGCGTTCCCAGGTGGAGCTGGCGCTCGCCCTCCAGCGCGACATGCTGCCCGCGGAGCTGCCCGCCATCCCGGGGTTCCGCCTGGCCGTCGCCTACGCGCCCGCCTGCACCGGACTCAACGTGGGCGGCGACTGGTACGACGCCTTCGCCATGCCCGGCGGGCGCCTCGGGCTGTCCATCGGCGACGTCCAGGGCCACAACACCGAGGCCGCCGCCCTGATGGGACAGGTCCGGGTCGCCCTGCGCGCGCTCGCCTCGGTCGCCGCCGACCCGGGCGAGCTGCTCGCCCGCACCAACGACCTCCTGCTCTCCCTCGGCACCGATCTCTTCGCCACCTGCACCTTCATGCAGCTCGATCCCTCCACCGGGCTGCTGGAGAGCGCGCGGGCCGGCCACCTCCCCTGCGTCTGGGCGACGGCCGACGGCAGGTCCGGCACGTCCGAGGACGACGGGGGCCCGCCCCTCGGCGTCGCGGCGGGCGCCGAGTACCCCGTGACCCGGTACCACCTCACCCAGGGCGGCGTGTTCGTCCTGCTCACGGACGGCGTGGTGGAGGGCCCCTCGCTGCCCGTCGAGGAAGGCCTCGACCAGATCGTCCGGCTCGCCGGCATCGCCGCCGTGGCGGGCCTCTCGCCGGACTCCCTCGCGGCCGCGGTGATCAAGGGCGCCGAGCGGGTGGGGCACGACGACGACGCCGCGGTGCTGGTCGTGCGCCACGACGACCGCGGCATGGACGCCGTCCGGGCGAGGGCCGCCCGCGACCCGGCCGGACCGCCCGGACCCGCCGGACCGGGGGGCCGGGGTCACCCGTGAAGCGGGGGTGGGAGGCCTCTCCCCTCGCCGCGGGGCCCGGGCCGGTGTCTGATGGCTGGTGTGCCGGTTATCCAGGACCTCGATCCGCGCCGGGCGGCCGTACTGGTCGCCCAGTCCCTCGCGGTCGCGATCGGCTACTTCGCCGCGGGCCGCCTGGGGCTCACCCGGCAGCTGGTCGTCGAGGGCGCGATCTACACGCCCATCTGGCCCCCCACGGGCGTGGCGGTCGCCGCCTTCCTCGTCCTCGGGCTCCGGGTCTTCGGCGGCGTCGCCCTCGGCGCCCTCCTGGTGATCGCGTCGATCGCCACCCTCCGGCCCCTGGCGCTGGTCAACGTGGCCGGCAACACCCTCGCCCCGGTCTGCGCCTACCTCATGCTGCGCCGGGTCGGCTTCAGCGCCCGCCTGGACCGGCTGCGCGACGGCCTCGCCCTGGTCTTCCTCGGGGCCTTCGCCGCCATGACGATCAGCGCGACGACCGGCGTGGGCGTCCTCGTCCTGACCGACCGGCTCCCCACCCACGACTTCTGGACGGTCTGGCTGGCCTGGTGGGTCGGCGACGCGATGGGCGTCCTGATCGTCACCCCGGTCCTGCTGATGCTGGAGGACCTGCGGCCGCCCTTCCGGCCCCGCCGCTGGAAGGAGGCCCTCGGCCTCGCGGTCACCACCGTCGCGACGGTCACGCTCGCCGTCCACGGGCGGATGAGCCTGCTCTTCCTCGTCTACCCCCTCCTCGTCTGGGCCGCGCTCCGCTTCCAGCTCGCGGGCAGCGCGCTGTGCGCCCTGTACGCCTCCGTCATGGTCACGATCGCGGCGACGGACGGGAGCGGCCCGTTCGCCGGGCTGACCCAGACCGAGGTGATGATCAACCTCCAGGCCTTCAACGCGACCATGGCCCTCACCGCGCTCCTCCTCTCCGCGGTGGTCACCGAGCAGCTCAACACCCGCCGCTCGGTCGAACACGCCTGCCAGGAACTGACGGAGGTCCTGGAACACCTCACCGCGGGCGAGTCCCGCCCCCTCACCCCCGACCCGCCCCGCCCGGCCCCCAGCGGCCGCCCGCCCGACGGCCCGGATCCCCCCGGCTGAACCGCGCCCGGCAGCCCGCTCACCCGCCCGGCCGCACATACGACAAGACCCCGCTCTCAGCGTTTCCGCTGATCACGGGGTCTGTGTGGCACTTCTTCGAAGTGCCCCCGGCAGGATTCGAACCTGCGCACACGGCTCCGGAGGCCGTTGCTCTATCCCCTGAGCTACGGGGGCTTCGTCGCTGCTCGGCGGCGACGGGTGAAACCTTACCAGCTCTCGCGGGGTGCCTGTGAACAGGTATTTCCGGGGCGTCACCAGGGGGGTGTTCGCTCGCACGGGTCGGAAGTGGGCAAAACCCGGACGCAGCCCCTCGGGGCGTCCTACTCTCGTTCACGTGTCAGGCGTGTCCGGGCGGGTGCTCGTTGTCGACGACAACAAGGTCATCCGGCAGTTGATCAGGGTCAATCTCGAACTAGAGGGGTTCGAGGTCGTGACCGCGGCTGATGGTGCCGAGTGTCTGGACGTCGTGCATCACGTCCGGCCCGACGTCGTCACCCTCGACGTCGTCATGCCGCGCCTCGACGGCATCAAGACCGCCCAGCGGCTCCGGGAGGACCCGCGGACCCGGCACCTCCCCGTGGCGATCATCAGCGCCTGCGGAGAGGGCGAGGGGGCTCCGGGAGCGGACGCCTTCCTCGCCAAGCCCTTCGAGCCGGCGGAGCTCGTACGGGTCGTCCGGCAGCTGCTGCACCGGGAACCCCGGGAGCGGCGTCAGGCCGGCACGCCCGACGCGGGAGAGGAGCCGTCCGCAGGCGACGGGAGCCCGGGGAGACCGGCCGCCGGGAGCATCCTGCCCGGGTGGTGAACGACCGGCCGGGCCGAGGGCGAGAGATCCGCTCCCACCTGCGGATTCGTCGTGAGCGGTGACGCGGGTGCCCGGATGGCGAAACCGGTTCGCGTTCCGCCCCCCCTCCTCCCCTAGGCTGGGACCGTGACCCCCGCGGACCTCTCCCTCACCGTGCAGCACGCCGTGCGCCGTGCGGTCGACGACGGTGCGCTGCGGGTCGACGTCCCCTCGCGCGTCGCGGTGGAGAAGGCCCGGCCCGGAGGGGTGGGGGAGTACGCCAGCAGCGTCGCCCTCTCGCTCGCGCGGCCCGCCGGCCGCCCCGCGCTGGACGTCGCCTCCGTCCTGAAGGAGCGGCTCGACGGCGCCGCCGGCATCCTCGCCGTGGACATCACCGGCCCCGGCTTCCTCAACTTCACCCTGTGCGACGACGGCGCCGCCGGCCTCGTCCGCGCCGTCCTCGCCGCCGGCACCTCCTACGGACACGGCGACGCCCTCGCCGGAGAGTCCGTGCGCTTTGAGCCCCCGGTCGAAGCCCGCGCCTCGATCGTCGTGGGCTGCCTCACCGGGCTGCTGCGCGGGCAGGGCGCCGAGGTCTCCACCGGTACCGGCGGGGAGCGGCCCCACGTCCACCCCGGCACCGACGACACCGCGCGGCTCGGCACCGACGCCGCCCGGTGGCGGCTGCTGCGGGCCGCCCCGCACGACCGGCCCCTCGACGGGGCCCCGCTCCTCGTCCCGCACGAGCGCAACCCGCTCTTCCGCGTCCGGTACGCCCACTCCCGCGCCCGGCGGCTCGTCGTCAACGGCGCGCAGCTCGGCGTCCTCCCCGCGTACACGACCGAGGTCGCGGACCCGCTCGTCGGACTGCTCCGCGACCACCCCGGCGTCCTGCTCGCCGCCGCCCGCCACCGCGCCCCCGACCGGGTCGCGCGGCACCTCGAAGCCGTCGCCGACGCGCTGCTCGGCTTCCAGCACGGCGTGCTGCCGCTCGGCGACGAGAAACCCTCGGCCGCCCACCGCTCCCGGCTCGCGCTCGCCGAAGCCGCCGGGACGGTGCTCGCCGGCGGCCTCTCCGTGCTCGGCATCAGCGCACCCGACCGGATCTGAAAGAGCTGACCAGACATGAGCCGTTCCGCCCACCCCGCAGGCCCCCGCCACGCCGACGTCCTCCCCGAGGGCCACTACACCGCGCCGCCCGCCGACCTGAACACGCTCGACCCCAAGGTGTGGTCGCGGACCGTCGAGCGCGACGAGCAGGGCATCGCGACCGTCGCGGGACTGCGCGTCACCGACCTCGCCGAGGAGTTCGGGACCCCCGCCTACTTCCTCGACGAGAGCGACTTCCGGGCCCGCTGCCGCGCCTGGGCCGAGGCCTTCGGCGCCGACGCCGACGTCTTCTACGCGGGCAAGGCCTTCCTCTCCCGCGCCGTCGTCCGCTGGCTGCACGAGGAGGGGCTCAACCTCGACGTCTGCTCCGGCGGCGAGCTGAGCACCGCCCTCTCCGCCGGGATGCCCGCCGAACGGATCGCCTTCCACGGCAACAACAAGAGCGAGGACGAGATCCGGCGGGCCGTCGAGGCCGGCGTCGGGCGGATCGTCCTCGACTCCTTCCAGGAGATCGTCCGGGTCGCCCACATCGCCCAGTCGCTCGGCAGGCGCCAGCGCGTCCAGATCCGCGTCACCGTCGGCGTCGAGGCGCACACCCACGAGTTCATCGCCACCGCCCACGAGGACCAGAAGTTCGGCATCGCGCTCGCCGGCGGGCAGGCCGCCGAGGCCGTGCGCCGGGCGCTGAAGCTCGACGGCCTCGAGCTGATCGGGATCCACTCGCACATCGGGTCGCAGATCTTCGACATGGCCGGCTTCGAGGTCTCCGCGCGGCGCGTCGTCCAGCTCCTCGCCGAGGTGCGCGACGAGCACGGGGTCGAGCTGCCCGAGATCGACCTCGGCGGCGGCCTCGGCATCGCCTACACCTCCGAGGACGACCCGCGCGAGCCGCACGAGATCGCCAAGGCGCTCGGCGAGATCGTCACCCGGGAGTGCGAGGCCGCCGGGCTGCGGACCCCGCGGATCTCCGTCGAGCCGGGCCGGGCCATCGTCGGCCCGACCGCCTTCACCCTCTACCGGGTCGGCACGATCAAGCCCCTCGACGGGCTGCGCACCTACGTGAGCGTCGACGGCGGCATGTCGGACAACATCCGCACCGCCCTGTACGACGCCGAGTACAGCGTCGCCCTCGTCTCCCGCACCAGCGACGCCGAGCCGGTGCTCTCCCGCGTCGTGGGCAAGCACTGCGAGAGCGGCGACATCATCGTCCGCGACGCCTTCCTCCCCGCCGACCTCGCCCCCGGCGACCTCCTCGCCGTCCCCGCCACCGGCGCCTACTGCCGCTCCATGGCGAGCAACTACAACCACGCCCTCCGCCCGCCCGTCGTGGCGGTCAGGGACGGCGAAGCAAGGGTCATCGTCCGCCGGGAGACGGAGGAAGATCTCCTGCGTCTCGACGTCGGCTGATGAAATAGTCGGGTGATGGAATCGATGTCTCAGGATCCGGACGGTGGGCTGAATCCTCCGTCCGGTGAGTGAGACTTGTCCCCATCCCCGTCATAACCGTAGAGATACGAGAAGTACGAGAAACGAGGTCGGATGATGCGTACGCGTCCGCTGAAGGTGGCGCTGCTGGGCTGTGGAGTTGTCGGCTCCGAGGTGGCGCGCATCATGACGACGCACGCCGACGACCTCGCCGCGCGCATCGGCGCGCCGGTCGAGCTCGCCGGCGTCGCCGTCCGCCGGCCCGACAAGGTCCGCGGCGGCATCGACCCCTCGCTGATCACCACCGACGCGACCGCCCTGGTCAAACGCGGGGACATCGACGTCGTCGTCGAGGTCATCGGCGGCATCGAGCCGGCCCGGGCCCTCATCACCACCGCCTTCGAGCACGGCGCCTCCGTGGTCTCCGCCAACAAGGCGCTGCTCGCCCAGGACGGCGCGACCCTGTACGCCGCCGCCGAGCGGCACGGCCAGGACCTCTACTACGAGGCCGCCGTCGCCGGCGCCATCCCGCTGATCCGCCCGCTGCGCGAGTCCCTCGCCGGCGACAAGATCAACCGCGTCATGGGCATCGTCAACGGCACCACGAACTTCATCCTCGACAAGATGGACTCGACCGGAGCCGGCTACCAGGAGGCCCTGGACGAGGCCACCGCCCTCGGTTACGCCGAGGCCGACCCGACCGCCGACGTGGAGGGCTTCGACGCCGCCGCCAAGGCCGCCATCCTCGCCGGGATCGCCTTCCACACGCGCGTGCGCCTGGACGACGTCTACCGCGAGGGCATGACCGAGGTCACCGCCGCCGACTTCGCCTCCGCCCGGCAGATGGGCTGCACCATCAAGCTGCTCGCGATCTGCGAGCGGGCCGCCGACGGCGAGTCCGTCACCGCGCGCGTGCACCCGGCGATGATCCCGCTCAGCCACCCGCTGGCCTCCGTCCGCGAGGCGTACAACGCGGTCTTCGTCGAGGCGGAGGCCGCCGGCCGGCTCATGTTCTACGGCCCCGGCGCGGGCGGTTCGCCGACCGCCTCGGCCGTCCTCGGCGACGTCGTCGCCGTCTGCCGCAACCGTCTCAACGAGGCGACGGGCCCCGGCGAGTCCGCGTACACCCAGCTGCCCGTGAGCCCCATGGGCGACGTGGTGACGCGGTACCACATCAGTCTCGACGTGGCCGACAAGCCGGGCGTCCTCGCCCAGGTCGCGACGGTCTTCGCCGAGCACGGGGTGTCGATCGACACCGTCCGACAGCAGGGCAAGGACGGCGAGGCCTCCCTCGTCGTCGTCACCCACCGCGCGGCCGACGCCGCCCTTTCCGGGACCGTCGAGGCGCTGCGCAAGCTCGACACCGTGCGCGGTGTCGCCAGCATCATGCGTGTTGAAGGGGAGTAAGGACCCATGACCAACCAGGGCACCCACCAGTGGCGCGGCATCATCGAGGAGTACCGGGACCGCCTTCCGGTCACGGACACGACGCCGGTCGTCACGCTCCGTGAGGGCGGCACGCCGCTCGTTCCCGCTCAGGTCCTCTCCGAGCGCACGGGCTGCGAGGTGCACCTCAAGGTCGAGGGCGCCAACCCCACCGGCTCCTTCAAGGACCGGGGCATGACCATGGCCATCACCCGGGCGAAGGAGGAGGGCGCCAAGGCGGTCATCTGCGCCTCCACCGGCAACACCTCCGCCTCCGCCGCCGCGTACGCGGTGCGGGCCGGGATGGTCTCCGCGGTGCTGGTGCCCCGGGGCAAGATCGCGCTGGGCAAGATGGGCCAGGCCCTCGTGCACGGCGCGAAGATCCTCCAGGTCGACGGCAACTTCGACGACTGCCTGACGCTGGCCCGGTCGCTCTCCGAGAACTACCCTGTGGCGCTGGTCAATTCGGTCAACCCGGTCCGCATCGAGGGCCAGAAGACCGCCGCGTTCGAGATCGTGGACATGCTGGGCGACGCGCCCGACATCCACGTGCTGCCCGTCGGGAACGCCGGCAACATCACGGCCTACTGGAAGGGCTACACCGAGTACGCCGCCGACGGCCTGGCGACCCACCGGCCGCGCATGTGGGGCTTCCAGGCCTCCGGTTCGGCCCCGCTGGTGCGCGGCGAGGTCGTCAAGGACCCGTCGACCATCGCCACCGCGATCCGCATCGGCAACCCGGCCTCCTGGCAGTACGCGATCGCCGCGCGCGACGAGTCGGGCGGCTTCATCGACGAGGTGACGGACCGTGAGATCCTGCGCGCCTACCGCCTGTTGGCCGCGCAGGAGGGCGTCTTCGTGGAGCCCGCCTCGGCCGCCTCGGTCGCCGGTCTGCTGAAGGCCGCCGAGCAGGGCAAGGTCGACCCGGGCCAGCGGATCGTCTGCACGGTCACCGGGAACGGCCTGAAGGACCCCGACTGGGCCGTCGCCGGCGCGCCGCAGCCGGTCACCGTCCCGGTCGACGCCGCGGCCGCCGCCGAACGGCTCGGACTGGCCTGATCCCGACGCCCCGGACGGGGGAGCGGATGCTCGGGAACGAGCGGAGACTCCCCCCGACGGAGTGAGGGACCTGGTCGAAACCCGATCAGGAACGTACATAGGCGCACAGGTTGGCGCGCGACACGCATCGTGCGCCTCCCGTGCGCCCTATGTCGCCGCAGAACCTTCCTTCGATAGGCTGTACCGAACCCGCCCCGGCGCATATGCGCGGTGTCGTTGCCGTTGTCGCCTCCTCGCGACCGAACGGCCGAAACGGTCCCCCGGGTTCTCCAGCACTTCTCTTGAACACCCCGTTGCCGCAGTCAAGGAGAGTCATCGAGCGATGGCCGGTCCCGCGTTCCGCGCCGCCGCCGTACGGGTGCGCGTCCCCGCCACCAGCGCCAACCTCGGCCCGGGCTTCGACGCCTTCGGCCTGTCGCTGGGCCTCTACGACGACGTGGTCGTCCGGGTCGCCGACTCCGGGCTGCACGTCGACATCGCCGGAGAGGGCGCCGAGACGCTCCCGCGCGACGAGCGCCACCTGCTCGTACGCTCCCTGCGCACGGCCTTCGACCTGCTCGGCGGGCAGCCGCGCGGCCTGGAGGTCGTCTGTGCCAACCGCATCCCGCACGGCCGCGGCCTCGGCTCCTCCTCCGCCGCCATCTGCGCCGGCATCGTCGCCGCCCGCGCCGTGACCATAGGCGGGGACGCCAAGCTCGACGAGGCCGCCCTGCTGGAGCTGGCCACCGAGATCGAGGGCCACCCCGACAACGTCGCCGCCTGTCTGCTCGGCGGCTTCACCCTCGCGTGGACCGAGTCCGGCGCCGCGCGGGCGATCAGGATGGAGCCCTCGGATTCCATCGTTCCGGTGGTTTTCGTCCCCGGCAAGCCGGTGCTGACCGAGACCGCCCGGGGCCTGCTGCCGCGCACCGTCCCGCACGTGGACGCCGCAGCCAACGCCGGCCGCGCCGCCCTCCTCGTCGAGGCCCTGACCCGCCGCCCCGAGCTGCTGCTCGCGGCCACCGAGGACCGGCTGCACCAGGAGTACCGGGCCCCCGCGATGCCGGAGAGCATCGCGCTGGTGAACCGGCTGCGGGCCGACGGCGTGCCGGCCGTCATCTCCGGCGCGGGCCCCACGGTCCTGGCGCTGGCCGACCGGGGGACGGCCGACAAGGTCGCCCGGCTCGCGGGCGAGGGCTGGGCCGCCAACCGGCTCGACCTCGACGCCCCCGGAGCGAGCGTGCTGCCGCTGGCGCCCTGACGGGCGGCGGCGCACGCCGTACGGGGCGCCGGGCAGCGTCCCGAACACGCGACAGCCGGTCGAGAGAGGGGGAATGTTTGTTGGAGCCGGTAGTGTTAACCTCAAGTCTGCACCCGACCTCTTTGTGGAGCGGTGCGGAGTGTCCCCTCAGGGACCACCCATTCTTCCGGGAGCCTCCCCAACTGCCTGAGCAGCCTGCCTGAGCAGTTTCGAGCACGCTCCGGAACCGGCACGACACCCCTCGCTCTTCCGGATGCGAGGGCCGAGCAGGGGGCGCTCGGGCCGGACCCACAGCACGTTTCACTCCTCTCGCCGCATCCCGGCGGGACCACCGCCCCGGACACGGTCCGCCAACCAGGACCGCTGCCGGACAGCACAACCGGTCGCCGAGCCACAGGGCCGACGTCCGCTCCAGGGAAGGACCCTTCGTGAGCGACACCACCGATCTGATGGGCGTGACTGCCGACGGCACCGCCGACGCCGCCGCGCCCGCCGCAGGTGCTGCCAGTGGCGGCACCGCACGGCGCCGCCGCTCCGGCACCGGCCTCGAGGGCATGGTCCTGGCCGAGCTGCAGCAGGTCGCGTCCGGCCTCGGCATCAGGGGCACCGCGCGGATGCGCAAGAGCCAGCTGATCGAGGTCATCAAGGAGGCGCAGGCCGGAGGGGGCTCCGCCGCCCCCGCCAAGGCCGAGGCCGCCGCCGAGACCAAGCCGAAGCGCCGTGCCACCTCCAAGGCCCGCACGGGCGAGACCGCCGAGGCCGTCGAGCCGAAGGCGGAGAAGGCCGAGCCGGCCCCCGCCCAGCAGCAGATCGACATCCCGGGCCAGCCGTCGAAGTCGCCCGCCGCCGATCAGGGCGACGAGCAGCCGGCCGCCGAGCGCCGCCGCCGCCGCGCCACCGCCCCCGCCGGTTCGCCGGAGGGTGCCGAGGCGCCCCAGGCGGTCAAGACCGAGGCCCGCGCCGAGACCCGTACCGAGGTCAAGGGCGAGCCGCAGGGCGACAAGGCCGAGGCCGCCGTGGACGGCGCCGAGGGCCGCACCCGCCGTGACCGCCGTGACCGCCGCGACCGCCAGCGCGAGCGCGGCAAGGGCGACGACCAGCAGCAGGGCGGCGGCCAGCGCAAGGACCAGCAGCGCCAGGGCCAGGGCCAGGGCCAGGGCCAGAGCCCGCAGGGCGGTCAGGGCCAGCGCCCGCAGAGCGCCCCGCAGGACGACGACGACGACTTCGAGGGCGGCCGCCGCGGCCGTCGCGGCCGCTACCGCGACCGCCGCGGGCGTCGCGGGCGCGACGAGTTCGTCGCCGGCGAGCCGCAGGTCTCCGACGACGACGTCCTGATCCCGGTCGCGGGCATCCTCGACATCCTCGACAACTACGCGTTCATCCGGACCTCCGGCTACCTGCCCGGTCCGAACGACGTGTACGTCTCCCTCGCCCAGGTCCGCAAGAGCGGCCTGCGCAAGGGCGACCACCTCACCGGCGCGGTCCGCCAGCCGAAGGAGGGCGAGCGCCGCGAGAAGTTCAACGCGCTGGTCCGCCTCGACTCGACCAACGGCATGGCGCCGGACTCCGGCCGCGGCCGCCCCGAGTTCAACAAGCTGACGCCGCTCTACCCGCAGGACCGGCTCCGTCTGGAGACCGACCCGGGCGTGCTGACCACGCGGATCATCGACCTCGTGTCGCCGATCGGCAAGGGCCAGCGCGGTCTGATCGTGGCCCCGCCGAAGACCGGCAAGACCATGATCATGCAGGCGATCGCCAACGCGATCACCCACAACAACCCCGAGTGCCACCTGATGGTCGTCCTGGTCGACGAGCGTCCGGAAGAGGTCACCGACATGCAGCGGTCGGTGAAGGGCGAGGTCATCTCCTCGACCTTCGACCGCCCGGCCGAGGACCACACCACCGTCGCCGAGCTGGCCATCGAGCGCGCCAAGCGCCTCGTCGAGCTGGGTCACGACGTGGTCGTCCTGCTGGACTCCATCACCCGCCTGGGCCGCGCGTACAACCTCGCGGCGCCCGCCTCCGGCCGCATCCTGTCCGGTGGTGTCGACTCGACCGCGCTCTACCCGCCGAAGCGCTTCTTCGGTGCCGCGCGCAACATCGAGGACGGCGGCTCGCTGACCATCCTGGCCACCGCGCTGGTCGACACCGGCTCGCGGATGGACGAGGTGATCTTCGAGGAGTTCAAGGGCACCGGCAACATGGAGCTCAAGCTCGACCGGAAGCTCGCCGACAAGCGGATCTTCCCGGCCGTCGACGTCGACGCCTCGGGCACCCGCAAGGAGGAGATCCTCCTCGGCAGCGACGAGCTCGCGGTCACCTGGAAGCTCCGTCGCGTGCTGCACGCGCTCGACCAGCAGCAGGCCATCGAGCTGCTCCTGGACAAGCTCAAGCAGACGAAGTCGAACGGCGAGTTCCTGCTGCAGATCCAGAAGACCACTCCGGGTGGCAGCAACGACTGACGTCGCCGGTGACGCGGGGAGACCCGCGTCACACCACGGAGGACGGCCTTCGGGGCCGTAACCCCTTCGTGACCTGCGTGAACACCGTGCCCACCGCTCCCCGAGCGGTGGGCACGGTGCGTTGCGGAGGGCTCGCTCACCGAAACCCCACAGGTCCTTGTGCAACCCTTTCGGATGCTTTGCCGTCACACCAGGTGAACCATGGGCCAGAGGGAAGACGATGACCGAGCAGAACCAGAACGGCCGCATACGGGGCGGCGCCACCGGCCGACGCCGGAAGGCGCCCGCCCGGCGCGGCCGCGCCGGCAGGCTCGTGGCGGGCGGTGCCGCGGTGCTCGTGCTGGCCGGCGCCGGCCTCGGCTACGTGTACCTCAAGCTCGACGGGAACATCCAGGCCGTCGACATCAACGCCCAGCTGGGCACCGACCGCCCCAAGAACGTCGACAACGGCTCGATGGACGTCCTCGTCCTCGGCTCCGACTCCCGCTCCGGCGACAACGGCGCCTACGGCAAGGACGAGGGCGGCGCCCGCTCCGACACCGCGATGGTCGTCCACGTCTACGAGGGCCACAGGAAGGCGAGCGTCGTCTCCATCCCGCGCGACACCCTCGTCGACCGCCCCGCCTGCACCGACGAGCGGGGCGCCGAGGCCCCCGGCGAGAGCCGCGCCATGTTCAACACCGCGTACGAGGTCGGCGGCCCCGCCTGCGCCGTCAAGACCGTCGAGGCCATGTCCGGCATCCGCATGGACCACTACATCGAGGTCGACTTCACCGGCTTCAAGAAGCTCATCGACACCCTCGGCGGCGTCGAGATCACCACCACGCGGGCCATCGAGGACCCCAAGAGCCACCTCGACCTGGAGCCCGGCACCCACACCCTCGACGGCGAGCAGTCCCTCGGCCTCGTCCGCACCCGCAAGAGCGTGGGCGACGGCAGCGACCTCGGCCGCATCCAGCTCCAGCAGGCCTTCATGAAGGCCTTCATCGAGCAGGTCAAGGACGTCGGCGTGCTCGGCAACCCCAAGAAGCTCCTCGACCTCGCCGACGCCGCCACCAAGGCCGTCACCCCGGACTCCGAGCTCGACTCCGTCCAGGAGCTCATGGGCTTCGCCCAGGGCCTCGCCGGCATCTCGGCCGAGAACGTCCACATGGTGACCCTGCCCGTCCGCTACGACCCCCGGGACCCCAACAGGGTCGTCCCCCTGGAGAAGCAGGCCGCGCAGGTCTGGAAGGCCCTGGAGGGCGACCTGCCGATCCCCGCCTCCGCCACCGAGGCCACCGCCACCGGCAAGGCCGACGGGGTCGTGCGGTAGGGCGCGCGCCCCACCGGGAATACCGGCGGACCCACCCCGGTTTGGGGAGATGCGGCCGGTCCTGGCAGACTGGTACGTCGGCCCCGGTTCACGTCCGCCGCAACCCGCGGCGACGACCCGGCGCCCTCCCGGAACTAGGAGACACCTTGAAGCGCGAGATCCACCCCGAGTACGTCGAGACCCAGGTCAGCTGCACCTGTGGCGCGTCGTTCACCACCCGTAGCACCCTCACCGAGGGCACCATCCGTGCCGAGGTCTGCTCCGAGTGCCACCCGTTCTACACGGGCAAGCAGAAGATCCTCGACACGGGTGGCCGCGTCGCCCGCTTCGAGGCCCGCTTCGGCAAGGCCGCCGGCTCCGCCAACAAGTAGCGAGCCCACGCGCCGGTCACCGGCCGCCCCTGCCCGGGCGGCCGGGACCGGCGCTTTGGCGTCCCCGTAGCACACTGACGAAACCAGGAGCCCGAAGATGTTCGAGGCGGTCGAGGAACTGGTCGGCGAGCACGCCGACCTCGAGACGAAGCTCGCAGACCCGTCGGTCCACGCCGACCAGGCCAACGCGCGCAAGCTGAACAAGCGCTACGCCGAGCTGACCCCGATCGTCGGCACGTACCGCTCCTGGAGGCAGACCGGGGACGACATCGAGACCGCGCGCGAGTTCGCGCACGACGATCCCGATTTCGCGGCCGAGGTCAAGGAGCTGGAGAAGCAGCGCGAGGAGCTCACCGAGAAGCTCCGCCTCCTGCTGATCCCGCGCGACCCCAGCGACGACAAGGACGTCATCCTGGAGATCAAGGCCGGCGCCGGCGGCGACGAGTCCGCCCTCTTCGCCGGTGACCTCCTGCGCATGTACCTCCGCTACGCCGAGCGCGTCGGCTGGAAGACCGAGATCATCGACGCCACCGAGTCCGAGCTCGGCGGCTACAAGGACGTCCAGGTCGCGGTGAAGACCAAGGGCGGCAACGGCGCCACCGAGCCCGGCCAGGGCGTCTGGGCCCGGCTCAAGTACGAGGGCGGCGTCCACCGCGTCCAGCGCGTGCCCGCCACCGAGTCCGCCGGCCGCATCCACACCTCCGCCGCCGGCGTGCTCGTCACGCCCGAGGCCGAGGAGGTCGACGTCGAGATCCACGCCAACGACCTGCGCATCGACGTCTACCGCTCCTCCGGCCCCGGCGGCCAGTCGGTCAACACCACCGACTCCGCGGTCCGCATCACCCACCTGCCGACCGGCATCGTCGCCTCCTGCCAGAACGAGAAGAGCCAGCTCCAGAACAAGGAGCAGGCCATGCGCATCCTGCGCTCCCGGCTCCTCGCCGCCGCCCAGGAGAAGGCCGAGGCCGAGGCCGCCGACGCCCGCCGCAGCCAGGTCCGCACGGTCGACCGCTCCGAGAAGATCCGGACGTACAACTTCCCGGAGAACCGCCTCTCGGACCACCGCGTCGGCTTCAAGGCGTACAACCTCGACCAGGTCCTCGACGGCGAGCTCGACGCCGTCATCCAGGCCTGCGTCGACGCCGACTCGGCGGCGAAGCTCGCCGCGACCTGAGCCGCCCGTCCGCCGGCCCCCGCCCGAACCCGGGGCCGGCGCCCCGGCTCCCGCGTAAGGCCCCTCTCCAGCCCCACCCCGCACCACGGAGGACCAGCGTGAACCTGCTGCTTGCCGAGGTGGCCCAGGCCACCCAGCGGCTGGCCGACGCCGGCGTTCCCTCACCGCGTTTCGACGCCGAGGAGCTCGCCGCGTTCGTGCACGGCGTCAAGCGGGGGGAGCTGCACAACGTCAAGGACGCCGACTTCGACGCCCGCTACTGGGAGGCCATCGCCCGCCGCGAGGCGCGCGAACCGCTCCAGCACATCACCGGCCGGGCGTTCTTCCGCTACCTGGAGCTCCAGGTCGGCCCCGGCGTCTTCGTGCCCCGGCCGGAGACCGAGTCCGTGGTCGGCTGGGCCATAGACGCCGTCCGCGCGATGGACGTCGTCGAGCCGCTCATCGTGGACCTCTGCACCGGCTCCGGCGCCATCGCCCTCGCCATGGCGCAGGAGGTGCCGCGCTCGCGCGTGCACGCCGTCGAGCTCTCCGACGACGCCCTCGTCTGGACCCGGAAGAACGCCGAGGGCTCCCGCGTCACCGTCCACCAGGGCGACGCCCTCACCGCGCTCCCCGAGCTCAACGGCCAGGTCGACCTGGTCATCTCCAACCCGCCGTACATCCCCCTCACCGAGTGGGAGTACGTCGCCCCGGAGGCCCGCGACCACGACCCCGAGATGGCGCTCTTCTCCGGCGAGGACGGCCTCGACACCATCCGCGGCATCGAGCGCACCGCGCACCGGCTGCTGCGCCCGGGCGGCCTCGTCGTGATCGAGCACGCCGACACCCAGGGCGGCCAGGTGCCGTGGATCTTCAACGAGGAGGCCGGCTGGGCGGACGCCGCCGACCACCCCGACCTGAACAACCGGCCGCGCTTCGCGACCGCCCGCAAGGCGATGCCATGAGCCGGCACCGCACCACCACCGAGGAGGAGCGCGACTGATGGCACGCCGATACGACTGCAACGAGTCGACCGACCGCGCGACCGGTCTGCGCGAAGCCGCGTCGGCCGTCCGCCGCGGCGAGCTCGTCGTGCTCCCCACCGACACCGTGTACGGGCTCGGCGCGGACGCCTTCTCCGGCGAGGCCGTCGCGGACCTGCTCACCGCCAAGGGCCGGGGGCGCACCATGCCCACGCCCGTCCTCATCGGCTCCCCGAACACCCTGCACGGACTCGTCACCGACTTCTCCGAGCACGCGTGGGAGCTCGTCGACGCCTTCTGGCCCGGCCCGCTCACCCTGGTCGCCCGCCACCAGCCGTCCCTCCAGTGGGACCTCGGCGACACCCGCGGCACCGTCGCCATCCGCATGCCGCTGCACCCGGTCGCCATCGAGCTGCTCACCGAGGTCGGCCCGATGGCCGTCTCCTCGGCCAACCTCATCGGGCACCCCGCGCCGGAGGACTGCGACGCCGCCCAGCAGATGCTCGGCGACTCCGTCTCCGTCTACCTCGACGGCGGTCCGACGCCCGGCATCGTCCCCTCCTCCATCGTCGACGTCACGGGCAAGGTCCCGGTGCTGCTGCGCGAGGGCGCGCTGTCGCCGGAGGACCTCCGCAAGGTCGTACCCGACCTCGAGGTGGCCAGTTGACCGCCCCTGAGGGGCGTGGCATAGCGGGGTACGAGCACATCGGCACCTTCCGCATCCTCCACGTCAGCACCGGCAACGTCTGCCGCTCGCCCATCACCGAGCGGCTGACCCGCCATGCCCTGGGCCAGCGGCTCGACGACGGGCTCGGCCGGGGCCTCATCGTGGAGAGCGCCGGCACCTGGGGGCACGAGGGCGCCCCCATGGAGACCAACGCGGAACTGGTCCTCGCCGACTTCGGCGCCGACCACAGCGGCTTCGTCGGGCGCGAGCTCCTCGACGAGCACGTCATCCGCGCCGACCTCGTCCTCACCGCGACCCGCGACCACCGCGCGCAGGTCATCTCGATGGGTCACTCGGCCGGCCTGCGCACCTTCACCCTGAAGGAGTTCACCCGGCTGGTCCGCGCCATCGACCCCGCCACCCTCCCGGACCCGCGCGACGGCGTCGTCGAGCGCGCACGCGCCCTGGTCCGCGCGGCCGCCGCCCTCCGCGGGTGGCTCCTGGCCCCCTCCGCCGAGGCGGACGAGGTCAACGACCCCTACGGCGCCCCCATCACCGTCTTCCGCTCCATCGGCGACGAGATCCAGGAAGCGCTGGACCCGGTCGTCACGGCCCTGACGGGCGTCTCGACACCGCGCTGACGGGCCGCCGGGCGCGGCGCGGACTCCGGGGGCGCGCGGGGACGGCCGCGCCTACATTGGTGCTACGTCCCTCCAGGCACGGAGTCAGCCATGTCGGTCAGCGCGCCCCCCGAAGAGGTCCTCGACGTCCTGCGGCGGCAGGATCCGGAGATCGCCGACGTGCTGCTCGGGGAGGCCCGCCGGCAGGCCGAGACGCTCCAGCTGATCGCGGCCGAGAACTTCACCTCGCCGGCGGTGCTCGCGACGCTCGGCTCGCCGCTCGCCAACAAGTACGCCGAGGGGTATCCGGGCGCCCGGCACCACGGCGGCTGCGAGTACGCCGACGCGGCGGAGCGGATCGCCGTCGAACGGGCCACCGCGCTCTTCGGAGCCGATCATGCGAACCTGCAGCCGCACTCGGGCTCCTCGGCCGTCCTGGCGGCGTACGCGGCCCTTCTCAGGCCCGGTGACACGGTCCTCGCGATGGGCCTCGGCCACGGCGGGCACCTCACCCACGGTTCCCCGGCCAACTTCTCCGGCCGCTGGTTCGACTTCGTCCCCTACGGCGTCGACGCCGAGACCGGGCTGATCGACTACGAGCAGCTCGCCGCGCTCGCCCGCCACCACCGCCCGAAGGCGATCGTCTGCGGCTCGATCTCCTACCCCCGCCATCCCGACTACGCCCTCTTCCGGGCCGTCGCGGACGAGGTGGGCGCCTATCTGATCGCCGACGCCGCCCACCCCATCGGGCTGGTCGCCGGGGGAGCGGCGCCGAACCCGGTCCCGTACGCCGACGTCGTCTGCGCCACCACCCACAAGGTGCTGCGCGGCCCGCGCGGCGGGATGGTGCTGTGCACGGCGGAGCTGGCCGAGCGGGTGGACCGGGCGGTCTTCCCCTTCACGCAGGGCGGCGCCCAGATGCACACCATCGCCGCGAAGGCGGTCGCCCTGGGGGAGGCGTCCACCCCGGTCTTCACCGCGTACGCCCATCGTGTGGTGGAACACGCGCGGGTGCTCGCGGCCGCGCTCTCCGCCGAGGGCCTCGCCCTCACCACCGGCGGCACCGACACCCACCTGATCACCGCCGACCCCTCGCCGCTGGGCGTCGACGGGCGCACCGCGCGCGCCCGCCTCTCCGCCGCCGGGCTGGTCCTGGACACCTGCGCCCTCCCCCACGGGGACGGGCGGGGGCTCCGGCTCGGCACCGCGGCGGTCACCACCCAGGGGATGGGTGCCCCGGAGATGGCCACGATCGCCGCGCTGTTCACCGCGGCGCTGCGCGGAGAACCGGAGGAGACGGCTCGGGTACGGGCCGAGGTACAGGAGCTGACCAGGAGTTTTCCCCCGTATGGACGGTGAACGGAAGGCGGTCGCGGGGCGACCGGAACCGTTCCGGGACCCCTGGTGTCTCCAACCACGGTGACGGCCCGGCTAGGGTGTGGGGCTGAGATGGCCAGCGATTCCTGTGGGGACAGCCCGTGCGTGATTACCTGCTGACGCTCTGTGTCACGGCCGCGGTGACCTATCTGCTGACCGGTCCGGTGCGGAAGTTCGCCATCGCGACCGGCGCGATGCCCGAGATCCGCGCGCGCGACGTGCACCGAGAACCGACTCCGCGGCTCGGTGGCATCGCCATGTTCTTCGGGCTGTGCGCGGGGCTGCTCGTCGCCGACCACCTCCAGAACCTCAACAGCGTCTTCGACCAGTCGAACGAGCCGCGGGCACTGCTCTCCGGCGCCGCGCTGATCTGGCTGATCGGCGTCCTGGACGACAAGTTCGAGCTGGACGCGCTGATCAAGCTGGGCGCCCAGATGATCTCGGCGGGCGTGATGGTGGCGCAGGGTCTGACGATCCTCTGGCTGCCGATCCCCGGCGTCGGCACGGTCGCGCTGACCCAGTGGCAGGGCACCCTGCTCACGGTCGCCCTGGTCGTCCTGACGATCAACGCGGTCAACTTCGTCGACGGCCTCGACGGCCTCGCCGCGGGCATGGTCTGCATCGCCACCGGCGCCTTCTTCCTGTACGCGTACCGGCTCTGGTACGGCTACACGATCGAGGCGGCGGCCCCCGCGACCCTCTTCGCCGCGATCCTCATGGGCATGTGCCTGGGCTTCCTGCCGCACAACATGCACCCCGCGCGGATCTTCATGGGCGACTCCGGCTCGATGCTGATCGGCCTGATCCTGGCGGCGTCCGCCATCTCCATCACCGGTCAGGTCGACCCCGACACCCTGAAGATCTTCGAGGGCTCGACCCGTGAGGCGACCCACGCGGCCCTGCCGGTCTTCATCCCGCTGATCCTGCCGCTGACCATCATCGCGATCCCGATGACCGACCTGGTCCTGGCGATCGTGCGGCGCACCTGGAAGGGCCAGTCGCCCTTCGCCGCCGACCGCGGCCACCTGCACCACCGGCTCCTGGAGATCGGCCACTCGCACAGCCGGGCGGTGCTGATCATGTACTTCTGGTCGGCGCTGATCGCCTTCGGCACGCTCGCGTACTCGGTCCACTCGACGTCGATGTGGATCGTGCTGGCCGTCACGGCGCTGAGCGCCCTCGGGCTCGTCCTGCTCCTGCTGCCGCGCTTCTCGCCGCGGGCGCCCCGCTGGGCCGAGGCCGTCGTCCCGCCGCGCTACCGGCGCCGCGGAGCGGCCTCCGTGCCGGAGCCGGAGCCGGAGCACGCCGCGGTGGCGGACGAGGGGGAGCGGGTGCCGGTGCCGGCCGGTCTGCACGGCTCGACGGCCATCGGTCACCGCTCGCGCTTCTCCGACCGGAGGAAGGCCGGCACGCGCGGTTGACGGTCCGTCGAGGACGGTCGTGAAATGCCTCAGCGGAGCCCAATACCAGACAAGGCGCCCCGCTGTCGCGCACAACCGCGCGTTGTAACCCTCATGTGTGACAGTTGGCACACCCCCTGAGTAAAGACCTATTCAAATAGTTTGTGATACGGTTCACGAGACCCGGCGCCAGTGCCGAAAGACCGTAGTGCGACGGTCTGTTGGCCCCGAGACCCACCTCGGACCGGGCTTACGCTCGTCCCTGACGACACCATCGCCCCCTCCAGCAAGCGGAGACACCGCCATGCCTTCCACCGACGCACGCCTTCTTCTCTCGGCCGTCGTACCCACTGCAGCCGTCGGCGCCATCGCCACGGTGATCAGCGGAGTCGTCGCCGGCGGGAAGGGGGCGATCGGCGCCGTGCTCGGCACCCTGGTCGTGCTCCTCTTCATGGGCATCGGGATGCTGGTGCTCCAGCGGACGGCAAAGAAACTTCCGCAGCTGTTCCAGGCCATGGGGCTCTTGCTCTACACGACCCAGCTGCTGGTTCTCTTCGTGTTCCTGGCCTTGCTGAAGGGCACCACGGTGTTCGACTTCAAGGCCTTCGCCTTCACGCTGCTCGCGGCGACCGTGGTGTGGGTCGCGGCCCAGGCCCGTGCCTACATGAAGGCCAAGATCGCGTACGTCGAGCCCGAGAAAACGGGTTCGAAGTCGTGAAGGGTAGGGCCGGGATAAAGGCGCGTTCGGCTTCCTGCTATCGTCCGGTGCCAACTGCGGCATTGCGGGCGCGGGCATCCGAAGCGGCGCCTGTCCCAGCGCGAGGCTCGATGCCGAACCGCCGCCCCCTTATCCGTAAGACCAGTCCAGTGCCGACCCGCGGCTGTGCGCCGCGCCGACACAACGAGGTTGCCGTACCTATGCGCCACGCTGAAGGAGCCCGCGGTGAGTGCTGACCAGACGCTTGCCTTCGACCCGGATTGCCACATCTTCACCGGATGCGGCTTCCCGGCTCCGGGCCTGCACACGTTCATCTACGAGCCGATCGCGACGTGGGGCAGCTTCGAGCTGACCAAGCCCATGCTGCTCGCGGTTCTCAGCTCCATCGTGGTGGTCGGTTTCTTCTGGGCGGCCTTCCGCAAGCCCCAGCTGGTTCCGGGCAAGATGCAGATGGTCGGCGAGGCCGGTTACGACTTCGTGCGCCGCGGCATCGTCTACGAGATCATCGGCAAGAAGGACGGCGAGAAGTACGTCCCCTTCATGGTGTCGATGTTCTTCCTCGTCTGGATGATGAACCTCTGGTCGATCATCCCGCTGGCCCAGTTCCCGGTCACCTCGCTGATCGCCTTCCCGGCGGCCCTCGCGCTGATCGTGTACGTGCTCTGGGTGTCGCTGACCTTCAAGAAGCACGGCTTCGTCGGCGGATGGAAGAACATCGTCGGCTGGGACAAGTCCCTCGGCCCGATCCTGCCGCTGGTCGTCGTCCTCGAGTTCTTCTCGAACCTGATCATCCGGCCCTTCACGCACGCGGTCCGACTGTTCGCGAACATGTTCGCCGGTCACCTGCTGATCGTGATGTTCTCGCTGGCCTCCTGGTACCTGCTCAACGGCATCGGTGTCGTCTACGCGGCCACGTCCTTCGTGATGGTCCTCGTGATGACCGCCTTCGAGCTCTTCATCCAGGCCGTCCAGGCGTACGTCTTCGTCCTCCTGGCCTGCAGCTACGTCCAGGGCGCGCTCTCCGAGCACCACTGAGCCCCCTGCCACGGACCAGCTCCACCACCCACCCCGCAGTCTCCGGTGGCCAACCCCCACCGGGTCCTTGAAAGAGAAGGAAGAACCGGCATGTCCGCTCTCCAGACCCTTGCTGCTGTCGAAGGCAACGTCGCCGCCATCGGTTACGGCCTCGCCGCGATCGGCCCCGGCGTCGGCGTCGGCATCATCTTCGGTAACGGCACCCAGGCCCTCGCCCGCCAGCCCGAGGCGGCCGGCCTGATCCGTACCAACCAGATCATGGGTTTCGCCTTCTGTGAGGCGCTCGCCCTCATCGGCATCGTCATGGGCTTCGTCTACTAAGCCTGCTTCTCGACGACAGCCACATTTTCACGGAAGGCACTGATGTGAACGCTCTGCTTCTTGCGGCCGAGGGGGAGCCCCAGCCCCCCCTCCTCCCGCATCTTGACGAGCTCGTCATCGGCCTGATCGCCTTCGTCATCGTCTTCGGCTTCCTCGCCAAGAAGCTCCTCCCGAACATCAACAAGGTTCTGGTCGAGCGCCGCGAGGCCATCGAGGGTGGCATCGAGAAGGCCGAGTCGGCCCAGATCGAGGCTAAGAGTGTGCTGGAGCAGTACAAGGCACAGCTTGCCGAGGCCCGCCACGAGGCCGCGCGTCTCCGCCAGGAGGCGACGGAGCAGGGCACCGCGATCATCCAGGAGATGAAGGCGGAGGGTCAGCGTCAGCGCGAGGAGATCATCGCCGCCGGTCACTCGCAGATCGAGGCCGACCGCAAGGCCGCGGCCGCCTCGCTGCGCCAGGACGTCGGCAAGCTCGCCACCGACCTGGCCGGCAAGCTGGTCGGCGAGTCCCTCGAGGACGCCGCCCGCCAGAGCCGCACGATCGACCGCTTCCTCGATGAGCTCGAGGAGAAGGCTGAGGCCGTCCGATGAACGGAGCGAGCCGTGAGGCACTGGCTGCCGCCCGCGAGTCCCTCGACGCACTGACCGACAACACCTCGGTCGACGCGACGAAGCTGGCGGACGAGCTGGCCGCAGTCACCGTCCTGCTGGACCGCGAGGTGTCGCTGCGCCGGGTTCTGACCGACCCCGCGCAGTCGGGTGAGGCCAAGGCCGAGCTCGCGCAGCGACTCCTGACCGGCCAGGTGGGCGGGGAGACCGTCGATCTGGTCTCGGGCATGGTCCGCTCCCGCTGGTCGCGCTCGCGCGACCTGGTCGACTCGGTCGAGGAGCTGGCGAACACCGCCGACCTCACCGCGGCCCAGAAGGCGGGCGCCCTCGACGGCGTCGAGGACGAGCTTTTCCGGTTCGGCCGGATCGTGTCCTCCAGCACCGAGCTCCGCTCCGCGCTGACGGACAAGTCCGCCAAGGCCGCCGCCAAGGGCGAGCTGCTCCGCAGCCTGCTCGGCGGAAAGGCCCACACCACCACCGAGCGCCTGGTCGTCCGTCTGGTGACCCAGCCCCGGGGACGTAGCCTGGAAGCGGGACTCGAGTCCCTGTCCAAGCTCGCCGCGGCGCGCCGGGACCGGATGGTCGCGGTCGTCACCTCGGCAGTGCCGCTCACCGACCAGCAGAAGCAGCGCCTCGGCGCCGCGCTGGCGAAGCTGTACGGCCGTGCGATGCACCTGAACCTGGACGTGGACCCCGCGGTCCTCGGCGGGATCACGGTGCGGGTCGGCGACGAGGTCATCGACGGCACGGTCGCCGAGCGCCTCGACGAGGCCAAGCGGCGGCTGGCCGGCTGACGGCAGCAGCCGCCGGCAACACAACACGCATCACAGCGGCCCGGTTGGGCCGTGCAGAGATTGCAGAAGATTCCTGGGGGTCGGCCCCCAGACCCCTTAAGAAACTTCGGGCCCAACAAGGAGAGCAGGGAACCCAGATGGCGGAGCTCACGATCCGGCCGGAGGAGATCCGGGACGCACTGGAGACCTTCGTCCAGTCGTACCAGCCGGACGCGGCCTCGCGCGAGGAGGTCGGCACGGTCAGCCTGGCCGGCGACGGCATCGCGAAGGTCGAGGGTCTTCCCTCGGCCATGGCGAACGAGCTGCTGAAGTTCGAGGACGGCACCCTCGGTCTCGCGCTGAACCTCGAAGAGCGCGAGATCGGTGCGATCGTTCTCGGCGAGTTCAGCGGCATCGAGGAGGGGCAGTCGGTGCAGCGCACCGGCGAGGTCCTCTCCGTCGGCGTCGGTGAGGGATACCTGGGTCGCGTCGTCGACCCGCTCGGCAACCCGATCGACGGTCTCGGCGAGATCGCGACCGAGGGCCGCCGCGCCCTCGAGCTGCAGGCCCCGGGCGTCATGGCCCGTAAGTCGGTGCACGAGCCGATGGAGACCGGCTACAAGGCCGTCGACGCCATGACCCCGGTCGGCCGCGGCCAGCGCCAGCTGATCATCGGCGACCGCCAGACGGGCAAGACCGCCCTGGCCGTCGACACGATCATCAACCAGCGCGACAACTGGCGCTCGGGCGACGTGAACAAGCAGGTCCGCTGCATCTACGTCGCCATCGGCCAGAAGGGCTCCACCATCGCGTCCGTGCGCGGCGCCCTGGAGGAGGCCGGCGCGCTCGAGTACACGACGATCGTCGCCGCCCCCGCGTCCGACCCGGCCGGCTTCAAGTACCTCGCCCCGTACACCGGCTCGGCCATCGGCCAGCACTGGATGTACGACGGCAAGCACGTCCTGATCATCTTCGACGACCTGTCGAAGCAGGCCGACGCCTACCGCGCCGTGTCGCTGCTGCTGCGCCGTCCGCCGGGCCGCGAGGCCTACCCGGGCGACGTCTTCTACCTGCACTCCCGTCTGCTCGAGCGCTGCGCCAAGCTCTCGGACGACCTGGGTGCCGGCTCGATGACCGGTCTGCCGATCGTCGAGACCAAGGCGAACGACGTCTCGGCGTTCATCCCGACCAACGTCATCTCCATCACCGACGGCCAGTGCTTCCTGGAGTCCGACCTGTTCAACGCCGGCCAGCGCCCGGCCCTGAACGTCGGTATCTCGGTCTCCCGCGTCGGTGGCTCCGCCCAGCACCCGGCCATGAAGCAGATCGCCGGTCGCCTCCGCGTGGACCTCGCCCAGTTCCGTGAGCTGGAGGCCTTCGCGGCCTTCGGTTCCGACCTGGACGCGGCCTCGAAGGCGCAGCTGGAGCGCGGTCAGCGGATGGTCGAGCTGCTCAAGCAGGCTCAGTACCAGCCGATGCCCACGGAGAACCAGGTCGTCTCGGTCTGGGCCGGCACCACCGGCAAGATGGACGACGTTCCGGTCGCCGACATCCGTCGCTTCGAGGCCGAGCTCCTGGCGTACCTCCGCCAGAACCACTCGGGTCTCATGACCTCCATCCGTGAGGGCAAGAAGATGTCGGACGACACCCTGACGTCCGTCGCCGACGCCATCGCGGAGTTCAAGAAGCAGTTCGAGACCTCTGACGGCAAGCTGCTCGGCGAGGACGCCCCTGCCGCCGTCAACGTCTCGAAGTGACGACGGAAGGGACCTGACTCATGGGAGCGCAGCTCCGGGTCTACAAGCGTCGCATCAAATCCGTCACCGCGACGAAGAAGATCACCAAGGCGATGGAGATGATCGCCGCCTCGCGCGTGGTCAAGGCTCAGCGCAAGGTGCAGGCGTCGACCCCGTACGCCACCGAGCTCACCCGCGCGGTGACCGCGGTGGCCACGGGCGCCAACGACAAGCACCCGCTGACCACCGAGGCCGAGAACCCGACCCGCGCCGCGGTCCTGCTCCTCTCGAGCGACCGCGGTCTGGCCGGCGCCTTCAACTCCAACGCCATCAAGGCGGCGGAGCAGCTCATCAAGCGGCTTGAGGGCGAGGGCAAGGAGGCCGACGTGTACGTCGTCGGCCGCCGTGGCATCGCGCACTTCAACTTCCGTGAGCGCAAGCTGGCCGGCACGTGGGCCGGCTTCACGGACGAGCCGTCGTACGCGGACGCCAAGAAGGTCGGCGAGCCGCTGATCGAGGCGATCGAGAAGGCCACGGCCGAGGGCGGCGTGGACGAGCTCCACATCGTCTACACCGAGTTCGTCTCGATGATGACGCAGACGGCGGTCGAGGCCCGGCTGCTGCCCCTCAGCCTCGACGAGGTGGCGAAGGAGGCCGGCGAGTCGGACACGCTCCGCCCGCTGTACGACTTCGAGCCGTCGGCGGAGGACGTCCTGGACGCCCTCCTGCCGCGCTACGTCGAGAGCCGCATCTACAACGCGCTGCTCCAGTCGTCGGCGTCGAAGCACGCCGCGACGCGGCGCGCGATGAAGTCGGCGACCGACAACGCGGGAGACTTGATCAACAACCTCTCCCGACTTGCCAACGCGGCCCGCCAGGCCGAAATCACCCAGGAAATCAGCGAGATCGTCGGTGGCACCGCAGCCCTGGCCGACGCGACCGCGGGGAGTGACAAGTAATGACGACCACTGTTGAGACGGCCGCCGCCACGGGCCGCGTCGCCCGGGTCATCGGCCCGGTCGTCGACGTGGAGTTCCCCGTCGACGCGATGCCGGAGATCTACAACGCCCTGCACGTCCAGGTCGCCGACCCGGCCGAGGAGGGCGCGCTCAAGACGCTGACCCTCGAGGTCGCGCAGCACCTGGGTGACGGCGTCGTCCGCACCATCTCGATGCAGCCCACCGACGGCCTGGTCCGCCAGGCCCCCGTGGTCGACACCGGCGACGGCATCACGGTGCCCGTCGGCGACGTCACCAAGGGTCGCGTGTTCAACACGCTGGGCCAGATCCTGAACGAGCCCGAGGCGGAGTCGGAGGTCGGCGAGCGCTGGTCCATCCACCGCAAGGCCCCGGCGTTCGCGGACCTCGAGTCGAAGACCGAGATGTTCGAGACCGGCCTGAAGGTCGTCGACCTTCTCACCCCGTACGTCAAGGGTGGAAAGATCGGTCTGTTCGGTGGCGCCGGTGTCGGCAAGACCGTTCTGATCCAGGAAATGATCATGCGTGTGGCCAAGCTGCACGAGGGCGTTTCCGTCTTCGCCGGCGTCGGCGAGCGCACCCGTGAGGGCAACGACCTCATCGCGGAAATGGAAGAGTCCGGCGTTCTGGACAAGACCGCGCTGGTCTTCGGCCAGATGGACGAGCCCCCGGGCACCCGTCTCCGCGTGGCCCTCGCCGGTCTGACCATGGCGGAGTACTTCCGCGATGTGCAGAAGCAGGACGTGCTGTTCTTCATCGACAACATCTTCCGCTTCACCCAGGCCGGTTCCGAGGTGTCGACCCTGCTCGGCCGTATGCCCTCCGCGGTGGGCTACCAGCCGAACCTGGCCGACGAGATGGGTCTCCTCCAGGAGCGCATCACCTCGACCCGTGGTCACTCGATCACCTCGATGCAGGCGATCTACGTCCCCGCCGACGACCTCACCGACCCGGCGCCGGCGACCACCTTCGCCCACCTCGACGCGACGACGGTTCTCTCCCGTCCGATCTCCGAGAAGGGCATCTACCCGGCCGTGGACCCGCTGGACTCCACGTCCCGGATCCTGGACCCGCGCTACATCGCGCAGGACCACTACGACGCCGCCATGCGCGTCAAGGGCATCCTGCAGAAGTACAAGGACCTCCAGGACATCATCGCGATCCTCGGTATCGACGAGCTCAGCGAGGAGGACAAGCTCGTCGTGCACCGTGCGCGTCGTGTCGAGCGCTTCCTGTCGCAGAACACCCACGCCGCCAAGCAGTTCACCGGTGTGGACGGTTCGGACGTCCCGCTCGACGAGTCGATCGCCGCGTTCAACGCGATCTGCGACGGAGAGTTCGACCACTTCCCGGAGCAGGCCTTCTTCATGTGTGGTGGTCTCGAGGACCTCAAGAAGAACGCCAAGGAGCTCGGCGTCTCCTGAGCCCCGTGCTCACCCGAGGGGGGCGGGAGCCGTTCCCGCCCTCCTCTCCACGCCCCTTAGAATTGATCCCAACACCCGGCAGCACCGCCGGGTGGTGACCCGAGGAGCCACCCTTGGCTGCTGAGCTGCACGTCGAGCTGGTCGCCGCGGACCGGAGTGTCTGGTCCGGCGAGGCCACCCTGGTCATCGCGCGTACCACCTCCGGCGACATCGGCGTCATGCCCGGTCACCAGCCGCTGCTCGGTGTGCTGGAGTCGGGCCCGGTGACCATCCGCACGAGCGAGGGCGACACGGTCGTGGCCGCCGTCCACGGCGGTTTCATCTCCTTCGCCGACGACAAGCTGTCGCTGCTGGCGGAGATCGCCGAGCTGGCGGACGAGATCGACGCCCAGCGCGCCGAGCGCGCGCTGGAGCGTGCGAAGTCGGGCGAGGACGCCGCCGCCGAGCGGCGCGCCGAGGTCCGGTTGCGCGCGGTAGCGGTCCGCTAGCGGACCCGCGACCGAAGAGTAGTGCCCTCAGCCGCGGCACGATCCGGAATGTTCCGGACCGTGCCGCGGCTGAGGCGATGCAGATGCAGGTTGTATTCGGTTCGGCCGGCGGCGCCGGTCACGGGACGCAGCGAGGAGGTCGGTGGAGATGTTCCTCGCGCTGTTCGTGTGCGGCCTGGTCGTCGCACTGGTGGTGATCGGACTCTTCGTCTTCGGCTTGCGCCGCAGGCTGATCCAGCGGGCCGGCGGCACCTTCGACTGTTCGCTGCGCTGGGACGTCCCGGAGGAACCGGACCTGTCCGGCAAGGGCTGGGTGTACGGAGTGGCCCGGTACAGCGGTGACGAGATCGCCTGGTTCCGGGTCTTCTCGTACGCGCCCCGCCCGCGCCGTTTCCTGGAGCGCTCGGCCATCGTGGCCCTGGAGCGCCGGATGCCGGAGGGCGAGGAGGAGCTGGCGCTCCTGTCGGACTCGGTGATCCAGCCCTGCATGTACAACGGCGTCCGCCTGGAGCTCGCGATGAGCGAGGACGCCCGGACCGGCTTCATGGCCTGGCTGGAGGCGGCACCTCCCGGCCAACGGGTGAACGTGGCCTGATCGGCCCCTGTGGGATGGGGGTCCCCCCCCGGGCGGAGTCCGGGGGAGGGTGAACGCGGCCCGAGTCTTCGCGTACGTACGAGAGCGGGGGACGGTGTGCTGCACCGTCCCCCGCTCCGTCGTGCCGGGGGCGCTAGCTCAGGCCGCCGTTGATCGCGGAGACCAGCTCGCCGTTGGTGGTGTCACCGCTGAACTCCCAGAAGAAGGCTCCGCCGAGGCCCTGGTTCTTGGCCCAGCTCATCTTGGAGTTGACGGTGGCGGGGGTGTCGTAGCTCCACCAGTTGGTGCCGCAGTGCGCGTAGGCGGTGCCGGCGATGGTGCCGTTGGCCGGGCAGGTGGCCTTGAGGACCTTGTAGTCCTCGATGCCCTGCTCGTAGGTGCCGGTCGCCGGGCCGGTCGCCGTGCCGCCGGGGGCGGACTGGGTGACGCCGGTCCAGCCGCGGCCGTAGAAGCCGATGCCGAGCAGCAGCTTGTTGGCCGGGACGCCCTTGGCCTTGAACTTGGCGATCGCCTCGGCGGAGTTGAAGCCCGCCTGCGGGATGCCGGGGTACGCCGTCAGCGGGGAGTGCGGGGCCGTCGGGCCCTTCGCCGCCCAGGCGCCGAAGAAGTCGTACGTCATCACGTTGAGCCAGTCGTAGTACGGCGCGGCGCCCGCGTAGTCGGCGGCGTCGATCTTGCCGCCGGTGGAGGCGTCGGCCGTGACGGCCGCGGTGACCAGGTTGTTGGCGCCGAACTTGGCGCGCATGGCCTGCATCATGTTCTTGAAGGACGCGGCGCCGCTGGTGTCACAGGTGAGACCGCAGGCGTTCGGGTACTCCCAGTCCAGGTCGATGCCGTCGAAGACGTCGGCCCAGCGCGGGTCCTCGACCAGGTCGTAGCAGGACTGCGCGAAGGCGGCGGGGTTCTGGACGGCCTGGCCGAAGCCGCCGGACCAGGTCCAGCCGCCGAAGGACCAGAGGACCTTGATGTTCGGGTAGGCCTTCTTCAGCTTGCGGAGCTGGTTGAAGTTGCCGCGCAGCGGCTGGTCCCAGGTGTCGGCGACGCCGTCGACGGACTGGTCGGCGGTGTAGGCCTTGTCGTAGTCGGCGTAGGCGTCGCCGATGGTGCACTTGCCGCCCTGGACGTTGCCGAAGGCGTAGTTGATGTGCGTGATCTTGGACGCGGAGCCCGAGGTCACGATGTTCTTCACGTGGTAGTTGCGCCCGTAGACGCCCCAGTTGGTGAAGTAGCCCAGCTTGACGGCCTTCGGCGGCGGCGGGGTGTCGCCGCCGGTGGTGCGGACCGGCGTCGGGCCGGCGGCGGGGCCGGTCTGGTCGATGCTGTCGCGGGCGACCACGGTGTAGGTGTAGTCGGTGCCGGCGGTGAGGCCCTGGTCGGTGTAGGTCAGGGCGGTGGTGGTGGTGACCTTGGTACCGTCGCGCAGCACGTCGTAGTTCTTGACGGCGACGTCGTCCTGGGCCGCGCCCCACGTGAGCTTCACCGAGGTGTTGGTGATGTCCGAGGCGATCGGGGTGCCGGGGGCGGAGGGCGGGTTGTCTCCGGGCGGCGTGGAGCCGTCGCAGGAGGCGCCGTTGATCTTGCACCCGGTGGGGGCGCCGGATCCGGCGCCGTTGTAGCCGAAGGAGACGGAGGCGCCGGGGGCGAGGGTGCCGTTCCAGCCGACGTTCTTGGCGGTCCAGTGGTTGCCGCTGCTGGTGACGGTGGCGTCCCACGCGGAGGTGACCCGGGTCCCGGTGGGGTAGTCCCACTCGAGGGTCCAGGCGCTGATGGTGGTGGTGCCGGTGTTCTTGATGGTCCAGCTGGCCCCGAAGCCGGAGCCCCAGTCCTGGGTCTTGGTGTAGGTCGCGGTCGCCGAGGTGGCGGCTTCCGCGGGGGAGGCGAGACCGACCATGGCGGCGAGCGGGAGGGCCAGGGCGGTCAGGGCAGCGGCGGCCCGTGCCCGGAAACCTCTTCGGCGCGTCGGTGCTTGAGTGCTCAACGGTGCTCCTCAAGTTGCGGACGTTCTGGGTGGGGGTGGTCCGAGAGAGTTGCGCGCGCCCCGCGAGCGTAGGAAGGTCTGGACCAATCGTCAAGAGGTCCAGACCAACGTCGGTAGCAGTTAGTGAAGTCCCAACTCCTTTGCGAGTACTGCCGCTTGGACCCGACTGCGCAGACCGAGCTTCCCCAGCACCTTGCTGACGTGCGTCTTCACCGTCGCCTCCGCCATGTCCAGGCGCACCGCGACCTCCGCGTTGGACAGCCCGGCCCCCAGCGCCGACAGCACCTCCCGTTCCCGCGGCGTCAGCGCGTCGAGGACCGCGGGATCCCTGCGTACCGGAGGGGACGGGGAGGCGAACTCCGCGATCAGCCGGCGGGTGACGGCCGGCGCGATCAGCCCCTCGCCCCGGGCCACCGTCCGCACCGCCTCGATCAGCTCCCGCGCCTCGGCGTTCTTCAGCAGGAAGCCCGACGCCCCCGCCCGGAGCGCCCCGAAGACGTACTCGTCCAGATCGAAGGTGGTCAGCACGAGCACGTCCGCCAGCCCCTCCGCCACCACGAGCCCGGTCGCCGTCACCCCGTCCATCCGGGGCATCTGCACGTCCATCAGCACCAGGTCCGGCCGCAGCTCCCGGGCCAGCTCCACCGCCCGCTCCCCGTCCTCGGCCTCGCCCACCACCTCGATGTCCGGCGCACTGCCCAGGATCAGCACCAGCCCGGCCCGCACCGCGCTCTGGTCCTCGGCCACCACCACCCGCACCGTCATGCCCGCTCCTCCTCGCTCGCTCCCACGGGCAGCTCCGCCCGCACCCGCCACACCTCGGCGCCCCCGCCGGCCGCCACCGGACCGGCCTCCAGGGACCCGTCGAGCAGCGCCACCCGCTCCCGCATCCCCACGAGCCCCGCCCCCGATCCCGGCGCCCGCGGCCCCGGCCGCTGCCCGAACGGGCTCGTCACCGTCACCCGCAGCGCCCCGCCCTCGCGCGCCAGCACCACCCGCACCTCGCCCGGCGCCGCGTGCTTGAGCGCGTTCGTCAGCGACTCCTGCACGATCCGGTACGCGGCCAGCTCCACCGGAGCCGGCAGCCCGGGGCCGTCCCGCCGGGCGTCCTCCAGGACGAAGCGCAGCCCGCTCCCCGCACCGTTCGTCCGCGCCTGGTCCACCAGCGCGTCCAGCCCCGCCAGGGTCGCCGTCGCGGCCGGCTCGGTCTCCGCCCCGCTCTCCCGCAGCAGCCCGATCAGCCGCCGCATCTCCCCGAGCCCCGCCACGCTGTTCTCCCGGATCACCGTGAGCGCCTGCCGGGTGGTGCCGGGGTCGTCGAGGGAGAGCGCCGCCGTCGAGTGGATCGCGATCGCGGACAGGTGGTTGGCCACCACGTCGTGCAGCTCCCGCGCCATCCGCGCCCGCTCCGCCGCCACCGCCTGCGCCCGGTCCATCTCGGCGAGCAGCGCGATCTGTTCGGCGCGCAGCCGCGCGGACTCCGCCGCCTCCCGGTGGTTGCGCACGATCGAACCGGTGATGGCGGGGAGGAAGGAGATCATGCCGGTGATGACGCCGACGAGCAGCGCGATGGCGTTCTGCCACCAGACCAGGAAGGCCACCGTGGTGCCGACGGTGACCAGCGCGGTCGTGTAGGGGATCCGGCGGGCCTGGGCCGGGGTGCCGTAGACGACCGCCGCGTAGACGACGTCCGTGAACATCAGCACGGTGGCCAGGTTCCCGTGGGTGAACTGGTCGCCCACGATCGCCAGCGTGCCCACGACCAGGGCCGTCTGCGGCGCCACCCGGCGCAGCGCCTCCGCCGCGGCCATCGCCGTCAGCGGCACCAGCGCCGCCCAGCGCTGGTCGAAGAGCCGGTCGCCGGTGGTGTACAGGCCGTACGACCACAGCAGCACGCCGACGGAGAAGCCGGCGAAGGCGATGAGCAGGTCGTGGCGGTGCGGGCGGGGGAGGGTCACGTCCCCATCCAACACGCCCTCCGGCCCACCGGCCTCGACGTCCGGGCCGATCCGGTACCGCCCCCGCCTCCGTCGAACGATGTAGGCGCGTTTCCTCACCGGCGACGACGAACCGGCCGCGCCCGCGCGGGAGGCTGGGAGGGTCCCGCCGGGGGAAGCGAAAGGGGAACCGCTGTGATCGTCACGATGATCGTGGTCTGCGAGGTGGGCTTCTGGGTCCTGCTGGCCGCCGGGCTCACCGCCCGCTACGTGCTCCGGATGCCGAGACTGGGCATGGGGCTGCTGCTCTGCGAGCCGCTCCTGGAGGTGCTCCTCCTCGTCGTCACCGCGATCGACCTCAAGAGCGGCGCGGAGCCCGCCTGGCGCCACGGCCTCGCCGCGATCTACATCGGCTACACCGTCGGCCACGGCCACCGCACCGTGAAGTGGCTCGACGGACACGCCGCCCACCGCTTCGGCGGCGCCCCGCCGCCCGTGAGGCCGCCCCGCTACGGCATGGGCCGCGCCCGGCACGAGGCGCAGATCTGGCTCGGCTCCGTCGTGGCCGCCGCCGTCGCCGCCGCCCTGCTGCTCGCCGCCGTGTGGTACGTCGGCGACGCCGGCGACACCTCGAAGCTGGAGGCCACGATCGGCGGCGTCTGGCGGATCGTCGGCATCCACGGGCTGATCGTCCTCAGCTACGCGGTCTGGCCCAAGAAGGCCCCCGAGGGCGCCTCCGACGCGTCCGAGGCGACCGCCGCCCGGGACCCGGAGCACGCCCCCGGCCTCGCGGCGCGCGGCGCGCACCGGGACGCCGGGTCCGCCGGGGAAGGCACCCGGCCCCCCCGGCGCGATCCCGAGGACGCGGCCTAGCGCTCGCCGCCCGGCACCCAGAGCACGTCTCCGACCTCCTTGTTGGCCACCCTGGCCAGGATGAACAGGAGGTCGGACAGCCGGTTGAGGTAGGTCGCCGCGAGCGGGTTCATCGTCTCGCCGTGCGCCTCCAGGGCCGCCCAGGTGGAGCGCTCGGCCCGCCGGACCACCGTGCACGCCTGGTGCAGCAGGGCCGCGCCGGGCGTGCCGCCGGGCAGGATGAAGGAGCGCAGCTTCTCCAGCTGCTCCAGGAAGCGGTCGCAGTCCGCCTCCAGCTTGTCGACGTACGCCTGCTCCACCCGCAGCGGCGGGTACTCCGGGTTCTCCACCACCGGGGTGGCGAGGTCGGCGCCCACGTCGAAGAGGTCGTTCTGCACCCGGGTGAGGACCGCGGCGACCTCCCCGTCCAGAGCGCCCAGCGCGAGCGCGGTGCCGATGACCGCGTTGGCCTCGTTGGCGTCCGCGTAGGCCGCGATCCGGAGGTCGGTCTTGGCGGTGCGGCTCATGTCGCCCAGGGCCGTCGTGCCCTTGTCGCCGGTGCGGGTGTAGATGCGCGTCAGATTGACCATGGACCCAGCCTAGTGACGCCGCCATCCGCCGCGCCTGTCGTGAGTGTGACGTCCGTCAAAGAGAGCGTGACGCGCATTACTTCACGGTCACACGGCGCCCCCGGCCCGCTAATCTCCGCCGGAGAGAGCCAGAAGTGAACAGGTGTTAAAGGGGTGGAATTCGTGGCCGGTAAGCTCGCCGTCATCGGTGCCGGACTCATGGGGGCCGGCATCGCCCAGGTCTCCGCTCAGGCCGGCTGGGACGTCGTCCTGCGGGACGTCACCGACGAGGCGCTGACCCGCGGTACCGACGGCATCAGGGCCTCGTACGAGAAGTTCGTCGCCAAGGGCAAGCTGGCCGCCGCCGACGCGGAGGCCGCGCTCGGCCGCATCACCGCCACCACCGACCTCGACGCCGTCGCCGACGCCGACGTCGTCGTCGAGGCCGTCTTCGAGAAGATCGAGGTCAAGCACGAGATCTTCCGCGCCCTCGACAAGATCGCCAAGGACGGCGCGGTCCTCGCCTCCAACACCTCCGCCATCCCGATCACCAAGATCGCCGCGGTGACGGAGCGCCCCGAGGCCGTCGTCGGCGTCCACTTCTTCTCGCCGGTCCCGATGATGCAGCTGGTCGAGCTCGTCCGCGGCCACAAGACGAGCGACGCCGCCCTCGCCACCGCCCGCTCCTTCGCCGAGTCCGTCGGCAAGACCTGCATCGTGGTCAACCGCGACGTCGCCGGCTTCGTCACCACCCGCCTGATCTCCGCCCTCGTCGTCGAGGCCGCCAAGCTGTACGAGTCGGGCGTCGCCACCGCCGAGGACATCGACCTCGCCTGCCGGCTGGGCTTCGGCCACGCCATGGGTCCGCTCGCCACCACCGACCTCACCGGCGTCGACATCCTCGTCAACGCCACCGGCAACATCTACGCCGAGACCCAGGACGAGAAGTTCGCGCCGCCGGAGCTCATGCGCCGGATGGTGGACGCGGGTGACATCGGCCGCAAGAGCGGGCAGGGCTTCTACACGTACTGAGCTCCGCCCGCCACATCACCTCACTCCATGGAGTGAATTCAGGTATCGGTTCGTGAACAAGGCGCAACGTATCTGCCGAGGCAGCAGTCAGTTGTTGCGAAGACGGAGCATTTCCCGGGGAGCGACTATGCACATCAGGGGCGACCACGCCGAGCTGGTCGTCGGGGGCCGCCTCGACGTCCGCAGCGCGGCGGACGCCCGTACGGTCCTGCACACGGCCGTCGACGACGGAGTCGGCGACCTGGTGCTCGACCTGACCGGCCTCGACTCCTGGGACGCGACCGGACTCGGCGTGATCATGGGCGCGCACCGACGGGCCGGCCGCTGCGGCCGCCGGCTCGTCCTGCGCGGGGTGCCGCCCCAGATGCAGAGACTCCTCGTCGCGACCCGCCTCCACCGCATCCTCGCCATCGAGGGCGGCCTCGTGGTGGAGTCCCTGCCCCGGGTCTGACCGGGCGCCCGCCCCCCCCCGGGGGGGCAGGTCTCCGTCCGGACCCCGGGACGCGCCGTCCCCCGGCCTTCCGGGGCGGGCCTCCCTCCGGTCCCCGGGGCGCGCCGCCGCCCGGTCCCCGGGGTGAACCGTCTGTGAAGCCCCTGTGCGAACCAGGCGTCACGCTCAATCCTCACAAGACCGTGACGTCTTGGTCTCCACGGCACCCCGCCTGTTCCCGGAGCCCCCGCGACCGTCTAGGGTTCGGTCGCCCGCACCCGACGACGGACCCACCCGGCGGGCTCCGCACCACCGCTCTTGGGGGCTTTGACCATGGACCCGATACACCGGGGGCCGGACGAGTCCGGTCACGACACCGCGGCCGAGGACGCCCGCCCCGCACAGCCCGCCGCCCTGCCCGAGCGCGCCGCCGCGACGCCCGCCCGCGCCCGCGTCACCCGGATCGTCTCCGGAGAGCTGCTGCTGACCGTCAACCCCGTCGACGGCAGTGAGATCGAGCCCTGCCCACCCGGCGAGGAACCCCCGGCGGTCCGCCGCCGCACCGCCGAGGAACGCGCCGGGGCCACCGCCGCCTCGACGCCCGTGCCCCCCGGCCCCGCCGCCCCCGAGCTGCCCCTCCTGGAACGCGACGAGCAGCGCGCCCGGCTCACCGAGACCCTGACCCGCGGCCGCTGCGCCCGCCTCACCGGCCCCGACGGCTCCGGCCGCACCGCCCTCCTCGACGCCGTCGCCGACGACTGCGCCTCCCTCGCCCCCGACGGCGTCGTCCGCCTCTCCGGCCACCACCGCACCACCGGCGAGCTCCTCCACGAGCTGCGCGCCGCGGTCCTGCACACCCCCCGCCACCGGCCCGGCCCCGAGGCCCTCCGCACCGACCTCGCCTCCATCGGGGCCGTCGTCGTCGTCGACGACCTGGAGTTCGGCGGCGCCGCCCTCGACGAACTCCTCGCCGCCGCCCCCGAGTGCGCCTTCCTCCTCGCCGCCGCCCCCGGCGTCCCCGCCCCCTCGGCCGAGGCCCCGATCGAGGAGGTGGCCCTCCCCGGCCTCGGCCGCGCCGCCTCCCTCGCCCTCCTGGAGGCCGCCGTCGGACGCCGCCTCACCGAGGAGGAGGCCAACTGGGCCGGCGACCTCTGGTTCGAGTCCGAGGGCCTGCCGCTCCGCTTCGTCCAGGCCGGCGCCCTGCTCCGGCAGCGCGACCGGCTGCGCGTCACCCCCGCCGAGTTCGACGCCTTCGGCGCCCTGGAGGAGGCCTTCGGCCCGTCCGGTACGGGACCCGGGAGCGGCTCGGGCGCTGCCGGGCCCGCCGTCGACCCGTACGAGGACCCCGACGTCGAGCTCCACGAGGTCCCGCTGCCCAGCCTCGGCGAGGGCGCCGCGCCCGCCGCGCTGCTCGCCTCCCGGCTCAGCCGCGCCGCCCAGACCACCCTCCGCTTCGCCGTCGCCCTCGGCGGCGAGGTCCCGCACCACGCCCACCTCCCCGCGCTCGTCGGCGACACCCACGCCGACGCCGCCCTCGGCGAGCTCCGCGCCTGCGGGCTCCTCACCTCCGCCGGCACCCGCCACCGGCTCGCCGGCGGCGTCCTCACCCAGCTCCTCGCCCACGGCTACGGCCACGACGCCGCCGACCGCGTCCACGCCGCGGCCCAGCACTACGCCTGGTGGGCCGGGCACCCCTCGGTCGGCCCCGAGCGGGCCGCCGCCGAGTCCGACGCCCTGCTCGCCGCCCTCGGCGCCCTCGTCGGCGCGGAGAGCGGCGGGGACCGCACCGGGGCGGACGCCGGACCGCACGGCGGCCCGGCCGGGGGAGCGCACGGCGGCACGACCGCGGGCGCGGCCGGCGGCGAGCACGCCGGAGAGAGCGGGGCCGGTCCCCGGGAGACCGCCGTCGCCCTCGCCCGGGCCGCCGCCCCCGCCTTCGCCGCGGGCCTCCACTGGGGAGCCTGGGAGCGCGCCCTGCGCTCCGGCCAGGAGGCCGCCCGGCTCGCCGGGGACGTCGCCGAGGAGGCGTACTTCCACCACGAGCTCGGCGTCCTCGCCATCTGCGCCGGGAACCTCGCCCGCGCCCGCGCCGAACTGGAGGCCTCCATCGGCCTGCGCGGCGCCCTCGCCGACAAGCGCGGCACGGTCGCCGGCCGCCGGGCCCTCGCCCTCGTCGCCGACCTCGGCCGCGACCAGGAGTCCGAGCGGACCCCGCCGCCGGCCCGCGCCGACTCCCCGCCGCGCGGCCTGCCCGCCCTCCGGGCCGCCGCCCCGGCCCCCGCCGAGCCGCCCACCGCACTGCTGCCGCCGGTCACCGCGACCCGCCCGGCCGCCCTCGCGCCGCCCGGCTTCCCGTCCTTCCCGGACTTCGACGAGCGGGCCCCCGCGCCCGTCACCCGCGCCGACCCCGCCCCGGCGGACGGCCCGCGCAAGGGCCTCGCGGCCGGCATCCTCGCCGGCACCCGCCGCAACCTCGCCGCCGTCGGCGCCGGGGCGCTCCTCGTCGCCGTCCTCGGCACCGTCGTCACCCTCGGCGCCACCTCCGGCACCGACGACGCGCCCGCCTCCGGCACCGTCTCCACCGACAGCACCGCCGACCAGGGCGGCGCCGACGAGCCCGGCACCGACGACGGGGCGCCCGCCGACGGCGAGCCCGGCGGCGACCCGACCGGGACCGGCGCCCCGGCCTCCTCCGGCACGCCCGGGCCGACCACCTCCGGAGCCACCCCGTCGTCCTCCGCCGCGGACCCGACGGCGACGGGCTCTCCGTCGGCCACCGCCTCCGGCGAGCCCGACCCGTCGGAGACGAGCGCTCCGGGGACCACCGGCGCGCCGACGACGACCCCGGGCCGCCCGGCGAACACGCGGCCGGTGCCGACCCGGACCACGACGAGGCCGCCGACGTCCCCGACGACCACGTCCGGGCCCCCGACGGCGGAGCCGTCCGAGACGGCGCCCCCGACCACCCCGCCCGCCTCCACGACGGCCCCCACGCCGGGGGAGACGCCCACCAGCGAGGCCCCGGGCTCCAGCAGCGCCTCCGCCCCGCTCGACGGCGCCCCCAGCGCCTCCGAGAGCCCCACGGTGAGCTGAGCACGCGGAAGAAAGGGGACGGCCCCGGACGCTCTGCGCGCCCGGGGCCGTCCCCTTCGCCGTCGGTCCTAGAAGAGCCGCAGCTTGTCGTCCTCGATGCCGCGCAGGGCGTCGTAGTCGAGCACCACGCAGCCGATCCCGCGGTCCGTCGCGAGGACCCGCGCCTGCGGCTTGATCTCCTGGGCCGCGAAGATGCCCTTCACCGGGGCGAGGAGCGGGTCGCGGTTGAGCAGCTCCAGGTAGCGGGTCAGCTGCTCGACGCCGTCGATCTCGCCGCGCCGCTTGATCTCGACGGCGACCGTGGCGCCGTCGGAGTCGCGGCAGAGGATGTCGACGGGGCCGATGGCCGTCGGGTACTCGCGGCGGACCAGCGTCCAGCCCTCGCCCAGCGTCTCGATGCGGTCGGCGAGCAGCTCCTGGAGGTGGGCCTCCACGCCGTCCTTGATGAGGCCCGGGTCCACACCCAGTTCGTGGGACGAGTCGTGGAGGATCTCCTCCATCGTGATGATCAGTTTCTCGCCCGCTTTGTTGACGACGGTCCAGACGCCCGCCTCGCCGTCGGCACCTTCCTTCAGGGTGCACGGCGGCGACATCCAGTTGAGCGGTTTGTACGCCCGGTCGTCGGCGTGGATCGAGACGCTTCCGTCTGCCTTGATCAGGATCAGACGGGGTGCGGAGGGCAGATGGGCCGTGAGCCGGCCCGCGTAGTCCACGGAGCAACGGGCAATGACGAGACGCATGGTCGGCAACGCTACAAGAGGAGCGCCCTTCTACGCGATTCGGGCACCGGCGTGAGCCGAACACCCGTCGGTTATCGGCCTGTTGTGTGCCCAATCGCCTGGTGCGGGCCGGACCGCGCGCTTACCGTGGAAGCTGGAGGTCGTCGTCCGTGCACGCTGCGTGGCGTACGTCGGCCCTCGTCCCTGCCCGCACAGACCCCGTCCGCGGGGTCGCGAGAGGAGAACCCATGTCGCTCGACGTCTCACCGGCACTGTTGGAACAGGCCGAGCGAGGCGAGGTCGACGAAGCCGCCTTCGTCGACTGCGTCCGGACCTCCCTGCCCTTCGCGTGGGAGATGATCAGTTCTCTGGTGGCCCAGCTGGAGGTCGAAGGCGGAGAGTTCGCCGACAACCAGACGCCCCCGCCGAACGAGCAGGCACGCGGTCAGCTGCTGCGCGCGCTGGCGAGCGACGCGATCCGCGGTGCGCTCCAGCGCCACTTCGGAGTGCGTCTCGCCTTCCAGAACTGCCACCGGGTGGCGGTCTTCCCGCTGGACCCGGCGGTGGACGAGCGCCTCGCCCGCTTCACCTCGATCCGGGGCCAGCTGCTCAACCAGTCGCCGGAACTCCGCGACTGCTGAGGCCCGGCCGTCGTCACCGGGATCCGTCGGGTACCGATGGCCGCCGCTCCGCGTCGCGGGAGCCGCTGCCGGTGCGTGTCGACGCGCACCGACAGCGGGGACGCGGAGCGGCGGCGGCCCCCGCCCCTCAGACCAGCCGGGGAAGGACCTCGGCGCCGAGCCGCCGCAGGTTCTCCTCGGTGCCGGCGAGATCCCCGGAGCCCTCGGCGAGCAGGGCGAAGCGGGTGATGCCGGTGCGCTCGGCGGTCGCCGCCAGCCGGTCCGCCGCCAGCTCCGGGGTGCCGACCGGGTGCAGGGAGCAGAGCAGCTCGGTGTACGCCACCGGGTCCCGCATCGCCCGGTGCCGGCCGTCCACCGTCACATGCGCGTCCAGCCCCTGCTTCAGCCAGCCCGGCATCGCCTTCACCAGGGTCTCCGCCGCCTCGGGGGTGCGGTCCGCGAGCTGCACCACGCCCGCGGAGACGTGCCCGGAGCCGATCCGCGCGACCTCGTCGGGATCCCGTCCGGCCTCCCGCGCCCAGCGGGCCCAGGCCGCGACCGCCTCCGCCTTCTCCTCGTCGCCGCAGTGCATGCCGAGGAGCATCGGCAGGCCGCGCCCGGCCGCCAGCCGCACGCTCTTCGGCGAGGTGCACGCCACGATCACCTCCGGCGAGGGCTCGCCGCCGATCAGCTCGCCGGCCCGCGGCACCACCGGCACCTCGCGGAAGGAGAAGCGCTCGCCCGCGGCACCGACCCGGGGCTCGGAGAGCCAGCGCAGCAGCAGGTCCAGCGCCTCCGGGAAGCCGTGCTCGTACGCGTCGAGACCGGCGCCGAAGACCTCCAGGTCCACCCAGGGACCGCCACGCCCCACCCCGAGGGTGAATCTGCCGCCCGAGGCGACGTGCAGCAGCGCCGCCTGCTCGCCGAGGGCGACCGGGTGGACGCTCGGCAGCACGCTCACCGCCGTCCCCACCCGCAGCCGCCGGGTGCGGCCGAGCAGCAGTGCCGCGAGCGTCACCGCCGACGGACACACGCCGTACGGCACGAAATGGTGCTCGGCCAGCCAGACCGAGTCCAGGCCCGCCTCCTCGGCGACCTCGGCGGTCCGCACCGCCCGGTGCAGCGCCTCTCCCTGCCCCTGGCCCGGAAACTGGGCCGCGAGCACGAACGTTCCTACGCGCATCGCCTTCTGCCTCCTCGCGACCGACGCGTCCATTCCCCCTCGTACCGGCAACAACGTCTGACACGTGCCAAAGGCAACGGGCGAACATGAAGTTCTTGCGATTTTCGGTCCGGGCGTCCTGATCGGGGCCCCGGCCACCACGTCGCGGCCCGTACGCTGGAGGGAACGGTCCGTATTCCCCGACCCCGTGAGGTGTGCTGTGTCCCCGCGTCACCACCGCTCCCGCCGCGGCGCAAAGCCCGACGCGCAGGAGGAGCGCGACGACCGGTACGGCGGCTCGCAGCGCACCGAGAGCTGGCAGGGCGAGGAGTGGTACGTCCGCCTCGTCGCCGGCGCCAGCTCGCCGGGCAAGCGGTACCGCTGCCCCGGCTGCGACCAGGAGATCCCGGCCGGCGCCCCGCACGTCGTCGCCTGGCCCGAGTACGGCGGCGTCGACGACCGCCGCCACTGGCACAAGGCCTGCTGGAACGCGAAGGACCGCCGCACCTCCAGGGTGCAGCGGTCCCGCAACGCGCCGAAGTACTGAGGTACCGGGGGCCGTCGGCTCAGACGTCCCGGCTGTTCAGCAGCGCGTACGCGCCGCCCAGGGCCACCGCGGCGATCCCCGTGAGGATGAAGAGGGCCTCCCAGCCCGCCGGACCGCCCTCACCGAACGGCGGCTGCGCGCTGTACAGCGCGATCATCTGCGAAGGCACCGAGTAGGTGAAGAGGACCTCCTGGAGCCCCTTCAGCGCCGGCGCGAACATGAACAGCGCGGCCACCAGCGGCAGCAGCAGCACGCCGATCATCACCGTGATCGCGCCGGCCGAGTGGCGCACCAGCGCCCCGACCGCCATCGACAGCAGGCCCAGCACCGCCATGAAGCCGGCCGCGCCGACCGTGGCCCGCGCCCACTCCGCGCCCGTCGGCTCCGCCGCGTCCACCATCGCCACCTGCGCGGTCGCCACCACGAAGGCGACCACCAGCGTCACCGTGAAGACCAGCAGGAAGAAGACGATCGCCTTCGCCGTCAGCACCCGCGACCGGCTCGGGCACGCCGTCAGCGTGGTCCGGATCATCCCGGTGCCGTACTCGGACGAGATCGTCAGCACGCCCAGCGTGATCACGCAGATCGAGGCCGGCAGCATCCCGAAGAAGCCCAGCGGCAGCGCCGACTCCTCGCTCATGCCCCCGCCCTCGCCGGCGGCGATCGCGGCCACGCTCAGACCGATCCCCAGCATCAGCAGGATCATCGTCCCCAGCGTCCACATCGTCGCCCGCACCGAGCGGATCTTCGTCCACTCGGAGGCGAGCGCGTCGCCGAGGTGCGCCCGGCGGACCGGGATGGGGGAGACGTAGCCGTACGGCGGGGGAGGCACCGGGGTCGGCGTCGGGGCGGTCATCGGGCGTCCTCGGTGGTGTCGCTCGGCTTCTGGATGCTCGGCCGAGGGGGACTCGGCTGCGGCGCGGCCGCGGGAGGCTGCGGGGCGGGGGCGGGAGGCTGCGGGGCGGCGTACGGGTTCTCGCCGGGCGGCGGCGGGGCGTACCAGCCCTGCTGCGGCACGTCCGCCGGCAGCGGCGGCTGCGGCTGCGGCGGGAGCCCGTACCCCGGTTGGCCGGGTTGCGGCGGGGCCTGGAGGTGGGCCAGCTTGTCGTCGGTCGAGCGGTAGTCCACCGCGCCCTGGGTGAGGCGCATGTACGCCTCCTCCAGGGAGGCCTGGTGCGGGGAGAGCTCCCAGAGCCGCACGTCCGCCCCGTGCGCCAGGTCGCTGATCCTCGGCAGCGGCAGACCGGTGACGCGCAGCGCCCCGTCCGGCTCGGGGAGGACCTGGCCGCCGGCCTCGACCAGCACGCCCGACAGCTTGTCGCGCTGCGCGGCCTCGCCCTCCGGCGTGCGGACCCGGGCGAAGTCCGCCGAGTTCGCCGAGATGAACTGCTTCACCGGCATGTCGGAGAGCAGCTGCCCCCGGCCGATCACGATGAGGTGGTCCGCCGTCAGCGCCATCTCGCTCATGAGGTGGCTGGAGACGAAGACCGTGCGGCCCTCGGAGGCCAGCTTCTTCATCAGGTTGCGCACCCAGAGGATGCCCTCCGGGTCCAGGCCGTTGACCGGCTCGTCGAAGAGCAGCACCTGCGGGTCGCCGAGGAGCGCCGCCGCGATGCCGAGCCGCTGGCCCATGCCGAGCGAGAAGCCCTTCGAGCGCCGCCGCGCCACGTCCTGGAGTCCCACCACGCCCAGCACCTCGTCCACCCGGCGGGCCGGGATGCCGGCCAGCTGGGCCAGCGAGAGGAGGTGGTTGCGGGCGCTGCGGCCGCCGTGCACGGCCTTGGCGTCCAGGAGGGCGCCGACCTGTCGGGGCGCGTTCGGCAGCTGCCGGAACGGGTGGCCGCCGATCGTCACCCGGCCGGCCGTCGGCTGGTCCAGGCCCAGGATCATGCGCATGGTGGTCGACTTGCCGGAGCCGTTCGGGCCCAGGAAGCCGGTGACGACACCCGGCCTCACCTGGAAGGAAAGGTTGTACACGGCCGTCTTCGCGCCGTAGCGCTTGGTCAGGCCGACTGCCTCGATCATTCTCCAGCCCCATCGACAGGTCGGTGGTGTGCGATCGGGGCATGGCGGCGCCTGGCCGAAAGGCCCCCGTACGAGTCAGGAGCTTATCCAGCCGTTGACGGTTCCCGCTCGGGCGAAGCGAGACCGAAGCGAAACCTCCGGGGAAAATCCGGGACGCCCCGGACCCCGCTTCAGGGGCCCGGGGCGTCCGGGGCGTCCGGGGAGGCCGGACGGGGGCTCAGGCGTCGCGCCGCTTCAGCACCAGGTAGCCGCCGAGCAGCGAGGCCGCCACCCACACCAGCATGATCGCGAGCCCGCCCCAGGGCCCGTAGGGCGCCTTCTCCGAGCCCAGCGCGTCCGGCACCACCTGCATGATCTTGGAGCCGGCCTGGTCGGGGAAGTACTTGGCGACCTCCTTCGCCTTCGGCACCGCCGACAGGATCTGCGAGATCAGGAAGAAGAACGGCACCAGGATGCCGAGCGACAGCATCGAGGAGCGGAGCATCGCCGCCACGCCCATCGAGAAGACCGCGATCAGCCCCATGTAGATCCCGCCGCCGACCACCGCCCGCAGCACGTTGTCCGCGCCGATCGTGGTCCGGTGCTCGCCGAGCAGCGCCTGCCCGAGGAAGAAGGACAGGAAGCTCGTCACCAGGCCGACCAGCAGGGCCAGCGCCCCCGCCACCGCGATCTTGGAGAAGAGGAAGGTGGCCCGCTGGGGGACGGCGGCGAGCGAGGTGCGGATCATGCCCGAGGAGTACTCGGTCCCCACCACGAGCACGCCGAAGACCACCATCGCCAGCTGCCCCAGCACCATCCCGGAGAAGCTGACGAAGGTCGGGTCGAAGGTCGCCCGCTCCAGGTCGGAGAGGTCGTCGAAGCTCGACTTCAGCAGTGCCGAGAGCGCGGCGCCCATCGCCACCGTGACGATCACCGCGCTCGCCAGGGTCCAGACCGTCGACGAGACCGTCCGGATCTTGGTCCACTCGGACTGGAGGACCGCCGGTACCGCTGCCATCTCTCAGACCCCCTCGCCGGTCGGGCCGGACCCGGGACCCGGCGCGGCGCCCCAGCCGGAGTTCGCGCCCCACGCGGGGCCCGGTGCGGCCGGTGCGCCGCCGTGCACATCGGTGCCGGTGCCGTGCGCGTGGTACTCCACCGCGCCCGCCGTCATCTGCATGAAGGCCTCCTCCAGGGAGGCGCGCTGGGCGCTCAGCTCGTGCAGCGTCAGCTGGTGCGCCGCCGCCAGCTCGCCCAGCCGGTCGGTCGAGGCCCCGTCGACCTCCAGCGTTCCGTTTCCGGCCTCGACCACCACGAATCCGTCGGCGTGGAGCACGTCCCGCAGACGTTCCTGCTGCGGGGAGCGCAGCCGTACGAAACTCCGCGAATTCTGCTGGATGAAATCGGCCATCGAAGTGTCGGCGAGAAGTTTCCCCTGCCCGATGACGATCAGATGATCAGCCGTCAGCGCCATTTCACTCATCAGATGACTGGAGACGAAGATCGTCCTGCCTTCCGACGCCAGCGACTTCATCAGATTGCGGATCCAGTGAATTCCCTCGGGGTCCAGACCATTGACGGGTTCGTCGAACATCAGGATCTCGGGATCCCCGAGCAGGGCCGACGCGATGCCGAGCCGCTGCCCCATGCCGAGCGAGAAACCCTTCGACTTCTTCCGCGCCACCGCCGTCAGGCCCACGAGGTCGAGCACCTCGCCGACCCGGCTCCGGGGGATCCGGTTCGACTGCGCCAGGCAGAGCAGGTTGTTGTGGGCCGACCGGCCCCCGTGCATCGCCTTGGCGTCGAGGAGCGCCCCGATGTACTTCAGCGGCTCGTCAAGCTCCCGGTAGTGCCGGCCGTCGATCCGCACCGTCCCGCTCGTCGGGTTGTCCAGATCGAGCATCATCCGCATCGTGGTCGACTTCCCCGCCCCGTTGGGCCCCAGGAAGCCGGTGATCATGCCCGGCCGCACCCGGAAGGAGAGATGATCGACCGCCGTCTTCGTCCCGTACCGCTTCGTCAGCCCGTCAAGCTCGATCATGCGTACCAAGCTAAGGGCGCGCGAAACCCCCCGCCACCGGAGTGACGGGGGGTCCGGAACGCACGCGCAACCGGCTCCGCCGGGGGCTACCGGGTCTGCTGGGCGGGAACGCCGGTGGTGCGCTCCTCGTCGAGCGGGGAGCCCGCGGCGGCCACCGCGGCACCGGTCAGCGTCGCCAGCATCTCGCGGACGTTGGTCAGCTGCGCGTTGATGGAGTCGCGACGGTTCGTCAGCGCGGCGAGCTCCCGCTCCGATTCCGAGCGGATCCGGTCGGCCTTGGCGTTGGCGTCGGCCACGATGTCCTCGGCCTGGCGCTGCGCGGTCTCCACCGTCTGGCGGGCCCGGCGCTCGGCGTCCGTGCGGAGCTTCTCGGCCTCCAGGCGGAGCTGCTCGGCGCGGTGCTCGATCTCGGCGAGGCGCTTCTCGGCCTTGGCCTGGCGCGAGGCCAGGTCGCGCTCGGACTGCTCGCGGCGCTTGGCCAGGTTGGTCTCGAAGTCCGCGGCGGCCTGGGCGGCCTTGGCGCGGGTCTCCTCGAAGAGGGCGTCCGCCTCCTCGCGCTTCGACTGCGCGTCCTTCTGCGCCTCGGCGCGCAGCGAGTTGGCCTCGCCCTGCGCCTTCTCGACGATCCGGACGCCCTCGTCCTCGGCCTTCGACTTGCGGTCCGCCGCGAAGGACTCCGCGTCGTTGCGCACCTGCTGGGCGGCCGACTCGGCCAGCTCGCGGTGCTGCTCGGCGGCGCGACGGGCCTCCTCGCGCAGGTCCTTCGCCTCCTCCTCGGCGAGACGGAGGATCTTCTCGACGCGGGCGCCGAGACCGGCGTACGACGGCTCGGCGTCGCTCACCTGCGCCTGGGCGTTCTGCGTCTCGAGGTGGAGCTCCTCGATGCGCTTCTCCAGGGAGGTGATGCGGCCCAGTGCGCTGTCACGGTCGGCGACGAGCTTGGTAATGCGGTCGTCCACCTGACCGCGGTCGTAACCACGCCGCACGAGCTCGAAGCCGAAGGGGGAGGATGTGTCGCTCATGGGGTTCCTGTCGAATGAGACCGGTGAGGTGTTAGAGGGAATCCTAGGGGCCGAAGCGGCGTGTCATCGAGCGTATGCCCGTTTGCTCTGGAGAATGTCCAGCCTTTTGAGTGGCTAGCCGTCCTGGGACTTGCCACTCGAACGGGTGGAACCCGAGGAAGCACCCGCCTTGAGCCCGTCCTTCGTCCCCGCCGACGGCGTCTCGAAAGACTCCAACGCCTCCAGAACGTCCTGGACACGGGAGATCTCGGCATTGATGTCGGTACGACGGCGGGTCAGGAGCTCCAGCTCGCGCCGGCCCTCCTCGACCAGGCGCTCGGCCTCGGCCTCCGCATCCGCCTTGATCCGCTCGGCCTCGGCCACCAGCGAACTCTTCTTCTGCTCCGCCTCCTTGAGGAGCGTGTCCGCCTTCCGCACGGCCGCGATCCGGACCTTGCTCGCCTCGGAGCTCGCCTCCGAGACCATCTCCCTGGCCTTCTCCTCGGCCTCGGCGCGCTGCTCCTCGGCGGCCTTCACCAGCTTGTCGACGCGCTCGCCGGCCGTCTTCATCTGCTCGGCCGACTCGCGCCGCGCCCGCTCGTGCAGCTCCTCGATCTCGCCCTCGACCCGGCCCCGCAGCTCCTCGGCCCGCTCCCTTATGTCGGTCGCGTCCTTCCGCGCCCCGACCAGCAGCTCGTCCGCGTCGGTGCGCGCCTTCTCCACCAGTCCGTTGCCCTCGACGGTCGCCTCGGCGACGATCCGGTCGGCCTCCTTGCGGGCCGCGCCCACCATCGTGTCCGCCTGCGCCTCGGCCTCGGCGGTGACGCGCAGCGCCTCCTCCCGGGCCTTGGCGACCAGCTGGTCGGCCTGCCCGGCCGCGTCGGCGCGCTTCTTCGCGCCGGCCTCGCGGGCCTCGTCCAGGGTCCGGTCGGCCTCCGCTCGGGCCTCCGCGCGCATCTGCTCGGCCGCCGCGGCGGACTCCTCCCGCGCCCGGGCCGACTCCTCGCGGATCCGCCCGGCGTCCCGACGGGCCGACTCCAGCTCCTCGGCGCCCTCGGTCCGCAGCCGCTCGGCCTCGGCCGCGGCGTCCGCGAGGGTCCGCTCCGCCTCGGTCCGGGCGTCGGCGGTCAGCGACTCGGCCAGCTCGCCGGCCTCGTCGGTGATCCGGACGGCCTCGGCGGTCGCCTCGCCGACCAGGGCGTCGGCCTGTTCGGCGGCGTCCTGGCGGCGCTTGTCGGCGGCCTGACGGGCCTCGTCCAGGATCTGCTCGGCGTCGGCCAGGGCCGCCGTCCGCAGCGCCTGGGCGTGCGCCTCGCCGTCCGTCTTGACCTGCTCGGCCTCGGTCCGCAGCCGGGTCGTCTCGCGCGCGGTGGTCTCGCGCAGCTCGGCCGCCTCGGCGGCGATCCGGCCGGCTTCGGTGGTCGCTTCGCCGATCAGGGTGTCGGCCTGTTCGGCGGCGTCCTGGCGGCGCTTGTCGGCGGCCTGGCGGGCTTCGTCGAGGACCTGTTCGGCCTCGGCGGCGATCCGCTCGGCTTCGGTGGTCGCTTCGCCGATCAGGGTGTCGGCCTGTTCGGCGGCGTCCTGGCGGCGCTTGTCGGCGGCCTGGCGGGCCTCGTCGAGGACCTGTTCGGCCTCGGCGGCGATCCGCTCGGCTTCGGTGGTCGCCTCGCCGATCAGGGTGTCGGCCTTCTCGGCCGCCTCCGACCGGATCCGGTTGGCGTCGTCCCGGGCGTCGGCCCGGGTGCGGGCCGCGTCCTGCTCGGCCGAGGCCAGCGCGTCCGTCACCTCGGTGCGCACCCGCTGCGCGTACTCGGCGGTGTCCGTGCGGAGCTTCTCCGCCTCCGCGATCGCGTCCCCGACCGTCCGCTCGGCCAGCGCCTTCGCCGCCTCGGACTCCTCCTGGGCACGCGCGCGCGTGCGGGCCGCGTCCTCCGAGGCCCGCTCCCGCTCCCCGTGCGCGTCGGCGCGGACCCGGTCCGCCTCCTCCTGCGCCTCGGTGCGGGTCCGCTCCGCGGCGTGCTCCGCGGCCGAGCGCAGCCCGGCGATCTCCTCCTCGGCCTGCTCGCGCAGCCCGGCGACCGAGTCGCGGACCTCCTGCGCGGTCTGCTCGGCGGCACCGACCATCTCGGTGGCCCGGGTGTCCGCCTCCTCGACCAGGCGCTGGGCCTCGGCCTGCGCCTCCTCCACCCGCTTGCGGGCGGCGGCGAGGAGCTCCTCGGACCGCTCACGGGCGTGCTCGCGCTCCCGGCCGGCCTCGGAACGGGCCGACTCCAGCGTCTCCTCGGCCTCCCGGCGGCGGCGGACGGCCTCCTCCTGGGCGGCGGCCAGCGCCTCGGCGGCCTCGGCGGCGACCCGCTCGGCGGCGGCCGCGGCCTCGGCCCGCACCCGGCCGGCGGTCTCCTGGGCCTCCGACCGGAGCCGCTCGGACTCGGTCTCGGCCTCGGAGGTCAGCCGCTGGGCGGTCGCCTCGGCCTCGGCGCGGGCCGCGGACGCGTCCGACGCGGCCTCGGTCCGGAGCCGCTCGGCCTCCTCCTCGGCCTGCTCCCGCAGGGCCCTGATGCGCTCGGCGCCCTCGGTCCGGAGCCGCTCGGTCTCCTCGGCGGCCTCGCGGCGGATCCGCTCGCCCTCGGCGCGGGCGTCGGTCAGCTCCTGCCCGGCCGCGGTCACCTTCGCCTCGGCGTCGGCGTGCAGCCGGGTCAGCTCCTCGGCGGCCTCGGCCCGGCGGGCCTCGGCGGCCCGTTCGGCGTCCGCGCGCAGCCCCTCGGCGGCCTTCTCGGCGGCCTCCCGGACGGACTCCGCCTGTTCCTCGGACTCCACGCGCAGCCGCTCGGCCTCGGCGCGGGTCCGCTCCAGGGTCTCCTCGGCCTGGGTCCGGAGCGTCTGGGCGCGCTCCATCGCCTCCGAGCGGACCCGCTCGCTCTCCGCGCCGGCGTTGCCGCGCAGCTCGTCGGCGTCGGCCTTCGCCTTGGTCAGCAGCGCCTCGGCGGTCTTGGCCGCCTCCTCGATCTGCTGGACGGCCTCGCGGCGGGCCTCGCCGCGGATCCGCTCGCCCTCGGCGATGGCCTCGGCGCGCAGCTGCTCGGCCTCGCCGCGCAGCCGCCGCGCCTCCTCCTGGAGCTCGACGGTCTTGGCCCGGTACTCCTTGGTGTCGTCCTTCGCCGAGCCGAGCAGCTCGTCGGCCTGCTCCTCGGCGCGGGAGCGCAGCCGGTCGGCCTCGGTCTCGGCCTCGCGGCGGATCCGCTCGGCCTCCTCGGAGGCCTTGCGGGTGGTCTCGGCGGCGTCCTCGGAGGCCTTGCTGAGGACCTCCTCGGCGCTGCGGGCGGCCTTGGCGAGCGCGGCGGCCGAGTCCTCGGCGGCGGCGGTGCGGGCGTTCTCGGTGGCCTCGGCGACCAGCTTCTCGGAGCGGGCGGTCGCCTCGCGCAGCTTCTCCTCGGCCTCGGCCTTGAGCTGCTCGGCCTTCTCGGTGGCCTCGCCGACCAGCCGGGCGATCTCCGACTTGGCGGTGCGGGTGCGCTGCTCGTTGACGGAGTCGGCGGAGGAGAGGGTCCGCGCGGCGGCGTCCTTGGCCTCCGCGAGCGCCTTGTCGGCCTCGGCGCGGGCCTGCCGGAGCTTCTCGTCGGCCTCCTGCATCCGCTGCTCGGCGGCGCGGGACAGCTCGGTGGCCTGGCGGCGGGCCTGGTCGGTCTCGGCGACGGCGGCGGTCCGCAGCTGCTCGGCGTGGCCGGTGGCCTCCTGGGCCTGGGTGGAGGCGGCCGTCATGAGCCGCTCGGCGTCCTTGCGGGCGCGCAGCAGAATCGCTTCGGCCTCGGCGCGGGCGGCCTCCGCCTCGGCGCCGACGCGGCGGCCGGTCTCCTCGGAGAGGCGGGTGGCCTCGGCCCGGGCGGTGGTGAGGGACTGCTCGGCCTCGGCGCGGGCCTCGTCCATCAGGCGGCGGGCCTGGGCCTCGGTGCGGGCGCGGAGCTGCTCGGCCCAGGCCACGTTCTCGTTGACGTGGGCCTCGACGGTCTGGCGGCGCTCGTTCAGCTCCTGGTCGAGCTGCTGGCGGCGCTGCACGGCCTCGTTGTGCAGTTCGGCCTGGAGCCTGGCCTGGTGCTCGGCGTGCTCCTGGAGGATCCGCTGGGTCTGCGCACGGGCCTCGCGCAGCTCCCGCTCGGCGTCCTGGCGGAGCTGTTCGGCCTGGGCCTGTGCGTTCCGCAGCAGCTGCTCGGCCTGGTAGCCGATGTCCGCGCTGTCGTAGGCGGGCCGGGACGCGATGGTGCGCCGCGCCTCGTGGAGCTTGGCACGCAAGACCTCGACCTGGTAGCCCAGGTCCTCGGCGTGCTGGACGGCCTTCTCTCGCTCCTTCTTCAGCCGCTCCATCTCGGCTTCGAACCGCGAGAGATGGTCGTCTTCAGCTCGGTGGCTCTCCTGGCGTTCGTAGCCCCGCACTGCGCGGTCCATCCTTCCCCGAGCTCTCCGAGCAGGGGAGACCCCAACCCTGGTCGCAACCTTCCGACGAGCACCGTTCACCGGAAGAACGGCCCCCCGGGGAATCGTGGCAGATCGGACGACCCCGACATCCCGACTACGGAGCCGTGCGAAGCGGCCCCGACCGGCCCCGGCCCGGAGCCGCCCACTCTACCGGGCCGGGAATACGGAGGTCAGTGCTCCACTGAGGAGTGGTCGGCCGAAGGCGGTGCGGAGGTGACGAGTTCGGTCAGGACGCCGTGGCAGTCCTTGGGGTGGAGGAAGGTGATCCGGGAGCCCATGGAGCCGGTGCGGGGCTCGTCGTAGAGGACCCGGACGCCCTTGCCGCGGATGGCCTCGGCGTCCCCGTCGACGTCCGCGGTGCCGAAGGCGATGTGGTGGACGCCCTCGCCGTTCCTGGCCAGCCACTTGCCCACCGCGGAGTCCTCGCGGGTGGGCTCCAGGAGCTGGAGATAGGAGGCGCCGCCGTCGTCGGTGGCGTTGATCCTCAGCATGGCCTCGCGGACGCCCTGCTCCTCGTTGACCTCGGAGTGGTAGACCTCGAAGCCGTAGGTGGCACGGTAGAACTCGACGGTCCTGTCCAGGTCGAAGCAGGCGATCCCGATGTGGTCGATACGCGTCAGCATGGCTCCAGTGCACCGCCGCCGGGATGGTTACGCAACGTGCGCGCCGTCACACCGGCAGGCCGGTGACCTCGCGCCGCACCGCTCAGTACATTGGCGGTAAACCCTCGTTCACTCCTCATCCCAAGGGGCCGTGCCTCATGTCTGGAACGACCGGTACCACCTCAGTGATCGTCGCGGGCGCCCGCACGCCCATGGGTCGCCTGCTCGGCTCGCTCAAGTCCTTCTCCGGCGCCGACCTGGGCGGGTTCGCCATCAAGGCCGCCCTGGACCGGGCCGGCATCGGCGGCGACCAGGTGCAGTACGTGATCATGGGCCAGGTGCTCCAGGCGGGTGCCGGGCAGATCCCCGCCCGCCAGGCCGCCGTCAAGGCCGGCATCCCGATGAACGTCCCCGCCCTGACCATCAACAAGGTGTGTCTGTCGGGTCTGGACGCCATCGCGCTGGCCGACCAGCTGATCCGCGCCGGCGAGTTCGACGTGGTCGTCGCCGGCGGCCAGGAGTCGATGACCAACGCCCCGCACCTGCTGCCCAAGTCCCGCGAGGGCTTCAAGTACGGCGCGATCGAGATGCTCGACGCGATGGCGTACGACGGTCTGACCGACGCCTTCGAGAACATCGCGATGGGCGAGTCGACCGAGAAGCACAACACCCGCCTGGGCATCGACCGCGCCTCGCAGGACGAGATCGCCGCGCTGTCGCACCAGCGCGCCGCCGCCGCCCAGAAGAACGGCCTGTTCGAGGCCGAGATCACCCCGGTCGAGATCCCGCAGCGCAAGGGCGACCCGGTGATCTTCGCCCAGGACGAGGGCGTCCGCGCCGAGACCACCGTGGAGTCCCTCGGCAAGCTCCGCCCGGCCTTCGCCAAGGACGGCACGATCACCGCCGGCACCTCCTCGCAGATCTCGGACGGCGCCGCCGCCGTCGTCGTGATGAGCAAGGCCAGGGCGGAGGAGCTCGGCCTGGAGTGGATCGCCGAGATCGGCGCCCACGGCAACGTGGCCGGCCCGGACAACTCGCTCCAGTCGCAGCCGTCCAACGCCATCCGGCACGCCCTGGAGAAGGACGGCCTGACCGTCGACGACCTCGACCTGATCGAGATCAACGAGGCCTTCGCCGCGGTCGCCGTGCAGTCCATGAAGGACCTCGGGGTGTCCCCGGAAAAGGTGAACGTCAACGGCGGCGCCATCGCGCTCGGCCACCCGATCGGCATGTCCGGCGCCCGCGTGGTGCTCCACCTCGCGCTGGAGCTCAAGCGGCGCGGCGGCGGCGTCGGCGCGGCCGCGCTCTGCGGCGGCGGCGGCCAGGGCGACGCCCTGATCATCCGCGTGGCCGGCAAGTAAGACCCCAGCCAGCAGAACCAGGAGAACGCAGCATGGTGGACGTCCCCGCACTGGTCGCCCAGGCACGGGAGGGCCGGCCGCGGGCCGTGGCCCGGCTCATCTCGCTCGTGGAGGGGGCGTCCCCGCAGCTGCGCGAGGTGATGGCGGCGCTGGCCCCGCTCACCGGCAACGCCTACGTGGTGGGCCTGACCGGTTCGCCCGGTGTCGGCAAGTCCACGTCGACCTCGGCGCTGGTGACCGCGTACCGCCGGGCCGGCAAGCGGGTCGGCGTGCTCGCCGTCGACCCGTCCTCGCCGTTCAGCGGCGGCGCGCTCCTGGGCGACCGGGTGCGGATGTCGGAGCACGCCTCCGACCCCGGCGTCTACATCCGCTCGATGGCCACCCGCGGGCACCTGGGCGGCCTGGCCTGGTCGGCCCCGCAGGCCATCCGGGTCCTCGACGCGGCCGGCTGCGACGTGATCCTGGTGGAGACCGTCGGCGTCGGGCAGTCCGAGGTGGAGATCGCCGGGCAGGCGGACACCTCGGTGGTGCTGCTGGCCCCGGGCATGGGCGACGGCATCCAGGCCGCCAAGGCGGGCATCCTGGAGATCGGCGACGTCTACGTGGTCAACAAGGCGGACCGGGACGGGGCCGACGCCACCGCCCGCGAGCTCCACCACATGCTGGGCCTCGGCGAGGCGCGCGGGCCCGGCGACTGGCGGCCGCCGATCGTGAAGACGGTCGCGGCGCGCGGCGAGGGCGTCGAGGAGGTCGTGGAGGCCCTGGAGAAGCACCGGGCCTGGATGGAGGAGCGCGGGGTCCTCGCGGAGCGCCGGAAGGCCCGGGCGGCCCGCGAGGTGGAGACCATCACCATCACGGCGCTGCGCGAGCGGATCGGCGACCTGCACGGGGACCGGCGGCTCGACGCGCTGGCCGAGCGGATCGCGACCGGCGCGCTCGACCCGTACGCGGCCTCCGACGAGCTCCTGGCGAGCCTGACCGGCAACTGACGGCCGGAAAGCGCCGGAGGGCCTCCCCGGTTCCCGGGGAGGCCCTCCGGCGCTCTTCTCTGTCAGGTCACGGCTTGCCGCGCTTGCCGCGCAGCCGCTCGGCGACCGGCTTGAGCGACTCGTGGAGGTCGCCGAGCGCCTCGGGGGAGAGCCGGTCGATGAAGTGGTCGCGGACCGACTCCACGTGGTGCGGGGCGACCTTGCGCATGGTCTCCATGCCCTGGTCGGTGAGGACCGCGTAGAGGCCGCGCCGGTCGGACTCGCAGTTCACCCGCTGGACCAGGCCGGCGTTCTCCATCCGGGTGATCTGGTGGGAGAGGCGGCTCTTGGACTGGAGGGTGGCGGCCGCGAGGTCGCTCATGCGGAGCCGGTGCTCGGCGGACTCCGAGAGGTTGACGAGGATCTCGTAGTCGTTCATCGTCAGACCGAAGGGCTGGAGGTCTCGCTCCAGCTGGTGCGTCAGCATTCGCTGGACGTCGAGGAAGGTGCGCCACGCGCACTGCTCGGCGTCGGTGAGCCAGGGTGTGGCCGTCTCGGTGTCCATGAGTGGATTCTACCTAAGAAGTTGAATACTTGACGAAATCTGCGGAGTGACGCGCGGCACCCGCCGGACCGGCCGCGGTCCCCGCGCGGCCGTTCGAAGCGTCACGCTCCGCAGACTACCGCTCACAGCCCGAAGCGCCGCTGCAGGTCACCGAGCTGGCCGGGAAGGCGCGGTACCGCCCCCTGCGCCGCCTGGCCGGAACCGTGCGGACCATGCCCGCCCGGCACTCCGGCCTGGGCCGGCGGTGCCCCGGTGTTCCGCTCCGCCATCAGCAGCTCCGTCGACTGGAGCAGCACCGTCCCCGCGCCGACGAACTCGAACTGGTGCTCCTCGCCGGAGGAGCCGCCGATGCCGGTCAGGGCCCGCACCCCGCCCATCACGCCCGTCAGGTAGGCGTGGTCGTAATGGTGACAGGGGGAGGGGCAGTCCGCCCAGCCCACCAGCGCCTGCGGGTCCACCCGCAGCGGCGGCTCCATGAAGACCACCGGCCCGTTCGACGCGGCCACGAACTTACCGGTGCCGATCAGCGTCACGAAGCCCGGCACGATCGACTGCTTCAGCGCCAGCGTCGGCTGGTAGGCCAGCAGGTTCCCGGAACGGATCGTCAGGTTGCCCTCGTCCAGGTCGTACGAGTTCACGTCGAAGGCCCGGTCCGCGAGGAGCATCTTCCCCGAGCCCTCGGCCACCACCCAGTCGCTCGCGTGCAGCGGCGAGTGGAAGGCGGTCCGCACCAGCCGGTCGAGCCGCCCGTGCCCGATCCCGTTGAACTCGATCCGCCCGTAGTAGGCGATCATCTTGCCCTTCTGCAGGAACCAGGGGGCGCCCTTGAGCTCCACGCAGAAGGTGTACGCGTTGACGTTGTCGTCCGACGGCAGGGTCTGCGGATCGTGGATGACAGGGGTGCTCACAGCTTCTCCTCCGACGCCTGGACGTACACCGCACCGCTGCCGCTCAGCTCCAGCTGGAAGGCCTCGCCCGAGCCGCGCCCCACCATGTCCCGCCAGCCCAGCGCGGTGGAGAGCTTGTTGCGGACGTCGCCGTGGTGGGCCACGTACGCCTGCGGGTCGACGTGGACCGGACGGCCCGGGGAGATCGGCAGCTCGATCACCCCGCCGTGCGCCATGACCGCCACCGAGCCGTGGCCCCTCAGGGTCGTGGTGAAGAGGCCCTGGCCGGTCACCTGGCCGCGCACCATGCCCATGACGCCGCCCTGCGAGCCCATGAACATGGTGCCCTGCTCCAGGGTGCCGTCGAAGGCGAGCAGCCGGTCCGCCTCCACGTAGAGGGTGTCGCCGGTCAGCGCGACCACCTGGATGTGGTGGCCGCCGTGCCCGAACATCACCGTGCCGCTGCCCTCGACGGTCATCAGCGGCGTCGCCTCGCCGGCCACCCGGCGGCCGATCATCGACATCAGGCCGCCCTGGCCGCCCGTCGTGTTCGGCGTGAACGTGACGTCCCCGCGGTACGCGAGCATGGCGCCGCGCTGGCTGAAGAGCCGCTGTCCCGGGACCACGGTCGCCTCGATCATCTTCGAGTTCACCTCGCGGAACGGCATCAGACGTCACCCCCGATGGTGTTGCGCTCGCTCGGCTGCACGTAGACCAGCCCGTCGCCCTCGAAGCGGATCTGGAAGGCCTCGCCGCCGCCCTCGCCGAGCAGGGTGCGGAAGGTCACACCCGACTGGAAGTGCTGCTGGAGGTTCCCCTGGTGGGCGACGTACGCGCCCGGGTCGACCGAGAGCGGGTACTGCGGGGTCACCCGGAGCACCGTCGCCGGGCCGTCGGACAGGATCGCCGCCTGCCCGGTCCCCTCCACCGTGGTGGTGAAGAGGCCGTTGCCGGTCGCGCCGCCGCGCATCCCGGTGAAGGTGGTGCCGGTGCGCAGCCCGGCGTCGGCGCAGAGCAGGTTGCTCGCCTCCACCCACAGCTTGTCGCCGTGCAGCTGGACGAGGTTGATCTCGGAGGCCCGGTCGGCGAACCAGCAGGTCCCCTGCCCCCTGACCTCCATCACCTCCATCTGTTCGCCCGTCAGGCGGCGGGTGACCATGCCGCGCAGGCCCTCCCCGCCGCCGCTCATCTTCTTGAACGCCATCTGCCCGTCGTAGGCGACCATCGAGCCGTTCTTCGCCTTGACGGCGTCGCCGGTCATCGTCACGGCGAGCACCTTGCTGCCCTGGAGTCGGAACGTAGCCACGCGCCGAAGGTAGCGGGGACCCGGTTAAAGGGACTGCAAAGTCGGCGTGCACAATGGAGCCCGCCCCCCTTGTGCATCCGTTCACAAGATCGCGCCAGGCAGCCGCTCCCGTCGGCTCGAATCGAAGGTGACCCCCTCCGTGGACCTCAAGACCGCTTCCTCGCTCCACCGGCTCCGGCTCGTCTCCGCGCCCGAGGCCGTCTCGTTCCTGCTCCTGCTGGTCTGCTCGGTGCTCAAGCGGACCACGGACTTCAACGCGGTGCCGGTCATGGGCGCCGTCCACGGCGTGCTCTTCGTGCTGTACGTGCTCTTCTGGCTGGACGCCTGGAACCGCGCCAAGTGGAGCCTCGTCACCGCCGCGGTCTACTTCGCCCTCTCCGTGATCCCCTTCGGCGGCTTCTACGCCGACCGCAAGCTGAAGGCCGAGGCCGAGGCGGCCGTCGCCACCTCCCGCGCGCAGGCCGCCGAGGGCGCGGTGAAGGCATGATCGTCGCCTTCTCGGTCACCCCGCTCGGCGTGGGCGAGGAGGTCGGCGAGTACGTCGCCGACGCCGTCCGCGTGGTCCGCGAGTCCGGCCTCCCGAACCGCACCGACGCCATGTTCACGTCCATCGAGGGGGAGTGGGACGAGGTCATGGACGTGGTGAAGCGGGCCGTCGCCGCGGTCGAGGCGCGCGCCCCGCGGGTCTCCCTCGTCCTCAAGGCGGACGTGCGGCCCGGGGTCACCGACGGCCTCACCGCCAAGGTCGAGACGGTCGAGCGCCACCTGGCCGGCTGAGCCGGCGCCCCGAGACCCGGCACCCTGGAGCCCCCGGCAGCGGCCGGGGGCTCCTCGCGTCGTCCACCAGCGCTTTGAGCGAATGATCGACATCGGTTAACGTCCTCCTTGAGCAGTTGCTCAAGACGGGGGAGCGGCCGGGACACGTCCACGGCCCGTTCCCGAACCGGCCGCCGCCGGCACCGGTGTCTCCGCGGGGGAGCGCCACCGGGCCGGCGGCGGCCGTCGTCGCGCCGGGGCGGGGCCGCGCGCGGAGAAGGGGCCGGGGCGGGGCCCGTACGCGAGGAGGGGGCGGGGTGTGAGCCGGGACCAGCAGGCACCGGAGGCGGGGAACGAGCGCGCGGACGGGAGCGGGCGCGCGGGCGGGGAGCGGCCGCGGGGCGCCCGGGGCCGGGAGGCGCGCCCGCGCGACGCGCAGGGACGGGAGACCCGCGAGAAGCTGCTCGACGGGGCGCTGCGGTCGCTCGCCGAGCACGGGATCGCCGGGACCTCCGCCCGGTCCGTCGCCGCCGCCGCCGGGGTCAACCAGGCGCTGGTCTTCTACCACTTCGGCTCCGTCGACGACCTCCTCGCCACCGCCTGCCGCCGCGGGGCCGAGCAGCGGGTGGCCCGCCACCGCGACCGGCTCCGGGCGGTCGGCGGCCTCGACGAACTGCTCGCCTTCGGCCGCCGGATGCACGAAGAGGAGCGGGACGCCGGACACGTCGCCGTCCTCGCCCAGCTGCTCGCCGGCGCCCAGACCCACCCGCGGCTCGCCCCGGCCACCGCCGCCGGGCTCGACCTGTGGATCGAGGAGATCGAGCCGGTGCTCCGGCGGGTGCTCGCCGGCACCCCCCTGGACGGCGTCGCCGACCCCGCCGGACTGGCCCGGGCCGGCGCCGCCTCCTTCGTCGGGCTCGAACTCTACGAGGGCGTCGACCCGGCCGGGGCCGGGGCGGCCCTCGCCGCGCTGGAACAGCTCGGCGCGCTGCTCGCCGCCGTGCAGGAGCTGAACCCGGTGGCGCGGAAGGCGCTCGCGTACACGCTGCGTCGATCGGGTGGACGCGGGCGGTAGGGCACCCTCACTCGGAGCACTCCAGTCGACACGCCGGACGAACTCCCCTTACGTGGGGATATCGACCCGATCGACCCCAGCTGGAGGCACCGTGCGGCCGGGAGACTACGACTACGACACCTACAGCCGGCTCGCGGGCCCCCTCACGGAACCGGGCACGGCGGAGTACAAGGTGCAGTACACGAGTCTGCTCTCCAAGGAGCCGCACCGAATACGAGCCGTCCTGCTGATGGCCCTCGCGCCGCTGCTCTCCGCGGTGCTGCTGGCCTACCTGGTCTGGCCCACCCACTGGACCGTCCGCGAGGGGGACGACACCTGGCGGGTGCCGTACGACACGGTGATGCTCGTGTCGATCGGCCTCATCTGCCTCTTCATGCTGGTGAACGTCACCTCGATCGCCCACGCCACCATGGTCGCCCGCGACCCCGTCCCGGTCCGTCCCGCGCGGGGCACCCGGGTCGCCTTCCTCACCACCCACGTGCCCGGCAAGGAACCGCTGGCCATGGTGCGCGGCACCCTGGAGGCCGCCGTCCGCGTACGCCACGACGGCACCCTCCACGTCTGGCTCCTCGACGAGGGGGACTCCGAGGAGGCCAAGGCCCTCTGCGCCGAGCTCGGCGTCCACCACTTCACCCGGGCCGGCGTCCCCGAGTGGAACCGCGGGAAGGGCCCGCACCGGGCCAGGACCAAGCACGGCAACTACAACGCCTGGCTCGCCCGGCACGGCGGCGCGTACGACTACTTCGCCTCGGTCGACACCGACCACGTGCCGCTCCCCGACTTCCTGGAGCGGATGCTCGGCTACTTCCGCGACCCCGACGTCGCCTTCGTCGTCGGCCCGCAGGTCTACGGCAACTACTCCGGCGCGGTCACCAAGGCCGCCGAGTCCCAGCAGTTCCTCTTCCACGCCCTCATCCAGCGCGCCGGGAACCGCTACCGCGCCCCCATGTTCGTCGGCACCAACAACGCCGTCCGGATCGCCGCCCTCCGGCAGATCGGGGGCCTGTACGACTCCGTCACCGAGGACATGGCCACCGGCTTCGAGCTGCACCGCCGCAAGAACCCGGTCACCGGCCGCCGCTGGCGCTCCGTCTACACCCCCGACGTCCTCGCCGTCGGCGAGGGCCCGGAGTCCTGGACCGACTTCTTCACCCAGCAGCTCCGCTGGTCCCGGGGCACCTACGAGACGATCGTCAGGCAGTACTGGAAGGCGCCGTTCAGCATGCCGCCCGGCCGCCTCCTCAACTACACGCTCATGCTCGTCTACTACCCCATGACGGCCGTCAACTGGCTGCTCGGCATCCTCAGCTGCGTCCTCTACCTGTGGCTCGGCGCCTCCGGCACCCAGGTCTCCTCCCAGGTCTGGCTCATGATCTACAGCGACGCCGTCGCCCTCCAGATCGGCCTCTACCTCTGGAACCGCCGCCACAACGTCTCCCCGCACGAACCCGAGGGCTCCGGCGGCCTCGCCGGCATGGCGATGTCCGCGCTCTCCGCGCCCATCTACCTCACCTCCCTCGGCTCCGCGCTGCTGCGCACCCGCGGCCGCTTCGTCGTCACCCCCAAGGGCGGCGCCACCAGCCCCGACCGGGTCCTCACCTTCCGGATCCACCTCTTCTGGGCGGCCGTCCTCGTCGCCTCCCTGGTGGCCTCGGTCCGCTTCGACCACACCCACGCGGCCATGCGCACCTGGGCGGTCCTCGCCCTCCTCGTCGCGCTCGCGCCGATCGGCGTGTGGGCCTGGACCTCGCTGCGCGCCCGGCGGGGCCGCACGGTCCGCGACCGGGCCCGCGCCCGCACCCGGGACCGCCGTCTCGCCCTCGCCCGGCAGGGCATCGAACTGCGCGCCGTACCACCGCTGCCGCAGCTCCCGCCGCCGCCCCCGCACCCGCCCGCGACCACCGCGCCCACGACGACCGGAGGGAACTGAGCCATGGCCTACCGGCCGTCCAGGAAGTTCAAGAAGACCCTGCTCGGCAGCGGCGCCGTCCTCGTCCTCGCGGCGCTCAACGCGCCCGCCGCCGTCTCCTTCGCCTCGGCGAAGTACCACGCCTACAAGATCGCTCAGCCCGGCTACAAGAAGAAGTACGGCTCCTGGGGCGCCGTCTCCGTCCCCGACGGGGCCCGGATCAACGCCATCCACGCGGCCCTGCTGCGCACCGGCAAGGTGCTGCTGATCGCCGGCTCCGGCAACGACCAGGAGAACTTCGACGCCGGCACCTTCGACACCGTCCTGTGGGACCCGGTGAAGAACACCTTCAAGAAGATCCCCACCCCCGAGGACTTCTTCTGCGCCGGGCACAGCCAGCTCCCCGACGGACGGCTCCTGGTGGCCGGCGGCACCGCCCGCTACGAGGTCCTCGACGGCGGGGTGAAGAAGGCCGGCGGTGGGATGCGGGTCAAGAACGAGAGCCCCGACAAGGCCGTGACGCTGAAGAAGGGCACCCTCTTCCGCTCCCCGTCCGGGGTCGAGTACGTCACCACCACCGACGTCACCGTCCCCAAGGCGAAGCGCGAGTTCGAGATCTCGTACTTCAAGAGCGGCCAGATGAAGCCGTGGAAGACGAAGGTGACCGCGGCCGAGGCCCGGGTCTTCGTCGAGGCCGTCGAGGAGGGGCCGCAGGGCCTCACGACCGAGGCCGCGCAGTACGAGGTCGTCGGCCTCGAGGGCGAGCAGGCCGACAACGTCTACGGCCTCGCCCAGAAGCTCACCACCGAGAAGCAGGACTTCCAGGGCATCAGGGCCGCCTACGAGTTCGACCCCGTGGCGGAGAGGTACATCCCGGTTGCCCCCATGAAGGACGCCCGCTGGTACCCCACCCTGGTCGGCCTCCAGGACGGCAAGGTCCTCGCCGTCTCCGGGCTCAACGACGTCGGCGACGTCGTCCCCGGCGACAACGAGATCTACGACCCCGAGACCAAGAAGTGGACCAAGGGCCCCTTCCGCTACTTCCCCACCTACCCCTCGCTCTTCCTCACCAAGGGCGGCAAGCTCCTCTACACCGGCTCCAACGCCGGCTACGGCCCCGCCGACAAGGGCCGCGTCCCGGGCCTGTGGGACCTGAAGACCAACCGGTTCACCGCCCTGCCCGGCCTCAGCGACCCCGACCAGCTGGAGACCTCCGCCTCCCTGATCCTGCCGCCGGCGCAGGCCCAGAAGGTGATGGTCCTCGGCGGCGGCGGCGTCGGCGAGTCCGCCAAGTCCACCGCCCGCACCTCCATCGTCGACCTGAACGCCGACAGCCCGACCTTCGAGGACGGCCCCGCCCTCCCGCAGGGCACCCGCTACCTCAGCAGCGTCCTGCTCCCCGACGACACCGTCTTCACCACCGGCGGCTCCCGCGACTACCGCGGCCGCAGCGGCAGCGACATCCTGAAGGCGCAGTTCTACGACCCCGCCGCCAACGCCTTCGCGGCCGCCGCCGACCCCACCGTCGGCCGCAACTACCACTCGGAGGCGCTGCTGCTGCCCGACGGCCGGGTCGCCACCTTCGGCTCCGACCCGCTCTTCGACGACAAGGACAACACCAAGCTCGGCACCTTCGAGCAGAGCATCGAGGTCTTCACCCCGCCCTACCTCCACAGGGCCGGCGCCGACCGTCCGGCCCTCGGCGAGGGTCCGCGCGAGCTCGACCGGAACGGCCGCGCCACCTTCAGGACCAAGGACGCCGGCCGGATCGCCAAGGCCCGCCTGATGCGGCCCAGCGCCGTCACCCACACCACCGACGTCGAACAGCGCTCGGTGGAGCTGGGGCTGACGAAGAGCCGGGACGGGCTCACCGTCACCGTCGACGCCCCCGGGGACCGCACCCTGGTCCCGCCGGGCTGGTACATGCTCTTCGTCACCGACGACGCCGGCATCCCCTCCGAGGCCACGTGGATCCAGGTGAAGGGGGAGGAGGGGCGGCCGGCGGGCGGCACGGAGTGAGACGGAGCGGGGCGGGCCGGGTGGACCGGGCCGGGGCGGGCCGGCGGGAGGTCAGGACTCCGCGCGGCGGGCCAGTCCCAGCGCGTACTCCGGCCACCAGGTCCCCGCGGACGGGCCGCCCCGGCACTGCCCGTCCGAGTCCCCCGGCCGCTTGATCCACAGGTACGCGTCCACCAGCGCGTCCCCGGTCCGGTCCGTCGGCGGCACGCCGAGCGACCGGCCCGGCGGATTGCACCAGGCCTCCGCCCGGTCCCCCGGGAGGGGGCCGGCGCCGTTCCGGCTCGTGTCGACGGTGAAGTGCATCCCGCCGAGCAGCCCCGACAGCGTCGCCCCGAAGTCCCGCACCGTCGCGGTGGTCTGGAAGTTCGACACGTTCAGCGAGAAGCCGTCCGCGCGGGCGACCCCCGCCCGCCGCAGCGGCTCCACCAGCTTCCCCGGGTCGTCGATCCACGCCGGGTTCCCCGCGTCCAGGTAGACCCGGGTCCTCGGCTGCCGCTTCAGCCGCTCGATCGCCTCCGCGAGCAGCGCCGAACGCTCCTCGTGGTACTGCGCCGGGGTGCAGCCGTCCGCCATGTGCGGCACCGCGTCCGGCTCCAGCACCACCACCGCCGAGGCGTCCCCGATCGCCGAGGCGAAGGAGTCCACCCACGCCCGGTACGCCTGCGCGTCGTGCGCCCCGCCCGCCGAGTACATGCCGCAGTCCCGGTGCGGGATGTTGTACGCCACGAAGACCGCCGTCCGGTCCTCGGCCGTCGCCCCGCGCACCGCCCGCAGGATCTCCGGCACCGGGTCGTCCCCGGCGGGCCACTCCGCGACCGGCCGCTCCGAGATCCGCTTCAGCACCCGGGCGTCCTCGGTGCGGCCCTGCGCCTCGTACCGCCGCACCTGCTTCGCCGCGTCGCTCTCCGGGTCCACCCAGAACGGCGAGCCGCCGGTCGGCGCGGGGGGCCCGCCCGTCGTCCCGGCGGGCGGGCCGACCGGGGAGGGCGCGGGCCCGCCGGAGGAACAGCCGCCCGCGGTCAGCAGCAGCGCGCCGAGCAGGGCGATCGTGGCGGTGGCGGTGGTACGGCGGGACATCCGGCCCCCAGGGTCGGCGACGAGGGGAGTGCGGGCGTGGGTCCGCCCGCGGAACGGGACGGACCGCGCCATCGTGACATGACGGTCATCCGGCGTCCGGCTGCGACACCGCGATCCCCAGCGGCGTCCGCTCGTAGAGCACCTGGTGGCCGTAGCGCCGCGAGGTCAGCAGCCCCGCCTCCCGCAGCACCGACAGGTGCGAGGAGACGGACGACGGCGCCCGGCCGAGGAGATGGGCCAGCGCCGTCGTCCCCATCGGCTCGGCGAGCGCGCACAGGACGTCCGCCCGCACGGGGCCGAGGAGCCGGGCGAGCGCCTCGGGCGTCCGCTCCCGGGGCTCCGTCCACAGCCCGCCGATCCCGCGCACCGGGTACACCACCGTCGGCTGCCACGGCTCCTCGAAGCCGCTCACCACCTCCGGCCAGATGAACACCGACGGCATCAGCACCAGGCCCCGGCCGCCCAGCGCCCGCACGTGCTCCCCGCGATAGCCCCGCACCTCCAGCACCGCCGCCTCCGGGTCCCAGGAGAACGACGGGTGCAGCTCGCCCAGCAGCCGCTCCAGCCCGCCGTCCGCGAGCCGCCGCGAGTGGTGGGCCACGTCCGCTTCGAGCAGCGCCCGCAGCCGCGGCCACTCCGGCGCGACCAGCGCCTCCCAGGCCGCTTCGAGCAGATCGGCCAGCCGCGCCACCGCGGCGGCGGGATCGGCCAGCAGCCGGCGCCCCCCGGCGCTCCGCGCCGCCCCCGGCGTGCAGGCCAGCGCCCGCGCGATGTCCGGCGCCGCGACCGCCGGGTCGACCGCCCGCACGGCCGCCAGCTCGTCCTCGAAGGACGCGGCGGGCCCCAGCGGGGGCGGGTACAGGAAGTCCGGCGAATGCCCCCGCTCCGGCATCAGCAGCCGGAGCGGCGCCAGCTCCAGCTCCCGCGCCGCCGTGGCGATCCGCCGCAGCCACGGCAGGTGGTACCCCTGCTGCCGGGGCCGCGCCAGCACCCGCACCGCCGCCTGCGTCTCCCACAGCGGCGACACCGCGAACCGGATCCGCAGCGCGTCGGCCTCCCCGAAGAGCAGGTGGTACGGCACAGGACCCCCGGTCGGCGGCGAGAGATTCGGCTGGAGCCGAAAGTCTAGGGCCGGCCGCGGCCCCGCCCGCACGCTGCCGCCATGCCCCCGACCGACACCCCCGGGACCACCGACACCACCGACACCGCCGAACCGCCCTCCGCCCCCGCACCCCGGCCCCCCGCCGCCGTCCCCGCACCCCCGGCCGCGCCCACGCCTCCGGCCTCCGCCGTACCCGGACCCCCGGCCTTCTCTGCCGTCCCTCCAGCCCCTCCGGTCTCCAAGCTCCCTCCGGTCTCCGAGGTCTTTCCGGCCCCCGCGGCCCCTCAGGTCTCCGAGGTCCCGGCGGCCCCGGCGGCCCCGGCGGCCCCGGCGGCCCCGGCGATCCCCGCGGCCCCCGCCGGTTACCTCGACGTCCTGCGGGTCCGGGAGTTCCGGTGGGTCTTCGCGGCGCACCTCCTCTCGATCCTCGGCCTCGTCGTCAGCGAGATCGCGCTCACCGTGCTCGTGTACGACCTGACCCGCTCCCCGCTGCTCTCCTCCCTCACCTTCGCCGTCGGCTTCGTCCCCCACCTCCTCGGCGGGACCCTGCTCGCCGGGCTCGCCGACCGGTATCCGCCCCGCCGGGTCCTCGTCGTCTGCGACCTCGTCTGCGCGGGCTGCGTCGCGCTCATGGTGGTGCCCGCGACCCCGGTCGCCGCGCTGCTCGCCCTGCGCTGCGCCGTCGCCGCCGTCGCGCCCGTCTTCCAGGGCACCCGGATGGCGACCCTCGCCGACGTCCTCGGCGAGGGCGACCTCTTCGTCCTCGGCCGCTCGCTCCTGCGGATCGTCGCCCAGTCCTCCCTCCTCGCCGGCTTCGGCCTCGGCGGCGTCCTCCTCACCCTCGTCCCCGCGCGCGGCGCCATCGCCCTCACCGCCGGCACCTTCCTCCTCTCCGCCCTCCTCCTGCGCCTCGGCACCGCCGCCCGCCCCGCCCGCGCCCCCGAGGCGCGCGAGGGGCTCGGGGCGACCTGGGGCGTGCTCCGCGACCGCCGGGTGCGGGCCCTGATGCTGCTCTTCTGGGTGCCGCCGTTCTTCGTCGTCGTCCCCGAGGCCCTCGCCACCCCGTACGCGGGCGACCTGGGCGCCTCCACCGCCGCGCTCGGCCTCCTCATGTGCGCCATGCCCCTGGGCACCGTCGCCGGCGAGCTGCTGGCCGGTTCCCTCCTCGGCCCCGCCGTCCGCTCCCGGCTCGTCGCCCCGCTCCTCCTCGCCGGCTTCCTGCCCTTCCTCCTCTACGCCCTGCGCCCCGGCGTCGCCCCCGCCGCGCTCGCGCTGGTCCTGGCCGGCGCGGCCGGGGCGTACACCCTGGGCCTCGACGCCTGGTTCGTCGCCGCCGTCCCGGAAGGGCGCCGGGGGAGGGCGATGACCCTGATGACGGCGGGCATGATGACCGTCCAGGGCCTCGGCATGGCCGGCGCCGGGCTCGCGGCCGAGTTCCTCCCCGTCCACGCGGTGGTGGCCGGCGCGGGCGTCCTGGCCGTGCTCTGCGTCGCCCTGCTCCTGGCCGAGCTCCGGGCGAGCGGCTTCCGGCCGAAAGGTGAGACGGAGCTGACCGGCATATGACCAGTCGGTAAGGTCGACGCGTGCCGAAGCCGCTCAGTCTCCCCTTCGACCCCATCGCCCGCGCCGACGAACTCTGGCAGAAGCGCTGGGGCCCGGTCCCCTCGATGGCCGCGATCACCTCGATCATGCGCGCCCACCAGATCCTCCTGGCCGAGGTCGACGCCGTGGTCAAGCCGTACGGCCTGACCTTCGCCCGCTACGAGGCCCTGGTGCTGCTCACCTTCTCCAAGGCGGGCGAGCTGCCGATGTCGAAGATCGGCGAGCGGCTGATGGTCCACCCCACTTCGGTGACGAACACGGTGGACCGCCTGGTGAGGTCCGGCCTCGTCGACAAGCGCCCCAACCCCAACGACGGGCGCGGCACCCTCGCCTCCATCACCGACAAGGGCCGCGAGGTGGTCGAGTCCGCCACCCGCGACCTGATGGAGATGGACTTCGGCCTGGGCGCCTACGACTCCGAGGAGTGCGCGGAGATCTTCGCCCTGCTGCGCCCGCTGCGGGTCTCCGCGCACGATTTCGACGAGGGCTGACCCCGGCGAAGATCGCCCCGGAACGGGCGGTTACGCTCGGCGGCATGAAATCCAGCGTGCTGACCCGCTACCGCGTCATGGCGTACGTGACCGCCGTCATGCTCCTGATTCTCTGCGGGTGCATGGTCGCCAAGTACGGCTTCGACACCGGCGAGGACCTGACCTTCGCGGTCTCCCAGACCCACGGTGTCCTGTACATCATCTACCTCGTCTTCGCCTTCGACCTGGGTTCCAAGGCCCGCTGGTCCTTCGGCAAGATCGTGTGGATCCTGCTCTCCGGCACGATTCCCCTCGCCGCCTTCTTCGTCGAGCGCAAGGTCGCCGCCGAGGTGAAGCCGCTGCTCAGCGGCGCGCAGCCGGTTCCCGCCCGGGCCTGACCCCCGCCCCCGCGCAGATGTGCGGGGGTTTGTCATCGACATTTACTAGGACGTCCTAGTAAATTCGAAGGCATGGACGCTGACGCCATCGAGGAAGGCCGCCGTCGCTGGCAGGCCCGTTACGACAAGGCCCGCAAGCGCGACGCCGACTTCACCACGCTCTCCGGGGACCCGGTCGAGCCCGTCTACGGGCCCCGGCCCGGCGACTCCTACGAGGGGTTCGAGCGCATCGGCTGGCCGGGCGAGTACCCCTTCACCCGGGGACTGCACCCCACCGGCTACCGGGGCCGCACCTGGACCATCCGCCAGTTCGCCGGCTTCGGCAACGCCGAGCAGACCAACGAGCGGTACAAGATGATCCTCGCCGCCGGCGGCGGCGGGCTCTCGGTCGCCTTCGACATGCCGACCCTCATGGGCCGCGACTCCGACGACCCCCGCTCGCTGGGCGAGGTCGGCCACTGCGGCGTCGCCATCGACTCCGCCGCCGACATGGAGGTCCTCTTCAAGGACATCCCGCTCGGCGACGTCACCACGTCGATGACGATCTCCGGCCCCGCCGTCCCCGTCTTCTGCATGTACCTGGTCGCCGCCGAGCGCCAGGGCGTCGATCCGGCGGTGCTCAACGGCACGCTCCAGACCGACATCTTCAAGGAGTACATCGCGCAGAAGGAGTGGCTCTTCCCGCCCGAGCCGCACCTGCGCCTCATCGGCGACCTGATGGAGCACTGCGCCGCCGGCATCCCCGCGTACAAGCCGCTCTCCGTCTCCGGCTACCACATCCGCGAGGCCGGGGCGACGGCCGCGCAGGAGCTGGCGTACACCCTCGCCGACGGCTTCGGCTACGTCGAGCTGGGACTGAGCCGCGGCCTCGACGTGGACGTCTTCGCGCCCGGCCTCTCCTTCTTCTTCGACGCCCACCTCGACTTCTTCGAGGAGATCGCCAAGTTCCGCGCCGCCCGCCGGATCTGGGCCCGCTGGATGAAGGAGGTGTACGGGGCGAAGACCGACAAGGCGCAGTGGCTCCGCTTCCACACCCAGACCGCCGGCGTCTCGCTCACCGCCCAGCAGCCCTACAACAACGTGGTCCGCACGGCCGTGGAGGCCCTCTCCGCCGTCCTCGGCGGCACCAACTCCCTCCACACCAACGCCCTCGACGAGACCCTCGCCCTCCCCAGCGAGCAGGCCGCCGAGATCGCGCTGCGCACCCAGCAGGTGCTCATGGAGGAGACCGGCGTCGCCAACGTCGCCGACCCGCTGGGCGGTTCCTGGTACGTCGAGCAGCTCACCGACCGGATCGAGGCCGACGCCGAGAAGATCTTCGACCAGATCAAGGAGCGCGGTCTGCGCGCCCACCCGGACGGGAAGCACCCGATCGGCCCGATCACCTCCGGCATCCTGCGCGGCATCGAGGACGGCTGGTTCACCGGCGAGATCGCCGAGTCCGCCTTCCGCTACCAGCAGTCCCTGGAGAAGGGCGAGAAGCGGGTCGTCGGCGTCAACGTCCACCACGGCTCGGTCACCGGCGACCTGGAGATCCTGCGGGTCAGCCACGAGGTCGAGTGGGAGCAGGTCCGGGTCCTCGGCGAGCGCAAGGGGCGGCGCGACGAGGCGAAGGTCCGCGCCTCCCTCGACGCCATGCTGGCCGCCGCCCGGGACGGCTCCAACATGATCCCGCCGATGCTCGACGCGGTCCGCGCCGAGGCCACCCTCGGCGAGATCTGCGACGTGCTCCGCGAGGAGTGGGGCGTCTACGTGGAGCCCGCGGGCTTCTGAGCCGCCGCGGGACGCGCGCGGGGGCCGGTACGGACGTCCGTACCGGCCCCCGCGCCGTGTCCGTGCCGTCAGCCGAGCGAGGCGAGGCCCCCCAGGCCGCCGACCAGCAGCGCCGAGAGGCGGCCGACCCAGGCGGCGTCGACCGGCTCGGCGCTCACCAGCGCGCGGTGCACCACGGCGCCCGCGACCACGTCGAAGATGAGGTCGTCGACGGCGTCCACGGCGACCGGGTCGCGCTCCGCGGGCAGTTCGCCGCGCTCCTGCGCCCGCCGCCGGCCGTCGAGCACCAGCCGCTTCTGGCGCTCCACGATCGAGGTGCGGATCCGCTCGCGCAGCGGGGCGTCCCGGGTCGACTCGGCGACCACGGCCATCAGCGCGGTCTTGGTCTCGGGCCGCTCCAGGAGGGCCGCGAACTGCAGGACGACGTGCTCGATGTCGGCCTGGAGGGAACCCAGGTCGGGCAGTTCGAGTTCGTCGAAGAGGACCGCGACGGCGTCGACGACCAGTTCGTTCTTGTTGCCCCAGCGGCGGTACAGGGTGGTCTTGGCGACTCCGGCCCGGGTGGCGACGTCGCCCATGGTGAGCTTGGACCAGCCCAGTTCCACCAGGGCCGCGCGGGTCGCCTCCAGGATGGCCTCGTCGGCCTCGGTGGAGCGGGGGCGGCCGGCGCGGGGGGCGCGGGGGGTGGGGTGGCCGGACTTGCATGACATGGACGACGACCATACCCGCCGGTAGGTACGGCGCCAGAGGAGCGCGATGTGAGGCAGTTCACGGGATGGAGCCCCCTCCGGCCGGGCCGGGGCCATTACGCTACGACCCGTAGCGAAAGGCTTTGAGCGGCCCGAGCGACAACCACGCAGGAACGCCGGGTGGGGACCCGGCGCAGGGAGAGCGCCCTCGGCGGAGGGCGCTGTTCGGCCACGGCTTACCGGATCGGTGCGCGGAGGGGGGAGGATGTACTCATGCAGCCCCGAAACATGTCCATGAGCGGCGTCGTCGACCTCGCCGCGGTGAAGGCGGCCGGAGAGGCCAAGGCGAAGGCGGAGCAGGCGCGCGCCGAGGCCGCCCGGCACGGCGGCCCCGCGGCGGTGCCGCCCTCCGCCCTCGTGATCGACGTCGACGAGGCGGGCTTCGAGCGCGACGTGCTCCAGCGTTCCGCCGAGGTCCCGGTCGTCCTCGACTTCTGGGCCGAGTGGTGCGAGCCCTGCAAGCAGCTGGGCCCGCTCCTGGAGCGGTTGGCCGTGGAGTACGACGGCCGCTTCCTGCTCGCGAAGATCGACGTCGACGCCAACCAGATGCTGATGCAGCAGTTCGGCATCCAGGGAATTCCGGCCGTTTTCGCGGTCGTCGCCGGTCAGGCGCTCCCCCTCTTCCAGGGGGCGGTGCCGGAGGCGCAGATCCGCGAGACCCTCGACCAGCTGATCCAGGTGGGCGAGGAGCGCTTCGGCCTCACCGGTCTCGCCGTCGACCGGGACGCGGACGGCTCCGCGCCCGCGCGGCCGGCCGCCGGTCCGTACGACGCGCTCCTGGAGGCGGCCATGTCCGCGCTGGACGCGGGCGACCTGGCCGGTGCGGTGCAGGCGTACAGGAACGTGCTGGCCGACGACCCCGAGCATCCCGAGGCGAAGCTGGGCCTCGCCCAGGCCGATCTGCTCAGCCGGGTGCAGGGCATGGACCCGCAGGCGGTGCGCAAGAGCGCGGCGGACGACCCGGCGGACGTCGCCGCGCAGATCGCCGCCGCCGATCTGGACCTGGTGGGCGGTCACGTGCAGGACGCCTTCGGGCGGCTCGTGGAGACCGTGCGCCGGACCTTCGGCGAGGACCGGGACGCCGCGCGGCTGCGGCTCCTGGAGCTGTTCGAGGTGATCGGCCCGGAGGACCCGCGGGTGATCGCGGGCCGGCAGGCGCTGGCGCGCGTGCTGTTCTGAGCCCCGTGTTCCCGCTCGCGGGCTAAGCGCCTGCTCAGGGCGGTGTGCCCCGCCGTACCGCCCGGCTCTTTGGCGACAGAGTGACAAGTGGCGGCCGCGCTTTACCAAATCTTGATAAACGCGGCCGCTGTTACTTGCAGTAAATCGAACCCGTGAGTCTGTCCGGGTTCACCCTCACATAAGCGGATTTCCCGCACCACGTGCCTCCACCCTGCGTACCCGGGCGGCGGCATCACGCCATGGCGTGGTCACGCATCCGTTACTAGCGAGTAATGAACCCCTTGTGCGGGCGCCGTGAATGGACCACGATCGGCCACGCTCGGTCCGAACCGCACGCCCCGGCAACCGCCTGGGAGCGCGGCGAGGGTCCCCACCGGGCGGACCGGCGCCACAGGCGGCCGGTCATCGGACAGGGGGGTTCCTGCTCCCACCGGGCAGGACCTGTCCACCGGGCCGTGCGCACGCGCGGCACATGGTTGTCGCTCGGGGGTGATCGCCGGTGATTCGGACGCGCTTCGCGCCTCCTGACGCCTCGGCGCTCTCCTTCCCGAGGACGTAGCTCTTCTCCCATCCCAGGACGGGCCCCGGGCCCTTCTTGGAGATGTACGTCCGAGAAGGAGGATTCTCATGAAGTCCCAGGTTCGTGGCGGGACCAGATGGAAGCGGTTCGCCGTCGTCATGGTCCCGAGCATGGCCGCCACGGCCGCGATCGGTGTCGGCCTGGCGCAGGGCGCGCTCGCCGCGTCCTTCGCGATCTCCGGCCAGGAGTTCAAGGTCACGACGGACAAGCTCGAGGGCACCGAGTTCGTCCAGTACGGCAGCATCGCGAACGGCAAGAATCTGGACGGCTCGCCGCTCCACGCCCCGGTCGCGGTCTCCGGCTTCGACACGGCCAAGATCACCAACATGTGCCAGTCCGTCGTGACCCCGGTCCCGGGTCTCGGTGACATCACCCTCCGCCTGGAGGCGGGTGGCGCCGCGGCCAAGTCCGGCAAGGACTCGGACAAGGTGCAGGCGAAGGACATCTACCTCGATGTCTCCTACCTGGAGGCCGACGCCGAGTTCGAGAAGATCGACATCGGTGTCGCCGCCGGCTCGCTCCCGAGGTACGAAGGCGGCCAGGGCATCCAGCCCAACACCCAGGCCAACCCGAACGGCTTCTCCCAGCGCGCCGACGTCGCCACGCTGAGCAACGTGAAGCAGAAGGCGTGGGCCACCACGGCCGCCACCTTCAAGCTCCCCGACCTGAAGCTGTCCCTGCACCGGGGCACCTCCAAGGAGTGCTTCGCGGGCTGACGCGACCCCTCAGGGTGCGGGCCGTTCCGGCGGCCCGCACCCGCTCCGGGGCCCGGCCCCGCCCTCTCCACCTTTCTCAGCAACACCGCTTCCAGGGAGCTGTTTCCATGAGCGCCGAGACCCCTGCCTCCCGCGAAGTCCCCAAGAAGGAGAACCGGTTCAAGGTCTGGCGGCAGACCCGGCCCTTCTGGGCGGGACTGTTCACCATCATCGCCAGCGTGCCGATCGCCTACCTCCCCTACGGGGACGTGCGGCTCGGCAACATCACCCTGGCCATGGCCACGACCGCCGGCGCCGGCGCCCTGATCATCGGCGTCCTGCTCTTCACGCTCGGCCTGACGATGTGGTTCCAGCCCGTCGTCCGGGTCTTCGCCGGCATCGCGGCGATCGTGCTGGGCCTGGTCTCCATCCCCGTGTCGAACTTCGGCGGTCTCGTCATCGGGTTCTTGTTCGCCCTCGTCGGCGGCGGCATGTCCGCGGCCTGGGCACCCGCCCCGCCGGTCGAGGAGACCGACGACGCGGAGCACCACGGTGAGCCGGTGACCTTCGAGAAGACCGTGGACGCCTCCGAGGCCCAGACCGTGATGGCGGCCGGTGTCCCCGAGCAGGCGCACGGACCGGCCACCGACACGACGACCGACGCCAACGGCGGGAGGAACAGTGCGGGGTGACGACACCCAGCCGACTGTCGCGAGGAGCGGGCCGCGGCACGCGGCCCCTCGCAAGACGCTGCTGAACAGGATCCAGGGTCCCGCGGGCAAGGCGATGGCGCTCGCCGCCATGCCGACCGCGGTGCTCATGGGCATGGGCCTCGCGCCCAGTCCCGCGCTGGCCGACGAGAAGGACATCCCCTTCGCGCCCGGCCCCTGTGTGACCCGCTCCGACGAGCCGGTGGCGGAGGAGACGACGGCCACGCCCACGGCGAAGGCCACCGAGACCGCGAAGCCGGAGCCCACGGCGACGGCCACGAAGCCGGCCGAGCCGACCGGAGAGCCGACGGCGACCCCGTCCGCGACCGCCACGCCCGGCGCCACGGCGACCCCGGAGCCGACCGCGACCACCGCCCGGGGCGGGGCGCAGGCCGTGGAGCAGCAGGCGGCGCCCGCCGCCGCGCCGACGGCCACCCCCACCCCCACGAAGTCGGTCGACCCGCTCGACCCGCTGGGCGTCGGCGACGCGCTCAAGGACTTCTTCGACGGGCTCGCCCCGAAGCAGGAGGCCACGGCGACCCCGTCGGCCACCGCGACCCCGGCGCCGACCCCGTCGGCGACGACGGCCGCCCCGAGGCAGGAGGCGGCCACGGCCGACGACGCCCCGGCGACCCGGGCGCCGGCCACCGAGGCGCCCGCCGGGACGGGCGGGACCGCGGACGAGAAGGCCGACGAGAAGGCCGACGAGACCAAGGCCGCCATCAAGGAGGCCGCGGAGAAGGCCGGCGTCGAGGTCCAGGAGCTCCCCGAGAGCGCCCAGGGCCTGGAGGCCAAGCCGGACACCGACATACCCGACGGCGCCAAGCCCCGCTTCCCGTGCCCCGAGCGCGACGACGCGGCCCTCGCCGCCGCCGAGGTCGAGCCCGGCATCCCGCTGCTGCCGGACGAGCCGTGGCGCCTGGAGTCCTCGCGGCTCACGCTCAGCGGCCTGGAGTACCACGGCATCGTCGAGGTGAAGACCTACGGCGGCAAGGTCAAGAAGGTCCTCAAGTTCACGGCGACCTACGTCGGGATCAAGGACCTGCACCAGATCACGGAGCACTCCGAGGGGTACGAGGGCCACGTCCGCTCCGACAAGGGCTCGACGTCGACCATCACCGGCGGCACGGTGACGATGTACACGGAGGAGCTGAAGGGCAACCTCCTCGGCATCATCCCGATCACCTTCGGTCCCGAGTCGCCCCCGCCGCTGGACCTCCCGGCGGTCTTCTTCACCCAGGTGAAGCTCAAGCAGGCCGGCCAGTTCGGCGGCACCCTCGCGGTCGAGGGCCTGCGCAACACCATCGAGCCGGTCTGATCCCGCCCCGCGTGGCGAAGCCCCCGTCCGATCCGGACGGGGGCTTCGTCATGGTGCCGTGCGGGCGGGTCAGGCGTGCTCGCCGCCGCCGAGGTGGTGGACGCGGACCATGTTGGTGGTGCCGGGGACGCCGGGGGGCGATCCGGCGGTGATGACCATGGTGTCGCCCGCGTTGTGGCGCTGGAGCTTGAGCAGCTCGGCGTCGACGAGGTCGACCATCGCGTCGGTGTTGTCGACGAAGGGGACCAGGAAGGACTCGACGCCCCAGCTCAGGGTGAGCTGGTTGCGGGTGCCCTCGTCCGTGGTGAAGGCGAGGATCGGCTGCTGGGTGCGGTAGCGCGAGAGGCGCCGGGCGGTGTCCCCGGACTGGGTGAAGGCGATCAGCGCCTTGCCGTCGAGGAAGTCGGCGATCTCGCAGGCCGCGCGGGCGACGGAGCCGCCCTGGGTGCGCGGCTTCTTGCCGGGGACGAGGGGCTGGAGGCCCTTGGAGAGGAGCTCCTCCTCGGCCGCGGCGACGATCTTCGACATCGTCTTGACGGTCTCGATCGGGTAGGCGCCGACCGAGGACTCGGCGGAGAGCATGACCGCGTCCGCGCCGTCCAGGATGGCGTTGGCGACGTCGCTCGCCTCGGCGCGGGTCGGCCGGGAGTTGGTGATCATCGACTCCATCATCTGGGTGGCGACGATGACCGGCTTGGCGTTGCGGCGGCACATCTCGACGAGGCGCTTCTGCACCATCGGCACCCGCTCCAGCGGGTACTCGACGGCGAGGTCGCCGCGGGCCACCATGACGGCGTCGAAGGCGGCGACGACCTCCGCCATGTTCTCGACGGCCTGCGGCTTCTCGACCTTGGCGATGACGGGGACCCGGCGGCCCTCCTCGTCCATCACCTTGTGGACGTCCTTGACGTCGGCGGCGTCGCGGACGAAGGAGAGGGCGACCATGTCGCAGCCCATCCGGAGGGCGAAGCGGAGGTCCTCGACGTCCTTCTCGGAGAGGGCCGGGACGTTGACCGCCGCACCGGGCAGGTTGATGCCCTTGTGGTCGGAGATCACGCCGCCCTCGATGACGACGGTCTTGACCCGGGGGCCCTCGACCTCGACGACCCGCAGCTCGACGTTGCCGTCGTTGATGAGGACCTGGTCGCCCTTGGAGACGTCGCCCGGGAGGCCCTTGTAGGTGGTGCCGCAGATGGACTTGTCACCGGGGACGTCGTCGGTGGTGATGACGAACTCGTCCCCGCGGACCAGTTCGACCGGACCCTCGGCGAAGGTCTCCAGACGGATCTTGGGACCCTGGAGGTCGGCCAGCACGCCGACGGCGCGGCCGGTGTCGGCGGAGGCCTTGCGGAGACGGTCGTACCGCTCCTGGTGCTCTGCCTGGGTCCCGTGGCTCATGTTGAAACGGGCCACGTTCATACCGGCCTCGATGAGAGCCTTCAGCTGCTCGTACGAGTCGACGGCGGGGCCCAGTGTGCAGACGATTTTGGAACGGCGCATGAGGCGGATCCTATCGGTTTGTTTCACTGCGGAATATTCCGGCTGGTGGAAAGTACAAATGGGCGCGGGCTCGCTCAGGCGTTCACTTCTCCGGCCGTCAGGGCGAAGGTCTGACGGGCGATCTCCAGCTCCTCGTCGGTGGGCACGACGGCCACCGCCACCCGGGCGTAGTCGGGCGAGATCACCCGCGGTTCGCCGGACCGCACGGCGTTGAGGTCGGCGTCCACGGCGAGCCCCAGCTCCTCCAGTCCGGCGATCGCCGCCTCCCGCACCGGCGCCGCGTTCTCGCCCACGCCGGCGGTGAAGACGACCGCGTCGACCCGGCCGAGGACCGCGTAGTAGGCGCCGATGTACTTCTTCAGGCGGTGGATGTAGACGTCGAAGGCGAGCGCGGCCCGCTCGTCGCCCTCGTCGACCCGGCGCCGGATCTCCCGCATGTCGTTGTCGCCGCAGAGCCCGACCAGTCCCGACCGCTTGTTCAGCAGCACGTCGATCTCGTCGGCGGACATGCCCGCCACCCGCTTGAGGTGGAAGGTGACCGCGGGGTCGACGTCGCCGGAGCGGGTGCCCATGACCAGGCCCTCCAGCGGGGTGAGGCCCATGGAGGTGTCCACGCAGCGGCCGCCGCGCACCGCCGAGGCGGAGGCGCCGTTGCCGAGGTGGAGCACGATCACGTTCACCTCCTCGGGCTCCTTGCCGAGCAGCCGCGCCGTCTCGCGGGAGACGTACGCGTGCGAGGTGCCGTGGAAGCCGTAGCGGCGGATCCGGTGCGCGTCGGCGGTCTCCACGTCGATGGCGTAACGGGCGGCCGCCTCCGGCATCGTGGTGTGGAAGGCGGTGTCGAAGACCGCGACCTGCGGCAGGTCGGGGCGGAGCGCCTGCGCGGTGCGGATGCCGAGCAGGTTCGCCGGGTTGTGCAGCGGCGCCACCGGCACCAGGCGCTCGATCTCGGCGAGCACCTCGTCGTCGACGACGGTCGGCCGGGTGAAGCGCAGCCCGCCGTGGACCACCCGGTGCCCGATCGCGGCCAGTTCGGGGGAGTCCAGGCCGAGCCCGTCGACCGCCAGCTCCTCGGCGACCGCCTTCAGGGCCGCCGCGTGGTCGGGGATCGGGCCGGTCCGCTCGCGGGTCTCGCCCCCGCCGCCGTGGAGCGGGCTGTGGGCGAGCCGCGAGGTGTCCTCGCCGATCCGCTCGACCAGCCCCTGGGCGAGCCGGCTGCCGTCGGCCATGTCGAGCAGCTGGTACTTCACCGACGAGGAGCCGGAGTTGAGGACGAGGACGCGGGTCGGGGTGGTGCTCATGCGGTGGGCTCCTGGGCGTCGGCGGCCCCGGCCGGGACCTGGGACTGGATCGCGGTGATGGCGACCGTGTTGACGATGTCGCTGACGAGGGCGCCGCGCGAGAGGTCGTTCACCGGCTTGCGCAGGCCCTGGAGGACCGGGCCGACGGCGACGGCGCCGGCCGAGCGCTGGACCGCCTTGTAGGTGTTGTTGCCGGTGTTGAGGTCCGGGAAGATCAGCACGGTGGCCTGGCCGGCCACCTCCGATTCCGGCAGCTTGGTCGCCGCCACGGAGGGCTCCACGGCCGCGTCGTACTGGATCGGGCCCTCGATGCGCAGCCCCGGGTGGGCCTCGCGGACCAGCTTGGTGGCCTCGCGGACCTTGTCGACGTCGGCGCCGGAGCCGGAGGTGCCGGTGGAGTACGAGAGCATCGCGATCCGCGGCTCGACGCCGAAGCGGGCCGCGGTGGCCGCCGACTGCACGGCGATGTCCGCGAGCTGCTCGGCGTTCGGGTCCGGGTTGACCGCGCAGTCGCCGTAGACCAGCACCTTGTCGGCGAGGCACATGAAGAAGACCGAGGAGACGATCGAGGCGTCCGGCTTGGTCTTGATGATCTCGAAGGCGGGGCGGATGGTCGCGGCGGTGGAGTGGACGGAGCCGGAGACCATGCCGTCGGCGAGGCCCTCCTGGACCATCAGGGTGCCGAAGTAGTTCACGTCGGCGACCACGTCGTAGGCGAGCTCCACGGTGACGCCCTTGTGGGCGCGCAGCGCCGCGTACTTCTCGGCGAAGGCGTCCCGCAGCTCGGAGGTCTGCGGGTCGATCAGCTGGGTCCCGCGCAGGTCGACGCTCAGGTCGGCGGCCTTCTTGCGGATGGCCTCGACGTCGCCCAGCAGGGTGAGGTCGCAGACGTCCCGGCGGAGCAGCACGTCGGCGGCGCGCAGCACCCGCTCCTCGGCGCCCTCGGGCAGCACCACCCGGCGCCGGTCGGCCCGGGCCTGTTCGAGCAGCTCGTGCTCGAACATCATCGGGGTGACCCGTCCGCTGGGCGCCACCGAGATCCGCCCCAGCAGGCCGGCGGTGTCCACGTGCCGCTCGAAGAGGCCGAGCGCGGTCTCCGCCTTGCGCGGGGTGGCCGCGTTCAGCTTGCCCTCCAGGGCGAAGAGTTCGGCGGCGGTGGGGAAGCTGTTGCCGGGGACGGAGATCACCGGGGTGCCGGGGGCGAGCCGGGCCGCCAGGGTGAGGACCGCGTCGCTGGGCCGCTCGTCCAGGGTGAGCAGGACGCCCGCGATCGGGGGCGTACCGGCCGAGTGGGCGGCGAGCGCGCCGACGACCAGGTCGGCGCGGTCCCCGGGGGTGACGACCAGGCAGCCGGGGGTCAGCGCGTCGAGGAAGTTCGGCAGCATCGCGCCGCCGAAGACGAAGTCCAGGGCGTCGCGGGCGAGCCCGGCGTCGTCGCCGAGGACGACGGTGGCGCCGAGGGCGTGGGTGATCTGGGCGACGGTCGGCGCGGCGAGCGCGGGCTCGTCCGGGAGGACGTAGCAGGGGACGGGCAGCCGGGCGGCCAGCCGGTCGGCGATGACCTCGCGGTCCTCGGCCGCGACCCGGTTGACGACCATCGCGAGGACGTCGCAGCCGAGGCCGTCGTAGGCGCGGAAGGCGTTGCGGGCCTCGGACCGGACGGACTCGGCCGACTGGCCCTTGCCGCCGACCACCGGGATGACGGAGGCGCCGAACTCGTTGGCCAGGCGGGCGTTGAGGGCGAGCTCGTCGGGGACCTGGGTGCCGGCGAAGTCGGTGCCCAGGACGAGGACGACCTCGTAGTCGCGGGCGACGGCGTGGAAGCGGTCGACCAGCCGGGAGAGGAGTTCGTCGGTGCCCTGCTCGGCCTGGAGCGCGGAGGCCTCGTGGTAGTCCATGCCGTAGACCGTCGAGGGGTCCTGCGTCAGCCGGTAGCGGGCGCGCAGCAGGTCGAAGAGGCGGTCGGGACCGTCGTGCACCAGCGGCCGGAACACCCCCACCCGGTCCACCTGTCGGGTGAGGAGTTCCATGACTCCCAGCTCGACGACCTGGCGGCCGTCCCCGCGGTCGATCCCGGTCACGTACACACTGCGCGTCACGCCGTGGTCTCCTGTCCAGTCCTGCGGAAGGGGCCCGTCCCGTGGAAGGGCCGTCCTGCGTGAGGGCCCGGCCCTTCCTCGGGCCCGGCCCTCGCCCTGCGTCAACCCCCCGGCCTCGAAAAGAAGCCGATAGGGCGGCATTACCCCCTTGACAATACCCTCGCACCTGGGTAGGTCGCCCGCTGTACGAAGGGCCTGCCCCACGGGACGAAAGACCCCCGGACGGACCCGCTCCCGGCACGCGCGGAGCAGTGGCGAACGCCCCGGACGCACCGGGCGTGTGAGAATCGAAACGGCTCAAACGGACCGCGACCGAGCAGGAGACACAGCACGATGCGTATCGGAGTTCTCACCGCAGGCGGCGACTGCCCCGGCCTGAACGCAGTGATCCGGTCGGTCGTCCACCGGGCCGTGACCAATTACGGGGACGAGGTGATCGGCTTCGAGGACGGCTACGCCGGGCTCCTCGACGGGCGCTACCGCCCCCTCGACCTCAACGCCGTCAGCGGCATCCTGGCCCGCGGCGGCACCATCCTCGGCTCCTCCCGCCTGGAGCGCGCCCGCTTCGCCGCCGCCTGCGACAACGCCAAGGCGCTCGTCGAGAAGAGCGGCTTCGACGCCCTCATCCCGATCGGCGGAGAGGGCACCCTGACGGCCGCCCGGATGCTCTCCGACGCGGGCGTGCCCGTCGTCGGCGTCCCCAAGACCATCGACAACGACATCTCCTCCACCGACCGCACCTTCGGTTTCGACACCGCCGTCGGCGTCGCCACCGAGGCCATGGACCGGCTGAAGACCACCGCCGAGTCCCACCAGCGCGTCATGGTCGTCGAGGTGATGGGCCGTCACGCCGGCTGGATCGCCCTGGAGTCCGGCATGGCCGGCGGCGCCCACGGCATCTGCCTGCCCGAGCGGCCCTTCGACCCGGCCCAGCTGGTCAAGATGGTCGAGGAGCGCTTCGCCCGGGGCAAGAAGTTCGCCGTCATCTGCGTCGCCGAGGGCGCCCACCCCCTCGCCGGCACCATGGACTACGGCAAGGGCGAGATCGACCAGTTCGGCCACGAGCGCTTCCAGGGCATCGGCACCGCCCTCGCCTACGAGCTGGAGCGGCGCCTCGGCAAGGAGGCCCGCCCGGTCATCCTCGGCCACGTCCAGCGCGGCGGCACCCCCACCGCGTACGACCGCGTCCTCGCCACCCGCTTCGGCTGGCACGCGGTGGAGGCCGTGCACCGCGGCGAGTTCGGCAACATGACCGCGCTGCGCGGCACCGACGTGAAGATGGTCCCGCTGGCCGAGGCCGTCACCCGGCTCAAGACGGTCCCCGAGGACCGGATGCGGGAGGCCGAGTCGGTCTTCTGACCCTCGCGCGCCCCAGGACGGAGGTCCCGCCCGGCGGGACCTCCGTCCTTTCCTTCCGGGCGACCCACGTCCCGCCCGGAGGGCCGGGTCCAGGCCGTCCCTTCCGGATCCCGCCGGGCCCGCGCCGACCGGCACCGCACCTCGCCGCGTCGCCGGGACACCCGGGTGCGTCCCGTACGGGGGCGCCCCCACCGCCTGTCGACGCACGGCACCGGGCGACGCGGGCCCGACCGGCGCGATCCGAAAGGGGCGGCCTAGTGCCCGACCGCCGCCCAGAAGTGGTCGTCGACCGTCTCCAGGTACGCCCGGCCCTCGTCGCCCGTCGCCCCCGACGCGCCCCAGCTGGACGTCGCCGCCATGTGGGAGTGGTACTCGGCGTGCAGCCGGGCGAGCGCCGGCTCCACCACCCGCTTGGACAGCGGCAGCATCCGGACGACCGGCTTCACGTACGCCTGCCAGCGGGTCGTCGCCGCGTCCCGCAGCAGCTCCGTCAGCCGTTCGCTCCCGCCGGTCGCGGTGACGAGGGCGCGCGGGCCGAGCCCCAGGGCCTCGGCGAGCGCGGCGGTCTGCCGCTCGGTGCCCTTCCAGCTGCCCTCGTCCTCCATCCGGCGGTACGCCTGCGCGGCGACGCCCACCCGCCGGGCGAGCTCCTCCGCCGCCAGCCCGCGCGCCACCCGGTGCTCCCGCAGGGTGGAGGCGGCGGCGATCAGGTCGGAGGGCGAGCACCACAGGACGCCCGCGAGCGCGGTCAGCTCCTGTTCGCTCGGCGCGAGGGTGCCGCGCTCCCAGGCGGCGACCGTGTCGGGCGTGACGGAGAGGCCGTACTGGGCGCGCAGGCCGTACGCGACGTGGCCCGGCGCCATGCCGAGCGCCTGGCGCAGGCGGCGGGCGGCCGGGGCGTCGAAGGGAGGAGAAGGATGGTGCACCCGGCCACGGTAGGCGTCTGGGAGGATCCGTGGCTACGGTGTGTTCGGCCGAGGCCACAGTCTGTAGGAACATGGGAACCGGCCGGTAATCGGGGCGTGACGTCCGGTGAGCGGGGGCCGGCGGGCCCCGGGCTCAGCGCCCGCCGCGCCACCGGTACTGGAGCTCCGGCCGGCCGATCTGCCCGTACTGCGGGGCCCGGACCGCCCGCCCCTCGGCGACCAGGTGCTCCAGATAGCGGCGCGCGGTGATCCGCGAGATCCCCACCGCCGTGCCGGCCTCCGCGGCGGTCAGCCCGGCCGGCGCCTCGCGCAGGGTGCGGGTGACCGACTCCAGGGTCGGACCGCTCAGCCCCTTCGGCAGGGCGGCGGCGTGCGGGACGCGCAGCGCGGCGAGCGCCCGGTCCACCTCGTCCTGCCCGGACGCCTCCCCGGCCGCGCCCCGGAACTCGGCGTACCGCGTCAGCCGGTCCCGCAGCGTGCCGAAGGCGAAGGGCTTCAGGACGTACTGGACCACCCCGAGGGACACCCCCTCGCGGACCACCGCCAGGTCGCGCGCGGAGGTCACCGCGATCACGTCCGCCCCGTGGCCGGCGGCCCGCAGCGCCCGCAGCAGGGCGAGTCCGTGCCCGTCCGGCAGGTAGAGGTCGAGCAGGATCAGGTCGACGGGGAGCCGGTCGAGCAGCCGCACCGCCGCCGCCCGCGAGTGCGCGACCCCGACCACCCGGAAGCCCTCCACCCGGCCGGCGTACAGGGCGTGCGCGTCGGCGGCGACGGGATCGTCCTCCACCACGAGCACCCGGATCTCCTGAGGCCCGCTCACGCGGCGCCTCCCCGCACCGGGGCGGCCGTCTCCGCGGCGGCGGCCGTCTCCGCGGCGCCGCGCGGGAGGGGGACGCGGACCGTGAAGCGGGCGCCGCCCTCCGGGGTCTCGTCCAGGGTGAGGGTCCCGGCGGCACGGGTGACCGCCTGGCGGACCAGCGCCAGGCCCAGGCCGCGCCCCGGCCCCCGGGTGGACCAGCCCCGGCCGAGCACCGCGTCCCGGTCGGCGGGGCGGACGCCGGGCCCGCTGTCGTCGACCCGGAGCAGCAGCTCGCCGTCGCCGGAACGGGCCGCGACCGTCACGGTCACCCGCGCCTGCGGAGTGCCGCCCGCCGCCTCCACCGCGTTGTCGACGAGGTTGCCGAGGACCGTGACGAGGTCCCTCGGCGCCAGGGACGGCGGGAGCAGCCCGTCGTCGATCCGGCTGCCCTCGGTGAGGACCAGCTCCACGCCCCGCTCGTTGGCCTGCGCCGCCTTGCCGAGCAGCAGCGCCGCCAGGACCGGCTCGCCGACCGCGTCCACCACCCGGTCGGTGAGCGCCTGCGCCAGCTCCAGCTCGGCCGTCGCGAAGTCCACCGCCTCGGCCACCCGGCCGAGTTCGATCAGCGACACCACGGTGTGGAGCCGGTTCGCCGCCTCGTGCGCCTGCGAGCGCAGCGCCTCCGTGAAGCCGCGCTCCGAGTCCAGCTCGCCGGAGAGCGCCTGGAGTTCGGTGCGGTCCCGGAGGGTCACCACGGTGCCGCGCCGCTCACCGCCCACCACCGGGCGGGTGCTGACGACGAGGACCCGGTCGTCGGTCAGGTGGGTCTCGTCGACCCGGGGCTCCGAGGAGAGCAGCGCCCCGGTCAGCGGCGCCGGCAGCCCGAGCTCGGCGGCCGGCCGGCCGACCACCGCCCCGTCCAGGCCCAGCAGTTCGCGCGCCCCGTCGTTGATGAGCGCGATCCTGCGCCGCCCGTCGAGCATGACCAGGCCCTCCCGCACCGCGTGCAGCGCGGCCTCGTGGTAGTCGTGCATCCGGCTCAGCTCGCCGGCGTTCATCCCGTGGGTGTGCCGCCGCAGCCGGGCGTTGATCACGTACGTGCCGGCGCCGCCGAGCGCGAGCGCCAGACCGGCCATCCCGAGCAGCGCGGTCACCTGCTCCCGCACCTGCGCGCTGATCCGCTCGATCGTGATGCCCGCGCTGACCAGCGCGACCACCCGCCCGCCGGAGACGACCGGGGTGATCGTCCGCACCGAGGGGCCGAGGATCCCGAGGTGGGTCTCGGAGAAGGTCTCGCCGCGCAGGGCCGGCTCGATGTGCCCGAGGTAGTGGCGGCCGATCTGGGCGGGCTCCGGATGGGTCCACCGCGTCCCGTCCGGTGCCATGACCACCACGAAGGCCACGTCCGCCCGGCGCCGCAGCTCCTCCGCGTACGGCTGGAGCGCGGCGGACGGGTCGGCCGAGCGGGCCGCCGCCACCACGGACGGGGAGCCGGCGACGGCGGTCGCCGTCGCCGTGGACTGGCGGCGCGCGGTCTCCTCGGCCTGCTCCAGGTCCGTGAGGTACGCGAAGACCGCGCATCCGGCCACGACCGCGGCCATCAGCACGACCTGCATCGCGAAGAGCTGGCCGGCCAGGCTGCGGGGCCGGGGGAGGGAGCGGAGGAGCGGGAGACGCATGCGAGCAAGTGTGCACGCCGGGATTTGCTCCGGTGCGTTGCGTTCCCGAATCGTTCCCTTCCCGACAGCCCCCGCCGCGCGGGCCCGGCCGGACGGATGACGTTTCGGCCATGAACGAAAGGAACGCAACGGTGACCCCGGTCACAGGCTGGTGGATAGTCGCGGAGTCCACCGGGACGTGGACACCCATCAGCGCGAGGAGGACCCCGTGGCCGCACGCCGGGACCGTACCCACTATCTGTATCTGGCCGTCATCGGCGCCGTCCTGCTCGGCATCGGCGTCGGCTTCCTGGCCCCGGGCGTGGCCGTCGAGCTGAAGCCGCTGGGCACCGGCTTCGTGAACCTGATCAAGATGATGATCTCGCCGATCATCTTCTGCACGATCGTCCTGGGCGTCGGTTCGGTCCGCAAGGCGGCCAAGGTCGGCGCCGTCGGCGGCCTCGCGCTCGGCTACTTCATGGTGATGTCGACCGTCGCACTCGCGATCGGCCTCGTCGTCGGCAACCTCCTGGAGCCCGGTTCCGGCCTCCACCTCACCAAGGAGCTGGCCGAGGCCGGCGCCCGGCAGGCGGAGGGCGCGAGCGAGGGCACCGCCGACTTCGTGCTCGGGATCATCCCGACGACCCTGGTCTCCGCCTTCACCGAGGGCGAGGTCCTCCAGACCCTGCTCGTCGCCCTCCTCGCGGGCTTCGCGCTCCAGGCCATGGGCCCGGCCGGCGAGCCGGTGCTGCGCGGCATCGGCCACATCCAGCGGCTGGTCTTCCGCATCCTCTCGATGATCATGTGGGCGGCCCCGGTGGGCGCCTTCGGCGCCATCGCCGCCGTCGTCGGCGCGACCGGCCTCGACGCCCTGAAGTCGCTCGCCGTCATCATGATCGGCTTCTATCTGACCTGCGCCCTCTTCGTCTTCGTCGTCCTCGGCGCGCTGCTCCGGCTGGTCGCCGGGATCCACATCTGGTCGCTCCTGAGGTACCTGGGACGCGAGTTCCTGCTGATCCTCTCGACCTCCTCCTCCGAGTCCGCGCTGCCCCGCCTGATCGCCAAGATGGAGCACCTGGGCGTCTCCAAGCCGGTCGTCGGCATCACCGTCCCCACCGGCTACTCCTTCAACCTCGACGGCACCGCCATCTACCTCACGATGGCCTCGCTCTTCGTCGCCGAGGCGATGGGCGACCCGCTCTCCGTCGGCGAGCAGATCTCCCTCCTCGTCTTCATGATCATCGCCTCCAAGGGCGCCGCCGGCGTCACCGGCGCCGGCCTCGCCACCCTGGCCGGCGGCCTCCAGTCGCACCGCCCCGACCTGGTCGACGGCGTCGGCCTGATCGTCGGCATCGACCGCTTCATGAGCGAGGCCCGCGCCCTCACCAACTTCGCGGGCAACGCCGTCGCCACCGTCCTCGTCGGCACCTGGACGAAGGAGATCGACCGGACGCGGGTGACCGAGGTCCTGGCGGGGAAGTTCCCCTTCGACGAGAAGACGTTCGTCGACGACCACGCCCCGGCCGACGACCCCGCGGCCGTACCGGACCAGCGCGACCAGGGCGAGGAGCGCGCCCGCGCCGGGGTGTGACGCCGTGAACCTCCTCCCGGGACCCGGGCCTTGAGCCGGATCCGGGCACCGGGAGGAACCCGTCCCGTGCGGAAGGCCCTTGACGGCGTCAAGGGCCTTCGCGTGAGAATGGGCCCACTCGCGTCGCGTGTCGGTCCGCGCTCGAAAGCGGAGACATGGAGGCAAGAGGACGGTAGGGACGGCAGTTGCCTCTCGACTTCAACGCCCCGATCACCGAAGAGTTCCGCACCGACGCCGGACGCCTCGGCGGCCCCTTCGAGGGATGGGTGCTCCTTCTCCTCGCCACCGCCGGCGCCGGGCCCGGACCGGCCGGACGCCCTCGCCGACGAGCCGGTGAGGACCCACGACCGGCTGCGCGCCGGACCCACCACCTGCCCGCGAGTCCCGCACGGCCTGCGCGCGCAGCCCGCCCGGGTCGACGGGACCGGGCCGGAGGAGCCGCGCCCGGAGTCCGGCCGGCCGCGGGTGGAGCCGGAGGCGCACCTCCCGTACCGGGAGGCGGAGGGCGTGCCGCCGCTCCGGCCGGCCGGCTGACCTTCCGCCGTTCCTTCCCCTTGCCCTGACGCCGACGTCAACGCGTACGTTCGTCGCCATGCGCATCGGAGAGCTGGCCGAGCGGGCCGGGACGACCACGCGGACCCTGCGGTACTACGAGTCCCGTGGTCTCCTGCCCGCCCGGCGCACGGAACAGGGCCACCGCGTCTACGACGAGGGCGACCTGCGGCTGCTGCGGGAGATCCGGACCCTCCAGGACTTCGGGTTCGGGCTGGAGGAGACCCGGCCGTTCGTGGACTGCCTGCGGGCCGGCCACCCGGCCGGGGACTCCTGCCCGGCGTCGGTCGCGGTCTACCGCCGCAAGCTCGGCGAGCTGGACGCGCTGCTCGGCCGCCTCCAGGAGGCACGCGACCAGGTGGCCGTCCAGCTGCTGCGGGCCGAGGCGGAGCTGCCCTCGGGTCCGGCCCCCCGGTGCGAGCTCGGCACGGAGACGACAGCGAGCACGGAGGAGTGACGGAGATGACGACGAACCCCGCCCCGGCGAGGAACCCGGCCCCGACGGACCCGGCCCCGACGGTCCCGGCCCCGGCGGGGAACCCCGCGCCGGTGGCCGCGGCGACGGTGAAGGTGACCTCGGACGCGGACTTCGCGGCGGACGCCCTGTCGCCGGGGCCGCCGGTCCTGGTGCAGTTCACGGCCGCCTGGTGCGGCCCCTGCCGCCGGCTGAAGCCGGTGCTCGCCGCGCTCGCGGCGGAGGAGGAGGGCCGGCTGCGCGTGGTCGAGATCGACGTGGACCACAACCCCGCGACCACCGTCCGCCACGGCGTCCTGGCCACCCCCACCCTGCTCGTCCTCAAGGACGGCGAGCCGGTGAAGTCGCTGGTCGGGGCCCGCTCGAAGCGGAAGCTCCGACAGGAGCTGGCGGACGTCCTGGACTGAGCGCCCGGGCGCCGGGCCGTGTCAGACTCGGCCCATGAACCATGATCACGACGCCGTGGGGCTGACCGTCGGGGGCCGCGACCCGGACCTCGCCAAGCTCCTGGACCGCGGCCTCGACGCGTACAACTTTGCGGCCACCGGGACCACCGCCGAGGACCAGGGCGAGCTGTCGGTGCGGGCCGTCGACCCGGCGACGGGCGAGACCGTCGGCGGGCTCACCGCCTGGACCTGGGGCGGACTGCTCGGCATCGACATGCTGTGGGTGCACGAGGACCACCGCCGGGGCCGCTGGGGGAGCCGGCTGCTGCGCGCGGCCGAGGCGGAGGCCCGCCGGCGCGGCTGCGACCGGGCGGTCGTCTCCTCCTTCACCTTCCAGGCCCCGGACTTCTACCGGCGCCACGGGTACGCGGAGACCGGCCGCACGCTCGGCATCCCGGGCGGCGCGGAGGACGTCCACTTCCACAAGAGCCTGACCACCCCGTAGCCGGAGGGCCGGGCCCCGCCGGGGCCCGGCCCTGCGGGGGTGCTTGACCTTTCCCGGGGAGATGGCGATACGATACGTCTCGTCTTGTTGAGAGAGCGGGAGGAGACCGGCATGATCCGTGGACGGTACGTGGACGTGGAGCCCGGCGTACGGCTCTGGGCCGAGGAGCGCGGCGACGCCGACCGCCCCCCGCTGCTCCTGGTCATGGGCGCGCAGGCGTCCGGGCTCGCCTGGCCCGACGGGCTGGTCGAGCTGCTGGCCGCCCGCCACCGGGTGATCCGCTACGACCACCGCGACACCGGCCGCTCCACCTGGGCCTTCGACGAGAACCCCTATCCGCTGAGCCGGCTCGCCGAGGACGCCGTCGCCGTCCTGGACGCCTTCGGGGTCGAGCGGGCCCACGTCGTCGGGATGTCCCTCGGCGGGCTGCTCACCCAGCTCCTCGTCGCCGACCACCCGGACCGGCTGCTCGGCGCCACCGTCATCGGCACCGCCGCGCTCAGCGCCACCCCGTACGTCCGTCCCGACGGGGTCAGGGTCCCGGTGGAGGAGCTGCCCGGCCCGGCGCGGCACCTGCTGGAGTTCTGGTCCCTCCCCGAGGAGGACCGGGACCCGGAGGCGGAGCTGGACCACCGGGTCGAGCACTGGCGGGCCCTCGCCGGCGACGGCCTCCCCTTCGACGCGGACTGGTTCCGCGCGCAGGAGCGGGCGATCGTCGCCCACACCGGACACCACCGGCCCGGCACCGCCCACGCCCGCGCCGACGCCTCCGGACTGCTCCGCACCGACGAGCTGGCCGCCACCGCCGTGCCCGTCCTGGTGATCTCCGCGCCGGCCGAGCCGGTCGCCCCGCCGCCGCACGCCGAGCACCTCGCCCAGGTGGTCCGCGGCGCCCGGCTCGCCGAGATCCCCGGCATGGGCCACGCCCTGCCCCCGGCGGTGCACGCACCGCTGGCACGGGCCGTCCTCCGGCACGCCGGGGCCTGACCGAATATCCTGGAAGAGCGCACAAAAATACCCCGGCTGAATTGACAGTCGGGGTGGTGCGGCGTCTATATTGATGAATTCCGTGTGCTTGCCGACGGTTTGCGTCAGCTTATGTCCGGCGAATTCGCGGAGCATTTCACTAAAGGCACTGTATCGCGCTGGGAGTCGAATTGTCAACCGAGCCAATTCGGGACGAGCAGAAATTCATCACCTCGCTCTACGCGCGGCTCGACGATCTGCGGGACCGGGCCGAGGCCGCCGTCGGCGCGGCCCTCGGCACGCCGGGGACCGGGAGCGCGCAGTCGCGCCTGGAGCGGGACATCATGGTGGCCGAGCAGTCCGGGCTGCTCGCCGCGTTCAACGCCGGCGAGACCGGACTCTGCTTCGGGCGGCTGGTCTTCCGGGACGGACGCGACCACCACATCGGGCGCATCGGCCTGCGCGAGGACGACCCGCGGCGCACCCCGCTCGTCGTCGACTGGCGCGCCGAGGTCGCCCGCCCCTTCTACCTCGCCACCGGCCACGAGCCGATGGGCCTCAGCCGCCGCCGGCACATCACCACCCGGGGCCGCGAGGTCGTCTCGCTCCACGACGAGGTGCTGGACCTCGCCGACCGCACCCGCTCCGGGCACGAGGGCCGGGACGCCGACGAGGTGCTCCTCGCCGCGCTCGACGCCGCCCGCACCGGCCGCATGCACGACATCGTGCAGACCATCCAGGCCGAGCAGGACGCCATCATCCGCTCCCCGCACGGCGGCGTCCTCGTCGTCGAGGGCGGTCCCGGCACCGGCAAGACCGCGGTCGCCCTGCACCGGGCCGCGTACCTGCTCTACGCCCACCGCGAGCAGCTCGCCAAGCGGGCCGTCCTCATCGTCGGCCCCAACCCGGCCTTCCTCGGCTACATCGGCAACGTGCTGCCCTCGCTCGGCGAGACCGGCGTCCTGCTCGCCACTCCCGGCGAGCTCTACCCGGGCGTCCGCGCCACCGCCGCCGACGCCCCCCGCGCCGCCGCGGTGAAGGGCGACGTCCGGATGGCCGAGGCGCTGGCGGCGGCCGTGCGCGACCGGCAGCAGGTCCCCGGGCGCGGCGCGCCGCTCGTCGTCCCGCACGAGGACGGCGACCTGGTCCTCGACTGGGACATGGCCCTGGAGGCCCGTCACAAGGCCCGCGAGACCGCCCTCCCGCACAACCTCGCCCGCCCCTACTTCGCCTTCCGGATCCTCGACGCGCTCGCCGCGCAGCTCGCCGACCGGATCGGCGCCGACCCCTACGGCGGTCCCAACTTCCTCGGCCCCGACGACATCGCCCTGCTCGCCAAGGGCATCGCCGCCAACCCCGACGTGCACGCGGCCATCGACTCGCTCTGGCCCGAACTCACCCCCGAGGACTTCCTCGCCGACTTCCTCGCCGAGCCCACCCACCTCCCCGAGGAGGACGCGGCCGCGATCCGGCGCGACGGCGGCGCGTGGACCCCCGGCGACGTACCGCTCCTCGACGAGGCCGCCGAGCTCCTCGGCCACGACGACTCCGCGGCCCGTGCCGCCCAGGAGGCCGAGCGGCAGCGGCGGGTGCAGTACGCGCAGGGGGTCCTGGACGTCTCCTTCGCCTCGCGCACCTACGAGTTCGAGGACAAGGAGGAGCTCGACGAGGACGCCTCCGAGGTGCTGTCCGCCCACGACATCATCGACGCCGAGCGGTTCGCCGAGCGGCAGGAGGAGGCCGACCACCGCACCGCCGCGGAGCGGGCCGCCGCCGACCGCACCTGGGCCTTCGGCCACATCATCGTCGACGAGGCGCAGGAGCTGTCCGCGATGCAGTGGCGGCTCCTGATGCGCCGCAGCCCCACCCGCTCGATGACCCTGGTCGGCGACCCCGCCCAGACCGGCGACCCGGCCGGCGTCGGCGCGTGGCAGGCGATCCTCGCCCCGCACGTGCAGGACCGCTGGCAGCACGTGCGGCTCGGGGTCAACTACCGCACGCCCGCCGAGATCATGGCGGTCGCCGCCGCGGTGCGCCGCCGGGACGACCCCGCCTTCGAGCCGCCCGGCTCGGTCCGCTCCACCGGCGTCGAGCCCTGGGACCGGACCGTCGAGGACCCGGTCGAGGAGACCGCCGCCGCGGTCGCGGCCGAGGCCCGCCACGAGGGCCGGCTCGCCGTGATCGCCCCGGCGGAGCTGCTCCCCGCCCTGGCCGGGGCCCTCCCCGACGCCTCCCACGGCCCGGCGCCCGACCTCACCCGCCCGGTGGTCCTCCTCGACCCCCGCCAGGCGAAGGGCCTGGAGTTCGACACGGTCCTCGTCGTCGACCCGGAGGCCGTCCGGGCCGGCTCCCCGCACGGTACGAACGACCTGTACGTGGCGCTGACCCGGGCGACCCAGCGGCTCGGGATCGTCAGGCGGGCCTGAGCCAGACCGTCGCGAGCGGCGGCAGCGTCGTCCGGATGCTCGCCGAGCGCCCGTGCCACGGCACCGACTCGGTCTTCACCGGGTCGGTGCCGACCACGTCCGAGCCGCCGTACCGGGAGGCGTCGGTGTTGAGCACCTCGCCCCACGCGGCGAAGGCGTCCGGCACCCCGAGCCGGTAGTCGTGCCGGACGACGGGGGAGAAGTTGCAGACGGCGAGCAGCGGGGAGCCGAAGGCGTCGTAGCGCAGGAAGGCGAGGACGTTGTCGTCGGCCGCGTCCCCGGCCACCCACTGGAAGCCCTCCGGCGCGGTGTCGCGCTCCCACAGCGCGGGGGTCGCCGTGTAGACCCGGTTCAGGTCCCGCACCAGGTCCTTCACGCCCCGGTGGTCGGCCTCCGCCCCGTACGCCGGGTCGAGCAGCCACCACTCCGGCCCGTGGTCCGCCGACCACTCCGAGCCCTGGGCGAACTCCTGCCCCATGAAGAGGAGTTGCTTGCCGGGGTGGGCCCACATGAAGCCCAGGTAGGCCCGGTGGTTGGCGCGCTGCTGCCACCAGTCGCCGGGCATCTTCGACACCAGCGCCCGCTTGCCGTGCACCACCTCGTCGTGCGAGATCGGCAGGATGTAGTTCTCGCTGTACGCGTACACCATCGAGAAGGTCATCTCGTGGTGGTGGTACCTGCGGTGCACCGCCTCCTTCTCCATGTACTGGAGCGAGTCGTGCATCCAGCCCATGTTCCACTTCATGCCGAAGCCGAGGCCGCCGAAGCCTCCGGGGCCGACCAGGTCCGTCGCCCTGGTCACGCCGTCCCAGGCGGTCGACTCCTCGGCGAAGGTCACGATCCCGGGGCAGCGGCGGTAGACGGTGGCGTTCATCTCCTGGAGGAAGGCCACCGCGTCCAGGTTCTCCCGCCCGCCGTGCTCGTTGGGCAGCCACTCGCCGTACTCGCGGGAGTAGTCCAGGTAGAGCATCGAGGCCACCGCGTCGACCCGCAGCCCGTCGATGTGGAACTCCTGGCACCAGTAGACCGCGTTGGCCACCAGGAAGTTCCGCACCTCCTTGCGGCCGTAGTCGAACTCCAGGGTCCCCCAGTCCGGGTGGTGCGAGCGGCGCGGATCCGGGTGCTCGTAGAGGGGCCGCCCGTCGAACTCGGCGAGCGCCCACTCGTCCTTCGGGAAGTGGGCCGGCACCCAGTCCATGAGCACGCCGATGCCCGCCCGGTGCAGCGCGTCCACCAGGAACCGGAAGTCGTCCGGGGTGCCCAGGCGGGCGGTCGGCGCGTAGAAGCCGGTGACCTGGTAGCCCCAGGAGCCGCCGAAGGGGTGCTCGGTGACGGGCATGAACTCGACGTGGGTGAAGCCGAGTTCCGCCAGGTAGGCGGGGAGCTCGACGGCGAGCTCGCGGTAGGTCAGACCGGGGCGCCAGGACGCCAGGTGGAGCTCGTAGACGGAGATCGGCGCCTCGTGCGGCGGCCGGGCCCCGCGCCGGGCCATCCACTCGGCGTCGTCCCACGCGTAGTGCGACTCGGTGACGATCGAGGCGGTCCGCGGCGGGCACTCGGTGCGCCGGGCCATCGGGTCGGCGCGGACGGTGTGCGAGCCGTCGGGCCGGGTGATGTCGTACTTGTAGACCGCGCCCTCCCCGACCCCGGGCACGAACAGCTCCCACACGCCGGTCGAGCCGAGCGAGCGCATCGGCAGCCCGGTGCCGTCCCAGTGGGTGAAGTCGCCGGTGACGCGGACGCCCCGGGCGTTCGGCGCCCAGACGGCGAAGCGGGTGCCGGTCACCCCGCCGTGGGTCATCACCCGGGACCCCAGCGCCGTCCACAGCTCCTCGTGCCGGCCCTCGCCGATCAGGTGCAGGTCCAGCTCGCCGAGGGACGGCAGGTGCCGGTAGGGATCCTGGACGGCGACCTCGCTCCCCTCGTACCGCACGCGCAGCTCGTAGGCCGGGACCTTCCGCAGCAGCGGCACGAGCGCCGCGAAGAGGCCGTCGCCCTCGTCGAGCAGCTCGACCGTCCGCCCCTTCGGCAGCAGGGCCGTCACCCCCTGCGCCCAGGGCCGGAGCACCCGGACGACGACCCCGCCCTTCACCGGGTGGGCGCCGAGCAGCGCGTGCGGGTCGTGGTGCTCCCCGGCGAGCAGCCGCGCGCGCTCGCCGGGGTCGAGCGGGGGCGCCGGGCGGGGCGTCTTCGCGGTCACGCGAGGCCTCCTGAGAAGTCGAAATGGGTACGAACAAGGCAACTCCCCGGCCGTCCGTCAGGACACTCCGCCGAACGGGCCATCTCGCCCGCCGGGCTCCCCGCGCTCAACGGGCCGCGGCGAGACGCTGGATGGCGGACATGGGGACGGGGAGCCAGTCGGGGCGGTGACGGGCCTCGTAGACGACCTCGTAGACCGCCTTGTCGGTCTCGTAGGCGCGCAGGAGCGCCGGGTCGGTGCGCGGGTCCGCGCCCGCGACCTCGGCGTAGCCGGTGCAGTAGGCGGCCCGGCAGCGGGCCGCCCAGTCGGCGTTCCAGGGCCGGTGGGTGCGGGCCGCGTAGTCGAAGGAGCGGAGCATCCCGGCGACGTCGCGGACGGTCGGCTGGGGGCGGCGGCGCTCGTCGAGGGGCTTCGCCGGCTCGCCCTCGAAGTCGATGACGGCCCAGGCGCCGTCGGAGCCGCGCAGGGTCTGCCCGAGGTGCAGGTCGCCGTGGATGCGCTGCACGGTGCCGGCCCCCTCCGCCTCCCCGGCCGCCGCGAAGACGGCCCGCAGGCCGGGGACGTAGGGCAGGAGCGCGGGGACGGCCTGGGCGGCGGCGTGCAGCCGCCGGTCCATGGCGGCCGCCAGGTCCTCGGTCTCGGTGCGCGGCAGCCGCTGGGTGGGCAGGGCCCGGGCGAGGGCGAGGTGGACCTCGGCGGTGGCCCGCCCGAGCGACCGCGCCTCGGCGGTGAACTCCCGGCCGGCGGCCAGCGCGTCGAGCGCGAGGCGCCAGCCGTCGCGGGAGTCGCGCAGGTAGGGCTGGAGCACGCCCAGGGTCGCCGCGCCGGACTCGAACCAGGCGACCGGGGCCGGTACGCGGGCGCAGCCGGCCCGGTCGAGGGCGAGGGGGAGCTCCAGGTCGGGGTTGGCGCCGGGGCTGACCCGGCGGAAGATCTTGAGGATGTAGGCGTCGCCGAAGACGAGCGAGGAGTTGGACTGTTCGGCGTCGAGGACCCGGGGGGCGAGCGCTCCGGGCAGCGGGCGGGTGGCGTGGAAGCGGAGCGGTCCGGTGCGGCCGGGGGAGCGCAGCCGCTCGTAGAGCAGCCCGGCGAGGCGCGGATCGCGCAGTCCCTCGTAGAGGGCGCGGCCGGCCAGCGGGCCCTGCCGGACGCGTCCGATGAGGGCGGGGGCGAGGCGTGGCGGGAGCTGGCTCCGCACGCCGAGGAGGAGCTGGTAGCAGTCGGCGGGTTCGCCGGCCGGACGGCCGGGCTGTTCGACCCGCAGCAGGAGGTGGAGGAGTCCGGGTCCGGCGCCGTCCAGGGGGAGCAGCTCGGTGGCCGCGTCCAGGGTGAATCCGGTGACCCGGCGGCCCTTGCCCGCGAACCAGCGCTGCCGTGGCAGCCATTCGTGGAGCAGGGGCGTGAGGGACGGAAGGAGGGCGTCCGGGGCCCGGGTGGTGGATGCGGTCTCCGGCATGGCATCGCGTCCTTTCCCCGGGGCGCGCAATGGGATGTCGTAAGCGTTCAAATGCGCAGATTGTCCCGGATGGCGGCTGGGGCTGTCCGGATGTGCGGGACGTGTCGGAAAGGGAAGATCCGTATGGATGGACCGGGATGGAGCGGGATGGACCACGATGGACCCGGTTCGTGTGTGGGACACAGTTCCCAGGGTGGGGCGGCGGAAACCGCCCCACCCCGACGGAGGCCGAAACGGCCGTCCCTCAACTCCGCTTCATGCGGAACCAGTAGAAGCCGTGACCGGTCAGCGTGAGCAGGTACGGCAGCTCGCCGACCGCCGGGAACTCCACCCCGCCGATCAGCTCCACCGGCCGCATCCCCGCGAAGCGCCGCAGGTCCAGCTCGGTCGGCTGCGCGAACCGCGAGAAGTTGTTCACGCACAGCACCAGGTCGTCGCCGTCCTCCCGCAGGAAGGCGAGCACCGCCGCGTTGGAGGACGGCAGTTCGGTGTACGTACCGGTCCCGAAGGCACGGTTCTGCTTGCGGACCTCGATCATCCGCTTCGTCCAGTGGAGCAGCGAGGACGGTGAGGCCATCCCCGCCTCGACGTTGGTCACCTGGTAGCCGTGGACCGGGTCCATGATGGCCGGAAGGTAGAGCCGGCCCGGGTCGCAGGAGGAGAAGCCCGCGTTCCGGTCCGGGGTCCACTGCATCGGGGTGCGCACCCCGTCCCGGTCGCCGAGCCAGATGTTGTCGCCCATGCCGATCTCGTCGCCGTAGTACAGCACCGGGGAGCCCGGCAGCGAGAAGAGCAGCGCGGTGAACAGCTCCATCTGCTTGCGGTCGTTGTCGAGCAGCGGGGCGAGCCGGCGCCGGATGCCGATGTTGGCCCGCATCCGCGGGTCCTTGGCGTACTCGGCGTACATGTAGTCCCGCTCCTCGTCCGTGACCATCTCGAGCGTGAGCTCGTCGTGGTTGCGGAGGAAGATGCCCCACTGGCAGCCGGAGGGGATCTCCGGGGTCTTCGCCAGGATCTCGGAGACCGGGTAGCGCGACTCGCGCCGGACGGCCATGAAGATCCGCGGCATGACCGGGAAGTGGAAGGCCATGTGGCACTCGTCGCCGCCGGAGCGGAAGTCGCCGAAGTAGTCGACGACGTCCTCGGGCCACTGGTTGGCCTCGGCGAGCAGCACCGTGTCCGGGTAGTGGTCGTCGATCTCCTTGCGGACCTGCTTGAGGAAGGTGTGGGTGGCCGGCAGGTTCTCGCAGTTGGTGCCCTCCTGCTGGTACAGGTACGGCACCGCGTCCAGCCGGAAGCCGTCGATCCCCAGGTCCAGCCAGAACTTCAGCGCCGACAGGATCTCCTCCTGCACCGCCGGGTTCTCGTAGTTGAGGTCCGGCTGGTGCGAGAAGAAGCGGTGCCAGTAGTACTGCTTGCGGACCGGGTCGAAGGTCCAGTTGGAGGTCTCGGTGTCGACGAAGATGATCCGGGCGTCGGCGTACTGCTTGTCGTCGTCGGCCCAGACGTAGTAGTCGCCGTACGGGCCCTCCGGGTCGCGCCGGGACTCCTGGAACCACGGGTGCTGGTCGCTGGTGTGGTTCATGACGAAGTCGATGATCACGCGCATCCCGCGCTGGTGCGCCGCGTCCACGAACTCGACGAAGTCGGCGATGTCCCCGAACTCGGGGAGCACCGAGGTGTAGTCGGCCACGTCGTAGCCCCCGTCGCGCAGCGGGGACTTGAAGAACGGCGGCAGCCACAGGCAGTCCACGCCGAGCCACTGGAGGTAGTCCAGGCGCGAGGTGATGCCCTTCAGGTCGCCGACGCCGTCGCCGTTGCTGTCCTGGAAGGACCGGACGAGGACCTCGTAGAAGACGGCCCGCTTGAACCAGTCGGGGTCGCGGTCCTTGGCGGGGGTGGACTCGAAGGTGTCGGGGACGGGATCGTTGACGGTCATGAGGTGGGTGACCCTCCGGTCTGCGGGGACGGTCGCAGGACGAGCACGTGCGCGGGCGTGACGCCCGGTTCCAGGCGCACGTAGGCGTTCCTGCCCCAGTGGTAGGTGTCGCCGGTGAGCTCGTCGCGCACCGGCACGGTCTCGTGCCAGCCGAGGCCGAGTTCCGGCATGTTCAACGAGACCGTCGCCTCCTGGGTGTGGTGCGGGTCGAGGTTGACGACCACCAGAACGGTGTTCGAACCCGACTTCTTCGCGTACGCGATCACCTGCGGGTTGTCGGTGTCGTGGAAGGTGAGGTTCCGCAGGCGCCGGAGCGCCGGGTGACGGCGCCGGATCCGGTTCAGCGAGGTGATCAGAGGGGTGATCGTCGACCCCGAGCGCTCCGCCGACTCCCAGTCACGAGGCCGGAGTTGGTACTTCTCCGAGTCCAGGTACTCCTCGCTGCCCTCCCGCAGCGGGGTGTTCTCGCACAGCTCGTACCCGGCGTAGATCCCCCAGGTCGGCGAGAGCGTCGCCGCCAGCACCGCCCGCACCTCGAAGGCCGGCCGGCCGCCCTCCTGGAGGTAGGCGTGCAGGATGTCCGGGGTGTTCACGAAGAAGTTCGGCCGCATCTGCGCCGCCACGTCCCCGGACAGCTCGGTCAGGTACCCGGTCAGCTCGTCCTTCGTGTTCCGCCAGGTGAAGTACGTGTACGACTGCTGGAAGCCGACCGCCCCGAGCGTCCGCATCATCGCCGGCCGGGTGAAGGCCTCCGCCAGGAAGATCACGTCCGGGTCCGCGCCGTTGACCTCCGCGATGACCCGCTCCCAGAACACCACCGGCTTGGTGTGCGGGTTGTCCACCCGGAAGATCCGCACCCCGTGGTCCATCCAGTGGCGCAGCACCCGCACGGTCTCCGCGACGATCCCGTCCATGTCGGCGTCGAACGCGATCGGGAAGATGTCCTGGTACTTCTTCGGCGGGTTCTCCGCGTAGGCGATCGAGCCGTCCGGACGGTGGTGGAACCACTCCGGGTGCTTCTCCACCCACGGGTGGTCCGGCGAGCACTGCAGGGCGAAGTCCAGCGCGATCTCCAGGCGCAGCTCGCGCGCCCGGGCCACGAAGGCGTCGAAGTCCTCGAAGGTGCCCAGGTCCGGGTGGATCGCGTCGTGCCCGCCCTCCGGCGAACCGATCGCCCACGGCACGCCGACGTCGTTCGGACCCGCCGACAGGGAGTTGTTGGGGCCCTTGCGGTGGGTCTCGCCGATCGGGTGGACCGGCGGCAGGTAGACCACGTCGAAGCCCATCGCCGCGATGGCCGGGAGCCGTTCGGCGGCCGTGCGGAAGTTCCCCTGCACCGTGCGGCCCTTGACCTTCCGCACGCCCTCCGAGCGCGGGAAGAACTCGTACCAGGAGCCGAACAGCGCCCGCTCCCGCTCCACCCGGAGCGGGAACACCGGCGACGCGGAGACCAGTTCGCGCAGCGGGTGCCGCTCCAGGGCCTCCGTCACCTGCGGCGCGAGCGCGGCGGCGAGCCGCGCGGCGGCCGGCCGGGACCCGTCCCGCAGCGCGTCCGCCGCCGCGAGCACCGCCTCGCGTCCGCCGCCCTTCTTCGGGACGCCCTTCGCGGCCCGCTCGTGCAGCTCCGCGCCCTCGGACAGGACGAGTTCGGAGTCGATCCCGGCCGGGATCTTGATTTTCGCCGCGTGGCGCCAGGTCGCCAGCGGGTCGCTCCACGCCTCGACGGAGTACGTCCACAGGCCCTCGGCGTCCGGGGTGACCTCGGCGCCCCAGCGGTCGGAGCCCTCGGCCAGCTCGCGCATCGGGGTCCACGGGCCGGTCCGGCCGGTCGGGCCGGTGAGTACGACATTGGCGGCGACCGCGTCGTGGCCCTCGCGGAAGACGGTCGCCGACACCTCGAAGGTCTCGCCGGCCACCGCCTTCGCGGGGCGCCGGCCGCAGTCGACCAGCGGGCGGACGTCCAGTACGGGAATGCGTCCCATGAGCGGATTCACAGCATCACCTGACGGGTTACGGGGGTGCGGGTGGTGGTGCGCTCTTTCTAGCCGCGCCGGAGGCCGGTGGGAGGCGGGCATCGCCGCGCCCCTCCGCGTTCACTCGGATGGCGGGTCCACAGGGATGAAGACGAGTACGGAGCGGACGGTTTCGGGGGTTACCGGTGGAGCCTTCCCCAGGTTCTCGGGCGGGCAATCCGGCCCTTTGTTAACTACTAGGGCGTAGGGGGTCGGGCAAGGCCACCGGTCGGACACGAATCCGGCCGGACGCGTGCGGCGTCCCGCAACCCCCGTCCCGGCTCGTTACGCTGACGGTCCGTCGTCACCGGGAGATCGGGAGACGCACATGGACGCGAACACGGCCCGGGCCGTCCTCCACCACGTGCTGGCCGGACGCTGCCGGCTCGTCCTGCCGGGGGCCGGCCCCCTCGAACTCGCCGCCGGGGACCTCGCGCTCCTCCCGTCCGGCGCGCGCCACCGGCTCACCGCCGGCCCCGGCGCGCCGCCCCCGCCCAGACCCGCCGCCCCGGGCGCCGGGCCGCCCCGGTCCGGCGGCCCGCCCGTGGAGGTGCGCGAACTCGGCGGGGAGGGCGACGGCGCCCGGGTCCTCACCGTCCGCGCCGGATACGACCGGCGGACCGCACCGCCCCTCGTCGCCGCCCTGCCCCGGGCCCTGCGCCTCGGCCGGACCCGCGTCGACGCCGCCCCGCTGCTCCGCGACACCCTCGCGCTGCTCGCCGCCCCCGGCCGCCGGTCCGGCCCCGGCGACCGGCTGCTCGCCCTGCGGGTCCTGGAGGCCGGCCTGGTCCTCGCCACCGTGCCCCCGCCGCCGGACGGCCCGCGCCGGCACCCCGGCATCGGCCGCGCCGTCGCCGCCATCGAGAACCGCTACGCCGAGCCGTGGACCGTGGTCACCCTGGCCCGCGAGGCCGGGATGTCCCGCTCCGCCTTCACCGCCGCCTTCCGCGCGGCCGTCGGCACCACCCCGGCCCGCCACCTGACGGCCCGCCGGATACGGGAGGCGGCCCGACTGCTCGCCGGGACCGGGATCCCCCAGTCCGCCGTCCCCGCCCGCGTCGGCTACCGCAGCCGGGTCGGCTTCCACCTCGCCTTCCGCACCGCCTACGGCACCACGCCGGGCGAGTACCGCGCCGGCGCCCCCCGCCGGGACTGAGGCCCCATGGCCCGGCGGCCGCGGACGCCCTACGCTCGGCGGCACGCCGGACGCACAGCGTGGTGCGTCCGCTCCGTTCCGTCACCGGCCTGCGAAGGTGGGACACGTGAAGGCAATCCGTCGATTCACCGTGCGTCCTGTCCTCCCCGACACCCTTCGACCCCTCGCCGCCCTGGCGCGCAATCTGCGCTGGTCCTGGCACGAACCGACCCGCGCCCTCTTCGACTCCCTCGCCCCCGAGGGGCTCGCCGGAGCCGACCCGGTCCGGGTCCTCGGCGCCCTGGAGGCCCCCCGGCTGACCGCGCTCGCCGCCGACCGGGACTTCCTCGCCCGGCTCGCCGCCGCCGCCGAGGACCTCGACGGCTACCTGGACCGGCCCCGCTGGTACCAGGAGCGCGGCTCCGGCGACGGCCCCGCCGCGGTCGCCTACTTCTCGCCCGAGTTCGGCGTCGCCGCCGCCCTGCCGCAGTACTCCGGCGGGCTCGGCATCCTCGCCGGCGACCACCTCAAGTCCGCCAGCGACCTCGGCGTCCCCCTGATCGGCGTCGGACTCCTCTACCGCCACGGCTACTTCCGGCAGTCCCTCGGCCGCGACGGCTGGCAGCAGGAGCAGTACCCCGTCCTCGACCCCGGCGAGCTGCCCGTCACCCTGCTCCGCGAGCCCGACGGCACGCCCGCCCGGATCACCCTCGCCCTGCCCGGCGGCCGCAGCCTCCACGCCCACCTGTGGGTCGCCGAGGTCGGCCGGGTCCCCCTGCTGATGCTCGACTCGGACGTCGAGGAGAACGCCCCCGGCGAGCGGGCCGTCACCGACCGGCTCTACGGCGGCGGCAGCGGGCACCGGCTCCTCCAGGAGATGCTGCTCGGCATCGGCGGCGTCCGGGCCGTCCGGACGTACACCCGGCTCACCGGCCACCCCGAACCCGAGGTCTTCCACACCAACGAGGGCCACGCCGGCTTCCTCGGCCTCGAACGGATCCGCGAACTCCAGGGCGAGGGGCTCGACTTCGACGCCGCCCTGGAGACCGTCCGGGCCGGCACCGTCTTCACCACCCACACCCCCGTCCCCGCCGGCATCGACCGCTTCGACCGCGAACTGGTCGCCCGCCACCTCGGCGACGACGGCGCCCTCCCCGGCCTCGACACCGGCCGGATCCTCGCCCTCGGCGACGAGACCCCGCTCGGCGGCGAACCCGGCGTCTTCAACATGGCCGCCATGGGCCTGCGCCTCGCCCAGCGGGCCAACGGCGTCTCCACCCTCCACGGCGCCGTCAGCCGCGGGATGTTCGCCGGGCTCTGGCCCGGCTTCGACACCGCCGAGGTGCCGATCGCCTCGATCACCAACGGCGTCCACGCCCCCACCTGGACCGCCCCCGAGGTCGGCCGCCTCGGGGCCGACGCGAGCGACCGCGACCTGTGGGAACTGCGCCGCACCCTGCGCACCCGGCTCGTCGCCGACGTCCGCGACCGGCTCCGCGCCTCCTGGCGCCAGCGCGGCGCCGCGGCCGCCGAACTCGGCTGGACCGACGCCGTCCTCGACCCCGAGGTCCTCACCATCGGCTTCGCCCGCCGCGTCCCCTCGTACAAGCGGCTCACCCTGATGCTCCGCGACAAGGACCGGCTGCGCGCGCTGCTGCTCCACCCCGAGCGGCCGGTGCAGCTCGTCGTCGCCGGCAAGGCCCACCCGGCCGACGACGGCGGCAAGAAGCTCGTCCAGGAACTCGTCCGGTTCGCCGACGACCCCCGGGTCCGGCACCGGATCGTCTTCCTGCCCGACTACGGCATGGAGATGGCCCGCGGCCTCTACCCCGGCTGCGACGTCTGGCTCAACAACCCGCTGCGCCCGCTGGAGGCCTGCGGCACCAGCGGCATGAAGGCCGCCCTCAACGGCTGTCTCAACCTCTCCGTCCTCGACGGCTGGTGGGACGAGTGGTTCGAGCCCGAGTTCGGCTGGGCGATCCCCACCGCCGACGGGGCCGCCGCGGCCGACGAGGACCGCCGCGACGACCTGGAGGCCGCCGCCCTCTACGAGCTGATCGAGCGCCGGGTCGCCCCCCGCTTCTACGACCGCGGCCCCGACGGCGTCCCCGCCGCCTGGACCGCCATGGTCCGCCGCACCCTCGCCGAACTCGGCCCGAAGGTGCTCGCCGACCGGATGGTCCGGGAGTACGTGGAGCGGCTGTACGTCCCCGCCGCCGGGGCCCGCCGGGCGCTCGCCCCGGACCGGGCCCGGGAGCTCGCCGCGTGGAAGACGCGCGTCCGGGCGGCCTGGCCGGGCGTCTCGGTCGACCACGTGGAGATCGGCGACGACCTCGCGGAGGCCGGCGCCGAACTGGGCGCCACCCCGGTGGTCCGGGTCCGTGTCGCGCTCGGAGGCCTCGCCCCGGACGACGTCGAGGTGCAGGCGGTCACCGGCCGGGTCGACGCCGAGGACTCCCTCACCGACACCCGGGCGGTCACCCTCAAGCCGGCCGGCGGCCCGGACCTGGAGGGCCGCCAGCCCTACGCCGGAACCCTGGAGCTCGACCGCACCGGCCCCTTCGGCTGCACGGTCCGCGTCCTGCCCGCCCACCCGCTCCTCGCCCACCCCGCCGAGCTCGGCCTCCTCGCCCTGCCGGAGGACGCGGGCGGCGAGGGCGCCGGGGTGCTCCTGAGGTAGCGCCGCGCCCGCGACGGCCGCGCCCCGACCCGGGCGCGGCCGCCGCGGGCGCTCCGTACGCCGGGCCCCGCCCGTTGCCTAGGCTGGGCCGCATGATCAGGGTGCTGCTCGCGGACGACGAGGCGATGATCCGTGCCGGGGTGCGGGCCATCCTCACCACCGACCCCGGGATCGAGGTGGTCGCCGAGGCCGGGGACGGGCACGAGGCCGTGGAGCTGGCCCGGCTGCACCGGCCCGACGTGGCCCTCCTCGACATCCGGATGCCCCGGCTCGACGGCCTCGCCGCCGCCGACGCGCTGCGCCGCACCCTCCCGGGGACGGCGGTGGTCATGCTCACCACCTTCTCCGAGGACGACTACATCGCCCGCGCCCTCGGCGGCGGCGTCGGCGGCTTCCTCCTCAAGTCCGGCGACCCGCGCGAACTGATCGCCGGGGTCCGCGCGGTCGCCGCCGGCGGAGCCGCCCTCTCGCCCACCGTCGCCCGCCGGGTCATCGACACCCTCGGCGGCGAACGGCTCACCCGCGCCGCCGACGCCCGCGCCCGGCTCGCCGCGCTCACCGGCCGGGAGCGGGAGGTCGTCGCGCTCCTCGCGGCCGGCTTCTCCAACCAGGAGATCGCCGCCCGCATGCACGTCGTCGAGGGCACCGTGAAGGCCCACGTCAGCGCGGTCCTCGGCCGGCTCGGCCTGCGCAACCGCGTCCAGCTCGCGGTCCTCGCCCACGAGGCGGGGCCGGTCGGCGGGCCCGGGCCGGACGACCGGGGCGCCCCCGGTGCCTGAGACCTCCCCGGCCCGCCGCCGCCTCTTCGACCTGGCGCTGTGGATGCTGCTCTCCGTCCCGGTCCTGCTCCGCTCCGATCCGAACGACGGCGGCTCCTGGTTCCAGGTCGCCGCCGGGATCACCGTCCTCGGCGGCTGCGTCGCCGTCGGCCGCCGGTGGCCGCTGCTGCCGCTGGCGGTCACGGTCGCGGCGAGCCTGCCCGCCTCCCTCGAACTCTTCACCCCCTCGTACAGCCTCGCCCTCGTCGCCTTCGGCTACCTCGCCGGGCGGCGCCAGGACCACACCCGCGGCTCGCTCTGGCTCTTCGGCGCGGTGGCCGCGGTGGGGCTGCTCCTCACCCGGCTCACCGGCACCTCCCTCGGTCCCTGGTTCACCCTGCTGCTCGCCCTGGCGCTGGCGATCGTGGCGCCCTGGCTGGTCGGCCGGTACGTGCGCCAGTACGACCGGCTGGTGCGCAGCGGCTGGGAGCTGGCCGACCGGATGGAGCGGGAGCAGGCGGCGGTGGCCGACCGGGAGCGGCTGCGGGAGCGGTCGAGGATCGCCGGGGACATGCACGACTCGCTCGGCCACGACCTGGCGCTGATCGCGGTCCGGGCGGGCGCCCTGGAGGTGGACCCGGCGCTCGGGCCCGGGCAGCAGCGGGCGGCGGGGGAGCTGCGCCGGGCGGCGGCGGAGGCGACCGAGCGGCTCCGGGACGTCATCGGGGTGCTGCGGGAGGAGGGCGCCGAGGCGCCCACGACCCCGCCGGACGAGACGGTCGGCGACCTGGTGGACCGGGCGCGGGCCTCGGGGCTGGACGTGACGCTCTCGGGCGGCCCGCCCGCGCTGCCGGGGATGGCGGACCGGGCGCTGCGGCGGGTGGTGCAGGAAGGGCTGACGAACGCGGCCAAGCACGCCCCGGGCGCCGCCGTGCGGGTCGAGGTCCGGGAGACCGGGCCGCGGGTGACGGTGCGGGTGGAGAGCGGGCCGGGCACCGGGTCGGGGCCGCCCGCCTCCGGGGGGTCCGGCCTCGTCGGGCTCGACGAGCGGGTGCGGCTCGCGGGCGGCACGCTGTCCCACGGCCCGCTGCGGGGCGGCGGCTTCGCGCTGACGGCGGTGCTGCCGCGGCGGGCCCCGGCGGCGGTGCCGGCCGCGCCGACCTCCGCCCGGGAGCTGGACCGGGCCAGGCGGCGGGTGCGCAAGGACCTGGTGCGGGCGATCTGGATCCCGCTGGCGCTGCTGGCCGCGCTGGCGGTGCTGACGGCGGGCGTGGCGCTGTGGTCGCAGTCCCGCGCGTACCTGGAGCCCGACAACTACGCGCGGCTGCTGGTGGGACAGGCGTACGGGGAGATCGTGGAGGACCTGCCGGAGCATCCCCTGGAGGTGCCGCCCGCGGGGCTGGGGCCGGAGCCGGCGGGGGTCGACACGTGCCGGTACTACCGGGCGACGGTCTTCGCGGAGCTCCCGGTCTACCGGCTGTGCTTCGCGGCGGGCCGGCTGGCCTCCGCGGACGAGCTGCGCTGAACCGGCGGGGGTGCGCGGAGGGCGGCGGGGAACGGGCGGACGCCCGGAGGGATGGGTCCCTCCGGGCGTCCGTCGTGACTGCTCCGGGCCGTGCCCCCCGGGTTACGGGAAGGTCAGCTTGAAGGAGTTGATGTAGCCGGTGTCGGCGCCGGCCTTGTCCTGGACGCGGAGCTTCCAGGCGCCGTTGGCGACCTCGCTGGAGGCGTTCACGGTGTAGGTCTGGTTGATGTTGTCGGCGCTTCCGCCGGAGCGGTTGTGCAGGTTGTAGACCGAGCCGTCGGGGGCGACGAGGTCGACGACGAGGTCACCGATGTAGGTGTGGACGATGTTCACGCCGACGGAGAGGTTGGTCGGCGCGTTGCCGGTGACGCCGGTGACGTTGACCGTCGAGGTCACCGCCGCGCCGGGGGAGTCCGGGATGGAGACGTCGGCGGTGTTCTCGAAGACCTTGCCGGTCGGCGGCTCGCCGCCGCCGGGGCGGGTGCCGACGTTGACGGCGGCCCAGGCGTGCTGGACGGCGAGGGCCTCGGGGCTGCCGGCGCCGTAGAGCTCCTCGGCCACCGCGACCGTGCCGGTGCGGGCGCCCGCGTAGTTGGTCGAGGAACCCCACTTGGTGGTGAGGGCCTTGAACCAGATCAGCCGGGCCTTGTCGATGCCGATGCCGGTGACGGGCAGGCCGTCGGAGGTCGGCGAGTCGTAGGTCACGCCGTTGACCGTCTTCACGCCGCTGCCCTCGGAGAGCAGGTAGAAGAAGTGGTTGGCCGGACCCGAGGAGTAGTGGACGTCGATCGATCCGATGCCCGAGTACCACGCGTCCTTGGACGAGCCGTCCTTGCTCGGCTTGTCCATGTAGCGGAGCGGGGTGCCGTTGCCGCGGATGTCGATCTTCTCGCCGACGAGGTAGTCGCCCTTGTCGTTCGGGTTGTTGGCGTAGAACTCGACCGCCGCCGCGAAGATGTCCGAGGTGGCCTCGTTGAGGCCGCCGGACTCGCCGCTGTAGACGAGCTTGGCGGTCACCGAGGTGAGGCCGTGCGTCATCTCGTGGGCGGCCACGTCGATGGAGGTGAGCGGCTTGGTGTTGCCCGCGCCGTCGCCGTACGTCATGCAGAAGCAGGAGTCCTGCCAGAAGGCGTTGACGTAGGCGTTGCCGTAGTGGACCCGGGAGTACGCGCCGACGCCGTCGCCGCGGATGCCGCTGCGGCCGTGCACGTTCTTGTAGTAGTCCCAGGTGAGCGCGGCGCCGTAGTGGGCGTCGGCGCCGGCCGTCTCCAGGTTGGTCGCGGTGCCGTCGCCCCAGACGTCGTCCGAGCCGGAGAAGAGCGTCCCGGTGCCGGACGTGCCCCGGTTGAGGTTGTACGTCTTGTGGTTGCCGCGGCCGGTGTCGGTCAGCGTGTACGAGGGCGCCGTGCCGAGCGTGACCTGGCCGCTGTACTGGGTGTTGCCCGTACCGGTGTGGACGCCCTGCCACTCGTACAGCTTGGCGCCGGTCTTGGCGTCGGTGACGACGTGCAGCTCGTTCGGCGTGCCGTCCTCCTGGAGGCCGCCGACGACGGTCTCGTACGCGAGGACGGGGGCGCCGGACTGCGCCATCCAGACGACCTTGCGCGGGGCGCGCTCGCTCTTGGCCGCCTTCGAGCCGTCGGCGGCGGCGAGGCCGACGGCCTGCTTCTCCGCGGCGGCCGGGGTGACGGTGGCGGCGAGGTCGACGTTCTTGAGCTCCGCGCGGGAGGACTTCGAGACGCCGGTGGTGACCCCGGTGGTGGACTCGGCGACGATCAGGTCGCCGCCGAGCACGGGGAGCCCGCCGTAGGTGCGCTCGTAGCGGGTGTGCGTGGTGCCGTCGCGGTCCTGGACCACGTCGCGGACGACCAGCTTCTCCTGGGCACCGAGGCCGAGCGCCTTGGCCGTCTCGGCCTTGTCGGCGTCGGCGGCCTTGATCAGCGCGGTGCGCTGGGCGGGGGAGAGGTCGGCGGGGAGCTTGCCCGGGTCGGCCTTCCCGCCCGCCAGGATCTGCGGGGCGGCCCCGGCGTTGTCGGCGGAGGCGCTGCCGGCCTGGACGCCGACGGCGAGCATGGCGGCGGCGGCGATGAGCGCGCCGGTCGCGGTGGCACGGCGGCTGGGCGTGGATCTCACGCGAACTCCTTTTGCGAGGGGGGTACCGGCCGCTGGGTGGGGCGGGCCGGGCTGTGCAAGCAGAGCGGTGGCGCACGATCGGGTGAAGTGGTGAACACGGTTGCGAGGAACCGGTGGAGAGACTGGCAGCTACCGGCGGTATCTGTCAGGAGCGCGTCAACAACTTGGCCGGAAGTCGTCCGCTGCGCGTACGGCCGCGTTCGTTAACCGGACGTTTCATCGATCATGGGCGGGACGCCATCCCCCGTTCCGCGTGCGGGAACGCCGTGCCGGCCGCCCGCGCCGACCGCTCCCCGCCGCCCGCCGTCCCGCCCCTCGGACGCGAGACGGCTTTACCGAAGCGATGGCCGGAATCATCCGGCGTGAACCGAGCCTTCCGCTCCGCCCCGGTCCCGGCGATCCCGCGCGGACGGCCGGGCGGACCGTGCCTCCGGCATGCTCCGCCCGGTCCTTCCGGGTCCCCGGCGCCCCCGTGCGGCCCGCCGCCCGTCCCCGGCGCCCTCGCCCCCGCCCTTCCGCAGGCCCCCGCCCGCGAGGGCGGGGGCCCGACGCCCGTCAGCCCGTCAGGGAGTCGCGCCAGGCACGGTGGAGACCGGCGTAGCGGCCCTCGCCGCCGACCAGCCCGGCCGGCGTGCCGTCCTCGACGATCCGGCCCGCCTCCATCACCAGGACCCGGTCCGCGACCTCCACCGTGGAGAGGCGGTGGGCGATGACCACCGCCGTGCGGCCCGCCAGGACCGTGTCCATCGCGTGCTGCACCGCCCGCTCGCCCGGCACGTCGAGCGAGCTCGTCGCCTCGTCCAGGATGAGCACCGCCGGGTCCGCCAGGAGCGCCCGCGCGAAGGCCACCAGCTGGCGCTGGCCCGCCGAGATCCGGCCGCCCCGCTTCCGTACGTCGGTGTCGTAGCCGTCCGGCAGCCCCGCGATGAACTCGTGCGCGCCGATCGCCTTCGCCGCCCGCTCGACCTCCTCCCGGGTCGCGTCCGGACGCCCGATCGCGATGTTCTCCGCGACCGTCCCGGAGAACAGGAACGCCTCCTGCGTCACCATCACCACCCCGCGCCGCAGCTCCGGCGTGGCCAGCTCCCGCAGGTCGACGCCGTCCAGCAGCACCCGGCCGTCCGTCGGGTCGTAGAACCGCGCCAGCAGCTTCGCCAGCGTCGACTTGCCCGCGCCGGTCGCCCCGACCACCGCCACCGTCTGCCCGGCGGGGATCCGCAGGTCGAAGCGGGGCAGCACCTCGCCGCCCGTCCGGTAGGCGAACCGCACCCCGTCGAAGACGACCTCCCGGCCCGGCGCCGCCCCGGCCCGCTCCGGCAGCTCCCGCGGCGCCACCGCCTCCGGCACGCCCGGCTCCTGCGCCAGCAGACCCGCGATCTTGGCCAGCGAGGCCGCCGCCGACTCGTAGGAGTTGAGGAACATGCCGAGCCGGTCGATCGGGTCGTACAGCCGCCGCACGTACAGCACCGCCGCCGCCAGCACGCCCAGCTCCAGCGAACCTCCCGCCACCCGGTAGGCGCCCCACAGGCACATCCCGGCCACCGCCGTGTTCGCCACCAGCCGCGAACCGACCACGTAGCGGGCCATCTCCAGGAGCGCGTCGCCGTTGCTCCGCTCGTGCCGGTGGTTCAGCCCCGCGAACTCCGCGTCGTTCACCCGCTCCCGGCGGAAGGCCCGCACCGGCCGGATCCCGTTCATCGTCTCCGCGAACTTCACGATCACCCCGGCGATCGCCGTCGACCGCTCCGCGTACACCGCGCCCGCCCGCCGCCGGTACCTCCGCACCAGCAGGTACAGCGGCCCGAAGGAGGCCACCGCCACCGCGCCGATCCCCAGGTCCAGCCAGAGCAGCACCAGCGAGATCGACACGAAGGACAGCACCACCCCGATCAGCTCCTGGAGCCCCTCCGACAGCAGCTCCCGCAGCGACTCCACGTCCGTCGTCGACCGCGAGATCAGCCGCCCCGAGGTGTACCGCTCGTGGAAGTCCACGCTCAGCACCTGCGCGTGCCGGAAGATCCGCCCCCGCAGGTCGAGCAGCACGTCCTGGTTGATCCGCGCCGCGCCCCGCACGAAGACGTACTGGAGCGCCCCGGCGCCCACCGCGCACAGCAGGTAGCCGACCGCCACCGCGACCAGCGGACCGTGGTCCCCGGCCCGGAAGGCCGGCACCCCGCGGTCGATCGCGTACGCCACGAGCAGCGGGCCCGCCTGGACCGCCGCCTCCTTCACCAGCAGCACCAGGGCCGCCACCGCCACCCGGAAGCGGTGCGCGGCCAGCAGCGAGCGCAGCAGCGCCCCGGTCGCCCCGTGCGGCGCCGGCAGGTCGTCCCGGTCGAACGGATCGCCCGGACCGGCCTCCTCCCGCTCCTTCTCCGGCCGCTCCGGCTGCGCGAGCGTGGTCTCCGTCATCGCCCCGCGTCTCCCGTCTCCGCGGACCCCTCGCCCGCGGTCGCGCCCGACATCAGCCAGGCGTACTCGGCGCTGCTCCGCAGCAGTTCCTGATGGGTGCCGACCGCCGCGATCCGGCCCTCCGACAGCAGCGCCACCCGGTCGGCCAGCATCACCGTCGACGGGCGGTGCGCCACGACCAGCGCCGTCGTCTCCTTCAGCACCTCGCGCAGGGCCGCCTCGACCCGCGCCTCGGTGTGCACGTCCAGTGCCGAGAGCGGGTCGTCCAGCACCAGGAAGCGCGGCCGGCCGACCACCGCCCGGGCCAGTGCCAGCCGCTGCCGCTGCCCGCCCGAGAGGCTCAGCCCCTGCTCGCCGACCTGCGTCCCGGCCCCCTCGGGCAGCCGCCCGACGAAGCCGTCCGCCTGCGCGATGCCGAGCGCCCGGTCCAGCTCCGGCTGCCCGGCCGCCGCGCCCGCGCCCATCAGCACGTTCTCCCCGACGCTGGCCGAGAAGAGGGTCGGCTCCTCGAAGGCCACCGACACCAGCGACCGCAGCCGCTCCCGCTCCATCAGGGCGATGTCCTCGCCGTCCAGCAGGATCCGCCCGCCGCTCGCCTCGTGCAGCCGCGGCACCAGGGCCGTCAGCGTCGTCTTGCCGGAGCCGGTGGCCCCGACCAGCGCCAGCGTCTCGCCGGACCGCACGTGCAGGTCGACGCCGTCCAGGACGGGCGGGGTGCCGTCGGGCGCGTCCGGGAAGCGGAACGAGACGCCCTCGAACCGCAGCCCGCCGGAGGGACCCCCCGCCGGCCGGGTCCCCGCGGCCGGGTCCCGCTCCTCCTCCGCGTCCAGCACCTCGCAGTACCGCTCCGTCGCCGTCACCGCCTCCTGGCTCATCGCGAGCAGGAAGCCGATCGAGTCCACCGGCCAGCGCAGCGCCAGCGCCGTCGACAGGAAGGCCACCAGGGTGCCCGCCGACAGCCCGCCGTCCGCGACCCGCACCGAGCCCAGCACCAGCGCGGCGCCGATCGCCAGCTCCGGCAGGACCGTGATGAGCGCCCAGATCGTGGCCAGGAGCCGCGCCTTGGACAGCTCCGTGGAGCGCAGCAGCTCCGCGAGCCGGCGGAAGGCCTCCGCCTGGCTGCGGTGCCGGCCGAAGCCCTTCACGATCCGGATGCCGAGGACGCTCTCCTCCACCACCGTCGTCAGGTCGCCCACCTGGTCCTGCGCCCGCCGGGCCACCACCCCGTACCGCCGCTCGAAGTACGAGCAGAGCACCACCACCGGCACGACCGGGAGCAGCAGCACCAGGCCGAGCGACAGGTCCTGGGCGAGCAGCAGCGCGCAGCCGGCCAGGATCGTCACGCCGTTGACCACCAGGAAGGTCAGCGGGAAGGCCAGGAACATCCGGATGACCATGAGGTCGGTGGTGCCGCGCGAGAGCAGCTGCCCTGACGCCCACCGGTCGTGGAAGGCGATCGGCAGCCGCTGGAGCCGCCCGTACAGGTCCTCCCGCATCCGCGCCTCCACCGAGGAGAGCGGCCGGGCCACCAGCCACCGCCGCAGGCCGAACAGCGCGGCCTCGGCGATCCCGAGCAGCAGCAGGTAGAGTGCCCCCAGCCACACCCCGCCGGGGTCCCGGTCGGCGACCGGACCGTCCACCAGCCACTTCAGGACCAGCGGAATCACCAGGGAGAGGCAGGAGGCGACGATCGCGACGGCGCCGGCGGTGAAGAACCGCCCGCGCACGGGCCGGACGTACGGCCAGAGCCGCAGCAGCACCCGCACGGCCGAACGGCGGGCGGGGGCGGACTCGGAGGGAGCAGGTTTCTCGGGCATCAGGTCCGACCATACGAGTCGCCACTGACACCCCTCACCCGATTTTCGGACGGTGCCCCTCCGTGCGTCCGGCCCGGGGGCGTGCATAGGATCCCGGTTCTGATCACGACCAGGGGTGGGGAAGAAGCATGAGGATCCGGAAGAGACCCGGAGTGGCGGTCACCGCCGTGGCGCTGCTGACGGCGCTCGTCGGCTGCGAGGACCCGGCGGGCGGGGCGAAGGGCGCGGGGGAGAGCGGCGCGAGCCCGGCGGCGACCCCGACCCGGGCCGCCGTCCTCGACCTGCCGGTCCGGCGGCAGCCCTCCGCCGCGGCCTCCGCGCTGCCGGAGAGCGGTACGGCCCGCTTCACCGCGACCGTCACCTACGCCTCGGCCGGCGGGAGCGCGGTGGAGCGGACCGACGGCGTCCTCGACTGGGGGAAGGACGCCGCCCGCGCCGAACGGGTCCGCCGGACCCCGGCCGGATTCCCCGGCTCCCTCGCGGACGAGCTCGGCCTCGCGCCCGGGGCGACCGTGCGGCAGAGCTTCGCCGTCGAGGGCAACGAGGTCGCGTACCGCCCGCGGGGGGAGGCCTGGCTGAAGTACGCCGCCTCCGATCCCAAGGAGTTCGCCGACCGGGTCGACGGGGTCCTCGACCTCGCGGGCGACGCCGCCCCCTGGGGGCGCACCCTCGCGGAGGTGCTGAAGACCTCCTCCGCGGAGGAACGCGAGGCGCTGCCGGGCGGCGGGTTCCGGTACCGGACGAGCGTCGACGCGTACGGGGCGCACGTCGCGCTGCCGCCCGCCGTCGCCCGGCACGTCGGCCACGGCCCGGCCCGGCGGGTCGTCGTCGACCTCGACCGGGAGGGCCGGCTCGTGCGCGCCGAGGCCGACTTCGGGCCGCTGCTGAAGGAGCTGCACCGGGACGGGGAGCTGCGCGGGCTGACCGGGCTCCGGGTCGAGCTCGCCCTCACCGGGCACGGCACCCCCGTCACGGCCCTCGTTCCCGCCACCGAGCGCTTCGAGGCCGCGCGGACGGTGCTGACGCCGCTGGCGGAGGTGGAGCCCGGAGCCTGCGCCTCCGGGGACACCGGCCTCGACCACACCGGAGTGGTCCGCGTCGTTCGCTGCGGAGCCGGCGCCGACCTGCGGGTCTTCGGGCAGCGGAGGATCGACGAGACGGTGCGGAACGCGAACCCCGAGGGGCTCGGGGACCGGCTCGCCGCCGAGCGGTGCGGGCGGGACTTCCGCGCCGCACCGGCCGCCTGGACCTCCGGTGCCCGCCCGGCCGGCACGTACCGGGTCTCCGGCACCGAGCGGATCAGCTTCGTGTACACCGGCCCCGACGCCTCAGCGCGCGGCGACTTCACCTGCTACGTCCGCCTCCGCTGACCCCGCGGGCGGGTCTCCTCACCCCACCACCCTCAGCAGCACCACCGACCGCGCCCCCACCGGCAGGACCGCACCGCCGGGGTGGAGCGTGCCCGGGGGCGCGGACTGGTCGTCGAGGGCGGTGTCCAGGACGCGTTCGTAGGTCTGGGCCCAGGGCGCGGCGGGGAGCCGGAAGTCCAGGGGCTCCGGACCCGCGTGCAGGACGGCGAGGAAGCTGTCGTCGAGCACCTGTTCGCCGCGCTCGTCCCGGCCCGGTATGTCGCGGCCCGACAGGTAGAGGGCGAGCGTGGCCGAGGGGGCGTACCAGTCCCGCTCGGTCATCTCGGTGCCGTCCGGGCCGAACCAGGCCAGGTCCCGCAGCCCGTCCGCGCCCTGCGGGCGGCCGGAGAAGAAGGCGCGGCGGCGCAGCACCGGGTGCCGGTGGCGCAGGGCGAGCAGCCGCCGGGTGAGGGCGAGGAGCTGGGCGCGGCCGGGGTCCTCGGGGAGGGACCAGTCGAGCCAGCTCGTCTCGTTGTCCTGGCAGTACGCGTTGTTGTTGCCGCCCTGGGTGCGGCCCATCTCGTCGCCCGCGACGAGCATCGGCACGCCGGTGGAGAGCAGCAGCGTGGTGAGCAGGTTGCGCAGCTGGCGGAGCCGGAGGGCGCCGGTCTCCGGGTCGTCGGTCTCGCCCTCGGTGCCGCAGTTCCACGAGCGGTTGTCGTGGGTGCCGTCCCGGTTGCCCTCGCCGTTGGCCTCGTTGTGCTTGCGCTCGTACGTCACCAGGTCGCGCAGGGTGAAGCCGTCGTGGGCGGTGACGAAGTTGACGGAGGCGTAGGGCCGCCGGCCGCCCCAGGCGTAGAGGTCGCTGGAGCCGGAGAGCCGGTAGCCGAGGTCGCGGACGTCGGGCAGCGCGCCGCGCCAGAAGTCCCGTACGGCGTCCCGGTAGCGGTCGTTCCACTCGGTCCACAGGGGAGGGAAGGCGCCGACCTGGTAGCCGCCGTTGCCGACGTCCCAGGGCTCGGCGATGAGCTTGACCCGGCGCAGCACCGGGTCCTGGGCGATGACGGCGAGGAACGGCGACAGCATGTCGACGTCGTGCATCGACCGGGCCAGCGCCGCCGCCAGGTCGAAGCGGAAGCCGTCGACGCCCATCTCGGTGACCCAGTACCGCAGCGAGTCGGTGATGAGCCGGAGCACCTGCGGCTGGACGACGTGGAGGGTGTTGCCGCAGCCGGTGTAGTCGGCGTAGCGGCGGGCGTCGGACTGGAGCCGGTAGTAGCCGCGGTTGTCGATGCCCTTCAGGGAGAGGGTGGGGCCGAGCTCGCCCGCCTCCGCGGTGTGGTTGTAGACGACGTCGAGGATCACCTCGATGCCGGCCGCGTGCAGGGCCCGGACCATCCGCTTGAACTCGCCGACCTGCTGTCCGGTGGTGCCGGAGGAGGAGTAGCCGGCGTGCGGGGCGAAGTAGCCGATGGAGTTGTAGCCCCAGTAGTTGGTGAGGCCGCGGCGCAGCAGGTGGTCCTCGTGGGCGAACTGGTGGACCGGCAGCAGCTCGACCGCGGTCACCCCGAGCCGGACGAGGTGGTCGACCGCGGCCGGGTGGGCGAGCCCCGCGTAGGTGCCCCGGAGGTGTTCGGGGACGCCGGGGTGCCGGGCGGTGAAGCCCTTGACGTGGAGCTCGTAGATGACCGAGTCCTGCCAGGGCGTCTTGGGCCTGCGGTCGTCCGACCAGTCGTCGTCGTCCCGCACGACGACCCCCTTGGGGACGTGCGGGGCGGAGTCCCGCTCGTCGCGGACGGTGTCGGCGACGTGCTGCTGGGGCCAGTCCCGGACGTGCCCGTACACCTCGGGGGGCAGCGCGAACTCGCCGTCGACGGCCCGCGCGTACGGGTCGAGGAGGAGCTTCGCCGGGTTCCAGCGGGCGCCGGTCCACGGGTCCCACCGGCCGTGCACCCGGAAGCCGTACCGCTGTCCGGGCGCGATCCCGGGCACGAAGCCGTGCCAGATCTCGTGGGTGAGTTCGGTCAGCGGCAGCCGGGTCTCGGTGCCGTCCGGCGCGAAGAGGCAGAGTTCCACCGCCTCGGCGCCGCCCGCCCAGAGGGCGAAGTTGGTGCCCCGGGTCCCGTCCGGTCCCACCCGGCAGCGGGCCCCGAGCGGGGTGGGCGTCCCCGGCCACACCGGGGGTGCGGCCCGTCCCGGGGCATGCTCCGGTACCGCCTGCTGTTCGGCTGCGCTCGACACCGCCCTGGCCTCCCGCGGCTCCGGCGGGCCCGCGTGCCGGGGCCGGGGCGTCCCGGCCCCGGCCCCGCGCGTCCTCCCGCACCCTCGTGTACTGCCGTCCGTCCCCCCTGTTCTGCCCGCAGGGCCGTCCCCCCAACATGGCCCGCACGCACGTTTCCCCTGGAGGGGGGTCGTCGTTGGGCCACGCGTGACACGTGTATGGGTACGGGCCGGACAACTCCTCGCGGTCGCGGGGCTCCTCGTGGGTCTCGCCGGCTGCACCGGATCGGACGAGGAAGGAGGCGTCGGCCTGGGACTTCCCGGCAAGGCGCGGGCCCCCGGCGACGTGATCCGGGTCAGCCCGGAGGACGGCAGCCGGGCGGTTCCCCCGGAAGGGCCCCTGGAGGTGAGGGTGGACAGCGGGCGGCTCGAACGGGTGAGCGTGACCCAGGTGGCGGACGGGCGGCGCTCGGCCGTGCCCGGCGCGATCGGGACCGACGGGCTGCGCTGGCGGCCCGCGGAGGGCAGCCGGCTCGCGCTCGCGGCCAAGTACACCGTGGACGCGGTGGCGCTCGACGCGCACGGGCGCCGCTCGGCCCGGCACACCACCTTCACCACGGTGGTGCCGGAGAGCAGGTTCATCGGCTACTTCACGCCGGAGAACCGTTCCACTGTCGGCTCCGGCATGATCGTCTCCTTCGGCTTCAACCGTCCGATCGAGAACCGGGCCGCGGTGGAGCGGGCCATCCGGGTCACCTCCGACCCGCCGGTGGAGATCGTCGGCCACTGGTTCGGCAAGGAGCGGCTCGACTTCCGCCCGGCCGCCTACTGGGCGGCCGGCACGCGGGTGACGGTCGAGCTCGGGCTGCGGGACGTCGAGGGCGCCCCCGGCGTCTACGGCATCCAGCGCAAGACGGTCGGCTTCACCGTCGGCCGCTCCCAGGTCTCGCTCGTCGACGCCGCCGCCCACACCATGCAGGTGCGGCGGGACGGGCGGGTGCTGGCGACGCTGCCGATCACCGCGGGCGCGCCGAAGACCACCACGTACAACGGCAAGATGGTGGTGACCGAGCTGTACGACGTGACCCGGATGAACGGGGCCACCGTCGGCTTCGGCGGCGAGTACGACATCAAGGACGTGCCCCACGCGATGCGGCTCACCGAGTCCGGGACCTTCATCCACGGCAACTACTGGGCCGACGAGTCCACCTTCGGCTCGGCCAACGTCAGCCACGGCTGCGTGGGGCTGCGGGACGTGAAGGGCGGCGGCTCCGACACCCCCGCCGGCTGGTTCTTCGACCGGAGCCTGATCGGCGACGTGGTCGAGGTGGTCAACTCCCAGGACCGGGAGGTCGCCCCGGACAACGGCCTCGGCGGCTGGAATCTGGACTGGGCGGAGTGGACGGCGGGGTCCGCGCTCCGCTGACCCCTCCCGCCCGGCCCGGGGCCGGGCGCGCGCCGCTCCCCGCGCGCCTCCGGCCCCGGATCGACTGGGACTGAACGGTGACATTCGCGTGGAACTTTCGTGTCTTCCGGTGTGATTATCTAGCGCCGTGCGCGGGACGTGCGTACGGGGGTGGGGCCGGCCGGGAGGCGGGCCGTGCGAGGGGAGAAGACCAGAATGAACGGGCAGCCGATATCGGGGACGTCGGCGCGGCGACGGGGCGTTCGCCTCGGTGCCCTCGCCACGGGGGCGCTGCTGCTGGTCCTGACCGCCTGCGGCGGGGAGGACCCGGCCGCGACGGGCGGTGGCGCCGGCGCCAAGGGCACCGGCCGGGGGACCTCCGCACCCGACAACGCCGCCTCCCAGGCGGTCGTGACCATCCTGCCGAAGGACGGCGCCGACTCGGTCGCCACCAGCGGGGCCCTCAAGGTCACCGCGGAGCAGGGCAAGCTGTCGACCGTGACCGTCGCGGACTCGAAGGGCACCGCGGTCGAGGGGAAGATCTCGGCGGACGGCGCGAGCTGGGAGCCGCTGGCCCACCTGGCGGGCGGCACCCAGTACAAGGTCCACGCGATCGCCAAGGACGCCGAGGGCCGCGAGTCGGCGAAGGACACCACCTTCACCACGCTGGTCCCGAAGAACACCTTCATCGGCCATTACACGCCGGAGGCCGGGACGACCGTCGGCGTGGGCATGCCGGTCTCCATCAACTTCACCCGGGGCATCACCGACCCGGAGGCCGTGGAGAAGGCCATCAAGGTGACGGCCGTGCCGGCCGTCGAGATCGAGGGCCACTGGTTCGGCAACGACCGCCTCGACTTCCGCCCCGAGGAGTACTGGAAGGCCGGGACGAAGGTCACCGTCGAGCTCAACCTGGACGGCGTCGAGGGCCGCCCGGGCGTCTACGGCAAGCAGAAGAAGACGTACTCCTTCACCATCGGCCGCCGTCAGGTCTCCACGGTCGACGCGAGCGCCAAGACGATGAAGGTCGAGCGCGACGGGCAGATCATCAAGACCCTGCCGATCACCGCGGGCGCCCCGTCCACGACCACGTACAACGGCCAGATGGTCATCAGCGAGAAGTACAAGGTGACCCGCATGAACGGGGCCACGGTGGGCTTCGGCGGCGAGTACGACATCAAGGACGTGCCGCACGCGATGCGCCTGTCCACCTCCGGCACCTTCGTGCACGGCAACTACTGGGCCCCGAAGTCCACCTTCGGCTCCCAGAACGTCAGCCACGGCTGCGTCGGCCTCTCGGACACCCGGGGCGCGGGCGACAGCTCCACCCCCGCCGCCTGGTTCTTCGACCGCTCGATCATCGGTGACGTCGTCGTCGTGAAGAACTCGAAGGACAAGCAGATCAAGCCGGAGAACGGCCTCAACGGCTGGAACATGTCCTGGTCGGAGTGGACCGCGTAAGGTCCCCCTCCGCGCGGCGGGCCCGGTGCTGTGAGCAACGGCACCGGGCCCGTCCGCGTTAACGCGCACTAACCTCTTCCCATGACTGTGAACCTCGAAGTCGCCGACGGCGTCGGCACGATCCGCCTCGACCGTCCGCCGATGAACGCCCTGGACATCGCCACCCAGGACCGGCTGCGCGAGCTGGCCCGGGAGGCCACCGACCGCGACGACGTGCGGGCCGTGGTCCTCTACGGCGGAGAGAAGGTCTTCGCCGCCGGCGCGGACATCAAGGAGATGCAGGTCATGGACCACGTGGCCATGGTCGAGCGGTCGCGCGCGCTCCAGGACTCCTTCACCGCCGTCGCCCGCATCCCCAAGCCGGTCGTCGCCGCGATCACCGGCTACGCCCTCGGCGGCGGCTGCGAGCTCGCCCTCTGCGCCGACTACCGGATCGCCGCCGACGACGCGAAGCTGGGCCAGCCGGAGATCCTGCTCGGCCTGATCCCCGGTGCCGGCGGCACCCAGCGGCTCTCCCGCCTGGTCGGCCCCTCCCGCGCCAAGGACCTCATCTTCACCGGCCGGATGGTGAAGGCCGACGAGGCGCTCACCCTCGGCCTGGTCGACCGGGTCGTCCCGGCCGCCGAGGTGTACGCGCAGGCGCACGCCTGGGCCGCGAAGCTGGCGCAGGGCCCGGCGGTGGCGCTGCGCGCCGCCAAGGAGGCCGTCGACCAGGGTCTGGAGACCGACATCGACACCGGCCTCGCCCTCGAGCGCACCTGGTTCTCCGCGCTGTTCGCCACCGCGGACCGGGAGACCGGCATGCGCAGCTTCGTCGAGGAGGGCCCGGGCAAGGCGAAGTTCGCCTGACGGTCCGCGGGGCCGGGCGGATCCGACGGTCCGTCACGGCGACGCGCCGCCCCGCGGGGGCCATTCCACCGGAACGGCCCCCGCGCTCCGTCTCCTGCGGCCATGATGGGGGCATGGCGGGCCTGGAGAGCAGGGAACAACCACGGCAGGGCGGCGTGCCCGCCGCTCGGTGGACACCGACCCTGGAGGACGACGAGGCCCTCGCGGCGATGGACCGGTTCGGCAATCCCGCGGAGGCGGACGTCCGTCTGCCGTCGCAGCCGGAGTCGGCCCGGACCGCCCGCCGGATGACGCGGTACGTGGTGCTGCGGCAGTGGGGGCTGGGCCCGACCCTCGCCGAGCACGCGGTCCTGCTCGTCTCCGAACTGGTCGGCAACGCGGTCCGGCACACCGGCGCCCGGGTCTTCGCGCTGCGCGCCCTGCGGCGCCCCGGCCGGATCCGGATCGAGGTGCGCGACCCCTCGCGCGGGCTGCCGTGCCTGATGCCGGTGGCGGAGCTGGACGTCAGCGGCCGGGGCCTCTTCCTCGTCGACAAGCTCTCCGACCGGTGGGGGGTCGACCTCGGGCCGCGCGGCAAGACGACCTGGTTCGAGATGCGGGTCACCGACCGCTGAGGCCGGCCCGGCCCCGGACGCACGGAAGCCCCCGTGTGCCGTGGTGAGGCAGGAGGGGGCTTCCGTGTGATGCGCCGTGGACGGGGGGGTGTATCCACGGCCGCTTGGTCGACCTGGCCCGGGTCAATGGGGGTCGTGACATCGACTATGACAGACGGCGGGCCACACCGCCAAGCGCCCGTATCGTTATCAATACGGACATACATGCACGTTTTAACTGTGAATCGTTGGTGACGTGCAGCACCCACCTTGAAAACTGTGAATGACTATGCGGTTCATCGATTGTTTCCCTCGATCATCCACATAGTGGACGCCTCAGGTGGCGGTGAGCAGCGCCTCCGACGCCACCGGCCGGTACCCCGCCGCCTGGAAGGTCCGCACGCTGCGCGCGTTGCCCGGGGACTGCTGCGCCCACACCACGGCGTCCGGCGTCAGGTGGCGTGCCGCCGTGGCGAGCGCCCGGCCGAGGCCCCGGTGGCGCGCCTCCTCGTCCACCTCGATCGCCGCCTCCAGGCGTCCGGCGACCCCGCGCCCCAGGATCAGCACGCCGCCGTCGGCCGCCCACACCCGCACGTCGTCCCGGTACTTCAGCGCCCGGGCCACCCGGGGGTGCTCCGGGTCCTCGATCTCGCGCAGCTCCAGCGGCGGCGGCCCGGGCAGGGCGTCGGCGACGGTCAGCAGGTCGATCGTGTTCATCCGCCGGCCCGTCCGCTCCATCAGCCGCACCAGGAAGCCGGGGTTCATGCTCGCCGCCAGCGGATCGCTCCCGGTCGCGGCCAGCCGGTCCCGCACCCACTCCGGATCGACGTCGGCGAAGACCACCGAGTGGGCGGTGAAGGCCAGTACCCCGGCGTCCCGCGGGTCCGGCTGCGGGACCACCGTCGTCCCGCCGTCCATGGCGGGGAACTCCCCGCGCGCCGCCGCCGCCAGGATCCGTGTCACGTCACTGCTCATACCGCCATCATCGGGCACCGTACGGCCAGCTAATCTGACCCCCGTCAGAACAGCACCGAGAAGGGGCGGAAGCAGTGGCGGACATCGAGTCGGCACGCACGGCATTCAACCGGTACGACGTGGACGGGGACGGCTTCATCACCGCCGCGGAGTACAAGAGCGTCATGGCCCAGCTGGGTGACTTCAACGTCACCGAGACCGTGGCCGAGGCCCTCATCAAGCAGCGCGACGACAACGGCGACGGCCGTCTGTCGTGGGACGAGTTCTGGTCCCACCTCAGCAAGGCGTGACCCGGGTCTGACCCGTCCCGTGACCGGGGCCGGGCCGGCGTCCACCCCGCGTGGCCGCCCGTCCCGGGCCCGGTGACGACCGTCCGGCGACGTCTCCCGGACCCCTCGGCGCCCCGGCGCCCCGGCCCGCGCGGGCTCCGCCCCCGGCGCCCGGTCGCGCGCCACCGGCAGGGCGGTGCCCCGGGCGCCAGGGCCGCGGGGAGCCCCACCACGGCCCGTACGGCCTCCGCGGACGGCCCGCCGGCCGGCAGGCCCGCCGATCGCCGCCAGGGCCCCGCGACCCGGCCGTACCGGCGCCGGTCGCAGAGCCGGGCCGGCGGAAATCGGCCGCGGGCCCGGAATCCGGCCATCCGTGCGGAGGCTGGTCTGGACCTATTGCCCGCGAGGGGGCGCGCCGATACGTTTCCTCCCGGCTGCGCAGCCGGAACAAAACCCACCGCACCGCATCGCATCGTTCATTTCAGGAGGACATGCCATGTACCGTCGCGTCGCAGCCGCCCTCGCCACCGCCGCCACCGCCGGGGCCCTCGCCCTCGGCGCCGCCGGCACCGCCGAGGCCGCCGGCCCCGGCTTCTACCCGCGCAGCCACCACTCCTCGTACGCCGAGTGCCAGGCCGCGGGCCAGGCCGGCGAGTGGATGTGGGGCAAGATCTACTTCTGCGAGCCCTTCGCCCCGAGCCGCCCGGACGTCTACGTCCTCTGGGTCCGCTTCTGACCCGAACGGGAAACGGCCGGTCCCGTGGGGGCGGGACCGGCCGGCTGGCGGGGGAGCGGTGAGGGGTCGCTCAGGATGCCTCCCGTCCCTCCCCGAGGGGCACCGCTGCCGGATGCGGCCCGGAGGAGCCGAGGAACCCCGCGTACAACAGGATCTGGACGGCCAGGCCGAGGACTGTCGCGGCCTCGATCCAGGACAGTGCCAGCAGCGCTTTGCCGTTCCCCTCCTTGCTCCAGAAGAACGTCAGTCCGCCGAGCGGCACGAGGCAGAAGGTGGCGACGTCCACCAGGCACTGGAGCTTCTTCCGCGACGTCCGGCGGGAGTCCGAGCGGTGCGCCGTCTCCCATCCGAAGAGCTCTGGAGCGCCGGTCGCCCCGTCCACGCGGGCGGCCAGACCGGGACGCAGGGTGGAGCGGACGTAGCCGCCTATGGCCGAGATCTTCTCGTCGTTGACCACGTAGGTCCACCCGAGGACCACGCACACTGGAGGCAGGGCCAGCAGCAACGTCGCCGACCGCGTCTGCGCGGCGGCGGCGATGACGGCGGTGACGGCGGCCAGGGTCACGTAGAGCAGGTTGTCGCGGAACCCGATCCGGGCCCGCTGCTCCTCCTTGATCGCCTGGTACTCCGCCAGCATGAGGTCCACCACGGTCCGGTTCTCTCCCGAGCCGGACGGACGATCGGTGCTCATTCTCATCCCACCCCTTCAACGAGACTGCTCTGGCGCAGAGTTGGAATTACACTATGCGCATGGTGGACGCACTGCCGCTTGCCGTGGTTCTGACCGCGCTGCCTGTCGAGTATCAAGCCGTCAGAGTCCTGGTCACCGATACCGAAGACATCTCCCATCCGAGCGGCACCCGTGTGGAAGTCGGGCTCCTGTCCGGCACTCGATGGCGCGTTGCGCTGGTCGAGACCGGGGTGGGTGCCGGGGTGACGGCCGTGCTCACCGAACGGCTCGTCCAGTGGCTGAGTCCCCGGGCCGTCTTCTTCGTGGGCGTGGCCGGTGGGCTCAAGGACGACATCGCCCTCGGCGACGTCGTCGTGGCGACCAAGGTGTACGCCATCCACGGGGGCAAGTACGTGCAGGGGGGCTTCCAGGTCCGGCCGCAGGCGTGGTCGGCCTCCCACCGCCTGGAGCAGGCTGCCCGGGCCGCTCTGCGCGGCAGTCCGGGCGTGCACTTCAAACCGATCGCCTCGGGAGACGTCGTGATGGCCGACGAACTCTCCGAAGTCGCGGCCCTGCTCCGGTCCCACTACAACGACGCGGCAGCCCTGGAGATGGAGGGCGCCGGCCTGGTGGAGGCCGCGCACCTCACGGGCGGACTGGACGCCTTGGTCGTGCGGGGCATCAGTGACAAGGCCGACCGGAACAAGTCCCTCGTGGACGCGGCGGGATCACACGAGCGGGCGGCCGACAGGGCGGCCGGCGCCTTGGCCGAGATCGTCGCCCTGCTCGAGTCGGCACCCGGCTCCACGGTGCAGCCGGAGCAGCGTCCCTCTGCTCCGGCGCAGCTCTTCCCCATTCTCGAAGGGTGGAGCCTCTCCGACGACCACTACGAGGCCCTGGGAGCGGTGGCCAAGCACGCCGGGCATGCATCCGGCGGCCGGCTGGAGCAGGCCGCCGTTGTCCGGGTCGTCACCGAGGCGCTCTCCCATCTGCAGGAGGAACGGAGGCAGGAGGTGCTGCGGTCGCTCATCGAACGTCGCTTACTGAGCATGAGTCCGAGCGGCCGCGTCGAAGTCTCACCGCACGGCATACAGGCCCTCGTCAGGAAGAGGAAGGCTCAATGACCCAGCCGGACCGTGAATTCAGCATCTTCCGTGCCTTGCAGGAGGCGGGCGAAGGGGTTCTCGACATCCCCAGCCTGTCCGTCCTCCGCTACAAGTCCCCGAGCGTGCTCATCGCCGAGTTCCAGGCGACCTGGGGCGTGGAGCCCAAGGCGGTGGCGCTTCCCGTGGCGGAGGCCGACGGCTTCCTGTACGAGGTACAAGGGCTGCGCGGTGTCCCGATGTCCAGCTACGCCCAGCCCACCCAGAACCTCCGGGCCTTCGAGGACGTCGTCAAGGTCTTCCTCGGGCTGGGGAAGAACATCATCCTGACTCTCTGCCCCACCATGGGCTACATCCCCGGAGAGGGCCTGCAGCTCCGGGACATCAGCGGCGCGAGCTCCCCCCAGCTGTGCTTCGCCAACCCCCGCTCCTCCGAGGTCCTCGGAGCGATCCTCGGCACCGGGATCGACATCGTGCGGCGCGTGTCCTCCAAGACCGCCGGCGTCGGCCTCCAGGGAATCGCCATCGACGTCACGGATCTGTGGGGCATGAGTGGCGAGCTCGGCAGGGTCGAGGCGACCTGCTTCTGCACCAGCTGCACCCAGCACTTCACGGACACCGCCCCGGACCTGCTGAAGCACTTCAGGACGTTCCCCAACCCGTGGAGCCTGCTGCTGAGGCCCACGGACACCGGGATCGACTACGTGAGCGAGGTGTCCCCGGGGATGACGCCCGAGGAGGTCGTCGGGATCGCCCGCCAGCGGAGGTACGTGGAGCAGTTCCCGAACGCGGACCAGAGCGAACTGCTCGAACACGCCACCCTCCTCCTCCGCTACATGCGGAGTCGGCACGCCCTGACCATCGGCGCGATCGGCGCCCTCCTCGACTACGCCACCGAGGGCCTCGACGAGACGTACACCCGCATCCTGATCATGGAGGGGGAGACCTACGGCTGGACGTCCGGCCTGTGGATCGAGGAACTCGACACCGAGTTCGACGACGAGGGGAACCGGAGCTACGACGAGATCTGGTTCAACGTGACGCCCGGCTACCTCCCGCAGACCGTTCCCTACCGTGCCTACATGTGGCGCCGGAGCCGTTACACGATCAACAACTTCTTCGATCTGGCGGGAAGCCTCTCCAACGCCTCGATGCGGGTGAACACCATGCTCAGCCAGAGGAGCATCGAGGAGTGCAGGCGCATGGTGGCGGACCACTGGCAGCGGGTGCACGGCAGCGCGCTGAGCTCCCAGGCTGCCCTGGTGATGCTGCCGAAGGACTCCGAGAGGGCGCTGGAGAAGAAGATCCGGCGGGGCTTCGTGGGAGTCGGTCTCGACCGTGAGTTCGGTGACCGGTTCAGTGATCAGCTGGCGATCCTGCCCGGCCGGGCGGACACCGCGGCCCGCCCGGTGCCGGACATCGACCTCGCCTCGATCCTCTACCGGCTCCGGGAGGGCCAGGCCTGATTCGCCCGGAGGGGCGGAGGGGCGGCCGGTGGCCCTGGCCGTCCCCTCCCGCCACCACCGGCATCAGCACTCGATGATGTTGACCGCGAGGCCGCCGCGCGCGGTCTCCTTGTACTTCACGCTCATGTCGGCGCCGGTCTCCTTCATGGTCTTGATGACCTTGTCGAGGGAGACCAGGTGGCTGCCGTCGCCGCGCATCGACATCTTCGCCGCGGTGACGGCCTTGACCGCGGCCATGCCGTTCCGCTCGATGCAGGGGATCTGGACCAGGCCGCCGACCGGGTCGCAGGTCAGGCCCAGGTTGTGCTCCATGCCGATCTCGGCCGCGTTCTCCACCTGCTCCGGGGAGCCGCCCAGGACCTCGGCCAGCGCGCCCGCCGCCATCGAGCAGGCCGAACCGACCTCGCCCTGGCAGCCGACCTCCGCGCCGGAGATCGAGGCGTTCTCCTTGAAGAGCATGCCCACCGCGCCCGCCGCCAGCATGAAGCGCACGATGCCGTCCTCGTCGGCGCCCGGGACGAAGTTCGTGTAGTAGTGCAGGACCGCGGGGATGATGCCGGCCGCGCCGTTGGTCGGGGCGGTCACCACCCGGCCGCCGGCCGCGTTCTCCTCGTTCACCGCCATCGCGTAGAGGGTGATCCACTCCATCGCGTGCATCGCCGGGTCGCCCTCGGAGCGCAGCTTGCGGGCCAGGGTCGAGGCGCGGCGCCGGACCTTCAGGCCGCCCGGCAGGATGCCCTCGCGGGACATGCCGCGCGAGACGCAGGCCTGCATGACCCGCCAGATCTCCAGCAGGCCCGCCCGGATCTCGTCCTCGGTGCGCCAGGCCTTCTCGTTCTCCATCATCAGCGAGGAGATCGACAGGCCGGTCTCCCTCGCCAGGCGCAGCAGCTCGTCACCGGTGCGGAAGGGGTACTTCAGGACGGTGTCGTCGGGGATGATCGGGTCCTCGCCGGCGACCGCGTCCTCGTCGACGACGAAGCCGCCGCCGACCGAGTAGTACGTCTTCTCCAGCACGAGCCCGCCCTCGGCGTCGTACGCGAAGACCGTCATGCCGTTGGCGTGGTAGGGCAGCGCCTTGCGCCGGTGCAGGACCAGGTCGGCGTCGAAGTCGAAGGGGATGTCGTGGGCGCCGAGCAGGTTGATCCGCCCGCTCGCCTTGATCCGCTCGAACTCCTCGTCGGCGCGCTCCACGTCGACGGTGCGGGGCGAGTTGCCCTCCAGGCCCAGCAGGACCGCCTTCGGAGTGCCGTGGCCGTGGCCGGTGGCGCCCAGCGAGCCGTACAGCTCCGCCCGCACCTTCGCCGTCCCCGCCAGCAGCCCCTCGTTCTTCAGCCGGCGGGCGAACATCCGGGCCGCGCGCATCGGGCCCACCGTGTGGGAGCTCGACGGACCGATGCCGATCGAGAACAGGTCGAAGACCGAGATGGCCACGGGGAACTCCTTGTGGGGCTAGACGCCGTTGTCTGCCGGGGTGATGCAGAGAAGCGCACGGGGGCAAAGGGGTGGGGCACCGCGCTCACTGTCCAGTGTGCGCGGTGCCCCGGAGCTTCGTACGAATGAAACCGGAACTAAAGCGTACGAAATTACTTCAGGCCGGGGTACAGCGGGTGCTTGTCGGCCAGCGCGGTGACGCGGGCCTTCAGCGCCTCGGCCTTGGCCTCGTCGAAGCCCGGCTTCAGGGTCTCGGCGATGATGTCGGCGACCTCGGTGAAGTCCCCGGCGTCGAAGCCGCGGGTGGCGAGGGCCGGCGTGCCGATGCGCAGGCCGGAGGTGACCATCGGCGGGCGCGGGTCGTTCGGAACGGCGTTCCGGTTGACCGTGATGCCGACCTCGTGGAGGCGGTCCTCGGCCTGCTGGCCGTCGAGCTCGGAGTCGCGCAGGTCCACCAGGACCAGGTGCACGTCCGTGCCGCCGGAGAGCACCGAGACGCCGTGCGCCGTGACGTCGTCCCGGACCAGGCGCTCGGCCAGGATCCGGGCGCCGTCCAGGGTGCGCTGCTGGCGCTCCTTGAACTCCTCCGAGGCCGCGACCTTGAAGGAGACGGCCTTGGCCGCGATCACGTGCTCCAGCGGACCGCCCTGGAAGCCCGGGAAGACCGAGGAGTTCAGCTTCTTCGCGAACTCCTTCTTCGCCAGGATGATGCCGCCGCGCGGGCCGCCGAGCGTCTTGTGCGTGGTGGAGGTCACCACGTCCGCGTACGCGACCGGGTTCGGGTGCAGACCGGCCGCGACCAGACCCGCGAAGTGGGCCATGTCGACCCACAGGTAGGCCTCGACCTCGTCGGCGATCCGGCGGAACTCCGCGAAGTCCAGCTGGCGCGGGTACGCCGACCAGCCGGCGATGATCACCTTCGGGCGGTGCTCCTTGGCGAGGCGCTCGACCTCGGCCATGTCGACCAGGCCGGCGTCGTCCACGTGGTACGCGACCACGTTGAACTGCTTGCCCGAGAAGTTCAGGCGCATGCCGTGGGTGAGGTGGCCGCCGTGCGCCAGGTCGAGCCCGAGGATCGTGTCGCCCGGCTGGGCGATCGCGAAGAGCGCGGCCTGGTTGGCGGAGGCGCCGGAGTGCGGCTGCACGTTGGCGTACTCGGCACCGAACAGGTCCTTGATCCGGTCGATCGCGATCTGCTCGGCCACGTCGACGTGCTCGCAGCCGCCGTAGTAGCGGCGGCCCGGGTAGCCCTCGGCGTACTTGTTGGTGAGGACGGAGCCCTGGGCCTCCATGACCGCGACCGGAGCGAAGTTCTCCGAGGCGATCATCTCGAGGGTGGACTGCTGGCGGCGGAGCTCGGCGTCGACGGCGGCGGCGACGTCCGGGTCCAGCTCGTGGAGGGGAGTGTTCAGAAGCGACATGAAGCGATCCCTAGGGGGTCTCGGTCAGCCTGCGGTGAAGGCGGTGTACTCGTCGGCGGTGAGCAGGTCGTCCGGCTCGCCCGTGATGCGCACCTTGAACAGCCAGCCGCCCTCGAAGGGGGCGGAGTTCACCAGCGAGGGGTCGTCGACGACGTCCTGGTTCGCCTCGACGATCTCGCCCGTCACCGGGGCGTAGAGGTCGCTGACGGACTTGGTCGACTCCAGCTCGCCACAGGACTCGCCCGCGGTCACGGTGGAGCCGACCTCGGGGAGCTGCACGTAGACGACGTCACCGAGGGCGTTGGCCGCGTGCTCCGTGATGCCGACCGTGGCGACGCCGTCCTCGACGGCCGACAGCCACTCGTGCTCCTTGCTGTAGCGAAGCTGCTGGGGGTTGCTCATGGCCTGATTCTCCTGGATCGGGGGAGTGCGGATGTACGTGGGTCTTGCGGGGTGAGACGTGTCCTGAGACGAATGCGTCACGTCCGGGACGGGTCCCGGAGGCGCACGCCTACTTCCGGCGCTTGTAGAACGGCAGCGCCACGACCCGGTACGGCTCGTGGGTGCCGCGGATGTCCACCCCTACACCCTCGGTGCCGGGGACGGCGTGCGCCGCGTCGACGTACGCCATCGCGATCGGCTCGCCGAGCGTCGGGGAGGGGGCGCCGGAGGTGATCTCGCCGACGACCTCGCCGCCGGAGACGACGGACATGCCGGCGCGCGGGACGCGGCGGCCCTCGGCGACCAGGCCGACCAGCTTGCGCGGCGGGGCGGTCTCGGCGCGCTCGGCGGCGGCCTCCAGCGCCTTGCGGCCGACGAAGTCGCCCGGCTTCTCGAACTTGACGACCCGGCCGAGACCGGCGTCGAAGGGGGTGAGGGCGGTGGTCAGCTCGTGCCCGTACAGCGGCATGCCCGCCTCCAGGCGGAGCGTGTCGCGGCAGGACAGGCCGCAGGGGATGAGGCCGGCGCCCGCGCCCGCCTCGGTCAGCGCGGTCCACACGCCCTCGGCGTGCTCCGGCTTCAGGAAGAGCTCGAAGCCGTCCTCGCCGGTGTAGCCGGTCCGGGCGATCAGCGCCGGGACGCCGGCGACCGTGCCGGGCAGGCCCGCGTAGTACTTCAGGCCGTCCAGGTCGGCGTCGGTGAGCTGCTTCAGGATGCCGGGGGACTCCGGGCCCTGCACGGCGATCAGCGCGTAGGCGTCGCGGTCGTCGCGGACCTCGGCGTCGAAGCCGCCGGAGCGGGCGACGAGCGCGTCCAGGACGACCTGCGCGTTGGAGGCGTTGGCGACGACCATGTACTCGGTCTCGCCGAGGCGGTAGACGATCAGGTCGTCGAGGATCCCGCCGTCCTCCTGGCAGATCATGGTGTAGCGCGCCCGGCCGTTGCCCACCGTGGAGATGTTGCCGACCAGGGCGAAGTCGAGCAGGTCGACCGCCTGCGGGCCGGTGACGGTGATCTCGCCCATGTGGGAGAGGTCGAAGAGGCCGGCCCGGGTGCGCACGGCGTTGTGCTCGTCGCGCTCGCTGCCGTACCGCAGCGGCATGTCCCAGCCGGCGAAGTCGGTCATGGTCGCGCCCAGCGAACGATGCAGGGCATCGAGGGCGGTCAGGCGGGGGGTGGTGCTCATGGACGTGACTCCCGGGTCCCGAAGGCGGAAAACATGACAGGCAAGGACGTTCCTCCCCATCTGTCATGGAACCTGAGAGGTTCACCGAGAGCATCTCGTCGCCGGGATCGGCGGGAGGGATCGGCTTGCACCTTGGGTGGGGACACGCCGGGTGTCCCGCTTTTCAGATCTGCCTCATCCACGCGGTACGGGGCCTGAGAGATTCAAGGGAGGGTCTTGCTCCTTCGGCGCCCGGACGGCCGAGGCCGGTCCGGAACTCTCCCGCGCGGATTCGAGCGGCCGGTATGCGGTTGTGGGGCGCTGCGCGCGCCTGGCGCGCACATCATTGCACGCGGTGTCGGCCCCGCAAATCGCTTGTCTCGGATTACCGATTCTTTACACTTCGTGGGCAAGGGTCTCCTGAGGTCTTCCGAGACCCGACAGGGGGAGCAGCGATGAGGATCCACCACACCGGCGTCTTCGCCACCGACGCCGCCATACCCGCCCAGCGGGCCCGCGCCAGGACCCGGCGCCGCGGGCGCGTCGTGCGGGACCTCCGCGACCGCGGAGGGCGCGGCCCGCGCGCCCTCACCTTCGCCGCCGGCGACGTCGTGGTCGTCTCCGGGCTCCCCGGCAGCGGCAAGTCCACCCTGCTGCGCCGTGCCGCCGAGGGCCGCGGCATCGACTCGCAGGACGCCCGGGAGCGCTGGGAGGCCCGGATGCCGCGCTTCCTGCCGTACGCCCTCTACCGCCCGCTGGTCCGCGTCGCGCACTACGCGGGGCTCCGCCGGGCCCTGCGCTCCGGCGCCGGGGTGGTCGTCCACGACTGCGGCACCCAGTCCTGGGTCCGCGGCTGGCTCGCCCGCTCCGCCGCCCGCCGCGGCCGGGCCTTCCACCTGGTCCTGCTCGACGTCGACCCGGCCACCGCCCGGGACGGACAGCGCGAGCGGGGCCGCGGGGTGTCCTCGTACGCCTTCGCCCGGCACCGGAGGGCCGTCGGCCGGCTCGTCGCCGCGGTCGAGTCGGGCCGGCTGCCGCGCGGCTGCGCCTCCGCGACCCTGCTCGACCGGGACGCCGCGACGGCGCTGCGCCGGATCGGCTTCCGCGAGCCCGTGTGACGGCGGGCCGCCCGCCCGGGTGCGGGTTCTGGTCACGGCCGGGGCGGGGCGGCGTTAGGGTGCTGCGGGGCGGCCGGGACCAGGGCCGTGCGAGAAGGGGACGGAACCACCGTGGACGTGACGTGGCCGGGCAACGAGCTGGAGGAGGCGCTGGCCGCCGCGCTCGGGGAGCCCGCGGCCGGAGGCCGGCTCATCGAGGTGCTCGGCCGCAGCCAGGTCTGGGTCCCGCTGCCCAACGGCGGCGGACCCGACAGTCCGGACCTGGACCTCGCCACCCTGGAGATCGGCGGCGCCGCCTACGTCCCCGTCTTCAGCTCGCAGGCGCAGTTCCTCGCCTGCGTCGGGGACCACATGTCCTTCACCGTCGCCCCCGCCCGTGACTTCGCCCGCGGCCTGCCCCCGCAGCTCGGCATCGCGGTGAACCCCGGCGGCGTCGTCGGCGTCCCGCTGCCCCCGCCCGCCGTCGCCGAGCTCTGCCGGGTCGGCCGCACCGCCCTCGACGGGCCCGCGAGCGGCGGCCGGGTCCGGCTCTTCGAGCCGGACTGGCAGGACGACCCGGTCGACTTCCTCGCCGCCGCCTCCGCCGAGTTCGAGGCCACCGGCGTCGTCGCCACCGCCCGCCGCACCCTCGCCAGCGTCGAGGGCACCGAACCGGCCCTCTTCATCGGCGTCCAGCTCGTCGGCTGGGACGGCGTCGACCGCAACGCCCCGCTGGACGCCCTCGGGCGCGCCCTCGGGCGCGTCGAGGTCGCCTGGCCGGTCAACCTGATCCTGCTCGACATGGCCGCCGACCCGGTCGGCGACTGGATGCTGGAGCGGGTGCGCCCCTTCTACCAGCGCGCCACCGGGTGACCCCGGCCCTGTCTAAGCTGGACCGACCGAGACCGAACCACCGAACCGAGCCGTACGAGACAGAGGGGCGGGACCCAGGGTGAGCGCGTCAGGCGCGACCGGACAGGTCGAGCACATGCTGCGCCAGGTGGCGCCCGGACGCTACGACGCGTACGAGGGCCTGCTGCACGCCCTGGCCGACGGCGAGCTGTACATGCTGCTCTGGCAGGGCGGTCCGGGCTCGCCGGACGCCCAGTACGGCAACATGGAGGTCGACGGGCACGGCTACGCCCCCTGCGTCACCTCCGCCGGCGAGCTGGCCGCCTCCGGCTGGCACCGCGCCCACGAGCGCGTCACCGGCCGCGAGATCGCCCGCGCCCTCTACCCCGAGCGGTGGGGCGTCTGGCTCAACCCGCACGCCCCCGGCGGCGGCGTCGGCATCCCCTGGGCCGACCTGCGACGGATCGCCACCGGCCTCGACCGGATGCCCGCCGGTCCGCTCCGGGTCTCCGAACCCGCCCTGGAGATCCCGCAGTTCTACGCCCAGCTCACCCAGAACGCGCACCGCACCCCGGCCGTCCGCTCGCTCCGCCGCGGCTGGGTGCAGCCCTCCCTGGGGACCCCGTACCTGGTCATCGGTCTGGACCTGTACGACGGTTCGGCGGCGGCCGTCGACGAGGTGCGGGCGATGATGCGCCAGTCCATCGGCACGGTGCCCGACGGGCTGCCCGTCTCGACGGTCGCGCTCTCCGACGCCTACGACCCGGTGGCGCTCTGGCTGAAGGCCCACGCCCGGCCCTTCTACGACCGCGAGGCGCACGGAGCCCCGTCCCAGCATGCGGGATCCCACCGTCCGGGATACGGCTACCCGCCCGCGCGGCACGGCTGACGCCACTCCTGTCCCTTTTCCCCGCTCTGGCCGAAATGGCTTGCCAGGGCGGGGTTTTGCGTCTGGTTGGGCCCGCTCCAGGCGTCGATGTCCGGCATCGGACCGTTTTGGCGAGTGTCCGGGTCTCAGGTTGGTATCACCGCTATGCGGACTGTTCTCTGCCGCGTCACTCGCCAGTAGCGTTCGGCCGGTCAAGACCACACATGGCGACCCAGGGGTGGACCCATGCGCATACTCAATTCCCGGTCGACCCGGGCTCTGACGGCGGCCATCGCGGTCGGCCTCATCGCCACGGGCTGCGCGAGCGACCGGGACAAGGACGAGAACAAGGGCGGAGCCAAGGACACCTTCGTGTTCGGCGCCCCCGGTGACCCGGCCTCCCTCGACCCGGCCCTCGCGAGCGACGGCGAGACCTTCCGGGTCACCCGCCAGGCGTTCGAGGCGCTCCTGGAGCACGAGTCCGGCGGCAGCAAGCTGGTGGGCGGGCTCGCCGAGAAGTGGTCGAGCAACCCCGAGGGCACCGTCTGGACCTTCAACCTCCGCAAGGGCGTGAAGTTCCACGACGGCGAGACCTTCGACGCGAAGGCGGTCTGCGCCAACTACGACTACTGGTTCAACTGGAAGGGCACCTACCAGTCGAGCGCGGTCTCGTACTACTGGCAGACCATCATGGGCGGCTTCAAGGCCAACGAGGACAAGGAGACGCCCAAGGCGAACTACAAGTCCTGCACGGTCAAGGACGACGCCACCGCCGTCATCGAGGTCTTCGAGCCCTCCGCCAACCTCCCCGGCGGCTTCTCCCTGAACGCCCTGGCGATCCACTCGCCCAAGGCGATCCAGGAGTACGCGAAGCAGCAGGTCACCGAGGCCGGCGACGCCATCACGTACCCCAAGTACAGCCAGGAGGCCGGCACGGTCGCCGGCACCGGCCCGTACAAGATCACGAAGTGGAACAAGGGCAACAAGGAAGTCGCCCTGGAGCGCTTCGACGACTACTGGGGCGACAAGGCCAAGGTGAAGAACCTGGTCTTCCGCACGATCGACACCGAGGAGGGCCGCCGCCAGGCGCTCCAGGCCGGTGACATCGACGGCTACGACCTGGTCGCGCCCGCCGACATCAAGACCCTCGAGGGCGCGGGCTTCAACGTCCCGACCCGTGACGTCTTCAACCTGCTCTACCTCGGCATGACGCAGGAGGCCAACCCGGCCCTGCAGAAGCCCGAGGTCCGCCAGGCCATCGCGCACGCCGTCGACCGCGAGAACATCGTCAAGACCCAGCTGCCCGAGGGCGGCAAGGTCGCGACCCAGTTCATGCCCGACACCGTCGCCGGCTACTCGGAGAACGTGAAGAAGTACGCGTTCGACACCGCCAAGGCCAAGCAGCTCCTCGCCGGCGCCGGCGCGAGCAACCTCGCGGTCGACTTCTGCTACCCGACCGAGGTCACCCGCCCGTACATGCCCGCCCCGCAGGACATCTTCGAGCTGGTCAAGGCCGACCTGGAGAAGGCCGGCATCAAGGTCACCCCGAAGCCGAAGAAGTGGAACCCGGACTACGTCGACGCGGTGGAGAAGGGCGGCTGCGCCCTCCACATGCTCGGCTGGACCGGTGACTTCAACGACGGCTACAACTTCATCGGCACCTGGTTCGCCGGGTACGACAAGCAGTGGGGCTTCAAGGACGACAAGGTCTTCAACGCGGTGAAGGCGGGCTCGCTCCAGGGCGACCCGGCCAAGCGCACGGACCTCTACAAGGCCGCCAACGAGGCGATCATGGAGTACCTGCCCGGTCTCCCGCTGACCTCCTCCCCGCCGGCCATCGCGTTCGGCAAGAACGTGAACCCGCCGAAGGTCTCCCCGCTGACGCAGGAGAACTTCGCCGAGGTCTCCTTCAAGTAACACCCCCGTAAGCGGTCCGCCCGGTCACGCGTTCCTCTCGTGACCGGGCGTCCGCGCATCCACCCTCCACACGCAAGAAAGGGGCACGCGGGGTGTTGCGACTCGTCGTACGACGACTTCTCCAGCTCATACCCACCCTGCTCGGCCTGTCGGTTCTGCTCTTCATCTGGCTGAACCGACTGCCCGGCGGACCCGCCTCAGCGATCCTGGGCGAGCGGGCGACCGAAGCCGACGTGGCGCGCATCAACCGCGCGCTGGGCCTCGACCAGCCGATCTACGTCCAGTACGGACGCTTCCTCAAGCGGCTCCTCGACCTCGACCTGGGCACCTCGGTGCAGACCGGACAGCCCGTCTGGGACGAGTTCGTGCTGCGCTTCCCGGCCACGGTCGAACTCAGCGTCGCGGCCATGCTCATCGCCACCGCCGTGGGCATCCCCCTCGGCTACATCGCCGCCCGCAAGCGCGGCGGCTGGATCGACGTGGCCTCCGTCTCCGGCTCGCTCGTCGGCATCTGCATCCCGGTCTTCTTCCTGGCGCAGCTCCTCAAGGCCGCCTTCGGCGACATCTTCGGCACCTTCGGCCGCCAGTCCACCGGCATCGACGCCACCAGCGTCACCGGCTTCGCCGTCCTCGACGGCGTGCTCACCGGCGAGTTCGACGCCGCCTGGGACGCCCTCATGCACCTGGTGCTGCCCGGCATCGCCCTGGCCACCATCCCGCTCGCGGTCATCGTCCGCATGACCCGCGCCAGCGTCCTGGAGGTCCTCGGCGAGGACTACGTCCGCACCGCCGAGTCCAAGGGCCTGGAGCGCAAGGTCGTCCGCGGCCGGCACGTCCTGCGCAACGCGCTGCTCCCCGTCGTCACCGCCATCGGCCTGCTCACCGGCAGCCTGCTCTCCGGCGCGGTGCTCACCGAGTCCGTCTTCACCTTCGGCGGCATCGGCTCCTTCATCCGGACCGCCATCGACGCCCGCGACTACCCGGTCCTGGTCGGCTTCATCATGTTCATCGCCATGATCTACGTGCTGATCAACATGCTCGTCGACCTCGCGTACAGCGTCATCGACCCGAGGGTGCGGGTGCACTGATGAGTCTGACCACCACCGCTTCCAAGATCGACCGGCTCGCCCAGCTCACGGCGAGGACCGAGACCGCCAGCGGCGCCAGCCTGTGGCGCGAGGCGATGCGCCGCATGCGCGCCAGCAAGATGGCGATCATCGGCGCCGTGATCATCGCGGGATTCGTCCTGCTGGCGGTCATCGGCCCCTGGATCGCCCCGTACAGCCCCACCGACCAGACCTGGCGCGGCGAGGTCTTCTCCAACCGCGGCGAGTTCGTCGGCGCCCGCGCCGAGAACTGGTTCGGCCTGGACCACCTCGGCCGGGACCTGTTCTCCCGGATGCTCGTGGGAGCCCGCCAGACGCTCCTCGTCGGCGTCGTCTCCATGCTCATCGGCCTGCTGATCGGCGCCTTCGTCGGCATCGTCTCGGGCGCCGCGGTCACCCTCGGCGGCAAGACCGGACGGCGGATCGACGACGCGATCATGCGCGTCACCGACATCCTGCTCGCGCTGCCCTCGCTGCTCCTCGCCGTCTCCGTCGCCGCCGTGATGGGCCAGTCGCTCACCACCGTGATGATCGCCGTCGGCGTCGTGCAGATCCCGGTCTTCGCCCGTCTGCTGCGCGGCTCGATGCTCGCCCAGGGCGGCAGCGACTACGTGCTCGCCGCCCGCTCGCTCGGCATCCGCAAGCGGCGGATCGTGCTCACCCAGATCCTGCCGAACTCGCTGAGCCCGGTGATCGTCCAGGCGACGCTCAGCCTCGCCACCGCGATCATCGAGGCCGCCGCCCTCTCCTACCTCGGACTCGGCAACCCCGACCCGGCGGTGCCGGAGTGGGGCGTCATGCTCTCCGCGGCCCAGCGCTTCTTCGACAACGAGCCGATGATGTCCATGTACCCGGCGGTCGGCATCGTCATCACCGCCCTCGGCTTCACCCTGCTCGGCGAGGCCATGCGCGAAGCCCTCGACCCGAAGCTGCGAGGCTGACATGCCCCTCCTCACCGTGGACGAACTCACCGTCACCTTCGGCGGCCGCGGCCGCAAGGACGTCCGGGCGGTCAACGGCGTCTCCTTCGACGTCGACCAGGGCCAGGTCGTCGGCCTCGTCGGCGAGTCGGGCTGCGGCAAGTCCGTGACCTCGCTCGCCCTCATGGGCCTGCTCCCCTCCAAGGGCGTCACCCTGGGCGGCCGGGCCGAGCTCGACGGCACGAACCTGCTCTCGCTCACGCCGTCGAAGATGCGCGACCTGCGCGGCCGCGACATGGCGATGATCTTCCAGGACCCGCTCTCCTCGCTGAACCCGGTCGTCCCCGTCGGCGTCCAGGTCACCGAGATCCTCCAGCGCCACCGCGGGCTGAAGGGCGAGGCGGCCCGCAAGGAGGCCGCCCACCTGCTCGACCGGGTCGGCATCCCGGACCCGACCCGGCGGCTCAAGGAGTACCCGCACCAGCTCTCCGGCGGCATGCGGCAGCGCGCGCTCATCGCCATGGCGGTCGCCTGTGCCCCCCGCCTGCTCATCGCCGACGAGCCGACCACCGCGCTCGACGTCACCATCCAGGCCCAGATCCTCGAACTCCTCAAGGAGCTGGTGGACCAGGAGGGCACCGCGCTGCTGATGATCACCCACGACCTGGGTGTCGTCGCCGGCCTCTGCGACCAGGTGAACGTCCTCTACGCGGGCAAGGTCGTCGAATCGGCGGGCCGGCGCGAGCTGTTCGCCCACCCGACGCACCCGTACACCCACGGCCTGCTCGGCTCCATCCCCCGGCTCGACGCCCCGCGCGGCGAACCGCTCCACCCGATCCGCGGGTCCATCAACGACCAGATCGCCTGGGCCGACGGCTGCGCCTTCGCCCCGCGCTGCGACCGGTACGAGATGGAGTGCCTCACCGGCACGCCCGAACTGACCGAACCGCGCGCCGCCGGCCACCACGCCCGCTGCGCGAACCCGGTCCTCGCCACGACGGAGGTACCGGCATGAGCCTGCTCGAACTCGACGGCGTGAAGGTCCACTTCCCCGTCAAGAAGGGCATCCTCTTCGACCGCACGGTCGGCCACGTCTACGCCGTGGACGGCATCTCGCTCAAGGTCGAGGCGGGCCAGACCTACGGCCTGGTCGGCGAGTCGGGCTGCGGCAAGACCACCCTCGGGCGGGCCGTGCTGCGGCTCGTGGACGTCACCGACGGCTCCGTCGTCCTCGACGGCACCGACGTGGCCAAGCTGCCGGAGAAGGAGCTCCGCTCCTTCCGCCGCCGGCTCCAGATGGTCTTCCAGGACCCGCTGGGCAGCCTCAACCCGCGCCAGAACATCGAGTCGATCCTCAGCGAGGGCATGGCCGCGCACGGGATCGGCGCGAACCAGGAGGAGCGGCGGGAGAGGATCCGGGAGATCCTCGCCAAGGTGGGCCTGCCCGCCAACGCCCTCTCCCGCTACCCGCACGAGTTCTCCGGCGGCCAGCGCCAGCGCATCGGCATCGCCCGCGCGCTGGTCCTGGAGCCGGACCTGATCATCTGCGACGAGCCGGTCTCCGCGCTCGACGTCTCCATCCAGGCCCAGGTGATCAACCTCCTGGAGGAGCTCCAGGAGTCGATGGGCCTGACCTACCTGGTCATCGCCCACGACCTCGCCGTCGTCCGGCACATCTCGGACGTCATCGGCGTGATGTACCTGGGCTCGCTGGTCGAGGAGGCGCCGAGCGACAGCCTGTACGAGGAGCCGCTGCACCCGTACACGCGGGCGCTGATGTCGGCCGTGCCGGTGCCCGACCCGGAGGTCGAGGAGCGGCGCGAGCGGATCCTGCTCCACGGCGACCTGCCCTCCCCGGCCAACCCGCCGGCGGGCTGCCGCTTCCACACCCGCTGCCCGTGGGCGCAGCCGAAGTGCTCCGAGGAGCGCCCGGAGCTCACGGACGCGGGCGGCGGCCACAAGGTGGCCTGCCACTTCACCCGGGAGATCCAGGACGGCACGCTCACCCCGGCCGGCTCCGACGCCGTGGTGATCCCGGCCCAGGCGGAGGCCCCGGCGGAGGAGACGGCGAAGGAGCCGGAGCCGGCCGCTCCGGAGTCCGGCGAGGCCGCGGAGTCCGGGGACACCTCCGCGACCGCGTCCGAGGACGTCTCCGAGGACGTCTCCGAGGACGTCTCCGAGGACAAGTAGCGACATCAGGGAAAGGGCCCGGCCGCCGTGGTGCGGCCGGGCCCTTTCCGAACGCACGGCACAATTGGCCGGTGCTCCACGATCTGTTCAGTCCGTCGGTCCAACACACGCTCGACCTCGTCGGCATCTTCGTCTTCGCCATCTCCGGCGCCCTCCTCGGCGTCCGGAAGAACTTCGACGTCTTCGGCATGGCGGTGCTCGCCGAGGTCACCGCGCTCGGCGGCGGCCTCCTGCGCGACCTGATCATCGGGGCCGTGCCCCCGGCCGCCTTCACCGACCTCGGCTACTTCCTCATGCCGCTGGTCGCCACCGTCCTCGTCTTCTTCCTCCACCCCGAGGTGGAGCGCACCCAGACGGCCGTGAACGTCTTCGACGCGGCCGGCCTCGGACTGTTCTGCGTGACCGGGACGACGAAGGCGTACGACTACGGGCTCGGCCTCACCTCCTCGGCGGCGCTCGGCCTCGCCACGGCCGTCGGCGGCGGCGTGCTGCGCGACGTCCTCGCCAACGAGGTGCCCTCGCTGCTGCGCTGGGACCGGGACCTGTACGCCGTGCCCGCGATCGTCGGCGCGGCCATGGTCGTGCTGTGCATCCGCTTCGACGTCCTGAACGCCTACACCAGCGGCGCCGCCGTGCTCACCGCCTTCCTGCTGCGGCTGCTCGCGATGCGCTACCACTGGCGGGCGCCGCGCGCCTGGAACCGCCGCTCGTCGGCCCGCGAGGAGCCCGAAAAAGCTACCGCTCAGTAGTTTCCTGCGGTACCGTCGGCCGTATGAGCACGAGCACCGAGACGAGCCCCGCCCCGCGGACCGGGGCGGGCAGCGAGTTCGACCGGGACACCGCCGTCACCCTCCGCGAGCCCGGGGTCTACGACGCCGAGCTCTCGGCCGGCTGGACGATCATCCACGCCGTCAACGGCGGATACCTCCTCGCCCTGCTCGGCCGTGCCCTCGGCGACCACCTGCCGCACCCCGACCCGTTCACCATCTCGGCGCACTACCTGACGCCGTCGGCCCCGGGCCCCGCGGTCATCCGGACCGAGACCGTCCGCACCGGCCGGACCCTCTCCACCGGCACCGCCTCCCTCTACCAGTACGCCGAGGACGGCACCGAGGTCGAGCGGATCCGCGTCCTCGCCTCCTACGGCGACCTCGACGCCCTCACGGACGACGTCCGCACCAGCGCCGTGCCGCCCGCCTTCGCCCCGGTCGACCAGTGCTTCAGCGCCTCCGACGGCCCGGCCCCGCCGATCCCCGGCTCCTCCGCGATCACCGACCGCCTCGACCTGCGCCTCGACCCCGCCTGCGTCGGCTGGGCCATCGGCGCGCCCTCCGGCAAGGGCGAGATGCGGGCCTGGTTCGGCCTCGCCGACGGGCGCGAGCCCGACCCGCTCTCCCTCCTGCTCGCCGTCGACGCCCTGCCGCCGACCTCCTTCGAGCTCGGCCTCAAGGGCTGGACCCCGACCGTGGAGCTCACCGCCCACGTCCGGTGCCGCCCCGCCCCCGGACCGCTGCGGGTCTCCATCACCACCCGCAACCTCGCCGGCGGCTTCCTGGAGGAGGACGCCGAGGTCTGGGACAGCGCCGGCCGGCTGGTCGCCCAGTCCCGCCAGCTCGCCCGCGCCCCGCGCGACTGACCCCGCCGGTCCCCGGCCGCCCGCGGACCCGTCCGGAGCGGCGGGCCGGGCGCCGGGGACCCGCATCCGCCCCGCCGAGGAGGGGCCGCGCCCGGCCTCGTAGAGGAAGGCCGCGTCCGGGCTCGTAGAATCGACCCACCATGGCTTACCTCGACCACGCCGCGACCACGCCCATGCTGCCCGAGGCGATCGAGGCGATGACCGCCCACCTCGCCGTCACGGGCAACGCCTCGTCCCTGCACGCCGCCGGGCGGCGCGCCCGGCGGACCGTCGAGGAGGGCCGCGAGACGCTCGCGGCCGCGCTCGGCGCCCGCCCCAGCGAGGTGGTCCTCACCTCCGGCGGCACCGAGGCCGACAACCTCGCGGTCAAGGGCCTCTACTGGTCCCGCCGGGACGCCGACCCCCGCCGCACCCGCGTCCTCGCCAGCCCCGTCGAACACCACGCCGTCCTCGACGCCGTCGACTGGCTCGCGACCCACGAGGGCGCGGACGTCGAGTACCTGCCGGTCGACGCGCACGGCCGGGTCCACCCCGAGGCGCTGCGCGAGGCGATCGCCCGCGACCCCGACTCCGTCGCCCTGGCCACCGTGATGTGGGCCAACAACGAGATCGGCACCGTCATGCCGGTCCGCGCCCTCGCCGACGCCGCCGCGGAGTTCGGCGTCCCGCTGCACGCCGACGCCGTCCAGGCCGTCGGCCAGCTCCCGGTCGACTTCGGCGCCTCCGGACTCGCCGCCATGACCGTCTCCGGCCACAAGATCGGCGGCCCCTACGGCATCGGCGCCCTGCTGCTGGGCCGCGAGCACACCCCCGTCCCGGTGCTGCACGGCGGCGGCCAGGAGCGGCACGTCCGCTCCGGCACCCTCGACGTCCCCGCCGTCGCCGCCTTCGCCACCGCCGCCCGCGCCGCCGCCGACGGGCAGGAGGCCTTCGCCCGCGACATCGGCGCCCTGCGCGACGCCCTCGTCGCCACCGTCCGCGCCGCCGTCCCCGACGCGATCCTCGGCGGCGACCCGGTCGACCGGCTCCCCGCCAACGCCCACTTCACCTTCCCCGGCTGCGAGGGCGACTCCCTGCTCCTCCTCCTCGACGCCGCCGGCATCGCCTGCTCCACCGGCTCCGCCTGCACCGCCGGCATCGCCCAGCCCAGCCACGTCCTGCTCGCCACCGGCGCCGACCCGGACCTCGCCCGCGGCACCCTCCGCTTCTCCCTCGGCCACACCTCCACCGAGGAGGACGTGAAGGCCGTCGCCGACGCCATCGGCCCCGCCGTGGAGCGCGCCAGGACCGCCGGGCTCAGCTAGGCCGTCTCTTCCCGATCGGGCCGATCGGGCCGATCACGCCGGGAGCTTCGCCCGCTCCCGGCGGACCAGCTCCATGTACCGGTCCCAGTCCCAGTGCGGGCCGGGATCGGTGTGGTCCGTGCCCTCGACCTCCGCGTGCTCGATGATGTGCTCCCGGTCGACCGGTATCCCGTACCGCCGGCAGATGTCGGCCGTCAGCCGCGCCGACGCCTCGTACATGGCCTTCGTGAAGTCCTGCGGCCGGTCCACGAACCCCTCGTGCTCGATGCCGATGCTCCGCTCGTTCATGTCCCGGTTCCCCGCGTGGTAGGCCACGTCGAGCTCCCGCACCATCTGCGCCACCCGCCCGTCCTTGCCGACCACGTAGTGCGTGGCGGCCTCGTGCAGCGGGTTCCTGAAGACCTTCAGCGCGGTGGCGTAGCTGCCCTGCACCACGTGGATCACCACCCGGTCGATCCGGTAGTCGTCCGGCCGGTCCGCCCGCCGCGAGTTCGCCTGGTGCGCCGCCGTCCACGCGGCCGCCCGGTAGTCCAGCTCCCCGTCCACCCGCGGCTTCTCCATCCACGGCAGCCGCCACCAGGCGCGCGCCAGCTCCTCGCGCGCCAGCACACCCGTACCCACGACCGCGACCCCGCCGCCGATCAGCACGGCGCGCCGGCCGACGCCCCGCTTCTTCCCGTTCTCGCTCCCCATGCTCCCCAGAACGCCGGTCCCGGCCACGCGGTTCCCGCCGCCCCGTACCCTGGTAGGGCTATGACTCAGACTCCGCGCCCCCTCCGCGTCCTCGCCGCCATGTCCGGCGGAGTGGACTCCGCCGTCGCCGCCGCCCGAGCCGTCGAGGCCGGGCACGACGTCACCGGCGTGCACCTCGCGCTCTCCGCGAACCCGCAGTCCTTCCGCACCGGAGCCCGCGGCTGCTGCACGATCGAGGACTCGCGCGACGCGCGCCGGGCCGCCGACGTCATCGGCATCCCCTTCTACGTGTGGGACCTCGCCGAGCGCTTCCGCGCCGACGTCGTGGACGACTTCGTCGCCGAGTACGAGGCCGGCCGCACGCCCAACCCGTGCCTGCGCTGCAACGAGAAGATCAAGTTCGCCGCGCTGCTGGACAAGGCGCTCGCCCTCGGCTTCGACGCCGTCTGCACCGGCCACTACGCCACCGTGGTGCTGACCGGGGACGGCACCCGCGAGCTGCACCGCGCCTCCGACATGGCCAAGGACCAGTCCTACGTGCTCGGCGTCCTCGACGAGCAGCAGCTGGCCCACGCGATGTTCCCGCTCGGCGACACCCTCACCACCAAGGACGAGATCCGCGCCGAGGCCGAGCGGCGCGGCCTGGCCGTCGCCAAGAAGCCCGACAGCCACGACATCTGCTTCATCGCCGACGGCGACACCCAGGGCTTCCTCGCGACCCGCCTGGGCCGGGCGGAGGGCGACATCGTCGACGAGTCCGGCACCAAGCTGGGCACCCACGAGGGCGCCTACGGCTTCACCATCGGCCAGCGCAAGGGCCTGCGGATCGGCCACCCGGCCGCGGACGGCAAGCCCCGCTACGTCCTCGACATCTCGCCCGTGAACAACACCGTCACCGTCGGCCCCGCCGAAGCCCTCGACGTCACCGCCCTCACCGCGATCAAGCCCCGCTGGTGCGGCACCGCCCCCGGGGGCCCCGGCCGCTACACCGCCCAGCTCCGCGCCCACGGCGGCGAGACCGAGGTGAGCGCGGCCCTGGAGGACGGCGAGCTGAAGGTCACCTTCGACGAGCCCGTCCGCGGCGTCGCCCCCGGCCAGGCGATCGTCCTCTACGACGGCACCCGCGTGGTCGGCTCCGCGACGATCGCGACGACCGTGCGGCGCGCGGCCCCCGCGTCCGCGTAGCGGGGCGGTCCGGCTCAGACGGCGTCGGCCGACGCCGCGGCCTCCGCCACGAACTCCGCGAGGACCGGCGCCAGCACGTGCGGCGCCACCTCGTGGGTCTGGCCCGTCAGCGTCCGGTGCCGGGCGTGCGGCAGCAGCTCCGACAGCTCCCGCGCCGCCCGGCGCACCGGCGCGGGGCTCGCGCCCCCGTCGATCACCAGCACGTGCGCGCGGACCTCCCCGAGGGCCCCCAGCCCGTCGGACGGCGGCTCGAAGACCGACACCGCCGCCACCGGCAGCCCCGCGGCCGCGGCCGCCAGCGCCAGCGCGCCCCCCGCCCCGCTGCCGTGCACCGCCGCGCCGGGACCCGCCGCCTCCAGCACCGCCGCCAGGTCCTCGAGCTCCCGCTCGACCGCGTGCCCGCCGCCTCCCCGGCGGTCGTACACGTACACGGGGTGGCTCCGGGCCAGCAGCCGGACGAGCGGCGTCTCGCCCACGCCCGCCCCCGGCGCCCCGCCGACCAGCACCACCGCGGGCCCGTCCGCGGCCCCCGCCCCGTACCGCACGTACGCGACCGGCGTCCCGTCCCGTGACACGACCGTCTTCACCTCGTCCATGGCAGGGCAGACCGGCGGCCCCGCCGGAACTCATCGCCGCCGCCCGAAAGTTCCCGAAGAATCATGGAAACCCCAGGTCAGGGAGGGTGAGAAAAGAGCCGTGTTCTACCGTGGCGGCATGAACATCTGCGTCTTCCTCTCCGCCGCCGACCTCGACGAGCGCTACACCGCGCCGGCCCGCGAGTTCGCCGGCCTCCTCGGCAAGGCGGGCCACACCCTCGTCTGGGGCGGCTCCGACACCGGACTGATGAAGGTCGTCGCGGACGGCGCGCAGGAGGCCGGCGGCCGGCTCGTCGGCGTCTCCGTCGACTTCCTCGCCGCCAAGGCCCGCGCGCACGCCGACGAGATGACCGTGACCAGGGACCTCGCCGAGCGGAAGGCCCTGCTCCTCGCCAAGTCCGACGCGATCGTCGTCATGGTCGGCGGCACCGGCACCCTCGACGAGGCCACCGAGATCCTGGAACTGAAGAAGCACGGCAAGCACGCCAAGCCCGTCGTCCTCCTCAACACCGCCGGCTTCTACGACGGCCTCAAGGTCCAGTTCCAGCGGATGGAGGACGAGGGCTTCCTGCCCCGCCCCCTCGCCGAACTGGTCTTCTTCGCCGAGGACGGGCGCGCGGCCCTCGCGTACCTGGAGAGCGAGATCGCCGCCCGCTGATGGGACCATGGTGCCCATGGCTACTCATGTGATCACCGGGGCCGGGTCCGGCATCGGCGCCGCCGTCGCCCGCCGGCTGCACGCGCGCGGGGACGACCTCGTGCTGCACGCACGCGACGCGGGGCGCGCCAAGGAGCTGGCGGCCGAGTTCCCCGGCGCCCGCACGCTGGTGGGGGACCTCGCCGACCCGGACCGGCTCTCCTGGGCGTTCTCGCACCAGAGCCTGCCCGACCGGGTGGACTCGCTGCTGCACGTCGCGGGCGTCGTCGACCTCGGCACCGTGGGGGAGCTGACGCCCAAGACGTGGCACCACCAGCTCAACGTGAACCTGGTGGCCCCGGCCGAGCTCACCCGGCACTTCCTGCCCCAGCTCCGGGTCTCCCAGGGCCACGTCGTCTTCGTGAACTCCGGCGCCGGACTGAACGCGCACGCCGAGTGGAGCGCGTACGCCGCCTCCAAGCACGGCCTCAAGGCCCTCGCCGACTCCCTGCGCCACGAGGAGCACGGGCACGGCGTCCGGGTCACCTCCGTCTACCCGGGCCGCACCGCCGGCCCCATGCAGGCCAAGGTGCACCAGCAGGAGGGCAAGGAGTACGACCCGGCGCGGTGGATCGACCCCGAGTCCGTCGCGACCACGATCGTGACGGCCCTCGACCTGCCGCGCGACGCCGAGATCAACGACCTGACGGTCCGTCCGGGGCGATGACGATGAACGACGTTCCCCCGTGGGGCCCCGCGACCGGCGTCGGCTCGCTGCCCGGCGGCGACGCCCGCGAGGCCGCCAAGACCGTCACCGGCTCCTTCGAGGACTTCCCCTTCCTCGCCGAGCTCCCCGCCCGCGGGCCCGGCGCCGACATGATCGGCCGCACCCTCGGGATGCTGGTCGACCTGTACGCGCACGTGGAGCCCAGCGGCTGGCGGATCAGCGACCGGCCCGGCCGCGACACCCGCCGCGCCCGCTCCTGGCTCGGCGAGGACCTCGACGCCCTGGAGGAGTTCACCCAGGGGTACGAGGGCCCGCTCAAGGTCCAGGCCGTCGGCCCGTGGACCCTCGCCGCCGCCCTCGAACTCCGCGGCGGAGAAGCCGCCCTGGGCGATCCCGGCGCCTGCCGCGACCTCGCCGCCTCCCTCGCCGAGGGCCTGCGCGAACACCTCGCCGACGTCGCCAAGCGCGTCCCCGGCGCCCGGATCGTGCTCCAGCTCGACGAGCCCTCGCTCACCGCCGTCCTCCTCGGCCAGGTCCGCACCGCCAGCGGCTACCGCACCCACCGGGCCGTCGACCGGCAGGTCGTCGAGGGCACCCTGCGGGACGTGATCGCCGCCCACGACGGGCCCGTGACCGTCCACTCCTGCGCCCCCGGCGTGCCCTTCGCCCTGCTCCGCAGGGCCGGAGCCGCCGGCGTCTCGTTCGACTTCGGGCTGCTCACCGAACGTGACGAGGAGCCGATCGGCGAGGCGGTGGAGGCCGGCACCAGGCTCTTCGCCGGTGTGGTGCCCTCCACCGACACGGCATTGTCCGACCCGGGCGGTAGCGTCATGGGTGTCAGGACGCTGTGGCGCAGGCTGGGGCTGAATCCGGGGACTCTCGCCGAGTCCGTGGTCGTCACCCCCACGTGCGGGCTCGCGGGCGCCTCGCCCGCGTACGCCCGGGCGGCGCTCGCCCACTGCGCCCGGGCGGCGAGATCGCTCGCGGACAACCCAGAGTGACCGGGTTCTGAAGGCACGGGAGGACGGACGAAGGTGGCAGTCGAACAGGGGGCCCTGCCCGGTGAAGAGGCGGTCGTGCCCTCCGAGGCACGGGAGAAGCACGCCGAGCTGGCCGAGCAGGTCGAGGAGCACCGCTTCCGGTACTACGTGAAGGACCAGCCGGTCGTCAGCGACGCGGAGTTCGACCGGCTCCTGCGCGCCCTGGAGGCGCTGGAGGAGGAGTACCCGGAGCTCCGCACGCCCGACTCGCCGACCCAGAAGGTGGCCGGGCAGTACGAGACGGACTTCGCCTCCGTCGAGCACCGCGAGCGCATGCTCTCGCTGGACAACGCCTTCGACGACGAGGAGCTGGCGACCTGGGCCGAGCGCGTCGCCCGGGACGTCGGCACCCCCGACTTCCACTTCCTGTGCGAGCTCAAGGTCGACGGCCTCGCCGTCAACCTCACCTACGAGCACGGCCGGCTGACCCGCGCCGCCACCCGCGGCGACGGGCGCTCCGGCGAGGACATCACGCCCAACGTGCGCACGATCGCCGACATCCCCGAGCGCCTCCGGGGCGACCGGATCCCGGAGCTCGTCGAGATCCGGGGCGAGGTCTACTTCCCCATGGAGGCCTTCGAGGCGCTCAACGCGCGCCTGGTGGAGGCCGGCGACAAGCCCTTCGCCAACCCGCGCAACGCGGCCGCCGGCTCACTGCGCCAGAAGGACCCGAAGGTCACCGCCACCCGCCCGCTCCACATGGTGGTCCACGGCATCGGCGCCCGCGAGGGCTTCGAGATCTCCCGCCTCTCGGAGGCGTACGGGCTGCTGCGCGCGTGGGGCCTGCCCACCTCCACGCACAACGAGGTGGTCGGCGGCCTCCCCGAGGTGCGCGCGTTCATCGCGCACTACGGCGAGAACCGCCACTCCGTCGCCCACGAGATCGACGGCGTCGTCGTCAAGCTCGACGAGATCCCGCTCCAGGGCCGGCTCGGCTCCACCGCGCGCGCCCCGCGCTGGGCGATCGCCTGGAAGTACGCGCCGGAGGAGGTCAACACCAAGCTGGTCGACATCAAGGTCGGCGTCGGCCGCACCGGTCGCGTCACCCCGTACGCGCAGGTGGAGCCGGTCACCGTGGCCGGCTCCGAGGTCGAGTTCGCCACCCTGCACAACCAGGAGGTGGTGAAGGCCAAGGGCGTCCTCATCGGCGACACCGTGGTGCTCCGCAAGGCCGGCGACGTCATCCCCGAGATCCTCGGCCCGGTCGTCGACCTGCGGGACGGCACCGAGCGGGAGTTCGTGATGCCGGCCGAATGCCCCGAGTGCGGCACGGCGCTGAAGCCGATGAAGGAGGGCGACATCGACCTCCGCTGCCCGAACGCCCGGACCTGCCCGGCCCAGCTGCGCGAGCGGCTCTTCTTCCTCGCCGGCCGCCAGTGCCTGGACATCGAGAACTTCGGCGCGGTGGCCGCCGCGGCCCTCACCCGGCCCCTGGAGCCCGCCGAGCCGCCGCTCACCGACGAGGGCGACCTCTTCGACCTCACCATCGAGCAGCTGCTGCCCATCAAGGCGTACGTGCTCGACGCCGACTCCGGGCTGCCCAAGCGGGACCCGAAGACCGGCGAGGAGAAGATCGCCACCGTCTTCGCCAACCAGAAGGGCGAGCCGAAGAAGAACGCGCTCGCCATGCTGGAGCACATCGCCGCCGCGAAGACCCGGCCGCTCGCCCGGTTCATCAACGGCCTCTCCATCCGCCACGTCGGCCCCGTCGCCGCCGAGGCGCTGGCCCGCGAGTTCCGCTCGCTGGAGCGGATCGAGCAGGCCACCGAGGAGGAGCTGGCCGCCGTCGACGGCGTCGGCGGGATCATCGCCGCCGCCGTGAAGCAGTGGTTCTCCGAGGAGTGGCACCGCGAGATCGTGCGGAAGTGGCGCGCCGCCGGCGTCGCCCTGGAGGACGAGGGCGCCGGGGAGGACGAGGGGCCGCGCCCGCTGGAGGGCCTGACGGTCGTCGTGACCGGCACCCTGGAGCAGTTCACCCGGGATGGCGCAAAAGAATCGCTCCAGAGCCGCGGAGCGAAGGTCACCGGTTCCGTTTCGAAGAAGACCTCCTTCGTCGTGGTGGGGGAGAACCCGGGTTCCAAGTACGACAAGGCGATGCAGCTGAAGGTTCCGGTTCTCGACGAGGACGGCTTCAAGATCCTGCTCGAACAGGGTCCCGACGCCGCTCGCGAGGTCGCACGGCCGATCGAGGAGTAACCCGCGGTCACCCCTCTCCGGGCCCCGGAAGCTCACCCGTTCGGCGCATACCAGATCGTTACGGGTGGCCAGGTCGCATTCGGGCAAGAGAGGGAGAGCGCTGCCCCTCGGCGCCCTCGGCGGCCTAGTGTGGTGACCGTGCGTCTCGTCCCGCACCGCCGCGCGAGGGTGCTGCGCGGCCGTGCGCCAGGACGAACGGCCCCGTGCCATGCGCCCCGCCCCTGAAGCCGGCGGGGCGTACGACCGGTGGCCGGGACGCCACCCGGGCCGCCTCGCCGCGGTCCATCGGACAGCGACGGCACCGCCGCCTGTGAGAGGGACGGGAATGGAACCGACCGAGAGTGCCGCCCCGGTGCCACGGCCGCGCGGCCGGGTGCTCCCCGCGGGCTTCGCCGGCCTGCCCACCGCCGTGGTGGGCACCGCCGCCGCCGTGCTCGTCACCGGGCTCCAGCGGGCCCTGACGACCGGCGTCCCCCTCTTCCCCGGAGGGGTCGCCGGCTGGTCCCTCGCCCTCCTCACCGGCCTCATCGTCGGCCACCTCGTGGCCCTCGGGCGCGAGCGCTGGTGGGGCGGCACCGGCTCCGGCGCCGCCCTCACCCTCGCCGTCCTCCTCCTGTACGGCTGGGTCCCCGCCGGCCTCGTCTCGCTCACCGTCGTCGTCCTCGTCAGCGCCGCCCGCCGGCACCGCTGGCGCCAGGGCCTGCTGCACGGCGCCGCCGACATCCTCGGCGTCGGCGCGGCCGCCCTCGTCCTCGCCCTCTTCGGCGACGTCCCCTCCGTCGACGACCCCTGGCACCCGCTCGACTGGACGATCGGCGACGTCCCCGAGATCGTCCTCGCCGCCGGCGCCTACCTCCTCGCGACCCGGCTGCTGCTGTGGTACACCCTCGCCCCGCCCGGCCGCGGCCTGCCCACCGTCGCCCGCACCGCCCTGCTCCGGCAGGGCCTCGTGGCCGTCGCGCTGCTCGGCATCGCCCCGCTGATCTGCGTCGTCGCCGCCGCCTTCCCGGTCCTGCTGCCGCTCTTCGCGATCCCGCTGATCGCCCTCGACTCCACCCTCTGGATCGCCCGCGCCCGCGCCGAGGAGCAGCTCCGCGACCCCCTCACCGGGCTGCCCAATCGCCAGTGGCTCCTGGAGCGGACCTGGACCGCCCTGGAGGAGGCCCAGGACGCCGAGTCCCGCTCCGCCCTCGTCCTCATCGACCTCGACCGCTTCCGCTCGGTCAACGACACCCTCGGGCACCTCGCCGGCGACCGGCTCCTCCTCCAGATCGCCGAACGGCTCCGCCTCGCCCTGCCCCGCGGCGCCGAGGCCGCCCGGCTCGGCGGCGACGAGTTCGCCGTCCTGCTGCCCCTCGCCGACTCCACCACCAGCGCCCAGCGGGTCGCCCGCCACCTCGTCGCCGCCCTCTCCTCCCCGCTCGACCTCGACGGCCTCACCCTCGTCCTGGAGGCCAGCGCCGGCGTCGCCGTCTACCCCGACCACGCCGGCGACGCCGAGGGCCTGCTGCGCCGCGCCGACGTCGCCATGTACCAGGCCAAGCGCGACCGGACCGGCGTCGAGGTGTACGAGTCCAAGCGCGACTCCAACACCCCCGACCGCCTCGGTCTCCTCGGCGACCTGCGCCGGGCGCTCGACGCCGGCGAGGTCGAGCTCCACTACCAGCCGAAGGTCCGCTTCGACGGCCAGGTCGCCGGCCTGGAGGCGCTCGTCCGCTGGGTCCACCCGGAGCGCGGAAAGGTTCCACCGGACGAGTTCATCGCCATCGCCGAGTCCTCCGGCCTGATGCCGCACCTCACCGAGTACGTCCTGGAGACCGCCCTCGCCCAGGTCGCCCGCTGGCGCGCCCAGGGCCTGGAGGTCCCCGTCGCGGTCAACGTCTCGCCGCGCGACGTCCACACCCCCGGCTTCGCCGGCGCCGTCGCCGCCCGCCTCGCCCGGCACGGCGTCCCGGCCGGCTCGCTCCAGCTGGAGATAACGGAGCACGTCCTCCTGGAGGACCCCCAGCGCGCCGCCGACACGCTCAACGGCCTCACCGGCCACGGCGTCAAGATGTCCCTGGACGACTTCGGCACCGGCTACTCCTCCCTCGTCCACCTGCGCCGCCTCCCGGTCAGCGAACTGAAGATCGACCGCTCCTTCGTCGCCCGGCTCGCCGTCGACACCGAGGACGCCGAGATCGTCCGCTGCACCGTCGACCTCGCCCACTCGCTGGGCCTGCTGGTCGTCGCCGAGGGCGTCGAGGACGACGAGACCTGGGAGCGGCTGCGCGACCTGGGCTGCGACGCCGTCCAGGGCTGGCTGGTCTCCGCCGCCATGCCGCCCGCCGAGACCACCGCCTGGCTGCGCGCCCGCGGCGAGCACGGCTGGCGCCGGGCCGTCGAGACCGCCGCGCCCGCGATCGAGCTCGACCCGGCCCCCGGACACGTCGTGCAGTGACCCGCGAGGGGCCGCGGAGCCGTCCCGGAGGGCCGTCCGGGACGGCCGTTTCACAGGCAGCGGTGCCGTCCCCATAGGATTGGCCCCACACCATCAGACTCACCCCAGAGGATCGCTGCATGCCTGGCATCACGCGCGAGGAGGTCGCACACCTCGCTCGGCTGGCGCGTCTGGAACTCGCCGAAGAGGAACTCGACCACTTCGCCGGTCAGCTCGACGACATCATCGGCGCGGTCGCCCGCGTCTCCGAGGTCGCCGAGCAGGACGTACCGCCGACCTCCCACCCGCTGCCGCTGACGAACGTCATGCGCGCGGACGAGGTCCGTCCTTCGCTCACCCCCGCGCAGGCGCTCTCCGGCGCCCCCGCCCAGGAACAGCAGCGTTTCAAGGTGCCGCAGATCCTGGGGGAGGACTGACCATGACGGACATCATCAAGCTCACCGCCGCCGAGATCGCCGCGGGCATCGCCTCCGGCGAGCTCACCGCGGTCGAGGTTACCGAGGCCCACCTGGCCCGCATCGAGGCCGTCGACGAGAAGGTCCACGCCTTCCTCCACGTCGACCGCGAGGGCGCCCTGGCGCAGGCCCGCGCCGTCGACGAGAAGCGCGCCCGCGGCGAGAAGCTCGGCCCGCTGGCCGGCGTCCCGCTGGCGCTCAAGGACATCTTCACGACCCGGGGCATCCCCACTACGGTCGGCTCGAAGATGCTGGAGGGCTGGATCCCGCCGTACGACGCGACCCTGGTCAAGCGGCTCAAGGCCGCCGACGTGGTCATCCTCGGCAAGACCAACATGGACGAGTTCGCCATGGGCTCCTCCACCGAGAACAGCGCCTACGGCCCGACCGGCAACCCCTGGGACCTGACCCGGATCCCCGGTGGCTCCGGCGGCGGCTCCTCGGCCGCGCTCGCCGCCTTCCAGGCCCCGCTGGCCATCGGCACGGACACCGGCGGTTCCATCCGCCAGCCCGCCGCCGTCACCGGCACCGTCGGCGTCAAGCCCACCTACGGCTCGGTCTCCCGCTACGGCATGGTGGCCTTCTCCTCCTCCCTCGACCAGGGCGGCCCCTGTGCCCGCACGGTCCTGGACGCGGCCCTGCTGCACGAGGCGATCGCCGGCCACGACCCGCTCGACTCCACCTCGATCGACCTGCCGGTCCCGCCCGTGGTCGAGGCCGCGCGCAACGGCTCGGTGGCCGGGATGCGGGTCGGCGTCGTGAAGCAGTTCCGCGGCGAGGGCTACCAGGCCGGCGTCATGCAGCGCTTCGACGAGTCCGTCGAGCTGCTGAAGGAGCTGGGCGCCGAGGTCGTCGAGCTGGACTGCCCGACCTTCGACCTGGCCCTCTCGGCGTACTACCTGATCGCGCCGTCCGAGTGCTCGTCCAACCTGGCCCGCTTCGACGGCCTGCGGTACGGCCTGCGCGCCGGCGACGACGGCACCCGCTCGGCCGAGGACGTCACCGCCCTGACCCGCGAGGCCGGCTTCGGCCCCGAGGTGAAGCGCCGCATCATCCTCGGCACCTACGCGCTCAGCTCCGGCTACTACGACGCGTGGTTCGGCTCGGCCCAGAAGGTCCGCACCCTCATCACCCGCGAGTTCGAGAAGGCCTTCGAGCAGGTCGACGTGATCGTCTCCCCGACGACCCCGACCACCGCCTTCCCGATCGGCGAGCGCGCCGACGACCCGATGGCGATGTACCTCGCGGACCTGTGCACCATCCCGACCAACCTGGCCGGAAACGCCGCCATGTCGCTGCCCTGCGGCCTGGCGCCGGAGGACGGTCTCCCGGTCGGGCTGCAGATCATCGCCCCCGCCATGCAGGACGACCGGCTCTACAAGGTCGGTGCCGCCGTCGAGGCCGCCTTCGTGGAAAAGTGGGGTCACCCGCTGATCGAGGAGGCTCCGTCGCTGTGAGTACCAGTGCACTGCAGAAGGCCAAGGGCTTCAAGAAGTCCAGGACCGGCACGTACCTGTCCATGGGCACCACCGCGTTCGGCGCCGTCGCCGTGACGAAGCAGATCAGGAAGGCCCGTGCCGAGCACGACACGCTGAAGCTGGTCGACGCCGTCGTGTCCGCCGCCGCCATCGTCACCGGCCTCGCGATCCTGTACCGCGAGCTGAAGCGCCTCGGCGACGACGACGTCCTGCTGGGCTGAGAGGGAAAGTTCCACCGTGACTGTCACTGAACTGCTGTCGTACGAGGCGGCACTGGCCTCGTTCGACCCCGTCATGGGCCTGGAGGTCCATGTCGAGCTCGGCACCAAGACCAAGATGTTCTGCGGCTGCTCGACCGAGCTGGGCGCCGAGCCGAACGCGCAGACCTGCCCGACCTGTCTCGGCCTGCCCGGCGCGCTGCCGGTCGTGAACGAGATCGGCGTCGAGTCGGCCGTCAAGATCGGCCTCGCGCTGCACTGCGAGATCGCCGAGTGGTGCCGCTTCGCCCGGAAGAACTACTTCTATCCGGACATGCCGAAGAACTTCCAGACCTCCCAGTACGACGAGCCGATCGCCTTCAACGGCTACCTGGACGTCCAGCTGGAGGACGGCGAGGTCTTCCGCGTGGAGATCGAGCGCGCCCACATGGAGGAGGACACCGGCAAGTCCACCCACATCGGTGGCGCGACCGGCCGCATCCACGGCGCCTCGCACTCGCTGCTCGACTACAACCGGGCCGGCATCCCGCTCATCGAGATCGTCACCAAGCCGATCGTCGGTGCCGGCGAGCGCGCCCCCGAGGTCGCCAAGGCCTACGTGGCCGAGCTGCGCGAGGTCATCCGCTCCCTGGGCGTCTCCGAGGCGCGCATGGACCAGGGCCAGATGCGCTGCGACGTCAACCTGTCGCTGATGCCGAAGGGTTCCGAGACCTTCGGCACCCGCTCGGAGACGAAGAACGTGAACTCGCTCCGCTCGGTCGAGCGGGCGGCGCGCTTCGAGATCCAGCGCCACGCGGCGGTCCTGGAGTCCGGCGGCACGATCGTGCAGGAGACCCGTCACTTCCACGAGGACGACGGCTCCACCACCTCCGGCCGCATCAAGGACAACGCCGAGGACTACCGCTACTTCCCGGAGCCGGACCTGGTCCCCGTCGCCCCGGCCCGCGAGTGGGTCGAGGAGCTGCGCAAGGGCCTGCCCGAGCTGCCGCGCGTGCGCCGCAACCGGCTGCGCGAGGAGTGGGCCGTCTCCGAGCAGGAGATGCAGTCCATCCTCAACGCCGGCGCGGTCGACGCGATCGTCGCCACCGTCGAGGCGGGCGCCGACGCGGCCTCCGCGCGCAAGTGGTGGATGGGCGAGCTGGCCCGCAACGCCAACGAGAAGGGCGTCTCCCTGGAGGAGCTGCCCATCACGCCGGCGGACGTGGCCCGGGTCTCGGCCCTGGTCGCCGGCGGCGACCTCAACGACAAGCTGGCCCGCCAGGTCATCGAGGGCGTCCTCGCCGGCGAGGGCGCTCCGGACGAGGTCGTCGAGAAGCGCGGTCTGAAGGTCGTCTCCGACGACGGCGCGCTCGGCGCGGCCGTGGACGAGGCGATCGCGGGCAACGCGGCCATCGCCGACAAGATCCGCGGCGGCAAGGTCGCGGCGGTCGGCGCCCTGGTCGGCGCGGTCATGAAGGCCACCCGTGGCCAGGCCGACGCGGCGAAGGTCAAGGACCTCATCCTGGAGCGGCTGGGCGTCAGCGAGGGCTGATCCCCCGCCCGTACGGGAGAAGAGGGCGTGCGGCCCCGCACCGGAGCGATCCGGTGCGGGGCCTTCCCGTCTCCCGCGCTCCGTCAGAAGCAGGAGATGGAGGTCGTCGAGCGCACCCGCAGGGAGCTGGCCTCGTCGCGCTGCCCGACCTTGTTGCCGGCGACGTTGTCGGTGGAGAGGCGGTCGTAGTTCACCGCGCTTCCGGGGTTGACGCAGAAGACGAGGCCGCCGCCGTAGTTGGCGTCGTAGTAGTAGTGGCTCTCGTAGCCGCTGTTGCTGGAGTTGCTGGCCGACCAGACGTTGTCGTTGATGTTCAGCGACGTGCCGTCGAAGTAGTTGTCGGTGAAGTTGGTGTCGCTGTTGAAGAAGGCGTGGCCGGACGACTCGCCGATGCCGAGGACGAAGACGCAGTGGTAGCCCGAGGCGCAGTTCGGGCCGGCCGCTGCGGTCGAGGCGGTGGCGACGCCGCCGCCCACGAGGAGCGCGGTGGCGCCGGCGAGGGCGGCGAACCTGCGGCGGAGGCCGGACTTCGGACGGATCGTGGACATGACGGGATTCCTTTCGGACGGGGGGACACCCGCCACCGGGGCCGGTGGCGGAAGACTGGGGCGGTGCGGGGGCGTACGGCGCACGAGGCCGGGGCGTGCGGGGCCGGTGCGGGTGGGGCGCACGGGGGTTGTCGGCGGGGTCAGCCCCGGGTGCCGAGGACGGCCGCGGCCGCCTGGTCCTGGCGGGCCGACAGCCTCTTCCAGTCGGCGCCGACGTCGGGGTGCCCGTCCAGCCAGCGCCGCTGCACGGCGGCGAGCCGTTCGTACGCGGTGGCGAGGTAGCCCGTCTCGGCCTTGCAGCCCAGGTCCGCCGCGACGACCGGGCTGGTCCGCGCCTCCTCGGGCGAGCGCAGCGACTCCTGGACCTGCACCGGGTCCTGGGCCTTGATCCGGGCCCGGTCCATGCACTCCCGCCAGCGGACGGTGGCCTCCCGGAAGACGGGGTCCTTCTCCACGTCCCGGCGCGCCTCCTCCTGCGCCTCGAAGAGCAGGATCCGCACCTGGAGCCAGCGCATCCGCCCGTCCCCGAACATCCGCGTCTCCGCCTCGGCGAGGCAGCCCTCGCCCGGCCGGGAGACGCTGATCCGCACGCCCTTGGCGGTGACCCGCTTCTCCTCCCGGCCGAAGAGGGCGCGGGCGTAGGCGTCGGTGCTCTCCGGGCCGCCGGGGGCGGGCGGCGTCTCGGACGACGTCGCGGCGGCGGCCCGGCGCGGGGCCGCGGACTCGATGCCGAAGGGCTGCGGGCGCTCGTCGGCGTCCCCGGCGGCCTCGGAGGGGGGAGCGGGGGCGTAGCGGTGACCGCCCTCGGCCATGCAGGCGATCGCGAGCTTCCGCTGCGCCTCGGCGCCCGTGCGGTGGGAGGTGAAGAGCAGGGCGGTGACGGGCGGGAGCGCGTGCAGCGCGGTCAGCCGGGCCGGTTCCACCGCCGGCCGCGGCACCGGCGCCGCGGCCGGCCCGGGGCCGGCGCATCCGGCCGCCGCGACGAGGGCCGCTCCCGCGGCGAGCGCGCGGACGAGCCCTCGGGCCGCGACACGCCCGCCGCAACCGTTCCTCGCCAGGGTTCCGGGCATTTTACGATCCACCGTCCTGTGGGTGAGCCTGCTGCGCGCCGAGCGGGCGCCGGACGGATCAGAGTCTGCGAGTACAGGGGGAGTGCCGTGAACTTCGTTGCGCTGGAACGTAATCGTCCTGGTGGGAGGGGTTGAGGTGCTCCGGATCCACTTCACCGGCGACGACCTCGCCCGGGTGCGGATCGCCGCGGGGCCCGATCCGCTGTGGGAGCTGCTGATCAGCCTCAACCGCCTGCGGAGGCGGGATGCGGGGGTGCTCCTCGGGCCGTGGCTGCGCGCCTCGCTGCCCCGGGTCCCCTCCGCCACCCGGCTGCTGACCGCGCTGGCGCCGCCGACCGGCTACTCGGCGGACTTCCTGACCCCGCCGGGCGAGGGGGGCGTGGCGGAGCGGATGGAGGCGCTGCGGGCCGCGCCCCTGCGCCATGTCCTGCGGGACCTGCGGGAGTTCGCGCGGCAGAACACCACGCGCCGGCTGCCGTCCTGGTCCCGGGAGCTGGCGGAGGGCGGGCCCGAGGGGATCGGCCGGGTGGCCGACGCGGCGCAGGTCTCCTTCGACGCGCTGCTCGCCCCCTTCTGGGAGCGGATCCGGGCGCAGGTGGGCCAGGACCGGTCCCGGCGCTCGGCGGTGCTGGCGGAGGGCGGTGTGGGCGCGGTGCTCCGTACGCTCCATCCGTCGGCGCGGTGGGACCACCCGGTCCTCCGGCTCGACTTCCCGGTCGACCAGGACCTGCACCTGAGGGGGCGCGGTCTGCTGCTCCAGCCGTCGTTCTTCAGCCGCTACGCGCCGACGACGCTGGCCGATCCGACGCTGCCCCCGGTCCTCGTCCATCCGATCGAGCACGACGTCCACTGGGCGGCCCCGGAGGCCCGGACGACCGACGGGCGGGCGCTCGCGGCGCTGCTCGGCCCCACCCGGGCGGCGCTGCTGACCGCGCTGGCGGACGGCATCGCGACGACGGGCCAGCTCGCCCGCCGCGCGGGCACCACGCCGTCCAACGCGAGCCGGCACATCACGGCCCTGCGGGAGGCGGCGCTCGTCTCCAGCCTGCGCCACCGCAACGCGACGCTGCACACGGTCACCGAGCTCGGCCTCGCGCTCCTGGAGGGCGGCGGCCCCCGGCCCGGCCCCTGACGCGCGAAGGGCCCCGCACCGGAAGCGGTGCGGGGCCCTTCCTCCGTGCCGGGCTCAGCGCCTGAGCATCGGGGCGGCGATGACCACGTACGCCTCCTGCGAGTAGCTGCACGTGTCCTCGACGCGGATGCGCAGGCGCAGGGCGCCCTTGACCGAGATGGTCTTGGTGACCGGCTTGCCGAGCGACACGGCCTGGGCGAAGGGGGCGGCCTGGTCGTCGACGGAGATCGAGATCCGGGCCTCCTCGGTCGGGGAGTCGTCGTCGATGCCGGCGGTGAACTCCAGCGTCCCCCACGCCCGGCCGAGGTTGAACTCCATGTACGACTCGTTGGAGCAGCCGGCCACGAAGGCGGAGCCGTAGTCCTTCGCGTTGAGCGTGGCGGCGGAGGTGACCCGGAAGCCGTCGAGGCCGTCGATGGGCGTGAGGGTGGTCAGGTCGGCCTCCTTGCTCTCGGGCACGGAGCCGGGGTCGATCGACGGGCTCGCGCCGGTGTCGCCGCTGCCGCTCGGTTCGACGCCGGGCTCCTCCGTCGGCTCCTGGGTGGTGGGCTCCTCCGTCGGCTCCTCGGTGGTCGGTTCCCCGGTGGGGGTCGTGGTGGTCTCCTGCGCCGAGGCGGTGGTGGTGGTCGGGCCGGCCTGCGTGTTCTTGCCGGTGTCCGCGTCCCGGTCGCCGAGGAGCCGGATGCCGGCCACCGCGAGGACGGCGACCAGCAGGACGCCGGCGACGGCGCCGATCAGCGGGCCCTTGCGGCGCCCGGACCTCTCGGACCGCTGCGGAGGCCGGGGGCCGGCCGGTTCGCCGGGGGCGCCGACGGCGGGCATCCCGGCCGTCGCCGGTCCGTGGCCGCCGTAACCCGGCGCGCCGCCGGGCCCGCCGTACGGGGGGAAGCCGCCGGCCGGCGGGCCGTACGGGCCCTGCCCCGCGCCGTGCCCGGCCGGGACCGGGGTCGGCGCGCCGAAGCCGGCCGGGGGCGGGCCGGCGGGCGGCTGCGCGGCCGGGGCGGGCGCGGACGGCTCCGGGGGCGCGGGGGCGGGCTCCGGCGCGGCCGTCGGCGCGGGGCCCGGGTCCGGTGCCGCGTCCCGGGGCGCGGAGTCCTGGGGCGCGGCGGCCGGCGGCGCCGCGGGCGGGGGTCCGGCCGGCGGGGTCACCGGGAGCGGCGGCACGGCGGGCGCGTCGGCCGGGCGGGGCGGGACCGCGTCCTGGGGGCCGGCCGGGCGCGAGGTGGTCGTGGTGGAGACCACCCCGTGCCGGACCTCCTTCACCCAGGACGAGAGCGACAGCGGGCGCCGGTCGGCGTCGGCCGCCGCGATGGCCAGCACCCGCCTGCGCTGCTCCTCCGGCAGTCCGGCGATCTGCGGCACGCCGGCGAAGGCGGCCGCGAGCTGCTCGGGGGCGGCCGGCGGGGACTGGCCGCTCAGCAGGAAGTAGGCGATGGCCCCGAAGGCGTACCGGTCGGTCGCCGGGGTCCGCTTCCCCTCGAAGATCTCCGGCGCCGCGTAGCCGGGGGTGAACCACACCTCGGCCGTCTGGTGGTCGGCGGTCAGCTTGCTGAGGCCGAAGTCGACGAGGGTGGCCTGGCCGTGCTCGTCGACCATCACGTTGCCCGGCGAGAGGTCGCCGTGGACGACGATCCGGCCGGACGGCGTGGCCTTGCCCGAGTGCAGCCAGTTGAGGACGTCCGCGAGCTGTTCGAGCGTCCGCATGACCTCGCGCCGCTCGGCGGGGGTGGCCAGGGTCCGCTCGGCGCGCCAGTCGCGCAGGTCGAGGCCGTCGACGTGGTTCATCACCAGGACGAGGGCCCGGCCGGTGAGGGTGCCGGACTCGCCGGGCGCGTGGATGGGCGCGCCCTGGAAGTGCTCGCGGACGCCGACGACGCCGGGGCGGCTGACGAAGCGGAGCAGCTCGGCCTGTTCGTTCCACTTGCGGCTGACCCGCTCGAAGAGCTCGGGAGTGATCGTCGTCCTGGAGTCGAGGACCTTGACGACGACGGGCTCGGTGCCGCCCGCGAGCTCGATCTCGGCGAGGTAGAGCACCGCTTCGCCGCCGCGCCCGATGGAGCGGAGCAGCCGGTAGCGGTCCGGTGCCGAATCGGGTCCGATGTGGTGTGCCGACTTGCTCAACTTTCCCCCAAGGCACAGTGAATGACAGGAAGTCAGCTTGCCGTTCGGCCGCCCCCGGGGTCAACGCGCGGACGATTGCGGCCGGGTAACCGTCCGTGCGCGCCGCCCGGCCCCTTTCCGGGGTCCGTACGGGACGGGGCCCGGGTGTGGCCGGAAAGAGCCGTTCGGATCGACGGTTTCCGGCGGGTCCTCCGCTCGCGCGCCCCCGGCGGGCCTCCCCGGCGCCCCCGGCCCGCCCTGCCGTCCCCGTCGCCCCCGCGGTCGCGCCGGGCCGGGGACGGCGCGCCACGGCGCGCCGGCCTCCGGGGCGGGGGAGCGGAGCGTCCCCGTCGCGGGCGGCCGGTACCGCTTCGCGATCACCGGCCCCGACGGCTCCCGGCGCGCGTGCGGGGCCCCGTCGCGGGCGGCGCCGGGCCGGCCTCCCGGACCGCCCACCACGACCGTCACCCGGGCCTCGCCGTCCGGTGGAGGGGGCCGGCGCCGCGCGATCGCGGCCGGGCCGCGGTCGCGCCGTCGTCCGCTCCGCCGCCGACGCGCACGGCCGGTACCGCCCGGAGGTCACCGCCCCCGGCGGCTTCCGGCGCCGGCCCGTGGGCCGCATCGGGAACGGCCGCCCGGGCGTCTGCGGCCGAACCGGCCCGGGACCGTCGTCCCCGGGACCCTCGTCCGCGGGGCCCGGGACCTCGGTCCCGAGCTTCGCGGACCCCCTGTGAGGATCGCCACGAAAGGGACAAACGATCACGTTTGGCTGCGACAGTGGGCCGCGAGCACCGATCCAGGCAGGGAGCACGTCCTTTGGCAGCCATCGCACGGTGGTTCATCCGGCACCGCCTCGTCGCCGTCCTCCTGTGGGTTCTCGCCCTCGTCGGGGCCGGTGGCGCCGCCGTCCTCGCCGGCAGCGCGTACTCCAACGACTACGAGGTGCCCGGCACCGAGTCGGGACGCGCCACCGCCCTCCTCGACCGCGGCTTCCACGGCCTCGGCGGCGACACCGACACCATCGTCTGGCACACCGAGCGCGGCAGCGTCCGGGCCGACGCCGTCCAGGACCGCGTCGCCCCCATGCTGGAGAAGGTCGCGGACCTCCCCGGCGTCGCCGCCGTCGCCTCCCCGTACGGGGACGGCGCCGCGCACGGCCGGGTCAGCGAGGACGGGCGCACCGCCTACGCCACCGTCACCTTCCGCGACCAGGCCGACGACATCCCCGTCGAACGGGCCCAGGCCCTCGTCGACACCGCGAAGGCCGCCGGTGCCGACGGGCTCCAGGTGGAACTCGGCGGCAGCGCCGTCGCCCTCACCGAGGCCCCCGGCGGACACCTCGCCGAGGCGGTCGGCGTCGCCGTCGCCGCCGTCGTGCTCTTCCTCGCCTTCGGCTCCCTCGCCGCCTCCCTGCTGCCCATCGCGACCGCCCTGGTCAGCGTCGGCATCGCCTACTCCGGGATCGTGCTCCTCGGGCACCTGATGACGGTCGCCGACTTCGCCCCGATGCTCGGCATGCTCATCGGCCTCGGCGTCGGCATCGACTACGCGCTCTTCATCGTCACCCGGCACCGCAAGGGCCTGAAGCGCGGCCTGGGCGTCGCCGAGGCCGCCGAGACCGCGGTCGCGACCACCGGCAGGGCCGTCGTCTTCGCCGGCGCCACCGTCTGCATCGCCCTCCTCGGCATGCTCATCCTCCGGCTGAGCTTCCTCAACGGCGTCGCCCTCGCGGCCTCCCTCACCGTCGTCCTCACCGTCGCCGCCTCCGTCACGCTGCTGCCCGCGCTGCTCTCCCTCATCGGCATGCGCGCCCTCTCCCGGCGCGAGCGGCGGGTGCTCGCCGAGCGCGGCCCGCAGCCCGAGCTGCCCACCGGCTTCGCCGCCCGGTGGTCCGCCTTCGTCGAGCGCCACCCCAAGCTCCTCGGCGCCGTCGCCGCCGTCGTCATGACGGTCCTCGCGCTGCCCACGCTCTCGCTCCACCTCGGCACCTCCGACCAGGGCAACAACCCCGCCTCCGCCACCACCCGGCAGGCCTACGACCTCCTCGCCGACGGCTTCGGCCCCGGGGTCAACGGCCCCCTCACCCTCGTCGCCGGCCTCGACGGCGCCGACGACCGGATCGCCCTCGACCGGCTCCCGGACGCGCTCGCCGCCACCCAGGGCGTCGCCTCGGTCTCCCCGGTCACCTACAACGGCTCCGGCGACACCGCCTTCCTCACCGTCGTCCCCGACTCCTCCCCGCAGTCCAAGGCCACCAGCGACCTCGTCGACCGGCTGCGCCAGGACGTCGTCCCGGCCGCGGAGAGCGGGACCTCCCTCGACGTCCACGTCGGCGGCATCACCGCCTCGTACGACGACTTCGCCGAGATCATCGTCGGCAAGCTGCCGCTCTTCGTCGGCGTCGTCGTCGCCCTCGGCTGCCTGCTCCTGCTGCTGGCCTTCCGCTCCCTCGGCATCCCGCTCAAGGCCGCCGTCATGAACATCGCCGCCGTCGCCGCCGCCTTCGGCATCGTCGTCGCGATCTTCCAGTGGGGCTGGGGCGCCGAACTCCTCGGCCTCGGGAGCGCCGGACCGATCGAGCCCTTCCTCCCCGTGATCATGGTCTCGGTCCTCTTCGGCCTCTCCATGGACTACCAGGTCTTCCTGGTCAGCCGGATGTACGAGGAGTGGCTGGAGACCGGCGACAACCGGCGGGCGGTCCGGGTCGGCCTCGCCGAGACCAGCCGCGTGATCAACTCCGCGGCGGTCATCATGATCTCCGTCTTCCTCGCCTTCGTCCTCTCCGGCGATCGGGTCATCGCGATGTTCGGCATCGCCCTCGCCGCCGCCGTGGCCCTCGACGCCTTCGTCCTGCGCACCCTCCTCGTCCCCGCCCTCATGCACATGCTCGGCGGGGCCAACTGGTGGCTGCCCCGGAGCCTCGACCGGATCCTGCCCAGGATCAGCATCGAACCCCCCGAGTGCCGCGACGCCGCGGACGCCCGTGCGAAGATCCCGGGACAGCGCGTGACGGCACCGGCCACGGAGGAGAACGAGGATGTTCGCGACATCGCTGGGTGACGACGGTGCCGAGCTGCGGCCCCTGGAGCCCTGGCAGGCGGAGGAGTTCCTCGCCCACATGGACCGCGGCCGGGAGTTCGTCGGCACCCACATCGGCCTCGCCGACGCCGTCCACGACCTCGACTCCGCCCGCGCCTTCCTCCGCGGCTACGCCGACAGGACCGCGCACGACACCGGACGGCTCTACGGCATCTGGAGCGACGGCACCCTCGTCGGCGGCGTCATGTTCCGCACCATGGACGTGGCCGCCGGCAACGCCGAGGTCGGCTGCTGGCTGGAGCCCGCCGCCGCCGGCCGCGGGCTGATCACCCGCGCCTGCCGGACCCTCATCGACTGGGCCGTCGACCGGCGCGGCATCCACCGCCTCGAATGGTTCGTCTCCTCGGAGAACCTGCCGAGCATCGCCGTCGCCCGCCGCCTCGGCATGACCAGGGAGGGCGTCCTGCGCGAGCACCACACCCACCGCGGCACCCGCGTCGACACCGAGATCTGGGCCGTCCTCGCCCCCGACTGGCGCGCCGCCCGGCCCGTCTGACCCCTCTCCGCCGGACCCCGCGCCCACCCGTCCCGGCCGCCCCATCGCGCCCGGCCGACCCGCCCGTCTCCGCCGACCTGCCGCGCTTGGCGGACCCGCCCGTCCCGGCCGACCCATCGCGCCCGGCCGACCGGCCAGGCCTGCGCCCGCCCGCCTTGCCTGCCCGGCCCGCGTCCGCCCTTGCCCGGCCGTAGGGGCCTGCGTGCGCCCGCCCGGCCTGCGTGCGCCCGCCCGTGTCTGCCCGGCCCGCCCGGCCGCGTAGGGTCCTGCCGGTGCCCGCCCGGACTGCGCCCGCCCGTGCCCGGCCCGTCCGGGTGTAGGGGCCGCAGGGGCCGCAGGGGCCGTAAGGCCCGTACCGGACAGGCCCGACGACGGCCTAAGGCACTCCTCGGCCCTCCCTAAGGCCCCCCGCGTCCCGAACATGCGGCACTCGCCCGATGCCCCCGCACCGGCTGGGCGGGGAAGGTGGAGGCATCGCAAGGAGCGATGCCGACACCGCAGCCCAGGGAGCACCCCATGTACGCCTACGAACTCCACCGCGCCGCCCACGCCGAGCTCGTCCGCGAGGCCGCCGCCCAGCGCCTCGGCCGCGAGGCCGCCCGCGCCGCCAAGGCCGCCCGCCGGGCCGGCCGCCATGAACACGAGGGGCGGGTGGGCACCGGCAAGGACCGCTTCGCCCAGGTCGCGTGACCCCCGTATGGGCGAACCGCAGGACGCCTGTGCGATGCTCGGCGCCGTGGAGACCAGGTCCGTCAGCCCCGTCTTCGTCGGCCGCGCCGGCGAACTCACCGCCCTCGCCGAGGCGCTCTCCCGCGCGACAGCGGGAGAGCCCCAGGCCCTTCTCGTCGGCGGTGAGGCCGGGGTCGGCAAGACCCGGCTCGTCGAGGAGTTCCGCGACGCCGCCTGCGCCACCGGCGCCGTGGTCGCCCTCGGCGGCTGCGTGGAGCTCGGTGCCGACGGACTCCCCTTCGCCCCCTTCTCCGCCGCCCTGCGCACCCTGCGCCGCCTCCTCCCCGAGGAGCTCACCGCCGCCGCCGACGGGCACGAGGGCGAGCTCGCCCGGCTCCTCCCCGAGCTCGGCGACCCCGGCGGCTCCGACGCCGGCGACGAGGACGCCACCGCCCGCCTCTTCGAGCTGACCGTCCGCCTCCTGGAGCGGCTCGCCGCGGACCGGACCCTCGTCCTCGTCCTGGAGGACCTCCACTGGGCCGACACCTCCACCCGCCACCTCCTCACCTACCTGCTGCGCACCCTGCGCCGCGGCCGGATCGTGGTCGTCGCCACCTACCGGGCCGACGACATCCACCGCCGCCACCCGCTGCGCCCCCTCCTCGCCGAACTCGACCGGATGCGCACCATCCGCCGCATCGAGCTCGCCCGCTTCACCCGCACCGAGGTGCACCGCCAGCTCACCGGCATCCTGGCCGCCGAACCCGCCCCCGGCCTCGTCGACGAGATCTTCGACCGCTCCGACGGCAACGCCTTCTTCGTCGAGGAACTCGTCGCCTCCCACACCTGCGGCGTCGCCGCCGCACCCCTCAGCGACTCCCTCCGCGACCTCCTCCTGGTCCGCGTCGAGACCCTCCCCGAGGACGCCCAGCGGGCCGCCCGGATCGTCGCCGAGGGCGGCTCCACCGTCGAGCACGGCCTGCTCGCCGCCGTCTCCGGCCTCTCCGAGGACGACCTCATCGAGGCCCTGCGCGCCGCCGTCGGCGCCAACATCCTCCTCGCCGTCCCCGACGGCGACGGCTACCGCTTCCGCCACTCCCTGGTCCGCGAGGCCGTCAGCGACGACCTGCTGCCCGGCGAGCGCTCCCGCCTCAACCGGCGCTACGCCCAGGCCCTGGAGGCCGACCCCGGCCTCGTCCGCCCCGAGGAGCGGGCCACCCGCCTGGCCACGTACTGGTACCACGCCCACGACCCGGCCAAGGCCCTCCCCGCCGTCCTCGACGCCTCGGTGGCCACCCGCAAGCGCCACGCCTACGCCGAACAGCTGCGCCTCCTCGAACGGGCGATGGAGCTCTGGGACGAGGCCCCCGCCGAGGTCCGGGCCGGCCTGCGCCCCCTGGACTACGCCGACTCCTACCCGCCCTGCGGCTGCGACCCCGAGACCACCCCGCTGCGCCAGCTCGACCTGCTCGCCGAGGCCGCCGTCGCCGCCCGGCTCTGCGGCGAACGCGAACGCGCCCTCAAGATCGGCAAGATGGCCCTCCGTCTCCTCGACGGCGACGACGAGCACGACCCGCTGCGCGCCGCCTGGTTCTGGACCGAGCAGTCCCGGCTCCAGTCCAACCTCGGCCGGGGCGACGGCTGGGCGGAGATCTCCCGCGCCCAGGAGCTCGTCAAGGGTCTGCCGCCCTCCGCCGTCCACGCCACCGTCCTCGCCGGCGCCGCCGGCTGGGGCATGCTCCGCAAGCCCGGTCCCGACTCCCTCGCCGCCGCCGAGCGCGCCGTCGAGTACGCCCGCCTGGTCAAGGCCGAGGCGACCGAACTCAACGCCCGGCTCACCCTCGGCACCATCATGGTCGCCGCCGGCGACCGCGAGGCGGGCCTCGCCGAGATGCACGCGGTCCGCGAACGGACCACCGCCCTCGGCCAGTTCCACGAAGCTGCCCGCGCCCACATCAACCTCGTCTCCGCCCTGGAGTCCCTCGGCCGCTCCGCCGAGGCCGTCGAGCTCGCCGACTCCGGCATCGCCCTCGCGCTCGCCCGCGGCCTGGTCGAGTCCACCGGCTGGATCCGCGGCAACAGGGCCGAGTCCCTCCACTCCCTCGGCCGCTGGGACGAGTCCCGCGCCGAGGCCGAACGCCTCCTCTCCTCCGCCACCAGCACCAAGCCCCGCGCCTCCGCCCACCTCCGGCTCGCCCAGATCGCCGTCGCCCGCGGCGAGACCGCCACGGCGGCCCGCCACCTGGACGAGGCCCGCGCCGTCTACGGCACCCGCGACCCCATCCCGCAGTACACCCTCCCGCTGGCCGGCATCGACGCCGCCGCGGCCGCCGCCGAAGGCCGCCTCGCCGACGTCCGCACCCTGGTCGCCAGCGCCGCCGAGGCGGGGTTCCCGCCCGGCACCCACCGCTACGGCTGGCCCCTCGTCCTCACCGCCGTCACCGCCGAGGCCGACAGCAGGGGCCTCCCCGCCGCCGAGGAGGGCCGCGCCGAGGCCCTGGCCGCCGTCCGCCGCTGCGTCCGCGCCCTCGCCGCCCCCGCGCCCGTCTGGGCCGCCCACGCGTCCCAGGTCGCCGAGGAGCTCGCCCGCGCCGAGGGGCGCGAGACCGCCGCCCGCTGGGCCGAGGCCGTCGAGGCCTGGACCCCGCTCGACCAGCCCTACCCGCTGGCCCGCGCCCGCCACCGGCTCGCCGACGCCCTCCTCACCGAGGGAGGCCGGCGCGAGGAGGCCACGGCCCTGCTCCGGCAGGTCCACGCCACCGCCGTCGCCCTCGGCGCCCGCCCGCTCCGCGAGGACGTCGAGCTGCTCGCCGCCCGCGCCCGGATCCCCCTCGCGGCCGACCCCGCCGCCGACGCCCCGGAACCGGAGTCCGAGGCCGACGCCTTCGGTCTGACCCCCCGCGAGCAGGACGTCCTGCACCTGGTCGCGGCCGGCCGGACCAACCGGCAGATCGCCGAGGAGCTGTTCATCTCACCGAAGACCGCCAGCGTCCACGTCTCCAACATCCTCGCCAAGCTGGGCGTCTCCGGCCGAGGCGAGGCCGCCGCGCTCGCCCACCGCCTCCACCTCCTCGACACCCCCCGCTGACCCGCTCAGCCCCGCCCCGCCGCCCTCCGCCCCCGGCCGGGCGGCCGGCGGCGCGCGGGGCCCTGCGGGGCCGCGCCGGGACCGCCTGGGGCCGTCATCTCACGTCGAGACGCAGGATCCGGTCGTCCCCGGGCTCCGGCGTGCCCCGGGTGTCGGTCTCGCTCGTCACCAGCCACAGCCGGCCGGCCCCGTCCGCGAGGACCGTCCGCAGCCGCCCGTGCTCCCCGGTCAGGAAGGCCTCCGGCTCCCCGGAGCGCTCCGCGCCCGCCAGCGGGATCCGCCACAGCCGCTCGCCGCGCAGCCCCGCCATCCACACCGCGCCCCGGGCGTGGGCGATCCCGCTCGGCGACGCCTCCGAGGTCGGCCACTGCGCCACCGGGTCCACGAACCCCGCGGCGCCGGCCCGGCCCTCGACCTCCGGCCATCCGTAGTTCCGCCCCGGCTCGACCAGGTTCAGCTCGTCCCAGGTGTTCTGCCCGAACTCGGCCGCCCAGAGCCGCCCTTCGTCGTCCCAGGCGATGCCCTGCACGTTCCGGTGCCCGGACGAGTAGACGACCGAGCCGGGGTAGGGATTGCCCGGCGCCGGCTTCCCCTCCGGGGTCATCCGCAGGATCTTCCCGCCCAGCGACTCCCGGTCCTGCGCCAGCCCCGTCCGCCCGGTCTCGCCCGTCCCCGCGTACAGCATCCCGTCCGGGCCGAAGGCGATCCGCCCGCCGTTGTGCACCACGCCCTTGGGGATGCCGGTGAGCACCGGCTCCGGCGCCCCCAGCCGGTCGCCCTCCCCGCCCCCGTACCGCATCCGGACGATCCGGTTGTCCGACTCCGCGGTCAGATAGGCGTAGACCCACCCCTCGCGCACGGCGAGGCCCATCAGCCCGCCCTCGCCGCCCGGCACCACGCCCGGCACCTCGCCCAGCGGGGTCTTCGTCCCGCTGCGCCCGTCCACCCGGGTCACCGTCCGCTCGTCGCGCGAGGAGACCAGCAGATCGCCGCCCGGCAGCGCGGCGAGCCCCCACGGCGAGCGCAGCCCCTCGGTCAGCGTCCCGGCCACCGTCACCCGCCCGTCGCCGGCCGGGCGCGCGGCCCCGGAGGAGGCGGGGGCGCTCGACGCGGACCCCGGCGCCGGCGGCGGGGTGCCCCGCGCCCCGGTGTCGGCGCCCGAGGAGCAGCCCACCGCGAACACCAGCGCGGCGGCGCTTCCCCAGGCCTTCAGAACAGCAGGACGGCTCATGATCCGGTCCCTTCGACGGTACGAGTGTGCGAGCGGCATCCCTTCCTCCTTTGATACACCGCTCGCCCCGATCGCGTTCCCGCCTCCGGCGGTCTTTCCCGCTCCCGCCCCCGATCCCCGCCGCCACCGCGGCTCAGGACCGCGGATACTCCCAGGACTCGCGCGCCGCGGGCAGCGCCGCGAGCTCCGCCAGGTCGCCGGCGGTGAGCCGCAGCCCCGCCGCCCCGGCGTTCTCCACCGCCCACCGCTCCCGCTTCGTCCCCGGCACCGGCACCACGTGCCGGCCCTGCGCGAGCACCCACGCCAGCGCCACCTGCGCGGCGGTCACCTCGGCGCCGTGCCGTGCCGCGACCCGCCGCAGCCCGGCCACCAGCGGCTGGTTCGCCGCCATCATCTCCGCCGTGAAACGCGGGTGCCGGGCCCGCGGGTCGTCCGGCTCGAAACCGCCGCCCGGCGTCAGCGTCCCGGTCAGGAAACCGCTGCCCAGCGGCATCGCCGCGAGCATGCCGATCCCGCGCGCCACGCACCAGGGCAGCAGCCGCGCGAGCGCCTCCGGCGCCCACACCGACAGCTCGGCCTGGACCGCCGCCACCGGGAACACCTGCTGCACCCGTTCCAGCTGACGGATCGTTCCCTCGTACAGATCACCGGTCCGCGAACGCCGGGTCCGCCGCACCCCGACCGCGCTGAGTCCCAGGGCCCGCACCTTCCCCGCCGCCACCAGCCCCGCCATCGCGCCCCAGGTCTCCTCCACCGGGACCTCCGGATCGGCGCGGTGCAGCAGGTAGAGGTCGAGCACGTCCGTCTGGAGCCGCCGCAGCGAGGAGTCGCAGGCCCGGCGGACGTACTCCGGGCGCCCGTTGGCCACCACGTGCCCGTCGCCGACGAGCAGCCCGCACTTCGTCGAGACGAAGATCTCCGCCCGACGCTCCTTCAGCACCCGTCCCAGCAGCAGCTCGTTGGTGAACGGCCCGTACATGTCGGCGGTGTCGAGCAGGCTCACCCCCGCGTCCAGCGCCGCGTGCACGGCCCGCAGCGAGCGGTCCCCCCGCTGCTCCGAACGGCCGTAGGCCCAGCTCATCGGCATGCAGCCGAGGCCGACGGCCCCCACGCCGAGCGCCGTCGCCCCGATAGTCCTGCGCTCCACGTGCCGCTACCCCTCCTTGTGCCGCCCCCCAAAGTAACCAATGGCACGCGGGATTCTTCGCATAGCCTCCCGGTCATGACACTCGCACCCACCACCGCTGACGTGTGGCTTCCGATCCCCGCCGACGAGATCGACGGGCTGCCCGACCCGGGCGCGTCGGGACTGAACTACCGTTTCTGGGACGGCGGGGACGACTTCCCGGCCGATCCCGCCGGCTGCGCCTTCTACGTCGTCCCGTACATGAAGGGCTCCGCGATCGCGGTCCGCCCGCTCGCCGCGATGACCTCGCTGCGCGTCGTCCAGACCCTCTCGGCCGGCATCGACCACGTCGTCCCCGGCCTGGGCTCGCTCGGCCCCGGCGTCTCGGTCTGCAACGCCAAGGGCGTCCACGAGGCCAGCACCGCCGAGCTCACCCTCGCCCTGATCCTCGCCTCCCTGCGCGGCATCCCCCGCTTCGTCCGCGGACAGGACGCCGAGGAGTGGCGGGACGGCTTCTACCCGGCGCTCGCCGACAAGTCGGTCCTCATCGTCGGGTACGGATCGATCGGCTCGGCCATCGAGGACCGGCTCGCGCCCTTCGAGTGCGCGCGGGTGGCGCGCGTCGCACGCTCCGCGCGCACCACGGCCCGCGGTCCCGTGCACGCGCTGGACGACCTGCCCGCCCTGCTGCCCGAGGCCGACGTGGTGGTGCTCTCCACCCCCCTCACGCCCGGGACCAGGCACCTGGCCGACGCGGGCTTCCTCGCCCGGATGAGGGACGGCGCGCTGCTCGTCAACGTCGCCCGCGGACCGGTGGTCGACACGAACGCCCTGCTCAAGGAGGTGGAGAGCGGGCGGATCACGGCGGCGCTGGACGTCACCGACCCGGAACCGCTGCCGGCCGGGCACCCGCTGTGGCACGCTCCCGGTGTCCTCGTCACCCCCCACGTCGGCGGATCCACCTCGGCGTTCATGCCGAGGGCGAAGCGGCTGATCGCGGCGCAGGTCGGACGGTTCGCGGCGGGGGAGGAGCTCGCGAACGTCCTCCGGACCACCTGAGCCCCGCGCCCGCCCCGCGCGCCCCCGGTGCGCCGCCCACCACCCCCCTGACAGTCACGGAGAGTACTGCGACCCTGTCCCTGAGTGACGGTCCTGGTGTATCGTCCCGGATCGGGGGACATGCGTCGTGTACGGGCTGACGCTGGGGAGCGAAGTGACGGGCCAACAGAATCCGAGGGGGGCGACGGGTGAAGCACGGCCGGAGGACCGACGGTCCCGTGCGGCGATGCCGCCGGCCGACCTCCCGCGCCTCGCAGCCGATCTCGCGCGCTCGGTGCCGGACCAGGCGGCGCCGCACCGCGCGGAGCGCCGGGACGACCGCCCGGCGCGCACCGACGCGACCGGCCTGCCGCGCGTACCGGACCCCTGCGCCGGCCGCGCCCCCGAGGCGCCGCGGCCGGCCGGGGCCCTCGCGCCCCGCGACCGCACCGCGCCGGACCCGGCCCCACCCGGCCCGCCCCGGCCCCGCGCGGCCGTCCCGGAGCCGTCCGCCCGCACGTCCCCGGCCCGCCCCGGGCCGCGCGTGCTCCCGGTCCCGCACGCCTTCGGAGGGGCGGACGGCGAGGGCGGCGGCTTCGGGCACGACCAGGGGCGGGAGGACGCGGTGACCGGCACCGGCGCGACCGCCGTGATGCGGCGCGGCCCCGCTCCGGCCGGCTCCGCGCCCCTCGGACCCGGGCGGACCGCCCCGGGACCGGAGCGGCCGCCCAACTGGGCGGGCTCGCTCCTCGCGCAGATCGCCCTCGCCCTCGTCTGCGCCGGGTACACCACCGGTGCCGCGCTCGGCTGGGGCTCGTCCCGGCTCGCGCTGTTCATGGGCGACTTCGGGCTCAGTGCCGCCGCGTTCACCGCCGCCGTCTCCTGCTTCCTCTACGCCGGGGCCGAGCGCGGCGCCACCCGCCCCGCCTGGCTCCTCTTCGCCTTCTCCTCCTTCATGGCCGGCGCGGGGAACGCCGTCTGGGGCTGGTACGAGGTGGTGCTCGGCCGGGAGGTCCCCGAGTCCTCCGCCGCCGACCTCTTCTTCTTACTCTTCGCCCCGCCCGCCATCGTCGGCCTCCTCGTCCTCGCCAAGAAGCCCGTCACCCGGGCCGGCTGGGTCTGCCTGGGGCTCGACGCCTGGCTCATCGCCGGATCCCTGCTGACCCTCTCCTGGAGCCTCGCGCTCGCCCACACCGCCCACTTCCAGGGCGAGTCCGTGGCCCAGGCCGCGCTGTCGCTCGCGTACCCGCTCCTCGACATCGTGCTCGTCAGCATGGTCCTGGCGCTCCACTTCCGGCGCTCCCAGGCGAACCGCTCGGCGGTCAACACCGCCATCGCCGCCCTCGCCCTCACCGTGCTCTGCGACGCCCTCTTCACCTCGCCGCTGCTGCGCGCGAACTACGTCTCGGGCCAGCTGCTCGACGCCGGCTGGTTCGCCGGCTCCCTGCTGCTCGCCTACGCCCCCTGGGGCGTCCGCCGCCCGCCGGAGCCGGCCGTCGTCCGCGCCCCGGAGACGCCCAGCCGGCCCATCGCCGGCTCGCTCGCCGCCCTCACGCCCTACCTCGCCGCCGCGGTCTGCACCCTCGGCATCCTGTACAACGTGGTCGAGGGCCGCCGGATCGACCGCGTCGTCGTCCTCACCGGCTGCGCCGTGGTCCTCGCCCTCGTCGTCCGGCAGGGCATCATGCTCATCGACAACATCGCCCTCACCCACGAACTGGCCCAGAAGGAGAACCACTTCAGGTCGCTCGTGCAGGGCTCCAGCGACGTCATCATGATCGCCGCGCCCAGCGGCGTCCTGCGGTACGTCAGCCCCGCCGCCACCGGCGTGTACGGACGGGACGCCGAGGAGCTGATCGGCTCCGAGCTGTCCGCGCTCATCCACCCCGCCGACCTCGGCGCCGTCGTCCACGAGGTCCGGCGCTTCCTCGCCGCCTCGCCCGCAGAGGAGCCCACCACCCGGATCGAGTGCCGCTTCCGCTCCGGTCACGGGAGCGCCTCCCGCCCGGCCGAGGCCGAGGGCGACTGGCTCAACGTCGAGTCCACCGTCAGCCGGCACCAGGGCGGCCTGATCTTCAACAGCCGGGACGTGACCGAACGGGTCCGGCTCCAGGCGCAGTTGCAGCACAACGCGGAGCACGACCCGCTCACCGACCTGCCCAACCGGGCGCTCTTCACCCGCAGGGTCGGCCAGGCCCTGGGCGGGCGCCGCTCCTCCGACGCCGGCGCCGCCGTGCTCTTCATCGACCTCGACGGCTTCAAGGCGGTCAACGACCGGCTCGGCCACCAGGCCGGCGACGACCTCCTCGTCCAGGCCGGCCGCCGCCTCCAGGAGGCCGTGAGGGCCGGGGACACCGCCGCCCGGCTGGGCGGCGACGAGTTCGCCGCGCTCATCCTCGGCGACGGCCCGCACGACCGCGCCGCCCGCGAGACCCAGGTCCAGGAGATCGCCGACCGGCTCCGCCTCACCCTCTCCCGCCCCTACCGGGTCGACGGGGGCACCGAGGTCCGGGTCGCCGCCTCCATCGGCGTCGCCTTCGCCGAGCCCGGCATCGGCGCCGGCGACCTGCTGCGCAACGCCGACCTCGCCATGTACCGGGCCAAGGCGGGCGGCAAGGACCGGGTCGAGCTGTACGTGCCGCAGATGCAGGCCGAGGTGGTACGCCGCACCGAGCTCGCCGCCCGGCTGCGCAGCGCGCTCCACGACGGCGAGTTCGCCCTCCTCCACCAGCCGGTCGTGGACCTCGCCACCGGCCGGATCTCCGCCGTCAGCGCGCAGGCCCGCTGGCGCTCCGCCCAGGGCATCCTCTTCACCCCCGCCGAGTACCTCCGGGTCACCGACGACGGCGAGCGCACCGCCGAGCTGGGCCGCTGGCTCCTGGAGGAGGCCGTCGAGCAGGCCGCCGAGCGGGCCGGCAGCGGCCACCGCACCCCGGTGACCGTCCGGCTCGCGGCCCGCCGACTCCTCGACCGCTCCGTCCCGCTCGGCACCGTCGAGGCCCTGCTGACCCGGCACGGGCTGCCGTCGGGCTCGCTCGTCATCGAGCTGGCCGACACCGACCACCGGACCCCCCTGGACGAGCTGGAGCAGCGCCTGGTCGCGCTGCGCCGCCTCGGGGTGCGGATCGCCCTGGACGGATTCGGCAGCGGACACGTGGCCGTCCACGCCCTCCGGCGCCTTCCGGTCGACATACTGAAACTCGACAGGGGACTCGTCGAGGGCGTGGTCGAGTCGGCCCGGCTCCGCAAGATCACCAGCGGGGTGCTCCGCATCGCCGGGGAGCTGGGCATGCAGACCGTCGCCGACGGGGTCGACGTCCCCGAGCAGGTCCTGGCGCTGCGGGCCATGGGCTGCCGGCACGCGCAGGGCATGGCCTTCTCGGGCCCGCTCGACGAGTACCGGCTCCGCCGGGCCCTGGTCAGGGGCGATTTCCCGCTGCCGGGGACCGTCTCCGTACCGGCCGGCACGGGGCGCGACACGCGGCGGAAAGCATCCCCCGATCAGCTCACATGATGAGACGCGCGTCCCACCCACTTGACAGTGGCGAGGCCCGGGAGGGAGGGTCAGTGCCATGCGCACCCGAATTCTCGTACTTGGACAGCGCGTCGGCTGAAGCAGGGCCCTGAAGGCCCGCTGAGAACCACCCGACGCGCTCCCCTCGCTTGCCTTCCGGCACGAGGGGTTTTTTGTTGCACCGGTTCTCTCTGAAGCCCACGCAAAGCCACGTAAAACACCCCGCAAAAAACCCTCTGCTTCGAGAAGAGATGCTGATGACCGAGCAGGCCACCGGGCACCATCCGCAGCCGCGGCCCCGCAGCGGCGCGACGCCCGCCCCCACCGTCGAGCACGTCACGGGCGCGCAGTCCCTCATCCGCTCTCTCGAGGAGGTGGGCGCGGACACCGTCTTCGGCATCCCGGGCGGCTGCATCCTCCCCGCGTACGACCCGATGATGGACAGCACGAAGGTCCGCCACATCCTGGTCCGCCACGAGCAGGGCGCCGGCCACGCGGCCACCGGCTACGCCCAGGCCACCGGCAAGGTCGGCGTCTGCATGGCGACCTCGGGTCCCGGCGCGACCAACCTGGTCACCCCGATCGCCGACGCCCACATGGACTCGGTCCCGCTGGTCGCGATCACCGGGCAGGTCGCCTCCAAGGCGATCGGCACCGACGCCTTCCAGGAGGCGGACATCGTCGGCATCACCATGCCGGTCACCAAGCACAACTTCCTGGTCACCAAGGCCGAGGACATCGCGAAGACCATCGCCGAGGCGTTCCACATCGCCTCCACCGGGCGTCCCGGCCCGGTCCTGGTCGACATCGCCAAGGACGCGCTCCAGGCGAAGACCACCTTCTCCTGGCCGCCGCAGACCGACCTGCCCGGCTACCGCCCGGTGACCAAGCCGCACGCCAAGCAGATCCGCGAGGCCGCGAAGCTCATCACCGCGGCCAGGCGCCCGGTCCTCTACGTCGGCGGCGGCGTCATCAAGTCGGGCGCCACGGCCGAGCTGAAGGTCCTGGCCGAGCTCACCGGCGCTCCCGTCACCACCACCCTGATGGCCCTCGGCGCCTTCCCCGACAGCCACCCGCTGCACGTCGGCATGCCCGGCATGCACGGCTCCGTCACGGCCGTCACCGCCCTCCAGAAGGCCGACCTGATCGTCGCCCTCGGCGCCCGCTTCGACGACCGCGTCACCGGCAAGCTGGACAGCTTCGCCCCGTACGCCAAGATCGTCCACGCGGACATCGACCCGGCCGAGATCGGCAAGAACCGCGCCGCCGACGTCCCGATCGTCGGTGACGCCCGCGAGGTCATCGCCGACCTGGTCCAGGCCGTCCAGGCCGAGCACAGCGAGGGCAACCAGGGCGACTACTCCGCGTGGTGGTCGGACCTGAACCGCTGGCGCGAGACCTACCCGCTCGGCTACGACCTGCCGGAGGACGGCAGCCTCTCCCCGCAGCAGGTCATCCAGCGCATCGGCCGGCTCGCCCCCGAGGGCACGATCTTCACCGCGGGCGTCGGCCAGCACCAGATGTGGGCCGCCCACTTCATCGACTACGAGAAGCCGGCCACCTGGCTGAACTCCGGCGGCCTGGGGACCATGGGCTACGCCGTCCCGGCCGCCATGGGCGCCAAGGCCGGCGCGCCCGACCGGACGGTCTGGGCGATCGACGGCGACGGCTGTTTCCAGATGACCAATCAGGAGCTCACCACCTGCGCCCTGAACAACATCCCGATCAAGGTCGCCATCATCAACAACGGCGCCCTCGGGATGGTCCGCCAGTGGCAGACCCTCTTCTACAACCAGCGCTACTCCAACACCGTCCTGCACTCCGGCCCGGACGACGTCAACCCGGAGGCCAAGGGCACCCGCGTCCCGGACTTCGTGAAGCTGTCCGAGGCCATGGGCTGCGTCGCCCTGCGCTGCGAGTCCCCGGACGACCTCGACAAGGTCATCGCCGAGGCCAACGCCATCAACGACCGGCCGGTCGTCATCGACTTCATCGTCCACGAGGACGCGCAGGTCTGGCCCATGGTCGCCGCCGGCACCTCCAACGACGAGGTCATGGCCGCCCGGGGCGTCCGCCCCGACTTCGGCGACGGCGAAGACGACTGAGCAGCGACGAGCCACAGGGAAGAGGCCCACACACCATGTCCAAGCACACGCTCTCCGTCCTCGTCGAGAACACGCCCGGCATCCTCGCCCGGATCGCCGCCCTGTTCTCCCGCCGCGGCTTCAACATCGACTCGCTCGCCGTCGGCGTCACCGAGCACCCCGACATCAGCCGCATCACCATCGTGGTCAACGTCGAGTCCCTGCCCCTGGAGCAGGTGACCAAGCAGCTCAACAAGCTGGTCAACGTCCTGAAGATCGTCGAACTCGAGCCCAGCGCCGCGATCCAGCGCGAGCTCGTCCTGGTGAAGGTCCGCGCCGACAACGAGACCCGCTCCCAGATCGTCGAGATCGTCAAGCTGTTCCGCGCCAAGACCGTCGACGTCTCGCCGGAGGCCGTCACCATCGAGGCCACCGGTTCGAGCGACAAGCTGGACGCCATGCTCAAGATGCTGGAGCAGTTCGGCATCAAGGAGCTCGTCCAGTCGGGCACCATCGCCATAGGGCGTGGCGCCCGGTCCATCACCGACCGGTCCCTGCGGGCACTCGACCGCAGCGCGTGACGCTCCGTACCGTCCACGGGGGCTGACCGCCGGTCCATCCGGCGGTCCGCCTGACGAGACCCCTCAACCTTCCTTCCGCTCCCCGCCGTACGGTGGGACGCAACACCAGCACCTCAAGGAGATTTCCAGTGGCCGAGCTGTTCTACGACGCCGACGCCGACCTCTCGATCATCCAGGGCCGCAAGGTCGCGGTGATCGGTTACGGCAGCCAGGGCCACGCCCACGCGCTGTCGCTCCGCGACTCGGGTGTCGACGTCCGCGTCGGTCTGCACGAGGGCTCCAAGTCCAAGGCCAAGGCCGAGGAGCAGGGCCTGCGCGTGGTCACCCCCGCCGAGGCGGCGACCGAGGCCGACCTCATCATGATCCTGATCCCGGACCCGATCCAGGCCAAGGTCTACGAGGAGTCCATCGCCCCGAACCTGAACGACGGCGACGCGCTGTTCTTCGCCCACGGCTTCAACGTCCGCTTCGGCTTCATCAAGCCCCCGGCCGGCGTCGACGTCGCCCTGGTCGCCCCGAAGGGCCCCGGCCACCTGGTCCGCCGCCAGTACGAGGAGGGCCGCGGCGTCCCCGCGATCGCCGCCGTCGAGCAGGACGCCACCGGCAACGCCTTCGCGCTCGCCCTCTCCTACGCCAAGGCGATCGGCGGCACCCGCGCCGGCGTCATCAAGACCACCTTCACCGAGGAGACCGAGACCGACCTCTTCGGCGAGCAGGCCGTCCTCTGCGGTGGCGCCTCCGCCCTGGTCAAGGCCGGTTTCGAGACCCTGGTCGAGGCCGGCTACCAGCCGGAGATCGCGTACTTCGAGTGCCTCCACGAGCTGAAGCTGATCGTGGACCTCATGTACGAGGGCGGCCTGGAGAAGATGCGCTGGTCCGTCTCCGAGACCGCCGAGTGGGGCGACTACATCACCGGCCCGCGCGTCATCACCGCCGACACCAAGGCCGAGATGAAGAAGGTCCTCACCGAGATCCAGGACGGCACCTTCGCCAAGAACTGGATGGACGAGTACCACGGCGGTCTGAAGAAGTACAACGAGTACAAGACCCAGGACGAGCAGCACCTCCTGGAGACCACCGGCAAGGAGCTGCGCAAGCTCATGAGCTGGGTGAACGACGAGGAGGCGTAAGCCCCTCGGCACGGGGCCGGACGCTTCGTCCGGCCCCGTGCCGTTTCCTTGGACACCCCGTCCAACCACGGACGGGTGATCCTTCCAACGAGGCGTACGACGTGCGCCGATGCGGCACTACACTGCTCAACAACATCGCGTCTGGCCCACAGCGTCGTGCGCTTCCACGCGGCAAGCCCCCTCCACCGCCTGCGGCCGTCGGGACGGCCGTCCGCACTGCCTCTGTGAGGACTCACGTGAGCTCGAAACCTGTCGTACTCATCGCTGAAGAGCTGTCGCCCGCCACCGTCGACGCCCTGGGCCCGGACTTCGAGATCCGGCACTGCAACGGCGCCGACCGCGCCGAGCTGCTCCCCGCGATCGCCGACGTCGACGCCATCCTCGTCCGCTCGGCCACCAAGGTCGACGCGGAGGCCATCGCCGCCGCCAAGAAGCTGCGGGTCGTCGCCCGCGCCGGTGTCGGCCTGGACAACGTGGACGTCTCCGCCGCCACCAAGGCCGGCGTGATGGTCGTGAACGCCCCGACCTCCAACATCGTCACCGCCGCCGAGCTCGCCTGCGGCCTGCTCGTCGCCACCGCGCGCAACATCCCGCAGGCCAACACCGCCCTGAAGAACGGCGAGTGGCAGCGCTCGAAGTACACCGGCGTCGAGCTCAGCGAGAAGACCCTCGGCGTCGTCGGCCTCGGCCGCATCGGCGTCCTGGTCGCCCAGCGGATGTCCGCCTTCGGCATGAAGATCGTCGCGTACGACCCCTACGTGCAGCCCGCCCGCGCCGCCCAGATGGGGGTGAAGCTGCTGGCCCTGGACGAGCTCCTGGAGGTCGCCGACTTCATCACCGTCCACCTGCCGAAGACCCCCGAGACCCTCGGTCTCATCGGTGACGAGGCGCTGCACAAGGTCAAGCCGAGCGTCCGCATCGTCAACGCCGCCCGCGGCGGGATCGTCGACGAGGCCGCGCTGTACTCGGCCCTCAAGGAGGGCCGCGTCGCCGGCGCCGGCCTCGACGTGTACGCGAAGGAGCCCTGCACGGACTCCCCGCTCTTCGAGCTCGACCAGGTCGTCTGCACCCCGCACCTCGGCGCCTCCACCGACGAGGCCCAGGAGAAGGCCGGCATCGCCGTCGCCCGCTCGGTGCGCCTCGCGCTCGCCGGCGAGCTGGTCCCGGACGCGGTCAACGTCCAGGGCGGCGTCATCGCCGAGGACGTGAAGCCGGGTCTGCCGCTCGCCGAGAAGCTCGGCCGCATCTTCACCGCCCTCGCGGGCGAGGTCGCGGCCCGCCTCGACGTCGAGGTCTACGGCGAGATCACCCAGCACGACGTCAAGGTGCTCGAACTCTCCGCCCTCAAGGGCGTCTTCGAGGACGTCGTCGACGAGACCGTGTCCTACGTGAACGCCCCGCTCTTCGCGCAGGAGCGCGGTGTCGAGGTCCGCCTCACCACCAGCTCCGAGTCGCCCGACCACCGCAACATGGTCACCGTGCGCGGCACGCTCTCCAGCGGTGAGGAGGTGTCGGTCTCCGGCACCCTGGCCGGCCCGAAGCACCTTCAGAAGATCGTCGCCGTCGGCGACTACGACGTGGACCTGGCGCTCGCCGACCACATGGTCGTGCTGCGCTACGAGGACCGTCCCGGCGTCGTCGGCACCGTCGGCCGGATCCTCGGCGAGGCCGGTCTCAACATCGCGGGCATGCAGGTCTCCCGTACGGAGGAGGGCGGCGAGGCGCTGGTCGTGCTCACCGTCGACGACACCGTCCCGGCGGCCGTGATCTCCGAGATCGCCACGGAGATCGGTGCCACCTCGGCCCGCTCGGTCAACCTGGTCTGACCCGTCCCGGGGGCAGGCCTTCCGTACCCGGTCGGTGGACAAGCGTCCCGGACGCCTGTCCACCGGCCGGGTACGGTGCTGTCGCGGGACACGGGCAAGAGCTGCCGGAGGGCGCCAAGCGGTGCCTCCGGGAGGAGGGGTACGGGCGCACCACGGCCCGCGCCCCCGTCGCCGCCTCCGGCGCCGGCCTCGCCTCCCTCGGCCACCACTCCGGTTCCCAGGACGCCCTGTTCCAGCGGGCGCACCTCGCGCTGACCGGGGGGGTGGGGCGAGCGGGCCGCCGCCGCGGCGGCGGGGAGCTCCCGCCCGGTCCCCGCGAGCGCTTCCACGCCTTCGGGGACCGGCTCGCCGGCGTCGCCGAGGAGAGCCGGCCGGTCCGGCGGACCCCGAGACCGCGCCGGGCGCCGGCGACCTCGGGGAGGGCCTGTGGGGCCTCAGGGGGGAGTGCCCCGGCCCGGCCCGGTCGGGCCGGGGCCCGGAGCCGGAGTCAGAGCCGGGCCGCCTTCAGGGCCATGTGCAGCAGCAGGCGGTCCTCGCCCGCGTCCAGGTCGAGGCCGGTGAGCTGCTCGACCCGGGAGAGGCGGTAGTAGAGGGTCTGCCGGTGGATGCCGAGCGCCGCCGCCGTGCGGCCCGCCTGGCCCGCGTGGTCGAGGAACACCTCGGCCGTGCGGGCCAGTTCGGTGTGCGCGGGCCCCAGCAGCGCCCGTACCGCCGGGTCGGGTCCGCCCTGCGGGAGGGCGGTGAGCAGCCGGTACGGGCCGAGCTCGGACCAGTGGGCGAGCGGACCGAGCCGGGGCTGGGCGTGCGCGGCGCGGGCCGCGGCGGTCGCCTCCCGCCAGCCCAGGTCCAGCTCGCCGAGGCCGCGCCGGGGCGCGGCGACCCCGGCGACGGCCGCCGGGCCGCGCAGCCGCTCGCCGGCGGTGGCGGCGGGGGAGAGGTTGTCGGCGGAGCGCAGCCGCACCAGGGCGGCGAGCGCCCGCCGCGGGGCGGGCCCGGGGGCGTACCCGCCGTCGGACGCGGGCCCCGTGCCGTGTCCCGCCCCGGCGGGGCCCCCGCCGGGGCCGGGCGGAGCGGGCGGGCGACTCCCGGCCGGGCCGCCGGTCTCGGCGCGGCGCCTCGGCGCGGCCGCGGCGCCGGCCGGAGCCGGGGCGGCCGGGCCCTGCCAGGGCAGGACGCAGAGGGCGGCGGCTCCGGGCACGGTCCGGGGGGAGGGGGAGTCCTCGCCGGTCCAGGGGGCGACGCACACCAGGGCGTGCAGGCCCTCCGCGTCCGGGCCCAGGGCGGTGCGGAGGGCGGCCACGGCCATGTCGTACTGCCAGCCGCGCTCCGCGGTGAGGACGGCCCGCAGCTCGCGGGAGAGGTCGGCCCCGGCCCGCTCCTCGTCGGCGAGCAGCTCGCCGATCCGGGCGGCGACGTCCATCGCGGCCGTGAGCCGTTCGCGCGAGGGGCCGGGCTCGGCGTCCAGCAGCCAGACGTAGCCGAGGACGACACCCCGATGGCGTACGGGCAGGCAGATGCGGTCGCGGTAGACGCCCGCGTCCGGCGCGGCCGGGATGCGGACGGGGCCGGTGGCCCGGGTGATGCCGAAGCCCTCGAACCAGGCGCGGACGGCGGGGGTGGACTTCCGGGTCAGGATCGAGCGGGTCCTGACCGGGTCCATGGCGCTGTCGTCGTCGCTGTCGTGGGCCCCGAAGGCGATCAGCCCGAAGTCGCGGTTCTCCAGGGTCGCGGGGGTGCCGAGCAGCGCCGAGATCTCGTCCACCAGCTCCTGGTAATCGCCCTTCACGGCCCCATTCTCGCACCCGTCCGCCGGACCTTCAGACAGATGTCTGAGGGCGTGTTCACGGATGCGTGACAGCTGTAGATGGCGCAGGATCGGAGCGATCCATAGGTTTCACGGTGGTTCTCCGTGCTGTTCCCGGTTCGTACCCCCGCGTCCGGTAACGGCCCCGTTCTACCCTTGCCCCTTTGGAGGTGCCCCGTGCTGGGTCCCGTGATCCTCGCCGCGTCGCGCAGCGACAAGATGCGCCGTCTCGTGTCGGCCGCGCCCGGGACCAAGCAGGTCGTCGCGCGCTTCATCGCCGGCGAGACCGTGGGCGACGTCGTCCCGATCGTCCAGGACCTGACCGACCGTGGTCTGGAGGTCACCCTCGACGTCGTGGGCGAGGACATCACCACCGTCGAGCAGTCCCACGCCGCCCGTGACGCCTACCTGGAGCTGATCGGCCGCCTCAAGGAGCTGGGCCTCGGCGAGCGCGCCGAGATGTCCGTCAAGCTGTCGATGTTCGGCCAGTCGCTGGAGAACGGCCACGAGCTGGCCCTCGCGAACGTGCGCCCGGTCGTCGCGGCCGCCGCCGAGATCGGCACCACCGTCACCCTGGACGCCGAGGACCACACCACCCTCGACTCGATGTTCGCCATCCACGAGGAGCTGCGGAAGAACTTCCCGCAGACCGGCTGCGTCATCCAGGCCTACCTCTTCCGCACCGAGGAGGACGCCCGCCGCCTCGCCGCCGCCGGCTCCCGGGTGCGGATCGTGAAGGGCGCCTACAAGGAGCCCGTCGAGGTCGCCATCCAGGACAAGCCCGAGATCGACAAGGCGTACGTCCGGATCATGAAGATCCTGATGGACGGCGAGGGCTACCCGATGATCGGCTCGCACGACCCGCGCCTGATCTCCATCGCCCAGGAGCTGGCCCGCCGCGCCGGCCGCAAGCTGGACGAGTACGAGTTCCAGATGCTGTACGGCATCCGCTCCGAGGAGCAGACCCGCCTCGCCGCCGAGGGCCACCGCATGCGCGTCTACACGGCCTACGGCACCGACTGGTACGGCTACTTCATGCGCCGCCTCGCGGAGAAGCCGGCCAACCTGCTCTTCTTCGTCCGCTCCATCCTCACCAAGGGCTGAGCCCACCTCTCACAAGGAGTTACGCGACTCATGGACGCTGTCACCCAGGTCCCCGCTCCGGTCAACGAGCCGGTGCACGGCTACGCCCCCGGTTCGCCCGAGCGCGCCCGGCTGGAGGCCAAGCTCAAGGAGCTCGCCGACAACCCGCGCGAGCTGCCGATGACCATCGGCGGCGTGAAGCGCCTGGGCGGCGGCGAGGAGTTCGAGGTCGTCCAGCCGCACAACCACAAGGCCGTCATCGGCACCTTCCGCGGTGCCACCGAGCAGGACGCCCAGGACGCGATCGACGCGGCCCTGGCCGCCGCTCCGGCCTGGCGCGCGATGTCCTTCGACGACCGCGCCGCGATCATCCTGCGCGCCGCCGAGCTGCTCGCCGGCCCGTGGCGCGAGACGCTGGCCGCGTCCACCATGCTCGGCCAGTCGAAGACCGCCCAGCAGGCCGAGATCGACACCCCGTGCGAGCTCGTCGACTTCTGGCGCTTCAACGTGGCGTACGCCCGCCAGATCCTGGCCGAGCAGCCGCCGGCCAACTCCCCGGGCGTGTGGAACCGACTGGACCACCGCCCGCTGGAGGGCTTCGTCTACGCGATCACGCCGTTCAACTTCACGGCCATCGCGGGCAACCTGCCCACCGCCCCCGCCCTCATGGGCAACGTGGTGGTCTGGAAGCCGTCCCCGACGCAGACCCACTCCGCCGTGCTCCTCATGGAGCTCCTGGAGGAGGCCGGCCTGCCGAAGGGCGTCATCAACCTGGTGACCGGCGACGGCATCGCCGTCTCCGAGGTGGCCCTGAACCACCGCGACCTGGCCGGCATCCACTTCACCGGCTCGACCCGCACCTTCCAGCACCTGTGGAAGACGGTCGGCACCAACATCGAGAAGTACCGCTCCTACCCGCGGATCGTCGGCGAGACCGGCGGCAAGGACTTCGTCGTCGCCCACCCCAGCGCCGACCGCGCCGTCCTGAAGACCGCGCTGACCCGCGGCTCCTTCGAGTTCCAGGGCCAGAAGTGTTCCGCGTCCTCGCGGGCCTACATCCCGGCGTCGATCTGGAACGACGGCTTCAAGGAGGAGTTCGCGGCCGAGGTCGACGGCATCAAGATGGGTGACGTCACCGACCTGTCGAACTTCATCGGTGCCGTCATCGACGACCGCTCGTTCGCGAAGAACAAGGCGGCGATCGACCGTGCGTCCTCCGACCCGAGCTGCACGATCATCGCCGGCGGCACCTACGACGACTCGGAGGGCTACTTCGTCCGCCCGACCGTCATCGAGTGCGCCGACCCGGAGAACGAGGTCTTCAAGGCCGAGTACTTCGGCCCGATCCTCGCGATCCACGTCTACGAGGACGACCGGTACGACGAGATGCTGGAGCAGATGGAGTCGGTCTCCGACTACGCCCTGACCGGCGCCGTCATCTCCAACGACCGCGCCGCCGCCGCGCACACGATGGAGAAGCTCCGCTTCGCCGCGGGCAACTTCTACATCAACGACAAGTCGACCGGCGCCGTCGTCGGCCAGCAGCCCTTCGGCGGCGGCCGCGCCTCGGGCACCAACGACAAGGCCGGCGCCCCGCAGAACCTGATGCGCTGGACGCTGACCCGCGCCATCAAGGAGACGCTGGTCCCGCCGACCGAGTACGGCTACCCGCACATGGGCTGACGCCCGCCCGCCGCGTGAGCGGCCCCTGAACACCGCCCCCCTCCCCGGTCCCCCCAGGCCGGGGTCGGGGGCGGTACTCATGTCCGGGCACGCGGCGCGTGGCAGGGTGGGGGCATGACCGTGAGGACCGCGCCCACCCACGCGCTCGGCGCCGGCCGGCTCCGCGCCGTCCGGACCCTGCTCGACGCCGCCTTCGACGGGGACTTCTCCGCCGAGGACTGGGACCACGCGCTCGGCGGCGTCCACGCCTGGATCGAGGACGAGCGGGGGATCGCCGCGCACGGGGCGGTCGTCCAGCGCCGGGTGCTGCACCGCGGACGCTCGTACCGGATCGGGTACGTGGAAGCGGTCGCCGTCCGGGCCGACGTCCGCCGACGGGGGCTCGGCGGCGCCGTGATGGACGCCCTGGAGCCGGTGATCGACGCCACCCACGCCTTCGGCGCGCTCTCCGCCTCCGACGAGGGCGCCGCGCTCTACCGGGGGCGCGGCTGGCGGGTCTGGGAAGGGCGGATCGAGGTGCTGGGCCCCGGGGGGACCCGGCGGCTCCCGGAGGAGGAGGGGAGCGTCCTGGTCCGCGCGGCCGGCGCCGCGGGGCCGCCGGACGCCGCCGCCCCGCTGGTCTTCGACTGGCGGGACGGCGACGTGGTGTGAGGCGCGCGCGGCGTCGGGAGCGGGACCGCCCGACCCGGCCCGTGGCCGTCTCCGGCCGGGAGGCCACGACGGCGGAGAGGGCGGAGGCCGGCGCGGTGGTGACCGCGGGCCCGCCGGTGCCGAGCACGCCGCCGTCGCGCCGCCGGCCGGCACGGTCCAGACCGCGAGGACGGCCCTGCCGCGCCGGCCGGGGAGGAGCCACCGGTGCGGGGCGGCGGGCCGGCCTCCAGGGCGCCCGCGGGGCCCGACGTCGCCGCGTACGGCCGCTGGGAGCAGCCGTACACCAGCCACTCGCCGCACGGTTCCCAGCCCTCGGGCTCCAGCTCCGCGAGGACCTTCTCCCGTCGCCGGCCGCCGACGGCCTCGCGGCGGTACTCCCGGCGCAGCGCCGTGGTGCGGGACCGGCGGCAGACGAACCGGCCGAGGGGGCCGGGGACTCCACCTCCCGGCCCTGGTCGCCGTGGACGGCGGGCGTCCGGCGGTCGTCGAAGAGGCCGGCGGTCCGGGACCAGGACCCGGCCGCCCCGTCCGGCTCGCCGGGGGCCGGACGGGGGGTGCCGTCTCAGATAGTAGGAAGTCCGAGTAATTGTGGAGACAGATGAGGGTCCCTGCCCTAGCTTTGTAGAAGCCGAACGTCTCGCTTCATCAGCGAATGGCGGTCGAGAGCGCGACGCCCCGTGCAGGCAACCCCTGCGGCGACGCTCCCCGTCTCCTTCCGGCGCCTTCGATCATCACTGATCTCCCGATCGCAGCTGATCTCCGCACGTTCCGGATCACCACTGATCTCAAGGAGTCGATCCCCCATGGCCGCTCAGACCGCCCCCCGCGTCCGCCACTCCGCCACCCGTCCCAGCGACGAGGCCCGGCAGAACGCCGCCGCCGCCCTCCAGCGCGCCCTCGACCGGCGCGACAACGGCGGCTCCACCGGCCACTGACCCGTCCGCCGCGCTGTCCGTTCGTCCACATGGTGGACGATGCGTGTCAGACGATGGGACGAAGAGTAGGGTGCCGCCATGTCTCACAGCATCAATCTCGCAGTCATTCCCGGCGACGGCATCGGCCAGGAGGTCGTGGCCCAGGGCCTCAAGGTCCTCGCGGCCGCGCTTCCCCAGGACGTGAAGCTGGAGACCGAGGAGTACGACTTCGGCGCCCGGCGCTACCACGCCACCGGTGAGACCCTCACCGACGCCGACCTGGACTCCCTCAAGAAGCACGACGCCATCCTGCTCGGTGCGATCGGCGACCCCTCGGTCCCGTCCGGCGTCCTGGAGCGCGGCTTCCTCCTGAAGCTGCGCTTCGCCTTCGACCACCACGTCAACCTGCGCCCCTCGAAGCTGCTCCCCGGCGTCGCGACCCCGCTCGCCGGCCAGCCCGCGATCGACTTCGTCGTCGTCCGCGAGGGCACCGAGGGCCCGTACACGGGCAACGGCGGCACCATCCGCAAGGGCACCGAGCACGAGGTCGCCACCGAGGTCTCGGTCAACACCGCCTTCGGCGTCGAGCGCGTGGTCCGGGACGCCTTCGCCCGCGCCCAGGCCCGCCCGCGCAAGAAGCTGACGCTGGTCCACAAGAACAACGTGCTGACCTTCGCCGGCCACCTGTGGACGGACGTCTTCAACCGGGTCGCCGGGGAGTTCCCCGAGGTCACCACGGACTACCTGCACGTCGACGCCGCGACGATCTTCCTCGTCACCGACCCGGCCCGCTTCGACGTGATCGTCACCGACAACCTGTTCGGCGACATCATCACCGACCTCGCCGCGGCCGTCTCCGGCGGCATCGGCGTCGCCGCCTCGGGCAACATCAACCCGAGCCGCGACTTCCCGTCCATGTTCGAGCCGGTCCACGGCTCCGCGCCGGACATCGCGGGCCAGGGCAAGGCCGACCCCACGGCCACCGTCCTCTCCGTCGCCCTCCTCCTGCGCCACCTCGGTCACGAGGCCGAGGCCGCCCGGGTCGAGGCGGCCGTCGAGGCCGACCTCACCGAGCGGGGCGCCGCCGTCCGCACGACGGACGAGATCGGCGACGCGCTCGCCGCGCGAGTAGCGAGCTGACCCGCGCGCGCCACTGACACCACAGAGCAGCCGCCGGGTCTCCCAGACGCCCGGCGGCTGCTTCGTCGTACGCGACCGCGGGGCGCCGGGCCCCTCTGACCCCCCCCTTTCGCCGGATCGCGCACACCCGCGCCGCGTACACCCGTTTCGCCCACCGGCCCCCCCGAGCGATAATCGAACGTGGGGCCGTGGCATGCGGGCACGCCGTGGGCGCGGTCCGACCCACACAACCGGTGAAGGACACGCACTCATGACCAAGCCCTCGATCGAGCTCAAGCCCTCCTCCAGCCCGCTGTCCGCCGCGGAGCGCGAGGCGATCCTGGTCAACCCGGGATTCGGCCGCCACTTCACCGACCACATGGTCACCATCCGCTGGACCGAGGGCCGCGGCTGGCACGACGGCCAGCTCGTGCCGTACGGCCCGCTCTCCCTCGACCCGGCGACCAGCGTCCTCCACTACGCGCAGGAGATCTTCGAGGGCCTGAAGGCCTACCGCCGTCCGGACGGCTCGGTCGCCTCCTTCCGGCCGGACGCCAACGCCCGCCGCTTCCAGTACTCCGCCCGCCGGCTCGGCATGCCGGAGCTCCCGGTCGAGACCTTCATCGAGGCCTGCGACGCCCTGGTCCGCCAGGACGAGGCGTGGGTCCCGCCGCACGGCGGCGAGGAGTCCCTCTACCTGCGCCCCTTCATGATCGCCACCGAGGTCGGTCTCGGCGTCCGCCCGGCCAACGAGTACCTCTTCGTCGTCATCGCCTCCCCGGCCGGCGCCTACTTCCCGGACGGCGTCAAGCCGGTCGCGATCTGGGCCTCCGAGGACCGCGTCCGCGCCGTCCCCGGCGGCGTCGGCGACGCCAAGACCGGCGGCAACTACGCCGCCTCGCTGCTCGCCCAGGCCGAGGCCGCCGAGAAGGGCTGCATCCAGGTCGCCTACCTCGACGCCGTCGAGCACAAGTGGGTCGAGGAGCTGGGCGGCATGAACCTGTACTTCGTGTACGGGAACAAGATCGTCACCCCCACCCTCACCGGTTCGCTGCTCGCGGGCATCACCCGTGACTCCCTCCTCCAGGTCGCCCGTGACCTCGGCTACGAGGCGGAGGAGACCCGCGTCTCCATCGACCAGTGGCAGGAGGACTCCGCGAACGGCAGCCTCACCGAGGTCTTCGCCTGCGGCACCGCCGCCGTCATCACCCCCGTCGGCACGGTCAAGTCGGCCCGCGGCGAGTGGAAGCAGTCGGACGGCGAGCCCGGCGAGGTCACGATGAAGCTGCGCGAGGCCCTGCTCGCGATCCAGACCGGCAAGGCCGAGGACACCCACGGCTGGATCCACCAGCTGGGCAAGTGACCCCGGTCAGTCGACCAGTGCGCCCGGGACGGCCTCCGTCCCGGGCGCGTCGCGTTCCGGCGCCGGGGTGAGGACCGCGTACAGCAGACCGCCGGTGAGCCCGGACAGCACGAAGCTGCAGTCGATCCCGCCGGTCAGGGCGAGCAGCGGGCCCTCGTACAGCGGGGTCGAGACGGCGGCGAGCCCCACTCCCGCGCCGAGCGCCCAGGAGGCGGTGGCGCGCGGGTGCCAGCCGGCCGCGTACCAGTAGATCCCGCCCCGTGAGCGCCGGTTGTAGACCTGGAGCGCCTCGGGGTCGTACGCGCCCCGGCAGCGCAGGTGTCCGATGAGCGTGATGACCGCCCACGGGGTGCCGATCGCCGTCAGGAGCAGCACGAACGAGGTCATCGCCGACTGGGCGTCCGAGGCGAAGTGCCCGAGGAAGACGAAGCCGGTGGCGACCGCCGCCACCACGAGGGTGGCCCGGGCGCGGGTGGCCCGGGGCAGGATCGCGTCCAGGTCGAGGCCCATCGAGTACAGCATCAGACCGGCGTTGCCGACCGATCCCGCGGTGGCGGCGATCAGCAGCGGGACCAGGTACCAGCCGGGGGAGGCGGCGACCAGCGGTCCGGCGTAGTCGAGCCCGGCGCGCGCGGCGAGCGCCGTGAACGTGCCGAAGAGCTGCGGCACCAGCAGGCCGACGAGGAGCCCGAGACAGGTGGCGCGCCAGACCGTCCGGGCGCTGTGCCGGGCGGGGGAGACGTACCGGGTGTAGTCGCCGAGCAGGGTGATGAAGGCGACCGGGCCGCTGAGGCCGGCGGCGACCGCCGAGAGCATCCAGGTCGGCCAGAAGGAGCCGAGCAGGTACGGGGTGTCCGGCACGGGCGCGGCGGTGAAGTCCCCGGCGTAGGCGAACAGGCCCACCGCGAGCAGGACGGTCATGCCGACCGCGAGCGCCTTGCTGAGCCGGAGCAGCAGCCGGTAGCCGTACACGGCGCCCACCACCGTGCAGGCCGCGAGCAGCGCGTAGACGGCGGCGTGCGTTCCGTCGCCGGTGGAGAGGCCGGTCAGGCGGGCGAGGGTGCCCACCATGACGTCGCCGCCGATCCAGAGGGTCAGGGCGGTGTAGCCGAGGGAGAGCAGCAGCCCCACCACCGAGCCGACGAGCCGGCCGCGGACGCCGAAGAAGGCGCCGGAGGAGGTGGAGAGGTTGGTGGCGGTGCGCAGGGACACCAGCGCCAGCGGGGCGGTGACGGCGACGCCCGCGACGGTGCCGGCGACCACGGAGGTCACCGAGCCCCACAGGCCGAGCCCGAAGGAGACGGGCAGCCAGCCGAAGACGATCACCCCCAGGCAGAGGTTGGAGCCGAGCAGGATCGCGACGAGGTCGCGGGGGCCGCTGGTGCGTTCGGCCTCGGGGATGGTGTCGACTCCGCGCTGTTCGATCGCCATGGGACCTCCGGGGAAGCGGTCGGGGAAGTTTTTGAGTGCTGCTCAATGTGACGTGGGCCAGTACTGCCCGTCAATCCTTGGAAGACTCCTTCTCAACATTTAGAGTGTCACTCAAACAGCGGGTGCACGACGTGCGACCGACCGCCACGAGCCCGTCCCCCCGAACAGCCGCCAACCTCCCCGAGGACCACGCCCATGACCGCGTACCGCATGCCCGCCGAGTGGACCCCGCACGAGCGGACCTGGATGGCCTGGCCCAGCCCCAACCCCACCTTCACCGACGAGGAGGAGCTGGCCGCGGCCCGCGGGGCCTGGGCCGCCGTGGCCCGCGCCGTCCGCCGCTTCGAGCCGGTGACGATGGTGGTCGCCCCCGGCGACCGCGAGGGCGCCCGCGCCCTCCTCGGCGACGACGTCGAGCTGGTCGAGCACGAGCTCGACGACGCCTGGATGCGGGACATCGGCCCCACCTTCGTCACCGACGGCACCTCCCTCGCCGCCGTGGACTGGGTGTTCAACGGCTGGGGCGCCCAGGACTGGGCGCGCTGGGAGCACGACTCGCAGATCGCCCGCCACGTCGCCGGCGTCGCCGGCGTCCCCGTGCGGAGCAGCTCCCTGGTGAACGAGGGCGGCGGCCTCCACGTCGACGGCGAGGGCACCGTGCTGCTCACCGACACCGTCCAGCTCGGCTCCGGCCGCAACCCCGAGTGGACCCGCGAGGAGGTCGAGCGGGAGATCCACGACCGGCTCGGCACCACCCGGGCGATCTGGCTCCCGCACGGCCTCGCCGGCGACTACGGCATGTACGGCACCCAGGGCCACGTCGACATCGTCGCCGCCTTCGCCCGCCCCGGCACCGTCCTCGTCCACAGCCAGCAGGACCCCCGCCACCCCGACTACGAGCGCTCCCGGCTCTACGTGGACCTGCTCCGCGCCCGGACCGACGCCCAGGGCCGCCCCCTGGAGGTCATCGAGGTGCCCGCCCCCACCGTCCTCAAGGACGAGGAGGGCGACTGGGTCGACTACTCCTACATCAACCACTACCTCTGCAACGGCGCCGTCATCCTGTGCGCCTTCGACGACCCGCACGACGAGCTCGCCGCCGAGATCTTCCGCCGGCTCTTCCCGGACCGCGAGGTCGTCCTGGTCGACGCCCGCACGATCTTCGCGGCCGGCGGCGGCATCCACTGCATCACCCAGCAGCAGCCGGCCGTCTGACCGACCGCTCGGGCGGGGGTCCGTCCGGCGCCATCCTGTAGAACGTACGAGTGAGTCAGCGCAGCAACCAGGCCCCCGCCCCCCGCCGCCGCAACCAGGCGGCCCCGCCCCGCGAGGACGTCTTCGCGGCGGCGATGGACACCGTCGCCGCGCGGGGGCTCGACGGGCTGACCATGGCCGGACTCGGCCGGCAGGTCGGGATGAGCAGCGGTCACCTCCTCTACTACTTCCGCACCAAGGACGAGCTGCTGCTCCAGACGCTGGAGTGGAGCGAGGGCCGGCTCGGGGCCGAGCGGGGCGCGCTGCTCTCCGGCCCCGGCAGCCCCCGCGAGCGGCTCGACGGCTACGTGGACCTGTACGTGCCCACCGGGCCGCGCGACCCGCACTGGACGCTCTGGCTGGAGGTCTGGAACCGGTCGCAGAACGCCGACGACGACGCCCGCGCCCGCCAGGCCGCCATCGAGCTCGCCTGGCACCGGGACCTCGTCGCGATCCTCGCCGAGGGCGTCTCGCGCGGCGCCTTCCGCCCCGTCGACGCGGACCGCTTCGCCGCCCGCACGCGCGCCCTCCTCGACGGCTTCAGCGTGCACGTCGCCGTCGGGATCCCCGGCACGGGACGGGGCGAAGTCCTGGCCCAGGTGCGGGAGTTCATCGACGAAACCCTGATTCCGCGACCGTAACGCACGCAAGTACTCCCGATCGTTGCCCCCTGCACCCTTGTCCGCCGCGGGGGCGCTCCGGCACGGTTCCGGGCCATGGGACGAGATCACTGGAAGAAGATCTGGATCGGCTCGGCCGGGAACATGGTCGAGTGGTTCGACTGGTTCGTGTACGCCAGCTTCGCCGTCTACTTCGCGGGCGCCTTCTTCCCCGAGGGCGACGACACCGCCAAACTCATGAACACCGCCGGCATCTTCGCCGTCGGCTTCTTCATGCGCCCCGTCGGCGGCTGGCTCCTCGGCCGGGTCGGCGACCGGAAGGGCCGCAAGGCCGCGCTCACCCTCACCGTCACCCTGATGTCCGCCTCGGCGCTGCTCATCGCCGTCGCCCCCACCCACGCCGTCGCGGGCTACGGCGGTGCCGCCGTCCTCCTCGTCGCCCGCCTCCTCCAGGGCCTCTCCGTCGGCGGCGAGTACGCCGCCAGCGCCACCTACCTCACCGAGGCCTCCGCCCCCGGCCACCGCGGCTTCGCCTCCAGCTTCCAGTACGTCTCCATGACCGCCGGGCAGGTCCTCGGCCTCGGCCTCCTGCTCGTCCTCCAGCAGACGATGTCCACCGAGGCCCTGCACTCCTGGGGCTGGCGCATCCCCTTCGTGATCGGCGCCCTCGGCGCCGCCGTCGTCTTCTACCTGCGGCGGAACATGCTGGAGACCGAGGTGTACGAGGAGACCGCCGACGCCGGCGTGGCCCCCGGCCGACAGGGCACCCTGCGCGCGCTCTGGGACCACCGGCGCGAGGCCTTCCTCGTCGTCGCCCTCACCATGGGCGGCACGGTGGCCTACTACACGTACACCACCTACCTCACCAAGTACCTCTCCAACAGCGCCGGGCTGCCGAAGCAGACCGCCACCCTCGTCTCCTTCTGCGCCCTGATCGTCTTCGCCTGCCTCCAGCCGCTCGCCGGCCGGCTCTCCGACCGGATCGGCCGCCGGCCCCTCCTCGTCACCTTCGCCGTCGGCTCCACCGTCCTGACCGTCCCGATCCTCACGATGCTGAAGCGCGCCGACTCCTTCTGGCCCGCCCTCGGCCTCTCGCTCCTCGCGCTGCTCGTCGTCACCGGCTACACCTCGATCAACGCCTGCGTGAAGGCCGAGCTCTTCCCCACCGGCATCCGCGCCCTCGGCGTCGCCCTGCCCTACGCGATCGCCAACGCGCTCTTCGGCGGCACCGCCGAGTACGTCGCCCTCTGGTTCAAGAACGCCGGCGTCGAATCCGGCTTCGCCTGGTACGTGGCGGGGTGCGCGGCCGTCTCGCTGATCGTCTACCTGACGATGCGGGAGACCCGCGACATCGACCTCGCCCGGGTGGGCGCCACCGGCGGAACCGGGGCCCCCGGACCGGGTCCCGTGCCCCCGGTCCGGAAGGAGACCGCCGTGGATTCCGCATCGTGAGATCCGCGTCCTGAACCGCGCGGGCCTGTGGCAGACTGCGGGCGTGCTTGCTACCACGATGATTATCGGCAGCAGCGCGCCGGTCCGCAGTGACCGCTGAACCCCGGGACCCCACCCCCGCGGCGGCGGCCACCGTGCCCCAGACCCGCGCGCAGACCTCTCGCACCCGCGAGGGGTTTTTTCGTTTTCCGGCCCCACCCACGCCGGAGACGGACGGCGCGTGAGAATGGGGGCAAGTGGATCCATACCTTCCGGAGCCACATCCGACAGGAGCCAACACAGTCATGACCACCGAGAACGGCGAGAGCCCCCGTCCGGGCGCCGGCCCGGCCGACGACAGCTTCCACGTCTTCGACACGACGCTCCGCGACGGAGCCCAGCGTGAGGGCATCAACCTCACCGTCGCGGACAAGCTGACCATCGCCCGGCACCTCGACGAGTTCGGCGTCGGCTTCATCGAAGGCGGCTGGCCCGGCGCCAACCCGCGGGACACCGAGTTCTTCGCCCGCGCCCGCCAGGAGATCACCTTCCAGCACGCGCAGCTCGTCGCCTTCGGCGCCACCCGCAGGGCCGGCGGCAGCGCCGCCGACGACCCGCAGGTCAAGGCGCTGCTCGACTCCGGCGCCCCGGTGATCACCCTGGTGGCCAAGTCCCACGACCGGCACGTCGAACTGGCCCTGCGCACCACGCTCGACGAGAACCTGGAGATGGTCCGCGACACCGTCGCCCACCTGCGCGCCCAGGGCCGCCGCGTCTTCGTCGACTGCGAGCACTTCTTCGACGGCTACAAGGCGAACCCCGCCTACGCCAAGGCCGTCGTCAGCGCCGCGCACGAGGCCGGCGCCGACGTCGTCATCCTCTGCGACACCAACGGCGGCATGCTCCCCGCCCAGGTCCAGGCCGTCGTCGCCACCGTCCTCGCCGACACCGGCGCCCGGCTCGGCATCCACGCCCAGGACGACACCGGCTGCGCCGTCGCCAACACCCTCGCCGCCGTCGACGCCGGCGCCACCCACGTCCAGTGCACCGCCAACGGCTACGGCGAGCGGGTCGGCAACGCCAACCTCTTCCCGGTCGTCGCCGCCCTGGAGATCAAGTACGGCAAGAAGGTGCTGCCCGACGGCGCCCTCGCCGAGATGACCCGGATCTCGCACGCCATCGCCGAGGTCGTCAACCTCACCCCCTCCACCCACCAGCCGTACGTGGGCGTCTCCGCCTTCGCCCACAAGGCCGGACTGCACGCCTCCGCCATCAAGGTCGACCCCGACCTCTACCAGCACATCGACCCCGAGCTGGTCGGCAACACCATGCGGATGCTCGTCTCCGACATGGCGGGCCGCGCCTCCATCGAGCTCAAGGGCAAGGAGCTCGGCGTCGACCTCGGCGGCGACCGCGCCCTCGTCGCCCGGGTCGTCGAGCGGGTCAAGGAGCGCGAGCTCCAGGGGTACACCTACGAGGCGGCCGACGCCTCCTTCGAACTGCTGCTCAGGGCCGAGGCCGAGGGGCGGGCCCGCCGCTACTTCCGCACCGAGTCCTGGCGGGCCATCACCGAGAACCGCCCCGACGGCACCCACGCCAACGAGGCCACCGTCAAGCTCTGGGCCAAGGGCGAGCGGATGCTCGCGACCGCCGAGGGCAACGGCCCGGTCAACGCCCTCGACCGCGCCCTGCGGGTCGCCCTGGAGCGGATCTACCCGCAGCTCGCCAAGTTCGAGCTGGTCGACTACAAGGTCCGCATCCTCGAAGGCCGGCACGGCACCGAGTCCACCACCCGGGTCCTCGTCACCACGAGCGACGGCAACACCGAGTGGGCCACCGTCGGCGTCGGCGAGAACGTGATCGCCGCCTCCTGGCAGGCCATCGAGGACGCCTTCACCTACGGTCTGCTGCGGGCCGGGGTCGACCCCGCCGAATGAGACCGACATACGCCAGGTATGTCTAGTTCGATCCCGTTCGGGTAATTTCGAACCATGAGGACCAGGGCGATATCGGTGTGGTCGGCCCTCGCCGGGCTGATCCTCCTGCTGCTCCTGGCCCTGGCCCCCGCGTCGGCGGGCGCCAGGGCCACCGGCGTCCCGGACGCGGGCGCCGCGCTGAGAGAGGGCCCGGTCTACGTGGACCCGGGCGCCGCCGACCAGCTCTCGAAGGCCGATGCGGCCGCCCTCGCGCAGCGGATCGTCGATGCGGACAAGCCGCTCTTCGTGGCGGTCCTGCCGGAGGGCGCGGAGTACCCGCCCCAGGGCCTCATCGACAACCTGCGCGAGCAGACCGGCCTCGCCGGCGTGTACGCCGTGCGGCTCGGCGACCGCTTCGACGCGAAGGCGGACACCCGGGTGCTGTCGGCGGGCGCGGTGGAGAACATGGTCGCCACCGTCACCCGGCCCGGCACCGACGCCGCCACCGAGCTGAACGCCTTCGCCGACCAGGCCCTCCCGGCCATGCGCGGCACCGCGCCGGACGCCTGGGGAGGCGCCTCCTCCGGCTCCGGCGTGCCGGTCGCCGGCCTCGTCACCCTCGGCGCGGTCGCCGTCGCCGGCGGGGCGGGCGCCTACGCCGTGGTGCGCGGCCGGCGGAAGCGGAAGGAGGCGGAGGAGCGGGCCGCCCTGGACCGGCTCCGGGTCGTCGTCGACGAGGACATCACCGCCTTCGGCGAGGAGCTGGAGCGGCTCGACTTCCACCCCGCCGAGCGCGGCGCCGACGAGGCGATGCGCGCCGACTACGAACAGGCCCTGGACTCCTACGACCGGGCGAAGTCGCTGATGGGCTCCGCCGCCCGGCCGCACGACGTACGGGGCGTCACCCAGGCCCTGGAGGACGGCCGCTACGCGCTGGCGGTCCTGGACGCCCGCCGCGGCTCACGCCCGCTGCCCGAGCGCCGCCCCCCGTGCTTCTTCGACCCGCGCCACGGCCCCTCCACCGGGGACCGCACCTGGACGCCGGCCGGCGGAGCCTCCCGGGAGGTGCCGGTCTGCGCCGCCGACGCGGCCCGCCTCGACGACGGCGAGGACCCGCACGCCCGCACCGTCGAGACCGACTCCGGCCGCCGCCCCTACTGGGAGGCGGGCCCGGCCTACGGCCCCTGGGCGGGCGGCTACTTCGGCGGCGGCCTCCTCCCCGGCCTCCTCGTGGGAACCCTCCTCGGCTCCGCGCTCTCCACCCCCGCCTACGCCTCCGAGTACGGCGGCCCGGACTTCCAGGGCGACGACTTCGGCGGCGGCGGCGACTTCGGGGGCGACTTCGGCGGCGGGGGCGGCTTCGGCGGCGGCGACTTCGGGGGCGGCGGCGGCTTCGACGGCGGCGGAGGCTTCTGAAGCGTCCGCCGACACCCCTCAGACCAGCGGCTTCACCGACATCAGCAGGTGGCGGTGGTGGTCGCCGGGGCCGTCGGTGAGGAGGGCGCGCTGGCCCGGGCCGAGGAGGTGGAGACGGACGTCCTCGGCGGTGAAGCGGGTCAGGGCGTCCAGCAGATAGCCGGGGTTGAAGGCCACCGTCAGGGCCTCGGCGCCGTCGAGCGCCGCGGGCAGCCGCTGGGAGGCGACGTCGTCCTCGTAGCCGGCCCGGAGCCTCAGGGCGGTCCCGTCGAAGGCGAGCTGCACCGGACTGTCGCCCTCGGCGACTACCGCGACCCGCTTCACGGCCTCGACCAGCGCGGCCCGGCCGGTGACCGCCACGGCGTGGTCGCCGAGGGCGAAGAGCTTGTCGTGGCGGGGGAGCCGCCCGTCGAGCAGCCGGGCGGTGGTGCGCAGGCCGGCCCGCTCGAAGCCGATGGAGTGCGCGTCGAGTCCGATCCGGGTCCGGCCGGCGCCCGCCAGGGAGCGGGCGGTCTCGGCGAGGCGGCGGGCCGGGACGACCACGTCGGCACCGGCCGCGGGGACCGCGCCGGCGCCGGGGTGCCACTCCAGGGTGCGGACCGCGTAGCGGTAGCGGTCGGTGGCGGCGAGGGTCATCACGGGACCGTCCAGTGCGAGCCGTATCCCGGTGAGGACCGGCAGCGAGTCGTCCCGTCCGGCCGCAGCCGTGACCTGGCCGACCGCCTCCGCGAAGGCCGCGCCGTCGACCTCGCCGAGGACCGGCGGGAGCGCCGGGGCGGCAGGGTGGGCGTCGAGCGGCAGCAGGGAGAGGCCGAAGCGGACGTCGCCGGAGGTGACCGAGAGCCGGGCGTCCTCGACGGCGAGCGCGGTCCGGCCGCGCGGCAGCACCTTGCAGATGTCGAGCAGCCGCCGGCCGAGCACCAGCGCGCGGCCCGGCACCACGGTCTCCGCCTCGACCTCCACGCGGGCCGAGGCCTCGTGGTCGAGTCCGAAGACGCTCAGCCGGCCGTCCTGCGACGCCTCCAGGAGCAGGCCGCCGAGGACGGGCATGGGGGAGCGGGCGGGCAGGACGCGCGCGGCCCACTCGACGGCTTCGGTGAGCACGGCACTGTCGATGCGGATCTCCATGCCGCCGACGCTAACGGCCGCCTCTGACAACGGCGTCGGGCACGGAAGCCGAGTGCCGGAAGCCGAGTGCCGGAAGCCGGAAGCCGGGAGCCGGAACGCCGAGCGCCCGCCGTCCGCCGTGGGGCGGAGGGCGGGCGCGCTCGTGTCCGGAGCCTGCGGGGAGGGTCAGGCGGCGTTCTTGATGGCGGAGATGTCGAAGTTCAGCTTCACCTTGTCGCTGACCATGACGCCACCGGTCTCCAGGGCCGCGTTCCAGGTGAGGCCCCACTCGGAGCGGAGGATCTCGGCGGAGCCCTCGAAGCCGACGCGCTGGTTGCCGTACGGGTCGGTGGCGGTGCCGTTGAACTCCAGGTCGATGGAGAGCGGCTTGGTGACGTCCTTGATGGTCAGGTCGCCGGTGATGCGGTACTTGTCGCCGCCCAGCTGCGCGGCCTCGGTCGAGCGGAAGGTCATGAGCGGGAACTGCTCGGCGTCGAAGAAGTCGCCGCTGCGCAGGTGGTTGTCGCGGTCGCCGATGCCGGTGTCGACGGAGGCGATCCTGACGTCGATGGAGGCGGCGGAGGCGGCCGGGTCGGAGCCGTTCAGCCTCAGGGTGCCCTCGTGCTCGCCGAAGGAGCCGCGGACGTTGGTGACCATCGCGTGGCGGACGGTGAAGCCGATGCTGCTGTGCGCGGCGTCGATGGTGTAGTCGCCGGTCAGGGCGGCCAGGGCCGGGTCCACGGGGAGGGTGGCGGTGGCGGTGGCGGACTCGGTGGTCTTGCGGCCGAAGAGACCCATGACGTGCTCCTTCTCGGGGGTGGTGTCGAAGGCGGGGTGTTGTTGAACCTTCAACGAGAACGACTGTAACCCCATTCCGTTCAACTTTCAACATCTCTCGCGAAGGTTCATCCGAACGGCCCCGCGCCGGGCCGCCCCGCCGGCTCGCGCGCCTTCCCTGACGCCCTCTGGCGGACGCGCGTAGAACTGCGGCACCATCTCCCTGCGCGACGAGCACCACCTGCACCACCGTCCCCACCCGTCACGGTCATCCGCAGGAGGCACCCCCCGTGAAGCTCCGTTCCGTCCTCACCGCCGTCGCCCTCGTCCTGGGGGCCCTCTTCGCCCCCGGCTTCGGCGCCCTCACCACCGCGGGCGACGCCCACGCGGTCACCAAGATCAGCCACGCCACCGCGACCTCGATGTTCCGCTCCTCCGGCATCACCTGGTCCTCGTCCGGGGGCTGCTCCGACCGCTCCAACCCCACCTGCACCTCCTTCGAGCAGCTCAACCTCGCCACCGCCCAGGGGGCCCAGACCCTCAGGAGCGCCAGCGGCTGCGCCCTCAACATCACCGGAGGCACCGAGACCGGCCACGCGGGCGGCACCTACTCGCACTGGAACGGGTACAAGCTCGACTTCGCCAAGGGCACCTGCGTCACGAACTACGTGAAGAACACGTTCACCTACATCGGCGTGCGGGGCGACGGTGCCCCGCAGTGGCGTTCCGGCGCCGGTAACGTCTACGCCGACGAGGGGAACCACTGGGACGTGACCTTCTACAACTGCGGCGGCTGCTGACCGACACCGGCGCACGGCGCGCGGGTCCCCCGAACGGCGGGGGCCCGCGCTCTGCTTTTGTGGTATCCCCACAAGCAAAGGGGGCCTCCGGCTGTGGACTCGCTCCGGGGTCCCCCGGGTTCTGTCCGTCCCCGCCAGGAATCGACACGCGAGACTGTACGGAGTCGACGGCGGGGTTTCCTTGGTCGAGTTCGTAGGGTCGGTACATGACCCTTGTCGACGAGATCCCGAGCGAGCCCACCGACGCACGTGGCCGCGTCGCCGAACTGCACGTCCTGCGCGAGCAGGCGCTGGCCGGCCCCAGCGAGCGCGCGACCGAGGCCCAGCACGCGAAGGGCAAGCTGACCGCGCGCGAGCGCATCGAGCTGCTCCTCGACCCGGGTTCCTTCAACGAGGTCGAGCAGCTCCGCCGCCACCGCGCCCAGGGCTTCGGCCTGGAGGCCAAGAAGCCCTACACCGACGGCGTCATCACCGGCTGGGGCACGGTCGAGGGCCGCACGGTCTTCGTCTACGCCCACGACTTCCGGATCTTCGGCGGCGCCCTCGGCGAGGCGCACGCCACCAAGATCCACAAGATCATGGACATGGCCATCGCGGCCGGTGCCCCGCTGGTCTCCCTGAACGACGGCGCCGGCGCCCGCATCCAGGAGGGCGTCTCCGCCCTCGCCGGCTACGGCGGCATCTTCCAGCGCAACACCCGTGCCTCGGGCGTCATCCCGCAGATCAGCGTGATGCTCGGCCCGTGCGCCGGCGGCGCGGCCTACAGCCCCGCCCTCACCGACTTCGTCTTCATGGTCCGCGAGACCTCGCAGATGTTCATCACCGGCCCGGACGTCGTCAAGGCGGTCACCGGCGAGGAGATCACCCAGAACGGCCTCGGCGGCGCCGACGTGCACGCCGAGACCTCCGGCGTCGCGCACTTCGCGTACGACGACGAGGAGACCTGCATCGCCGAGGTCCGCTACCTCCTGTCGATGCTCCCGCAGAACAACCGCGAGAACCCGCCGACCGCCGCCTCCGAGGACCCGGCCGACCGCCGCTCCGACGTCCTGCTCGACCTCGTGCCCGCCGACGGCAACCGCCCGTACGACATGCACAAGGTCATCGAGGAGCTCGTCGACGAGGGCGACTACCTGGAGATCCACGAGCGCTGGGCGCGCAACATCATCTGCGCCCTCGCCCGCCTCGACGGCCAGGTCGTCGGCATCGTCGCCAACCAGCCGCAGTCCCTGGCCGGCGTCCTCGACATCGAGGCCTCCGAGAAGGCCGCGCGCTTCGTCCAGATGTGCGACGCCTTCAACATCCCGATCATCACCCTTCTGGACGTCCCCGGCTTCCTCCCGGGCGTCGACCAGGAGCACGGTGGAATCATCCGCCACGGCGCGAAGCTGCTGTACGCGTACTGCAACGCGACCGTGCCCCGGATCTCACTGATCCTGCGCAAGGCCTACGGCGGCGCTTACATCGTCATGGACTCCCAGTCCATCGGCGCCGACCTGACGTACGCCTGGCCCACCAACGAAATCGCGGTCATGGGCGCCGAGGGCGCCGCCAACGTGATCTTCCGCAAGCAGATCGCGGAGGCCGAGGACCCCGAGGCCATGCGCACCCGCATGGTCAAGGAGTACAAGGCCGAGCTGATGCACCCGTACTACGCGGCCGAGCGCGGTCTCGTCGATGACGTCATCGACCCCGCCGACACCCGCCAGGTGCTCATCCGGTCCCTCGCCATGCTCCGCACCAAGCACGCCGACCTGCCGTCCCGCAAGCACGGCAACCCGCCTCAGTAAGACCCGGCACAAGGAGTCCACGAAGTGACCACGCCTGCCACGGCCAACCTTCTCCGCGTCGAGAAGGGCCACGCCGACCCCGAGGAGCTGGCCGCCATCACCGCGGTCCTGCTCGCCCGTGCCGCCTCGCAGCCCGAGCCGGCCGCCGCCCACCACTCCCGCACCCCGGCCGGCTGGCGCCGTCTGGAGCGCGAGGGCGGCTTCCGCGCCCCGCACAGCTGGCGCTGACGCCCCTGGCACACGGGAAAGGGCCCCCGCTCCTCGAAGGAGCGGGGGCCCTTTCCCGTGGCGGTGCTGCCGCCGAGCCCGTCGGGACGGTTACCGCAGGCGGGCCATGAGCGCGTGCTCCACCAGGGTGATGAGCGCGCTCTTGGCGTCCCCGCGGTGGCGGGCGTCGGTGGTGATGATGGGGGTGTCCGGCCCGATCTGGAGGGCCTCGCGGACCTCGTCGGGGGTGTACGGCTGGTTGCCGTCGAAGCCGTTGAGGGCGATGACGAAGGGCAGGCCGCTGTTCTCGAAGTAGTCGACGGCCGGGAAGCAGTCGGCGAGACGGCGGGTGTCGACGAGCACGACGGCGCCGATGGCGCCGCGGACCAGGTCGTCCCACATGAACCAGAAGCGGTCCTGGCCCGGCGTACCGAAGAGGTACAGGATCAGGTCCTGGTCCAGCGTGATGCGGCCGAAGTCCATGGCGACAGTCGTCGTCGTCTTGTCGCCGGTGTGCGTGAGGTCGTCGATGCCCGCGGACGCGGACGTCATGACGGCCTCGGTACGCAGCGGGTTGATCTCCGAGACGGCGCCGACGAACGTGGTCTTGCCCACGCCGAAGCCACCCGCCACCACGATCTTCGCGCTGGTGGTTGAACGGGCCGCGCCGCCGCTAGAGCTTGCGAAGTCCACTGAGCACCCTTTCGAGCAGTGTCACGTCTGGCTGACCGCCGGCGGCTTCGTCGCCGCCGGGCTGGTGAATGGCGACGAGTCCGGCCTCGGCCAGGTCGGCGACGAGGATTCGGGCGACGCCGAGGGGAATGGAGAGAAGGGCCGAGATCTCAGCGACCGACTTGATCTCGAAGCAGAGCCGGCAGATCCGCTGGTGCTCGGGCAACTGCCCCTGCAGCCGGGACGGGTCGGCCGTGGTGCTGACCAGCGCCTCGATGGCGAGCTGGTAGCGCGGCCGGGTCCGGCCACCGGTCATCGCGTACGGACGCACGAGCGGGTTGTGACCGCCCCCGGCGCCCGCGCCGCCCGAGGCGCGCGGGGCCGACGGCTGGGCCTGCGGCTGCCCGTAGGGCTGCTGGACACCCTGTCTGCTGGGTGCGGAAGGGAAGTTGTACCGGTTCTGCGCGGCGTCGCCCATCGGCGCCTGATGCGCATCGAAACCGTTGTAGGGGTTCGCCCCCGGGGGTGTTCCCACGTCTCCTCCTCCGACTGCCTCGCGGTCCATGTCCCTTGGAGCCGCGTCACCGCACCCTAACGGTGCGGTGACGAGATACGCACTGTGTGTCTGTTAGTTGAGAAGACTTCCCTGGAGCTCCGCCCGCAGGTCCGGGGTGAGGACGGAGCCCGCGCGGTCCACGAGCAGGGCCATCTCGTATCCCACCAGACCGATGTCGGACTCGGGGTGGGCGAGGACGGCCAGCGAGGAACCGTCCGAGACCGACATGATGAAGAGGAAGCCGCGCTCCATCTCCACCACGGTCTGGTTGACCGCGCCGCCCTCGAAGATCCGGGAGGCGCCCGCGGTCAGCGAGGTCAGCCCGGAGGCGACCGCCGCCAGCTGGTCGGCACGGTCCCGGGGGAATCCTTCGGACATGGCCAGCAGGAGTCCGTCGGCGGAGACCACCACCGTGTGGGACACCCCGGGGGTGTTGTCCACGAAGTTGGTGATCAACCAGTTCAGATTCTGCGCCGCCTGGCTCATCGGGCTCACACTAACGCTCCTGGTTGTAGGTACTACCCGGGCCGAAGCCCGATCCGTTCGTGTCCGACCCCGCGGTACGACCCTGCTGGACACCGCGGCGCAGGTTGCTCAACCTGCCCCGGACGTCCTCGGGCGCGCGGGAGACCTGGGGGCCGCCCTGCGGGGTCTGCTCCGCGGTGCCCTCGACCAGGTTGGCCTTGGGGACGCGCCGGGGGAGACCGGACGGAGTGACCCCGCCCGCCTTCGGCTCGCGGAGCTTCTTGGCCTGCTCCCAGCGCTCGTCGTTGGCCGAGCGCCATTCCTCGGAGCCGTCGTTCTGGTTCTGCTCGTCCTGCCCCTCCGGCTGCGCGGGCTGGGCCGGCGGCGCGGACCGCTGCGCCTGGGGCGCCTGCGGGGCGGCACCGCCGCGGCGCGGCAGACCGGCGTCGGTCAGTGCGCTGCCGGTGTCCGGAGCGGGACTCGGAGCCGGAGCCGGACGGTCGAAGCCTACGCGGTCGTGGCCCTGTTCGGGAGCGACCTGGGAAGATTCCGATTCCGGCCGGTAACCCTGGTCGAAAGCGCCCTGGTAGGAGGTCTGCGCGGGCCACTCGCCCTGGTGGGACTGGCCTTCGAACGCCTGGTCGTATCCGGCGTGGGGCGCGTCCTGGGTTCCGTACGACGCTTCCGCATACGCCTGCTGCGGGTACCCCTCGGGCTGCTGTCCGTAGCCCGCGTAGCCCTGCTGCTGGGGGTAGCCGTAGCCGTCCTGCGGCTGCTGCTCGTACCCCTGCGCGTACTCCTGGCCGTACTCCTGCGCCTGCTCCTGGGCGTACTCCTGGCCCTGCTGCTCGTACCCGGAGCCGTACTCCTGGCCGTAGCCCTGCTCCTGGCCGTACTCCTGCGGGTGCTCCTGGCCGTACCCGGCCTCCTCGGCGTAGAGCGGCGCGTCGCCGCCCTGCACCTGGGCCTCCAGGGCCGCCCGGCGCTCCTCGCGCATCAGCGAGCGGTTGACCGGGTCGAGCTGGCGGCCCTCGCCCTCCTGCTCGTAGCGCGAGTCGTCGAAGCCGAGCTCCGCCGCGGTCCGCATCGGGGCGACCGCGGGCTCGAAGCCGGTCTGCTGCTGGTGCGGGATGATCTGGGAGACCGTGAAGTCGTCCTGGACCGGCTGCTCGCCACCGCCACCGTGGGTGATGGCGTCCGGGAGCATGACCAGCGAGGTGGTGCCGGCCTGCTCGCCCGAGGGGCGGAGCTGGACGCGGATGCCGTGCCGGTCGGAGAGCCGGCCGACCACGAAGAGGCCCATGCGCTGGGAGACGGCCGCGTCCACGGTGGGCGGGTTCGCCAGCTTGTGGTTGATGTCCGCGAAGTCCTCGGCGGTGAGGCCGATGCCCTTGTCGTGGATCTCGACCATCACGCGGCCGTCGGGGAGACGGGTCGCGGTCACGCGGACCTTGGTCTGCGGGGAGGAGAAGGTGGTGGCGTTCTCCAGCAGCTCGGCGAGCAGGTGCACGAGGTCGGTCACGGCCTGGCCGTGGATCTCGGCCTCCGGCACGCCGGCGATCTCGATGCGCTCGTACTGCTCCACCTCGGAGGAGGCGGCGCGCAGCACGTCGACCAGCGGGACCGGCTGGTCCCAGCGGCGGCCCGGCTCCTCGCCTGCGAGGACCAGGAGGTTCTCGCCGTTGCGGCGCATACGGGTCGCCAGGTGGTCCAGCTTGAAGAGGTTCTCCAGCTGGTCCGGGTCGGCCTCGTTGTTCTCCAGGTCGGTGATGAGGGTCAGCTGGCCCTCGATCAGCGACTGGTTGCGGCGCGACAGGTTGGTGAAGATCGCGTTGACGTTGCCGCGGAGCATGGCCTGCTCGGCGGCGAGCCGGACGGCCTCGCGGTGGACCTGGTCGAAGGCGCGGGCGACCTCGCCGATCTCGTCCTGCGAGTCGATCGGGATGGGCTGCACACGGGTGTCGACCCGGCCCGGCTCGGTCCGGGAGAGCTGGTCGACCAGCATCGGCAGGCGCTGCTCGGCGATGCCGAAGGCCGCGGTGCGCAGCTCGCGCATCGAGCGGCTCATCTGGCGGGCCATCATCCCGGCGAGGATGAAGGCGGCCAGCAGGGCGAGGACGACGCTGGCGCCGGTGACCCAGGCGTCGGTCTGCGCGTCGGAGGAGATGTCGGTGGCCTCGGCCACGGCCTTGTCGACGAGGACCTTCTCGACCTCGCTGTAGCCGTCGAACTTGGCGGTGGCGATCGCCATCCAGGTCTCGGCGGTGATGCCCTTGGCCGCGAGGGCCCGGATCGCGTCCGCGTCCTCGGCGGTGCCGATCAGGCCGGCCGCGCCGGTGTAGACCGAGCCGTCCTTGCCCTTGGGCAGGGTGACGTTCGCGGCCTGCATCTGCTTCTCGCCCGCGGCGGCCTTGCCGGCCATCACCTTCTTCAGGCGCTCGACGTCCTCGGCGGTGCCACCGGAGTTGTACTCGCCGAGGGCGATCTGCTCCAGGTAGTTGTACGAGTTGAACGCGACCGACTGCTGGGCGAAGACGGCGTCCTTGGCGCTGGGCCGGACGAGCAGGTGGGTGCCGATGGAGCGCTGGAGGGAGCCGGCGGCCTGCGCGAGCTGGATGGCGTAGACCGTCCGGCCGTAGCTGGTGATGTTGCCGGTGCCCAGGCCGAGCTCGTTGGAGAACTCCATGAGGTAGTGCTGGACGCCGGTGTAGCCGAGCTGGGTGTTCACCGGGTCGAGGGCGGCCGTGTAGGCGGCCTTGCGGAGCGCGGCGAGCTTGGGCTCCTCGTTCTTGAACGCCTGCAGACGGCGCTCCAGGCCCTGGCCCGAGGGCATGTTCCGGACGGCCTCGTCGAACTTGGCGCGGGCCGCGTCGGTGTTGGCGTACGCCCGGGTGATGTCCTCGCCCGCGCGGTCCTTGCCGGCGAGCAGCGGGGCCGCCGTCAGGTCGCGCTCGTTGAGGAGGGCGGTGGAGTACTCCGAGGCGGCGCGCACGATGAGCGCCGTCTTCTCGGCGTCCTGGGCCTCCTGCCAGGTGTCGATCGACCCCTTGACCTGGAAGCCGCCCATGACGAGGCCGACCAGCACGGGTATGAGGAGGATCGCGTTCAGGCGGGTGGGCACGCGCCAGTTGCGCGGCGACAGCTTGCTGGAGCTGCCCCGGGGGGCGGGCGCGGGCGCGGGCGTCACCGGCACGTCCGCGGGCGATATCGCACCGCGCGACGGCGGGGTGAAGTTGCCCCGCGCCTCCTGCTCCGCGGAGCCATCCATGCTTCGCCTCACTCGACCAACAACCTCTCCGCGTCGGCACCTACGTCGTGCCGGTGTTTCGTTCAGGGCCGTACTACTCGGGAGTTCATGAATTGCAGCACGTGAAGGGGGCCGGTTCCAAACAGTGGGACGGAGCCGGTTTCCGTGGCCCACGCCTCGCATAAAACGGGCATAAAGAGCGAGCCCCGCCAAATGGCGGGGCTCAGGTGAGCGCAGCGGCACCGATCGGATGCGTCGGGTGTCCGAGGCGTCCGAATTCTCTGTCGAAATGTTATGAAGCCCCGGGCGGGCCGTGTCGAAGGCCACAGATCCACTCCGACCGGCCCGGCGCCCGGGCATATGACAACCGTCCTGGTGGGGAGCCTACTTGAGCCGCGCCATGAGGGCGTGCTCGACGAGGGTGATGAGCGCGCTCTTCGCGTCCGCGCGGTGGCGGGCGTCGGTGGTGATGATCGGGGTGTCGGGACCGATCTGCAGCGCCTCGCGGACCTCGTCCGGGGTGTAGGGCTGGCTGCCGTCGAAGCCGTTGAGGGCGATGACGAAGGGCAGGCCGCTGTTCTCGAAGTAGTCGACGGCCGGGAAGCAGTCGGCGAGACGGCGGGTGTCGACGAGCACGACGGCGCCGATGGCGCCGCGGACCAGGTCGTCCCACATGAACCAGAAGCGGTCCTGGCCCGGCGTACCGAAGAGGTACAGGATCAGGTCCTGGTCCAGCGTGATGCGGCCGAAGTCCATCGCCACCGTGGTGGTGGTCTTGCCGCCGGTGTGGGTCAGGTCGTCGATACCGGCGGAGGCCGCGGTCATCACGGCCTCGGTACGCAGCGGGTTGATCTCCGAGACGGCACCCACGAACGTGGTCTTGCCGACGCCGAAGCCACCGGCCACCACGATCTTCGCGCTGGTGGTCGATCTGGCCGCGCCGCCGTTAGAGCTTGCGAAGTCCACTGAGCACCCTTTCGAGCAGTGTCACGTCCGGCGTGCCGCCGGCTTCTCCGTTGCCCGGCTGGTGGATGGCCACCATGCCCGCCTCGGCCAGGTCGGCCACGAGGATCCGGGCGACACCGAGCGGCATCGACAGCAGGGCGGACACCTCGGCCACCGACTTGACCTCACGGCACAGGTGGCAGATGCGCTGGTGCTCGGGGAGGAGCGTGGCGAGGTGCGCCGGGTCGGCCGTGGTGCTGACCAGCGCCTCGATGGCGAGCTGGTAGCGCGGCCGGGTCCGGCCGCCGGTCATCGCATACGGACGGACCAGCGGCTGGTCGCCCTCATGACCGTACGGATCGTCCAGGGACGAGCCGCCGTACGGATCGTGAGTGGCGGGGGGCGGGGTCATGAATCCTCCGGGCGTGACAGCAAGACGTCTGCCGTCTGATGGGGCCGGTGGGGGGCCGGATGGGGCGGCCGGACGATGAACGGTGCCGGGGGCGGTACGGGATGGGGGGTGTACCGCCCCGTCGGGGAGCAGGTGCCGCGTGCGGGTGGGGGCCGCTAGTGCAGCAGGCTGCCCTGGAGCTCCGCGCGGAGATCCGGGGTGAGCACGCTGCCGGCCCGGTCGACCAGCAGCGCCATCTCGTACCCCACGAGGCCGATGTCGCACTCCGGGTGCGCGAGCACGGCCAGCGAGGAGCCGTCCGAGACCGACATCAGGAAGAGGAAGCCGCGCTCCATCTCCACCACGGTCTGTGCCACGGGTCCGCCCTCGAAGATCCGGGAGGCACCCGCGGTCAGCGAGGTGAGCCCGGACGCGACCGCCGCCAGCTGGTCGGCACGATCGCGGGGGAATCCTTCGGACATGGCCAGCAGGAGGCCGTCGGCGGAGACCACCACCGTGTGGGACACCCCGGGGGTGTTGTCCACGAAGTTGGTGATCAACCAGTTCAGATTCTGCGCCGCCTGGCTCATCGCGCTCAACTATCGCTCCTGCTGGTGGTTCGGACCGAGGTGGAAGCTACCCGTGGTCGAGTTGCCCGCCTGTCGGCCCTGCTGGATACCGCGGCGGAGATTGGTGAGCCGGCCGCGGACGTCGTCGGGTGCACGCGAGACCTGGGGGCCGGCCGAGTGGGCCTGCTCCTGTGCGGTCCCGGGTACGAGGTTGGCCTTCGGCACACGGCGCGGAAGACCGGAGGTGGTGACCCCGCCGGCGGAGGGCTTGCGCGCCCGCTCGGCCTGGCGCACCAGATCGTCGTTGGGCGAGGGCCGCCACGAGGCCGAGCCCGGCCGGCCACCGTCGCCGGCGGCCGGACCGCCCGCCGGCCGCGGACCCGCCGGAGCGGGCTGCTGCACGACCGGGGTCTGCATGGTCTGGTCGACCTGGGGCGTCCGCTGCTGCTGCTGCGCGGGCTGGACCGGCTGCGCCGGGGCCTGCTGCTGACCCTGGTCCTGGTGGAACCAGTTGGTCTCCAGCGTGTCGTACAGCGGGGTGCGCCCGTCCGCCGTGCCCGGCGCCGGCGGCAGGGCCTCCGGACGGCGCGACCGGCCGAGCTGCGGCTGACGCGGCTCGGGGGCCTGGGCCTGCGGCGCCCCGTGCTGCGGAGCCTGCGGGAGGCCCTGCTGCTGGGGAGCGAACTCGTTCCCGGTGCGCTGACGCGGGGCCGGGGCCTGCGGGGCCTGCTGCTGCGCCTGCGGCACGAAGGGCTGGCTGCCGTACGGCGGGTGGCCCTGGTACTGCGGGGCCTGCGGGCCCTGGGGAGCCTGCGGTCCCTGGGGCGCCTGCGGGGCACCGAAGTCGGGGCGCGGGAACTGGCCCGTCGAGCCGGGACCCTGCGGCAGCTGCGGAGCCTGGGGCTGCGGAGCCTGCGGGGCCTGCGGCATCTGGGGAGCCTGGGGCGCCTGCGGGGCACCGAAGTCCGGCCGCGGGAACTGGCCCGTGGAACCGGGACCCTGCGGGGCCAGGGGCGCCTCGTACTCCGGCCGCGCGAACTGCGCGGTGGAGGCCGGGTCCTGGTACTGCGGGGCCTGCGGCATCTGCGGGGCACCGAAGTCGGGACGCGGGAACTGGCCCGTCGAACCCGGGCCCTGCGGGGCGCCGGGCGCGGCGAACGCACCCGTGGTCTCCGGGTCCTCGTGGCCGCGCGGGGCGTCCAGCGGGGTCATGTCCTGCTGCGGGCGGCGCACCGGCTGCTGGGCCGCCGGGTCGCTGCCCCAGCTCGCACCCTGCGGGCGCTGCGGCTGCGGGTTGCCACCGGGCAGCTCGGCGCGCGGGAAGCCGTTCGGGGCACCCAGCGGGTCCTGCTGCTGCGGGGCCTGCTGGTTCTGAGGTGCCTGCTGGTTCTGCGGCGGCTGCTGGTTCTGCCGGGAGCCCCACACGTCCGTGCGGGACGGGATGGCGCTGGCCGCGCCGCCGATGAGACCGGCACCGGGGCCGGGCTGCGGGAGCTGCGGGAGCTGACCGGTCTGCTCCAGCTGCGCGTTGGCGGGCTGGGGCTGCTGCGGAGCCGGGGCCTGCGGCGCGCCGTCGCGGGCGGGCAGCGCGGTGCGCGGAGCACCGCCGGTGCCGACCTGGGGACGGGCTCCGCCCGGACCGGCGCCGAGGCGGCCGGCCGGGGCTGAGGGGCCGCCGAGGCCCGGACGCCCGGCACCGGGACCGCCGGCACCCGGACCGCCGGCCGCGCCGGGGCCGCCGGGCAGACGCCCGCCGGGGGCGTTGCCGCCCTGCGGGGCCGCGCCCTGGGAACCGGGGCCCGCCTTGGGGGCCGGCTTGCGGCCGCCCTGGGCGACGTCGACGGGGAGCATGACGAGCGCGGTGGTGCCGCCCGAGTCGGACGGGCGCAGCTGGATGCGGATGCCGTGTCGCAGGGACAGGCGGCCGACCACGAAGAGGCCCATGCGGCGGGAGACGGAGACGTCCACGGTGGGCGGCGAGGCGAGCCGCTCGTTGATCGCCGCGAGGTCCTCGGGGGAGAGACCGATGCCGGTGTCGTGGATCTCGACCAGCACGCGCCCGTCGGGCAGCGCGTGGCCGGTGACCCGGACCTTGGTCTGCGGGGAGGAGAACGAGGTGGCGTTCTCGAGCAGCTCGGCGAGGAGGTGCACGAGGTCGTTGACGACCCGGCCGGCGACGTCCGTCGCCGGGACCGCGGCCAGTTCGATGCGCTCGTACTGCTCCACCTCGGAGGCGGCGGCACGCAGGACGTCGACCAGCGGGACCGGGCGGGTCCAGCGGCGGCCCGGCTCCTCGCCGGCGAGGACGAGGAGGTTCTCGCCGTTCCGGCGCATACGGGTCGCGAGGTGGTCGAGCTTGAAGAGCGAGGAGAGCTGGTCCGGGTCGGCCTCGCGGGACTCCAGCTCGGAGATGAGCGAGAGCTGGCGCTGGATGAGGCCCTGGGAGCGGCGCGAGAGGTTGGTGAACATCGCGTTGACGTTGCCCCGGAGGAGGGCCTGCTCGGCGGCGAGGCGGACGGCCTCGCGGTGCACGTCGTCGAAGGCCGCGGCCACCTGGCCGATCTCGTCACGGGAGTGCACGCCGACGGACTCGACGGAGGTGTCGACGTCCTGCGGGTCGGACTCGGAGAGCTGCTTGACCAGCTCGGGCAGGCGTTCCTGGGCGACCTTGGTCGCGGTGTCCTGGAGCCGGCGCAGCGAGCGGATCATGGACCGGGCCACGACGAAGGCGCCGATGAGCGAGACGCCGAGGACGAGCAGGATCAGCGCACCGTTGATGATGGCCTCGCGCTGCGACTCCTGCCGCAGCTCACGGGCCATCGTCTCCATGTCGCCGAGGAGCTGGTTCTCGATGCGGCCCATGGCCGCGATCTTGGTCTCGTACTCGTCGGTGAAGTTGAGGTAACCGCGGCGCACGCCGCCGGGCATGGCCCCGTCGGACTTCAGCACGCGCTCGGCGTACTTCTCGGCGTCCACGATCGTGGGGTTGCCGGAGTGCAGCGAGTCGGTGAGGTCGGTGGCGTCGCCGCCGGTCGCCTCGTAGATCGCGGTGAAGGACTTGAAGGCGTTGCTCTCGCCGTTGAGCGCGGCCTCGCCGTAGAGGCGGTCGCCGGGCTGGATGCGGCCGGCGGTCTTGTCGCTGGCGGGCAGGGCGCCGGCGATGATCGCCTGCTGGATGGAGGCGTACTCCTTGGCGGACGAGAACGCGGCGAGCGCGCGGGTCCGCTTGATCATCTCGGGGTTGCTGGTCGCCTGCGCCATGTCCTGGGAGAGGCTGAGCAGCGAGCGGATGAGACGGCTGTACGCCTCGACCGTCACCGAGTGCTGGACGCCCTGCTTGTACGCGGTCGTCCGGATGTTGTGGAGGTCGATGACCTGCGACGCGATGGTGTTGACGTTGGAGCGGATGCTCCGCAGCGCCTCGTCGTCCTCGCCGTTCGGGATGGCCCGGGTGGCGTCGAGGAAGGCGTCGTACTGGCGGTCCGTGCGGCGGCGCGGGTTGGCGACCTGGTAGTCGCTGATCGGGCGCCCGTTGGCGAGCGGACCCGCGGAGAGGTCGCGCTCGGCCTGGAGGGCCTGGGCGAGCGCGGTCGCCTCACGGGTCAGCTTGGTGAGCAGCTGCATGTGGTCGAGCTGCTGCATGTCCTGGAGCGACTCGCTGATGCGGATGCCGCCGAGGCTGGTGGCCGCGACCACGGGGAGGGTCAGCAGGGCCACGAGGCGCGTCGAGATGCGCCAGTTGCGCAGCGCTATTCGGGGACCGGTGGAGTTCTCCGGGGGAGTGGGCGCTGCGCCCTTCTCCCCGCGCGGCGCGCCGGGCGCGCCGGACTGGTCGCCGGGCGCGGCGGACGGGCCGGAACGGCGTGCGGAGCCCTCGCCGGACTCGCCGTTCGGCCGCGCGGCCTTGCCCTGGTTCCTGCCCTGGCCGCCCGGGCCGGGCGCCTGCTGGGTGGAGTGCGGGGCCGCGGGACCGCGATCGGCCCCGGCACGCGGTTCCTGCTCCGACGGAGCCTCCGCGCGGCCCTTGCGGGCCGGGGCGGAGCCCGCGCCATCCCTCTTGAAACGTCCCTGCACTAGCGTCGCAACCTCTGGACCAGGCGTCCTTCCGGGTGGAACCGGAACGGACGGTGTCGGCGTCGATGGGACGCGTCGGTGCGCCCCGGGTGGTCGTCGGTGACCGGCGCAGATCCCCCTTTCCCGCCACTCGGCCGGCGCTGCGTTGCGCCCCCTGCGTGCCGGCGTCGAACCCGCGGCGGATGCGTGGAATTCCAGCACAGTGCCGGAACTCCAACAAGGGCTGAGGTCTGTACCGCAGACGGGATGACCAACCGTGCGCAGCGCGTCACCGGGTGTAGAGGATGGCCGTGGAGCTTTCGGACTTTTCACCCCCAATGACTCGGCGCCCCCGTGTGTCCCAGTCGCGATGATCAGGAGCGGAATGGAGGGTTCAGTGGCGGAATGTCCCTTTCCGTGACCTGACATGCCCGCCCGTAATGACCGGAATATCCACCCAGTGGTGAGCAAACTCACACGGGAATGGATGTCTCCGCCATGCATTCGAAGGGAACGCCTTGATTTAGCCTGACGCTTTACACCATTCTCGCGCCCGCACGGGCGCCCGTCCCGGACAAGGTCTGCCAGCGCGATGACTGCACCCACGCCCGCCACCACGGCCAACCCGCGCCGTTCCACGCTCGCCCACCTCGCGGACGCCGCCGCCCTCGGCCGCGGCGCCACCCCCGAGTACGCGACCGAGCTCCCCGGCACCACGGCCAACCCGCGCCGCACCGTTCTCATGCAGGCCCCCGCGCCCTACGTGCCGGCCTACCTCGCCGAGGCCTGATCGGGCCTCCCGCCCGCCCGCCACCGGCGATATCCGCCGGTCGGCCGCCCCGCGCCGCGTTAGCCTGGAGCGTCAGACTCCAGCCAGTACCAAGTGAGGGGCGACAGCACTCGTGCGCATCGCCAGATTCTCCATCGACGGCAATGTCGCCTTCGGCGCGGTCGAGGGCGAGGGGGCCGTCGAGTCCGGCGGCCTCGTCCTCGACATCATCAAGGGCATCCCGTACACCGACTTCGAGCTCAGCGGCACCAAGGTCCCGCTGAGCAAGGTACGGCTCCTGCCGCCGGTGCTCCCCAACAAGATCGTGGCCATCGGCCGCAACTACGCGGAGCACGCGAAGGAGCTCGGCCACGAGGTGCCCGAGGTCCCGGTCGCCTTCTTCAAGCCGACCACCTCCGTCATCGGCCCCGGCGACGCCATCGAGTACCCCTCCTTCTCCAGCGAGCTGCACCACGAGGCCGAACTGGCCGTGGTGATCGGCCGCATGTGCCGCGAGGTGCCCCGGGAGCGCGTCAAGGACGTGATCTTCGGCTACACCTGCGCCAACGACGTGACCGCCCGCGACGTCCAGAAGCGCGAGGCCCAGTGGGCCCGCGCCAAGGGCTTCGACACGAGCTGCCCGCTGGGCCCCTGGGTGGAGACCGACCTCGACCCGAGCGACCTCGCCGTCCAGGCCACGGTCAACGGCGAACAGCGCCAGCTCGGTCGGACGAGCGACATGATCCGCTCCATCGAGGACCTGGTCGTCCACATCACCGAGGCCATGACGCTGCTCCCCGGCGACGTCATCCTCACCGGCACTCCCGCCGGGGTCGGCCCCCTCACCGTCGGCGACGAGGTCGCCGTCACCATCGAAGGCATCGGCACTCTCACCAACAGGGTGATCAAGCGTGGCTAACGCGAACCTCCGCGTCCGTTTCTGTCCGTCCCCGACCGGCAACCCCCACGTGGGCCTGGTCCGCACCGCCCTCTTCAACTGGGCGTTCGCCCGGCACAACCAGGGCACCATGGTCTTCCGCATCGAGGACACCGACGCGGCCCGCGACTCCGAGGAGTCGTACGAGCAGCTCCTCGACTCGCTCAAGTGGCTCGGCCTCGACTGGGACGAGGGCCCCGAGGTCGGCGGCCCGCACGCCCCCTACCGCCAGTCGCAGCGGATGGACATCTACAAGGACGTCGCCGACAAGCTGCTCGCCGGCGGGTACGCGTACCGCTGCTACTGCTCCACCGAGGAGCTCGACGAGCGCCGCGAGACCGCCCGCGCGGCCGGCCGCCCCTCCGGCTACGACGGCCACTGCCGCGAGCTGCCCGCCGAGCAGGTCGCCGCGTACGAGGCCGAGGGCCGCACGCCGATCGTCCGCTTCCGGATGCCCGACGAGGCCATCACCTTCACCGACCTGGTCCGCGGCGAGCTCACCTTCACCCCGGAGAACGTGCCGGACTACGGCATCCTCCGGGCCAACGGCGCCCCGCTCTACACGCTGGTCAACCCGGTCGACGACGCCCTCATGGAGATCACCCACGTCCTGCGCGGCGAGGACCTGCTCTCCTCCACCCCCCGCCAGATCGCCCTCTACAAGGCGCTGATCGAGCTGGGCGTCGCCAAGGAGATCCCCGCCTTCGGCCACCTGCCGTACGTCATGGGCGAGGGCAACAAGAAGCTCTCCAAGCGCGACCCGCAGGCCTCCCTCAACCTCTACCGGGAGCGCGGCTTCCTCCCCGAGGGCCTGCTCAACTACCTCTCGCTCCTCGGCTGGTCCTTCTCGGCCGACCAGGACATCTTCACCATCCCCGAGATGGTGGCGAAGTTCGACATCGCCGACGTCAACGCCAACCCGGCCCGCTTCGACCTCAAGAAGGCCGAGTCCATCAACGCGGACCACATCCGCATGCTGGACGTGAAGGCCTTCGCCGAGGCCTGCGAGCCGTGGCTCCGGGCCCCGCACGCCCCCTGGGCCCCCGAGGACTTCGACCGCGCGGCCTGGGAGCGGATCGCCCCGCACGCCCAGACCCGCCTGACCGTCCTCTCCGAGATCACGGCCAACGTCGACTTCCTCTTCCTGGCCGAGCCGGTCTTCGACCAGGCCTCGTGGGACAAGGCGATGAAGGGCGAGCCCGCGGCCCTCCTCGCCACCGCCCGCGAGAAGCTGGTGGACGCCGACTGGAACGACCCCGAGTCGCTCAAGAACGCCGTCCTGGCCGCCGGCGAGGCCCACGGCCTCAAGCTCGGCAAGGCCCAGGCCCCGGTCCGCGTCGCGGTCACCGGCCGCACCGTCGGCCTCCCCCTCTTCGAGTCCCTGGAGATCCTGGGCGAGGAGAAGACCCTGGCCCGCATCGACGCGGCCCTGGCGAAGCTCGCCGCGTAACCGCGCGCCGCACCCCGCACGGGGGCGGCGGCCGGAGACCCCTCCGGCCGCCGCCCCCGTCGCCGTATCCGGGCCGCACGGCGGCCCGGACCGCGTGGACGTGCCCCGGAACCGCGGGAACCGCCCCCGGCGGACCGTCCGGCGGCGTACCGTCGGTCCCATGAGCATTCGCGCCGTCCTCTGGGACGTGGACGACACGATCTTCGACTACGCGAGCGCCGATCGTGCCGGGATGCGCGCCCACCTCGCCGCCGAGGGCCTGGCCGGACTGCACGGCTCCGTCGAGGACGCCCTGCGCCACTGGAAGGAGCTCACCGAGCTCCACTGGCGGCGCTACGAGGTGAGCCCGGAGGGGGGCTGGCAGGAGCAGCGGCGCGACCGCGTCCGCGACTTCCTGGACCGCCCCGCCATGACCGACCCGGAGGCCGACGCCTGGTTCGGGCGGTACGTGACCCACTACGAGGCCGCCTGGGAGCTCTTCCCCGACGCCCTGCCCGTCCTCGACCTCCTCGCGGCCGAGTACCGCCAGGCCGTCCTGTCGAACAGCAGCATCCACGCCCAGGAGCCCAAGCTGCGCGCCCTCGGCGTCCGCGACCGCTTCGAGGCCGTGCTGTGCGCCGCGGAGCTGGGCAGCGCCAAGCCCGCCGCCGAGGCCTTCCACGCCGCCTGCACCGCCCTGGGGCTCGCCCCGCACGAGGTCGCGTACGTGGGGGACCGGCCCGACATCGACGCCCTCGGCGCCCAGGAGGCGGGGCTCCGCGGCATCTGGCTGGACCGCGCCGGCACCGGCGGACAGCCCGGCCTGCACCGCATCACCGACCTCCACCAGCTCCCTCCGCTGCTCCGCGGGGATACCCGTTTTGGAGCACCGTCCACCTTCGGGTAATGTTCTTCCTGCGCCGAGGGAACGGGCCGAAAGGCAAGAACCCCCGAAGCGCAAGCCGAGCAAGATCCCTCTCACGGGGAAGTTGCCCCGGTGGCCTATGGTGTAATTGGCAGCACGACTGATTCTGGTTCAGTTAGTCTTGGTTCGAGTCCAGGTAGGCCAGCTCGCAGAGCTCATCTGCAAACCGTGGATGGCATCCACAAAGCCCCCGTTGTGTAGCGGCCTAGCACGCCGCCCTCTCAAGGCGGTAGCGCCGGTTCGAATCCGGTCGGGGGTACAGATCCTTCCCGCGGGATCACTTGGGTAGCTCCCAGGTGGACCCGATGCAGGATCGCTAGGGCCCCCGTTGTGTAGCGGCCTAGCACGCCGCCCTCTCAAGGCGGTAGCGCCGGTTCGAATCCGGTCGGGGGTACGACGCTGGTCTAACCACGTATTGGTCTATGGTGTAATTGGCAGCACGACTGATTCTGGTTCAGTTAGTCTAGGTTCGAGTCCTGGTAGACCAGCTCGGGTCTGCGGCGGAAACGCCCGCATGATCCAAAGCCCCCGTTGTGTAGCGGCCTAGCACGCCGCCCTCTCAAGGCGGTAGCGCCGGTTCGAATCCGGTCGGGGGTACTCGAAACGAAGAAGCCCTTCCCTCCGGGGGAGGGCTTCTTCGCCGTTCCCCCGCACCCCTCCGCGTCCGGACACAACTCCGGCCCACCGCTGCGGCGTTGGAGCGGTGGGCCGGGGACGTACAGGTGAACAGGGAGCAGGTCAGCCGTTGCGGCGGAGGGCCTCGGAGAGACGGGCGGCGGCGTCGATGACCGCCTGGGCGTGCATGCGGCCCGGGTGGCGCGTCAGACGCTCGATCGGACCCGAGACCGACACGGCGGCCACCACGCGGTTCGACGGGCCCCTGACGGGCGCGGAGACGGACGCGACGCCCGGCTCCCGCTCGCCGATCGACTGGGCCCAGCCGCGGCGCCGCACGCCCGACAGGGCCGTCGCCGTGAAGCGGGCGCCCTGGAGGCCGCGGTGCAGCCGCTCGGGCTCCTCCCAGGCCATCAGGATCTGCGCCGACGAGCCGGCCTTCATGGTCAGCGTCGAGCCCACCGGGACCGTGTCCCGCAGGCCGGACAGCCGCTCGGCCGCCGCCACGCAGATGCGCATGTCGCCCTGGCGCCGGTAGAGCTGCGCGCTCTCCCCGGTCACGTCGCGCAGATGCGTCAGCACCGGCCCCGCCGTCGCCAGGAGACGGTCCTCACCCGCCGCCGCGGCCAGCTCCGCCAGCCGCGGACCGAGGATGAAACGGCCCTGCATGTCGCGGGCCACCATCCGGTGGTGTTCCAATGCCACAGCCAGTCGGTGGGCCGTGGGTCGTGCGAGTCCCGTCGCCGCGACCAGTCCTGCGAGGGTGGCCGGACCGGACTCCAGGGCGCTCAGGACAAGGGCTGCCTTGTCGAGAACGCCTACGCCGCTAGAGTTGTCCATGCAACGATATTCGCGTCTCACTCTGTGAAACGCAAGTTCAATTTTCCGGGGAACTTGTCACTCTGGTGAGGCGGCCGCACAACGGACCGCACAACGGTCTCTAGTGGTGCCGGCGCAGCCGCCGGCCGGAGGGAAAGCGATGGGTAGGACACTCGCGGAGAAGGTCTGGGACGACCACGTCGTCCGGCGCGCCGAGGGCGAGCCCGACCTCCTCTTCATCGATCTTCACCTGCTGCACGAGGTGACCAGCCCCCAGGCCTTCGACGGCCTCCGGCAGAACGGCCGCCAGGTCCGGCGCCTCGACCTCACCCTCGCCACCGAGGACCACAACACCCCCACCCTCGACATCGACAAGCCGATCGCCGACCCGGTCTCCCGCGCCCAGCTGGAGACCCTGCGCAAGAACTGCGCCGAGTTCGGTGTGCGGCTCCACCCGCTCGGCGACGTCGAGCAGGGCGTCGTCCACGTGGTGGGACCGCAGCTGGGCCTGACCCAGCCCGGCATGACCGTGGTCTGCGGCGACTCCCACACCTCCACCCACGGCGCCTTCGGCGGTCTGGCGTTCGGCATCGGCACCAGCCAGGTCGAGCACGTCCTGGCCACCCAGACGCTGCCCATGGCCCGCCCGAAGACCATGGCGATCACCGTCGACGGCGAGCTGCCCGCCGACGTCACCGCCAAGGACCTCATCCTCGCGATCATCGCGCGGATCGGCACCGGCGGCGGCCAGGGCTACGTCCTGGAGTACCGGGGCTCCGCCATCGAGAAACTCTCGATGGAGGCCCGCATGACCATCTGCAACATGTCCATCGAGGCCGGTGCCCGCGCGGGCATGATCGCCCCCGACCAGACCACCTTCGACTACCTGGAGGGCCGCCCGCACGCCCCCGTGGGCGAGGACTGGGACGCGGCCGTCGCCTACTGGAAGACCCTGCGGTCCGACGAGGACGCCGTCTTCGACGCCGAGGTCGTCATCGACGCCGCCGCGCTCGCCCCCTTCGTCACCTGGGGCACCAACCCCGGCCAGGGCGCCCCGCTTTCGGCGAACGTCCCCGACCCGGCCTCGTACGAGGACCCCTCGGAGCGCCTCGCCGCCGAAAAGGCCCTGGAGTACATGGGGTTGACCGCCGGGCAGCCGCTGCGCGACATCAAGGTCGACACCGTCTTCGTGGGCTCCTGCACCAACGGGCGCATCGAGGACCTGCGCAACGCCGCCTCCCTCCTGGAGGGCCGCAAGGTCGCCGACGGCGTCCGCATGCTGGTCGTCCCCGGCTCCGTCCGGGTCGCCCTGCAGGCCGTCGAGGAGGGCCTGGACAAGGTCTTCAAGGCCGCCGGGGCCGAATGGCGGCACGCCGGCTGCTCCATGTGCCTGGGCATGAACCCCGACCAGCTGGCCCCCGGTGAGCGCTCCGCGTCCACCTCCAACCGCAACTTCGAGGGCCGGCAGGGCAAGGGCGGCCGCACCCACCTGGTCTCCCCCCAGGTCGCCGCCGCCACCGCCGTACTGGGCCACCTGGCCTCCCCGGCCGACCTGTCCGACGCCGTCACCACCGCGGGGGTCTGAGGAACCATGGAAGCTTTCACCACGCACACCGGCCGGGCCGTCCCGCTGCGCCGCAGCAACGTCGACACCGACCAGATCATCCCCGCGCACTGGCTCAAGAAGGTCACCCGCGACGGCTTCGAGGACGGCCTCTTCGAGGCCTGGCGCAAGGACGCCGAGTTCGTCCTCAACCGCCCCGAGCGGCAGGGCGCCACGGTCCTGGTGGCCGGCCCCGACTTCGGCACCGGCTCCTCCCGCGAGCACGCCGTCTGGGCGCTCCAGAACTACGGCTTCAAGACCGTCATCTCGGCCCGCTTCGCCGACATCTTCCGCGGCAACTCGCTGAAGAACGGTCTGCTCACCGTCGTCCTGCCGCAGGAGACGGTGGACGCCCTCTGGGAGCTCACCGAGGCCGACCCGACCGTCGAGATCACCGTCGACCTGGAGGCCCGCAAGGTCCTGGCCCCCGGGATCGACGCCGACTTCGAGCTCGACGAGAACGCCCGCTGGAGGCTCCTGAACGGGCTCGACGACATCAGCCTCACCCTTCAGAACGAAGGCGACATCGCGGCCTACGAGGCGGAGAGGCCGTCCTTCAAGCCCCGTACAATTACGGCCTGAGCAGCGCTTTTCCAAGACTGCGCCCCCCACCCTCCGGTGGGGGGCGCAGTCGCTTGTTGAGACCCCGTCGGGCGACAACTCGCCCTAGATGGCACAATCGGTGCATGGAACGCGACAGCCAACTCGAGCTCTACGAGGCAGTCGCCGCCCGATTGAAGGAAGCGCACTCCCGGGTGCGCACACTGCAAGTCCCGGAGGGCGTAAGGATGGCGCTGTCCCGGAAGCTGCTGGTCGTCACGGCCGCGGCGAAGCACGATCTCGCGGACGCGGCGACGCGTCTGGACCGGTTGATGAAGGACCTCGATGAGGGCCGATTCCCTGAAGACGACTGACGCCAGGAACTCCGCAACGGCACTTCCGCGTTGCGGCACAAGGGTGATTAGACCGTTTCGTGTTTGATTTGCGGTATATACATGCCTAACGTGCGAAAACGCTTGAACAGTTTCGTTCCGGCAAAGTCTCCGAAGGGGAAGACGTGAACAAGGCGCAGCTCGTAGAAGCGATTGCCGACAAGTTGGGCGGTCGCCAGCAGGCCGCCGAAGCCGTCGACCACGTGCTCGACGCCATCGTGCGTGCCGTGGTGTCCGGCGACCGGGTCTCGGTCACCGGCTTCGGCTCGTTCGAGAAGGTCGACCGTCCGGCCCGCTACGCCCGCAACCCCCAGACGGGCGAGCGCGTGCGGGTCAAGAAGACCTCGGTTCCGCGTTTCCGCGCAGGCCAGGGCTTCAAGGACCTGGTCAGCGGCTCGAAGAAGCTCCCCAAGGGCGGCGAGGTCTCCGTCAAGAAGGCCCCCAAGGGCAGCCTGACCGGCGGCGGCGCCTCCGCCACCGTCAAGAAGGCCGCGGCGAAGAAGGCCACCACGGCCAAGAAGGCCGCCGCCAAGAAGGCCACGCCGGCCAAGAAGACCACCGCCGCCGTCGCGAAGAAGGCGACCCCGGCGAAGAAGACCACCACCGCGGCCGCGAAGAAGACCACCACCGCCGCCGCCGCGAAGAAGACCTCGGCGGCCGCGAAGAAGACCACCACCGCCGCCGCCGCGAAGAAGGCCACCACGGCCACCACGGCCAAGAAGGCCGCCGCCAAGAAGACCGCCCCGGCCAAGAAGGTCACGGCGAAGAAGGCGCCCGCCAAGAAGACCACGGCGCGCAAGACCGCCACGGCCAAGAAGGCCGCCGCCAAGAAGTAGGACGGGTCACCGCACGTCCGCCGGGCCGGGCTCTCCGCACGGGAGCCCGGCCCGCGGCGCGCCCGGGCACCTCAGAAGGTCTGCAGGGTCACCAGCGTGATCCGCAGCTCCGCGCCCGAGGTGCCCGGAGCCGCCTCGATCCGCACCCGCTGCCCCGGCCGCAGCAGCCGCAGCCCGCCCGCGTCGAAGGCCTCCGCCCCGAACCCCACCGGGGTGCCGTCGTCGAGCAGCACGCTGCCGCTGCGGGTCTCGGGGTCGTACGTGTACGCGGTCGCCTGCATGGACCGCAGCCTATCCGGCCGGCGCCGGCCGCCGGGCGGCCGTCCGCGGGCCGAGCCCCAGCGCCCCCGCCTCCTCCAGGTCCTCGCCGGTGTCCACGTCCCGGCGCACCGAATCCACCCCGGCCAGCCGGATTTCCACCGCCCCCGACGACAAATGCCGGAGCCGCGACGGACCCCCGAAAGCCGGTTCCAATTCCACGCCCGGCGCCGCCGAGAGGAATGTCGTACCTATTTCGGAGGCATCCGCGAGAAATGCCCTCGGGAATTGCCGGGCCGCGGACAGGACCCGCGCCAGCTCCACCGGGCGCAGCGCCGGGAGATCCGCGTTCAGCGCCGCCACGCGCGCGTGCGGCCGCCGTCTCCGCACCGCCCGCGCCCCGTGCGCGAGCGCCGCGTTCAGCCCCGCCGCCGGCGCGTCCGGCACGATCCGGGCCCCCAGCGCGCCCAGCGCCCGGGCCGCCAGGGAATCGTCCGTGACCACCACCACGTCCCGTACCTCCGGACAGTCCAGCGCCGCCGCCACCGTGTCCTCGGCGAAGGCCAGGGCCAGCCGGGGCCGCAGCAGCTCCCCCGTGGCGGGGGCCAGCCGGCTCTTCGCCAGGGCCAGGGGCTTCAGGGGTACGACCAGGGTCCAGCCGTCGTCCGCATCCGTGTTCATCGCCGCCCATTCTGTCCCGCCCCGGCGGTACGGCCCCGGCCCCGGGGCGTACGGTGTCCTCGACAGAGCTGGAGCACGGGGCGACACTTGACCCCCTGCCGACGGGAACCGGCGAGGCCGGACGAGGCCCGGAGGCGCGGACCGGGCAGGCCCGGCCCGGTCCAGCAGGACGCAGCAGGACTCAGCAGGACCCATGAGGACACGGAGAAAGGTGCCCCGAGTGCCCCGCCGCAGAATCGGCTTCTGGTACCGCCTCGCGGCGGTCATCGCCAAACCCCCCCTGGTGGTTCTGTTCAAGCGGGACTGGCGCGGCACGGAGCACATCCCGGCCGAGGGCGGCTTCATCACGGCGGTCAACCACAACTCCTACCTGGACCCGCTCTCCTACGCGCACTACCAGTACAACACCGGCCGGGTGCCCCGGTTCCTGGCCAAGGCCGGCCTCTTCAAGGCCGGATTCGTCGGCACCATGCTGACCAACACCGGCCAGATCCCCGTCTACCGCGAGACCGCGAACGCCCTGGACGCCTTCCGCGCCGCCGTGGACGCCATCGAGCGGGGCGAGTGCGTCGCCTTCTACCCCGAGGGCACCCTCACCCGCGACCCCGACATGTGGCCCATGCCCGGCAAGACCGGCGCCGCCCGCGTGGCCCTGCTCACCAAGGCCCCGGTCATCCCGGTGGCCCAGTGGGGGGCCAACCTCGCGATGCCGCCGTACGCCAAGACGGACAAGTTCCGGCTCTTCCCGCGCAAGACGCTCGTCGTGCAGGCCGGACCGCCCGTCGACCTCTCCCGCTTCGACGGCCTGGAGCCCACCCCCGAGGTGCTGCGCGAGGCCACCGAGACGATCATGGCCGCCATCACCGCCCTCCTGGAGGAGGTCCGCGGCGAGAAGGCCCCCGCGGAGCCGTACGACCCGCGCCGCGCCCGCCAGGAGCAGCGCCGCAAGGCCGCCGAGGGAGGCACCAAGTGACCAAGGCCGCCGTCTTCGGCAACGGGTCCTGGGGCACCGCCTTCGCCATGGTGATGGCCGACGCGGGCTGCGAGGTGAGCCTCTGGGGCCGCCGCCCCGCGCTCGCCGACACCATCAACGCCACCCGCACCAACCCCGACTACCTGCCCGGCGTCGAACTCCCCCGGGGCATCACGGCCACCGCCGACGCGGCCGAGGCCGCCGCGGGCGCCGACTTCGCCGTCCTCGTCGTCCCCTCCCAGACGCTGCGCGAGAACCTCGCGGCCTGGGCTCCCGCGCTCGGCCCCGAGACCGTCCTCGTCTCCCTGATGAAGGGCATCGAGCTCGGCACCGCCAAGCGGATGAGCGAGGTCATCGGAGAGGTCGCCGGCGTCCCCGCCGAGCGGGTCGCCGTCCTCACCGGCCCCAACCTGGCCCGTGAGATCGCCGCCCGGCAGCCCGCCGCCGCCGTCGCCGCCTGCGTCGACGAGTCGGTCGCGCAGCGACTCCAGGCCGCCTGCATGACCCCGTACTTCCGCCCTTACACCAACACCGACGTCGTCGGCTGCGAACTCGGCGGCGCGGTCAAGAACGTCATCGGCCTCGCCGTCGGCATCGCCAACGGCATGGGCCTCGGGGACAACTCCAAGGCCACGCTGATCACCCGCGGCCTCGCCGAGACCACCCGACTCGGCCTCGCCATGGGCGCCGACCCGCTCACCTTCTCCGGCCTCGCGGGCCTCGGCGACCTCGTCGCCACCTGCTCCTCGCCGCTCTCCCGGAACAACACCTTCGGCACCAACCTGGGCCGCGGGATGACCCTCCAGGAGGCCGTCGCGGCCACCAAGCAGACCGCGGAGGGCGTCAAGTCCTGCGAGTCGGTGCTCGATCTGGGCCGCCGGCACGGCGTCGACATGCCCATCACCGAGACGGTCGTCTCGATCGTCCACGACGGCAAGCCGCCCACGGTCGCGCTCAAGGAACTGATGTCGCGCAGCGCCAAGCCCGAGCGCCGCTGAGCCGGACGCGGGAGCCCGTCAGCGGGGCGCTCAGGAGTTCGGACACCGCAAGGTACGCTCATCGTGATATGAGCGAGAACACCCAGAGCCCCCGCAAGCCGCGCGTGGCCGTCGTCTTCGGCGGACGCAGCTCGGAGCACGCCATCTCCGTCGTCACCGCCGGCGCCGTCCTCAAGGCGATCGACCGGACCAAGTACGACGTGCTTCCCATCGGCATCACCCGGGAGGGGCGCTGGGCGCTGACCGCCGACGCCCCCGAGCGGATGGCGATCGCCGAGCGCACCCTGCCGGACGTCGACCGGCTCGCCGAGTCGGCGACCGGCGGCGTGGTCCTCCCGGTCGACCCGGCCGACCGCGAGGTCGTCCTCCACGAGCCCGGCAGCCTGCCGCGGGCCCTCGGCCAGGTCGACGTCGTCTTCCCCATGCTCCACGGCCCCTACGGCGAGGACGGCACCCTCCAGGGCCTCCTGGAACTCTCCGGCATCCCGTACGTCGGCGCCGGCGTCCTCGCCTCCGCCGTCGGCCAGGACAAGGAGTACATGAAGCGGGTCTTCGTCTCCTACGGCCTGCCCGTCGGCCCGTACGAGGTGATCCGGCCGCGCGAGTGGGACCGCAACCCGGCCGAGGCCCGCAAGAAGATCGTCGAGTTCGCCGCCGACCACGGCTGGCCGCTCTTCGTGAAGCCCGCCCGCGGCGGCTCCTCCGTCGGCATCACCAAGGTCGACGACCTCTCCGGCCTCGACGAGGCCGTCGAGGAGGCCCGCCGCTACGACCCGAAGATCATCGTGGAGGCGCTGGTGCGCGGCCGCGAGATCGAGTGCGGCGTCCTGGAGTTCGAGGACGGCCCGCGCGCCAGCGTGCCCGCCGAGATCCCCCCGGTCACCGACCACGACTTCTACGACTTCGAGGCCAAGTACATCGACTCGGCCTCCGGTCTGGTGCCCGCCCCGATCGGCGACGAGGCCACCGCCGAGGTCCAGCGCCTCGCCGTCGCCGCCTACGAGGCCGTCTCCTGCGAGGGCCTGGTCCGCGCCGACTTCTTCCTCACCGAGGACGGCGACTTCGTCATCAACGAGATCAACACCATGCCCGGCTTCACCCCGATCTCCATGTACCCGCGCATGTGGCAGGAGAGCGGCGTGAGCTACCCCGAGCTCGTCGACCGGCTGATCCAGGCCGCCCTGACCCGCTCCACGGGCCTGCGCTAGCCGGCGCCCGCGGCCCCGTCCCCGGGACCCGGGGACGGGACGCCGGCGGGCCCGCCGGGCCCGGCGGGCCCGGCCTAACGGCACTCGGGCTCCAGGGCGCAGGGCACCGCGCGCGCCACCGGGGCGGCCAGGTCCACCAGCGGCCCGATGTCGTGCGCGTACCGCTCGCCCAGCGCCACCTCGACGTACGTCTCGCGGTAGACCGAGGTGAAACGCGGCCCGCTGGCGGCCCCGGACGGCTCCACCATCCAGCGCACGCCCTCGGCGGAGACGGCCTGCGCCTGCGGATCGCTCATCTTTTCGGGCCGGGGGACCCCGCAGCGCAGTACGATCGCTCCGTCACCCCACCCGGCGGTCAGCTCGGAGTCGGGCGACGGATCGCTCCGCTCCTGCCCCGCCACGGCGTCCGGGAGCTCCTTCGCCAGCGCACGGCAGAGCGCCGCCTCCGCCGCGGGCGGAGTCGGCACCGGCACCGACGCCTGGGCGGCGGAGCAGCCGGTGACGGCCAGCAGCAGGACGGCGGCTGAGACGGGCAGGCCGAGGGGCCGGTGGGAAGACGTCACCGGCCAAGGGTAGACGGGGGCTACAGATGGACGACCGGGCAGGTCAGGGTGCGGGTGATGCCGTCCACCTGCTGGACCTTGGCGACCACCATGCGGCCGAGCTCGTCGACCGTGTCGGCCTGGGCCCGCACGATCACGTCGTACGGTCCGGTCACGTCCTCGGCCTGGATCACCCCCGGGATCTTGGAGATGGTGTCGGCGACGGTCGACGCCTTACCCACCTCGGTCTGAATCAGGATGTACGCCTGTACCACGGAACCTCCAGGGCGGCCACGAGGATCTTGTGGGAGAAAGAGACGCCACGGTACCGCGTCGCCGGAAGCCACGGGGAGACCCGCGCCTTCCGGAGCGCCCGGGGTGTGGCGTACACAGGACGGAAGTTGACGGTCAACTTGACGGTACCCAGCACGGTGACGGCCCGCGACCCGCGGCGGGAGCGGACGCTCCGACGCCCACCGGCCGGCACGACGACACGAGGTGAGACGCGGTGAAGGGCACAGTCGGAGAACTGGGAGAGTTCGGGCTCATCAGGGAGCTCACGTCCCGGCTCACCTCCACCCCGGCGGTACGGATCGGGCCCGGCGACGACGCCGCCGTGGTCTCCGCCCCGGACCGGCGCGTGGTGGCCAGCACGGACATCCTGCTCGAAGGACGGCACTTCCGCCGCGACTGGTCGACGGCCTACGACGTCGGCCGCAAGGCCGCGGCCCAGAACCTCGCCGACATCGCCGCCATGGGCGCGGTCCCCACCGCGCTCCTCCTCGGCCTCGTCGTCCCCGCCGAACTCCCCGTCACCTGGCCCACCGAATTGATGGACGGCCTGCGCGATGAATGTCAGGTCGCGGGCGCGGCGGTGGTCGGCGGCGACGTCGTCCGCGGCGACACGATCATGGTCTCCATCACCGCCCTCGGCGACCTCCGCAACCACGACCCGGTCACCCGCGGCGGCGCCGAACCCGGCGACGTCGTCGCCTACACCGGCTGGCTCGGCTGGTCCGCCGCCGGCTACGCGGTCCTCTCCCGCGGCTTCCGCTCCCCGCGCGCCTTCGTCGAGGCCCACCGCCGCCCCGAACCCCCCTACCACGCCGGACCCGCCGCCGCCGGGCTCGGAGCCACCGCCATGTGCGACGTCAGCGACGGCCTGATCGCCGACCTCGGGCACATCGCCGAGGCCAGCAACGTCCGGATCGACCTGCGCTCCGGACTCATCGACATCCCCAGCCAGATGCACGACATCGGCCAGGCCGTCGGCGTCGACCCGCTCCAGTGGGTGCTCACCGGGGGAGAGGACCACGCCATCGTGGCCACCTTCCCGCCCGACGTGAAGCTCCCCGCCCGCTGGAAGGTCATCGGCGAGGTCATCGCCCCCTCCGCGCTGCCCCAGGTGACCGTCGACGGCGCCCCCTGGCACAGCGCCGGCGGCTGGGACCACTTCGGGGAGACCGAGTGAGCCCCGCCCCGCCGCTCGTCCTCACCGTCGCCGGATCCGACTCCGGCGGCGGCGCCGGCATCCAGGCCGACCTCAAGACCATGCTCGCCCTCGGCGTCCACGGCATGAGCGTCCTCACCGCCGTCACCGCCCAGAACTCGCGCGGCGTCCACGGCGTCTGGGAACTCCCCGAGGACGCCGTCCGCGCCCAGTACCGGGCCGTCGTCGACGACATCGGCGTCCACGCGGTCAAGACCGGCATGCTCGCCACCGCCCCGCTCGTCGAGACCGTCGCCGCGCTCCTCGCCGGCACCCCCGGGGTGCCCGTGGTCGTCGACCCGGTCGGCGTCTCCAAGCACGGCGACCCGCTCCTCGCCGCCTCCGCCCTGGAATCGGTGCGCGCCACCCTGCTCCCCGTCGCGACCGTCGCCACGCCCAACCTGGACGAGGTGACGCAGCTCACGGGGATCGTGGTCGAGGACGAGGCGGGGATGCGGCGGGCCGCCGACGCGATCCTCGCGTACGGACCCCGCTGGGCGCTGATCAAAGGCGGACACCTCCCCGGCGACGCCGCGGAGGTCGTGGACCTGCTCACCGACGGCACCGAGGAACACTGGCTGTACGCGCCCCGCCACGACAACCGGCACACCCACGGCACCGGCTGCACGCTGGCCTCGGCGGTCGCCTCGGGACTCGCCAAGGGCCTGCCCGTCCCGAAGGCCGTACGGGAGGCGAAGGCGTACGTCACCGGGGCCCTCGCCGCGGGCTTCGCCCTGGGGGAGGGCATCGGCCCCGTCGACCACGGCTGGGAACACCGCCGCTGACACGGCGAAGGGCGGGGTCCGGCCCCCGAGGCCGGACCCCGCCCTTCGCCGATGCGGGCGAGGCGGGTCGTGCCCGCCCGTCACCAGGGCAAGGCAAAAGGCCGGACCACCGAGGTGGACCGGCCTTTCAAGGCAACCGCAGGGGCTGCGCTACGACACGGAAACGTCGCGATTAGCGCGAGACCTTGCCGGCCTTGATGCACGAGGTGCAGACGTTGAGCCGCTTCGGCGTCCGACCGACCACGGCACGCACACGCTGGATGTTCGGGTTCCAGCGACGAGACGTACGGCGGTGCGAGTGCGAAATGTTGTTGCCGAAGCCCGGCCCCTTGCCGCAGACGTCGCAGTTGGCAGCCACGGGTCACTCCAAAGACTTCAGATTTACAGTGAGATCCGGCGCACCGGAATCAGGAGTCTGAAGTGGCTTGCCGGGGATGGCCCGGCGAGTGCCGGGCAACCGAAGCAGCATACAACGACTGCTTCCGTGGAACGAAACTACCACGGTCCGGGCCCGTCCCGTCCCGGCCCCCGGGTCCGGGAACCCCCGGTCTACCCTGCGGTGAGCTCCACCGCCTAAGGAGGACCCCCGTTGTCGCGAGCCCCGCAGCCCCCCGGCCACATCGCCCGGAGTGACGAGCGCCTCGTCCTCGACGCAGGGGCGGTCCGGGAGTGGAGCGCGCGGACGGCCGAGGCCCTCGGCCGGGACCGGGCCGCGATCGACGCCATCAACGTCTTCCCGGTCGCCGACGGGGACACCGGCACCAACCTCTACCTGACCGCCGACGCCGCCCACCGGGCCGTCGAGGCCGTCTTCACCGCGCCCGGGGCCCTCGGCACCTCCGCCCCCGACACCGCCGACGCCGTCCGGGCCATGGCCCACGGCGCCCTCCTCGGCGCCCGCGGCAACTCCGGCACCATCCTGTCCCAGCTGCTCCGCGGCATGGCCGGCGTGCTCGCCGAGGGCGCCGACGGCGACCACCTCGCCCGCGCCCTCGCCACCGCCGCCGCCTCCGCCCGCGCGGCCGTCGCCCACCCCGAGGACGGCACCATCCTCACCGTCGCCGCCGCCGCGGCGGCGGACTGCGCGGCCGGCGGAGCCCTCCCGGACGTGGCCAGGAGGGCCTACGACGGGGCCAGGACCGCCCTCGCCGCCACCCCCGGCCAGCTGGCCGTGCTCGGCCGCGCCGGGGTCGTGGACGCCGGCGGGCAGGGCCTGGTGACCGTCCTCGGCGCGCTGGTCGAGACGGTGACCGGAGAGACGCCCGAACCGCCGCCGCGGGCCCCGGCGCCGCGGCCCGCCGCCGAGCCCGGGCCCGGGGGAGCGGGGGAGCCCTGCGGCCCCGACGGCGAAGGACCCGGCTACGAGGTCCTCTACCTCCTGGAGGCCGAGGACGCCGCCGTCGACCTGCTCAGGGCCCGGCTCGACGCCCTCGGGGACTCCCTCGTCGTCGTCGGCGGCGACGGGCTCTGGAACGTCCACGTCCACGTCGACGACGCCGGAGCCGCCGTCGAGGCCGGGATCGAGGCCGGCCGTCCCCACCGGATCCGCATCACCCACTTCGCCGCCCCCGCGCCCGCCCCCGTCCCGGCCCCCGGGCCCGCCGCGGGAACCGCCGCCCCCGCGCGCGAGGAACGGGCCGCCCGCGCCGTCGTCGCCGTCCTCCCCGGCGAGGGCCTCGCCGGGCTCTGCGCCGAGGCCGGCGCCACCACCGTCCGGACCGGGCCCGGCGGACCGCCCGCCGGGGACGAGCTCCTCGACGCCGTCCGCCGCGCCCGCGCGCGCGAGGTGGTCCTGCTGCCCAACGACACCGAGCTGCGGACGGCCGCCGCCGGCGCCGCGGAACGCGCCCGCGCCGAAGGCATCCGGGTCGCCCTCATCCCCACCCGGGCCGCCGTCCAGGGCATCGCCGCCCTCGCCGTCCACGAACCCGGGCGCAGCTTCGACGAGGACGTCGTCGCCATGACCGCCGCCGCCGGCGCCACGCGCTACGCCGAACTCGCCGTCGCCGAACGCCAGTCCTTCACCAGTGCCGGCGTCTGCCAGGCCGGCGACGTCCTCGGCCTCATCGAGGGCGACGTCGCCGTCATCGGCGAGGACCTCACCGACACCGCCCGCACGGTCCTCGACCGGATGCTCCAGGCCGGCGGCGAGCTCGTCACCCTCGTCGTCGCCGACGGCACCCCGCCCGGCCTCGCCGACACCCTCGAAGCCCACGTCCGCCGCGGCTACCTGGCCGTCGACACCGTCACGTATCACTCCGGAGAAGGCGCCCCGCCGCTCCTCATCGGCGTCGAGTAGCCGGGTCCGGGGCCCTTCCGGGCGCGTTGTCCACAGGCCTCGCCCCGGCTGTCGGCGTCGTGGTGTGCAATGGAGGACGTGCCCGCGCTCGACGAACCCCTCAAGAAGTCCCTCGGCCCCGCCACCGCCAAGGTCATGGCCGAGGCCCTCGACCTGCACACGGTCGGCGACCTCCTCCACCACTACCCCCGGCGGTACACGGAGCGGGGCGAGCTGACCACCCTCTCCGACCTGCCGCTCGACGAGCACGTGACGGTCGTCGCCCAGGTCGCCGACGCCCGCGTCCACACCTTCAACGGCGCCAAGGGACGCACCCAGCGCCTGGAGGTCACCCTCACCGACGGGTACGGCCGGCTCCAGCTGGTCTTCTTCGGCAAGGGCGTCCACAAGCCCCACCACGACCTGGCGCCCGGCACCCGCGCGATGTTCTCCGGCAAGGTCTCGCTCTTCAACCGGCGCCTCCAGCTCGCCCACCCCGCCTACGAGCTCCTCCGCGGCGACGGGGACGCGGCCGTGGACACCTGGGCCGGCGCCCTCATCCCGATCTACCCGGCCACCACCAAGCTGGAGTCCTGGAAGATCGCCAAGGCGGTCGACGCCGTCCTGCCGAGCGCCGCCGACGCCGTCGACCCCCTCCCCGGGGCGCTCCGCCGGGACCGCGGCCTCGCCGAGCTCCCCGACGCCCTGCGCCTGATCCACCGCCCCCGCACCAAGGCCGACGTCGCGGCCGCCCGGGACCGGCTCAAATGGGACGAGGCCTTCGTCCTCCAGGTCGCGCTCGCCCGCCGCCGCCACGCGGACACGCAGCTCCCCGCCGTGCCCCGCCGCCCCGCCGACGACGGCATCCTCGCCGCCTTCGACGCCAAGCTCCCCTTCACCCTCACCGACGGCCAGCTCAAGGTCTCCGAGGAGATCTTCGCCGACCTCGCCACCGACCACCCGATGCACCGCCTCCTCCAGGGCGAGGTCGGCTCGGGCAAGACCCTGGTGGCGCTGCGGGCTATGCTCGCCGTCGTCGACGCAGGGGGGCAGGCCGCGATGCTCGCCCCCACCGAGGTCCTCGCCCAGCAGCACCACCGCTCGGTCACCGAGATGATGGGCGAGCTCGCCGAGGGGGGGATGCTCGGCGGGGCCGAGAAGGCCACCAAGGTCGTCCTGCTCACCGGCTCCATGGGGGCAGCGGCCCGCCGGCAGGCCCTGCTCGACCTGGTCACCGGCGAAGCGGGCCTCGTCATCGGCACCCACGCGCTGATCGAGGACAAGGTCCAGTTCCACGACCTGGGACTGGTCGTCGTCGACGAGCAGCACCGCTTCGGCGTCGAGCAGCGCGACGCGCTCCGCGGCAAGGGCAAGCAGCCCCCGCACCTGCTCGTGATGACCGCCACCCCGATCCCCCGGACCGTCGCCATGACCGTCTTCGGCGACCTGGAGACCTCCGTCCTCGACCAGCTCCCCGCCGGACGCTCCCCGATCGCCAGCCACGTCGTGCCCGCCGCCGACAAGCCGCACTTCCTCGCCCGCGCCTGGGAGCGGGTCCGCGAGGAGGTGGCCGGCGGCCACCAGGCGTACGTGGTCTGCCCCCGGATCGGGGACGAGGAGGACGGGAAGAAGGCGGCCAAGGGCAAGCCGTCCGCCGAGGACGAGGCCGAGAAGCGCCCGCCGCTGGCCGTCCTCGACGTCGCCGGGAAGCTCTCCGCCGGCCCGCTCGCCGGGCTCCGCGTGGCCGTCCTGCACGGGCGCATGCACCCCGACGACAAGGACGAGGTCATGCGCCGCTTCGCCGCCGGCGAGCTCGACGTCCTCGTCGCCACCACCGTCATCGAGGTCGGCGTCAACGTGCCCAACGCCACCGCCATGGTGATCATGGACGCCGACCGCTTCGGCGTCTCCCAGCTCCACCAGCTCCGCGGCCGCGTCGGCCGAGGCTCCGCCCCCGGCCTCTGCCTCCTCGTCACCGAGATGCCCGAGGCCAGTCCCGCCCGGCAGCGCCTCGGCGCCGTCGCCTCCACCCTCGACGGCTTCGAGCTCTCCCGCATCGACCTCGAACAGCGCCGCGAGGGCGACGTCCTCGGCCAGGCCCAGTCAGGCGTCCGCTCCTCCCTCCGGGTCCTCGCCGTCATCGAGGACGAGGAGGTCATCGCGGCCGCCCGCGAGGAGGCCACCGCCCTCGTCCTCGCCGATCCCGGCCTGGACTCCCACCCGGGCCTGCGCACGGCCCTGGACGCCCTGCTGAGCGAGGAGCGGGAGGAGTACCTGGAGAAGGGCTGACCGGCCGGGCCGCCCTAAGCTGGTCACGTGCCGCGCGAGCGGCACGTGACCGAGCAGCCGAGGACGACGAGGAAACGATGACCCGCGTGATCGCCGGCACCGCCGGCGGAAGGCGCCTGGCCGTGCCCCCGGGCAACGGCACCCGCCCCACCTCCGACCGGGCGCGCGAGGGCCTCTTCTCCACCTGGGAGGCGCTCCACGGCATCGAGGGCACCCGGGTCGCCGACCTGTACGCCGGCTCCGGCGCCGTCGGCCTGGAGGCGCTCTCCCGCGGCGCCTCCCACGCCCTGCTCGTCGAGGCCGACGCCCGGGCGTCCCGCACCGTCCGCGAGAACGTCCGCGCGCTCGGCCTGCCCGGCGCCGAGGCCAGGACCGGCCGGGCCGAGCAGATCGTCACCGGACCGGCCCCGGCCGAACCGTACGACCTGGTCTTCCTCGACCCGCCCTACGCCGTCGCGGACGAGGAACTGCGCGAGATCCTCCTCACACTGCGCTCGGGGGGCTGGCTGAGCGAGGATGCCGTCGTCACCGTGGAACGCAGCACCCGAGGCGGCGTCTTCGGCTGGCCGGACGGCTTCGAACCCCTGCGGTCCCGTCGCTACGGCGAGGGAACGTTTTGGTACGGTCGCGCCGCCTCTACGTGCGAAGACGCACGATGACCGGACCGGAGAGCGAGGGAACCAGGTTGCGCCGCGCCGTCTGCCCGGGGTCGTTCGACCCCATCACCAACGGACATCTCGACATCATCGCCCGCGCCTCCAAGCTGTACGACGTCGTGCACGTCGCGGTGATGATCAACCAGTCCAAGAAGGGCCTGTTCGCGGTGGAGGAGCGGATCGAGCTGATCCGCGAGGTCACCGCCGACTTCGGCAACGTCGAGGTGGAGTCCTTCCACGGCCTGCTCGTCGACTTCTGCAAGCAGCGCGACATCCCCGCCATCGTCAAGGGGCTGCGCGCGGTCAGCGACTTCGACTACGAGCTCCAGATGGCCCAGATGAACATCGGCCTGTCGGGCGTCGAGACGCTCTTCGTGCCCACCAACCCCACGTACAGCTTCCTGTCCTCCTCGCTGGTCAAGGAGGTCGCCGCCTGGGGCGGCGACGTCTCCCACCTGGTGCCCCCGGCGGTCCTCGGCCGCCTCACCGAGCGGCTGCGCGGGAAGTGACGCGCGGCCACCGCCGCTGACGCTCCGTCATCTGGTGTCGGACGGGCCACGACTGCCCTTACAGTCGTCCCGTCCGTCTCCATCCAGCTGTAGAGAGTGGCGAGCACCCGGTGGACGTGCAGAAGAAGCTCGACGAGATCGTCGCGACCGTACAGAACGCCCGCTCGATGCCCATGTCGGCCTCCTGCGTGGTCAACCGCGCCGATCTGCTCGCCCTCCTCGACGAGGTGCGGGACGCGCTGCCGAACTCCCTCGCCCAGGCCCAGGAGCTGATCGGCGGCCGCGAGCAGATGGTCGAGCAGGCCCGCCAGGAGGCCGAGCGGATCATCGACGCCGCCCACGCCGAGCGCGGCACGATCGTCTCCGACACCCAGATCGCCCGGCAGTCCCAGGAGGAGGCCGACCGGATCCTCTCCGAGGCCCGCCGGGAGGCCGAGGAGGTCCGCGCCGAGGCCGACGAGTACGTCGACTCCAAGCTCGCCAACTTCGAGGTCGTCCTCAACAAGACCATCGGCTCCGTCGACCGCGGCCGCGAGAAGCTCCTCGGCCGCGGCCCGGGCCTGGACGAGCACGGTTACGCGGACGAGGACGCCCCCGAGTACAGCGCGGACCCGCAGACCCTGATCGCCCGCGCCGACGAGTACGTCGACGCCAAGCTGGGCGCCTTCGAGGCGGTCCTCTCCAAGACCCTGGAGGCCGTCGGCCGCGGCCGGCAGAAGCTGCACGGCCGGATCGCCACCGACGCCCTCGGCGAGCACATGGCCGCCCAGGAGGGCCTCGGCCACTCCGTGCACACCAGCGACGCCGACTACCTCGCCGGACTCGCGGAGCTCGCCGACCCCCAGCCGGTCGCCCCCGTGCCCGCCCCGGTCGCCGCGCAGATCCCGGACCGGCACGAGCCCGACCCGTACGCCGCCTACCAGCAGTCCCCGCAGCCCCCGCAGGCCGCCCCGTACGGCTACCAGCAGCAGGATCCCTACGCGTACCAGCAGCCCCAGCAGGTCGACCCGTACGGCTACCAGCAGCAGGACCCCTACGCGTACCAGCAGCCCCAGGCCCAGCAGCCGCCGGCCGCGCTCGACGAGACCAGCTTCTTCGACACGAGCATGATCGACCTGGAGCAGCTGCGCCGCTACGAGCAGGGCCAGTAGCCGGGGCCGGAGCGGCGGAAGGGCCGGATTGGGCCCTGGGCGAAGCGTCCAGTATCCTGGCCCTTCGGTCGCGTGTATGTCCGCGATCCATGCTGCCCGCGAGCGGCAGCCCCCTGAGACTTGCGACGCGAACGATCCGAAAGCAGGAAGAGCCCTGAGCACGCGCCTCGACCACCGCAACCCCCTCGTGTTCGACACACACGAGCTGGGGCGGCGTCCCGGTGCCCTCCAGCGGATCTCCCGCACGGTCGACGCGCCCGCCGACCTCGGCGTCGCGGGGGTCGTCGGAGTGCCCGAGGGCGCTCCGGTGGAGATCGAGCTCCGACTCGAGTCGGTCATGGAAGGGGTGCTTGTCACAGGCACCGCCCGTGCATCGGCCGAGGGGGAGTGCGTAAGGTGTCTGGAGCCCGTCGAGCTGGAGCTCGACGCGGACTTCCAGGAGATGTTCTCGTACCCCGACTCCGACGACCGGGGCCGCGCCAAGGCGGCCACGGACGACGAGGACGATGAAGACGAGAGCATGATCCCCCTCGAGGACGGCATGTTCGACCTCGAACCCGTGCTGCGTGACGCAGTGGTACTCGCGCTGCCCATGCAGCCGGTGTGCCGGGAGGACTGTGCGGGTCTGTGTTCCGATTGCGGAATCAACCTGAACGACAACCCGGACCACCACCACGACGCCACCGACATCCGTTGGGCGGCACTGCAGGAACTCGCCGGTTCGCTGGGAGCCGACGAGAAGGACAACATGAGCGACGCCGCTACCGGTGTCGACGAGAAGCAGGAGAAGTAGCCGTGGCTGTTCCGAAGCGGAAGATGTCGCGCAGCAACACGCGCCACCGCCGGTCGCAGTGGAAGGCTGCGGTCCCCACCCTGGTTTCGTGTGAGCGTTGCCAGGAGCCGAAGCTGCAGCACATCGCGTGCCCGAGCTGCGGCACCTACAACAAGCGCCAGGTCCTCTCGGTCTGAGCGGGCTGGTGAGAGGCACGATGTCTGACAACATCAACAGCGCCTCGTCCCACACGCTTCTGGAAGGGCGGCTCGGGTACCACCTCGAGTCCGCCCTTCTGGTGCGTGCGCTGACCCACCGCTCGTACGCGTACGAGAACGGCGGGCTGCCCACCAACGAGCGCCTGGAGTTCCTCGGGGACTCCGTGCTCGGCCTGGTGGTCACCGACACCCTCTACCGCACCCACCCCGATCTGCCCGAGGGCCAGCTGGCCAAGCTCCGGGCCGCGGTGGTCAACTCGCGTGCGCTGGCGGACGTCGGGCGCGGCCTCGACCTGGGCTCCTTCATCCGGCTCGGCCGGGGCGAAGAGGGCACGGGCGGCCGGGACAAGGCATCCATCCTCGCCGACACCCTCGAAGCGGTGATCGGCGCGGTCTATCTCGACCAGGGTCTCGACGCGGCGTCCGAGCTGGTGCACCGGCTCTTCGACCCGCTGATCGAGAAGTCCTCGAACCTCGGTGCCGGACTGGACTGGAAGACCAGCCTCCAGGAGCTCACCGCGGCCGAGGGTCTCGGCGTGCCGGAGTACCTCGTCTCCGAGGAGGGCCCCGACCACGAGAAGACCTTCACTGCTGCCGCCCGCGTCGGTGGCGTCTCGTACGGCACCGGCACCGGCCGCAGCAAGAAGGAGGCGGAGCAGCAGGCCGCCGAGTCCGCGTGGCGCGCCATCCGCGCCGCCGCGGACGAGCGCACGGCGGCGGCCAAGGCCGCGGCCGACGCCGGCGGGACCGGCGAGCGGACCCAGGAGGACGGGCCCGCCCCGGCCTCCGCCTGACCGCTCTCCCGCGACCGCGCTTCCTTCGCCTCCTTCGACGGAGCCTCCCGCCCGCCCCCGCCAGGGGCGGGCGGATCCGTTTCCGGCCCCGGCCGGCCCGCCCGCACCGGGCGGTAGGCTGCGAGGACCACCGTCCCTTCCCTCCGGAGGAGTCCCGTGCCCGAGCTGCCCGAGGTCGAGGTCGTCCGGCGCGGACTGGAGCGCTGGGTCACCGGCCGGACCGTGGCGGACGTCGAGGTCCTCCACCCCCGGGCGGTGCGCCGCCACCCGGCGGGCGGCGCCGACTTCGCGGCCCGGCTGACCGGGCAGCGCTTCGAGCCGGCCCGCCGCCGGGGCAAGTACCTGTGGCTGCCCCTCGCCGACACCGACACCTCGGTCCTCGGCCACCTGGGGATGAGCGGACAGCTCCTGGTGCAGCCGGAGGAGGCCCCGGACGAGAAGCACCTGCGGATCCGCGTGCGCTTCGCCCCGTCCGACGCCGACTCCGCCACGGGGGCCGCCGGCACGGAGCTCCGCTTCGTCGACCAGCGCACCTTCGGCGGGCTCTCGCTCCACGAACGGGCCCCCGACAGCGCCGACGGCCTGCCGGACGTCATCGGGCACATCGCCCGCGACCCGCTCGACCCCGCCTTCGACGACGCCGCCTTCCACGCCGCGCTCCGGCTGCGCCGTACGACGATCAAGCGGGCGCTCCTGGACCAGTCGCTGATCAGCGGCGTCGGGAACATCTACGCCGACGAGGCGCTGTGGCGCGCGAGGCTGCACTACGACCGGCCGACGGCCACCCTCACCCGCCCGCGCTCGGCCGAACTCCTCGGCCACGTCCGCGACGTCATGAACGCCGCGCTCGCGGCCGGCGGCACCAGCTTCGACAGCCTCTACGTGAACGTGAACGGCGAATCCGGCTACTTCGACCGCTCGCTCGACGCCTACGGCCGGGAGGACGAGCCCTGCCGCCGCTGCGGCACGCCGATGCGCCGCCGCGCCTGGATGAACCGCTCCAGCTACTTCTGCCCGCGCTGCCAGCGCCCGCCGCGCGTCAGCCCGTGACGGCGGGGCGCCCGGCGTCGTACGCCTCCCGGGCCGCCACGACCTCCGGCATCCGCCCCTCGACCAGCGTGATCAGTCCGACCAGCCGCTCGGCGACGTCCCGCCCGAGCGGGGTGAGCCGGTAGTCGACCCGGGGCGGATTGACCGGCTGCGCCTCGCGGTGCACGAGGCCGTCGCGCTCCAGGGCCTGGAGGGTCTGCGCCAGCATCTTCTCGCTGACGCCGTCGACCCGGCGCCGCAGCTCGTTGAAGCGGAAGGACCCCTCGTGCAGGGCCCCGAGGGTGAGGCCGCCCCATCGCCCGGTGATGTGCTCCAGGGTCACCCGCGAGGCACACTCCCGCGCGAACACGTCGAAGGCGAGGTCGTCGGTCATGCCCTCCACGGTACGCGCGCACCCCACTCGCCACCAGACCGCGCTTTCGAAAAGTGAGCACCTGGAGGGGGAGGGGGTGTCGGAGGGGCCGCCGTGGAGCGGGGCGGCCCCTCCGACACCCCGCCGGAGGCCGTCCGCCGCCGTCCTCCCCCGTCCGCTGTACGGGGAGCGGCCGCGTCCCCCACGATGGACCCACATCCTGAGAGGCCGTCATCCATGACCACCACGCTCGCGCTCGCCCAGGGCGGCAACGCGCCGCTGTCCGCCGCCGTCTGCCGCGTCACCCTGGACTCGTCCGGCGGCGGCATCGACGTCTCCGCCGTGCTCCTCGGCCCGGACGGCCGGGTGCGCGGCGACGACGACCTCGTCTTCTACAACCACCCCGCGCACGACGGGGTGAGCCTGGAGGGGCGGACGGTCACCGCCGACCTGCCGTCGCTCCCGGCAGGCGTCGACCGCGTCGCGATCGTCGCCAGTGCCGACCCGGCCCTGCCCGCGGCCCGTCTGGACGGCGCCGCCACCCCGCACGCGCTCGTCGAGTGCGGCGCCGACCGGCTCTCCTTCGCCCCGGCGCCCTTCGCCCGCGGGGAGACGGTCGCCGTCCTGGTGGAGCTCTACCGGCGCGGCGACGGATGGAAGGCGAGGGCGGTCGGCCAGGGCTGGGACACCGGTCTCGCGGGCCTGGCGACGGACTTCGGCATCGACGTGGCGGCGGAGGAGCCGGAGCCGGCACGCGCACCGGAGCCCGCCGTGGTGCCCGCGCCCGTACCCGCATCGGCGCCCGCGCCCGCGGCGGTTCCGTTCGGTGCTCCGGCCGCCCCGGCCGACGCGCCGCTCGGCGCGGTGACGCTCGCGAAGGACGGGCACGCGACGATCGGCATGCGCAAGGACGAGCCGGGGCTCGTCGTGACCGCCACGCTGGAGTGGGACGGCGGGAGCGAGGAGCGCCAGGAGGCCGGGGCCGACCTCGACCTGTACGCCCTCTACGTGCCCCGTCCCCGCGTCACCCCGTCCGGCACCCGCGCGAAGAAGGCGGAGGAGGCCGTCTACTACGGCGAGCTCGGTTCCGCCTCCGCCCCGCCGTACATCGCCCTGGACGGCGACGCGCGCGTCCCCGGCCGCGAGAGGGTCACCCTGCACCGGCCCGACCGGCAGGGGTACGTCCTCGTCTGCGCCTACAGCGCGATCGAGAACGGCACCGGCTCGTTCAAGTCCTTCGGCGCCCGCGCGGTGGTCACCGACGGGCGCGGCTCCACCGTGACGGTGCCGCTGTTCCACGACTGCGAGCTGTCCTACTGGGTCGCCATCGCGCTGATCGACTTCACCGATCCGGAGGGGGTCCTGATCCGGCACGTCGAGAAGTACGGCGCGGAGAACGACGAGGCCCGCCCGGCGCTCTACTCCGACGGGACCTTCCGGATGGGCGCCGGTCCGATCGAGTTCAAGACCCTGTAGCCGGCCGCGGGGGCCCGGGGGTCAGCGGCCGAAGTCCTGGGTCCACCAGGGGCCGCCGTCGGCGAAGTGGACACCCACGCCGAGGGTGGTGAAGTCGCAGTTCAGGATGTTGGCGCGGTGGCCGTCGCTGTTCATCCAGGAGACCATCGCGGCGGTCGCGTCGACCTGGCCGCGGGCGATGTTCTCGGCGCCGAGGCTCGTGATGCCCGCGGCCTGGGCGCGCGACCAGGGGGTGGCGCCGTCGGGGTCGGTGTGGTCGAAGAAGCCGCGGTCCGCCATGTCGGCGCTGAAGTCGCCGGCCAGGCGGGCGAGGCCCTCCGAACGCTGGACCGGGGAGCAGCCGACCTTGCCGCGCTCGACGTTCACCAGGCGCAGGACCTCGGCCTCGGCCGCGTCCGCACGGTCGGCGGTGGAGCCGGCGGCCTTCGTCTCCTCGGCCGGGGCCTCCGTGGTGGGGGCCGGCGTCGGGGCGGCGGCCGGGGTGGTCGCCGCGGTCTTCGACGGCTTCGGCTTCGGCTTCGGCTTCGCCGGGGTGGTGGCGGGCGCCGGGGCCGCGGTGCGCGTCTTCGACGGGGTGGGGGAGGGGGTCGCGGTCTTCGTGGGGGTGGGGGTGGCCTTCGGGGTGGTCCTCGGGGAGGCGGAGGACGGGGCCTTCCTGCCGGTCGCCCCGGTGCCGCTGCCCGTGTGCGTGCCCGTCGGCGCGTCCGCGGGGGTGCGGGTCGCCCCGCCCTGGGTGGTGAGCTCCGGGGCCTGCCGGGTCTCCGTGGTGGTCGGCCGGCTGCTGCCCACGCTGCCGGCGGTGAGGGTCTCCCCGCCGGGGAGGAGGCCGGAGGCGACCGCTGCGGCGCCGACGGCGACCGCCGCCGAGGCCCCGATCAGTCCGTTGCGGACGGGGTGGCGGCGCTTGCGGCGCGTACCCCCGTCACCGCGGTCGGTGCCGGTCGCGTAGTCTGCCTCGGCGGGCGCGGCGCCGGAGCGACGGTGGCGTCCCATCTGCCCTGCCTCCCTGAGCTGGCTCTGTGCTGGGTCTTTGCGCTCTTTGCTTTCGGCATGGAGTGGTACGGAGCGTGAGGTCGCGTACGGACGGCCGAAAGGTGTGCACCCGTGTGGGTGAGGCGCATTCCGTCGGACTGTACGCCATGGGAAGCCGCCGCGACGTGCGGTTCGGGCAATCCGCCCGCTAGCGTGCAGCCATGAGTGACGATGTGCGGATGACCGCTTGGGTGCGTGGGCGAGTACAGGGAGTGGGCTTCCGGTGGTTCACCAGGGCAAACGCCTTGGAGATCGGTGGCCTCGCCGGATTCGCCCTGAACCTCGACGACGGCCGGGTCCAGGTGGTGGCCGAGGGCCCGAGTGACAATTGCCACCGTCTGCTCGACTGGCTGCGGTCCGACGACACGCCCGGCCGCGTGGACGGCGTCACCGAGATATGGGACACCCCCCGCGGCGGGTACGACGGCTTCGCCATCCGCTGACCGCGCCTCCCGGGACCACCCGCCGGCCCCCTGTCCGAACGCCCTCCGAGGGGGGTCGGGCAGGGGGCCGGTTGCGTGCGCGTGAACGCCGGTGAACAGGAGAAGCGCCTGGTGGTTGCCAAGATTCGACACTCGTGCAAGGCTTCCCGGGTAAGGATGATCGACACGCCCCACGACCACGGGTCGAGAGACGCCGCCGCCTGCGACGCGGCCGCGAACTCCCCGTGCGCCGCACCGATGGGGGCGTGATCGTGTTGACCGTCAAACTTTTTGGTGAGACTCTGGAAGCCCCGCGCACCTTAGCTGTGTGGCAGTAGAACACCGGCACGACTCAGGTACTGCCGAGCACCGCGGGTGCGAATCCATCCCTCACGACCCACACCGCAATCGGTCGGTCACTCAGTGTGGAGGACCACTCATCATGGCAAAGGCGCTTCTCGGTTACGTCGGCGGCTCCGACCCGCGACTCCTCGCCGAGATGCGACGGCTCCAGCAGCGCGTCCAGGATCTGGAATCCGAGCTCGTACGGATCCAGACCGAGAACGACGCGCTCGCCGCTGCCGCCGCTCATCACCAGGGCGAGTCGCTGCTCGACCGCATCGACCTCGACGTACCCCAGGCAGAGCCTGCGCTCACCTGACATCCCGCCCCGAGGGGCATCAGGTGGGAACAGCTGAATAGGCAAGGGGCGCTTCGGCGTCCCTTCTTTTCTTCACCCCCGCGTCGCCACCCCCGGGCTTCTCCTTCACCCCCGCGTCTCCCCCGCGTCACACCCCTCCTCACCCGAGGATCTGCCCTGCGCGATCACGGGCGAAACGCGACACCCCGGGTAGAGTCCCGGGGGTGCACCTCAAGGCTCTGACGCTCCGCGGATTCAAGTCGTTCGCCTCCGCCACCACCCTGCGGTTCGAACCCGGAATCACCTGCGTCGTCGGCCCCAACGGCTCCGGCAAGTCCAACGTCGTCGACGCGCTCTCCTGGGTCATGGGCGAACAGGGCGCCAAGTCGCTGCGCGGCGGCAAGATGGAGGACGTCATCTTCGCCGGCACCACCGGGCGGCCCCCGCTCGGCCGCGCCGAGGTCTCGCTCACCATCGACAACTCCGACGGCGCGCTGCCCATCGACTACGCCGAGGTCACCCTCACCCGGATCATGTTCCGCGGCGGCAGCAGCGAGTACCAGATCAACGGCGACACCTGCCGGCTCCTCGACATCCAGGACCTCCTCTCCGACTCCGGCATCGGCCGCGAGATGCACGTCGTCGTCGGCCAGGGCCGGCTCGACTCCGTGCTCCATGCCGACCCCATGGGCCGCCGCGCCTTCATCGAGGAGGCCGCCGGCGTCCTCAAGCACCGCAAGCGCAAGGAGAAGGCGCTCCGGAAGCTCGACGCGATGAAGGCCAACCTCGCCCGCGTCCAGGACCTCACCGACGAACTCCGCCGCCAGCTCAAACCCCTCGGCCGCCAGGCCGCCGTCGCCCGCCGCGCCGTCGTCATCCAGGCCGACCTCCGCGACGCCCGCCTCCGCCTCCTCGCCGACGACCTCGTCCGCCTCCAGCGCGCCCTGCACGCCGAACTCGCCGACGAGGCCGCCCTCCTGGCCCGCAAGGAGACCACCGAGGAGGAGCTGCGCACCGCCCTCGCCCACGAGGCCGCCCTGGAGGCCGAGGTCCACGCCCTCGCCCCCCGCCTGGAGCGCGCCCAGCAGAGCTGGCACGCCCTCTCCCAGCTCGCCGAACGCGTCCGCGGCACGATCTCCCTCGCCGACGCGCGCGTGAAGAGCGCCACCGACGCCCCCGCCGAGGAACGGCGCGGCCGCGACCCCGAGGACCTGGAGCGCGAGGCCGCCCGCGTCCGCGCACAGGAAGCCGAGCTCGAAGCCGCCCTGGAGGCCGCCGAACGGGCCCTGGAGGACACCGTCGCCCACCGCGCCGAGCTGGAACGGGCCCTCGCCGCCGAGGAACGGCGCCTCAAGGACGCCGCCCGCGCCCTCGCCGACCGCCGCGAGGGCCTCGCCCGCCTGAACGGCCAGGTCAACGCCGCCCGCTCCCGGGCGGCCTCCGCCCAGGCCGAGATCGACCGGCTCGCCGCCGCCCGCGACGAGGCCGCCGACCGCGCCGTCGCCGCCCAGGAGGAGTACGAACGGCTCAAGGCCGAGGTCGACGGCCTCGACGCCGCCGACACCGACCGCGCCGAGCGGTACGAGGAGGCCCGCCGCGCCCTCGCCGACGCGGAGACCGCCCTCGGCGCCGCCCGCGAGACCGCCGCCGCCACCGAGAGCCGACGCGCCGCGACCCGCGCCCGCCACGACACCCTCGCCCTCGGCCTGCGCCGCAAGGACGGCACCGGGGCCCTCCTCTCCGCCGGCCTGACCGGCCTCCTCGGCCCCGCCGCCGAACTCCTCACCGTCGCCCCCGGCCACGAGGTCCCCGTCGCCGCCGCCCTCGGCGCCGCCGCCGACGCCCTCGCCGCCGACGGCACCGCCACCGCCGCCGAGGCCCTCCGCCTCCTGCGCAAACAGGACGCCGGCCGCGCCACCCTCCTCCTCGCCGCACCCCGGGACACCGCCCCCGCCCCCCGCCCGCTGCCCGCCGGCGCCCGGCCCGTCGCCGCCCTGGTCACCGGCCCGGACGAGCTCCTCGGCTCCGTCCGCCGGCTGCTCGACGGGATCGTCCTCGTCGACGGCCTCGACCACGCCCGCGACCTCGTCCGCGCCCACCCCGGGCTCACCGCCGTCACCGCCGACGGCGACCTCCTCGGCGCCCACTGGGCCCAGGGCGGCTCCGCCGGCGCGCCCAGCCTCCTCGAAGTCCGGGCCCAGGTCGACGAGGCCGCCGCCGAACTGGCCGAGCTGACCGCCCGCCGCGAGGAGTCGGTCCGCGCCCGGGAGGAGGCCGCCGAGCGCCGCCGGGCCGCCGCCGCCCTCGCCGAGGAGCTCGACGCCCTCCGCCGTACCGCCGAGAAGGAGAGGGCCGCCGTCGCCCAGGCCCTCGGGCGCCTCGCCGGCCAGGCCAGGGGAGCGGTCGGCGAGGCCGAACGGACCGCCGCCGCCGTCGCCCGCGCCCAGGAGGCACTGGAACGGGCCGGCGCCGAGGCCGAGGAGCTCGCCGGGCGACTGCTCGTCGCCGAGGAGGCGCCGGCCGAGGAGGAGCCCGACACCTCGGTCCGCGACCGGCTCGCCATCGACGGGTCCAACGCCCGCCAGACCGAGATGGAGGCCCGCCTCCAGGTCCGCACCCACGAGGAGCGCGTCAGGGGCCTCGCCGGCCGGGCCGACTCCCTCGACCGCGCCGCCCGCGCCGAACGCGACGCACGCGCGCGTGCCGAGCAGCGCCGCGCCCGGCTCCGCCACGAGGCCCGGACCGCCGCCGCCGTCGCCGCCGGAGCCCGTACCCTCCTCGCCCACGTCGAGGTCTCGGTGGCACTTGCCGACCGCGAGCGGGCCGCGGCCGCCGCCGCCCGCGCCGACCGCGAGCAGGGCCTCACCGCCGCCCGGACCCGGGGCCGCGCGCTCACGACCGAGCTCGACAAGCTCACCGACTCCGTCCACCGCGGCGAGGTCCTCGGCGCCGAGAAGCGGCTGCGGATCGAGCAGCTGGAGGCGAAGGCCCTGGAGGAGTTCGGGGTCGAGACGGGCTCCCTCACCGCCGAATACGGCCCCGACCAGCCCGTGCCGCCGTCGCCGCCCGCCGAGGGCGAGACGCTGCCCGAGGACCCGGACGACCCCCGCAACCGGCCCCGCCCGTTCATCCGTTCGGAGCAGGAGAAGAGGCTGAAAGCGGCCGAGCGCGCCTTCCAGCAGCTCGGCAAGGTCAACCCGCTGGCCCTGGAGGAGTTCGCGGCCCTGGAGGACCGCCACCGCTTCCTCTCCGAACAGCTGGAGGACCTGAAGAAGACCCGCGCCGACCTGCTCCAGGTCGTCAAGGAGGTCGACCAGCGCGTCGAGCAGGTCTTCACGGAGGCCTACCGGGACACCGCCCGCGAGTTCGAGGGCGTCTTCTCCCGCCTCTTCCCCGGCGGCGAGGGCCGCCTCGTCCTCACCGACCCCGACTCCATGCTCACCACCGGCGTCGACGTCGAGGCCCGTCCCCCGGGCAAGAAGGTCAAGCGCCTCTCGCTGCTCTCCGGCGGCGAACGCTCCCTGACCGCCGTCGCCCTGCTGGTCTCCATCTTCAAGGCCCGGCCCAGCCCCTTCTACGTCATGGACGAGGTCGAGGCGGCGCTCGACGACACCAACCTCCAGCGGCTGATCCGGATCATGCGGGAGCTCCAGGAGTCCTCGCAGCTCATCGTGATCACCCACCAGAAGCGCACGATGGAGGTCGCCGACGCGCTGTACGGCGTGTCGATGCAGGGTGACGGCGTCTCGAAGGTGATCAGCCAGCGGCTCCGCTGAAGTGGTGGACGGCCGGAAGGTGTGCGCCACTGGGAATCCTGGGTAACCGGAAGCCTCCCGGCACCCCGGGAAGAGGACCGCAGGCCGTCACACCGAGGAGTCCACGTGACCAACACCGAGAAGGCTCCCCCGCCGCCCCCGTCCGAAGGCCGGGCGGCGCACCCGGACCACCTCGGCCACGTCATCTTCATCACCGCCTCCGCCGCGATGGGAGGCTTCCTCTTCGGCTACGACAGCTCCGTCATCAACGGCGCCGTCGAGGCCATCCGCGACCGCTACGACATCGGCTCCGCGACCCTCGCCCAGGTCATCGCCATCGCCCTGATCGGCTGCGCCATCGGCGCCGCGACCGCCGGCCGGATCGCCGACCGCATCGGCCGCATCCGCTGCATGCAGATCTCCGCCGCCCTCTTCACCGTCAGCGCCGTCGGCTCGGCCCTGCCCTTCGCCCTCTGGGACCTGGCCTTCTGGCGGATCGTCGGCGGCTTCGCCATCGGCATGGCCTCCGTCATCGGCCCCGCCTACATCGCCGAGGTCGCCCCCGCCGCCTACCGCGGCCGCCTCGGCTCCTTCCAGCAGGCCGCCATCGTCATCGGCATCGCCATCTCCCAGCTCGTCAACTACGGCATCCTCCAGCTCGCCGACGGCGACCAGCGCGGCGAGATCGGCGGCCTGGAGGCCTGGCAGTGGATGCTCGGCGTGATGGTCGTCCCCGCCCTCCTCTACGGGATGCTCTCCTTCGCCATCCCCGAGTCCCCCCGCTTCCTCATCTCCGTGGGCAGGACCGAACGGGCCAAGGAGGTCCTCGCCGAGGTCGAGGGCAAGGGCGTCGACCTCGACCACCGCGTCGCCGAGATCGACCGGGCCATGCGCAGCGAGCACAAGTCCACCTTCAAGGACCTGCTCACCCCCGGCAGCCGCTTCCGCCTGCTGCCCATCGTCTGGGTCGGCATCGGCCTCTCCGTCTTCCAGCAGCTCGTCGGCATCAACGTCGCCTTCTACTACTCCGCGACGCTGTGGCAGTCCGTCGGCATCGACCCGTCGAGCTCGTTCTTCTACTCCTTCACCACGTCGATCATCAACATCATCGGCACCGTGATCGCGATGGTCCTGGTCGACCGGGTCGGCCGCAGGCCGCTCGCCCTCGTCGGCTCCGTCGGCATGGCGATCGCCCTCGCCTTCGAGGCCTGGGCCTTCTCCGCCGACCTCGTCGACGGCAAGCTCCCCGAGACCCAGGGCGTCGTGGCGCTCGTCGCCGCCCACGTCTTCGTACTCTTCTTCGCCCTCTCCTGGGGCGTCGTCGTCTGGGTCTTCCTCGGAGAGATGTTCCCCAACCGGATCCGCGCCGCCGCCCTCGGCGTCGCCGCCTCCGCCCAGTGGATCGCCAACTGGGCCATCACCGCCAGCTTCCCGTCCCTCTCGGACTGGAACCTCTCCGGCACCTACGTCATCTACACGTTCTTCGCCGTCCTCTCGATCCCCTTCGTGCTCAAGTTCGTCAAGGAGACCAAGGGCAAGGCCCTGGAGGAGATGGGCTGACGCCTACGCCCCGAGGCGGGGCAGCACCTCGTCGCAGAACAGGCGCAGGCTCCGCCACCCCTCCTCCACCGGCATCCCCCCGCACAGCGGATGCAGCACCAGGCTCTCCAGCCCCAGCGCCGCGCACTCCTCCGGCGTCACCACCCGGTACACCCCCTCCGCCCGCAGCTCCGCCACGCTCGACGCCCCCGACCGCACCGCCGACCGGATGTCCTTCGACTGCCAGGAGGCGTAGGTCCGGGCCTCGTGCAGGAAGTGCTCCCCGTACTCCGCCCACGTCCGGTCCGGGTCCTCCGACACGTGCAGCAGCGGTGTCACCGGCCCCGGCATCATCGTCCAGCCCTCCGTCCCGTACTCCGCGCACCGCTCCCGGTAGTACGCCTCCAGCTCCGGCAGGTGCGCGGACGGGAAGAACGGCAGCCCCAGCCGGGCCGCCCGCCGCGCCGCCGCCTTCGAGGAGCCCCCGACGAGCAGCAGCGGGTGCGGCCGGGTGAAGGGCCGCGGGGTGACCCGCACCGTACGGCCCCGGTACGCGAAGGGCTCGCCCGTCCACGCGGCGAGCAGGGTCTCCAGGAGCTCGTCCTGGAGCTTCCCGCGCCGCCCCCAGTCGACTCCGCGCTCCTCGTACTCCTCCGGCCGGTAGCCGATCCCGGCCACCGTCACCAGCCGGCCCCGGCCCAGCAGGTCGAGGACCGCGATCTCCTCGGCGAGCCGCAGCGGGTCGTGCAGCGGGCCGATGGCCGCGGAGACCGTGACCGCGATCCGGCGGGTGGCGCCGAAGACCGCGCCCGCGAAGACGAAGGGGGAGGGGAGCCAGTTGTTCTCCACCCCGTGGTGCTCCTCGGTCTGGACCGTGTCCACCCCGTGCCCGTCGGCGTGGGCGGCCATCTCCAGGGCGGCGCGGTAGCGCCCGGCGAGGGACTCGGGGGTGGCGCGCGGGTCGACCAGGTTGAACCGTACGACGCTGAAGGCCATCGAGATCCCCTCCGCGGGTGGGCTGCCGGCGAGGGCCGACCATAGCTGACGGTGCGTCAGATGGGAACGGTCCCGGCGCCCCGCCGACCCGCGACCCACGCTGCGTGCGTACTGCGTCACCGGGCCACTCGTGGCCGATACTGGAGCGGTTATGGAACTCATCCTTGCTGTAGTCATCGCTCTGGTCGTCGCGGTCGCCGTGACCAGCGGGCTCGTGATCAGCGGTCGCAAGAAGAAGCAGCTGCCGCCGGCCGAACCGCCGTCCACCACGCCGACCGTCACCGCTCCGCCCGCCGAGCCGCACGTCGGCGACGAGGCGGAGACACCGCGGGAAGAACCACGCCGCACCATCGAGGAGGTCGGCCTCCCGACCGCCGAGGAGGCGGTCGAGACCCCCGCCGCCATCGAGGACCCGGTGGTCGCCGAGGCGCCCCCGGCGCCCGGGATCGAGGTCCCCGAGCCCACCGCCGGACGCCTCGTCCGGCTCCGCGCCCGGCTCGCCCGCTCCCAGAACTCCCTGGGCAAGGGGCTGCTGACCCTGCTCTCCCGCGAGCACCTCGACGAGGACACCTGGGAGGAGATCGAGGAGACCCTCCTCACCGCCGACGTCGGCGTCGCCCCCACCCAGGAGCTGGTCGACCGGCTCCGCGAGCGCGTCAGGGTGCTCGGCACCCGCACCCCCGACGAGCTGCGCGCCCTGCTCCGCGAGGAGCTCGTCGCCCTCCTGGGCGACTACGACCGCACCGTGCACACCGAGAGCCCCCAGGACGTCCCCGGCGTCGTCATGGTCGTCGGCGTCAACGGCACCGGCAAGACCACCACCACCGGCAAGCTCGCCCGCGTCCTGGTCGCCGACGGCAAGTCCGTCGTCCTCGGTGCCGCCGACACCTTCCGCGCCGCCGCCGCCGACCAGCTCCAGACCTGGGGCGACCGCGTGGGCGCCCGGACCGTCCGCGGCCCCGAGGGCGGCGACCCGGCCTCGATCGCGTACGACGCGGTCAAGGAGGGCATCGCCGAGAAGGCCGACGTCGTCCTCGTCGACACCGCCGGCCGCCTGCACACCAAGACCGGCCTCATGGACGAGCTCGGCAAGGTCAAGCGGGTCGTCGAGAAGCACGGCCCGCTCGACGAGATCCTCCTCGTCCTCGACGCCACCACCGGACAGAACGGCCTCATCCAGGCCCGCGTCTTCGCCGAGGTCGTCGACATCACCGGCATCGTCCTGACCAAGCTCGACGGCACCGCCAAGGGCGGCATCGTCGTCGCCGTCCAGCGCGAGCTCGGCGTCCCCGTCAAGCTCGTCGGCCTCGGCGAGGGCCCGGACGACCTGGCCCCCTTCGAGCCCGCCGCCTTCGTCGACGCCCTGATCGGCGACTGACCTCCGCGACGGCACAGGAAAGGGCCCCCGCCGACCACGGCGGGGGCCCTTCGCGTACGCCACCGGTCAGGCGTGCGTCCGATGGCACATGTACGCCAGCGTGCCGAGCAGCAGCCGGGCCTGCGGCGGCGCCCCCGCCGTGTCCAGCGTCGGCGGCCGCAGCCAGCGCACCGGACCCGACCCGCCCAGGTTCGACGGGGGAGCGGTGATGTGGCTGCCCGGCCCCAGACAGTGCAGGTCCAGGTCCGCGTCGTCCCAGCCCATCCGGTACAGCAGCCGGGGCAGCTCCTCCGCCGCGCCCGGCGCCACCAGGAACTGGGCCCGGCCGGTCGGCGTCGCGCAGACCGGACCCAGCGGGAGCCCCATCCGCTCCATCCGGACCAGCGCCCGGCGGCCCGCCGCCTCGGCCACCTCGATCACGTCGAAGGCGCGGCCCACCGGCAGCAGCAGCGCCGCCCCGGGGTACTCCGACCATGCCTTCGTCGCGTCGTCGAGCGCCGCTCCCGCCGGGACGGGCGAAGCGAACGGGAGGGGATGGGCGCCCGGAGCCGCGCAGGCCCGGTCGCCGCAGGAGCACTGGCCGTTGACGGCCCGCGCGCCGGGCTGGACGTCCCAGCCCCAGAGTCCGGTGTACTCGGCCACCGCGGTGCACTCGGTGGTGCGTGCGCGGCGCCGTGAGCCGGACCGCATCTCGCGGATGCCGCCGATCGTGAAGCCCATGCCCCCTCCAACGGGTCGGACGCGCCGGTGGTTACGACCCGGAACACATGCGTCACGCTCGGTGACGCCCTGCCCGGGACTCGTCGCCCGGGGTGGCGCACGGTCGTGAACGGGGTGGTGCGCACGGTGGCGCGCGCCTCTTCGCGCTTCCGTCCGCCGACTCCGGGTCGTCGCATGTCAAGTGAATCGTGTGCGACGCCAAGGGAGTTCATTCGAAGGGGTGGCGAATGGTGGCGTTTCTTGAAACGCCCTCACCGTGGGGGTGATCGTAGGATTACTTTCGGTACCCGAACCCCCGGAGGGGCTTGCGCGGGCGGGTATGCCGGAGGCAACCCGGTTTCCCGTTCGAAGGAGTCGGAACACCGGGCGGAGCGCGGCCGGACACGGCATTCTGATAGGGGTTCGCACGACAGGCAATCAGGTGGATGGGGGCGTTCCAGTGGGCGGCAACGGCACAGACGGTACGACTGCCGGCAAGCGCCCCAACGAGCGTCTCGGCTCGTGGTTCGTGCGCAGCGGCTGGTCCAAGGGGGAGCTCGCCCGCCAGGTCAACCGCAGGGCCCGCCAGATGGGCGCCCACCACATCTCCACCGACACCTCACGGGTCCGCCGCTGGCTCGACGGCGAACAGCCCCGCGAGCCCATCCCGAGAATCCTCTCCGAGCTGTTCTCCGAGCGCTTCGGCTCCGTCGTCGCCGTCGAGGACCTCGGCCTGCGCGCCGCCCACCAGACGCCCTCCGTCTCCGGCGTCGACCTGCCCTGGGCCGGGCCGCAGACCGTCTCCCTGCTCAGCGAGTTCTCCCGCAGCGACCTCATGCTCGCCCGGCGCGGCTTCCTCGGCTCCTCCCTCCAGCTCGCCGCCGGCCCGGCCCTCATCGAGCCCATGCAGCGCTGGCTCGTCCCCACCCCCACCGGCGATCCCCTCCCCGGCGACCCCGCCCCCGACGGCCGCCGCCCCCACCGGCTCTCCGAGATCGAGCTCGACCTCCTCGAGTCCACCACCGCCATGTTCCGCAAGTGGGACGCCCAGTGCGGCGGCGGACTGCGCCGCAAGGCCGTCGTCGGCCAGCTCCACGAGGTCACCGACCTCCTCCAGGAGTCCCAGCCCGCCGCCACCGCCAAGCGGCTCTTCACCGTCGCCGCCGAACTCGCCGAACTCGCCGGCTGGATGAGCTACGACGTGGGCCTCCAGCCCACCGCCCAGAAGTACTTCGTCCTCGCCCTGCACGCCGCCAAGGAGGCCGGGGACAAGCCGCTCGGCTCGTACATCCTCTCCTCCATGAGCCGGCAGATGATCCACCTCGGCCGCCCCGACGACGCCCTCGAACTGGTCCACCTCGCCCAGTACGGCAGCCGGGACTGCGCCACCCCCCGCACCCAGGCCATGCTGTATGCGATGGAGGCCCGCGCCTACGCCAACATGGGGCAGCCCTCCAAGTGCAAGCGGGCCGTCCGGATGGCCGAGGACACCTTCGCCGACGCCGCCTTCGAGGGCGGCCCCGAGCCCGACTGGATCCGCTTCTTCACCGAGGCCGAACTCAACGGCGAGAACTCCCACTCCTACCGCGACCTCGCCTACGTCGCCGGGCGCTCCCCGACCTACGCCTCCCTGGCCGAACCCGTCATGGAGCGCGCCGTGGAGCTCTTCGAGAAGGACAGCGACCACCAGCGGTCCTACGCCCTCAACCTCATCGGCATGGCCACCGTCCACCTGCTCAAGCGCGAGCCCGAGCAGTCCGTCGTGCTCGCCGAGAAGGCCCTCGGCGTCGCCCGCTCCATCCGCTCCGAGCGGGTCAACAACCGGCTCCGCAAGACCGTCGACACCGCCGCCCGCGACTTCGGTGACGTCGCCGAGGTCGTCGACCTCACCGACCGGCTCACCCTGCTCCTGCCCGAGTCCGCCGAGGCCGTCTGACCGCCCCGCACCGCTCCCGCGAGCCCCACGACCCCGGCCGCGCCGGACGTCCCGTACTGCCCGACTCGGCTCCCCCGCCGCACAGGACACACGGACGCCGGCGCGGCCGGTCCACGTCCCGGACCGCCCCGGGTCCGCCCGCCGGGCCGGGAGCGTACGCCCGTTACCTCCCCGTGACCCGGGTGTTCACGGTCGCGTAACACACCCCCGCCCTTCGTCACTGCCCCGAAACATCGAGCGGCATCGTCGGAAACCGCGCTGCGCGAATCTCTGGCCCATAACCGGCCACCCCTCAGGCCGCCGCTCACCGCCGGCCCCGCCCCGCACAGGCCGCATCCGACGACGAGGAGACGCCGATGGCACCAGCCATCACGACCCTGGCAGCAGACGCCCCCGAGCTGTCCGCCGCCAACACCGGGTTCATGCTCATCTGCTCCGCCCTGGTCATGCTGATGACCCCGGCCCTCGCCTTCTTCTACGGAGGCATGGTCCGCGTCAAGTCCACCCTCAACATGCTGATGATGAGCTTCATCAGCCTGGGGATCGTCACGATCCTGTGGGTGCTCTACGGCTTCAGCGTCGCCTTCGGCACCGACACCGGCGGCATCGTCGGCTGGTCCTCCGACTACCTCGGTCTCAGCGGCATCGGCGTCACCGAGCTGTGGGACGGCTACACCATCCCGGTGTACGTCTTCGCCGTCTTCCAGCTCATGTTCGCCATCCTGACCCCCGCCCTCATCAGCGGCGCCCTCGCCGACCGGGTCAAGTTCACCGCCTGGGCCCTCTTCATCACCCTCTGGGTCACCGTCGTCTACTTCCCCGTCGCCCACTGGGTCTGGGGCGCCGGCGGCTGGCTCTTCGAGATGGGCGTCATCGACTTCGCCGGCGGCACCGCGGTCCACATCAACGCCGGCGCCGCGGCCCTCGGCGTCATCCTCGTCATCGGCAAGCGCGTCGGCTTCAAGAAGGACCCGATGCGCCCGCACAGCCTCCCGCTGGTCATGCTCGGCGCCGGCCTCCTCTGGTTCGGCTGGTTCGGCTTCAACGCCGGCTCCTGGCTCGGCAACGACGACGGCGTCGGCGCCGTGATGTTCGTCAACACCCAGGTCGCCACCGGCGCCGCCATGCTCGCCTGGCTCGCCTACGAGAAGGTCCGCCACGGCTCCCTCACCACCCTCGGCGCCGCCTCCGGCGCCGTCGCCGGCCTCGTCGCCATCACCCCCGCGGGCGGCTCCGTCAGCCCCCTCGGCGCGATCGCCGTCGGCGCCATCGCCGGCCTCGTCTGCGCCATGGCCGTCGGCCTCAAGTACAAGTTCGGCTACGACGACTCCCTCGACGTCGTCGGCGTCCACCTCGTCGGCGGTGTCATCGGCTCCCTCCTCGTCGGCTTCTTCGCCACCGGCGGCGTCCAGTCCGACGCCAAGGGCCTCTTCTACGGCGGCGGCCTGGAGCAGCTCGGCAAGCAGGCCGTCGGCGTCTTCGCCGTCCTCGCCTACTCCCTGGTCGCCTCCGCCGTCCTGGCCCTGATCATCGACAAGACCATGGGCATGCGGGTCGGCGAGGACGACGAGGTCTCCGGCATCGACCAGGTCGAGCACGCCGAGACGGCCTACGACTTCAGCGGAGCCGGCGGCGGCGCCTCCGGGCGCACCACCGCCCCCGCCCCGGCAGTCACGGAGAACAAGAAGGTGGACGCATGAAGCTCATCACCGCGGTCGTGAAGCCGCACCGCCTCGACGAGATCAAGGAGGCCCTCCAGGCCTTCGGGGTCCACGGCCTCACCGTCACCGAGGCCAGCGGGTACGGACGCCAGCGCGGCCACACCGAGGTCTACCGCGGCGCCGAGTACACCGTCGACCTCGTCCCCAAGATCCGCATCGAGGTCCTGGTCGAGGACGAGGACGCCGAGCAGCTCATCGACGTCGTCGTGAAGGCCGCCCGCACCGGCAAGATCGGTGACGGAAAGGTCTGGAGCGTCCCCGTCGAGACCGCCGTCCGCGTCCGGACGGGCGAGCGCGGGCCCGACGCGCTCTAGGAGCAGCACCCCGGGGGGTACGGCTCCGAGGGGGACGGCTTCCCCGGGGTACGGCCTCCGGCCCGGAGGCCGCACCCCGGAGCCGTACCCCCGCCCCACCGCCCCGCAGAGCGAAGGAGCCGCCGGTGACCACCCTCGAACCGCAGGACGCGACCGAAGCACAGGGATCCGGCTACGCGGCGGCCCGGCTGCTCCTCCTCCAGGAGAAGGAGCGGACCGGGCCGTCCCGGCGTACCGCCCTCGCCCGCCTCACCGACGACTGGCTGGCCGCCCTCTTCGCCGCCGCCGCACCGCCCAGGGGGGTCGCCCTCGTCGCCGTCGGCGGCTACGGCCGCGCCGAACTCTCCCCGCGCAGCGACCTCGACCTCCTCCTGCTCCACGACGGCAGCGCCCCCGGGGAGGCCGTCGCCGCCCTCGCCGACCGCATCTGGTACCCCGTCTGGGACCTCGGGATCGCGCTCGACCACTCGGTCCGCACCCCCGCCCAGGCCCGCGCCACCGCCGCCGAGGACCTCAAGGTCCAGCTCGGCCTCCTCGACGCCCGCCCGCTCGCCGGCGACACCGCCCTCGCCGCCTCCCTGCGCTCCACCGTCCTCGCCGACTGGCGCAACCAGGCCGTCCGCCGCCTCCCCGAACTCGCCGAGCTCTGCCGCGACCGCGCCGAGCGCGCCGGCGAGCTCCGCTTCCTCCTCGAACCGGACCTCAAGGAGGCCCGCGGCGGCCTCCGCGACGTCCAGGCCCTGCGCGCCGTCGCCGCCTCCTGGCTCGCCGACGCCCCCCGCGACGGCCTCGACACCGCCCGCCGCCGCCTCCTCGACGCCCGCGACGCCCTCCACCTCGCCACCGGCCGCGCCACCGACCGCCTCGCCCTCCAGGAACAGGACGCCGTCGCCCGGGAACTCGGCCTCCTCGACGCCGACACCCTGCTCCGCGAGGTGTACGAGGCCGCCGGCATCGTCACGTACGCCTCCGACGTCACCTGGCGCGAGGTCGGCCGCGTCCTCAAGGCGCGGTCCGCCCGCCCCCGGCTCCGCACCCTCCTCGGCGGCCGCTCCGGCGACCGGAAACAGCCCGTCGAGCGCACCCCGCTCGCCGAGGGCGTCGTCGAGATGGACGGCGAGGCCGTCCTCGCCCTCTCCGCCCGCCCCGAACGGGATCCGGCCCTCCCGCTCCGCGCCGCCGCCGCGGCCGCCCAGCACGGACTGCCGCTCTCCCCGCACGCCGTCCGCCGGCTCGCCGCCGCGGCCAAGGCGCTGCCCGTCCCCTGGCCCGCCGAGGCCCGCGAGGCCCTCGTCACCCTCCTCGGCGCCGGCTCCTCCGCGGTCCCCGTCTGGGAGGCCCTGGAGGCCGAGGGGATCGTCACCCGCCTCCTGCCCGACTGGGAGCGCGTCCGCCACCGCCCCCAGCGCAACCCGGTCCACACCTGGACCGTCGACCGCCACCTCGTCGAGACCGCCGTCCGCGCCGCCTCCCTCACCCGCCGCGTCGGCCGCCCCGACCTCCTCCTCGTCGCCGCCCTCCTCCATGACATCGGCAAGGGCTGGCCCGGCGACCACTCCGTCGCCGGCGAGACCATCGCCCGCGACCTCGCCGCCCGCATGGGATTCGACCGCACCGACACCGCCACCCTCGCCACCGTCGTCCGCCACCACCTCCTCCTCGTCGACACCGCCACCCGCCGCGACCTCGACGACCCCGCCACCGTCCAGTCCGTCGCCGCCGCCGTCGGCACCGTCGGCACCCTCGAACTCCTCCACGCCCTCACCGAGGCCGACGCCCTCGCCACCGGCCCCGCCGCCTGGTCCGCCTGGCGCGCCTCCCTCGTCGCCGACCTCGTCAAACGCGTCACCGGCGTCCTCGCCGGCGAGCCCCTGCCCGACCCCGAGGCCGCCGCGCCCAGCGCCGAACAGGAACGCCTCGCCGTCGAGGCGCTGCGCACCGGCGAACCCGTCCTCGCCCTCCACGCCCGCGACGAGCAGCCCCTCGACCCCGACGAGCCCGAACCCGTCGGCGTCGAGCTGCTCATCGCCCTCCCCGACCAGCCCGGCGTCCTGCCCGCCGTCGCCGGCGTCCTCGCCCTCCACCGGCTGACCGTCCGCGCCGCCGACCTGCGCGCCGTCGACCTCCCCACCGAGCTCGGCTCCGGCTCCGTCCTCGTCCTCGACTGGCGGGTCGCCGCCGAGTACGGCGCCCTGCCCCAGGGCCACCGGCTCCGTGCCGACCTGCTGCGCGCCCTCGACGGCTCCCTCGACATCCCGGCCCGCCTCGCCGAGCGCGAGGCGGCCTACCCGCGCCGCCGCGGCGTCCCGGCCCCGCCGCCCCGGGTCACCGTCGCCCCCGCCGAGTCCCGCCTCGCCACCGTCCTGGAGGTCCGCGCCCAGGACGCCCCCGGCCTGCTCCACCGGATCGGCCGCGCCCTGGAGGGCGCGGCGGTGCGGGTCCGCAGCGCCCACGTCTCCACCCTCGGCGCCAACGCCGTCGACACCCTCTACGTGACCCGCCCGGACGGCTCCCTCCTCCCGGACGAGGAGGCGATCGACCTGGCCCGGACGCTGGAGGAGGCGCTGGGCTGACGCGCGCCGGCCCCGTCCCCGTCCCCGTCCCGTGCCCCGGATCGGGCGGGCGGGGCCACACTCCGCGGACGGCCCGATACCCTGGAGGGCAATCCGACCGCCCACGACACCGAGGATCCGCGACCGCCGTGTTCGATACCCTCTCCGACCGCCTTGCAGCGACCTTCAAGAACCTCCGCGGCAAGGGCCGTCTGTCCGAGGCGGACATCGACGCCACCGCACGCGAGATCCGGATCGCCCTGCTCGAAGCGGACGTGGCCCTTCCGGTCGTCCGCTCCTTCATCAAGCAGGTCAAGGAGCGCGCCACCGGCGTCGAGGTCTCCCAGGCCCTCAACCCGGCCCAGCAGGTCATCAAGATCGTCAACGAGGAGCTCATCGGCATCCTCGGCGGCGAGACCCGCCGGCTGCGGTTCGCCAAGACCGCGCCCACCGTGATCATGCTCGCCGGTCTTCAGGGCGCCGGTAAGACCACCCTCGCCGGAAAGCTCGGCCTCTGGCTGAAGGGGCAGGGCCACTCGCCGCTGCTCGTCGCCTGCGACCTCCAGCGCCCCAACGCCGTCAACCAGCTCTCGGTCGTCGCCGACCGCGCCGGCGTCGCCTTCTACGGCCCGCAGCCGGGCAACGGCGTGGGCGACCCGGTCCAGGTCGCCAAGGACTCCGTCGAGTACGCGCGGACCAAGCTCTACGACGTCGTCGTCGTCGACACCGCCGGCCGCCTCGGCATCGACCAGGAACTGATGCAGCAGGCCGCGGACATCCGCGACGCCGTCAGCCCCGACGAGATCCTCTTCGTCGTCGACGCCATGATCGGTCAGGACGCGGTCAACACCGCCGAGGCCTTCCGCGACGGCGTCGGCTTCGACGGCGTCGTCCTCTCCAAGCTCGACGGCGACGCCCGCGGTGGTGCCGCGCTCTCCATCGCGCACGTCACCGGCAAGCAGATCATGTTCGCCTCCAACGGCGAGAAGCTGGACGAGTTCGACGCGTTCCACCCGGACCGCATGGCGTCCCGCATCCTCGGCATGGGCGACATGCTGTCGCTCATCGAGAAGGCCCAGCAGACCTTCGACGAGGAAGAGGCCGCCAAGATGGCCTCGAAGCTCGCGTCGAAGAAGGGCCAGGACTTCACCCTGGACGACTTCCTCGCCCAGATGGAGCAGGTCCGCAAGATGGGCTCCATCAGCAAGCTCCTCGGCATGCTGCCCGGCATGGGGCAGATGAAGGAGCAGATCGCCAACATCGACGAGCGGGACGTGGACCGCACCGCCGCCATCATCAAGTCGATGACCCCGGCCGAGCGCCAGGACCCGACCCTCATCAACGGCTCCCGCCGCGCCCGTATCGCCAAGGGCTCCGGCGTCGAGGTCAGCGCCGTGAAGGGCCTGGTCGAGCGGTTCTTCGAGGCCCGCAAGATGATGTCCCGCATGGCCCAGGGCGGCGGCCTGCCCGGCATGCCCGGCATCCCGGGCATGGGCGGCGGCCCCGGCCGGCAGAAGAAGCAGATCAAGCAGGCCAAGGGCAAGCGCAAGAGCGGCAACCCGATGAAGCGGAAGGCCGAGGAGCAGGCCGCCCAGCAGAAGCGGGAGCAGGCCCAGCAGGGCGGCGCCTTCGGGCTGCCGGGCGCCGGCCAGGGCCCGCAGGACTTCGAGCTGCCGGACGAGTTCAAGAAGTTCATGGGCTGACGCCCGGAGGACGCCCACGAGGAGGGGCCCGGGACGGTGCGCAACCGTCCCGGGCCCCTCCTCGTCCGCCCGGCCCACCCGGAATGCCGCCTTCGTCACGATCTTCGATACTGGGGCCACTGCCGCCCCGAGGAGAGCGACGTGGCCAACCCCGTACCCCCGCGCGACCGGACCGACCAGCCCTGGCGCTCGGAAGGGGCACCGCCGCCCCCGCCGCAGAAGAAGAAGATGCCCGGCGGCTGGGGCAGCCTCGTCCTCACCGCGCTCGCCGTCTACCTCATCGCCAACCTCGTGCTGTCCTTCTTCAACGAGGGCGACGGGCCGACGATCTCGTACACCGAGTTCAGCAAGCAGGTCACCGCCGGGAACGTCACCAAGATCTACTCCAAGGGCGACGCCATCCAGGGCCAGCTGAAGGAGAAGCAGCCGGTCCCCGACGGCAAGGGCGACTACACCAAGTTCCAGACCCAGCGGCCCGCCTTCGCCGACGACGACCTGTGGGCGCAGCTCACCCAGCAGAAGGTCACCGTCACCGCCGAGCCCGTGGTGCAGGAACGGTCCTTCCTCGCCAACCTCCTCCTCTCCCTCGCCCCGATGCTGCTCCTCGTCCTCCTCTGGGTCTTCATCGCCCGCCGGATGAGCGCCGGCATGGGCGGGGGAGGCGGCATGCTCGGCCGCAAGCAGCCGCCGAAACCGGTCGAGCTGGAGGGCGGCAAGCGCACCACCTTCGCCGACGTGGCCGGCATCGACGAGGTGGAGGGCGAGCTCAACGACGTCGTCGACTTCCTCAAGAACCCGCAGGCCTACCGCGAGATGGGCGCCAGGATGCCCCGCGGCGTCCTCCTCGCCGGTCCTCCCGGCACCGGCAAGACGCTCCTCGCGCGGGCCGTCGCGGGCGAGGCCGGAGTGCCCTTCTTCTCCGCCTCCGCCTCCGAGTTCATCGAGATGATCGTCGGCGTCGGCGCCTCCCGCGTCCGCGAACTCTTCGCCGAGGCCCGCAAGGTCGCCCCCGCGATCATCTTCATCGACGAGATCGACACCATCGGCCGCGCCCGCGGCGGCGGCTCCGGCATGGGCGGCCACGACGAACGCGAACAGACGCTCAACCAGATCCTCACCGAGATGGACGGCTTCACCGGCTCCGAGGGCGTCATCGTCCTCGCCGCCACCAACCGCGCCGACGTCCTCGACCCCGCCCTCACCCGCCCCGGCCGCTTCGACCGGATCGTCCACGTCAACCCGCCCGACCGCGGCGGCCGCGAGGCCATCCTCAGGATCCACACCCGGCGGATCCCGCTCGCCAAGGACGTCGACCTGGAGCAGGTCGCCCGCACCACCCCCGGCATGACCGGCGCCGAACTCGCCAACCTCGCCAACGAGGCCGCCCTCCTCGCCGTCAAGCGCGAGCAGAAGTCCGTCACCCAGTCCGACCTCTCCGACGCCCTGGAGAAGGTCCAGCTCGGCGCCGAACGGCCCCTCGTCATGCCCGAGGAGGAGCGCCGCCGCACCGCGTACCACGAGAGCGGCCACGCCCTCCTCGGCATGCTCCAGCCCGGCGCCGACCCCGTCCGCAAGATCACCATCGTGCCGCGCGGCCGCGCCCTCGGCGTCACCCTCTCCACCCCCGACGCCGACCGGTACGCCTACACCGAGGAGTACCTGCGCGGCCGGATCATCGGCGCCCTCGGGGGCATGGCGGCCGAGCAGGTCGTCTTCGGCGTCATCACCACCGGCGCCGAGAGCGACCTCGAACAGGTCACCAGCATCGCCCGCGGCATGGTCGGCCGCTGGGGCATGAGCGAGACCGTCGGCCGGCTCACCGCCATCCCGAGCGACGCCCAGCAGGCCTACGGGCTCTCCGCCGCCCCCGCCACCCTCGACACCGTCGACGCCGAGATGCGCCGGATCGTCGACGAGTGCTACGACGACGCCGTACGGCTCCTGAACGAGCACCGCGACAGGCTGGACGCCCTCTCCGCCGCCCTGCTGGCCGCCGAGACCCTCGAAGAGGACGCGGCCTACCGGGCGGCCGGCATCGACCGCCCGGACCCGGACGCCCCCGAGCCCGGCGTCGGCCCCCGTCCGGAGGCGCCCGCCTGAGCCCGGACCGCTAGACCACGCGCGCGACCACGTACCGGAAGACGTTCGGCATCCACACCGTGCCGTCGGCGCGCCGGTACGGGGCCAGCGCCTCCTCGATCTCCTTCTCCACCTGCGAGGGGCCGGCGGCCCGCACGGCCGCGTCGAAGGCGCCGGTGGAGAGCAGCCCGCGCACCGCGCTGCCCTCGTCCGCGTAGCCGAACGGGCAGGCCACCCGCCCCGAGCCGACCGGCCGCAGGCCGGCCCGGACGGCGAGCGCGGCCAGGTCGGTACGGGGGGAGGGGCGGCGGTCGGCGAGCCGGTCCGCGAGCCGCAGCAGCGGCTCCGTCGCGCACCGCTCCGGCGGTCCCCAGCCGGCCAGCACGACCGCCGTGCCGGGTTGGGCCGCCCGGGTGAGGTCGGCCGGCCCGAAGGCCGTGCGGTCGGCCGCGTGGAAGGCGGTGACCACGTCGTACGGACCGTCGCCGGGCACCTCGGGGGCGACCGTCACGGACTCGGGGAGACGGGCCCTGGCGAGCTCCACGCGCGCGTGGTCCCGTTCCGCCCCGGTGGCCGAGGCGCCCCGGGCCGCCGCCATCAGCAGGGCCAGGCCGGTGCCGCAGTCCAGGCCGAGCAGGCGGGTTCCCGGGCCGACGCCGAGGCGTTCGTAGGCCGCCTCGTAGAGCGGGACGAGCATCCGCTCCTGGATCTCGGCCCAGTCGCGCGCGGGGTGGTGCGGGACGAGCGTAGGTGTCATGGATCAGGCCCCATTCCGTGCCGGACGACAGCCCCCCGTAGTCAGGGAACTGCGCTTCGCGTCCGGCGTCCAGTGCTCGTACCGGACGACTCGGGACGAGTTCGGTGCGCGGCCCCGGGGACGCCGCGGGGGAGGGGGTCGGTGCCCGAAGTCGGGCACCCGCCCGGTAGTGTCCCGTCCCACACCGCCCCGGCGTGCGTGACGCGACCGCACGCCGGGGCGTATGCGCCCGCTGTGCACCAGCTGTGGACGCCTGGGTACCGACTGACGGGTACGTGCAAAATATTTGAGTTGCCCCGTAATGGAACCCGGAAGCGATCCGGCTCGTTGTACCCGACGTGAGCACGACACCACCTGTCCTCGCCGCAGAGCTGGCGCAGGCGTGGGCCGACATTCAGCGGCACCACCCCGAGCTGCCGGACCTCGCCGCGCCCGAGTCCCTGATCGGAGAGTCCTCGTCCGCCTGCGGCGCCGAACTCTCCTTCGAGCGACTGCTCCACGAGGCAGTCCACGGCATCGCCGCCGCCCGGGGTGTCCGTGACACCTCCCGCGCCGGCCGCTACCACAACCGCAGATTCCTGGCGATCGCCGAGGAGATGGGCCTCGACCATCCGGAGGAGCCGCACGCCAGCAGCGGCTTCTCCCTGGTCACGCTCAACCCCGAGGCGAAGCGGCGGTACCGGCCCACCATCGAGCGCCTCCAGCGCGCCCTCAGGGCCCACACCGTCGCCACCGCCGCGGACACCAAGCGCTCCTTCCGCGGACCGGCGGCCCGGCACGGCTCCTCCGGCGGCGGCGTCCGCGTCAAGGCCGTCTGCGACTGCGGGCGCAACGTCCGCGTGGTCCCCTCGGTGCTCGCCCAGGCCCCGATCGTCTGCGGCGGCTGCGGCAAGCCCTTCCGGATCCCCGAGACGGTGGGCGCCGCAGGCTGACCCGTCGGCGTGTGGCACAATGGACAGCTGTACTCGACAGTCGCACAGGACCCCTCTCTCCTCCGGCTGACGCGTCCATCGGGCACCCGAGTACCGCAACCCCACGTGGCATCTCAAGTGCCCCACCACGTCAAGACCAGGAGACACCACTCCAGTGGCAGTCAAGATCAAGCTCAAGCGCCTCGGCAAGATCCGCCAGCCGCACTACCGCATCGTCGTCGCCGACTCGCGCACCCGTCGTGACGGTCGCGCGATCGAGGAGATCGGCCTCTACCACCCGACGTACAACCCGTCGCGTATCGAGGTCGACTCCGAGCGTGCGCAGTACTGGCTGTCCGTCGGCGCCCAGCCGACCGAGCCCGTCCTCGCCATCCTGAAGCTCACCGGCGACTGGCAGAAGCACAAGGGCCTCCCGGCCCCCGAGAAGGCTCTGCTCGTCCCGGCGACCAAGGAAGCCAAGCGCGCCTCCTTCGACGAGTTCGCCAAGGCCCTCGAGGGCGCTGACGACAAGGGCGAGGCCATCACCCCGAAGGCCAAGAAGGCCAAGGCGGACGAGGCCGAGGCCGAGTCCACCGAGTCGACCGAAGCCTGATCATGCTCGAGGAGGCTCTTGAGCACCTCGTGAAGGGCATCGTCGACAACCCCGACGACGTGCAGGTCGCCTCGCGCAACCTGCGTCGCGGCCGCGTGCTCGAGGTCCGGGTCCACCCGGACGACCTCGGCAAGGTGATCGGCCGCAACGGCCGCACCGCGCGTGCGCTGCGTACCGTCGTGGGCGCCATCGGCGGCCGTGGCATCCGCGTCGACCTCGTCGACGTGGACCAGGTCCGCTGAAAGTTTGACACCGGCACGGGCCGGGGAGGGCGGTCTGCCCTCCCCGGCCCGTTGCCGTACGACAGGAGAGTTCACCAGTGCAGTTGGTAGTCGCGCGGATCGGCCGCGCCCACGGGATCAAGGGCGACGTCACCGTGGAGGTGCGCACCGACGAGCCCGAGCTGCGGCTCGGCCCCGGCGCCGTCCTGCTCACCGACCCCGCCTCCGCCGGGCCGCTGACCATCGAGTCCGGCAAGGTCCACAGCGGCCGGCTGCTGCTCCGCTTCGAGGGCGTCCGCGACCGCAACGCCGCCGAGGCGCTCCGCAACACCCTCCTCATCGCCGAGGTCGACCCGGCGGAACTCCCCGAGGAGGAGGACGAGTACTACGACCACCAGCTCGTCGACCTCGACGTGGTCCTCGCCGACGGCACCCTCATCGGCGCGATCACCGAGATCTCCCACCTGCCGTCGCAGGACCTGTTCATCGTCGAACGCCCCGACGGCACCGAGCTGATGATCCCCTTCGTCGAGCAGATCGTCACCGAGATCGACCTGGAGAACCAGCGGGCCGTCATCGACCCGCCGCCCGGCCTCATCGACGACCGCGCCGAGATCGCCTCCGCCCGCGACGCCGAAGAGGACGACCAGGCATGAGGCTCGACGTCGTCACGATCTTCCCCGAGTACCTCGAACCGCTGAACGTCTCCCTCGTCGGCAAGGCCCGCGCCCGCGGACAGCTCGACGTCCACGTCCACGACCTGCGGCAGTGGACGTACGACCGGCACAACACCGTCGACGACACCCCCTACGGCGGCGGCCCCGGCATGGTCATGAAGACCGAGCCCTGGGGCGACGCCCTCGACCAGACCCTCGCCGACGGCTACGACGCCGGCGCCCACGGACCCGTCCTCGTCGTCCCCACCCCCAGCGGCCGCCCCTTCACCCAGGAACTCGCCGTCGAGCTCTCCGAGCGGCCCTGGCTGATCTTCACCCCCGCCCGCTACGAGGGCATCGACCGGCGCGTCATCGACGAGTACGCCACCCGCGTCCCCGTCTACGAGGTCTCCATCGGCGACTACGTCCTCGCCGGCGGCGAGGCCGCCGTCCTGGTGATCACCGAGGCCGTCGCCCGCCTCCTGCCCGGCGTCCTCGGCAACGCCGAGTCCCACCGCGACGACTCCTTCGCCCCCGGCGCCATGGCCAACCTCCTCGAAGGGCCCGTCTACACCAAGCCCCCCGAGTGGCGCGGCCGCGAGATCCCCGACGTGCTGCTCAGCGGCCACCACGGCAAGATCGCCCGCTGGCGCCGCGACGAGGCCTTCCGCCGCACCGCCGCCAACCGGCCCGACCTCATCGAGCGCTGCGACCCCGCCGCCTTCGACAAGAAGGACCGCGAGACCCTCTCCCTCCTCGGCTGGGCCCCCGAGCCCGGCGGCCGATTTTGGCGCAGGGTCGAGGGCGTGGAAGAATAGGTGACTGCCGTCCGTCCGGCGCGCGCCCCTGCCACAGGGGGAGCCGCCCGCCATCGACCGGACGGCGTCCCCATCGATTCGTACGTCACCGCTGATGGCCTGTGGCATCGGCGAGGAAAGAGACCTCCATGGCCTCCCTGCTCGACCAGGTGAACGCGGCTTCCCTCCGCTCCGACCTGCCCGCCTTCCGTCCCGGCGACACCGTGAACGTCCACGTGCGCGTCATCGAGGGCAACCGCTCCCGTATCCAGCAGTTCAAGGGCGTCGTCATCCGCCGCCAGGGCTCCGGCGTCTCCGAGACCTTCACCGTCCGCAAGGTCTCGTTCTCCGTCGGCGTCGAGCGCACCTTCCCGGTGAACAGCCCGATCTTCGAGAAGATCGAGGTCGTGACCCGCGGTGACGTCCGTCGCGCCAAGCTCTACTACCTCCGCGAGCTGCGCGGCAAGGCCGCCAAGATCAAGGAGAAGCGCGACCGCTGAGCTCCGGCTCACCGCTCACGCGACGCTTCACGCTCCTCGTACAGGCGGGCCGGATAGGCTCACCCCCCGATGGACACCGAAGCACAGCACACGGAGCGCGACCCCTCGTCCCCGGCGGATCCCCCACCGGATCCCGCCTCGGACGACGGGTCGCGCTCCGTGCGCGTTTCCGGACCCTCCTGGCGCCGGACCGGTCTCACCGGCGCCGCCTGCGTGGTCTTCCTCCTGCTCCTCAGCCACTTCGTCGCCCAGCCCTTCCTGATCCCCAGCGGCTCCATGGAGCCCACCCTCCAGGTCGGGGACCGGATCCTGGTCAACAAACTGGCGTACCGTTTCGGCAGCGAGCCGCGCCGTGGTGACGTCGTCGTCTTCGACGGCACCGGATCCTTCGTCCGGGAACACCCCGCGGGCAACCCGGTCACCGGCCTCCTGCACGACGCCGCGGCCGCCCTCGGGCTCGCCGCCCCCGACGAGACCGACTTCGTCAAGCGGGTCGTCGGCGTCGGCGGCGACCGGGTCGTCTGCTGCGACGAGGACGGCCGGATCACCGTCAACGGCACCCGCGTCGCCGAGCCGTACCTCACCCCCGGCGACCGCCCCTCCGACGTGCCCTTCGACATCGTCGTCCCCCCGGGCACCCTCTGGGTCATGGGCGACCACCGCAGCCAGTCCAGCGACTCCCGCGACCACCTCGGCAGCCCCGGCGGCGGCATGGTCCCCGTCGACAAGGTCGTCGGCCGCGCCGACTGGATCGTCTGGCCCTTCGCCCGCTGGACCACCGTGACCGAGACCGACGCGTACGACGCCGTGCCGGCGCCGCCCGCCTCCGGTCACCCCACCGGACCGCGGGGGAGCGGACATGGGTAGCCGCGGCCGCCGCGCCGGCGAGGACCCCGGCGCCACCCAGGCGCCCCCCGGCCGAGCCGAACGCCGCAGACTGGCCCGCAGGGTCAGACGGCGCCGGCAGCGCTCCGCCCTCCGCGAGATCCCCATCCTCGTCGGCGTCGCGGTGCTCATCGCCCTCGTCCTCAAGACCTTCCTCGTCCAGGCCTTCGTCATCCCGTCCGGCTCCATGGAGCAGACGATCAAGATCGACGACCGCGTGGTCGTCGACAAGCTGACCCCCTGGTTCGGCTCCGAGCCCCGGCGCGGCGACGTCGTCGTCTTCGAGGACCCCGGGAACTGGCTCCACCAGGACCCCGCACCCGCCGCCGACGACCCCGTCGGGATCAAGCAGATCAAACAGGCGCTGACCTTCATCGGCCTGATGCCCTCCGCCGACGAACGGGACCTCATCAAGCGGGTCGTCGCCGTCGGCGGGGACACCGTCCGCTGCTGCGACGAGGACGGCCGGATCACCGTCAACGGCGTGCCGGTCGACGAGCCGTACCTCAACCCCGGCGACAAGCCCTCCGCCATCCCCTTCGAGGTGAAGGTCCCCGAAGGCCGGATCTTCGTCCTCGGCGACCACCGCTCCGACTCCGCCGACTCCCGCTACCACCTCGACGAACCGGACCGGGGCACCATCGCGGAGGAGCGGATCGTCGGCCGCGCGGTCGCGATCGCCTGGCCGCTCGGCCACTGGCGCGGCCTGGAGGAGCGCGAGGCCTTCGCCGCCGTACCGGACGCGCCCCCGACCACCGGGGCCGCACCGGGCGCGTCGCATACTGTGTCCTCGCGGAACGCGAACGGAATGCCCTGGCCGCCGACCCCTGCGGAACTCCTGCTCGTTATGGGAGTGGCGGGCCTGTCCCTGTTCCGGGACGGGCACTTGCACCGAGTGAGGAGTGGATGTGGGGGAAGTGGCCGTCGGCGCGCGTTCCGGACAGGACGGGCCCGAGGACAGGGCCGACGGGGCCAGAGGTGAGAACGTGACGGAAGACAACACCAGCGGCGACGGCACGCCGCCGCCCGGCGACGAGCCGGAGCAGACCGACGAGAACGGCGCCCGCCCGAGGAAGCAGCGTTCCTTCTGGAAGGAACTCCCGCTGCTCATCGGCATCGCGCTGATCCTCGCGCTGCTCATCAAGACCTTCCTGGTGCAGGCGTTCTCGATTCCCTCGGAATCGATGATGAACACCCTGAAGAAGGGCGACCGGGTCCTCGTCGACAAGCTGACCCCCTGGTTCGGCTCCGAGCCCGAACGCGGCGAGGTCGTCGTCTTCCACGACCCGGGCGGCTGGCTGGAGACCGCCGAGACGCCCAAGCCCAACGCGATCCAGAAGTTCCTCAGCTTCATCGGCCTCATGCCGTCCGCGGAGGAGAAGGACCTCATCAAGCGGGTCATCGCCGTCGGCGGCGACACCGTCTCCTGCAAGGAGGGCGGCAAGGTCGTCCTCAACGGCAAGGAGCTCGACGAGACCGCCTACCTCTACCCCGGATCCGTCCCCTGCCAGGACTCCTTCGGCCCGATCAAGGTCCCCCAGGACCGCATCTGGGTCATGGGCGACAACCGGCAGAACTCGCTCGACTCCCGCTTCCACCAGGAACTCCCCGGCGGCGGCACCATCGCCGACGACCAGGTCGTCGGCCGCGCCGTGGTCGTCGCCTGGCCGATCACCCGCTGGGCCACGCTGCCCGTCCCGGAGGTCTTCGACCAGCCGGGCCTCGACCCCGCGTCGGCCGCCGCCCCCGCGGCGCTGCCCGCCGCGGCCGGTCTCGCCGGAGCACTGCCCCTGGTGCTGTGGCGCCGGAGGAAGCGGGCCGCACGGCATACCGCCGAGTAGCTTCCCGCGGGTAGGGTGCCGTCCCAGATCGTCGACAGACCTCTGGGGTGCACATGAGCGGGACCACGAAGAACCGCGACGGCCACGGCCGCCTCGGCAGCGTGCTGTCGGGGCTGGCCGTGGCCGTCGGCTTTCTGCTCTTCCTCGGCGGCCTCGCCGGCGGAGCCCTCCTCTACCGGCCGTACACCGTCCCCACCGGCTCCATGGCCCCCACCCTCGACGTGGGCTCCAAGCTCCTCGCCCAGCGCATCGACGGCGACGAGGTCCGGCGCGGCGACGTCGTCGTCTTCGAGGACCCCCTCTGGGGCCAGGGGACCATGGTCAAGCGGGTCGTCGGCGTCGGCGGCGACACCGTCGCCTGCTGCGGCACCGACGGACGCCTCACCGTCAACGGCGCCCCCATCGAGGAACCGTATCTGCCGACCGGAACCGCCGGCCCGGCCCGCGCCTCCACCGAGGACTTCACCGCCACCGTCCCCGCGGACGGCCTCTTCCTCCTCGGCGACGACCGCATCACCTCCCTCGACTCCCGCACCCACCTCGACGACGCCGCCCAGGGCTCCGTCCCCCGCTCCGCCGTCGTCGCCCGCGTCGACGCCGTCGCCTGGCCCCTCCCCGGCGGCCTCGTGGACCGCCCCGCCGCCTTCGCCGCCCTCCCGGGCGGCACCTCCGACCCCGGCCCCGTCACCCTCCTCCTGACCGCCGTCGCCGCCGGCACCGCCCTCATCCTCGGCGGCGCCGCCTACGGACCCCTCGCCACCCGCCCGAGGGGGCGCGGGAAGAGCGCGGGGGAGAAGGTGAAGGCATGACCGACGGCACGACGGAGACGGACGCACAGGTGCGACAGGTCGCCCGGATCGTCCTCCTCGACCCCGACGACCGCATCCTGCTCCTGCACGGCCACGAACCCGACGACCCCGCCGACACCTGGTGGTTCACCCCCGGCGGCGGCCTGGAGGGCGACGAGACCCGCGAACAGGCCGCACTCCGCGAACTCGCCGAGGAGACCGGCCTCACCGACGTCGAACTGGGACCCGTCCTCTGGCGGCGCCACTGCTCCTTCCCCTTCGCGGGCCGCCGCTGGAACCAGGACGAGTGGTACTACCTCGCCCGCACCCGCCACACCGGCCCCGTACCCGGCCCCCAGGCCCTCACCGAGCTGGAGACCCGCAGCCTCTCCGGCCAGAGATGGTGGACCTCCGCCGAACTGTCGGCGGCCCATGAGACCGTGTACCCCATCAGGCTCGCCGAGCTGCTGCGCACGCTGCTCGACGAGGGAGCCCCGAGCACGCCCGTCGTACTCGCCCCGGAAATCGTCCAAGGGGCGCCCGCGACTGGCGCACAATAGGGGGACGCACGGCTGAAGGGGAACATGCCATGAGCGCCGAGGACCTCGAGAAGTACGAGACCGAGATGGAGCTGAAGCTCTACCGGGAGTACCGCGACGTCGTCGGGCTGTTCAAATACGTGATCGAGACCGAGCGGCGCTTCTACCTCACCAACGACTACGAGATGCAGGTGCACTCGGTCCAGGGCGAGGTCTTCTTCGAGGTCAGCATGGCCGACGCCTGGGTCTGGGACATGTACCGACCGGCCAGGTTCGTCAAGCAGGTCCGCGTCCTCACCTTCAAGGACGTCAACATCGAGGAGCTCAACAAGAGCGACCTCGAACTCCCCGGCAGCTGACCCCTCCGCACCACCGCCCGCGCGGCTCACCCGTGTGAGTGAGGCGGTCCTCCGCGACCGCCCACCCGTCCACAGCCCCGCACACGCCCGGACCCCCCTCCGTCACAGTCGGTGACGGAGGTGGTCCCATGAACGCGACCCGAGCACTCGGACGGTACGGAGAGGAACTGGCAGCCCGCCGGCTCACCCGCACCGGAGTGCACATCCTCGCCCGCAACTGGCGCTGCGGCCGCGAAGGAGAGATCGACATCGTCGCCCTGCACGGCGACACCCTCGTCATCTGCGAGGTCAAGACCCGGCGCATCGGCCGCTTCGAACACCCCATGGCCGCCGTCACCCCCCACAAAGCCGCACGACTCCGGCACCTCGCCCACTGCTGGCTCGACCGCACCGGCACCCCACCACCCGCCGGCGGCGTCCGCATCGACCTCATCGGCATCGTCCTGCCCCGCCGCGGCGCCCCCGTCCTCACCCACGCCCGCGGGGTGGCCTGATGGGATTCGCCCGCACCTGCTCCGTCGCCCTCGTCGGCGTCGAAGGCGTCGTCGTCGAAGTCCAGGCCGACCTCGAACCCGGCGTCGCCGCCTTCACCCTCGTCGGCCTCCCCGACAAGAGCCTCAGCGAGAGCCGCGACCGCGTCCGCGCCGCCGTCGTCAACTCCGGCGCCGAATGGCCCCAGAAGAAACTCACCGTCGGCCTCAGCCCCGCTTCCGTCCCCAAGAGCGGCTCCGGCTTCGACCTCGCCGTCGCCGCCGCCGTCCTCGGCGCGGCCGAACGGATCGACCCCCGCTCCATCGCCGACCTCGTCCTCATCGGCGAACTCGGCCTCGACGGACGCGTCCGCCCCGTCCGCGGCACCCTCCCCGCCGTCCTCGCCGCCGCCGACGCCGGCTACCACCAGGTCGTCGTCCCCGAACAGACCGCCGGCGAGGCCTCCCTCGTCCCCGGCGTCTCCGTCCTCGGCGTCCGCACCCTCCGCCAGCTCATCGCCGTCCTCGCCGGCGAACCCGTCCCCGACGAGGACCCCCTCGAACAAGGCCGGCCCGACACCATGCTCGCCGGACTCCTCGTCCCCGGCGCCGGCATCGGCACCGGACTCGCCCCCGACCCCGGCGAAGGCCCCGACCTCGCCGACGTCGCCGGCCAGCACACCGCCCGCCGAGCCCTGGAGATCGCCGCCGCCGGCGGCCACCACCTCCTCCTCACCGGACCCCCCGGCGCAGGAAAGACCATGCTCGCCGAACGCCTCCCCGGCATCCTCCCGCCCCTCACCCGCCAGGAATCCCTCGAAGTCACCGCCGTCCACTCCGTCGCCGGCATCCTCCCGCCCGGCGAACCCCTCGTCCGCCGCGCCCCCTACTGCGCACCCCACCACTCCGCCACCATGCAGTCCCTCGTCGGCGGCGGAAACGGCATCCCCCGCCCCGGTGCCGCCTCCCTCGCCCACCGCGGCGTCCTCTTCCTCGACGAAGCCCCCGAGTTCTCCACGAAATCCCTCGACGCACTCCGCCAGCCCCTCGAATCCGGACACGTCGTCATCGCCCGCACCGCCGGCGTCGTCCGCCTCCCCGCCCGCTTCCTCCTCGCCCTCGCCGCCAACCCCTGCCCCTGCGGCCGCCACACCCTCCACGGCGCCGGCTGCGAATGCCCGCCCTCCGCCGTCCGCCGCTACCAGGCCCGCCTCTCCGGACCCCTCCTCGACCGCGTCGACCTCCGCGTCGAAGCCGAACCCGTCACCCGGGCCGACCTCCTCGGCCGGGGAGGCCGCGGCGACCCCACCACCACCGTCGCCGACCGCGTCCGCGAAGCCCGCGCCCGCACCACCGCCCGCCTCACGGGCACCCCCTGGACCCTCAACAGCGAGATCCCCGGCCACGAACTCCGCACCCGCTACCCCACCGCCCCCGGAGCCCTCGCCCACGCCGAACGCGACATCGAGCGAGGCCTCCTCACCGCCCGCGGCCTCGACCGCGTCCTCCGCGTCGCCTGGACCATCGCCGACCTCGCCGGACACGACCGCCCCGGCCCCGACGACCTCGCCCACGCCCTCGAACTCCGCACCGGCATCACCCGGGGCGTCCCCCTCACCACCGGAGACCGCCCATGACCCCCCACCCGCCGGACACCGAACGACTCGCCCGCGCCGCCCTCACCCGCATCCTCGAACCCGGCGACGAACAAGCCGGCCGCGCCCTGCGCACCCACGGCGCCACCCCCCTCCTCACCCTCCTCCGTGACCCCCGCGAACCCCCGCTCCCCGACGTCGGCCCCCGCCGCCTCGCCGGCTGGCGCCACCGCGCCCGCAGCACCGCACCCGAAGCCGACCTCGACCACGTCACCCGCCTCGGCGGCCGCTTCCTCATCCCCGGCGACCCCGACTGGCCCACCCAGCTCGACGACCTCGGCGACGCCCGCCCCCTCGGCCTCTGGACCCGGGGACCCGCCGCCCTCCGCACCTGGGCCCTGCGCTCCGTCGCCCTCGTCGGCGCCCGCGCCTGCACCCCGTACGGCGCCCACACCGCCGCCGACCTCGCCGCCGGCCTCAGCCGCCACGGCTGGATCGTCGTCTCCGGCGCCGCCTACGGCATCGACGGCGCCGCCCACCGCGGCGCCCTCGCCGCCGGCGGAGCCACCGCCGCCGTCCTCGCCAGCGGCGTCGACACCCCTTACCCCCGCGGCCACACCGGACTGCTCGAACGCATCGCCCGCCAAGGCCTCCTCATCGGCGAACTCCCACCCGGCAGCCACCCCACCCCCAGCCGCTTCATCCTCCGCAACCGCGTCATCGCCGCCCTCACCCGCGGCACCGTCGTCGTCGAGGCCCGGCACCGCAGCGGATCACTCGCCACCGCCCGCGCCGCCCTCCGCCTCGGCCGCCACACCATGGGCGTCCCCGGCCCCGTCACCAGCGCCCTCTCCGCCGGCGTCCACGAACTCCTCCGCGACGGCGCCGGCCTCGTCACCGACGCCGACGAGATCATCGAACTCGTCGGCGCCATCGGCGAGCTCGCCCCCGCCCGACGCGGCCCCGTCCTCCCCCGCGACCTCCTCGCCCCCGCCATCGCCCAGGTCCTCGAAGCCCTCCCCGCCCGCCCACCCGCCCCCGCCGACGAGATCGCCCGGCGCGCCGGCACCACCCCCGACGAGGCCCTCGCCCGGCTGTACGAACTCCACGCCCTCGGTCACGCCGAGCGGGACGGCGACGGATGGAGGTTGACGAACAGCGGCAAGCAGGTGTCGAACGCGCGGCATGGCGGTCCTTGACCTGGCGCATTCGGGTGAAAAGGTGAAGCCGATGAGGAACCGAGTTCCCCCGGCCGCCCCCGAGGGGCCGACGCGCGCCACGGCACGGGTTCGAAGATGTGGCCGACCACGCCCCCCGGGACCGCTGCCATCCGTTCCCGTTCGCTCACCGCGACACCACACTCACGCTACGCTCACCAGGATTCCCCACAGGACACCCAGACCGACGCACTCGACAGCAGAACGGCTCAAGGCGACGCATGCCCCAGCACACCTCCGGGTCTGACCGCGCTGCGGTGCCCCCCGCAGCCCGGGGCGCCGTGCGGCCGGCCGCGCCGACCTCCCTCGACGAACTGTGGCGCTCGTACAAGTCCACCGGTGACGAACGACTGCGGGAACAGCTGATCCTGCACTACTCGCCCCTCGTGAAATACGTCGCCGGACGCGTCAGCGTCGGCCTGCCGTCCAACGTCGAACAGGCCGATTTCGTCTCCTCCGGAGTGTTCGGCCTCATCGACGCCATCGAGAAGTTCGACGTCGAGCGCGCCATCAAGTTCGAGACCTACGCCATCACCCGCATCCGCGGCGCGATGATCGACGAACTCCGCGCCCTCGACTGGATCCCCCGCTCCGTGCGCCAGAAGGCCCGCAACGTCGAGCGCGCCTACGCCACCCTCGAAGCCCAGCTCCGCCGCACCCCCAGCGAGACCGAGGTCGCCGCCGAACTCGGCATCCAGCTGGAGGAACTGCACGCCGTCTTCAGTCAGTTGTCCCTGGCCAACGTCGTCGCCCTCGAAGAGCTCCTGCACGTCGGGGGCGAGGGCGACCGGCTCTCCCTCATGGACACCCTGGAGGACACGGCCGCCGACAACCCCGTCGAGGTCGCCGAGGACCGCGAACTGCGCCGGCTCCTCGCCCGCGCCATCAACACCCTCCCCGAACGGGAGAAGACCGTGGTCACGCTCTACTACTACGAGGGCCTGACCCTGGCCGAGATCGGCCACGTCCTCGGCGTCACCGAGAGCCGCGTCAGCCAGATCCACACCAAGTCGGTCCTGCAGCTCCGCGCCAAGCTGGCCGACGTCGGGCGCTGACCCCGCCCCACCGGTCGTACAGTGGAGCCGTGCCCAGGATTCGAGCGGCCTCCGTGGCCGAGCACCGGACCATGCAGCGCGGCGCCCTGCTGGACGCCGCGCGATCCCTGCTGTCCGAGGGCGGGACGGAGGCGCTGACCTTCCCCGCACTCGCCGAGCGAACCGGCCTCGCCCGATCGTCGGTCTACGAGTACTTCCGCTCCCGCGCCGCCGTCGTCGAGGAACTGTGCGCGGTCGACTTCCCCGTCTGGGCCGCCGAGGTCGAACTCGCCATGGCCGACGCCGACACCCCCCAGGACAAGGTCGCCGCCTACGTCCGCAGGCAGCTCGACCTCGTCGGCGACCGCCGCCACCGCGCCGTCGTCGCCATCTCCGCCGGCGAACTCGACGACGGCGCCCGCGAGAAGATCCGCGCCGCCCACGGCGGCCTCGTCACCATGGTCGTCGAAGCCCTCGCCGACCTCGGCATGGCCGAACCCCGCCTCGGCGCCATGCTCCTCCAGGGAGTCGTCGACGCCGCCGTCCGCCGCATCGAACTCGGTGTCGCGGAAGACCCCGACAGCATCGCCGAGGCCGCGGTCACCATGGCCCTCCACGGCGTCACCGGCCCCACAGCCTGAACCGAGGCCCCTCCCCCCTCTCCCCGCCCCCGCGCCCCCCGCCCCCCGCCCCCCTCCCGCCCTCGGTGAAGTCAGCTCGCCCAAGGTGCCGCCGGCGGCGCGGGCGGTGCGTAGGGCACCGCCGGCGCGGGTGGCGCCGCCGGTGCCGTCGTCACCGGCAGGAGGCGTGACGGCCCCCTCCTGAGGAGGGTCAGGGGGTCGAGGTAGCGGTCGCCCCTGCGGAGGCCCCAGTGGAGACAGGAGCGGGGGCAGTGGGTGCCGGGTGCCACGTGGGCGAGGGGGTCTCCGGCGCGTACGCGGTCGCCGGCGCGTGCGAGGGGGGTGACGGGGGTGAAGGTGGTGCGGAGCGGGGGCGTGCCGGTGCGGGGGAGGGTGAGGGTGAGGGTGCCCCGGCCGCCGACGGGGCCGGCGAAGGTGACGGTGCCGTCGGCGGGGGCGCGGACGGTGGCGCCTTCGGGGGCCGCGAGGTCGATGCCCCGGTGACCGGGGGCGTAGGGGCCGGCGGGGGGCCGCCAGGAGCGGGTGATCTCGGGGACGGGCGGGCCGAGGGGCCAGCAGAGGGTGAGGGCGAGGAGGAGGGTCGTCGTCGTGTGCATGGGCCGAGCCTGTCCCGTGGGCACGGAGGGTGACCGCGGGGGCGGTTTTCTGTGGACGAGGGGCGGTCTGTGGACGGTGTCGTCACCCGGCGCTCCCGGGGTCCCGTACACTTCCTATGGCGACCCGGGTCACCGGGTCGACTTCGCACGCCCCGCCACTCGGCTCCTGGAGCACGGTGGCAGCGCCTTTCGGTCCTTCGTGGCACGGCGCGCCGGGGCGTCAGGAACACAACCGAGAAACCCAAGGAGATGGCCATGGCCGTCGTCACGATGCGGGAGCTGCTGGAGAGCGGCGTCCACTTCGGTCACCAGACCCGTCGCTGGAACCCGAAGATGAAGCGCTTCATCTTCACCGAGCGCAACGGCATCTACATCATCGACCTGCTCCAGTCGCTGTCGTACATCGACCGCGCCTACGAGTTCGTCAAGGAGACGGTCGCCCACGGTGGCTCCGTCATGTTCGTCGGTACGAAGAAGCAGGCCCAGGAGGCCATCGCCGAGCAGGCGACGCGTGTCGGCATGCCGTACGTCAACCAGCGTTGGCTCGGTGGCATGCTCACCAACTTCTCGACCGTCTACAAGCGTCTGCAGCGCCTCAAGGAGCTCGAGCAGATCGACTTCGAGGACGTCGCGGCCTCGGGTCTCACCAAGAAGGAGCTCCTGGTCCTCTCGCGCGAGAAGGCCAAGCTGGAGAAGACCCTCGGTGGTATCCGCGAGATGCAGAAGGTGCCGAGCGCCGTCTGGATCGTCGACACCAAGAAGGAGCACATCGCCGTCGGCGAGGCTCGCAAGCTCAACATCCCGGTCGTCGCGATCCTCGACACCAACTGCGACCCCGACGAGGTCGACTACAAGATCCCGGGCAACGACGACGCGATCCGCTCCGTCACCCTGCTCACCCGCGTGATCGCCGACGCCGTCGCCGAGGGCCTCATCGCCCGTTCCGGTGCCGCGACCGGTGACTCGAAGCCGGGCGAGAAGGCCGCCGGCGAGCCGCTCGCCGAGTGGGAGCGCGACCTGCTCGAGGGCGAGAAGAAGGCCGACGAGACCGTCGAGGCCGAGGTCCAGGCCTCCGCCGAGACCGAGAAGGCCGCCGAGGCCGAGGCTCCGGCCGAGACCGAGGCTCCGGCCGAGCAGGCCTGACCCTTCCGCACTCCGGAACACCGCGAAGGTGACGGCGGGGGCCCAAGAAGCCCCCGCCGTCCCTCCGTAGATCTTCGTAGATCTTTCTGACTTCGAGAGAGAAACAGACTCATGGCGAACTACACCGCCGCTGACGTCAAGAAGCTCCGTGAGCTCACCGGCGCCGGCATGATGGACTGCAAGAAGGCCCTCGAAGAGGCCGACGGCGATGTCGACAAGGCCGTGGAGGCCCTGCGCATCAAGGGCCAGAAGGGTGTCGCCAAGCGCGAGGGCCGCTCCGCCGAGAACGGCGCCGTGGTCTCCCTCATCGCCGACGACAACACCTCCGGCGTCCTCGTCGAGCTGAAGTGCGAGACGGACTTCGTCGCCAAGGGTGACAAGTTCCTCGCCGTCGCCAACGCCCTCGCCGCTCACGTCGCCGCCACCAAGCCGGCCGACATCGCGACGCTGCTCGCCTCCGAGATCGAGGCCGGCAAGACCGTGCAGGCCTTCGTGGACGAGGCCAACGCCAACCTCGGCGAGAAGATCGTCCTGGACCGCTTCGCGGCCTACGCCGACGGCTACGTCTCCGCGTACATGCACCGCACCATGCCGGACCTCCCGCCGCAGATCGGTGTCCTCGTCGAGCTCGACAAGGAGAACGCCGAGGTCGCCAAGGGCGTCGCGCAGCACATCGCCGCCTTCGCGCCGAAGTACCTCACCCGTGAGGACGTCCCGGCCGAGGTCGTCGACTCCGAGCGTCGCATCGCCGAGGAGACCACCCGCGCCGAGGGCAAGCCCGAGGCCGCGATCGCCAAGATCGTCGAGGGTCGCGTGAACGGCTTCTTCAAGGACGCCACGCTGCTCGGCCAGCCGTACGCGCTGGACAACAAGAAGTCCGTCCAGCAGATCCTGGACGAGGCCGGTGTCACCCTGAAGCGCTTCACCCGCATCAAGGTCGGCATCTGAGTCCTCGCCCACGCGACGGACACCGGACCCGGGTAGGGTCTGAGACAGTCGTCCCGCCCCGCGCGGGACGACCGCAGATGTGACGAGGAGGCCATTGCCGTACGGGAAACCCACGAGGACCCAGGGCAATGGCCTTCTTCGTATGTGTACGAGGAGATCACCATGAATCAGGGCGCCGTACAGGGCGATGACAACAGCGGCAAGAAGCTCGGCCGCTACATGCTGAAGCTGTCGGGGGAGGCCTTCTCCGGCGGTACCGGTCTCGGCGTCGACCCCGACATCGTGCACGCCATCGCGCGTGAGATCGCGGCCGTCGTCCGGGACGGAGCCGAGATCGCCGTGGTGATCGGCGGCGGCAACTTCTTCCGTGGCGCCGAGCTCCAGCAGCGCGGCATGGACCGGGCCCGCTCGGACTACATGGGCATGCTCGGCACCGTGATGAACTGCCTCGCCCTCCAGGACTTCCTGGAGAAGGAGGGCATCGACTCGCGCGTCCAGACGGCCATCACCATGGGCCAGGTCGCCGAGCCGTACATCCCGCTGCGCGCCGTCCGCCACCTGGAGAAGGGCCGCGTGGTCATCTTCGGCGCGGGCATGGGCATGCCGTACTTCTCCACGGACACCACCGCCGCCCAGCGTGCCCTGGAGATCGACGCCGAGGCCCTCCTCATGGGCAAGAACGGCGTCGACGGGGTCTACGACTCCGACCCGAAGACCAACCCCCACGCGGTCAAGTTCGACGCCCTCGAGTACAGCGAGGTCATCACGCGCGACCTCAAGGTCGCCGACGCCACCGCCATCACGCTGTGCCGCGACAACAAGCTCCCGATCCTCGTCTTCGAACTGCTCGCCGAGGGCAATATCGCGCGCGCCGTGACGGGTGAGAAGATCGGCACGCTCGTGAGCGACCAGGGCACCCGGGCCTGAGGCCCGACCTCCACCGGGAACCGCCCCCCACGGGGCTGGACGACAGCCCTGCCGGTCGTACACCGTGCAGGACACAACGCGACGACACGCAGGAGCATGTGGTGATCGAAGAGACCCTCCTCGAGGCCGAGGAGAAGATGGAGAAGGCCGTCGTGGTCGCCAAGGAGGACTTCGCCGCGATCCGCACCGGCCGTGCGCACCCGGCGATGTTCAACAAGATCGTGGCCGACTACTACGGCGCCCTCACCCCCATCAACCAGCTGGCCTCGTTCTCGGTGCCGGAGCCGCGCATGGCCGTGGTGACCCCGTTCGACAAGAGCGCCCTGCGCAACATCGAGCAGGCCATCCGCGACTCGGACCTCGGCGTCAACCCGAGCAACGACGGCAGCATCATCCGTGTGGTCTTCCCGGAGCTGACCGAGCAGCGCCGCAGGGAGTACATCAAGGTCGCCAAGGGCAAGGCCGAGGACTCCAAGATCTCGATCCGCTCCGTGCGCCGCAAGGCCAAGGAGACCATCGACAAGCTCGTCAAGGACGGCGAGGTCGGCGAGGACGAGGGCCGCCGCGCGGAGAAGGAGCTCGACGACACCACCGCGAAGTACGTCGCGCAGGTGGACGAGCTGCTGAAGCACAAGGAAGCCGAGCTCCTCGAGGTCTGATGAACGACTCATCCTGGGGGGCGCCGGCGGCCGGTTCAGGTCTCGGCGGACCCGACCAGGGGCCTGCCCCGGCGGGTCCCGCCCACGATCGGCACACGGCGGCGCAGACTCGCCCCATGCCCATCGTGCCCGACGTACCCGCCGGCGGATTCCAGGACGGACACGGTCGGGGGGCCGCCCACCAGGGCGGTCCCCTGTTCCGTGACGAGACCCCGCACGAGCACCCGCAGGAGCCCATGCCCAGCCCCGTACCGCCTCCTCCGCCGTCCGCGGCCCCCGCGCCGCGGCAGAAGAAGAGCGCGGGCCGGGACCTGGGCGCGGCCATAGGGGTCGGCGTCGGCCTCGGGGCCGTGATCATCGCGTCGCTGTACATCTGGCCGCCGGCGTTCGTCGGCGTGGTGGCGGTGGCCGTGGTCGTCGGCCTCTGGGAGCTGACGTCCCGGCTCCAGGAGCGCAAGGGGATCAAGGCGCCGCTGGTGCCGCTCGCGGTCGGCGGCGCGGCGATGGTCGTCGCCGGCTACGTGCGGGGACCCGAGGGCGCCTGGGTCGCGATGGCCCTGACCGCGCTCGCGGTGCTCGTCTGGCGGATGACGGAACCCCCCGAGGGGTATCTGAAGGACGTCACGGCGGGCGTCTTCGCCGCGTTCTACGTGCCGTTCCTGGCGACCTTCGTGGTGCTGCTGCTGGCCGCCGACGACGGGCCGTCGCGGGTGCTGACCTTCCTGCTGCTCACGGTGGTCAGCGACACCGGGGCGTACGCGGTGGGCTGGCGGTTCGGCAAGCACAAGCTGGCGCCGAGGATCAGCCCCGGAAAGACCCGCGAGGGGCTCTTCGGCGCGGTGGCCTTCGCGATGGCGGCCGGCGCGCTGTGCATGCAGTTCCTGATCGACGACGGCACCTGGTGGCAGGGTCTGATCCTCGGCCTGGCGGTGGCGGCGAGCGCGACGCTCGGCGACCTCGGCGAGTCGATGATCAAGCGGGACCTCGGCATCAAGGACATGGGGACGCTGCTCCCCGGCCACGGCGGCATCATGGACCGGCTGGACTCGCTCCTGCCGACGGCGCCCGTGGTGTGGCTGCTGCTGGCACTGTTCGTCGGAACGGGTTGACGGACAGCGGGTACTCTGGAAGGGCTCGGGACGTGCGTCCCGGGCCCTTTCGTCGTCCTCGCCACCGCGGGGACGGTCCAGTGAGGTCGCTCCGGCACCGCCGTGCCGCGCTCCCCGCCGTCGCGGGACGTCCGACCTCGTGCCTGTTTGAGGAGAGACGCCGCCGTGGCTCGTCCGCTGCCCGGAGAACTCACTTTCGTCGCCCCGCGCGGAGCCAAGAAGCCGCCGCGGCACCTCGCCGACCTGACGCCCGCGGAGCGGAAGGAGGCCGTCGCCGCGATCGGCGAGAAGCCCTTCCGCGCCAAGCAGCTGTCGACCCACTACTTCTCGCGGTACGCGCACGACCCCGCCGCGTGGACCGACATCCCGGCCGCCGCGCGGGAGAAGCTCGCCGGTGAGCTGCTGCCCGACCTGATGTCGGTGGTGCGCCACATCTCGTGCGACGACGACACCACCCGCAAGACGCTGTGGCGCCTCCACGACGGCACCCTCGTCGAGTCGGTGCTCATGCGCTACCCGGACCGGGTGACCATGTGCATCTCCTCGCAGGCCGGCTGCGGCATGAACTGCCCGTTCTGCGCGACCGGCCAGGCCGGTCTCGACCGGAACCTGTCGACCGCCGAGATCGTGCACCAGATCGTCGACGGCATGCGCGCCCTGCGCGACGGCGAGGTGCCCGGCGGGCCCGCGCGCCTGTCGAACATCGTCTTCATGGGGATGGGCGAGCCGCTCGCCAACTACAAGCGGGTCGTCGGCGCCATCCGCCGGCTGACCGACCCCGAGCCCGACGGCCTGGGGCTCTCCCAGCGCGGGATCACCGTCTCCACGGTGGGCCTGGTCCCGGCGATGCTGCGCTTCGCCGACGAGGGCTTCAAGTGCCGGCTCGCGGTCTCGCTGCACGCCCCGGACGACGAGCTGCGGGACACCCTGGTGCCGGTGAACACGCGCTGGAAGGTGCGGGAGGTGCTGGACGCGGCCTGGGAGTACGCCGAGAAGTCCGGGCGCCGGATCTCCATCGAGTACGCCCTCATCCGGGACATCAACGACCAGGCCTGGCGCGGTGACCTGCTGGGCAGGCTGCTCAAGGGCAAGCGCGTGCACGTCAACCTCATCCCGCTCAACCCGACGCCCGGGTCGAAGTGGACGGCGTCCCGGCCGGAGGACGAGAAGGCCTTCGTCGAGGCGATCGCCCGGCACGGCGTGCCGGTGACCGTCCGCGACACCCGCGGGCAGGAGATCGACGGCGCCTGTGGACAGCTGGCGGCCTCCGAACGCTGACCTTGTACCCTGTGCTCGAACACACCTGCATATTCCGACAGGGGAGCGCCACAGCGCTGAGAGTGCGGTAACCGTAGACCGCAGACCCTCTGAACCTCGCCCGGGTCATTCCGGGTAGGGAGTTCGGTCGTAACTCGAGCTGTTGCGCCCTGCCCGCGTCCGGTCTCCCCGGACGCGGGCAGGGCCGCGTCTCTTCCTGGTCCCACCCAGGAGGACAACACATGCACACCAAGAAGGCCGCCGCCGTCGCGCTGGCCGCGGCGCTCGGCGTCACGAGTCTCGCCGCCTGCTCCACCGAGGACCTCCGCGAGGCCGCGGGGAAGTCCGGGGAGCCCGTCCCGAAGACCGTGACCCTCGTCAGCCACGACTCCTTCAACGCCTCCGAGGAGGTGCTGGCGGAGTTCACGAAGCAGACCGGTCTCACCGTGAAGGTGCTGAAGGCCGGGGACGCGGGCGAGGCCGTCAACAAGGAGATCCTGACCAAGGGCTCCCCGCAGGGCGACGTCTTCTTCGGCGTCGACAACACGCTGCTCTCCCGCGCCGTCGACAACGGCATCTTCGAGACGTACGAGGCGAAGGGCCTGGACCGGGTCCCGGACACCTTCGAGCTCGACGAGCGGGTCACCCCGATCGACACCGGCGACATCTGCGTCAACTACGACAAGAAGTACTTCGCGGACAGGAAGCTGGCGCCGCCGCAGAGCTTCGACGACCTGGCGAAGCCGGAGTACAAGGACCTGCTCGTGGTGGAGAACCCGGAGCGGTCCTCCCCGGGCCTCGGCTTCCTCCTCGGCACGATCGCGAAGTACGGCGACGACGGCTGGCAGGACTACTGGTCGAAGCTGAAGGCGAACGGCGTGAAGACCGTCGACAGCTGGGAGCTCGCCTACAACCAGGAGTTCTCCGGCTCGGCCGGCGGCAAGGAGGCCAAGGGCGACCGCCCGCTGGTCGTCTCCTACGCCTCCAGCCCGCCGGTGGAGGTGCTGTACGCGGAGCCGCAGCCGAAGGAGGCCCCCACCGGGGTGTCCACCGGCACCTGCTTCCGGCAGATCGAGTTCGCCGGCCTGCTGAAGGGGGCGAAGAACCCCGAGGGCGGCAAGGCGCTGATCGACTTCCTGGTGTCGAAGAAGTTCCAGGAGGACATGCCGCTCCAGATGTTCGTGAACCCGGTGGCCGAGGACGCGGTCCTGCCGGAGCTGTTCACGCGGCACGGCGTGGTCGTGGAGAAGCCGGAGACGATGGCGCCGGAGAAGATCGCCGAGAAGCGCGAGGCGTGGATCCAGCAGTGGTCGTCGCTCCTCAAGTGAGGCGTGACCGCGGGGGGAGCGCGGCGCGGCTGGGGCTGATGGCCCTGCCCGTCGCGTTCTTCGCGGTCTTCTTCGCCTGGCCCGTGGTCTCGATCGTCCAGCGCGGGCTGCGGCCCGACGGCGCCTGGGACCTCGGTGCGATCGGGGCGACCCTGGGCCGGTCCGACATCCTCGACGTGCTCGGCTTCACGGTCTGGCAGGCGGCCGCCTCCACGGGGCTCACGCTACTGGTGGCGCTGCCGGGGGCGTACGTCTTCGCCCGTTTCTCCTTCCCCGGGAAGGGGGTGCTGCGGGCGGTCGTCACCGTGCCGTTCGTGCTGCCCACCGTGCTGGTCGGCACCGCCTTCCTGGCCCTGGTGGGCCGGGGCGGGTTCACCGACGAGCTGTGGGGGCTGCGGCTCGACGCCTCGGTGTGGGCGATCCTCCTCGCGCACGTCTTCTTCAACTACGCGGTCGTCGTCCGGACGGTCGGCGGGCTGTGGGCGCAGCTCGATCCGCGGCAGGAGGAGGCGGCGCGGGTGCTGGGCGCGTCCCGGTGGCGGGCGTGGCGGTCGGTGACGCTGCCCGCGCTGGTCCCGGCGGTGTCGGCGGCGGCGCTGATGGTCTTCCTCTTCACCTTCACCTCCTTCGGGGTGGTGCAGATCCTCGGCGGGGACGGGTACACGACGCTGGAAGCGGAGATCTACCGGCAGACGGCCCGGCTGCTCGACCTGCGGACGGCGGCGGTGCTGACGCTGGTGCAGTTCGCGGCGGTGGGCGCGATCCTCGCGGTGCACGCGCGGACGGCACGCCGGCGGGAGACGGCGCTGCGGCTGGTCTCCCCGGAGCTGACGGCGCGGCGGCCGCGCGGGGCGGGCCAGTGGGCGCTGCTCGGCGGGGTGCTGGCGTCGGTGGCGGTGCTGATCCTGCTGCCGCTGGGGGTGCTGGTGGAGCGGTCCTTCGCCACGCCGGAGGGGTACGGGCTGCGGTACTACCGGGCGCTGGGTTCGCTCGACGACGCGGGCACGTTCCTGGTGCCGCCGCTGGAGGCGGTGGGGAACTCGCTGCGGTACGCGGTGGTGGCCACGGGGATCGCGGTGGTGATCGGCGGGCTGGCCGCCGCGGCGCTGACCCGGCGGGCCGGCCGGCTGGTGCGGGGCTTCGACGCGCTGCTGATGCTGCCGCTCGGGGTGTCGGCGGTGACCGTCGGCTTCGGGTTCCTGATCACGCTGGACGAGCCGCCGTTCGACCTGCGGGCCAGCTGGATCCTCGTCCCGCTGGCGCAGGCGCTGGTGGGCGTGCCGTTCGTGGTCCGGACGATGCTGCCGGTGCTGCGGGCGGTGGACGAGCGGCTGCGGGAGGCGGCGGCGGTGCTGGGGGCGTCGCCGTGGCGGGCGTGGCGGGAGGTGGACCTGCCGCTGGTGCGGCGGGCGCTGCTGATCGCCGCGGGGTTCGCCTTCGCGGTGTCGCTGGGCGAGTTCGGCGCGACGGTCTTCATCGCCCGGCCCGACAGCCCGACGCTGCCGGTCGCGGTGGCGCGGCTGCTCGGCCGGCCGGGCGAGCTCAACTACGGGCAGGCGATGGCCCTGTCGACGATGCTGATGGTGGTGTGCGCGGTCTGTCTGCTGCTGCTGGAGCGGCTGCGGACCGACCGGACCACCGGGGAGTTCTGATGCTGACCCTTGAGGGCGCGACGGTACGGTTCGGGGCGCGGGCGGTCCTCGACGCGGTGGACCTGGAGGTGGCCGAGCACGAGATCGTGTGCGTGCTGGGGCCGAGCGGGTCCGGGAAGTCGACGCTGCTGCGGGCGGTCGCGGGGCTCCGGGCGCTGGACGCGGGGCGGGTGCTGCTGGGCGGTGAGGACCAGGCGGGGACGCCGGTGCACCGGCGCGGGGTGGGGCTGATGTTCCAGGACCACCAGCTGTTCCCGCAGCGGGACGTGGCCGGGAACGTGGCCTTCGGGCTGCGGATGCACGGGGTGCCGAGGGAGGAGCGGGCCGCCCGGGTGGCGGAGCTGCTCGACCTGGTGGGGCTGCCGGGTGCGGGCGGCCGGGCGGTCGGGGTGCTCTCGGGCGGCGAGCAGCAGCGGGTGGCGCTGGCGCGGGCGCTGGCGCCGCGGCCCCGGCTGCTGATGCTGGACGAGCCGCTGGGTCAGCTGGACCGGGGGCTGCGGGAGCGGCTCGTGGTGGAGCTGCGGTCGCTGTTCGGGCGGCTCGGTACGACGGTCCTCGCGGTCACGCACGACCAGGGGGAGGCGTTCGCGCTGGCGGACCGGGTGGTGGTGATGCGGGACGGGCGGATCGTGCGGTCGGGGACGCCGGTGGAGGTGTGGCGGCGGCCGGGCTCGGAGTTCGTGGCCCGCTTCCTGGGCTTCGAGAACGTGGTGGCGGCGACGGTGTCGGGCCGGGCGGCACAGACCGCGTGGGGCCGGGTGCCGGTGCCGGAGGGTTCGCCGCAGGGGGAGCGGAGGCTGCTGGTCCGTCCGGCGGGCGTCCGGGTGGCGGCGGCGGGCGAGGGGCTGGTCTGCCGGGTCGAGTCGCGGACCTTCCGGGGGCAGCACGTGTCGGTCGCGCTGCGGCCGGGGGACGGGCCGGTGCTGGAGGCGGAGCTCCCGCCGGGGGACGCGCCGGAGGCGGGCGCGGAGGTGTCGGTGGTGTTCCGGGCGGAGGACGTGGTGGTGCTGGACGGCGACGGCCGGGACGGTCAGAGCCGGTCGTAGAGGGCGCGCAGCCACGGCCGGCGCACCTCGGGCAGCCGGGCGAGGGTGTGGCGGGCGGTGCGGCGGTCGGGGGTGAAGACCCCCCAGGGGTGGTCGGGGAGCGGGTAGTCGTCGCGCAGGACGCCGGAGGGAGGGCGTCCGGAGACCGGCATGGGCGAGGTCTCGTCCGGGCGGACGAGGTGCGCCCAGACGTCGGCGGGCAGCCCGACGGGTGTCGCTCCGGTCGGCGGGGTCCACGGCCGTCCGGTGGTCCGGTCCGCGGGGACGAGCACGACGGCGGCGTCGCCGGCGGGCGTGCCGGGGCCGGCGACGGCGACCCGGCGGGTGGGCGGTCCGGCCGGGAGGACGCGGGCGAGGCTCCGGCCGAACATCTCGGTGACCGGCCCGGCGGGGAGGGCGAGGGGCCGGCCGCCGGAGGCGGCCAGCAGGTGGGCGAGGGCGGCGCCCGCCCCCGCGGTCCAGCGGGGGCTCCAGTGGCCGCGCGCGTCGACGGGCGGGGTGGGGCGGAGCGGTGCGGGGGCCCGGGCGGGGAGGCCCAGGGGGTGCCGGACGACGGCGCCGGGTGCGTACCGGACGGTGTTCCAGATCCCGCAGTCGTCCTCGCGGAAACCGATGCCGAGTCCGCAGCGGGCGCACACCAGGCTGGGTTCGTCGCCGGCGACGATGCCGAGGCAGGAGTTCCCGGACCGCTCGGGCAGGAGCCGGGTGCCGCGCGTGTCGCCGGGGGAGAGCACGATCACGTCGCGGGGACCGCCGGGGACGCCGTACTGCGGTGCGTACACCCCGAGGGCCGCCGAGCCGGCCTCGCCGATCTCCTCCCAGGTCCGCCACGGCGGCCCCCACGGGGCGGGGTCGACGGCGTAGGTGCCCGGTTCCATGAGCGTCGGCATCCAGTTGTGGCCGGCGTCGTAGTGGGCTTCCACGGGCAGGGCCACCCGCTCCACCGGCACCGACAGCGCGGTGCCGCAGCCCGCGCACGCGAAGAGGTCCACCTAGGCGGCCGCCAGCCTCTCCAGGGCCGCGGGGGCCTCGTCGATCGAGTCGACCAGGGCGATCCGGGCCGCCATCGGACGGTCGCGGGCGAGGGTCTCCAGGAGGGGCCAGGCGGGGAGGCGGACGGTCCAGTGGGCGCGGTCGACGAGGACCATGGGGGTGGGGGCGCCGAGGGAGCCGTAGTAGTTCGGGGTGGTGTTGTCGAAGATCTCCTGGACGGTGCCGGCGGCGCCGGGGAGGAAGACGACGCCGGCGGTGGAGCGGGCGAGGAGGCCGTCCTCGCGCAGGGCGTTGGTGAAGTACTTGGCGATGTGTCCGGCGAAGGCGTTGGGCGGTTCGTGGCCGTAGAACCACGTGGGGATGCCGACCGAGTCGCCGCCGTCCGGGAGGAGCGCGCGGACGGCGAAGGCGGCGCGGGCCCAGTCGGTCACCGAGGGGGTGAAGGAGGGGGCCCCGGCGAGGAGGGAGAGCGCGTCGGCGAGGGCCGGGTCGGGGTGCGGGGCCAGGTAGGCGCCGAGGTTGGCGGCCTCCATCGCGCCGGGGCCGCCGCCGGTGGCGACCGTGTACCCGGCGCGGGCGAGGGCGCGGCCGAGGCGGGCGGCGCCCGCGTAGGCCTCGCCGCCGCGGACCATGGAGTGGCCGCCCATGACGCCGACGGTCCGCCGGCCGTCGAGGTGTTCGTCGAGGGCGTCGCCGACGGCGTCGTCGTGGAGCGAGCGGAGCATCGAGGAGAAGACGTCGCCGTCGGCGCGGGTGGTGCCGAACCAGGCGTGGGCGCGGGCGTCGGGGGTCCGTTCGTATCCACCGCGCCCGGCGGTCCCGCCGGGTCCTTCGAGTCCTTCGTAGAGCTCGCCGGGGGTGTAGAGCCGGCTGCGGTACGGGTCGAAGGGGAGGCCGGGGACGGGCGGGAAGACGAGCGCCCCGTCGGCGCGGACCTTCGCGGCGGCCTCCGGCTCCATGCGGCAGCCCAGGAAGATCGTTTCCGCGGTGGAGGAGGCGAGGAGGGCGAAGGTCCGGTCGGTGAGGTCGACGGACTGGACGCGCTGCCCGGCGAGGCCGCCGGGCCGGGCGAGCGACGCGTCGAACTCGTCCAGGGTGTGGATCTCTCGCCCCGGCCCGTGCGGGCGGGACGGGGGTGGGGGCGTCGCCATGGGCCCACGATAGGCGGCCCACGGCGACGGTGCCTTCCGATTTTCCGGGCGGTCAGGCGGTCAGCGGCAGTGCCGCGAGTTCGCCGATGAGCCAGGTCAGGGGGAGGAAGACGAGGAGCAGGGCCCCGGCGCGCAGCAGGGCGGCGCTGCGCAGCACGGTCGGCGGGGCCCCGAGCCGGGCCAGCGCCGCGGCGGTGTGGGCCCGGCACTGGCGGGACTCCAGGGTCGCGGTGAGCAGGGTCGCCGTGGTGCAGGCCATGACGACGCCGGCGCCGAGGCCGGTGAGCGGTCCGAAGGCGGTGCCGCCGTCCCCGGCCCCGTACAGGGTGGCGGCGGCGAGGGTGCCGGAGAGGACCGCGCAGACGACGCCGAGGGGGCGGCCGATGCGGGTGGCCTCGTCCATGAGGACGCGGCCGGCGAGGAGGCGCACGGCGCCGGGCCGGGCGGTCTGGAGGAGCCGGCCGCACAGGTGGGTGAGGCCCGGTCCGGCGAGCGCGAGGCCGGCGGCGGTGAGGATCCAGCCGGCCAGGACGCCGGCCGGGGAGCCGTCGAAGCGGCCGGGGAGGGCGACGCCGGAGCCGCCGCCGCGGCCCGCGTACGTCTCCACGGCGAGCCCGGCGGCGATGAGGGCGACGCCCCAGGGGAGGCCGCTCGGCACGGGCCGGGCGGCCCCCTCGGGCGCGGGTGTGCCGGTGCGGGGGCGCAGGGTGAGGCCGGCGGCGGCGGCGCCGGCGGTCGGCACGATCGCGAGCAGGGTGAGGGCGGCGGCCAGCGGGAGCGGCCGGTCGGCGGCGAGGAGCCCGGCGGCGGCCCCGTCGAAGGGGAGGCCGGTGATGTCGCCGCGCAGGTGCAGGTAGAGGAGGAGGGCGACCACGGAGCCGAGGGTGCAGGCGACCGCGGTCGAGGCGGCGGCGATGGCGGTGAGCCGGGCCGGGCCGAGTCCGACGGAGGAGAGTCCGGGGCGGGGCCGGGTGGCCGGGTCGGTGCGGGCGACGGCGACGGCGAACTGGACGGTGGCGGCGATCGGCAGCGCGCACCAGAGGAGCCGGAGCACGGAGGCGGAGGAGTGCTCGGGGTGGCCGGCGGCGTAGCCGAGGGTGCACAGCAGCAGGAAGCCCACGCCGGCGGCGGCCGCGGCGACGAGGAGCCGCCGCAGCTGGACCAGCGGGTGGGAGCCGCGGACTAGACGGAGAGCGAGCACGCGGCGACGCCCTCCGCCCCCGAGGCGGGCGGCACGCTGCCGGCCCGGCGTCCGTCGAGCAGGGTGACCGTGCGGTCGGCGAGCGCCGCGACCTCGTCGTCGTGGGTGGCGAGGAGCACGGTGATGCCGTGCGAGCGGGCGGCGGCGGTGAGGGTGCGGAGCACCTGGGCGCCGTCGGCCCGGTGCAGGGCGGCGGTGGGTTCGTCGGCGAAGAGGACCGCGGGGCCGGCGGCGAGCGCGCGGGCGACGGCGACGCGCTGGCGCTGGGCGTGGGTGAGGCCGTGCGGGCGGGTGCGGGCGCAGGCGCCGATGTCGAGGCGGTCCAGCCATTCGACGGCGGCGGTCCGCGCGGCCCGGTGCGGGGTCCCGCGCAGCAGCAGCGGGAGGGCGGTGTTCTCCCAGGCGGTGAGTTCGGGGACGAGGCCGGGTTCGGGGCCGATCCAGCCGAAGCGTTCGCGGCGGAGCCGTTCGCGGCCGGCCGGGGGGAGGGTGTGGACGGGGGCGCTGTTGAACCAGATCTCGCCCTTCCGGACGGGGAGTTCGCCGGAGAGGCAGCGCAGGAGGGTGGTCTTGCCGCTGCCGCGGGGGCCGGTCACGGCGAGGATCTCTCCCTCGCGGACGCCGACGGAGACGCCGCTGAGGGCCTCCGTGCCGCCCAGGGAGCAGTGCAGGGAACGCGCCCAGAGCACGTCGTTGTCCGGTGGGGCCATCGCGTACACCTCGATGTCGGATCCGATTCTTGCGTTCCCCCGTCCGGGGGAACGAGGACCGGGCCTGTCGGTCACTGGGCACCGTAAGTATTCGGATCCGTTTGTACGGACGGCACGCGGCCCGGGCCGCCGCCATCCACTCGGATGGCGGCATGCCCGGGCCGGGGGGTCACGCCGTGAGGGCGGCGTGTGCCGGGACCGTCAGAGCTTGGTCCACGCCTCGGTCAGCACCGCGCGCAGGATGCCCTCGATCTCGTCGAAGGTGCCCTGGTCGGCGATGAGCGGCGGGGCCAGCTGGATGACCGGGTCGCCACGGTCGTCGGCGCGGCAGTACAGGCCGTTCTCGAAGAGCGCCTTGGAGAGGAAGCCGTACAGGACGCGCTCGGTCTCCTCGTCCGTGAAGGACTCCTTGGTGACCTTGTCCTTGACGAGCTCGATGCCGTAGAAGAAGCCGTTGCCGCGGACGTCGCCGACGATCGGGAGGTCGTGCAGCTTCTTCAGGGTCTCGAAGAAGTTGCCCTCCTGGTCGAGGACGTGCTGGTTGAGGCCTTCCTTGTCGAAGATGTCCAGGTTGGCGATCGCGACCGCCGAGGACACCGGGTGGCCACCGAAGGTGTAGCCGTGGAGGAAGGTGTTGTCGCCCTTGTAGAACGGCTCGGCGATGCGGTCCGAGATGATGCAGGCGCCGATCGGGGAGTAGCCCGAGGTCATGCCCTTGGCGCAGGTGATCATGTCGGGCACGTAGCCGAACTTGTCGCAGGCGAACATCGTGCCGAGGCGGCCGAAGGCGCAGATCGTCTCGTCGGAGACGAGCAGCACGTCGTACTGGTCGCAGATCTCGCGGACGCGCTGGAAGTAGCCGGGCGGCGGCGGGAAGCAGCCACCGGCGTTCTGCACCGGCTCCAGGAAGACGGCCGCGACGGTGTCGGGGCCCTCGAAGAGGATCTGGGCCTCGATCTGGTCGGCGGCCCAGCGGCCGAAGGCCTCGGGGTCGTCGCCGAAGATCGGGGCGCGGTAGATGTTGGTGTTCGGCACCTTGTGCGCGCCGGGGACCAGCGGCTCGAAGGGGGCCTTCAGGGCCGGCAGGCCGGTGATGGACAGGGCGCCCTGCGGGGTGCCGTGGTAGGCGACCGCACGCGAGATGACCTTGTACTTGGTGTGCTTGCCCTGGAGCTTGAAGTACTGCTTGGCGAGCTTCCACGCGGTCTCGACGGCCTCGCCGCCACCGGTGGTGAAGAAGACCTTGTTGAGGTCGCCCGGGGCGTAGTCCGCGAGGCGCTCGGCGAGCTCGACGGCCTTGGGGTGCGCGTACGACCACACGGGGAAGAACGCGAGCTCCTGGGCCTGCTTGTACGCGACCTCGGCCAGTTCCTGGCGGCCGTGACCGGCGTTGACCACGAAGAGGCCGGCGAGGCCGTCGAGGTAGCGCTTGCCCTTGTCGTCGAAGATGTAGGTGCCCTCACCGCGGACGATGGTGGGGACGGGGCTGTTCTCGTACGACGACATGCGGGTGAAGTGCATCCACAGGTGGTCGTAGGCAGTCTTGGAGAGGTCCTGGGTCACGGTTATCGGGTTCCCCACATATAGGTCTGCTTCTTGAGCTTCAGGTAAACGAAGCTCTCGGTGGAGCGCACGCCGGGGAGCGTGCGGATCCGCTTGTTGATCACTTCCAGAAGGTGGTCGTCGTCCTCGCAGACGATCTCCACCATCAGGTCGAAGGAGCCCGCGGTCATGACCACGTACTCGCATTCGGGCATGCCGGTCAGCGCCTCCGCGACCGGATCCAGGTCACCCTCGACGTGGATGCCGACCATCGCCTGTCGCCGGAGGCCCACGGTGAGCGGGTCGGTGACGGCGACGATCTGCATGACGCCCTGGTCGAGGAGCTTCTGGACGCGCTGCCGCACCGCCGCCTCGGAGAGGCCCACGGCCTTGCCGATGGCGGCGTAGGGACGGCGGCCGTCCTCCTGGAGCTGCTCGATGATCGCCAGGGAGACGGCATCGATCGTCGGGGACGAACCGGTTCCGGTTCTGGGGTCTGTGCTTCGACTGGCCACGTCCTCACTGTGCACCGAGATGGACCGTCGCGCAACCCGGGAGCGATGTAATTCGTTGTTTGGGAGCTCGGATGTCACTGAATCCGAAGTCGGAGGGCGTCGGGGCTGTTGAAAGCGTCAGCCGAACAAGTACGCTGGGGTGTCTCACCCATCGGGACGCCCGCACAAGGCCGTGCGGAACAGAACGTGACAGGAGGGGTGGCAAGTGACCACCGAGCTGCGCCGGCTGCGTAACTACATCGACGGAGAGTTCCGCGACGCGGCCGACGGCCGCACCATCGAGGTGACCAACCCGGCCACCGGCGAGGTGTACGCGACCTCCCCGCTCTCCGGCCAGGCCGACGTCGACGCCGCCATGGAGGCCGCCGCGGCCGCCTTCCCCGCCTGGCGCGACACCACGCCGTCCGAGCGCCAGAAGGTGCTCCTCAAGATCGCCGACGCCTTCGAGGAGCGCGCCGAGGAGCTCATCGCCGCCGAGGTCCTCAACACCGGCAAGCCGACCGCCCTCGTCGCGAGCGAGGAGGTGCCGCCGATGGTGGACCAGATCCGCTTCTTCGCCGGTGCCGCCCGTCTGCTCGAGGGCCGCTCGGCCGGCGAGTACATGGAGGGCATGACCTCCATCATCCGCCGCGAGCCGGTCGGCGTCTGCGCCCAGGTCGCGCCGTGGAACTACCCGATGATGATGGCCGTGTGGAAGTTCGCCCCGGCCCTCGCCGCGGGCAACACGGTCGTCCTCAAGCCCTCGGACACCACCCCCGCCTCCACCGTCCTGATGGCCGAGATCATCGGCGCGATCGTCCCCAAGGGCGTCTTCAACGTCATCTGCGGCGACCGCGAGACCGGCCGCGCCATGGTCGAGCACCCGACCCCGGCGATGGCCTCCATCACCGGCTCCGTCCGGGCCGGCATGCAGGTCGCCGAGTCGGCGGCCAAGGACGTCAAGCGCGTCCACCTGGAGCTGGGCGGCAAGGCCCCGGTCGTCGTCTTCGAGGACACCGACATCGAGAAGGCCGTCGAGGACATCTCCGTCGCCGGCTTCTTCAACGCCGGCCAGGACTGTACGGCCGCCACCCGCGTGCTCGTCCACGAGTCCATCCACGACGAGTTCGTCGCCGCCCTCGCCAAGGCCGCCGCCGAGACGAAGACCGGCCAGCCGGACGACGAGGACGTGCTCTACGGCCCGCTCAACAACGCCAACCAGCTGAAGCAGGTCGCCGGCTTCATCGACCGCCTCCCGGCCCACGCCAAGGTCGAGGCCGGCGGTCACCGCGTCGGCGACAAGGGCTACTTCTACGCCCCCACCGTCGTCTCCGGCCTCAAGCAGGACGACGAGATCGTCCAGAACGAGGTCTTCGGCCCGGTCATCACCGTCCAGTCCTTCACCGACGAGGCGCAGGCCCTGGAGTTCGCCAACGGCGTCGAGTACGCCCTGGCCTCCTCCGTCTGGACCAAGGACCACCAGCGCGCCATGCGCATGTCCAAGTCCCTCGACTTCGGCTGCGTCTGGATCAACACCCACATCCCGCTGGTCGCCGAGATGCCCCACGGCGGCTTCAAGAAGTCCGGCTACGGCAAGGACCTCTCCGCGTACGGCTTCGAGGACTACACGCGCATCAAGCACGTCATGACCTCGCTGGGCTGAACCGCCCGGTAGTCCGTCGCGCCACGGCCCCGGCACCGTCGATCCGATGATCGACAAGGTGTCGGGGCCGTGCCGTGCCGCTCGACGGAGCGTCCATTGCGACGGCTCCCGGCCGGGGGCGATGCTTCGCGGGTGAGAGCGACAGCCAGGAACACCACGCCCCGCCGGTCCGTGCTGCGGGGACTCGGAGCCGCCGGAGCCGCCGGCCTCCTCGCCGCCTGCGGCGTGAAGCCCGCCCACGTCGCCGAGGGCGAGCGCGCCGGCCGGGACCTGTCCGGCCGCGAGCGGAGCCTCACCTTCGCCAACTGGCCGCTCTACATCGACACGGACGACGACGACCCGCAGAAGCGGCCCACCCTCGACGCCTTCCGGGAGCGGACCGGGATCTCCGTCCGCTACACCGAGGAGATCAACGACAACGACGAGTTCTTCGGCAAGGTCGGCCCGGCCCTCATGAACGGCCAGGCGAGCGACCGCGACCTCATCGTCGTCAGCGACTGGATGGCCGCCCGCTTCGTCCGCCTCGGCTGGGTCCAGAAGATGGACCGCGCCGCCCAGCCGAACGTCGCCGGCCACCTCGACCCCCAGCTGCGCCGCCCCGCCTTCGACCCCGGCCGGCTCCACTCCGTGCCCTGGCAGTCCGGCATCACCGGCATCGCCTACAACCGGCGCGCGCTCGGCCGGGAGCTGCGCTCCACCCGGCAGCTGTGGGACGCCGACCTGCGCGGCAAGGTCACCCTCCTCTCCGGCCTCGACGAGTCCATCTCCCTGCTCATGCAGGGCGACGGGGTCGACGTCACCCGCTGGACCGCCGACGACTTCCACGCCGTCTGCGACCGGATCGAGAAGCTGGTCGCCCAGAAGCACATCCGCCGCTTCACCGGCAACGACTACATCAAGGACCTGTCCGGCGGCGACGTGCTCGCCTGCCAGGCGTACTCCGGCGACGTCATCCAGCTCCAGGCCGACAACCCCGACATCGCGTTCGTCGTCCCCGAGGAGGGCGGCGAGCTGTGGGCCGAGTCGCTGCTCGTCCCCAACCTCGCCCGGCACAAGGCCAACGCCGAGAAGCTCGTCGACTACTACTACGAGCCCGAGGTCGCCGCCGAACTCGCCGCCTGGGTCAACTACGTCTGCCCGGTCCCCGCCGCCCAGGCGGTCCTGGCCGACTCCGGCGACGAGGAGCTGGCCGCCCTCGCCGAGGACCCGCTGGTCTTCCCCGACCGGGAGATGCGCGGACGCCTCGCCATCGCCCGCGACATCGCCGCGTCCGAGCGCCGCGAGATGGCCAAGCGCTGGAACGGGATCGTCGGCCTCTGAACCGGCGGTCCCCGCACCTGCACCCCCCGTTTTTGAACGCGTTCAGAGGGGGCGTACGCTGCCTCCATGAGCGACACGAACGGGCCGAGAGCCCTTCTCGCGCGCATCCGCGCCTGGCTGATCTTCTTCGTCGTCTGCCTCGTCCTGAGCGGGCTCACCGCCTTCCCGCTCGTCACCGAACTCCGCTGGCTCGACTCCTCGCTGACCGGCTGGGCCGCCCCCGTCGCCCAGGCCCTCCCCGGTCTCGCGGAGTGGATCCACGAGGTGGCCGGCGGCGTCGCGACGGCCGGCGCCGAGGCGCCCTACCTCCTCTACGGCACCGACTGGCTCGCCTTCGCCCACCTCGTCATCGCCGTCGCCTTCCACGGCGCGTACCGCGATCCCGTCCGCAACATCTGGGTCGTCGAGTTCGGCATGATCGCCTGCGTCGGCATCATCCCCCTCGCGCTGATCTGCGGGCCGATCCGCGACATCCCCTTCTGGTGGTCGGTGATCGACATGTCCTTCGGGGTCCTCGGCATCCTGCCGCTGCTCCACGTCCGCCGCATGATCAAGCGCCTCGAAGCCGTCACGGCGACGGCGGCGGCACCGGCGGCCGTGCCCGCGTAGCCGCCGCCCGGACCGCCGCCGCCACCCGGTCCGGGGGCACGCCGGCGGGGACGGTCACGCCCAGCGCGGCGACCGTCCCCACCGGGCCGCCCTCACCCCCGTCGCGTACACGGTCGGCACCGGCTTCCGCCCCGCCCGGCGGATCGCGCGCGAGCAGGTCCCGCACCGGGACGGCTGGTGATCAGTCCGGCAGGCCGTACGCCCCGACCATCAGCGACAGGACCGTCCGGTTGGTGTCCTGTCCCTTGGCGTCGGTGGAGTTGACGCTGTAGACGAGGGTGCGGGAGCCGTCGCGGGTCGAGGCGATCGCCGTGTTGTACCCCCAGCGGCCCCCGGTCTTGCCCCAGACCTCCCGCCCGCCGAGCCGCTTCATCGACAGGCCGGCCGAGAAGGCGGCCGGGTCGCCGCTGCGGAAGTCGGTGACCGGCGGCAGGGTGAACATCTCCTCCAGGAGCGGGCCGCGGACCACCCGGCCCGCGAACAGCGCCCGGGTGAACCGCTCCAGGTCCGCCGTGGTCGACACCAGGTCGCCGGCCGCCCAGCCGTCCGTCGCCGGCCACACCGAGACGTCGCGCAGCCCCGTCGTGCCGTCGTCGAGCCGCATGGTCTGGTAGCCGTGGTTGTACGGCCCCCGGATCTCCGCCTCGCCCCCCGGCAGGTACGTGTCCCGCAGGCCCAGCGGGCGCAGGATCCGCCGCTCCACCTGGTGCTCGTAGGAGTCGCCCGTCACCCGCTCCACGAGCAGCCCCGCGATCGTGTAGCCGATGTTCAGGTAGTGCTGCCGGGTGCCCGGGCGGAACTCGCGGGGCTTCGACGTCGCCGAGCGGACCAGCTCCCCGGGCTCGTACGCCTCGAAGCGGCGCTCGTACCACTCCTCCACGGTCGTGCCGGGGAGGGTCGGGGCCGGGATGCCGTGCGTGTGGTTCAGCAACTGGCGGACGGTCACCGTCGCGTACCGGCCGGGGATCAGCTCCGGCAGGTACGAGCGGGCCGTCCGGTCCAGGTCGATCCGGCCCTCGGCGGCCAGCTGGAGCACGGTCGCCGCCGTGAAGACCTTCGTCACCGACCCGGCCCGGAAGCGGGCCGCCGGGTCGGCGGGCGCACCCGACTCCAGGTCGTGGACGCCCGCGGCGCCCCGCCAGGAACCCCCGGTGCCGCCGACCCGCACCAGGGCCGCCGTCGCGTCGGCGCGGGGCAGGCCCGCGATCACCGCCGACAGGTCGGGGGAGCCCGGGGGGACCGCCGGGGCCGGGGCGGAAGCCGCCGGGGCCGTCGCCGCGAAGGCGGGGGAGAGGGCGGCCGGTCCGGCCGCGACGCCCAGCACCAGGGCGGCGGCGAGCAGGGTGCGGGTGGACCTCTTCAGGGACGCGTTCACGTCGGACTCCTCGGCTGTGGGCTGTCGTTCCCGATGCCCACAGCCTTCCGGAGCGACCCCCTCGGGCGGATCGCCCGCACCGGCGGTCCCCGCCGCTCAGCCCCTCGCCGGAGCGGGGGAGGGACCGGCCCCCGGCGCTCCCCCCGACGGGGGAGGCGCCGGGGCCACCAGGCCCGTCTCGTAGGCGCAGATGACCGCCTGGATCCGGTCCCGCAGCCCCAGCTTCGCCAGCACGTTGCCCACGTGGGTCTTCACGGTGTGCTCGCTGACCACCAGCTCCGCCGCGATCTCCGCGTTCGACAGGCCCCGCGCGAGCAGCAGCAGCGTCTCCCGCTCCCGGCCCGTCAGCACGTCCAGCCGCGGGTCGGGGGCGGTCGCCCGGCGCGGGCCGCCCGCCGTGTACTGCTCCACCAGCCGGCGGGCCACCGAGGGCGCCAGCAGCGAGTCGCCCGCCGCCACCACCCGCACCGCGTGCACCAGGTCGTCCCGCCGCACGTCCTTCAGGAGGAAGCCGCTCGCGCCCGCGTGCAGCGCCTCGTACACGTACGCGTCCGAGTCGAAGGTCGTCAGGATCACCGTCCGGCAGGCGCTCTCCGCGCTGATCGTCCGGCACGCCTCGATGCCGTCCATCCGGGGCATCCGGATGTCCAGCAGGGCCACGTCCGGCCGGTGGCGGCGCACCGCCTCCACCGCCTGCGCCCCGTCGGAGACCTCCGCGACCACCTCGATGTCGTCCTGGACGTCCAGGATCAGCGCGAAGCCGCTGCGGACCAGCTCCTGGTCGTCGGCCACCACCACACGGATCGTCACGCCCGCACCTCCGCCGCGTCCGGTACCGGCAGGACCGCCCGCACCTCGAAGCCCCGCCCGTCCGGACCGGGGCCCATGTGCGCCGCGCCGCCGTGGGCGGCGGCCCGCTCCCGTATCCCGGTCAGGCCGTGGCCCCCCGGACGGCCCGCCCCGGCGGCCGGTCCGCGCCCGTCGTCGCGGACCAGCGCGGTGAGCCTCCCGGCGGCCCGCTCGACCCGCACGGTCACGCTCCCGGCCCCGGAGTGCCGCACCGCGTTGGTCAGCGCCTCCTGGACGATCCGGTAGACGGCCGCCGCGAGCGGGGCGGGCAGCCCCGACACCTCGCCGGCGGTCTCGTACCGCACGTCCAGACCGCCGGACCGCACCCGGTCGACCAGGGCGGGCAGCCCGCCCAGGTCCGGCTGGGGCGAGCGTCCGTCCCCGGCGTCGTCGTCGCGCAACACGCCCAGCATCCGCCGCAGTTGGTCCATCGCGTCCCGCCCGGTCGCGGAGATCGCCTCGAAGGCGGCCTCCGCCCGCTCCGGCGCCCGGCGCACCGCCACCGGACCCGCCTCGGCCTGCACGATCATCAGGCTCACCGCGTGCGACAGGATGTCGTGCATCTCCCGGGCGATCCGGGCCCGTTCCCGCGCGGCGGCCCGCTCCTCCTCCACCCGGTGCGCCCGCTGCCGCGCGTCGGTGAGCCGGCCGAAGACGTAGGCGGCGCCGAAGACGAAGAGCGAGAAGGTCAGTTCGCGGGCCGACCGGGTGTTGAGCCACACCGACACCGGCACCGCGACCAGCAGCAGCGCCGCCGTCACCGCCCGCTGCCGGGCCGGCGCGAGCACCGCGATCGTGTAGACGCACACCAGCCCCTGGTAGGGCAGCGGCTGCCCGGGACCGTCCACCGCCAGCCGGTACACCCCGCTCGCGGCGAGCACCGCGAGCAGCACCGCCATCGGCGCCCGCCGCCGCCACACCAGCGGCAGCACGGTCAGCGTCGTCAGCCCGTACGCCGGCCAGGTCGCCGGCTCCAGCTCCGGCGGGCGCGGCACCACGAAGGGCATCGTCACCGCCGCCTGCACCAGCAGCGCGATCCCCGCGTCCACGGCCGCCGGATGCGCCGCGCCCCACTCGCGGGCCTGCCCCACCCCCCGTATCCGCATTACGGCTTGCGGCCCACCGCGCCGAACTGCGCCACCGCGGCGGCCTCCGGCGCGCCCCACCGGGCGCACGAGACGACGCCGGGGCCCAGCAGCTCCAGCCCGTCGAAGAAGGAGGTGAACTCCTCGCGGGTGCGGGCGGTGATGGGCGGGGTGGCGTTCTCGTTCCAGAAGGCCATCGCCTTCCTGTTGCCCTCGCCGCCCAGCTCCGGTTCGAGCGTCGGGTGGGTGAGGACGAGATGGCTGCCGGACGGCATCGAGGCCATCAGGGTCCGCACGATCGACCGGGCCTCGTCGGTGTCCAGGACGAAGTTGAGGATGCCGAGCATCAGGACCGCCACCGGGCGCTCCAGGTCGAGGACCTCGCCCGCCGCCGCCAGGATCCGCTCCGGGTCGTGGGCGTCCGCGTCCACGTAGGCGGTGACGCCCTCGGGGGAACTGGTCAGCAGCGCCCGGGCGTGGGTGAGGACGATCGGGTCGTTGTCGACGTAGACGATCCGGGCGTCCGGCGCGACCCGCTGCGCCACCTCGTGGGTGTTGTCCGCGGTCGGCAGGCCGGTGCCGATGTCGAGGAACTGGCGGACGCCGTCCCCGGCGAGCCCGGTCACCACGCGGCCGAGGAACGCCCGGTCGGCGCGGGCGACTTCACCGATGCCCGGGTGGAAGGAGGTGACCTGGTCGCCGACGGCCCGGTCGACCGGATAGTTGTCCTTGCCGCCCAGCCAGTAGTTCCACACCCGGGCGTTGTGGGCGATGTCGGTGCGGATCCGGTCGTTCATCAGGGAGCCTTTCGCAGGACGGCGGCGAGGACGTCGACCCGGTTGGTGGTGATCGAGTCGACCCCGTTGGCGATCAGCCTACGCATGCTCCTGCGGGTGTCCGGAGTCCAGGCCGAGACGAGCAGCCCGTCCCGGTGCACCCGCTCGGCCAGTTCGCGACCGACCAGGCCGAAGCGGTAGTTGAGCCACTTCGGGCGGACCGCGTCGAGGAGCACCGGACGCGGCGGTGCCAGCGAGGTCCAGGTGAGCGCGATCTCCGCGTGCGGGTCGGCGGCCCGCACCCGGAGCATCGCGACCGCCCCCGCGCAGTAGAGGACGCGGCCGCCGGCGCCGGCCTCGCGGACCGTGCCGACGATCTTCCGCACCGAGTCCTCGTTCCCGCCGGGCAGGTCGAGCATCAGCCGGTGCGCCCCGGCCGCCAGCAGCGCCTCGCGGAGCGTCGGCACCCCGCCGTACGTCAGCTCGCGCAGCTGCTCGTGGGTGAGCGAGGAGAGCGGACGGTCGTGGCGCCACAGCCGCTTCAGGGTGTCGTCGTGGAGGAGGACGGGCACCTCGTCCTTCGTGAGCCGGACGTCGACCTCGACCGCGTCCGCACCCCGCTCGAAGGCGGAGCCGATCGAGGGGAGGGTGTTCTCACGGGCGCGGTAGGGGTCGCCGCGGTGGCCTACGACAGTGACGGATCGCATGGGCCCATTCTCGGCCGGGGCTCAGCGCGCCAGCCAGTTCTCCGTGTACGTGTCGATCTCGGCGGCCAGGCGCTCCTTGCCGGCCGGGTCGAGGAAGGAGGCCTCCACCGCGTTCTTCGCGAGGGCGGCCACCCCGCGCTCGTCCAGCTCCAGGAGCCGGGCGGCGACGGCGTACTCGTCGTTCAGGTCGGTGCCGAACATGGGCGGGTCGTCGCTGTTGACCGTCACCAGGACGCCGGCGTCGGCCATGGCCCGGATCGGGTGCTCGTCGAGCGTGGCCACCGCCCGGGTCGCGATGTTCGAGGTCGGGCAGACCTCCAGGGCGATCCGGTGCTCCGCCAGGTACGCCAGCAGCCCGGGGTCCCGGACGGAGCTGGTGCCGTGGCCGATGCGCTCGGCGCCCAGGTCGCGGATCGCGTCCCAGACCGTCTCGGGGCCGGTGGTCTCGCCGGCGTGCGGCACCGACCGCAGCCCGGCCGCCCTGGCCCGGTCGAAGTACGGCTTGAACTGCGGGCGCGGCACCCCGATCTCCGGGCCGCCGAGGCCGAAGGAGACCAGGCCCTCGGGGCGGATGCCGTCGGTGACGGCGAGCCGCGCGGTCTCCTCGGCGGCCTCCAGGCCGGCCTCGCCGGGGATGTCGAAGCACCAGCGCAGCACGGTGCCGAACTCGGCCTCGGCCGCCTTGCGGGCGTCCTCGATCGCCGCCATGAAGGCCCGCTCGTCGATGCCGCGGCGGGTGGAGGAGTAGGGGGTGACGGTCAGCTCGGCGTAGCGGATGTTCTGCCGGGCCATGTCCCGGGCGACCTCGAAGGTCAGCAGCCGGACGTCCTCCGGGGTGCGCACCAGGTCCACGACGGACAGGTACACGTCGATGAAGTGCGCGAAGTCGGTGAAGGTGAAGTAGTCGGCCAGCGCCTCCGGGTCCGTGGGGACCTTGGAGTCCGGGTGCCGGGCGGCCAGCTCGGAGACGATCCGCGGGGAGGCGGAGCCCACGTGGTGGACGTGCAGCTCGGCCTTGGGCAGACCCGCGATGAAGGGGTGGAGATCGGTCATCGGGTCATCGTAGGCGGGGCGGGGCGGGGCGACCGGGACGCCGTAGCATGACGGGACCACGGAGGGAGCCCCGAATGTCCGAGAACGCAGAGCCGCGCCCGCAGGACCGGGACGCGGCCGACCCGTGGGCCCCGCCGACCCGGCCGGTGGAGCTGGGCAAGGGGGGTCCGGTGGACCGTCCGGTCCACGACCGGCGGACGGTCACCTCCATACCCGTGGGGGAGACGGCCGCCGGAGAGCTGCCGCCGCCCCCCGTCGCCCCCGGCGGGCCCGCCGCCTACGGCGCGCAGCCGCCGCCCTCGTACGGCTACCCGGCGCCCGGCCCGGCCGGCTACGGCTACCCGGCCCCCGGCCCCGCCGGTCCCGCGTACGGCTACCCGCCGGCCCATCCGCTGCCGTACGGGCCGCTGCCCGGCCAGTACAACGGCATGGGCACGGCCGGCATGGTGCTCGGCATCATCGGCACCTGCCTCTTCTGGTTCTACGGCGTGCCGTCGATCATCCTCGGCGTCCTCGCCCTGATCTTCGGCATCCTCGGCCGCAAGCGCGCCAACCGGGGCGAGGCGAGCAACGGCGGCGCCGCCACCGCGGGCATCGTCCTCGGTGCCGTCTCCACGGTCCTCGGCGCGGCGTTCATCGCCCTCGTCGTCTGGGCGGTCGTCTCCTACGACACCTACGAGGACGAGGACGGGGGCGGCGACACGGGCACGTCGACCTCAGCGGTGCTCGTCGTCGGCGACCGGCACTGACCCCGCCCGCGCACGCAGCCGCTCCCGGGCCTCCATGAGCGCGAAGCCCAGCAGGTTGAGCCCGCGCCAGCGGGCCGGGTCGTGGGCGCCGGGGTCGGTGGCGGCCAGGCCGATGCCCCAGACCCGGTCCAGCGGGCTCGCCTCGACGAGGACGCGGCGGCCGGTCCCCAGCAGGTAGCTCCGCAGCCCCTCGTCCGAGGCGAACTTGTGGACGCTGCCGGCCACCACGATCCCGGAGCGCTCCCGCGCCCACACGGTCTCGTCGAAGCCGCGGACCAGCCGGCCCGCGTTCTTCGCCTCCGCCGGGGTGCGGGCGGCGAGCGCCGTCCGCTCGGCCACGGCGTCGCCGAAGAGGCGCGCCTTCTCCGCCATCATCCAGTGCTCGGCCGTCGCGTACCGCACGCCGGAGACTTCGAAGGGTGACGGCCACCACTGGCTGAGGCAGCTCGCGGCGAGCCGCCCGTCCGGGGCCGGACGGTGGCCCCAGAAGTGCAGCCACTTCACCTTGTCACCCCTGCTGACCTGCTGTGTCAGTGATTCGAGGGTCATCATGCACGCGAGTCTGACATCCGCGACGGACACTCCGTACGAAGATTTTCCTGCGACCTAGACACTTGGTCGACCGATTCCGTCGAGTAACCAAAAGGCAACAACGGAATCACTTGTTCGGGCCGTATCCCTCTGTCAGGATCGGCACTCAATTCGAGCTGGGACAACGGAGAGCGTCATGGGCAACCGCTTCCAGGTGACGGACCGCTTCGCGGACGGCGCGCAGTACATCGGCGGACGGCTCCGCGCCGGAACCTCGGGACGCACGCACAGCGTCGTCGACCCCGCGACCGGCGAGAGCGTGTACACCTACGAACTCGCCTCCACGGCGGACGTCGACGCGGCCGTGGCCGCCGCCAAGGAGGCGTTCCCCGGCTGGGCCGGGGCGACGCCGGGCGAGCGTTCCGACGCGCTGCACCGCTTCGCCGCGGTCCTCGCCGAGCAGGCCGAGGACTTCGCCCTGGCCGAATCCCTCCAGTGCGGCAAGCCGATCCGGCTCGCCACCGAGTTCGACGTGCCCGGCACCATCGACAACACCGCCTTCTTCGCCGGCGCGGCCCGCCACCTCCAGGGCCAGTCCGCCGCCGAGTACTCCGGCGACCACACCTCGTACGTCCGGCGCGAGCCGATCGGCGTGGTCGGCTCCATCGCCCCCTGGAACTACCCGCTCCAGATGGCCGCCTGGAAGATCCTCCCGGCGATCGCCGCGGGCAACACCATCGTCCTCAAGCCGGCCGAGCTGACCCCGCTCACCTCCCTGATGTTCGCCCAGGCGGCGAAGGAGGCGGGGATCCCCGACGGCGTCGTCAACATCGTCAACGGCTCCGGCCGCGAGGCCGGCGAGCACCTGGTCGGCCACCCGGACGTCGCCATGACCTCCTTCACCGGCTCCACCCCGGTCGGCAAGCGGGTCGCGGAGGTGGCCACCGCCACCGTCAAGCGGCTCCACCTGGAGCTGGGCGGCAAGGCCCCCTTCGTCGTCTTCGACGACGCCGACCTGGAGGCCGCCGCCCACGGCGCCGTCGCCGCCTCCCTCATCAACACCGGCCAGGACTGCACCGCCGCCACCCGCGCCTACGTCCAGCGCCCCCTCTTCGACGCCTTCGTCGCCCGGGTCGCCGAGCTCATGGAGACGGTCCGGCTGGGCGACCCCGCCGACCCGTCCACCGACCTCGGCCCGCTCGTCTCGCACGCCCAGCGCGACCGGGTGGCCGGCTTCGTGGAGCGGGCCCGCGCCTACGCGACCGTCGTCACCGGAGGCGAAGCCCCTGGTGGAGAGCTCGAGAACGGCGCATACTATCGGCCCACCCTGATCACCGGCGCCGCGCAGGACAGCGAGGTCGTGCAGTCGGAGATCTTCGGTCCGGTCCTGGTGGCCCTGCCCTTCGACGGCGACGACGAGGGCATCCGGCTCGCCAACGACACCCCGTACGGCCTCGCCGCCTCCGCCTGGAGCCGCGACGTCTACCGGGCCAACCGGGCCACCCGCGAGATCCAGGCGGGTTGCGTCTGGGTCAACGACCACATCCCGATCATCAGCGAGATGCCGCACGGCGGCGCCAAGGCGTCCGGCTACGGAAAGGACATGTCGGCCTACTCCTTCGAGGAGTACACGCAGGTCAAGCACGTGATGTTCGACAACACCGCGGTGGCGGCCAAGGACTGGCACCGCACGATCTTCGGGGACCGATAGCAGCCAGCCGCCCGACCAGCGGCGCAACCCATCCCGAAAGGGCACAGCGCATGGAGCAGTACGAGCCCGACCGTCTGTCCGCCGCCCAGCTGGCGGCGATCCGGCGCAGCATGACGAGCGGCCGTGGCGCCCTCAGCCGCCGCTCGCTGCTGCGGGCGGGCGGCGTGGGCGCGCTCACGGTGGGCGGCCTGGCCGGCCTCACCGCCTGTGGCATCCCGCCGGCCAAGCGGGAGGGCCAGGGCCCGGCGTCCACGGACGTCTCGGCCAAGGAGAAGACGGTGAACTTCTCCAACTGGACCGAGTACATGGACGTCAGCGAGGACGAGAAGTCCCGCCCGACCCTGGAGGCGTTCGCGAAGCGCACCGGGATCAAGGTCAAGTACACCGAGGACATCAACGACAACGTCGAGTTCTTCGGCAAGATCAAGCCGCAGCTCGCGGCCGGCCAGGACACCGGCCGCGACCTGATCTGCGTCACCGACTGGCTCGCCGCGCGCATCATCCGCCTCGGCTGGGCCCAGAAGCTCGACCCGGCGAACCTGCCCAACGCCTACGCCAACCTCTCCGCGCAGTTCCGCCGCCCCGACTGGGACCCCGGCCGGTCCTACTCGTACCCCTGGACCGGCATCTCCACCGTCATCGCCTACAACACCAAGGCGACCGGCGGGAAGAAGGTCGACTCGGTCAGCCAGCTCCTCGACGACCCCGCCCTCAAGGGCCGGGTCGGCTTCCTCACCGAGATGCGCGACACCGTCGGCATGACCCTGCTCGACATGGGCAAGGACCCGGGGGACTTCACCGACGCCGACTACGACGCGGCGGTCGGCCGTCTCCAGAAGGCCGTCGACAAGAAGCAGATCCGCCGCTTCACCGGCAACGACTACACCTCCGACCTGGACAAGGGCGACCTCGCCGCGTGCCTGGCGTGGGCCGGCGACGTCATCCAGCTCCAGGCGGACAACCCGGACATCCAGTACGCCATCCCGAACGCCGGGTACATCACCTCGACGGACAACCTGCTCGTCCCCGCCCAGGCCGGGCACAAGACCAACGCCGAGAAGCTCATCGACTACTACTACGAGCTCCCGGTGGCCGCCCAGCTCGCCGCCTACATCAACTACGTCTGCCCCGTCGACGGGGTCAAGGACGAGCTGGCCAAGATCGATCCCGAGCTCGCGGCCAACACGCTGATCCTCCCCGACAAGGCCATGGCCAGGAAGTCCCGCGCCTTCCGCTCGCTGACCAGCGAGGAAGAGACGGCGTACGAGGAGAAGTTCGCCAAGCTCATCGGCGCCTGAGCCGTCGTCCATCCTTCACGTAGATCCGGGACCGCAACCCATGACTGACAAGACCACCGGCGGCGACGTCCGACTCACCGGGATCAGCAAGACGTACGGCTCCTTCACCGCCGTCCACCCGCTCGACCTGACCATCCCGCAGGGCTCCTTCTTCGCCCTGCTCGGGGCCTCCGGCTGTGGCAAGACCACCACCCTGCGCATGATCGCCGGCCTGGAGGACCCCTCCAGCGGCACCGTCTTCCTCGGCGACCGGGACGTCACCGACCTGCCGCCCTACAAGCGGCCGGTCAACACCGTCTTCCAGTCCTACGCGCTCTTCCCGCACATGGACATCTCCGAGAACATCGCCTTCGGCCTGCGCCGGCGCGGCATAAAATCGGTGAAGAAGCAGGTCGACGACATGCTGGAGCTCGTCCAGCTCGGCGACAAGGCCCGGCACAAGCCGCACCAGCTCTCCGGCGGCCAGCAGCAGCGCGTCGCCGTGGCCCGCGCGCTCATCAACCACCCGCAGGTGCTCCTCCTCGACGAGCCGCTCGGCGCCCTCGACCTCAAGCTGCGCCGCCAGATGCAGCTGGAGCTCAAGCGGATCCAGACCGAGGTCGGCATCACCTTCGTCCACGTCACCCACGACCAGGAGGAGGCCATGACCATGGCCGACCAGGTCGCGGTCATGAACGGCGGCCGGGTCGAGCAGCTCGGCGCCCCCGCCGACCTGTACGAGAACCCGAGGACCACCTTCGTCGCCAACTTCCTCGGCACCTCCAACCTCATCGAGGCCGAGGTCGTGGAGACCGGTTCCGAGGTCGTCGTCACGGCCGGCGGCGGCAGGCTCAGGGTCCCCGGGGACCGCTGTACCGACGCGGTCCGCCAGGGAGGCAAGCTCCTCGTCGGCGTCCGTCCCGAGAAGATCTCGCTGACGCACGCCGACGACGCCGGCGCGATCGCGGACGGCCGCAACCAGGTCACCGGCCGGATCGCCGACTCCTCCTTCATCGGCGTCTCCACCCAGTACGTGGTGAACTCGCCGGCCGGCGCGGAGCTCCAGGTCTACGAGCAGAACATCGAGCGCGACGCGCGGCTCCGCCCCGGCGCCGAGGTCGTCCTGCACTGGAACCCGGCGCACACCTTCGGCCTCGACGCCACTCAGGACATCGACGCGGGCGTGGAGACGGTGGAGGACGCCTCGTGACCACCACCCTGACCAAGGAAGCGGCGCCGGGACCGGTTGAAGAACCGGTTCTGCGCAAGCCTCCCACCCGCAAGCGGCTCGTCCCCTACTGGCTGCTGCTCCCCGGCATCCTCTGGCTGCTCGTCTTCTTCGCCCTGCCGCTCGTCTACCAGGCCTCCACCTCGGTGCAGACCGGCTCCCTCGAAGAGGGCTTCCAGGTCACCTGGCACTTCCAGACGTACGTCGACGCCTTCACCGAGTACTGGCCGCAGCTGCTGCGCTCGCTGCTGTACGCGGGCACCGCCACCGCGCTCTGCCTGCTGCTCGGCTACCCGCTGGCGTACCTCATCGCCTTCAAGGCCGGCCGCTGGCGCAACCTGCTCCTCGTCCTCGTCATCGCCCCCTTCTTCACCAGCTTCCTCATCCGGACCCTGGCGTGGAAGACGATCCTGGCCGACGACAGCCTCGTCGTGGACGCGCTCAACGCGCTGCACGTCCTCGACGTCACCAGCTGGCTCGGCTGGACCGAGGGCGAGCGGGTGCTCGCCACCCCGATGGCGGTCGTCTGCGGCCTCACGTACAACTTCCTGCCGTTCATGATCCTGCCGCTCTACACCTCGCTGGAGCGGATCGACGGCCGGCTGCACGAGGCGGCCCAGGACCTCTACGCCTCCCCGGCCACCACCTTCCGCAAGGTGACCTTCCCGCTGTCGATGCCCGGCGTCGTCTCCGGCACCCTGCTCACCTTCATCCCGGCGAGCGGCGACTACGTCAACGCCGAACTGCTCGGCTCCACCGACACCAAGATGATCGGCAACGTCATCCAGTCGCAGTTCCTCCGCGTCCTCGACTACCCGACGGCCGCCGCCCTGTCCTTCATCCTCATGGCGATCGTGCTCCTCATGGTCACCGTCTACATCCGCAAGGCGGGAACGGAGGACCTCGTCTGATGAGCTGGATCCGCAAGAACCTGGTCGTCATCGCCGGCCTGCTGACGCTGGCGTACATGATCCTGCCGAACGTCGTGGTCATGGTGTTCTCGTTCAACAAGCCGAACGGGCGCTTCAACTACTCCTGGCAGCAGTTCTCCCTGGACGCCTGGAAGGACCCCTGCGGCGTCGCCGACATGTGCGAGTCGCTCACGCTCTCGCTCCAGCTGGCCGCCTGGTCCACCGTCGGCGCGGTCGTCCTCGGCACCATGATCGCCTTCGCGCTGGTCCGCTACCGCTTCCGGGCGCGCGGCGCGATCAACTCGCTGATCTTCCTGCCGATGGCGATGCCCGAGGTCGTCATGGCCGCCTCGCTGCTCACCCTCTTCCTCAACATGGGCATCGAGCTGGGCTTCTGGACGGTCCTCATCGCCCACATCATGTTCTGCCTGTCGTTCGTCGTGACGGCGGTCAAGGCCCGGGTCATGTCCATGGACCCGCGCCTGGAGGAGGCCGCGCGCGACCTCTACGCCGGACCCGCGCAGACCTTCCTGCGCGTCACGCTGCCGATCGCCGCTCCCGGCATCGCGGCCGGGGCCCTGCTCGCCTTCGCGCTCTCGTTCGACGACTTCATCATCACCAACTTCAACGCGGGCTCCACGGTGACCTTCCCCATGTTCGTCTGGGGCTCGGCGCAGCGCGGCACCCCCGTTCAGATCAACGTGATCGGCACCGCGATGTTCGTTCTCGCGGTACTGATGGTGGTAGCCGGTCAAATCATCACGAACCGGCGCAAGAAAACAGCAACGGCCTGAGCGTAGGAAGCTCAGGCACCGAAGGAGTTGGAAACCATGGCCCCAGTCGCCATGCGTCTCGCTGCACAATCTCTCTCCGACGCCCAGCCCGTCCCCTTCTGGCTGGAAGACCCCGGCAAGCCCGGCGCCCTGCCCGCCCTCACCGGCACCGAGAAGTGCGACCTCCTCGTCGTCGGCGGCGGCTACAGCGGACTGTGGACCGCGCTCCTCGCCAAGGAGCGCGACCCCTCCCGGGACGTCGTGCTCATCGAAGGCCGCGAGGTGGGCTGGGCCGCCTCGGGCCGCAACGGCGGCTTCTGCGCCGCCTCCCTCACCCACGGCTTCGGCAACGGACTGGCCCGCTGGCCCGGCGAGCTGCCGAAGCTGGAGCGCCTGGGCGAGGCCAACCTCGACGCCATCGAGGAGGCCGTCGCCCGCTACTCCCTGGACTGCGAGTTCGAGCGCACCGGCGAGATCGACGTCGCCACCGAGGCGTACCAGGTCGACGAGCTCCACGAGTGGTACGAGGAGGCCGAGCGGCTCGGCCTCGCCGACGGCCTCACCCTCCTCGACCAGGACGCCGTCCGGGCCGAGGTGAACTCGCCGACCTTCCGCGGCGGCCTGTGGGACCGGCGCGGCGTGGCCATGCTCCACCCGGCCAAGCTCGCCTGGGGCCTCAAGCGGGCCTGCCTCGACCTCGGGGTGCGGATCTTCGAGAACACCCCGGGCCTCGACCTGGTCGCGGCCGGCGGCGGCATGGCCGTCCGCACCCCCTACGGACGGGTCGCCGCCCGCCGGGTCGCCCTCGGCACCAACGTCTTCCCGTCGCTGGTCAAGCGGCTGCGCCCGTACACCGTCCCGGTGTACGACTACGCGCTGGTCACCGAGCCGCTCACCGAGGAGCAGCTCGCCTCGGTCGGCTGGAGCAACCGGCAGGGCCTCGGCGACTCCGCCAACCAGTTCCACTACTTCCGCATCACGGCCGACCACCGCATCCTGTGGGGCGGCTACGACGCCATCTACCGCTTCGGCGGCAAGGTGCAGGCGGAGATGGACCACCGCCCGGAGACCTACCTCAAGCTCGCCGAGCACTTCTTCACCTGCTTCCCGCAGCTGGAGGGGCTCCGCTTCAGCCACGCCTGGGGCGGCGCGATCGACACCTGCTCGCGCTTCTCGGCCTTCTTCGGCACCACCCACCAGGGCAAGGTGGCGTACGCGCAGGGCTACACCGGCCTCGGCGTCGGCGCCACCCGCTTCGGCGCCGACGTGATGCTCGACCTCCTCGCCGGGGAGCGCACCGAGCGCACCGAGCTGGACATGGTCCGCTCCAAGCCGCTGCCCTTCCCGCCGGAGCCGATCGCCTGGGCCGGCATCGGGATCACCAAGTGGTCGCTGGCCCGCGCCGACGCCAACGGCGGCCGGCGGAACCTGTGGCTGAAGACGATGGACAAGCTGGGCCTCGGCTTCGACAGCTGACACCCCTCCCCAGCGGTGTGATTCAGATCACAACCGCTGGGTAGGGAAACCCGCGTAAGAGCGGGGGACCATCGCGCTCTCTCCGTGTGGACGCGCACTCCGCGCGTCCCCATGGAGAGGAGTGCGCACGATGGCGACTACGGGGGCTTCCGGCGTCAGGGCCGCGGTGGAATGGCTGGCCTCGGTCGCACCGGATCCCGACGCCTGCCGCTGGGAGTGGGAGCGCAACCCGCACGGGGTCGTCCTGCTGCCCGCCGGCCGGCGCTGGGACGTGCTGATCCTGCCGGGCGAGCTCGGCCGCCCCACCCTCGACGTCCTCACCCGCCTGGTGGACCGGCCCGGCCCGGTCCTCGCCGACTTCGGCGACGCCCGGACCGGCTTCTTCGTGCCGCCCGGCACGTCCGCCCGCTGGCTCGGCACCGGGGTCCGCGGCGCCGGACCCGGCACCTGGATCGTCGTCCCGCACCCGGGGCGCGCGACCGGCGCGGCGCGCTGGCTGGTGGCGCCGGACGGGCTCGGCACCCTCACCGACGCCTCACTGCTCGAACTGGCCATGCACGAGGCGGCGGGCGCGCTGGCGGGGGGACCGCCGCGCGGGGAGAGCGCCCCCTGACCCCGACCTCCGCCGACGGCCCCTCCCCGGGCCCTGCGCAAACTCCCTGCGAGGGCCTTCCCGGCCCCTCCCCGCGCTCTTTCCAGAGCCCCTTCCCGAGCCCTCCCCGGGCCCGCCCCCAAGCCCCTTCCCCAGTCCCTTCTCAAGTCCCTTCCCGTACAGAGGTCTTGACCACTCGATTGGTCTGGACCATGCTGTGGCGCGCTCCACTCCGATCCCCCACCCCCGGAGGCAGTCGTGGACCGCACCAGACCGCTCACCCTGCTCCTCGCGGGCGCGCTCGCCGTCGGCGGGCTCGCCGCGCTCACGCCGACCGCCCAGGCCGCCGACTCCGAACTCGCCCGCAACGGCGGCTTCGAGGCCGGCCTGGACGGCTGGAGCTGCACCGCGGGCAGCGGCGCCGTCATCTCCTCACCCGTGCACGGCGGGACGAAGGCGCTCCAGGCGACCCCCGCCGGCAGCGACAACGCCAAGTGCGCGCAGACCATCACGGTGAAGCCCAACTCGACGTACACGCTCAGCGGCTGGGTCCGCGGCAGCTACGTCTACCTCGGCGTCACCGGCAGCGGCACCGCCGACGGCTACGCCTGGACCCAGTCGGCCCCGGACTGGCAGAAGCTCAGCAAGACCTTCACCACCGGCGCCACGACCACCTCGGTCACGGTCTACACCCACGGCTGGTACGGCACCCCCGCCTACCAGGCCGACGACCTCTCGCTCTTCGGCCCCGGCGGCGACCCGGTCGCGATCCCCGCCACCCCGACGGGCCTCGCCGCGGGCAGCCCGACCTCCAGCACGGTGCCGCTCAGCTGGCCCGCCGTCTCCGGCGCCACCTCGTACAAGGTCTACCGGGGCGGCACCCTCGCCGCGACCGTCACCGGCACCTCGTACACCGCCACCGGCCTCACCGCGAACACCCCGTACTCCTTCCAGGTCTCCGCTGCCAACAGCGCGGGCGAGTCCGCGAAGTCGGCCGCGGTCACCGCCACCACGACCTCCGGCGGCGGCGGGGGAGGCGGCGAACTGCCCGCCCGCGCCCTCGTCGGCTACCTCCACTCCAGCTTCGCCAACGGCTCCGGCTACACCCGCATGGCCGACGTCCCCGACTCCTGGGACGTCATCAACCTCGCCTTCGGCGAGCCGACCTCGGTGACCTCCGGCGACATCCGCTTCAGCCTCTGCCCGGTGACGGAGTGCCCGAACGTCGAGTCCGTCGCGGACTTCAAGGCCGCGATCAAGGCCAAGCAGGCGGCGGGCAAGAAGGTCCTCATCTCCATCGGCGGACAGAACGGCCAGGTCCAGCTCGCCGGCCCGGCCGCCCGCGACGCCTTCGTCTCGTCCGTCTCGAAGATCATCGACGAGTACGGCCTCGACGGCCTCGACATCGACTTCGAGGGCCACTCGCTCTCGCTCCAGACCGGCGACACCGACTTCCGGAACCCGACCTCGCCGGTGATCGTCAACCTCATCCAGGCGATCAAGACCCTGAAGGCCAAGTACGGCGCCAAGTTCGTCCTCACCATGGCCCCGGAGACCTTCTTCGTCCAGCTCGGCTACCAGTTCTACGGCTCCGGCCCCTGGGGCGGCCAGGACCCGCGCGCCGGCGCCTACCTCCCGGTCATCCACGCCCTGCGCGACGACCTCACCCTGCTCCACGTCCAGGACTACAACTCGGGCCCCATCATGGGCCTCGACAACCAGTACCACTCCATGGGCGGCGCCGACTTCCACATCGCCATGACCGACATGCTGCTCACCGGCTTCCCGGTCGCCGGCAACGCCGAGCGCTTCTTCCCCGGCCTGCGCCCCGACCAGGTCGCCATCGGCCTCCCCGCCTCCACCCAGGCGGGCAACGGCCACACCACCCCCTCCGAGGTCAACAAGGCCCTCGACTGCCTCACCAAGAAGACCAACTGCGGCACCTACCAGACCCACGGCACCTGGTCGTCCCTGCGCGGCCTGATGACCTGGTCGATCAACTGGGACCGCTTCAACCAGTGGGAGTTCAGCCGGAACTTCGACGCCTACAACTGGAGCTGACCCCCAGGACCAGGAAGCCGAGGCAGAGACTGGCCAGCACGTCCAGCGGCCAGTGGAAGCCCCGCAGGATCAGGCCCGTCCCCGTCACCGCCGTCAGCACGGCGGCGACGGGGACGAGCCGTCTCGACACCAGATAGGCGGCACCGAAGTAGGCCACCATCGCCGTCGCCGTGTGGCCGGACGGGTAGTAGCCCTGGGCCCAGGGCTCCAGGGGGCCGGGGCGGGCCGTCCACTCCTTCAGGGGGACGACCAGGAGCGGCACGGCGGCCATCGCGAGGCCCGCGAAGAGGGCGTCGGCGCGGCGGCCGCGCCGCACGGCGTACGCCATCGCGGCGGCGAGCACGGGCAGGGCCACCGTCAGATTGCCGAGGTCGGAGGCGAGTTCGCCCGCCCACCGGGGGACCGTGTCCACCAGGGAGCGGGACACCCGCTCGTCGAGCCTGGCCAAGGGGCCGTGGACGAGCACCTGCCAGGTCACGACGGCGAGGGCGACGAGCGCCGAGAAGAGAGCCGGCCGCCCTGGAACAGGGGGGGTGGTTCCGGGGCGGCCGAGGGGATCGGGCTGCCGCGCGCCCCGGGGGGTGTGGGGCGGGCGGCCATCCGATCGGTGAGGAGTCCCGGAGCCAGAGGCCCCGGCGGTGTGCGCTTCGGCACGGTGCGGACGGGGCTGGGGAGGCTCCGCCCGGGGTGTTTCTCTCATCTGGAGAAGACCGTACGGCACGCGGAGGGGGACCGACAGCGGGAAACGCGTCCCGCCATCGGCCCCCCACAGAGTCTTCACTCTTTGCGCCGAAGCGTCCCTCAGAGGGCGGCGAGCGCCGCCTCGATGACGTCCAGACCCTCGTTCAGCAGGTCCTCGCCGATGACCAGCGGCGGGAGGAAGCGGAGCACGTTGCCGTAGGTGCCGCAGGTGAGGACGAGGACGCCCTCGTTGTGGCAGAACTTGGCGAGCGCGGCGGCGGCCTCGGCGGCCGGCTCCTTCGTCACCGGGTCCTTCACCAGCTCGATGGCGATCATGGCGCCGCGGCCGCGGATGTCGCCGATGACCGGGAACTTCTCCTGCATCGTGGTGAGGCGGCCCTTCATGACCTCCTCGATGCGCTTGGCCTTCCCGTTGAGGTCCAGCTCCTTCATCGTCTCGATGGCGCCGAGCGCACCGGCGCAGGCCACCGGGTTGCCGCCGTAGGTGCCGCCCAGGCCGCCGCCGTGGACGGAGTCCATGATCTCGGCGCGACCGGTGACGGCGGCGAGCGGCAGACCGCCCGCGATGCCCTTGGCGGTGGTGATGAGGTCCGGGACGATGCCCTCGTCCTCGCAGGCGAACCACTGGCCGGTGCGGCAGAAGCCGGCCTGGATCTCGTCCGCGACGAAGACGATGCCGTTGTCGTTGGCGAACTTCACGATCGCCGGAAGGAAGCCCTTGGCCGGCTCGATGAAGCCGCCCTCGCCGAGGACCGGCTCGATGACGATCGCGGCGACGTTCTCGGCGCCGATCTGCTTGGTGATGTTGTCGATCGCCTGGGCGGCGGCCTCGGGGCCGGCGTTCTCGGCACCGGTGGGCCAGCGGTAGCCGTAGGCGACCGGCACGCGGTAGACCTCGGGCGCGAACGGACCGAAGCCCTGCTTGTACGGCATGTTCTTCGCCGTCATGCCCATGGTGAGGTTCGTCCGGCCGTGGTAGCCGTGGTCGAAGACGACGACGGCCTGGCGCTTGGTGTAGGAACGCGCGATCTTGACGGCGTTCTCGACGGCCTCGGCACCCGAGTTGAAGAGCGCGGACTTCTTGGCGTGGTCGCCCGGGGTCAGCTCGGCCAGCGCCTCGCAGACCTCCACGTAGCCCTCGTACGGCGTCACCATGAAACAGGTGTGGGTGAAGTCCTGGAGCTGCGCGGACGCGCGGCGCACGACGGCCTCGGCGGAGGCGCCCACGGAGGTCACGGCGATGCCGGAGCCGAAGTCGATCAGCAGGTTGCCGTCGACGTCCTCGATGATGCCGCCGCCCGCGCGCTTCGTGAACACCGGCAGCGTGGAACCCACGCCCCCGGCGACGGTGTCCAGCCGGCGAGCCTGAAGCTCCTGCGACTTCGGACCGGGAATGGCGGTGACGACGCGCCGCTCCTGCGGGACAGCGTTCATGCGGGGCTCCTGGGGTGTTCTGGACGCTCTTGCGGGTTTCCTCCGCAGGCTAGGCGCGGGGGAGGGCTCCGGGCATGCGCCGATCGGGAGTGTTGACGGCGTGTCGTTGGACGGGATGGACATTCCGCTCCGGCGGCGGCGTTTCCCCGCCGCGCTCACGCACGCGTCCCCGAAACCCTCCCGGGGCGCCCGGCGCCCATTAGATTGACGCTGGCACAGAGGCGGCGACCTGGCTGGTCAGGGGGCAGGGGTTCATGGAGACCGACGGCACGTACGAGTCACGCGACACGAGGGGTGCGGCGGTCCCGCCCCCGGCGGCCCCGCCGGTCCCGCCGCTGCCGCCCGCCCACGCGCCGGCCGTCGTCCCCCCGCAGGCCTCGGGCGCGTCCGGCCCGCGGAACGCCGTCGCCGAATGGCTGGACGCCCCCAGGCCGAAGACGGCTCCCGGCATCTGGCGCTTCCGCCACGTCCCGCCCGCCCAGCCCCGCGAGCGGAGCCGGCTCGCCCCGGTCACCGTGGCCGGGCTCCTCATCCCCGTCGTCGTCGCGCTGATCCTGTGGTCCGTGTGGCGCCGCGGAGGCATCCCCTACCTGTGGATCCCGCTCCAGGTGCTCACGCCCGAGGAATGGTGGTACGCCGGGACCACCACGGCCCGCGACTGGCACGGCCTCGAGGCACACATCGTCTACAGCGGGGTCGTCTTCGGCGCGATCGTCTTCGCGGTCGCCCGGCTCGGAGCCTGGGGCACCGTCGTGCGCCACCTCCTGGAGCCCTACACGCCGCCCGTCCGAGCGGCGCTGACGGCCGGTGCCGGGCTCGTCGCTCTCACCTTCGTCTGGCCCGAGTGGTTCCCCTTCGTCGGCTGGGACCCGCTGCCCATCGCCTCCCCGTTCTTCTCCCTCCTCGCCCTTCTGGGGGGCGGGTACGGCATCATCACGACCGTCCCCCTCTACCTCCTCACCGTCCTCATCACCGTCGGCGTGCTGTGGCCCTTCGCCCGCGTCGGCGACTGGAGCGGCGTCCTGCGCGCCCGGCGGAACGCCCGCCGGCCCGCGACGGTCCCCGGCGCCCCCGCCCCCCTCTCCACCTGGCCCGGGCCGAGGGACGCCGGGCAGGTGCAGGTGGCCGACGTGCTGGCGGGGGAGCTGCTGGGCGGGCGGATGAACGAGGTGGACGTCGCCCGGATCCGGCGGCGGTGGGAGCGGAGCCGGGGCGACGCCCGCCGGCTCGCCGGCTTCGTCGACACCGTGCTCCGCCAGGGCGCCGCCGCCTGGGCGCACCCCTCGGGCGACCGTGACCTGCCGCGCCGGCTGGCCGCCCACGACCTCCTGCTCGGGCAGGTGCGGATCGGGCGGGCCGTGGCCGGCGAGCGGAACCCGGCCGCCTACCGGGGCGCCGGCGTCGCGCTCGATCCGGCCGTGCTCGGCACCTCGATGCTCGTCGTCGGGCCGCCCGGCGGCGGGCCGGCCGGCGGTCTCGCCGCCGCCGCCGCCGAGGCCCTGACCCTCCAGGCCCTCACCGGCGCCTGCTCCGTCGTCGCCGTCGGCGGCCCGTCCGCCCCGTACGGACCGGACGCGGCGTACGACGTGGTGGTCCGGCTCGGCGACCCCGCCTCCCCCTACGACCTCGACCTCTACGGCGGCCTCACCGGGCCCGACGAGGCCGCCGCCCTCCTCGCGGAAGGCCTCGCCGGGGACGTCGAGTCGCTCGACCCGCGCCGCGCCGTCACGGTGCTGGCCCAGCTCCTCGGCCCGTACCGCGCGGTCCACGGTGCCTTCCCGCCGGTCCCGGTGCTGCGCGAGCTCCTGGAGGCGGGTGCCGGACCGCTCACCGCCCTGCTCGACCGGCTGCCCGCCGACGCCGCCGCGATGCGGCGCGAGCTGGAGGGCCGGATCCGGCAGGCGGGCGGGCCCGCCGACCCCGGGCCGCTCCTCGCCGACCGGCTCGCCCTCCTCGACCGCCCCGCCTTCGCGGACTTCTTCGGTGCCGGCACGGGCGCGGCGCGGCCCTTCTCCCTGGACACCGTCGCCCACCATCCGCTCCGGGTCCGCCTGGAGCTGCCGGAGCAGGGCCACGAGGAGGCGTCCCGTCTGCTCGCGCGCCTGGTCCTCGCCCAGTTCCTGGCCGCCGCCCGCGCGGCCGGCCGCCGGAGCCACTTCGCCGGGCTCGTCCTGGACGACGCCACCGGCGCGCTCACCGGCGGGACGGTCCGCGCGCTCCAGCGGCTCCGCACCCGCGACGCCGGTGTCGTCCTCGGCCTGCGGACCCTCGGCGACGTGCCCGAGCCGCTGCACGGCCCGCTGCTCGCCGCCGTCGGCTGCCGGGCCGCCCTCTCCGGCGTCACGACCTGGGACGGCCGCGGCTTCGCGGAGGCGTGGGGCACGGAGTGGGTGGAGACCGAGGAGGTGGCGCACCACACCGTCTTCGCCAACCAGCCGATGACCCGGGCGCTGCACGCCCTGCGCAAGCGGGTCACCGGCAAGGCCGTCACGACCGACGCCGTCACGCTGAAGAAGGTCGAGCGCGAGCGCTGGTCCGCCTCCGAGCTCGCGCACTCCGTCCCGCCCGGTCACGCCGTCGTCTCCCTGACCACCGTCGAGGGCGGGCACATGCCGCCGGTCCTGGTCGACCTGCGCGCCTGACGGCGGGGGCTCCGGTGTCCTCCGGAGCCCCGTCGCGCGGACCGGCCGTCCGCGCGGCCCGCGCGGTCCCCCGGCGGCCCTGGCACAATCGGGTGCGCCGCCCTCCCCAGCGGTGTTCCCGTCGCCGGGTGCGGTTCTTCCGTGTTCGGTCCTGCGCCCAAAGGTCCGCCGGTTCCCGATGCCGCCCACCCTCGCCTCGCTCGTCCAGCACTCCTCGCTCCGGCTCGTGGTCCGGGCCGGGGAGGACCGTCTCGACACGCCCGTCCGCTGGGCGCACGTCAGCGAGCTGGCCGATCCCGTGCCGTACATGGAGGGCGGGGAGCTGCTGCTGACCACCGCCCTCACGCTCGACGCCGAGGACGCGGAGGCGATGCGGCGCTACGTGCGGCGGCTGCTCGGGGCCGGGGTCGTGGGGCTCGGGTTCGCCGTGGGGGTGAACTACGACGCGATCCCGGACGCGCTGCTGGACGCGGCCCGCGACGAGCACCTGCCGCTCCTGGAGGTGCCGCGCCGGACGCCGTTCCTCGCCATCAGCAAGGCCGTGTCCGCGGCCATCGCCGCCGACCAGTACCGGGCGGTGACGGCGGGGTTCGAGGCGCAGCGCGAGCTGACCCGGGCCGCGCTGGCGGAGGGCCCGGACGCCGTCGTCGCCCGGCTCGCCGCGCACGTGGACGGCTGGGCCGCGCTCTACGACGCCGCCGGGACCGTCGTCGCCGTCGCGCCGGAGTGGGCGGCCCGCCGCGCGGCCCGCCTCACCCCGGACGTCGAGCGGCTGCGCGAGCGGCCCGCCCCCGCCAGCGCCGTCGTCGGCGGCACCGACGACCGGGTCGAGCTCCAGTCCCTGGGCACCGGTCGCCGGGTCCGCGGCGCCCTCGCGGTCGGCACCGGCGCGCCCCTCGGCACCGCCGAGCGGTACGCCGTCCACTCCGCGATCGCCCTGCTCACCCTCACCACCGAGCGCTCCCGCACCCTCCAGGCCGCCGAGCACCGGCTGGGCGCCGCCGTGCTGCGCATGATGCTCGCGGGGCAGGCGGAGCACGCCCGTACCGTCGCCGGCGACGTCTACGGCACCCTCCTCGACGCCCCCTTCCGGATCCTGGTCGCCGAGCCCGCCGGCGGTGAGCAGCGCCCCGCCGAACCCCCGCTGCCGGTCCTCGCCGAGGCGCTGGAGGCGGCCGCCGCCCGGGCGGGCGAGGCCGTGCTCACCGTCCCGGAGGGCGACGGCCTGCTGGTGGTGCTGGCCGGCGACGGCGGCGCGGTCGTCGCCGCCTGCGCCGGGTACGCCGAGCGCGAGGCCGAGGACGCCGGGGTCGTCGTCGGCCTCTCCGCCCCTGCCGGGCCCGGCACCGCGGCGGTCGCGTACAAGCAGGCCGAGCAGGCCCTCTCGGTGGCCCGCCGCCGGGGCCGCGCCCTGGTCGAGCACGAGGACCTGGCGGCCGGCTCCGTCCTGCCGCTCCTCGCCGACGACGCCGTACGGGCCTTCGCCGACGGCATGCTCCGGGCGCTGCGCGAGCACGACGCCACCGGCCGCGGGGACCTGGTCGCCAGCCTGCGCGCCTGGCTCTCCCGGCACGGTCAGTGGGACGCCGCCGCGGCCGATCTCGGGGTCCACCGGCACACCCTGCGGTACCGGATGCGGCGGGTCGAGGAGATCCTCGGGCGGTCGCTGGACGATCCGGACGTGCGGATGGAGCTGTGGCTCGCCCTCAAGACGACCGGCGAGGGGGAGAAGGAGCGGCCCGCGGGCTGATCCCGGCCGTTCCTGCCCGGGGACGGGCAGGATTCCTGGCCGGGCGGGGTCCGCGTGCTTAATCTCCTGCTCATGACAAGCCCTGCCGCCGATCCCGTCCCCGCCGATCCCGTCCCCGCCGACCCCGTCCCCGCTCATCCCGTTCCCGCCGGCCCCCTCCCCGCCGGCCCTCTCCCCTCTGCCCCCGTCCCCGTCCCGTCCTCCGGACCCCCGCCCACGGCTTCCTCCCCCTCCCCGGCCGCCGCGGCGCCCGCGCCGGGCCGCCGCCGCATCACCGGTGCCGTCTGGGCCGCCCTCGCCATCGTGTACGTCGTCTGGGGCTCCACCTACCTCGGCATCCGGGTCGTCGTCGAGACCGTCCCGCCCTTCCTCGCCTCCGGCTCACGCTTCCTCGCGGCCGGACTGCTCCTCGCCGCCCTCGTGGCCTGGCGCCACGGCCCCGCCGCCCTCAAGGCGGACCGGCGCCGGCTCGGCTCCGCCGCGCTCGTCGGCCTCCTCCTCATCCTCGGCGGCAACGGCCTCGTCAACCTCGCGGAGACCACCGTCCCCTCCGGCCTCGCCGCGCTCCTCGTCGCCGCCGTCCCCGTCTGGGTCGTGCTGCTGCGCACCGCCACCGGCGAGCGCCCCGGCCCCGGTGCGTACGGCGGCGTCCTGATCGGGATGGGCGGCCTCGCCGTCCTCACCCTCCCGGGGCTCAGCGGTGAGATCGGCATCGGCGGCGTCCTGACCGTCGTCGTCGCCGCCCTGCTCTGGGCGCTCGGCACGGTCTCCTCGGCCCGCCTGCCGATGCCCGCCAACCCCTTCACCGCGAGCGTGTACGAGATGCTGGCGGGCGGTCTCGGCGGCATCGCCGTCGGCCTGCTCCGCGGCGAGCACCGCGGCTTCGACCCCGGAGCCGTCTCGGCGAGCTCCTGGGGTGCCCTCGCCTACCTGATCGTCTTCGGCTCGCTGATCGCCTTCACCGCCTACGCGTGGCTCCTCCAGTCCGCCCCCGTCTCGCTCGCCGCCACGTACGCGTACGTCAACCCGGTCGTCGCCGTCCTGCTCGGCGCACTGATCCTCGGCGAGGCCCTGACCTGGCCCATCCTCCTCGGCGGCGCGATCGTCGTGGCGGCCGTCTGCCTCATCGTCTCCACCGAGCGGAGGGGGTGAGGGGGGCGGACCGCCCCGGCCCTACCCTGATCCCTCGTAGCGATCGGGCGTGAGCATGACGACGGGGGGCGGGGCCGGGTGGCGGGGACCGGGGCGAAGGACTCCAAGGAGCCGACGGGGAAGCCGGGCGGGCAAGGGAAGCGGGGGAAGCCGGGCGGGGCCGCGGGAGGCGCCTCCGGCCGCCGCGGTGACGGCACCGGCGCGGGCGGCGGCGCATCGAAGCCCCGCTCCCGCCTCGTCCGGTACACCGCCGTCGGCGGTCTCCTCCTCGCCCTCCTCGCGGGCTGCGGCGGCATCACCACCGGCGTCCTCGCCGGCGAGGGCCACCTCCCCGGCGACTCGATGCGCGAGGTCTGGAGCACCGGACCCGAGACCCCGCCCTCCGAGTCCGGCAACGGCGCCTGGGCCGTCGGCGACACCCTCGTCCGCAGCCGCTCCCACGGCGTCACCGGCTTCGACGCCCGCTCCGGCGCCGAGCGCTGGAGCTGGACGCCGTCCGGGGGCGCCGCGATCTGCTCCGTCAGCCGCGCCGCCGAGGACGGCGTCGCCCTCGTCGCGCAGGGCCGACCGGGCGCCCCGGACGACGAGTCGGTCGCGGACGGCCAGGGCTGCGCGACCGTCGTCGCCCTCGACCTGGAGGACGGACGCGAGCTGTGGCGGACCGCCCGGACCCCGAGCGGCGGCGGGATCGGGGACGAGAAGGACGTCGTCGCCGTCGGCGGTGGTCTCGCCGTGGTCCGCGACGAGTTCGCCTACTGGGAGTACCCCTGGGCCGACGAGCAGCCCGGCTTCGTCCGCCCGGACCGTGCCCTGCGCGCCCTCGACCTGCGCACCGGCAAGCCGCGCTGGACGGCCGCCATGCCGGAGGACTGCGTCCCCCACCGTGTCGCCGCCGCGCGGAACCAGGTCCTCGCCCTCGTCGTCTGCGAGCGGAAGGACGTCCGGCTCGCCGCCTTCGACCCGGCCGACGGCGGGCACCGCTGGACCAGCGCACTCTCCCGCACCCGGACGGTCGACCCGGCGGGCAACGACTCCTGGTTCCTCTCCGCCGATCCCGCCGTCGTGAGCGTCGACGGCCTCGACCTGCGCGGCTACCCGACGGTCCTCTCCTTCTCCGCCGACGGGCGCGCCCAGGGACGCATCGCCTCCGGCGGCGACACCGGCCACCTCGCCACCGCGACGCCGGCCCAGGCCCGGGTCGCGTACGGGCGGCTGTACGCCGTCGAGGCGATGTACCACGACACGATCAGCGCCTTCGACCTGCGCAGCGGGCGGCGCCTGTGGCGCGCGAAGCTCGAACGGCTGGAGGACGTCCTCGCGCTGCGGGTCGCCGAGGGCCGCGTCACCGCCCTGGTCGACCTGTACGCGAGCAAGGGGGAGGACGGGCTGCTGGTCCTCGACGCGGACACCGGGGACGAACGCGACCTGCGCACCTTCCCCGACTCCGTCGGCGCCTCCTCCGGCGAGATCACGGACCTCTTCGGGCACGAGGGGCGGCTGATCCCCGCCCGGGGCGCCGGCTTCCGTCCCTTCACCGCCTACGAGGAGCGCTGACCGGCACCCGACCGCGCCTCCTCTTCGGCCGAAGCGGACAGACCGCCACGCCCACCACTCCATCACGGACAAACGTCACGCGCCGGTCCCGGCCCTAACGTGGGGGGAGAGCAACCGCTCGCACCCCGAAACGGAAAGGGCCGGGACGCACAATGACGACCACCCACGCCTTCTGGGTCGCCGGCCGCGAGGCCACCGGCGACACCACCTTCGACGTCACGAACTCGTACGACGGACGTCTGGTCGGCAAGGTCGCCGTGCCCACCGAGGCCCAGGTCGAGGAGGCCGTCGCCGCCGCCCACGCGGTCGTCGACGAGTTCGCCGCCACCCCGGCGCACGTCCGCGCCGCCGCCCTCGACCACGTGTCGAAGCGGCTCGCCGAGCGCACCGAGGAGATCGCCCAGGTCATCTCCGCCGAGAACGGCAAGCCCATCAAGTGGGCCCGCGGCGAGGTCGGCCGTGCCGTCTCCGTCTTCCGTTTCGCCGCCGAGGAGGCCCGCCGCTGGAACGCCGGCGAGGCCCAGCGCCTGGACACCGAGGCCGGCGGCGCGGGCCGCCTCGCCCTCACCCGCCGCGTCCCCAAGGGCGTCGTCCTCGGCATCGCGCCCTTCAACTTCCCGCTGAACCTCAGCGCCCACAAGGTCGCCCCGGCCATCGCCGTCGGTGCCCCGATCATCCTCAAGCCGGCCCCGGCCACCCCGATCTCCTCCCTCATCCTGGGCGAGATCCTGGCCGAGACCGACCTGCCGGCCGGCTCCTGGTCGATCCTCACCGTGCCGAACGACCGGATGCCCGCCCTCGTCCAGGACGAGCGCCTCCCGGTCATCTCCTTCACCGGCTCGGACAAGGTCGGCTACGCCATCGCCGAGTCCGTGCCGCACAAGCACTGCACCCTGGAGCTCGGCGGCAACGCCGCCGCCGTCGTCCTCCCGGACTGGTCCTCCGAGGCCGACCTGGACTGGGCCGCGAGCCGCATCGCGACCTTCTCCAACTACCAGGGCGGCCAGTCCTGCATCTCCGTGCAGCGCGTGATCGCCGACGCCACCGTCTACGACCGCCTGCTCCCGAAGATCGTCGCGGCCGTCGAGGCCCAGGTCACCGGCGACCCGGCGGACGACGCCACCGACGTCGGCCCGCTCGTCGACGAGGCCGCCGCGCAGCGCGTCGAGTCCTGGGTCGACGAGGCCGTCGCGGCCGGCGCGAAGCTCCTCGCGGGCGGCAAGCGCGAGGGCGCCACCTACGCCCCGACCGTCCTCGCCGACCTCCCGGCCGACGTCACCCTGGCCCGCTCCGAGGTCTTCGGCCCGGTCCTCACGGTCGCCAAGGCCGACGGCGAGGCCGAGGCGTTCGCCGCGGTCAACGACTCCGACTTCGGCCTCCAGGCCGGCGTCTTCACCCGCGACCTGCAGGCCGCCTTCCGCGCCCACCGCGCCCTGGAGGTCGGCGGCGTGATCGTCGGCGACGTCCCCTCGTACCGCGCCGACCAGATGCCGTACGGCGGTGCCAAGCGCTCCGGCGTCGGCCGCGAGGGCGTGGCCTACGCGATGGACGACTACACCTACGAGCGCGTGCTGGTCCTGACGGGCCTCGCCCTGTAAGGCGCGCACCACGAGACCAGGCGGTCCGAGCCCACTGTGCGGGGGCTCGGGCCGCCTTTCGCGCGTCCCGGCGCACCGGGCGTCCGGGTGCCGGCCCCGCCCGGCCCCGCCCGTCCACGGACCGGAACGGGCCGACGGGCGGTCCGCCCCGCGCGGCAGGATGACCGGCGTGACCGTCATCGACATCCCCGGCTCCAAGTCCGTCACCGCCCGCGCGCTCTTCCTCGCCGCCGCCGCGGAGGGCACCACCACCCTGCTGCGCCCGCTCGTCTCCGACGACACCGAGGGCTTCGCCGAAGGGCTCCGCGCCCTCGGCTACGCCGTCCGGCAGGAGCCCGGCGCCTGGCACATCGAGGGCCGCCCCGCCGGACCGGGCACCGCCGACGCCGACGTCTACTGCCGTGACGGCGCCACCACCGCCCGCTTCCTGCCCACGCTCGCCGCCGCCGGCCACGGCACCTTCCGCTTCGACGCCTCCGCGCAGATGCGCCGCCGCCCGCTGGGCCCGCTCTCCACCGCCCTGCGCGAGCTCGGCGTCGACCTGCGGCACGGCGGGAAGGAGGGCCACCACCCGCTCGCCGTGCACGCCGCCGGCGTCAAGGGCGGCGCCCTCACCCTGGACGCCGGCCAGTCCTCCCAGTACCTCACGGCGCTGCTGATGCTCGGCCCGCTCACCGCCGAGGGCCTCGACATCACCGTCACCGACCTGGTCTCGGAGCCGTACGTCGAGATCACCCTGGCGATGATGCGGGCCTTCGGCGCGGAGGTCGTCCGGGAGGACCGCACCTACCGGGTCGCCCCCACCGGCTACCGCGCCCGGACGTACGGCGTCGAGCCCGACGCTTCCACCGCGAGCTACCTCTTCGCCGCGGCCGCCCTCCTGCCGGGCCGCGAGGCGACCGTCCCCGGCCTCGGCACCGGCGCCCTCCAGGGCGACCTCGCCTTCGTCGACGTGCTGCGCCGCATGGGCGCGGAGGTCGAGGTCACCGCGGACGCCACCACCGTCCGCTCCACCGGCACCCTGCGCGGCCTCACCGTGAACATGAGGGACATCTCCGACACCATGCCGACCCTCGCGGCGATCGCCCCCTTCGCCGACGGACCGGTCCGCATCGAGGACGTCGCCAACACCCGGGTCAAGGAGTGCGACCGGCTCGACGCCTGCGCCGGCAACCTCCGCCGCCTCGGCGTCACCGTCGACACCGGCCCGGACTGGATCGAGATCCACCCCGGGGCCCCGGCCGGCCCGGCCGAGATCGCCACCCACGGCGACCACCGGATCGTCATGTCCTTCGCGGTCACCGCCCTGCGGACCCCCGGCATCACCTTCGACGACCCCGGCTGCGTGAAGAAGACCTTCCCGGACTTCCACCGCGTGTTCGGCGCGTTCGCCCGGACCCCGTGAAGGGCGCACAGCGTTTGGGGCAAGAATGGGGGGCATGAGCGACCGCCCCTCTCCTCTCGCCGACCCGCACATCGCCTTCGACACGACCGAAGGCCGCCGGGACGTCGTCGTCCTCGGCTCGACGGGATCCATCGGCACCCAGGCCATCGACCTGGTGCTCCGCCACCCCGACCGCTTCCGGGTCACCGCCCTGGCCGCCTCCGGCGGCCGGGTCGGCCTGCTCGCCGAGCAGGCGCACCGGCTCCGGGTCGCCGCGGTCGCCGTCGCCCGTGAGGAGACCGTCGAGGAGCTGCGTACGGCCCTGCGGGCGCTGTACGGCTCCGAGCCGCTGCCCGAGATCCTGGCCGGCCCCGACGCCGCCACCCAGCTCGCCGCCTCCCCCTGCCACACCGTGCTCAACGGCATCACCGGCTCCATCGGCCTGGCGCCGACCCTCGCCGCCCTGGAGGCCGGCCGGACCCTGGCGCTCGCCAACAAGGAGTCGCTGATCGTCGGCGGCCCGCTGGTCAAGGCGCTCGCGAAGCCCGGCCAGATCATCCCGGTCGACTCCGAGCACGCCGCCCTCTTCCAGGCGCTCGCCGCCGGCACCCGGTCCGACGTCCGCAAGCTGGTCGTCACCGCCTCCGGCGGCCCCTTCCGCGGCCGGACCCGGGCCGACCTGGAGCACGTGACCCGCGAGGACGCGCTCGCCCACCCGACCTGGGCGATGGGCCCGGTCATCACGGTCAACAGCGCGACCCTGGTCAACAAGGGCCTGGAGGTCATCGAGGCGCACCTCCTCTACGACATCCCCTTCGACCGCATCGAGGTCGTCGTCCACCCCCAGTCGTACGTCCACTCGATGGTCGAGTTCACGGACGGCTCGACGCTCGCCCAGGCCACCCCGCCGGACATGCGCGGCCCCATCGCCATCGGCATCGGCTGGCCCGAGCGCGTCCCCGACGCGGCCCCCGCCTTCGACTGGTCCACGGCCTCCACCTGGGAGTTCTTCCCGCTGGACGGCGAGGCCTTCCCGTCGGTGGACCTGGCCCGGCACGTCGGCGGGCTGGGCGGCACCGCCCCCGCCGTCTTCAACGCCGCCAACGAGGAGTGCGTGGAGGCGTTCCTCGCCGGCCGGCTCCCCTTCAACGGCATCATGGACACCGTCACGGCGGTCGTCACCGAACACGGTCGGCCCACCGGGGGAACCTCCCTGACGGTGCCGGACGTCCTGGAAGCGGAGACCTGGGCACGGGCCCGGGCCCGAGAGCTCGCAGCGAAGGCAACCGCGGAGGCACGCGCATGACGGAAGCGCTCCTGTACGTCCTGGGCATCGTCCTGTTCGCCCTGGGACTGCTCGTCTCCATCGCCTGGCACGAGCTGGGCCACCTCTCCACGGCCAAGCTGTTCGGCATCCGCGTGCCCCAGTACATGGTCGGCTTCGGCCCCACCATCTGGTCGAAGAAGCGCGGCGAGACCGAGTACGGCATCAAGGCCATCCCGGCCGGCGGCTACATCCGCATGATCGGCATGTTCCCGCCCGGCGAGGACGGCAAGGTCGAGGCCCGATCCACCTCGCCCTGGCGCTCCATGATCGAGGACGCCCGCGAGGCCTCCTACGAGGAGCTCCAGCCCGGCGACGAGTCCCGCCTCTTCTACACGCGCAAGCCGTGGAAGCGCGTGATCGTCATGTTCGCCGGGCCGTTCATGAACCTGGTCCTGGCCCTCGGCCTCTTCTACGGCTCGATGATGACCCTGGGCGTCGAGGGGCAGACCACCAAGGTCGCCGGCGTCCAGAAGTGCGTCATCGAGCAGGACGCCAAGCGCGACTCCTGCGTGAAGAGCGACCCGGTCTCCCCGGCCTTCGCGGCGGGACTGAAGGACGGCGACCGGATCGTCGCCTTCAACGGCACGCCCGTCTCCGACTGGGACACCCTCTCCGACCACATCCGGGACACCATCGGCGCCGCCACCGTCACCGTCGAGCGGGACGGGCGGCGCATCGACCTGCACCCCACGCTGGTCGCCAACAAGGTCCTGAAGAAGGACGAGGACGGGCAGGTCGTCCGGCCCCTCGCCTACGTCGACGCCGGCTACCTCGGCTTCCAGTCGGCGACCGAGGTCGCCCCGCTCGGCTTCGGGCAGACCACCGAGCGCATGGGCGACCTGCTGGAGAACGGCGTGCACTCCGTGATCGCCCTCCCCGGCAAGATCCCCGGCCTGTGGGACGCCACCTTCGGCGACGGCGAGCGCGCCGAGGACTCGCCGGTCGGCGTCGTCGGAGCCGCCCGGATCACCGGCGAGCTCATGAACATCGAGGCGCCGCCGACGACGATCCTCGTGATGTTCATGAACCTGCTGGTGTTCTTCAACGTCTCGCTGTTCCTCTTCAACATGCTCCCGCTGCTGCCGCTCGACGGCGGCCACATCGCGGGCGCCCTGTGGGAGTCCGTCCGCCGCAAGACGGCCCGGATCTTCAAGCGCCCCGACCCCGGCCCGTTCGACGTGGCCAAGCTGATGCCCGCCGCCTACGTGGTCGCCGGCGTCTTCGTCTGTTTCACGCTGCTCGTCCTCGCCGCCGACATCGTCAACCCGGTGAAGCTGACGTAGCACCCCGGGGGGCCGGACACCACCGTGTCCGGCCCCCCGCCCCCGGGGCGGTAACCTCGGAAGCCTGAGCCCGCCGACGCACGACCTTTGAGGTTGCACTACAGATGACCGCGATTTCTCTCGGTATGCCCACCGTCCCGACCCGGCTCGCCGAACGCCGCAAGAGCCGGCAGATCCAGGTCGGCAGCGTGGCCGTCGGCGGTGACGCACCCGTCTCGGTGCAGTCGATGACGACGACCCGTACGTCCGACATCGGCGCCACCCTCCAGCAGATCGCCGAGCTGACCGCCTCCGGCTGCCAGATCGTCCGCGTGGCCTGCCCCACGCAGGACGACGCCGACGCGCTCGCCACCATCGCCCGGAAGTCGCAGATCCCCGTGATCGCCGACATCCACTTCCAGCCGAAGTACGTCTTCGCCGCGATCGACGCCGGCTGCGCCGCCGTCCGCGTCAACCCGGGCAACATCAAGCAGTTCGACGACAAGGTCAAGGAGATCGCCAAGGCGGCCGGCGACGCGCGCGTCCCGATCCGCATCGGCGTCAACGCCGGCTCCCTCGACGCCCGCCTGCTCAAGAAGTACGGCAAGGCCACCCCCGAGGCGCTCGTCGAGTCCGCCCTCTGGGAGGCGTCCCTCTTCGAGGAGCACGGCTTCCGCGACATCAAGATCTCGGTCAAGCACAACGACCCGGTCGTCATGGTCGAGGCCTACCGCCAGCTCGCCGCCCAGTGCGACTACCCGCTGCACCTCGGCGTCACCGAGGCCGGCCCCGCCTTCCAGGGCACCATCAAGTCCGCCGTCGCCTTCGGCGCGCTCCTCTCCCAGGGCATCGGCGACACCATCCGGGTCTCCCTCTCCGCCCCGCCGGCCGAGGAGATCAAGGTCGGCATCCAGATCCTGGAGTCGCTCAACCTCCGCCAGCGCCGCCTGGAGATCGTCTCCTGCCCGTCCTGCGGCCGCGCCCAGGTCGACGTCTACAAGCTCGCCGAGGAGGTCACCGCCGGTCTCGACGGCATGACCGTCCCGCTGCGCGTCGCCGTCATGGGCTGCGTCGTCAACGGCCCCGGCGAGGCCCGCGAGGCCGACCTCGGCGTCGCCTCGGGCAACGGCAAGGGCCAGATCTTCGTCAAGGGCGAGGTCATCAAGACCGTCCCCGAGTCGAAGATCGTCGAGACCCTCATCGAGGAGGCGCTGAAGATCGCCGAGCAGATGGAGAAGGACGGCATCGCCAGCGGCGAGCCGACCGTCGCCGTCGCCGGCTGACCCACCGCACCCCCGGAACCCCTCCGTCCCCCGGGACGGAGGGGTTCCGCACGCACGCGGCGCCCGCACGGACCGTGGGGGTACAGTGCCAGGACCAGCAGAACCGCACGGTGAGGCCCCTCGTGTTGACACAGACGACCACCCGGGTCCTCGAACCCGCCGATCTCGGAGCCGCCCTCGCCGTCCTGGAGAGCGCCCCCGTCGAGAACGCCTTCGTGACCGCCCGCGTCCGGATGGCGGGGCTCGACCCCTGGCGCCTCGGCGGCGAGATGTGGGGCTGGTACACCGAGGGCCGGCTCACCTCGCTCTGCTACGCGGGCGCCAACCTGGTCCCCATCTGCGCCACCCCCGAGGCCGTCCGCGCCTTCGCCGACCGGGCCCGCCGGATCGGCCGCCGCTGCTCCTCGATCGTCGGCCCGGCCGGCCCCACCGGAGAGCTCTGGCGCCTCCTCGAACCCGCCTGGGGCCCGGCCCGCGACGTCCGCGCCCACCAGCCCCTCATGGTCGCCGAGGAGCCGTCCGCGGCCGTCGCCCCCGACCCGCGGGTCCGCCGCGTCCGCAAGGACGAGATGGACGTGATCATGCCCGCCTGCGTCGCCATGTTCACCGAGGAGGTCGGCGTCTCCCCGATGGCCGGCGACGGCGGCCTGCTCTACCAGGCCAGGGTCGCCGAGCTCGTCGCCTCCGGCCGCTCCTTCGCCCGCATCGAGGACGGCAAGGTCGTCTTCAAGGCCGAGATCGGCGCCGCCACCCGCCAGGCCTGCCAGATCCAGGGCGTCTGGGTCGCCCCCGAACACCGGGGCAGGGGCCTCTCCGAGACCGGCATGGCCGCCGTCCTCCAGTACGCCCTCGCCGACGTCGCCCCCGTCGTCAGCCTGTACGTCAACGACTACAACACCCCGGCCCGGGCGGCGTACCGCCGTGTCGGTTTCCGCGAGACCGGCGCCTTCATGAGCGTGCTGTTCTGAACCGGCGGGCACTTGTAGGGTGCGCCGCATGGACGACGCACAGGCCGTGATCGGACCGGTCAACCTCGCCGCCCGGGTGGACGAGGCCCTCGCCGTGCAGGCGGTCGCCTTCGGCCTCGACGCCGAGGAGGTCGCCGTGCGCCGCCACATCGTGCTGCGCCACCTGACCAGCCCCGGCGCCCGCGCCTTCGGCGCCACCACCCCCGACGGACGGCTCGTCGGCTTCGTGTACGGGATGCCCAACGACCGCGCCCACTGGTGGTCGACCGTGGTGGAGCCGTACCTCCGCGTCACCGGCACCGCCGACTGGCTCGAGGGGTCCTTCGTCATCACCGAACTCCACGTCCACCCCGCCTTCCAGGGCCTCGGCCTCGGCCGCGGGCTGATCACCGCGATCACCGACACCGCCGACGAGAAGCGCTCCATCCTCTCCGCCATCGACACCGAGTCGCCGGCCCGCGGCCTCTACCGCTCCCTTGGCTACACCGACCTCGCCCGCCAGGTCCACTTCCCGAGCGCCGCCCGCCCCTACGCCGTCATGGGCGCGCCGCTGCCGCTGCCGCGCCGGAACTGATTTCTCGCGGACGGGGCCGCCCGGATAATCTCGGGGCCATCAGCTCCCCCAAGCTCTCGGCCCCGTTCGAGCAGGGGGACCCCCATCCCCGCAGGAGTACGAGAACCATGGCCAACGCACCGGTCCAGCGCATGTCCCAGTTGATGGCGAAGACGCTGCGCGACGACCCGGCGGACGCCGAGGTCCTCTCCCACAAGCTCCTCGTCCGCGCCGGCTACGTCCGCCGCACCGCCGCCGGCATCTGGAGCTGGTTGCCGCTGGGCAAGAAGGTGCTCGCCAACGTCGAGCGGATCGTCCGCGAGGAGATGGACGCCGTCGGCGCCCAGGAGGTCTCCCTCCCGGCCCTGCTGCCCCGCGAGCCCTACGAGGCCACCGGCCGCTGGAGCGAGTACGGCGCCGAGCTCTTCCGCCTCCAGGACCGCAAGGGCGGCGACTACCTCCTCGGCCCCACCCACGAGGAGATCTTCACCCTCCTGGTGAAGGACCAGTGCTCGTCCTACAAGGACCTGCCGGTGATCCTCTACCAGATCCAGACCAAGTTCCGCGACGAGGCCCGCCCCCGCGCCGGCATCCTGCGCGGCCGCGAGTTCCTCATGAAGGACTCCTACTCCTTCGACACCGAGGACGAGGGCCTGGCCCTGTCCTACGGCGTGCACCGCAAGGCCTACCAGCGGATCTTCGAGCGCCTCGGCCTCGACTACCGCATCTGCGCGGCCACCGCCGGCGCCATGGGCGGCTCCAAGTCCGAGGAGTTCCTCGCCCCGGCCGAGGCCGGCGAGGACACCTTCGCCGACTGCCCGAACTGCGACTTCGCCGCCAACACCGAGGCCGTGTACCAGGAGGTCAAGGCCGTCGACGGCTCCGCGGTCGCGGCCCTGGAGACCATCCCCACGCCCGACACCCCCACCATCGAGACCCTCGCCGCCCACCTCGGCGTCCCGGCCTCCGCCACCCTCAAGAACCTCCTGGTGAAGGTCGACGGCGAGATCGTCGCCGTCGGCGTCCCCGGCGACCGCGAGGTCGACATGGACAAGGTCGAGGCGCACTTCGCCCCGGCCGCCGTCGAGCTGGTCACCGAGACCGACTTCGCCGCCCGCCCCGACCTGGTCCGCGGCTACGTCGGCCCCCAGGGCCTGGAGAAGGTCCGCTACGTCGCCGACCCGCGCGTCGCCCCCGGCACCGACTGGATCACCGGCGCCAACGAGGAGGGCATGCACGCGAAGAACGTCGTCGCGGGCCGCGACTTCGAGGTCGAGGAGTACGTCGACGTCGTCGTCGTCCAGGAGGGCGACCCGTGCCCCGCGTGCGGCACCGGCCTCAAGCTGGACCGCGCGATCGAGATCGGCCACATCTTCCAGCTCGGCCGCAAGTACGCGGACGCCCTGAAGCTCGACGTCCTCGGCCAGAACGGCAAGCCGGTCCGCGTCACCATGGGCTCCTACGGCATCGGCGTCTCGCGCGCCGTCGCCGCGCTCGCCGAGCAGACCGCCGACGACAAGGGCCTGTGCTGGCCGGCCGAGGTCGCGCCCGCCGACGTCCACGTCGTCGCCGCCGGCAAGGCCCTCCAGACCGAACTGGCCCTGGAGGTCTCCGACAAGCTGTCCGCCGCGGGCCTGCGGGTCCTCGTCGACGACCGCGCGGGCGTCTCCCCGGGCGTCAAGTTCACCGACGCGGAGCTCATCGGCGTCCCGAAGATCCTCGTCGCCGGCCGCCGCGCCGCCGAGGGCGTCGTGGAGCTGAAGGACCGCCGCACCGGCGAGCGCGAGGAGCTCACCGTCGAGGAGGCCCTCGCCGCGCTGACGGCCTGACCGCCACCGGCCGTGTGACCGGCCGCGCCGACGCCGCCCCGCGCTCCCGCGCGGGGCGGCGTCGGCGTCCTCCCGCGGCCCCGCGTCACCTCGACGGGTCGACCGAGGGGCCGGTGAGGTCCTCGATCGGCGGCAGCGGTTCCGGAGCGGGCGCGGGAGGGGCCTGCGGCACCGGTCCGGGCCGCGGCGCCTCCGGCGTGGCGCGCTCCAGGAAGCGCAGCAGCTCCACCGGGATCGGCAGGACCAGGGTCGAGTTCTTCTCGGCGGCCACCGCCATCACCGTCTGGAGCAGCCGCAGCTGGAGCGCCGCCGGGGCGTCGGCCATCTGGTGCGCCGCCTCGGTCAGCTTCTTCGACGCCTGGAGCTCCGCGTCCGCGTTGATCAGCCGGGCCCGCCGCTCCCGGTCCGCCTCGGCCTGCCGGGCCATCGACCGCTTCATGGTCTCGGGGAGCGACACGTCCTTGATCTCGACCCGGTCGATCTGCACGCCCCAGCCGATCGCGGGGGAGTCGAGCATCAGCTCCAGGCCCTGGTTGAGCTTCTCGCGGTTGGACAGCAGGTCGTCGAGGTCGCTCTTGCCGATGATCGACCGCAGCGAGGTCTGCGCCATCTGCGAGACCGCGAACTTGTAGTCCTCGACCCGCACCAGCGCCTCCGCCGCGTCCACCACCCGGAAGTAGACGACGGCGTCGACCCGGACCGTCACGTTGTCCCGGGTGATGCCCTCCTGCGCGGGCACCGGCATCGTGACGATCTGCATGTTCACCTTGTGGAGCCGGTCGACCGCGGGAAGGATCATGGTGAAGCCGGGCGGCCGCACCTCGCCCCGCAGCCGGCCGAAGCGGAAGACGACGCCCCGCTCGTACTGCTTCACCACGCGCGCCGCCGCGCCCACGTAGACCGCGGTCGCCGCCGCCGCCCCCGCGACGGCCAGGAGGAGTTCTTCGATCATCACGGCCCCCTGAGGAAGGGATACAAAAAGGGTATTCCCCTCAGAAGGGCCGCGGACTCACAGCCAGCTCGCGAACTCCAGCAGCCACTCGGCCTCCTGCCGCCGTCCGCCGGTCAGCGCCCGGGTGCCGGACTCGACGGTCCGGAAGAGCGTCCAGCCGCGCAGCCGCTCCCGGTCGACGTCGAGCGAGTCCGCCAGCCGGTTGACCCGCCGCCGGGCCGCCGGAGCGCCGGCCGAGGAGGCGACCAGGTCCTCGACCCGTTCCCGCACCAGCCGCGCGAGGTCGTAGGCGCGCTCGCCGACCAGCGGGTCGGGCCCGACGGCCAGCCAGGGCGCACGGTCGCCGCCGAGCACCTTGCCCTGCCGGAAGTCGCCGTGCAGCAGCAGCTCCTCGGCGGGCCCGGCGAGGAGCTCCTCGCGGGCGGCGAGCGCGGCCGCGGTCAGCTCCCCGGCGACGGCGTCGGCCCGGTAGTACCCCATGGCGGACGCCTGGCGGGCGGTGCGCTCCGTCACGGTCTCGAAGGCGTGTCCGGCGGGCGGCTCCACCCACAGCTTGCGCACGGTCCCGGCGGCCTCCAGGAGGGCCTTGGCCTCGGGCAGCGAGCGCAGGGACACCTCGGGGTGCAGCCGCTCCAGGACGAGGGAGTCCCCGGGGGCCTCGGCGAGCAGCCGGACGGCGCCCCAGCCGTTCCAGTGGGCGAGCGCGTCCCGCTCCCGGTCCGGGCGGGTGAAGGGCGGCGCGATCTTCAGCGCGGCGGGCTCGCCGCCGGCGTCGCGGACGAGCAGGACGAGGCTGTCGCGTCCGCCGGGGGCCACCATCCGCTCGACGGTCAGTCCGGCCTCGCGGGGCACCCGCTCGGCGAGGCCGGGCAGCCGCCCGAGCCAGTCGGCCGCGTCGGCGTCGCCGTATCTCTCGGGGAGCGCCGTCACCAGTCGCCGGGGCGGTTCGAAACCCATGCGTGCGTCGTTCCTTCTGCTGGGGCGGGGCGATCAGGGCTGGTGGGGGCCGGACTCACACCCGCTCGGCGAGCCCAGGAAAGGTTACGTCGCTGCCGCGCCACCGCACCGCACGGACCGCCGCCTCCCGGAGCGCGGCGGCGGCCTCGCGGCGCAGGGTGCCGTCCGAGGCCCGCACCAGGTCGGAGTAGACCCCGGCCACCCGGTCCTCCAGGACGGCCGCCAGCCGGACCGCGCCGGCCGGGTCGGCCACCCGGAAGGGGAGCTCGTACGCGGCGGCCGCGACGGCCGGCGTGCCGCCGAGGTCGCGGACGGTGCGGCGCAGCGCGTCCCGGCGGGCGCGGTGGGCCTCGTACCCGGCGGTCGCCTCGGCCCGGCGGTCCTCGGCGACCCGGCCGCCGACGACTCCGTAGCCGTACACCGCCGCGTGCTCGGCGGCGAGCGCGGCCTGGGCGGCCGGGAGTGCGCTCATGCGGCGGCTCCTTCGGTGAGCAGGTAGGCGTGGGCGGCGCCGGCGGCGGCCACGGAGGCGAGCAGCCGGGCGTACTCGGGAGGGGCCGCGAGCAGCTCGGCGGTGTGGGCGTCGGAGGCGGTCCTGGCGGCGTCGGCCAGGGCCCGCAGCGCGGCCTTCGGGTCGGCGGGGACGGGGGCCGGGGTGCCCGGGGCGGTGGACGCGGCCGCGGTGCCGGTGGCGGGGGAGGCCGTCGCCGCGGTGCCGGAGCCGGTGGCGGGGGAGGCCGTCGCCCGGTCGGCCTCGCCGAGCGCGCGCGCGTGGGCCGCTGCGGAGCTCCGCAGGGGGGCCACCCGCGCGCGGAGCGCGGGATGGGCGGCGAGGGTGGCGTCGTAACGTTCCAGCAGGGTCCGCGAGGCGGTCACCGCGCGGCGGCGGAGAGCCGCCTGGGCACGGGCCACCCGTTCGGCCTCTCGGGCCGCCGCCTCCTCCGCGGCGCTCGGGCGGCGCGGGCCCCCGGCGTCGGAGGTGCAGCCCGTCAGGGCCGCCGCGGCGGCCGAGGCCCCCGCCACGAGCACGGCGCGTCTGCCCGTCGTCGTCACGCTCTCTCCCTCAGCATTCCGGACCCCTCCCGGCCGCCCGTCGAAGATCACCGCAGGCGAGCGTACCCGCGGGCGCCCCCGTGGTGGACGGCAACACCCTCCGGGACCGGATACCCTTGATCCGACACGCAGCGACAAGCAGCGACGAGCGACGTACCCACAACAGCACACGCGGCCGAGGAGTCACCCGGATGAGCACCACCCAGAGCGACAGGCTGCGCGGACTCATTGAGCCGCTCGTCCACGCGGAGGACCTGGATCTGGAAGAGATCGAGGTGTCCCGGGCCGGCCGCCGCGGACTGCTGAGGATCGTCGTCGACTCGGACGAGGGCGTCGAGCTGGACACCTGTGCCGAGCTGAGCCGCGCGATCTCCGCGAAGCTGGACGAGACCGACGCCATGGGCGACGGCGAGTACGTCCTGGAGGTCAGCTCCCCGGGTGCCGACCGTCCGCTCTCCGAGCACCGCCACTACGTGCGGGCCACCGGCCGGCTGGTGAAGCTCCAGCTGGCCGAGGGCGGGGACCTGGTCACCCGCATCCTGGCCGTGGACGAGGACGGCCTCGACACCGAGGTCCCGGGCGTGAAGGGCCGCAAGGCCACCGCCCGCCGCGTGGAGTTCGCCGAGATCGCCAAGGCGCGTGTCGAGATCGAGTTCAACCGCAAGGACAAGAAGGAAGAGGAGGCGTAGCCGTGGACATCGACGTGAAGCTCCTGAAGGGCTTGGCACAGGAGAAGGACATCTCCTTCGGGATGCTGGTCGAGGCGATCGAGTCGGCCCTCCTCATCGCCTACCACCGCACTCCGTCCGCCCGCCGCCACGCGCGCGTGGAGCTGGACCGGCACACCGGTCACGTGACGGTGTGGGCCGAGGAGGACCCGGCCGACCTGGAGGAGGGGCAGGAGCCCAAGGAGTTCGACGACACCCCGTCGGACTTCGGCCGCATCGCGGCGAGCACCGCCCGCCAGGTCATCCAGCAGCGGCTGCGCGACGCCGAGAACGACGTGACCTTCGGCGAGTACGCCCGCCGCGAGGGCGATGTCGTCGCCGGCGTGGTGCAGCAGGGCAAGGACCCGAAGAACGTCCTCGTCAAGCTGGACGACAAGCTGGAGGCCATCCTTCCGGTGCAGGAGCAGGTGCCGGGCGAGGACTACACGCACGGTCTGCGGCTGCGCACGTACGTCGTGCGCGTGGCCAAGGGCGTCCGCGGCCCGTCCGTCACCCTCTCGCGCACCCACCCCAACCTGGTGAAGAAGCTCTTCGCCCTGGAGGTGCCGGAGATCGCCGACGGTTCGGTCGAGATCGCGGCGATCGCCCGTGAGGCCGGTCACCGCACCAAGATCGCGGTCCGTTCCACCCGTTCGGGCCTGAACGCCAAGGGCGCCTGCATCGGCCCCATGGGCAGCCGGGTCCGGAACGTGATGGCGGAGCTGCTGGGCGAGAAGATCGACATCGTCGACTGGTCGGACGACCCGGCCGAGATGGTGGCGAACGCGCTCTCCCCGGCCCGTGTCTCCAAGGTCGAGGTCGTCGACGCCGCCGCCCGGTCCGCCCGGGTGACGGTCCCCGACTACCAGCTCTCCCTGGCCATCGGCAAGGAGGGGCAGAACGCCCGCCTGGCCGCCCGCCTCACCGGCTGGCGGATCGACATCCGGCCGGACACCGAGGTCGTGGCCGAGGAGGGCTGAGCGGCCCGGCCGCAAGCCGGAGATCGTTTTTGGCCAACAGCTGTTCGATTTTTGCCCCAAACGGGTGAGGTCGGTACGGGGAGGTAGACTTAATCGTGTCTGGCCGGACGCATGCCCGCGCGTGCCCCGAGCGAACCTGTGTGGGATGCCGGGAGCGAGCGGCCAAGAGCGATCTGCTGCGGATCGTGATGATCAAGGACGAGCTCGTCCCCGATGATCGCGGTACGCTGCCCGGCCGGGGTGCGTACGTGCACCCCGCCTTGCACTGTCTCGACCTGGCGGTCCGCCGCCGGGCGTTCCCGAGGGCCTTCAAGACCCCCGGGCCGCTCGACGCGGTGGTTCTCCGGGAGCACGTCGAGCAGGCCGCGCAGGCGGCACCGCAGTGAACAGGAAGTACGGCACGGAACACCGTGCGGTCAGGTACCTCGCGAGTCGGAAGTAGGTCGAGATTGCGATGAGCACTCGATGAGTACGCGATGAGTACGCCCATGAAGTAGCGACGGTCCGGCGGTAATCCGGACCTATAAAGGAGCGAAGTGGCTAAGGTCCGGGTATACGAACTCGCCAAGGAGTTCGGTGTAGAGAGCAAGGTCGTCATGGCCAAGCTCCAGGAACTCGGTGAATTCGTCCGTTCGGCGTCCTCGACGATCGAGGCGCCGGTCGTGCGCAAGTTGACTGACGCTTTGCAGGGTCCCGGCGGTTCCGCCGGCAAGACCGCTGCCAAGCCCGGCGCGCCCCGCAAGGCGGCGCCCGCCCCCAAGCCGGGTGCCCCGGCGCCGTCCCCGGCGCAGGCCGCCCGTCCCGCCGCCCCGAAGCCTGGAGCGCCCACCCCGGCGCCCAAGCCCGCGGCGGCCGAGAAGCCCGCGACGCCGGCCGCCTCCGGCCCGCGTCCGACCCCGGGTCCGAAGCCCGCGGCTCCCGCGCCCAAGCCGGCGCCCGCCGCCCCGGCTCCGACCAACCCGGAGTTCACCGCGCCTCCGGCGGCCCCCGCCGCCCAGCGCCCCGGTGGTGCCGCCCCCGGCGCCCCGCGTCCGACCGGTGCCCGTCCGGGCCAGGGCGCTCCGCGTCCGGGCCAGCAGGCGCCGCGCCCCGGCCAGCAGGCCCCCCGTCCGGGCGGTGCCCGTCCGGCCGGCCCGCGTCCGGGCAACAACCCCTTCACCTCCGGCGGCTCCACCGGCATGGCGCGCCCGCAGGCGCCCCGTCCGGGTGGCGGTGCCCCGCGTCCCGGTGGCCCCGGTGCCGTTCCGGGCGCCCCGCGTCCGCAGGGCCCCGGCGGCCCCGGCGGCGCCCCGCGCCCGCAGGGTCAGGGCGGCGCCCGTCCGACCCCCGGTGGCATGCCCCGTCCGCAGGCTCCGCGTCCCGGTGGCGCGCCCGGCGGTAACCGTCCGAACCCGGGCATGATGCCGCAGCGTCCCGCTGCCGGCCCGCGTCCGGGCCCCGGCGGCCGTGGCCCGGGTGGCCCCGGTGGTCGTCCCGGTGGTCCCGGTGGCGGCGGCGGCGGTCGTCCCGGCTTCGCCGGCCGTCCGGCCGGTCCCGGTGGTGGCGGCGGCGGCTTCGCCGGCCGTCCCGGCGGTCCGGGTGGCGGCGGCGGCGGTCGTCCGGGCGGTCCCGGCGGCGGTGGCGGCGGCTTCGGCGGTCGTCCCGGCGGCTTCGGCGGTCGTCCCGGCGGTCCGGGTGGCCGTGGTGGCACGCAGGGCGCCTTCGGTCGTCCCGGCGGTCCCGCGCGTCGCGGTCGCAAGTCGAAGCGGCAGAGGCGCCAGGAGTACGAGGCCATGCAGGCCCCGTCCGTGGGCGGCGTGATGCTGCCTCGCGGCAACGGCGAGACCATTCGCCTGTCGCGCGGTGCGTCCCTCACCGACTTCGCGGAGAAGATCGGCGCCAACCCGGCGTCGCTCGTCGCGGTCATGATGAACCTCGGCGAGATGGTCACGGCCACGCAGTCCGTCTCCGACGACACGCTGGTCATGCTGGCCGAGGAGATGAACTACGTCGTCCAGGTCGTCAGCCCGGAGGAGGAGGACCGCGAGCTGCTCGAGTCCTTCGACATCGAGTTCGGCGAGGACGAGGGCGGCGAGGAGTCCCTGGTCTCCCGTCCGCCGGTCGTGACCGTCATGGGTCACGTCGACCACGGTAAGACCCGACTCCTCGACGCCATCCGCAAGACCAACGTGGTCGCGGGCGAGGCCGGTGGCATCACCCAGCACATCGGTGCCTACCAGGTCGGTACCGAGGTCAACGGCGAAGAGCGTCGCATCACCTTCATCGACACCCCGGGTCACGAGGCGTTCACCGCCATGCGTGCCCGTGGTGCGAAGTCGACCGACATCGCGATCCTCGTGGTCGCGGCCAACGACGGCGTCATGCCGCAGACGATCGAGGCGCTCAACCACGCCAAGGCCGCCGGCGTCCCGATCGTCGTCGCGGTCAACAAGATCGACGTCGAGGGTGCCGACCCGGTCAAGGTCCGCGGTCAGCTGACCGAGTTCGGTCTGGTGGCCGAGGAGTACGGCGGCGACACGATGTTCGTCGACATCTCCGCCAAGCAGGGTCTGCACATCGACTCCCTGCTGGAGGCCGTGATCCTCACCGCCGACGCCTCGCTCGACCTCCGGGCCAACCCGGACCAGGACGCGCAGGGCATCGCGATCGAGTCCCACCTCGACCGTGGTCGCGGTGCCGTCTCGACCGTCCTCGTCCAGCGCGGAACGCTGCGCATCGGCGACACCATCGTCGCCGGCGACGCGTACGGCCGTGTCCGGGCGATGCTCGACGACAAGGGCAACAACGTGGAGGAGGCGACCCCGTCGACCCCCGTCCTCGTCCTGGGCCTCACCAACGTCCCGGGTGCCGGCGACAACTTCCTCGTCGTCGACGAGGACCGCACCGCCCGCCAGATCGCCGAGAAGCGTGCCGCCCGCGAGCGGAACGCGGCCTTCGCCAAGCGCGTCCGCCGCGTCTCGCTCGAGGACCTGGACAAGGTGCTCAAGGCCGGCGAGATCCAGCAGCTGAACCTGATCATCAAGGGTGACGCTTCCGGTTCCGTCGAGGCCCTCGAGTCCTCCCTGCTCCAGCTGGACGTCGGCGAGGAGGTCGACATCCGCGTCCTGCACCGCGGCGTGGGTGCCGTCACCGAGTCGGACATCGACCTGGCGATGGGCTCCGACGCCATCGTGATCGGCTTCAACGTGCGCGCCGCCGGGCGTGCGCAGCAGATGGCCGAGCGCGAGGGCGTGGACGTCCGGTACTACTCGGTCATCTACCAGGCGATCGAGGAGATCGAGGCGGCCCTCAAGGGTCTGCTCAAGCCGGAGTACGAGGAGGTCGAGCTCGGCACCGCGGAGATCCGCGAGGTCTTCCGCTCCTCCAAGCTCGGCAACATCGCCGGTGTCCTCATCCGCTCCGGCGAGGTCAAGCGCAACACCAAGGCGCGCCTCATCCGCGACGGCAAGGTCATCGCCGAGAACCTCAACATCGAGGGTCTGCGCCGCTTCAAGGACGACGTCACCGAGATCCGCGAGGGCTTCGAGGGTGGTATCAACCTCGGAAACTTCAACGACATCAAGATCGACGACGTCATCGCGACGTACGAGATGCGCGAGAAGCCGCGCGCGTAACACGCGGTGAAGTGCCGGGGCCGGTCGGCGGAGGTAATTCCGTCGATCGGCCCCGGCCGTTCCGTGTACGGTTTCGGTGTTCCCGCCCCCGCCCCTGGGTCGGCGGGGCCACTGACCCCGAACCGGCGGGACATCCGGACACACATGTATGTGGGGACCCTGTCCTTCGACCTGCTCCTCGGCGACGTCCACTCGCTCAAGGAGAAACGCTCCCTCGTGAAGCCGATCATCGCCGAGCTGCAACGGAAGTTCTCGGTGAGCGTGGCGGAGGTGAGCGGCCAGAACCTCCACCGGCGGGCCGAGATCGGCGTCGCGATGGTGTCGGGGGACCTCGGACACCTCAACGGCGTCCTCGACCGATGCGAGCGGCTGGTGGCCGCCCGGCCCGAGGTGGAGCTGCTGTCGGTGCGCCGCAGGCTCCACACTGATGAAGACTGAACGCAAGGCAAAGAAGGAGACGGACCAGTGGCCGACAACGCGCGGGCGAAGAAGCTGGCGGACCTCATCCGGGAGGTGGTCGCCGAGAAGCTGCAGCGCGGCATCAAGGATCCGCGCCTGGGTACGCACGTGACGATCACGGACACCCGTGTCACCGGTGACCTGCGGGAGGCCACGGTCTTCTACACGGTCTACGGCGACGACGAGGACCGGGCGAGCGCCGCGGCCGGCCTGGAGAGCGCCAAGGGCATCCTCCGTTCGGCCGTGGGCCGGGCGGCGGGGACCAAGTTCACCCCCACCCTGGCCTTCGTGGCCGACGCCCTCCCGGAGAACGCCCGGACCATCGAGGACCTCCTCGACAAGGCGCGGGCCTCCGACGCCCAGGTGCGGCAGGCCTCCTCCGGCGCGACCTTCGCCGGCGAGGCCGACCCCTACAAGAAGCCGGGCGAGGACGAAGCCGCCGAATGAGCAACACGACCAAGACGCCCGACGGCCTCGTCATCGTCGACAAGCCGTCGGGCTTCACCTCGCACGACGTCGTGGCCAAGATGCGCGGGATCGCCAGGACCCGCCGCGTCGGCCACGCCGGCACGCTCGACCCCATGGCCACGGGCGTCCTCGTCCTCGGCGTGGAGCGGGCCACCAAGCTCCTCGGTCACCTCGCGCTGACCGAGAAGGAGTACCTGGGCACCATCCGCCTGGGCCAGACCACGATCACCGACGACGCCGAGGGCGAGATCACGGCGTCGGTCGACGCTTCGAAGGTCACCCGCGAGCAGATCGACGCCGGGGTCGCGGAGCTGACGGGCGCGATCATGCAGGTCCCGTCGAAGGTCTCCGCGATCAAGATCGACGGGAAGCGGTCCTACGCGCGCGTGCGCGGCGGCGAGGAGTTCGAGATCCCGGCCCGGCCGGTCACCGTCTCCTCCTTCCGGGTGTACGACGTGCGCGAGGCGACCGCCGAGGACGGCACGCCCGTCGTCGACCTGGTCGTCTCGGTGGTCTGCTCCTCCGGTACGTACATCCGGGCGCTGGCCCGGGACCTCGGCGCCGGACTCGGCGTCGGCGGGCACCTGACCGCGCTGCGGCGCACCCGGGTGGGTCCGTACAAGCTGGACGGCGCCCGCACGCTCGACCAGCTCCAGGAGGAGCTGACCGTGATGCCGGTCGCCGACGCCGCGACGGCGGCGTTCCCGCGCTGGGACGTCGACGAGAAGCGGGCCCGGCTGCTGCTCAACGGGGTCCGGCTGGAGATGCCGGAGTATCCCAAGGGCCCGGTCGCGGTCTTCGGGCCGGACGGGACGCTGCTCGCCCTGGTGGAGGACCAGCGGGGCAAGGCGAAGAGCCTGGCCGTCTTCGGCTGAGACGGCCCGGGCCGGCAGGTCCGGGCCGGTGGGCCTCCGCCGGGCACGCCCCGGCCGGTACGCCTCCGGCGACGGAAGGGCGGGTGCGCGCTGCGCGCCCGCCCTTCGGTGTTTCTTCACCCCATCGAGGAGGCGCTCGGAGCGAACGGGGGGAGCGCGAGGGGGCGCGTTCCCCGCACCGTGCGGTCCGCCGCCCGCCCCCGGCCTACCCTCCAGACCATGGGACGCGGGGACCTGGCGGAGCCGGTGGGGCTGGTGCGCATCTGCGATCTGGCGGGCCGGCCGCGCGGCACCGGATTCGTCGCCGACCACGAGGGCACCCTCGTCACCAGCCACGAGGCCGTCGACGGACTCGCGCGCGTCGTGCTCCACGCGCCCGGCGAGCGGACCTGGCTCGCCGACGCCGACGCCATCGTCCCCCTCCCCGGCCACGGGCTCGCCGTGATCCGCACCGAGGGCCTCGGCGTCCCCCCGCTGCCGCTCGCCACCCGCGCGGCCGTCGAACCCGGCACCTACGTCCGGATCGCCGCGCACGGCTGGCGCGAGGCCCGCGTCCTCGGCCCCGCCGCCGTCACGTACACCGCGACCGACCGCTTCCACACCCTCCCCGACGCCCTCGAACTCGCCATCGGCACCGAGGGGGCCGAGGCGCTGCGCCTCGGCGGCCCGGCGGCCGGCGGGCCCGTCCTCGACAGTGCCACCGGCACCGTCCTCGGCGTCCTCGGCACCGCCCTCCAGGGCGACCCGCGCGCCGCCGGACACGCCGTCCCGATCCGCCCCGACGGTCCCCTCGCCGCGCTGCTGCGCCGCAACGCGGCCACGGTCCCCGCCTACGGCCCCGACCTCAACCTCGCCGCCGTCCTCGCCCTCACCGCCCCCACCGCCCTCCCGGCCGGCGACCCGTCCCCCTGGCCCGCGCCGGTCGCCCGCCCGGCCGCCCGCCGGGCCCTCACCCGCTTCGCCGCCGGAGCCGACCCCGACCCCGCCCCCGTGCTCGCCGTCGTCGGCGAACCCGGCTGCGGGCGGACCACCCTGCTCGGCACCGTCTGCGAGGAGCGGGCGCGCGGAGCCGCGCCCGCGCCGACCGTACGGCTCCGCGGCGCCGACCTGCGGGAGGGGGACGGCTCCGTCGCCGACGCCGTCGGGCGGGTCCTGCACCACGCCGCCCGGATCGCGGCCGCCTCCGGGGACGCCGGGGACACCGTCACCCCCGAGCGGGCCGCCGGCCTCGCCCGGGAGGCCGGGCGGCCGCTCCTCGTCGTCCTCGACGGACCCGAGGAGATGCCCCCGCTCCTCGTCCACCGGCTCGCCGGATGGACCGGCGCCACCGAGCACTGGCTGCGCGCCCACGGCGCCCGGCTCGTCCTCGCCTGCCGGCCCGAGTACGCCGACCGGGCGGCGGAGCTCTGGAGCGAGCCCCCCGCCGTGCTGCCCCTCGGCGACCTCACCGACGACGAGGCCCGGACCGTGCGCCGGGGGTACGGGCTCGCGGACGACGCCCTCGCCGACGCCGACGCCCGGCACCCGCTCGCCCTGCGGCTGCTCGCCGAGGTGCGGGCCGCGCTCCCCGGCGAGGTGCCCGGCCGCCCCGGCCGCGCCGAGATCTTCACCGCCCACCTGGACCTGATGTGCCTGCGGATCGCGGTCCGGATCGCCGCCGGCACCCGCCCGCTGCCCGGCGGCACCGCCGTCCGGCGGCTCGCCGCGCGGGTCACCGGCCAGGTCCACGAGGCCGCCCGGCGCTGCCTCGGCCCCGGCCACGGCCTCCTCGACCGCGCCTCCTTCGAGGAGCTGTTCCCGTGGCGCGAGGGCTGGGCCTCCGCCGTCCTCACCGAGGGCCTCCTCGTCCCCGCCGGCACCGGCTACCGCTTCGCCCACGAGGAGCTCTCCGACTGGCTCCAGGCCGCCCACCTCGACCTCGACGCCGCCCTCCGGTCCCTCGTCCACGACCGGCCGCCCACCGAGCGCCCCGATCCCCCCGCCCCCGTCCCGGACCGGGATCCGGATCCCGCCGCGGCTCCGGTCCCGGAACCCGGCCCGGACCCCGCCCCCGTCCGGCCGCGCGGACGGCGACGGCGCGCGGCGGCCGCGGACGGCGGCGAGGGCGCAGACGTCCGCGGGGACCGGGACGCGGCCGCCGGAGCAGCCCCGGACCCCGCCCAGCCGCCGGTGCCGCGCCACCGGGTGGGGACGGTCGTCCAGGCCCTGCTGCTCGCCCACCGGGAGGGCGGCCCGGACGCCCTCGCGCCCCGGCTGCGCGCGCTCGTCGACTTCCTGGCCGCGCCGGACACCCGGACGCGGGACGAGGCCGTGTGGTGGGCGGGCGCCCTGCTCGCCCGGACCCTCGCCGGGATCGGCGACCCGCGCCCCTACCTGCCCGTGCTGCGGCGGCTCGCCGACCGGGTGGGCGAGGACGACGGCCGGGCCGCCGGGCTCGGCGCCTTCGGGCCCGCCTGGTGGCGCGAGACGCACGTCGGGGAGGACGAGCGGGCCGACCTGCTCCGGCGGCTGGTCACCGGCGACCCGGCCTACGCCGGCCTGGCCGAGGAGCTGCTCGCCGCCGCGCCCCGGGCCGTCCAGCCCCTGCTCTGCCGCTGGTTCACGGACGGCCGGACCCTGGCCTCCCGCCCGTACACCACCGTCGCCGTCCTCGCCCAGGAACTCCTCCACGCCCACCGGGGGCTCGCCCCCGACGACCTGTGCGAGGCGCTGGCCGGCACCGCCCACCCGCTCGCCGAGGGACTGCTGGGCGCGCTCGTCGACGACGAACCGGCCGCGCTCTGCCGGGCCGTGGACCGGTGGGCCCACGACGACGCGCGGCCCGAGCGGCGCACCGCAGCGGCCGTCTACGGCAGCCTGCTGGCCGCCCGCGGCCCCCGGGGGCAGGACCGCGAGCTGCTCCGGTACGCGGCGGGCGCGCTGCTCGCCCGGACCGGCGACCGGCGGCCGCACGGAGCCGCCCTCGGCATCCTCGTCCGCGACCCGCACACCCGGAGCCGGTACCTGGACCGCGCCCTCGCCGACCCCCGTACCCCCGCCGACGCCCTCGTGGCGGCGCTCCCCGGCCACCCCGGGCCGGTCCTCGACGCCCTCCGGGAGCGGCTGGACGCGGGACGCGACCCGGGCGGCGTCCTGCGGGCGCTCGCCGCCGTCGACACGCCCGCCCTCACCCGCGGGATCGCCGCCCTCGTCCGGGAGTACGTGATCCGCCGCCCCGAGGGCGCCGGACACGCCGCCGGCTACGTCGACCTGCGGTTCGAGGAGGGGCCGACCGCGCGGGCGGTCCTCTTCCCCCTGGTCGTCGGCCTGATCCACGGCCGGCCCGCCGCCGTCCGGCGCGCCCTCGCGCCCGTCCTCGCCGCCCCCGGCACCGGCGCCTCCCGCCACCTGCGGGCCGAGCTCCTCGACGTCCTCCTCGACCACGAGACCCACGCCGCCGAGCCGGGGGAGCGGACCGTGCCGGACGCGCTGCTGACCGCCGCCGCCGAGGGCGCCGCCCGCCGTACGCCGCCGCGCAACCGCGCGCTGCTGGCCCGCACCGGCGCCCTCTACGCCCGCGACCCGGGCGGCCCCGCCCACCGCGACCGGCTGCTCGCCGCGCTCGCCGCCGACCACCCGGCCTTCGCCGCGCTGCTCGCGCAGAGCGTGCCCGCACCGCGCGGACCCGCCACAGTCTCCATGCCGATGCGAACCGACGGGCGCGGGCATGGCAGTCTTAGACCTGCGTAATGGGCGCACAGGGCGAACAGGCGGACGAGGAGCGGTCACAGTGCAGCGCTGGCGTGGCTTGGAGGACATCCCCCAGGACTGGGGGCGCAGCGTCGTCACCATCGGCTCCTACGACGGAGTGCACCGCGGGCACCAGCTGATCATCGGGCGGGCCGTCGAGCGCGCCCGCGAGCTGGGCGTCCCCACCGTCGTGGTGACCTTCGACCCGCACCCCTCCGAGGTGGTGCGCCCGGGCAGCCATCCGCCGCTGCTCGCCCCGCACCACCGGCGCGCCGAGCTGATGGCCGAGCTGGGCGTGGACGCGGTCCTCGTGCTCCCCTTCACCGCCGAGTTCTCGCAGCTGTCGCCGGCCGACTTCATCGTCAAGGTGCTCGTCGACAAGCTGCACGCCCGGGCCGTCATCGAGGGCCCCAACTTCCGCTTCGGCCACCGCGCCGCGGGCAACGTGGAGTTCCTCACCGAGCTGGGCGCCACCTACGACTACGAGGTCGAGGTCATCGACCTGTACGTGAGCGGCGCCGCCGGCGGCGGACAGCCCTTCTCCTCCACCCTGACCCGTCGGCTGGTGGCCGAGGGCGACGTGACCGGCGCCGCCGAGATCCTCGGCCGCCCGCACCGCGTCGAGGGCATCGTCGTGCGCGGCGCCCAGCGCGGCCGCGAACTGGGCTTCCCCACCGCCAACGTGGAGACCCTGCCGCACACCGCGATCCCCGCCGACGGGGTCTACGCCGGCTGGCTGACCGCGGCGGGCGAGCGGATGCCGGCGGCGATCTCCGTCGGCACCAACCCGCAGTTCGACGGCACCGAGCGGACGGTGGAGGCGTACGCGATCGACCGCGAGGGCCTCGACCTGTACGGGCTCCACGTCACCGTCGACTTCCTCGCCTACGTGCGCGGCATGCTCAAGTTCGACACCCTCGACGACCTGCTGGTGGCGATGGCCGCCGACGTCGAGAAGTGCCGGACCCTGACGGCCGCGTACGACGCCGCCGGGGCCTGACCGCCCCGCGCCCCCGTTCCCGGGGCCGCCGGACGGTGCGCCGCCCGGCGGCGGCCGCTCAGTCCTCGCGGGCCGCCGCCCAGTGGCAGGCCACGCCCCCCTCCCCGCCGCCCGCGCGGAGCACCGGCAGCGGCTCGGTGCGGCAGCGGTCGGCGACCGGCGCCGCCTCGCCCGAGGCCAGCACGTGGCAGCGGGCGTGGAAGCGGCAGCCGCCGGGGATCCGCGCCGGGTCCGGCGGTTCGCCGCCCAGCACCACCGGGGCCGTCTCCGACTCCGGCAGCACCGACAGCAGGGCCCGGGTGTACGGATGCCGGGGCGCCGTCAGCACGGTCTCGACCGGGCCCGTCTCCACCACCCGGCCCAGGTACATGACCGCCACCCGGTCCGCGATGTTCCAGGCGAGGCCCAGGTCGTGCGTCACGACCAGGGCCGAGAGGCCGAGTTCGTCGCGCAGCCGGAGCAGCAGCGCCAGGATCTCGCCGCGCACCGACGCGTCCAGGGAGGCCACCGGCTCGTCCGCGACGATGAGCTCGGGCTCCAGGACGAGCGCCCCCGCGATCACCACCCGCTGCCGCTGGCCGCCGGACAGCTCGTGCGGATAGCGCAGGAAGAACCGCTCGGGGGGCCGCAGCCCCGCCCGGGACAGCGCCTCCGCGACCGCCGCGCGCTCCTCGGCGCCGTTGCGGTGGACGCCGTGGATCCGCAGCCCCTCGGCGACCGCCTCGTACACGGTGTGCCGCGGGTTGAGCGAGCCGCTCGGGTCCTGGAGGACGAGCTGGGCGCGGCGGCGGTAGGCCTTCAGCGCCCGCGAGGTGTACGCGAGGGGCTCCCCGGCGAAGGAGACCGTGCCGGCCCCCGGCCGCACCAGGCCGAGGAGGGTGCGGGCCAGGGTCGTCTTGCCGCAGCCGGACTCGCCGACCAGGGCCACGATCTCGCCCGCGCCGATCTCCAGGTCCACCCCGTCGACCGCCCGGGCGGGCGGGGCGCCCCGCCGCCCCGGGAAGGCGACGTGCACCCCGCTGGCGGTCAGCAGCCCACTCGTCATCCGCGCTCACTCCCCACGTGCAGGCAGGCGGCCCGGCGCCCGGCGCCCGCCGCCCGCAGTTCCTGGTCGTCCTCGGCGCACGCCGCGACCGCCACCGGGCAGCGCGGGTGGAAGGCGCAGCCGTCGGGCAGCGCCGCCGGGTCCGGCGGGTCGCCGGGCAGGCCGCGCGGCGCCCGCCGCGAGGCCGGGTCCCCGATCCGGGGGAAGGCCGAGGAGAGCGCCCGCCCGTAGGGGTGGGCGGCCGCCCGGTACACCTCGGCGGCCGGTCCCTCCTCGACGATCCGGCCCGCGTACATGACGGCGAGCCGGTCGCAGGCGTCGGCGAGCACCGCCAGGTCGTGGCTGATCATCATCAGGCCGATGGACTCCTCGGCCACCAGCCGCTCGATGAGCCGCAGGATCTGCGCCTGGATCATCACGTCGAGCGCGGTGGTCGGCTCGTCGGCGACGATCAGGCGCGGTGCGCAGGCGAGCGCCATCGCGATCATCACGCGCTGCCGCTGCCCGCCGGAGAGCTCGTGCGGATAGCCGGCGGCCCGGGAGGCGGGCAGCCCGACCTGTTCGAGGAGGGCGGCGACCCGCTTGCGGGCCTGCGCGGGGGTGGCCCGGCCGTGCACCAGGAGCGGCTCGGCGATCTGGTCGCCGATCCGGCGCACCGCGTTCAGCGAGTGCATCGCGCCCTGGAAGACGATCGAGGCGCCCGCCCAGCGGACCGCCCGCAGCCGCCCCCACTTCATGGCGAGCACGTCCTCCCCGTCGAGGAGGATCTCGCCGTCGAGCCGGGCGGCCGGGGGGAGCAGCCGCAGCAGGGCGAGCGCCAGCGTCGACTTCCCGCAGCCGGACTCGCCGGCCACGCCCAGCTTCGACCCGGCCTCCAGCGTGAGGTCGACCCCGCGCACGGCGGGGACGGCGCCGGCCCCGGAGCCGTACGTGACCCTCAGGTCCCTGATCTTCAGGAGGCTCAACGCCCCACCCCCAGCCTCGGGTTGAGCACGGATTCGACGGCCCGGCCGCAGAGCGTGAAGGCGAGCGCGACCAGCGCGATCGCGATCCCCGGCGGGGCCAGGTACCACCAGTGCCCGGAGGAGACCGCGCCCGCCTCGCGCGCGTCCTGGAGCATCCCGCCCCAGGACACCACGGTCGGGTCGCCGAGCCCGAGGAAGGCGAGGGTGGCCTCGGTGAGGATCGCGGTGGAGATGCCGAGGGTGGTCTGGGCGAGGACCAGCGGCATCACGTTCGGCAGCACGTGCCGGGCCATGACGTGCCGGTGGCCGCCGCCGAGGGCGGTGGCCCGCTCGATGTAGGGGCGGGACTCGACGGCGATCGTCTGCGCCCGCACCAGCCGGGCGGTGGTCGGCCAGGAGGTGACGCCGATGGCGAGGACCACCGTCCACATCGACCGGGACATCACGGTCGCCAGCACGATCGCCAGGACCAGCGTCGGCATCACCAGGAACCAGTCGGTGATCCGCATCACGACGGTGGAGAGCCAGCCGCCGTAGTGGCCCGCGAGGACCCCGACGAGGGTCCCGATGGCGACCGACAGGACCGCCGCGAGCAGCCCCACCAGCAGCGAGATCCGCGCCCCCCAGACCAGCAGCCCGAGCAGCGACCGGCCGAACTGGTCGGTGCCCAGGGGGAACTCGGCGCTGGGCGGCTCCAGGGCCGTGCCGGGCGCGTTCGTCACCGACTGCACGTCGGCCCCGACGGTCAGCGGCGCGGTGACCGCGAGCAGCGCGATCAGGGCCAGCCCGGCGAGCCCGTAGAGGCCCGCCCGGTGGCTCCGGTACGTCTTCCAGAAGCGTGCCGCGGAGCCCCTGCGGCGCTCCCACGCGAGAGAGGTCATCGGCCCACCCGGGGGTCGAGCAGCGGATAGAGCAGGTCGGCGAGGAGGTTCATGAGGATCATCGCCCCGGCGAAGACGACGAACAGGCCCTGGACGAGCGGCAGGTCGGGCACGCTCAGCGCCTGGTAGAAGAGGCCGCCGAGACCCGGCCAGGAGAAGACCGTCTCCACCAGGATCGAACCGGCCGCCACGTGGCCCAGGTTGATGAAGACCATGGTGACGGTCGGCAGCAGGGCGTTCGGCACCGCGTGCCGGCGCCGCACCTCGTCGTCCCTGAGGCCCTTCGCGCGGGCGGTCGTCAGGTAGTCGCCGCCCATCTCGTCGAGGAGCGAGGAGCGCATCACCAGGAGCGTCTGCGCGTAGCCGACCGCGACCAGCGTCACCACCGGCAGGACGAGGTGGTGGGCGACGTCGAGGACGTGGGCGAAGCCGGTCTCGCCGGTCCCCGACTCCATGCCGCCGGTCGGGAAGAGCCCCGGGACCGGGCCCATGCCCACCGAGAAGACGATGATGAGCAGCAGGCCGAGCCAGAAGGACGGCACCGACCACAGGGTGAGCGCGATCCCGGTGTTCACCCGGTCGCCGAGGCCGCCGTGCCGCCACGCGGAGCGGGTGCCGAGCCACAGCCCGAGGGCCGAGTAGAGCACCACGGCGACGCCGGTGAGGAGCAGCGTCGCCGGCAGCTTCGCCGCGATCAGCTCGCCGACCGGGGCGCGGAACTGGAAGGAGGTGCCGAGGTCGCCGCCGAGCGCCTTCGCGCAGTAGTCGGCGAACTGCTGCCACAGCGGCAGATCGAGGCCGAACTGGCGCCTCAGGGTGGCCAGTTGTTCGGCGGAGGTGGGGATGCCGTGGGTCATCGCCTTGACCGGGTCGCCGGGGATGATCCGGAAGAGGAAGAAGCTGGTGACCAGTACGGCGAAGAGGGAGACGAGCGCGCCGCCCAGCTTCCCCGCCGCGTGGCGGAGGTAGCCGGAGGAGACGCCGGTGCGGGGTGCGCCGTCCGTGGCGCGGGCCTCCTCGGCCCGCGCCACGCCGGCGGGGGTGCTTGCCGTCGTCATCGCTACTCGCGGTCGTCGGCGGTGGCGCGCCGGCGCGTCCGGAGGAGGAGGAGTCCGCCGGCGACGGCGGCCACGGCGACCCCGATCCCGATCGCGACCCCGGTGGAGGACGATCCGGACCCGTCCCCGGAGGACGGGGAGGAGGCGGCGGGCACGGCCGACCACCAGCTCCAGTAGCCGTCCTGCCCCCACAGGTTCCCGGCGGCCTCGGGCATGGTGGTGATGGACGCGATCTGGTCGGTGCGGTACGCCTCCAGGGCGTTGGGGTAGGCCATGACGTTCATGTACCCCGTGTCGTACAGCCGGGACTGCATCCGCTTGACCAGGTCCGCCCGCTTGGCGGTGTCGTACTCCACCGCCTGCTGCGCGTAGAGGGAGTCGAACTCCTCGTCGCAGATGAAGTTGTCGGTGGCGCCGGTGTCCTTCGGGGTGGCGGGGAGGGTGCCGCAGGTGTGGATGGACAGCACGTAGTCCGGGTCGGGGTTGACCGACCAGCCGTCGAAGGCGAGGTCGTAGTCGCCCTTGACCCACGGGTCGGAGACGCTGTCCATGCACTCGACGGTCAGCCCGATGCCGAGCTCGCCCCACCACTCCTGGAGGTACTTGCCGACCGCCTTGTCGTTCGGGTCGGTGGCGTGACAGAGGATCCGGAAGACCAGCGGCCTGCCGTCCTTGCCGAGGCGCTTCCCCTCGCCGTTCTTCCGGTAGCCGGCGGCGTCGAGGGCCTTCGCGGCGGCCGCCGGGTCGTAGGACCGCTTCTGGGCGCCCTCCGGCTTCCAGAAGTAGGAGCCGAAGCGGGGCGGGATGTACCCCTCGCCCTCGACGGCGTGCCCCTGGAAGACCCTGTCGACGAGGGTGGCGCGGTCGACCGAGAGGAAGAGCGCCCTGCGGACGGCCGGGTCGAGGAGGGCCGGGTGGCCGTTGCCGAAGGTCTTCCCGTCCTGGGCGCGGGCGCCGGGATTGGTGGCGAGGGCGTAGAAGCGGCGCCCGGGGGCGTCGTTGACCTTGATGTCCTTCTGCGTCTTCAGCGCCGCCGCCTGGGCGGGCGTCAGGTTCGGGACGAAGGAGACCTCCCCCTTCTGGAGGGCGGCGACGGCCGCGTCGCCGTCCTTGTAGTACTTGAAGACCAGTTCGTCGAACTTGGGTGCGCCCCGCCAGAAGGTCTTGTTCGGCTTGAGCCTGATGTACTGGTCGACCTTGTAGTCGGTGATGACGAAGGGGCCGTTGCCGACGATCGGGAACTGCCGGTCGTTGTTGAACTTCGAGAAGTCGCCGACCTTCTCCCACACGTGCTTGGGCACGATCGGCACGTCCAGCGCCGTCATCGTGGCCTGCGGCTTCTTCAGCCGGATGACGAGGGTGCGCGGGTCGGGGGCGGTGACCTGGGCGAAGTTGGCCGTGAAGCTGCCGTTGGCGGTGGCCGCGTTCGGGTCGGTCATCATCTTGTTGAAGGTCCAGGCCGCGTCCTCGGCGGTGGCCGGCTTCCCGTCGGACCAGGTGGAGTCCTCGCGGATCCGGTACGTCCACGTCAGCTTGTCCGCGGAGGCGGACCACTCGGTGGCGAAGGCGGGGACGGTCCGGGCGTCCTTCGCGTCGTAGTTGGTGAGGTACTCGTAGGCCAGCCGGTGGATGCTGGTCGAGGTGAGCTTCTGGGCGAGGAACGGGCTCAGCGAGTCGATGCTCTGCGAGACGGCCACCGTGAGCGTGGTGCCGCCGGACTTCTCGTCCCCGGCGGCGGCGGTGGTGGCGGGGAGGGCCGCGAGCGAGGCGGTGGTGAGACCGGCGGCGAGCAGCAGACGGGCGGTCCGGCGGGGCCGGCGGGGGAGCGGGCGGGAGGGAACCTTCGTGACCATGACCATGGGACGTGACCTCGCGTCGGGGGCTGTCGTGGAGTCGTGGATCTTGGGCTGTCGTCAAGTGAAGCGAAGATGTACCAGCGGTGGTCTGCCGTCGTCAACGATGACTCGAACCCCGCGTGGGCTGCGGGAACGCAAGGAGGCTCCGTACCGGTGAACCGGTACGGAGCCTCATTGGTCTACTCCTGTGACGCCCTACTGCTGAGGGGCTGGCGGCGTCTGCGGCGGCGTCTGCGGCGGGGCCTGCGGAGGCAGCGGCTGCCCGAACGGCTGCTCCGGCGCGGGCGGCTGCCCGTACGGATGCGGGGGCTGCCCCGGCTGGCCGGAAGCCGCCGCCGGCGGGTAGGGCTGCTGTCCGTACGGCTGTCCGGGATATCCGGCTTGACCCGGCATCGGCTCCCCGGGCGGTCCGTACGGCCCGGACGGAGGTCCGCCCGGAACCGGCTGACCCGGCCGGCCCGGCTGCGGGTACGGCTGCGCCTGGCCCTGCGGCGCGTACGGCTGACCGGGCGCGGGCTGACCGGGGGCGTACCCGCCGGGCACCGGCGGGCCCGGGTACGGCTGCTGGTCGGCGTAGGGCTGCCCCGGCGCCGGCGGAGCCCCGTACGGCTGGCCCGGCGCGGGCTGCCCCGGGGCGTACGGCCCGGGTGCGTACTGCCCCGGCATCGGCTGCCCTGCGTGCCCCGGCATCGGCGGCGCCATGTGCGGCGGCAGGCCGCCCTGGCCGTCGCCGGTCCACAGCCCCTGTGCCTGCTGCGCCCGCGCGAAGTCCTCGGCCACCATCGCCGAGAGGTCGAAGTACGCCTCCCGGGTCTTGGGCCGCATCATGTCGAGGTCGACCTCGGCGCCGGCCGCCAGGTGCTCGTCGAAGGGCACCACGATCACCCCGCGGCAGCGGGTGCGGAAGTGCTGCACGATGTCCTCGACCTTGATCATCTTGCCGGTCTCGCGGACCCCCGAGATGACCGTGATCGAGCGCTGCACCAGATCCGCGTACCCGTGCGCCGACAGCCAGTCCAGCGTCGTCGAGGCGCTGGAGGCGCCGTCCACCGAGGGCGTGGAGATGATGATCAGCTGGTCGGCCAGGTCGAGCACCCCGCGCATGGCGCTGTAGAGCAGACCCGTGCCGGAGTCGGTCAGGATGACCGGGTACTGCTTGCCGAGGACGTCGATCGCCCGCCGGTAGTCCTCGTCGTTGAAGGTCGTCGAGACCGCCGGGTCCACGTCGTTGGCGATGATCTCCAGGCCGGACGGCGCCTGCGAGGTGAACCGGCGGATGTCCATGTACGAGTTGAGGTACGGGATCGCCTGCACCAGGTCGCGGATGGTCGCCCCGGTCTCGCGCCGCACCCGGCGGCCCAGCGTGCCGGCGTCCGGGTTGGCGTCGATCGCCAGGATCTTGTCCTGCCGCTCGGTCGCCAGGGTCGCGCCCAGCGCGGTGGTCGTCGTGGTCTTGCCGACGCCGCCCTTGAGCGAGATGACCGCGATCCGGTAACAGGAGAGGACCGGGGTGCGGATCAGGTCCAGCTTCCGCTGCCGCTCCTGCTCCTCCTTCTTGCCGCCCAGCTTGAACCGGGAGGCCGCGCCCGGGTTCCGGCTCGACTTCGCCTTCTGCTTGTTGTTGCGCAGCAGCCGGTCGGAGGAGAGCTCGACGGCCGCCGTGTAGCCGAGCGGGGCGCCCGGCACCGACCGCTCGCGCTGGTCGTGGGTGACCGGCTGCGGCCAGGCGCCGCCGGTCCGCGGGTCCACGGAACCCGGCGGGTAGCCGTACCCGTCCGGGCCCTGCGGCGGCACCCCGCCGGGCGCGCCGGGAGCCTGCGGGTAGCCGTATCCGCCCTGGGCCGGGGGCTGCGGCTGGGGCTGTGCCGGGGCCTGCGGCGGGAGGCCGTGGCCCGCCGCGGGCGCGCCGGGGACCTGCTCCGCGCCGGGAGCGGGCACCGGGGGCTGCGCACCCGGGTGCGGGTAGCCGTAACCGGCCTGGGCGGCGGCCGGCGGCGGGTAGCCGTAACCGGCGGGAGCCCCGGGGGCCGGCACCTGCGGGGGCAGACCGGGAGCACCCGGGCCCGGGGGGTAGCCGTAGCCGCCCTGCGGCGGTACGGCTCCGGGAGCGGCCGGCTGCGGCTGCCCGGGCCACTGCGGCGCGGGCTGCGGCGGCTGCTGGGCGTCGGGGGAGGCGGGCGGGAAGTTCGGCGGCAGCGGCGGCAGGGGGCCGCCCGCGGCGGGCGCGCCGGGGAGGGCCCCCGGGGCGCCGGGCACGGCGCCCTCGGCGGGCAGCGGCACGGCGGCGGGCGGCGCGGCGGGGACGGCGTCCGCGGGGACGGCGCCGGTGGCCTCCCCTGTGGACGGTCCCTCCTCGGCGGGCTCGGCGGCGGACGCCCGGTCCGCGGCTGCCGGGGCCTCGGCGCCGGCGTCGACCACGGCCTCGGCCGGGGTCCCGGCCTCGCCCTCGGCCCCGCGCTCGTGCCCCGTGCCGTCGTCGCCCGTGGACGCGTTCCCGGACGTGACGCCGGCCCCGTGCTCCGCCCCGTTCTCCGCCACGGTCTCGGTGCCGGTCCCGGCGTCCGCGTCGAACCCGCCGTCGGACCGGTCCCCGGTCCCGTCCTCGCCGGTGGCCCCGGAGGCGTCCCGGGGGTCGGAGGGGGCCGGCGCGTCGCCGGGCGCCGCCTCGGCGCCGGGCGCGTCGGTGTCCGCGCCGCCGGCCTCCGGCTCCGGCCGGTCCGCGTCGGGTACCGGCGGGACGTCGGCGCGGGCCAGGCCCGCGGCCTCGGGGGAGCCCGGCAGGGGGCCGGCCTCCGGGGCGGCGACGGGCGGCGCGGCCGGGTCGGGGCGCAGCGACGCGGGGTTGAAGCGCATGGTGGCGCCGCTCTCCACCTCGCCGCCGCCGAAGGGCGCCGCGGGAGCCGGGGCCTGGGCCGGGGCGGGTGCCGGTACGGGGGCGGGCGCGGGGTGGCCGGGCGGGGCGGCGGGCGTGCCGGGAGCGCCGGCCTCGGGGCCGTACGCCCCGTACTGCCCCGGCACCTGGCCGACCGCCTGGCCCGGTACCTGCCCGGCTGCCTGGCCCGGGAAGTGGCCCGGCGCCTGACCGGGCGCCGGGTACTGCGGCGGGGGCGGGGTGTGCGTCCAGCCGGGCTGCTGGAAGCCGCCCGGGGGCGTCCCGGGAACCGGGACCGGCGCACCCGTCGGCGGCGGGGGAGTGGCACCGCCACCGCCCTGGCCGTCCGGCGCGCTCTGCGTGTACCAGGCCGGAGGGGTGTAGTCGATGGTGAACTCACCCGTCATCTCGGCGGGATCCGCGTCGGACTCGTCGGCGGGCACGTTCCAGCCCCCGCGGATGTCGTCGCGATCGCCGTTCACTTTGCCTCCTGGTGTGGTCGAGCACCCTTGTGCCGTCGTGCGTCGGGGCCACCGTTCGCCACCGGTCGGGCCGGCTCTCCCCTCGGACCCGGCGAACGTTCCGAGGGATCCTCCGCCGCGCCCCCACCCACCCTAAACGTCCGCAACGCCGCCGCGGCAGGCCCGTCCTCTCCCGGAGGCGCTCCCTCCGGCCGGGAGCGGGGCCCCGGTGACGCCGGCGCGGCGGAGCGTGAGGAAGCGGACGGGGCGAAATCACACAAGAGGGAGCAACGGGGAGGATTCCGCACGGTCTTGTCCCGGTCCGCCGGGCCGGCCCCCTCGCTCCCGGCCGTGCCGGCGCCCGCCCGAACGGGTGCCCCTCCGTCCCGGCGGCGCCTGTTCGAGCGGGTGACGCGACGGACCGGCGGCCGCGCACCCGCAGCGGGGCGCGCGACCGCCGGTCCGGTACGGGTCCGCCGCGGCGGCGGACCGCCGGCTCAGCGCAGGTCGAACTCGCCGTCCCGCGCGCCCAGCACGAACGCCCGCCACTCCGCCTCCGTGTACCGCAGCACCGTGCCGTGGTCCAGCGAGGAGCGCATGGCGACGGCGCCGCCCGGCAGATGGGCGATCTCGACGCGCTCCTCGTCGGGGCTCGTGCCCGGGGCGCCGATCCACTCGACGCCCGAGATGTCGAGGGCGTACAACGCGTCCTTCTCCTGCGCGCTCCCCATGGGAGTTCCTTTCGTTCACGGCCTGTCGGCGGACCATGCGTCCGATGCCGCGGGGCAGTGGGGACCGCCCGCGCCACCAGGAGAAATACTAGGGAAACCCGCTGCGCGCGGGGGCCGCTTCGGACGATCGCGGACCCGGCCGGCGTCCGCTCCCGCCCGCCGGCCCGGCCGCGGCCCGGGTCAGTCCATCCGGCGGGCCGTGCCGAGCAGGCCCGACTCCGCGTCCGTCGCGTGGGTGATGACCCAGTGCCGCTCGCCGCCGGCGCACCACAGCGTCACGCCGTCCCCGAGCGTCGGCAGCGCGTCGACCTCGTTCTGCGCCAGCCCCAGGATGCGGCCGGTCTGCCGGGCCTCCTGCGGCGAGACCCGCTGCACGCCGACGAGCGTGGCCGCGCGCATCAGGCGCGGGGCGACCGGGCTGAGATACGGCAGCAGCGTCAGCACCGACTGCCACGGCGAGGAGACGACCCGTCCGCGCGGCGGCCGCATGCCGCAGTCCCGCACGACCACGACCGGACTGCCGACGGTCGCGCCCAGCGGCGGGACCCGGCCCACGTCGTGGAGCGTGATGCACTCCAGGCCCGCCCCCGCCGCCTGCGCGAGCCCCACCCACGCGTGCGGGCGGCCGGTCTCCACCACGACCCGGGAGCCCGTGGCCGCGGCGCGCAGCGCCAGCACCTGCGCCGTCCACAGACCGCCGATCAGCAGCACGTCGTACGGCGTCGAGCGGTGGAAGCCCACCAGCTGCGAACGCCCCTCGGAGTCCTCGCCGATCACCACGCCGTCGTCGCCGACCGGCAGGGAGAGCGCGCCGAGCTCGGCCGCCGGCACCGTGTGCCCCGCGTGGCGCGGACCGATCAGGCCCCGCAGTCCCTTCACCGCCACACCGCGTCCCCTCATCGGGCACCTCCGAGGGGCATCGTCGCCAGCACGCCGGGCAGTTGCTCGCGGTCGAGCCGCAGCAGCCCGACCTTCGCGGTGCGCGCCGCCTGTTCCAGCGTCCGGCGCACCCGGACCAGTTCGTTGTCGGAGCCGCCGGTGACCCGGAGGTGGCCGCCGACCTCCATCGTGCCCTGCCGCGTCCCGCGCCGGACGGTGAGGCTGAACGTCGTGGCGTAGGCGGGCACCGAGGTCAGCAGCGAGACCAGCCGCGGCAGCGGCGCCGCGCCCCGGCCGAGCTCCGGCCAGCGCCCGACGGCGTAGGTGGTGTGCCAGCGGTCGTCGCACCGCCAGACCCGGGAGGTCTCGGCCGTCCGCCGCTGCGGGGCCGCCCCCGCCCGGCCCGCCCGCGCGGCGGCGTGCGGGCTCGTGCAGGCCGCCGTCGCGATGGCCGAGTTGACTTCCTCCTGGTCCAGGACGACCGCCTGGAAACCCGCGCCCGTGATCCGGCTCGCCAGGTGGTCCGCGATCCGGACCAGGCACCGCTGGGCCCCTTCGAGACCGCCGCCGCGCGCCGCGACCGCCTCCTTGCACCGCTCGGGGTCCAGCTTCACCGCCACCCAGGTCAGCCGCAGCGCGGGCGCGCCGGTCCGCTCCTGCAGGGGGGTGTACGAGAGCCGGGCCACGGACTGCTGCGGGAGGTGCGGCGCCGGCGCCGGACGGACCTGCTGCACCAGCTGGACCGACTCGACCACGATGTCGTCGACCTCCAGGGCGTCGCCCAGCAGCGTCAACGGGAAGGCGCGGGCGCCGAAGACGGGCCGCAGCGCCGAACCGCTCGCCTCGACCCGGAGCACCGCCGTCAGGAAGGTGCCGTCGCCGAGCATGCCGACGGTGCGGTGGTTCCGGTCGACGTACGGGCGGCCGGCGAAGCCCCGGACGCTCTCGGTCACCGGCGCCAGCGACGGGTCGGCGTCGGGGGCCGCGGGCCCGGTGTCGCGCCGGCGCGACCGCAGCGCGAGCGCGGTCGCCATCCAGTCCTGCACCGCCTGGCCGCGCCGGCGTATCACCGCGAGGAGCACGAGGAGGCCGGCGACGACACAGGTGGGGACGAGCCAGAGGCCGCCCATCACGAACCCGACGGCCACCAGGGCCAGCGCCGATTCCACCAGCACCAGTTGGCGCAGCTGGACGGGGCCGATCCGGCCGGTGCGCGAGAGCGGCCGGAGCGTCGTCGTCGCGGGGACGGCCCGCGCGGCCCCCTGACCCGGTGCGCCGCCGCGCGCGTCCGCGCGTTCGTTGCTGCGTTGCCGTCGGGAAGATTGAGGCGCTCGGCCGCTGGTCCGCCGCCCGTCGCGCGCACGCGTCGCCGTACCCATCGCCGCGTTGCCCCCTCGTGTCCGTAATAGCCGAATTCCCCTGGGCGTTGACCGGGCGATCACCCTACCTGAGCGGTGAGACACGGGTGCCGCCAGGCATAGTAGGGGGCGGTGGGACGGCGGACGGACCCGCCGAGTGTGGCAACCTGGTCGGCCGGCGGGGAGAGGGACGACACAACAGATGGCATCACGACGGGACGAACTGAACGCCTACACCTTCGCGAAGCGGAGATTGGTCGCGCAGTTCGTGCAGCCGAACTCGACGGGTTCCGAGGAGGGCGCTCCGCGCCCGCTGCGCGCGGTGGTGCCGGGCGCCATCGTCGGCGTGGTGATCCTCGCGGTCTTCGGGGCCTGGGGCATGTTCAAGCCCGTCGCCCCCAAGGACTGGGACAAGCCCGGCCAGAACGTCATCATCGCCGACAAGTCGACCACCCGGTACGTGGTCCTCAAGACCGGCGACAAGGTCCAGCTCCACCCCGTCCTCAACATGTCGTCGGCGAAGCTCCTCCTCGACCCCGACAAGGACAAGATCATCACCGTCGCCGAGTCGGTGCTCGACAGCGGCAAGATCCCGCACGGCGCCACCCTCGGCATCCCCTACGCGCCCGACCGCCTCCCCTCCGTGGGCGAGGCCGGCGCCGCCAAGCGCTGGGCCGTCTGCGAGCGCCCCGGCGAAGGCGGCCGCGCCATCCAGAAGGCCGCCTTCGTCCTCGCCGCGCGCGAGGAGGCGAAGACCGACGGCCCCGAGCGGCTGACCGGCGGTCAGCTCCTCTACGTCGAGGGCCCCGACCGCGCCCGCTACGTCGTCGACGCCAAGGGGACCGCGTACCCGGTCGAGAAGGACGAGCTGCTGCTGCGCCAGCTCGTCGGCCAGGGCCGCGAGGCCCAGCGCGTCTCGGAGACCTGGCTGAACACCCTCCACAAGGGCGACACCGTCTCCTTCCCCCGCGTCCCGGGCGAGCCGGGCGCCGCCTCGGGCGCCAGCGGGCTGCCGCCCGAGGTCGGCAAGGTCGGCATGGTCCTCTCCGCGACCGACGGCACGAAGAAGCAGATGTACGTGGTCCTCCAGGACCGGGTCGCCCCCGTCTCGGACTTCACCGCGAAGCTGCTGCTCAACAGCCGCCAGCTCGTCGAGCTCGGCCAGGCCGGCCAGGCCACCTCCGTCAGCGGCGGCGCCTTCCGGCCGGGCGCCGCCTTCGGCAAGGACAAGAAGTGGCCGAAGGCCGCCCCCGTCCCCGTCAACGAGGCGGGCACCCGCGAGGGCACCCGCAACACCGTCTGCAACGTGCTCCGCGCGGTCGACGAGGAGACCGGCGCCACCACCCTCAGCACCTGGGCGGGCAAGGACTTCCCCGCCACCCTGCCGACCGGCTCCAGCAGCGCGTACGTCACTCCCGGATCGGGCCAGCTCTTCCGCCAGTTCAAGGGCTCCACCACCGCCAGCGGCTTCCTCTTCCTCGTCACCGACACCGGCCTGCGCTACGCGATGCAGTCCAACGGCGACACCGCGACCGACGACTCCGGCATCGGCTCCTCCGGCTCCGACGAGGAGAAGCAGGCCCGGCAGGCCGAGGCGCAGCAGGCGCAGAACCGCCTCGGCTACAAGAACATCGAGCCCCTCCCCGTACCCGCCGAGTGGTCCACCTTCCTGCCCACCGGCCCCCGCCTCTCCACCGGCGGCGCCCGTCAGCCGCAGGGCTCGTGAGGACGGCCCCGCGCCGCGTCCGGCGCCCGCTGCTCGTCGTGGCCGCGACGACCCTGTGCACCCTCGGCCTGCCGCTCTCCACCGCGGCGGCCGAGGACGGATCCCAGTGCACCTTCCCCAGCAAGAAGTACGAGGGCAGGCCCTGGTCCCTCCAGCGCGTGCAACTGGACGAACTCTGGGCGCAGTCCACCGGCAAGGGCGTCCGCGTCGCCGTCATCGACACCGGCGTCGACGTCCGCAACCTCCAGCTCGCCAAGGCCGTCGACGCCCGCAGCGGGATCAACCTGATCCCGAAGGGAGCCAAGGACGCCAACGGCAACAAGCTGAAGCGCGGCAAGGAGAACGGCACCACCGACACCGTCGGCCACGGCACCAAGGTGGCCGGCATCATCGCCGCCCGCCCCGCCAAGGGCACCGGCTTCGTCGGACTGGCCCCGGACGCCACGATCATCCCGATCCAGCAGAACGACGCCGACGGCAACGGCACCGCCACCACCCTCGCCGCGGCGATCCGCCACGCCGTCGACAAGAAGGCGGACGTGATCAACATCTCCCAGGACACGGCGAACGCGGTGAAGCCCACCCCGCTCCTGGAGCAGGCCGTCGCGGCGGCGCTGGAGGCCGGCGTCGTGGTCGTGGCCTCGGCGGGCAACGACGGCCTCGGCGGCAACGTCAAACCCACCTACCCGGCCTCGTACGAGGGCGTCCTCGCCGTCGCCGCCTCGGACCGCAACAACGAGCGCGCGCAGTTCTCCCAGTCCGGCGACTTCGTCGGCGTCGCCGCCCCCGGCGTCGACATGGTCTCCACCGTCCCCGGCGGCGGCCACTGCGCCGACAACGGCACCAGCTTCTCCGCCCCGTACGTCGCCGGCCTCGCCGCCCTCCTCAAGTCCGCGCACCGCGACTGGACCCAGAAGCAGATCGTCGCCCAGATCCAGCAGACCGCCGAACGCTCGGTGGCCGGCCACGACCGCCTCGTCGGCTGGGGCGTCGTCGACCCGGTCAGGGCCCTCACCGAGGACGACAAGCCCATCGAGCGGCCCGTCGCCCACGAGGGCGTCACCCGCGCCGAGGCCCCCACCCCGGCCGCCCTCCACCTCGGCGAGACCCCCGAACAACGCGCCGCCCGCCTGGCCACCTACGTGGTCGTCAGCGGCGGCGTCCTCGTCGCCGCGATCGCCGGCACGGCGGTGGCGACGCGGGACCACCGCAGGAGGAGGACCGCCGCGACCGGCCGGTGATCATTGCAGACGCACACGGCTGATAGCGTCGAGCCGGAGCGACGGACTGTGGAAGTCTCGTGACGAACAAGAGACTTGGGGCTGTCGGTCGCCATCATTAGAGTGGTACACGCGCGGTCGGCGGATGGCGAGTCGCCACGATCGCAATGCAGGGCAGCAGGAGCAAACGGGGAGGATTGGCTCGTGTTTCACGTGACGGGTGACGGGGGCGGTCATGGCGAGTGATCTTGAGCTCGGTGTCGGCGAGCTGAAGAAGTTCCGCGACAGCGTGGACGGCGTCATCAAGGACCTGGAGGCCGGCGCCGGAGGCGCCTCGAAACTGGGCCAGAAGCGCGTGACGCGCGGCTCGTTCGGCACCGGCATGGCCTTCGCCGAGGCGGACGGCTTCTTCACGGAGTACGAGCGGATCCACCACTCCCTCGTGGCGCTCTCGAAGTCCCTCAGCGGCCAGATCGAACTCCTCCAGATCGGCGTGCACGCGGCGAACGTGGGCTACGCGAACGTGGAGGACGAGCAGCGCCGCCGCTTCCACGACATCCAGGCGCGCCTCGACAAGGAACGCGACGAGGCGATCGAGCGCGAGCAGCAGGCGAAGGACAGGAAGCCCGAACAGCCCGCCCAGACGAGCCAGGATGCCGCTAGTGCCGAGAAGGACCTGGGGTGACGATCGATGAGTGACGAGAAGAACCCGAACCCGAGCGCGCCCGCGCAGCCGGACCTGACGCCGCAGGAGCAGGCGCAGGCGCAGGACAAGGCCGACATCAAGGAGGCCTACGCGACGACGAACGTCCTGGAGAAGCTGGACGAGATCCTCCCCTTCGGCTTCGGCCCCAAGGGCAGCGTCTTCGGCTCGACGTCCTTCGAGGGCGCCCGCCTCAACGACATGCTCGACCTCCTCGACAGCGCCAACCCCGCCGACCTGGAGCAGGCAGGCGAGGCCCTGGAGAACGCGACGAAGTCGCTCAACGCGGCCGCCAAGCAGCTGAACAGCTTCGTCGCCGGCGTCGACTGGAAGGGCGAGGCCGCCGTCGAGTTCCAGCGGTACGGCTCCGAGGTCGTGACCTACGCCTGGGACATCGGCAAGGTCGCCAACTCGGCCGGCGCCCAGATGAAGGTCGCGAGCACCGGCCTGGCCTCCGTCCGCAACGCGCGGCCGCCGCGCGACACCCGCCTCGTCCAGAAGAAGCCCTCGGACTTCACCGAGGTCGAGAAGGTCGAGAAGAACGAGGACTACCAGAAGGCCGTCCGCGCGGAGAAGGACCGCCAGGAGGCCATCAACCAGATGAACCGCCTGGCGTCGTTCTACGCGGTGTCACAGAGCACGCTGGCGGGCCAGGAACTGCCGAAGCCGCCGGAGTCGTACAACGCGGGCGTACCGCGGCCGGCCGGTTCGTCCTCCGACGGCGGAGGCTCGGCCGGCGCCCGCGGCGGTTCCGTCGACGGCGAGTCCGGCAGGAGCACCGGCGGGTCCCTGGACCGGGCGACGCCCGGGCACGTCAGCGGCAGCGAGGACCGTACGAGCCCGACGGTGCCCCGCACCGGCGGCGACCTGGACACCCGGGACCCGATCCGGGACTCCGGCAAGGACACCAGGACCCAGATCGACACGGTCGCCACGCCCCCGGCGCCGACCGTCCCGAACACCGCGCCCCCGTCGACCCCGACCCCGGGCACGCCCACCCCGACCGGCCCCGCCGGGCCCCCGCCGCTGACGCTCGGCACCCCGCCGTCCGCCGGAGGGCCCAAGGCGACCGGGACGCCCGGTGCACCGCGCACCGCCACCGGCCGCACGGCCGTGGGGCGCGGCGGCAACCCGCTGACCTCCCCGGCCGTCGGCCGGCCCGGCGGACCGACGAGCACCCCGGCGACGGGCCGCGGCGGTGCGCCCGTGGGCCGCCCCGGCGGACCGACGAGCTCTCCCGCCATGGGCCGCTCGGGCGGTCCGGCGGGTTCCCCGGCGGCGGGCCGCTCCGGTGGTCCCGTGGGCCGTCCCGGCGGTCCGGCGGGCGCCCAGGCGAACCAGGCCGGACGCTCCGCGCCGCAGGCGGGCCGCCCCGGGCAGCCGGCCACCGGGCGCGCGGGCACCGGCAGGTCCAACCCCATCGTGGGCGGCACCCCGCAGCGCGCCTCCGGCGGCACCGGCTCCCGGATCCCGCGGGGCACCGTCGTCGGCAGCGAGGGCCAGGCCGCGGGCCGGACGGCGGGAGCACGTCCCGGCCAGTCCGGCGTGGTCGGCGCCAACGGCGGCAAGCCGGCCGCACGGCCCACCGGACGCGGCACCCCCAGCGCCAACGGCGTCGTCGGCAGCCCCCGCGGCACCGGCGGCCGGGGCACCCAGCGGCCGGGCCGCGAGGAGCAGGAGCGCGAGGGCTCTTCGCGCCCCGACTACCTGGTGGAGGACGAAGAGACCTGGACGAACCGCCGGCGCGGCGCCGTGCCGCCGGTGATCGACTAACCACCCCGGAAGGCTCGGAAGTCAGGATGACGGCAGGAATGATCGAGGGCGGCAGGCTCCGGCGAGCGATGCTCGGCACCACGGCGACCGTGGTGCTGGCGACGGGGCTCGTCGGGGTCGCTCCGACGGCAGTCGCTGCCGACGCACGGTCGCAGCAGTGGTACCTGGGCGCGATGAAGGCCGAGGAGATCTGGAAGAAGTCGACCGGCGCGGGCATCACGGTCGCCGTCATCGACACCGGCGTGAACCCGGACACCCCGTCCCTCAAGGGCAAGGTGCTGAAGGGCTGGGACGCGGCGGAGGCCAAGGGCGACGAGACGGACGACTACGAGGGGCACGGCACCTCCATCGCCGAGCTCATCGTCGGGTCCGGGGCGTCCGGCGGCATCAAGGGCCTGGCGCCGGACGCCAAGGTGATTCCTTACCGCGTGAGCGACACCAAGATGCAGAACTCCGAGGCGGTCAACGCCTACGACCTGGAGGAGGCGATCAAGGCCGCCGCCGACAGCGACGCCAAGATCATCAACATCTCCTTCGGCACCGAGTACTACAGCTCGAGCATCCGGAAGTCGGTCCAGTACGCCCACAACAAGGGCAAGTTGGTCTTCGCGGCTGCCGGCAACAGCGGCGACGAGGACAACAAGAAGCAGTACCCGGCAAGTTACCCCGAGGCGATCGCGGTCGCGGCCACCGACCGGAACGGCAAGGTGGGCCCCTACTCCCAGCACGGCGACTACGTGGACATCGCCGCGCCGGGCAGCGCGATCCCCAAGTGGTGCGACGAGACGTTCCAGAAGTACTGCGTCGAGAACGGCACCAGCTTCGCCACCGCCATCGCCTCCGCCTCCGCCGCCCTCGTCTGGTCCGCGCATCCCGAGTGGACCGGAAACCAGGTCCTGCGCGCCCTGTTCGAGTCCGCGTCCCGGAACGACGACTGGGAGCCGGGTTCGGTCAGCACCTACCTCGGCCACGGCATCGTCCGGCCCAACGCCAACATCTCGCGCGGCGAGGGCAAGCCCGGCGACGCGAACATCAGCCCCCTGACCAACGAGCCCACCGGAGGCGGTACGTCCGGCGGCACCGCCTCGGCGGCCCCTTCGGCACCCTCGGCCACGGCCTCCGACGGCGGCGCCCCGGCCTCCGCCGCCCCCTCTGCATCAACTTCGGCACAAGCCCCCGACGCCAAGCCGTCGGACGGCACCGCTGTGGCAGGCTCCGGCGAGAGCGCGGAGGCGGAGAGCGGCGGCAGCACCGGGATCGTCATCGGCGTCGTCGCGGCCGTGGCGGTCCTCGCCGCGGCGGGCGTCCTCGTCGCGCGGCGGCGACGCTCCGCCTGACGGCCGCGCCGCCCCACACACCGAACCGCGTCCGCGTGAAGCTGCGGACGCGGCTGCAAAGAGAACCCGAGAAAGGGAGAGCGACACATGTCAGTCTTGAAGGTTGGCGATCAGAGTCTCAAGGATTTCCAGGACGAGCTCACCCGCAAGTTCGATGACGTGAAGGGCCAGCTGTCGGCCCTCCAGGGCGTCATCGACAGCCTCGAAGGCCGCTGGAAGGGCATCGGCGCCGGCGCCTTCGACGCCAAGCAGACCGAGATCAACCAGGGCATGGTGCGGATCGCCAAGCTGATGCTGAACTTCCAGGAGGCCATCCAGGTCACCCGGACCACGTCCAGCAACACCGACGACGAGGTCGAGGCGGCCCTGCGCGGCGTCGACGTCACCGCGGGCTTCTCCGGCGACGCGGGAGCCGAGAAGGCCGCCCGTTCGGGCATCGCCGGTCTCTGACGCACGCGTCGAGGACCCCGCACCACCCCACCTGAACGACACCACCGACACCCGGAGGGAACATGGCCGCCAACGACGGCATCATGCTCGTCACGTACGCGTCGCTCGACGACGCTGCGAACCAGATCGACGCGCAGGCGAAGCGCCTGGACGAGGCCCTGGAGGCCATCCAGACGAAGATCCGCTCGGTCTCCAGCACCTGGGAGGGTGAGGCGAAGACCGCCGCCGACGGCGCTCACGCCAAGTGGGACCAGGAGACGCGCGCGATCCACAACGCGCTCCAGAGCATCTCCAAGGCCGTGCGCCAGGCCGCCCCGGCCTACCAGGCCGGCGACAAGCGCGCCGCGGGCTTCTTCTAGCGGAGCCGGGTCCGTACCGCACGGACGAGAACAGGGTGGGCGTGCACGGGAGGCGCCCACCCTGTCGCGTTCCCGGGACCGGGGGCCCGACCGTTCTCCCGGCCGTGCCCCCGGACCCCGCCGCTTACTTCCGCACGCACTCCGACGAGGCCGAGAGGGCCTCCGCGTAGGCCAGGAGCAGCTGCTTCACCTCGGGGGCGGGCGCCGTCCGGCCCTCCGAGAGGGCGATCGTCACGAACAGCTCCGCCTCCCCCTTGCGGTGTGCCGCCGCGGGCTCGCACGTGACGCGGCTGACGCCGCCGGTGTCGGAGTAGACGTACCGCTTGTCACTGCTCTCGACATCGGCCAGGTCCCGGTACGGGGCGTTGTACGCCACGGACCGGGCCGTCTTCCCCGCCTCCAGCCACTCCCAGACGGCCGTCAGCGCCCTCTCGCCGTCCACCGAGACCGTGCAGCGGAAGTAGCCGCCCAGCTCCTTGCGCTCCTCCCCGACCTTCTCGCCACCCGCGGGAAGGGCGGGCGACAGCAGATCGGCGGAGACCGGCGTACCGCACAGGGAATCCGGTACCTGGAAGGCCCGCTTCTCCTCCTTCGCCTGGGAGCATCCGGAGACGAGGAGGACGAGCGCGAGGGCGGCCACGGCCTTTGCGTGCTTCATCACGTGCTTTCTGGTCTGGGGGCGGGGAGGGGAAGCGGGCGGCGGAGGCGGGGATCAGTCGGGCTGGATCTCCGTCTCCAGGTCGTCGGCCATGTGGCGCGCGTTGTCCGAGGCGTCGCTGAAGCCGTTGTCGGTGCCGTACTTGGCCCAGTCCGTGACCTGGTTCGCGTACGGGACGTTGTGCGCCTTGGCCGCCTGCTCGGCCGCCAGCTGGCTCATCGCGATGTTCTTCTCCTTGCTGTCCTCCCACAGCTTGCCCGCGTCCTTGCCGGCGTCCTTCAGGACGTCCGTCTCGGACTGCTGGAAGATGTGCTCCAGCACCATGGAGCTGACGGTGCTGGAGACGCCGCTGGCGACCGCGCCGCCGACGGGGGTGGCGACGAAGCTGACGCCCACGCCGATGCCCGTGCTGATCGCGCCGGACCAGGCGTTCTTCTGCTGGGCCACCGAGTCCGCGAAGTCCTTGGCCTCCTTGGCCGCGGGGCCGACGATCGCCTCCTGGCGGCCGACCGCCAGGGTGCCGCCGATCTCGGCGGACCGGCGCGAGATCTCCTCGATCGTGTTCTGCGGCGACTGCGGGTACTTCGAGTCCTCCGGGACGTTCGGGTTCAGGTGGTAGTCCATGAGGCTGCCCATGTAGGCGGCCTGGCCGACCTCGACGGCCGCGTTGGCCTTGGGGTCCTGGCCCAGCGTGACCAGCAGGCGGGTGACGTCCGAGTGCTCCATCTCCGCCGGGGTGCCGCCGATCGGGAAGAGCTTGTCCGTGTTGCCGCGGCTGTCGTCGGACATCGCCCGGTTGATGTCGGGCAGGTACTCGGAGGTGATCTGGCCGATGCTGTCCGACATGTAGCTGTGCTTGGTGAGCCGCTCGGGGTCGTCGGAGACCGAGGCGACGATCTTCTGCATGAGCTCCGCCTGGTCCTTGTTGTGCGGCGGGGTCTCCTCCGTGGGCATCTGGCCGGCCGGGTGGCCGGTCGTCGCCGCCTCCAGGGCCATCGCGAGGTTGTTGCGGCCCTCGGTGCTGTCCTTGCCCTGGTCGTTGGTGGCCCGCGGCCAGTCGCGCTCCTCGAAGAGGTAGTCGAAGTTGGTGAGCTCGCGCTTCTCCTTCTTGCCGCCCTCCTCCTTGAAGTCGTGGTCCTCGTCCTTCGTGACGAAGTCCGCGCTGAAGAAGTCCGTCGCCGCGTCCGGGCTGTTCGAGAGCGCCGCCAGGAAGCCGGTCATGGGGTCCCAGCCGGTGTCGGTGCCCGTGCGGTTCAGCCAGGGGTCCATGCCCATGGGCTGCCATCCGATGGCGACGTGCCGGCCGTTGTCCGTGGCCTTCTTCTCGGTGTCGATCAGCTTCGTGCCGTAGTCCTTGAGGAACTGGTCGTCGTAGTTCCCCCAGCGCATCAGGTTGCTCATCACCTGGAAGCCCTGGACGGTGCTGTTCTTCGAGAGCGGCTGGTCACCCATGCTGATCATGTCGTACTTCCACCGGGACATCTCCGGGGAGTCCGCCTGGGTCGCGGTGGCGAGGGTGAGGCTCAGGTTCTTCTGCAGGTCGTCCATCTGGTCGAACTTGCCGCGGAGCTGGGTGGTCTCCCGCAGGTCGTTCATGCCGGCCCAGAACTCGAGGGTCTTCTTGGGGCCGAGCGTGGTCGCGAAGTGCTCGGCGAATATCGGGTCCCCGGAATACTGCTTCAGCCCGTTGTTGAGCGCGTCGAAGTCCGCCGGGGTCATGTCGCGGGGCTTCTTCTGCGCGATGGCCGCCAGCCGCTCGGCCTCCTTCACGGCGGCGACCGCCGAGTCGCGGTCCTTGTAGGACGCGTCCGAGAAGCCGTGGTCCGTCAGGTCGACGAGGGCCTTCAGCGCCGTGGAGGCGCTGTTGTCGATCTCGGTGGCCGCGTTGACGATGCCCTGGAGCTCGTCGCGCAGCGCGTTGACGTCGCTCTGGCCGTTCGGGGCCTTCTTGTCGGGGTTCTCGCTCACCGTGAACCCTCCGCCGTTCACGGTGACGGTGAGGTTCTTCGCCCGGCCTCGTTCGATCGCGTCCTTGAGCAGGCGCTGCTGCGCCTTCAGGTCGTCCCTGGTGTCCTGGACGATGTTGCGGATCGAGGTCGCCTGGGTGACCGCGTCGCCGAACTCGCCGGCCGTCTTGCCCACGAACTCGCGCGAGATGACCGCGTTGTCACCGGCCCAGTCGGCCGTCAGGGCCTTCTTGTGCAGGCCGTCGTGGGCGTCCTTCTTCAGTGCCTCCAGCTTGGTCAGCATGCTCGTCCAGTCGCCGACCGTGTCGTCGAGCAGCTTGAAGTTCGCCGAATGAAGGGCTTCGAAGTCCATCAGCTCAATCCCCTGTTCCCCGTCCTCAGTCCTTCTTCTTCGGGTCCGGCTTGTAGATCTCGTTGGGCTTGCCCGCCTTGGCCCAGTCGTCGTCGAAGCCCGCGTCGAGGGTCTGGATGCTGCTCACGTGCCGCTCGATGAAGATCTCGTCGCCGGCGTGCGCGTTCTGCGTGAAGTCCATGTGGTTGGAGATCAGCGCGCAGGCGTCCATCACCGACCCCAGCTGCTTGTCCCACCGCAGCGAGACGTGCGACAGCGCCCCGCCGAGCGCGAAGCCCTGGCCGCTCAGGTCGGACGCCGCCGAGTCCGTGGAGGTGACGCGCGCCTCCTTCCACAGCCGGTTGTACAGCTTGAAGGCCTCGTTGCCGATGGCGGCGAGGTCCTGCTGGTCGACCTTGAGGAAGCCGCCCGAGGGATTGCCGGCGTTCGGCCGGTCCTCCGGCGGCAGCCCGTTCAGCTGCATCTTCGCCGAATCGCGTTCGGCGGCCGACGATTTCAGCTGCTCCCATTCGTCCCATGCCATGGACGTCACCTCTCCTTGCCGTGCACGAATAAGGACAACGGATCGAGGAATCCCGCAGGCCGGGGCGGGCGGGCGGGACGACGGCGGCGCGCCGTCACCGCCCCGCCCGGTCGTCTACAGCTCCGGCATCCGCCCCGTCTGCACCAGGGGATTCCCCCGCTGGCGCGAGACGAAGATGCCGCGGCCCGCCGGCATCGGCCGCATGCGGACGCCGCCGAGCACGTCGCCCTCCTGCGGGTCGCCGGAGAGCAGGACGCCCTGGGCGCCGAGCTCCATCATGCGCTGCATGAACGACTCGTAGGCCGACCGGCTGGCGCCGGCCCCGCTGCGGGCGATGACGAAGCGGACGCCGACGTCCCGCGCGAACGGCAGGAGTTCGGTCAGCTTCGCCAGCGGGTTGCCGCTCGACGTGGAGACCAGGTCGTAGTCGTCGACGACCACGAACAGGTTGGGCCCGGACCACCAGCTGCGGTCCCGCAGCTGCTGCGCCGTCACGTCCGCCGACGGCGAGCGGCGGCGCATCAGGTCGGCGAGGGCGTCGACGTGGTGCTCCATGTTGTTCGACATGGGCACGTACTCGGCGAGGTGGCTCGCCGGGGTCACGTCGAGCAGCGCACGCCGGTTGTCGATGACGAAGAACTTCGCCGAGGCCCCGTCGTACCGCTCCGTGATCTGCTTGATCATCAGCCGCAGCAGGTTCGACTTGCCCGACTCGCTCTCGCCGAACACCAGGAAGAACGGGTCGCGGTCGAAGTCGACGAAGACCGGCTCCAGGTTGTTCTCGTCGATGGCGAACGCGACCCCGCGCCCCGGCTCCGCGTGACCGGCCGGCAGCGCGTGCGCGTCCAGCTCGCGCGGCAGCAGCCGGACCTCCGGAGCGCCCGGCGCCGTCCAGTGCCGGGTGACCTCCTGCGTCATCGCGGCGGTCGCCTCGGCGAGGTCGCTGTCGGAGCTGATGCCGTCGATGCGCGGAACGGCCGCCATGAAGTGCAGCTTCTCCGGCGTCAGACCGCGGCCAGGGACCCCGGTCGGCACGTTGGCGGCGATCTTGCGGTCCAGCTCGGAGTCCATCGTGTCGCCCAGCCGCAGCTCCAGCCGGTTCATCAGGTGGTCCTTGAGGTTGGCCCGGACCTCCATGGAGCGCGAGGCGGTGACGATCACGTGGATGCCGTAGCCGAGGCCGCGGGCCGCGATGTCCACGACGGCCGGTTCGAGCCCCTCGTACTCGCTGCGGAAGTTGCCCCAGCCGTCGATCACCAGGAAGACGTCCCCCCACGGCTGGTCGGCCACCGAGATGTCGCCCCGGGCCCGCAGCCGCCGGAAGGTCTGGATGGAGTCGACGCCCGCGCTGCGGAAGTACTCCTCGCGCCGCGACAGGATGCCGTACACCTCGGCCACCGTCCGCCGCACCCGCTCCGGGTCGAGCCGGGACGCGACCCCGCCGACGTGCGGCAGCCCGGCCACCGAGGCCATGCCGCCACCACCGAAGTCCAGCCCGTAGAACTGCACCTCGTGCGGGGTGTGGGTCAGCGCGAACGCCGAGATCAGCGTCCGCAGCAGCGTCGACTTGCCGGACTGCGGGCCGCCGATGATCTGCATGTGGCCGGCGGCGCCGGAGAAGTCCCGGAAGAGCGTGTCACGGCGCTGCTCGTACGGCTTGTCCACCACGCCCAGCGGGACGACGAGCCGGCCCGCCGCCTCGTACCCGGGCTGCGTCAGCCCCCGGCCCTCGACGCCCGCCAGCCCCGGCAGCACCGAGTCGAGCGGCGGCGGGTTGTCCAGCGGCGGCAGCCACACCTGGTGCGCCTCGACGCCGCGCCCCTCCAGCCGGCGCACGATCACGTCGAGCACCGAGTCCGCCAGCGCGTCGTCCTCCGCCGACCGGGCCTCGGGGACCTGGACCTGCGCCTCCGGCTCCAGATAGCGCAGCGGCACCGGGGCCGCGGTGAACGGCACCGGCCGCCGGTCCACCGGCAGCGGCCCGCCCTGCGTCACGGCGTGCTGGTTGGTGCGGTAGGTGCCGGAGACGTACGCCGCCTTGAACCGCACCATCTCGTCGGTGCCGTACTTGAGGTAGCCCGAGCCCGGCACGTTCGGCAGCGAGTAGGCGTCGGGCACGCCGATGGCCGCCCGGGACTCGGCCGCCGAGAAGGTCCGCAGACCGATCCGGTAGGAGAGGTACGTCTCCAGGCCGCGCAGCCGGCCCTCCTCCAGGCGCTGCGAGGCGAGCAGCAGGTGGACGCCGAGCGACCGGCCGATGCGGCCGATCTGCACGAACATCTCGATGAAGTCCGGCATCGCCGTCAGCAGCTCGGAGAACTCGTCGATGACGAGGACGAGCGAGGGGATCGGCTGGAGCGGCGCGCCGGCCGCGCGCGCCTTCTCGTAGTCGTGGATGTTGGCGTAGTTGCCCGCGTCGCGCAGCATCTCCTGGCGCCGGTTCAGCTCGCCGCGGATGGAGTCGCCCATGCGGTCCACCAGCGTCAGGTCGTCCGCCAGGTTGGTGATGACCGCCGCCACGTGCGGCATCTGCGACATGCCCGCGAAGGTGGCGCCGCCCTTGAAGTCCGCGAGGACGAAGTTCAGCGTCTCCGAGGAGTGCGTCACCGCCAGGCCGAGCACCAGCGTGCGCAGCAGCTCCGACTTGCCGGAGCCGGTCGCGCCGACGCACAGGCCGTGCGGGCCCATGCCCTCCTGCGCGGCCTCCTTGAGGTCCAGCATCACCGGGACGCCGTCCTCGCCGACGCCGATCGGCACCCGCAGCCGCTCCGACCGGGAGCGGGGCCGCCAGGTGCGGCTCACGTCGACCGAGGCCGCGTCGCCGAGGTTGAGCAGGTCGGTGAAGTCCAGGTTGGCGAGGAGCGGCTCGTCGTCGTCCGAACCGCTCGCCACCCGCAGCGGCGCGAGCTGCCGGGCGAGCGCCTCCGCCGCGTCCGGGCTCAGCGCGTCGGGCACGCCGTCGTACACGTGCCCGTGCCCCGACTCCAGCCGCAGCTCCCCGCCCTCCACGACGACGGCCAGGTCGCCGCGGCTGCCGGCCCCCCGGCCCTGCACGACCTCGATGATCGTCACGCCCTGGATGCCCTCCGGCGAGGCGAGCGCCGAGGTCTGCGGGACCGACTGCCCGTCCAGCACCACGACCAGGTGCGGGAAGTCCAGCAGCGGGTGGTGGGGCCCCTGGAAGCGGGGCCGGCCCTCCAGCCGCCCGGCCACCAGGTCCTCCAGCTCCCGCGCGTCCGTCGTGATCAGACGCCGGCTGCCCGCGCCGTCGCCGGGGCCCGTGGCCTGCACGTGCGGCAGCCACTTCGTCCACTCCCACGCCGGGGCCGCGGTGTCGCTCGTGGCCACCACGACGACCATGTCCTCGGGGGAGTGGAGCGCCGCGAGCGAGCCGAGCATCGCCCGGGTCGTCGACCGGGCCGCCTCCGGCTCGCCGCCCACCGTCAGGTGGTAGAAGGCGCGCAGCGACACCGCCATCGGCAGGCCGTCCAGCGTGCCGTGCGCGGTGAGGAACTGCTGCATCGCCCCCGCCGTCAGCGGTTCGAGCTCGTCCACGGGCGCCGTCTCGGGGGCGATCAGCGGGGTCGCGAGCTGCTGGCTCCCCAGGCCGACGCGGACCTGCGCGAAGTCGGCGTCCCCGATCCGCCGCTCCCAGATCCGGCTGCCCTCGGCGACCAGCGCCCACAGCTGCTCCGGCGACGGGTGGAGGTAGAACTGCGCGTCCCGCTGCAGGTGGGCCGTCCGCAGCACCGCGCGGCGGGTCTGCGTCAGGTACTTGAGGTAGTCGCGCCGCAGGTCGGCGAGCTGGCCCTGGGTCCCCCGCCGGTAGCGGACCAGCATCGCGATGGCCATGGCCACCGTCGACGCGATCATCACCATGCCCATGATCCGCATGATCGGGTTCGGCGTCATGAAGAAGAAGACGACGGAGCCGCCCATGCCGAGCATCGGCAGGAGCTGCATCAGCGCGCCCTCCTGCTGCCCCCGGGGCAGCTCCGGAGGGGGTTGCAACTGCACCTGTTCGTCAGGCACTTCGGACGGCAGGGCCCGCGGTGGGCGCTTGACGACGATCTGGCTCACAGCTCACCAATTTCCGTTGCCGGACGGAAAGTTCCTCCAGACGCCCCCGTGGCGACAGGATCCATCCGCGGGGAGGGATCCTACTTTGGTGCGGGGTCACGGGTGGGCGGTAGGGTGGCCCGAAATATTTGCGTGGCCATGAACTATCGCAAAAATCGGGTCATTCGGAGCGCAACATCCGCACCGCGGTCCACGGCGCCCGACCCGCGGTCCGCGACCGCCGGCCCGCTCCCGGGCCCGGCGCCCCCGGACCCGCCGGACAGGACCACCACGAGGGGAAGCAGCAGGTGAGTATGACGGCCCCAGCCACGGCCGGCGGAGCCGGCCAGTCGGCTCCCACCACCGTGTTCCACGGCGGCACCGGCTTCTGCCGGATCACCGTCGTCGCGCCCGACGGCCGCGTCGACGTCGCACTGCCCGAGGACGTCGCCCTCGCCGACCTCTACCCGGAGGTGCTCCGCCTCTCCGGCCAGACCCCGGCGCCCGGCGCCCCGGTCGGCTACCACCTGGTGCGCCGGGACGGCACCGTCCTCGACGGCAGCCGCTCGCTGGCCGCCCAGCGCATCCTCGACGGCGAGCTGCTGTCGCTCCGCCCCTTCGCCGACTCGCTGCCGCCGGCCGTCTTCGACGACGTCTCCGACGCGGTCGCCTCCGCCGTCTCCAAGGACCGGACCCTGTGGTCCGACGCCCTGATGCGCGGCGCCGGCCTCCTCGGCGGAGCGGTCCTCCTCGTCCTCCTCGCCTTCGTCCTGTGGACGGCCGAGCCCCGCCACGACATGCACGGACTGCCCGGCGTCCTGGCCGGCGTCACCGCCGTCCTGCTCCTCGCGCTCGCCGCCGTCCGCGCCCGCGTCTACGACGACCGGGGCTCCGCCGTGGCCCTCGGCACCGGTGCGATGGCGAACGCCGCCGTCGCGGGCTCCGGACTGCTCGCCCTCGCCGACGGCCAGGGCATCGGCAAGCTGCAGTTCCTGCTCGCCTGCACCGCCGTCCTCGTCTGGGCCGTGATCCTCACGATCGTCGCCCCCGGCGGCGACGGCCCCTTCGTCGCCTTCGTCTTCGCCGCCTCCGTCGGCATGCTGGTCACCTTCGCCGCCATCCTGACCGGCCTGACCCCGGCCGAGACCGCCGCGGTCTGCGCCCCCTTCGCCGTCGGCGCGCTCGCCTTCCTGCCGGGCCTCTCCACCCGCTTCGCCCGCCTCCCCATCGGCTTCGAGCCGCCCCGGACCAACATCGGCGGATACGGCTCTGACGCCGAGCCGCAGGGGCCGGTCGACGCCGCCCGGATCGCCGCCCAGGCCCGCCGCGGCCACGAGCTGCTCGTCGGGCTGGTCGGCGGCTGCGCCCTCGTCGCCGTCGGCTCCGCCGCCGTGCTCGGCTTCTCCGACACCGTCTGGGGCCAGCTGCTGGCCCTCGCCACCGGCGTCGCCATGCTGATGCGCGCCCACCTGTTCCGCTACACCGCGCAGGTCGGCTGTGCCCTGGCGGCCGGCCTCGGCGCGCTGGTCCTGCTGGGACTCGGCCTCTGCCTGAACCCGCCCGCGGAGCTCCTCCTGGAGGCCCTCAAGGGCGACGGCACGGCCCTCGACATCCGTACGGTCTGGCTCTCCGCGGCCATCGCCGGTGTCGCCGCGCTCCTCACGGCCATCGGCCTGATCGTGCCGAGCAAGGGCGTCACCCCCTTCTGGGGCCGCTTCCTGGAGATCGCCGAGACCTTCGTGCTGCTCACGCTGCTGCCGCTCTGCCTCGCGGTCTTCGACGTCTACCACTCCATCCGGGCACTGACCTCCTGAGCCGCCTGGTACGCTGTGTGACGGCCGTTCGTGTGCGCATTCCCGGAAGCACCCGCCGATGCCCCGCATCGGCGCCGCCCCGGGCAGCGCGCACCGGCATCCCGCTCCCGAGTCACGGAAGCTCCCCTGAGATGTAGACCAGGGGCACTCGTGGGCACGAAACCCGAGGAGAACCGCGTGGCTCTCGACGCCGCCGTCAAGAAGCAGATCATGGCCGACTTCGGCACCAAGGAGGGCGACACCGGCTCCCCCGAGGTCCAGGTCGCCATGCTGTCCCGCCGCATCTCGGACCTGACCGAGCACCTCAAGACCCACAAGCACGACCACCACTCCCGTCGTGGCCTGCTCATCCTGGTCGGTCAGCGCCGCCGTCTGCTGCAGTACCTGGCCAAGAAGGACATCCAGCGCTTCCGTACGCTGGTCGACCGGCTCGGCATCCGCCGCGGTGCGGCCGGCGCCAAGTAAGACGCCGTGAAGGGAGCGGTTCCCACTTTCAGGGGGCCGCTCCCTTTGCTGTACGTGCGCGAAGTGCCGACCGGCAATTACTCTGGTCGCAGAACGCCACGACCCGCGCGAGAAGCAGCCGGCACGCCGCCGGTCCTCGGTAGTGGCCCCCGGACCTCATCCCGGGTGCTTCGATCGAAGACCGGCCCGCCACCTCTGTGCTTCTCCCGCACCGTCCCGCGCCACACGGGCGCGCGGACCAAAGACGAACGTAGGAGAAACCCATAGTGGAGAACGAGACCCACTACGCCGAGGCCGTCATCGACAACGGTTCCTTCGGCACCCGCACCATCCGTTTCGAGACGGGCCGTCTCGCCCGCCAGGCCGCCGGCTCCGCCGTCGCCTACCTCGACGACGACACCATGGTGCTCTCGGCGACCACCGCCTCCAAGCGCCCCAAGGACCAGCTCGACTTCTTCCCCCTCACGGTGGACGTCGAGGAGCGGATGTACGCGGCCGGCAAGATCCCCGGCTCCTTCTTCCGCCGCGAGGGCCGTCCCTCCGAGGACGCCATCCTCACCTGTCGCCTGATCGACCGCCCGCTGCGCCCGTCCTTCAAGAAGGGCCTGCGCAACGAGATCCAGGTCGTCGCCACGATCATGGCGCTCAACCCCGACCACCTGTACGACGTCGTCGCGATCAACGCCGCGTCCGCGTCCACCCAGCTGGCCGGCCTGCCCTTCTCCGGCCCGATCGGCGGCGTCCGCGTCGCGCTGATCCAGGGCCAGTGGGTCGCCTTCCCGACCCACACGGAGCTCGAGGACGCCGTCTTCGACATGGTCGTCGCCGGCCGTGTCCTGGAGGACGGCGACGTCGCGATCATGATGGTCGAGGCCGAGGCCACCGAGAAGACCATCGCCCTCGTCAAGGGCGGCGCCGAGGCGCCGACCGAGGAGATCGTCGCCGCGGGCCTCGAGGCCGCGAAGCCGTTCATCAAGGTCCTCTGCAAGGCCCAGTCGGACCTCGCCGCGAAGGCCGCCAAGCCCGAGGGCGAGTTCCCGATCTTCCTGGACTACCAGGACGACGTGTACGCCGCGCTCTCCGACGCCGTCCGCGGCGAGCTGGCCCAGGCGCTCACCATCGCCGGCAAGCAGGACCGCGAGGCCGAGCTGGACCGCGTCAAGGAGATCGCCGCCGAGAAGCTCCTCCCGGCCTTCGAGGGCCGCGAGAAGGAGATCTCCGCCGCGTACCGCTCCCTGACCAAGGCCCTGGTCCGCGAGCGCGTCATCAAGGACAAGGTCCGCATCGACGGCCGCGGCGTCACGGACATCCGTACGCTGGCCGCCGAGGTCGAGGCCATCCCGCGCGTGCACGGCTCCGCCCTGTTCGAGCGTGGCGAGACCCAGATCCTGGGCGTCACCACCCTCAACATGCTCCGCATGGAGCAGCAGCTGGACACCCTCTCCCCGGTGACCCGCAAGCGCTACATGCACAACTACAACTTCCCGCCGTACTCCGTCGGCGAGACCGGCCGCGTCGGCTCCCCGAAGCGCCGCGAGATCGGCCACGGCGCGCTCGCCGAGCGCGCGATCGTGCCGGTCCTCCCGACCCGCGAGGAGTTCCCCTACGCGATCCGCCAGGTGTCCGAGGCCCTCGGCTCCAACGGCTCGACGTCCATGGGCTCCGTCTGCGCCTCCACCATGTCGCTGCTGAACGCCGGTGTGCCCCTCAAGGCCCCGGTCGCCGGCATCGCCATGGGCCTGATCTCCCAGGAGATCAACGGCGAGACGCACTACGTCGCCCTCACCGACATCCTCGGTGCGGAGGACGCCTTCGGCGACATGGACTTCAAGGTCGCCGGCACCAAGGAGTTCGTCACCGCCCTCCAGCTCGACACCAAGCTGGACGGCATCCCGGCCTCCGTCCTGGCCGCGGCCCTCAAGCAGGCCCGCGACGCCCGCCTCCACATCCTCGACGTGATGATGGAAGCGATCGACACCCCGGACGAGATGTCCCCCAACGCCCCGCGGATCATCACCGTCAAGATCCCCGTGGACAAGATCGGCGAGGTCATCGGCCCCAAGGGCAAGATGATCAACCAGATCCAGGAGGACACCGGCGCCGAGATCACGATCGAGGACGACGGCACCATCTACATCGGTGCCGCCGACGGCCCGGCCGCCGAGGCCGCCCGCGCCACGATCAACGGCATCGCCAACCCGACCATGCCGGAGGTCGGCGAGCGCTACCTGGGCACGGTCGTCAAGACCACCACCTTCGGTGCCTTCGTCTCCCTGCTCCCGGGCAAGGACGGCCTGCTGCACATCTCGCAGATCCGCAAGCTCGCCGGCGGCAAGCGCGTGGAGAACGTCGAGGACGTGCTCGCGATCGGCTCCAAGGTCCAGGTCGAGATCGCCGAGATCGACCAGCGCGGCAAGCTCTCCCTGATCCCCGTGATCGAGGGCGAGGACGAGAAGAAGGACGACGCCTCCTCGTGACGTCCCGTAGTTCCGCGACGACGGCCCGCCCCTCCTCCGAGGGGCGGGCCGTCGCCCGTACCCAAACGCTTCTCCCGGGCAAGGACGGCATCGGCACCGTCCGCCGCACGACCCTCCCCGGCGGCCTCCGCATCGTCACCGAGACCCTTCCGTCGGTGCGCTCGGCGACCTTCGGCATCTGGGCCCACGTCGGCTCCCGCGACGAGACGCCGGCGCTCAACGGCGCCACCCACTACCTGGAGCACCTCCTCTTCAAGGGCACCGGCCGGCGGTCCGCCCTCGACATCTCCTCCGCGATCGACGCGGTCGGCGGCGAGATGAACGCCTTCACGGCGAAGGAGTACACCTGCTACTACGCCCGGGTCCTCGACACCGACCTGCCGCTGGCGATCGACGTCGTCTGCGACATGCTCACGGGCTCGCTCATCCTCGACTCCGACGTGGACGCCGAGCGCGGCGTGATCCTCGAGGAGATCGCGATGACCGAGGACGACCCCGGTGACGTGGTGCACGACCTCTTCGCGCAGACCATGTTCGGCGACACCCCGCTGGGCCGCCCGGTCCTCGGCACCGTCGACACGATCAACGCGCTCACCCGCGGCCAGATCGCCCGCTTCTACAAGAAGCACTACGACCCGACCCACCTGGTGGTCGCCGCCGCGGGCAACGTGGACCACGCCACGGTGGTGCGCCAGGTCCGCCGCGCCTTCGAGCGCGCCGGCGCCCTCGGCCGCACGGACGCCGCCCCGATCGCCCCGCGCGACGGCCGGAAGACCATCCGCGCGGCCGGCCGGGTCGAGCTCCTGGGCCGGAGGACCGAGCAGGCGCACGTCGTCCTCGGCATGCCGGGACTGGCCCGCACCGACGACCGCCGCTGGGCGCTCGGCGTGCTGAACACCGCCCTCGGCGGCGGCATGTCCTCCCGCCTCTTCCAGGAGGTCCGGGAGAAGCGCGGCCTGGCCTACAGCGTGTACTCGTACACCTCGGGCTTCGCCGACTGCGGACTCTTCGGCGTGTACGCGGGCTGCCGCCCCAGCCAGGTCCACGACGTGCTGAGGATCTGCCGGGACGAGCTCGACCGGGTGGCCTCCGAGGGCCTCACGGACGAGGAGATCGCCCGCGCGGTCGGCCAGCTCTCCGGCTCCACCGTCCTCGGCCTGGAGGACACCGGGGCCCTGATGAACCGCATCGGCAAGAGCGAGCTCTGCTGGGGCACGCAGATGTCGGTGGACTCCATGCTGAGCACGATCGCGGCCGTCACCCCGGACGAGGTCCGGGAGGTCGCCCGTGACGTACTGACCCAGCGGCCCTCGCTCTCGGTGATAGGCCCGCTCAAGGACAAGCAGGCGGACCGCCTCCACCAGGCCGTCTCCTGACCTCCACCTCCAAAGGAAGAAGTGCGATGAGCAAGCTGCGCGTGGCCGTCCTCGGCGCCCGGGGCCGGATCGGCTCCGAGGCCGTCAGGGCCGTCGAGGCCGCCGAGGACATGGAGCTGGTCGCGGCCCTCGGCCGCGGCGACAAGCTGGAGACCCTCGCCGAGGCGGGTGCCCAGGTCGTCGTCGAGCTGACCACCCCCGACTCGGTCATGGCCAATCTCGAGTACTGCGTGGGCCACGGCATCCACGCGGTGGTCGGCACCACCGGCTGGACCGAGGAGCGCCTCGCGCAGCTGGACGGCTGGCTCGCCGCCTCCCCGGAGACCGGCGTCCTCATCGCGCCGAACTTCTCCATCGGCGCGGTCCTCACCATGAAGTTCGCGCAGATCGCGGCGCCGTACTTCGAGTCGGTCGAGGTCGTCGAGCTGCACCACCCGCACAAGGTGGACGCCCCCTCGGGCACCGCCACCCGCACCGCCCAGCTGATCGCCAAGGCCCGCGCCGAGGCCGGCCTGGGCGCCCAGCCGGACAACACCCGCACCGGGGTCGAGGGCGCCCGCGGCGCCGACGTCGACGGCGTCCGGGTGCACGCGATCCGTCTGGCGGGCCTGCTGGCCCACCAGGAGGTGCTGCTCGGCGGCGAGGGGGAGACCCTCACCGTCCGCCACGACTCGCTGCACCACTCCAGCTTCATGCCGGGCGTGCTGCTCGGTGCCCGCCGCGTGGTGGACACCCCGGGCCTCACGTTCGGCCTGGAGCACTTCCTGGACCTGGGCTGACGGTCATGGGCGGCAAGATCACGTACGTCTTCCTCTCCACCGTCCTCGTGCTGGTCTTCGGGGTGGTGGCGATGGAGGGCGTCCTGCTCCTCCTGACCGGCGAGCCGGCGGCCATGGGCATGGGCGCGGTCGCGTTCCTGCTGCCCTGCGTCGGCGCCTGGTTCCTCTGGAAGAACACCAGCTTCGCGCGCCGGGCCAACCGGCTGGCCGCGGAGCTGGAGGCCGAGGGCGGGCTCCCGGTCGACGACCTGCGGCGCACCGGGGGCGGCCGGATCGACCGCGACTCGGCCGACGAGGTCTTCGCCCGGCGCAAGGCCGAGACGGAGGAGTCGCCGGAGGACTGGCGCTGCTGGTTCCGGCTGGCGGTGGCCTATCACGACGCCCGTGACACCCCGCGGGCCCGCAAGGCGATGCAGCGGGCCATCACCCTCCGCGAGGGCCGGACGGTCAGCGCCTGACGCCGTACTCCGCCTGCCACGCCTCGACGGTGTCGGCGGCCCGGTCGAAGGCCTCGGTCCGGGAGAGGAAGTCGGCGTTGTGGTCGGTGAGCAGCACCAGCTGCTCACCGGCCGCCCGGTCGAGCAGCAGGGCCTGGCCCTGGACGGTGCGGGGGAAGTTCAGCCAGCGCACCGGCTGCTGGACGGTGCGGACGGCGGCCACCTTCGCCCAGGGCGTGGTGGAGGTCGCGAAGAAGCCGACGCGGCGCACCCCGGCGCGGCTCACCCAGGTGCCCATGCGCAGCAGGCGCAGCGAGGCCAGGATGATCAGTACGGCGACGCCGAAGGTGACGAACGCGGCGCCGACGGCACCCGCGGCGGCGATGATCACCGCGGCGAGCAGCACGAACGAGGCGAGCAGCAGCGCGAGCGCCGCCGCACCGACCCGGTAGGGCCCTGGACGGTACGGACGGCGCCACTGGTCGTGGTCGTCGAACGGGAGCGCGACGGCATCGGTGGTGTCGAAGGCACGGTCGGCCGTCAGGAAGGGCAGGGGCACGGCGGTTCCTCACTCACAAGCACGCTCGATGGGGCAGTGCCCGGTGAGGCTACCTCAGCGGTTGTCGGAGGCTTCGGACTGCTGCTGGCGCGTGGGCGAGTCCGTGCTGTCGAGGGAGGGCATCCCGAGGACGAGGGAACCCACGAGACCGGCGACCACGGTGAGCCCGAGCAGCGTGCGTCCGACGACCTGACCCGGACGGAGTCGTTCCCGGGGCGGCGGAGTGACGTTACTGCGGAACTCGTCGGCCTCCGACACGAACGCGAACGGTACGGCCTCGGTCCGCCTGGACATGGGTGTCACTCTCCTCGGTGGTGATGGTGCGCCTCACCGGTACAGACGAGCGAACCGAGGGTTTGGTGCCGTTTTTCACCGAAGCAGCCGAATCTCATCCTTCCGACGGAGTCGCGCTAACCTTGGCCCGCCCCACAGACGACTGGAAGGTACTCCTGGTGACCGACACCCCCACCGAGCCGGCGAAGATCGACCTTCGGAGCGACGTCACCGTCGAACTGGTCAAGAGCGCCGCGGCCGACTCCGACGTCCTGTGGGCGGCCCGGGTCTCCACGGCGGGCGAGCAGTCCCTCGACGAGCTCCAGAAGGACCCGGAGCGCTCGAAGGGCCTGATCAACTACTTGATGCGGGACCGCCACGGCAGCCCCTTCGAGCACAACTCGATGACCTTCTTCATCAGCGCCCCGATCTTCGTCTTCCGCGAGTTCATGCGGCACCGGGTGGGCTGGTCGTACAACGAGGAGTCGGGCCGCTACAGGGAGCTCCAGCCGGTCTTCTACGTCCCCGACGCCTCCCGCAAGCTGGTCCAGGAGGGCCGCCCGGGCAAGTACGTCTTCGTCGAGGGCACCGACGCCCAGCACGAGCTGGTCGACCGGGCGATGGAGGACTCGTACCGCCGGGCGTACGAGACGTACCAGGAGATGCTCGCCGCCGGCGTCGCCCGCGAGGTGGCCCGCGCGGTCCTCCCGGTCGGCCTGTACTCCTCGATGTACGCGACCTGCAACGCGCGCTCCCTCATGCACTTCCTCGGCCTGCGCACCCAGCACGAGCTGGCGGCGGTCCCCTCCTTCCCGCAGCGGGAGATCGAGATGGTCGGCGAGAAGATGGAGGAGCACTGGGCCCGGCTGATGCCGCTGACCCACGCGGCCTTCAACAAGAACGGGCGCGTCGCGCCGTAAGGCACAGATGTTCGCCCACTCTCGCGAAGTGTCCGTATTGCGACGTTTCGTGAAGTTCATCTAGGCTGATCAAACGGACCCGGCACTGCTTGAACCCCCGAGCAGGCAGTGCCGGGCTCCTCTTCTGACGTCCCCCCGAGGGGACACCCGGCGCTGAGCAGCGAGTAGCGTGTTACCCATGGCTCCGATCTCCACTCCGCAGACCCCCTTCGGGCGGGTCCTCACCGCCATGGTCACGCCCTTCACGGCGGACGGCGCACTCGACCTCGACGGCGCCCGGCGACTCGCCACCCACCTGGTGGACGCAGGCAACGACGGCCTCGTCGTCAACGGCACCACCGGCGAGTCCCCCACCACCAGCGACGCGGAGAAATCGGAGCTCGTACGCGCCGTGCTGGATGCGGTCGGCGACCGCGCCCACGTCGTCGCCGGCATCGGCACCAACGACACCCACCACTCCATCGAGCTGGCCCGCGCCGCCGAGCGCGACGGCGCCCACGGTCTCCTCGCCGTCACGCCGTACTACAACAAGCCCCCGCAGGAGGGCCTGTACCGGCACTTCACGGCGATCGCCGACGCCACCGGCCTCCCGGTGATGCTCTACGACATCCCCGGCCGCTCCGGCGTCCCGATCGACACCGAGACCCTCGTCCGGCTCGCCGAGCACCCCCGGATCGTCGCCAACAAGGACGCCAAGGGCGACCTCGGCCGCGCCAGCTGGGCCATCGCCCGCTCCGGCCTCGCCTGGTACTCCGGCGACGACATGCTCAACCTGCCGCTGCTCTCGGTCGGAGCCGTCGGCTTCGTCTCCGTCGTGGGCCACGTCGTCACCCCCGACCTCCGCGCCCTCCTCGACGCCCACCTCGCGGGCGAGGTCGGGAAGGCCACCGAGATCCACCAGAAGCTGCTCCCGGTCTACACCGGCATGTTCCGCACCCAGGGCGTGATGACCACCAAGGCCGCGCTCGCCCTCCAGGGCCTCCCGGCCGGTCCGCTGCGCCTCCCGCTCGTCGAGCTCTCCGCCCAGGAGACCGACCAGCTCAAGGTCGACCTGGCCGCCGGCGGGGTAGACCTCTGACACCGGACTTCACAACTGAACAAGGCGACAACTGAACACCGACAACAGCAAGTGCACGATTGTCATGCGCGCCACGTGCCGACCGGTACGTGGCGCGTGTGGTGAGGAGAGACTTTTGAGCCATCCGCATCCCGAACTCGGCGCCCCGCCGAAGCTGCCCCAGGGCGCCCTGCGCGTCACCCCGCTCGGCGGTCTGGGCGAGATCGGTCGCAACATGACCGTCTTCGAGTACGACGGCAAGCTGCTGATCGTCGACTGCGGCGTCCTCTTCCCCGAGGAGGAGCAGCCGGGCGTCGACCTGATCCTGCCCGACTTCACCACCATCCAGGACCGGATCGACGATGTCGTCGGCATCGTCCTGACCCACGGCCACGAGGACCACATCGGTGGCGTGCCGTACCTGCTGCGCCTGCGGCAGGACATCCCCCTCATCGGCTCCAAGCTGACCCTCGCGCTGATCGAGGCGAAGCTCCAGGAGCACCGCATCCGCCCGTACACCCTCGAAGTGGCCGAGGGCCACCGCGAGCGGCTCGGCGCCTTCGACTGCGAGTTCATCGCGGTCAACCACTCCATCCCGGACGCCCTGGCGGTCGCCATCCGCACCCCCGCGGGCATGGTCGTCCACACGGGCGACTTCAAGATGGACCAGCTCCCGCTGGACAACCGCCTCACGGACCTGCACGCCTTCGCGCGCCTCAGCGAGGAGGGCATCGACCTCCTGCTGACGGACTCGACGAACGCCGAGGTCCCCGGCTTCACGGCGCACGAGCGGGACATCTCCAACGTCCTGCGGAACGTCTTCGCCAACGCCCAGAAGCGGATCATCGTGGCGAGCTTCGCCAGCCACGTGCACCGCATCCAGCAGATCCTCGACGCCGCCCACGAGTACGGCCGCCGGGTCGCCTTCGTCGGCCGTTCGATGGTCCGCAACATGGGCATCGCCCGCGACCTCGGCTACCTCCGGGTCCCGCCGGGCCTCGTCGTGGACGTGAAGACGCTGGACGACCTGCCGGACGACGAGGTCGTGCTGGTCTGCACGGGTTCCCAGGGCGAGCCGATGGCGGCCCTGTCCCGCATGGCCAACCGCGACCACCAGATCCGGATCGTCCCCGGCGACACGGTCATCCTGGCCTCGTCCCTCATCCCGGGCAACGAGAACGCGGTGTACCGCGTGATCAACGGCCTGACCCGCTGGGGCGCCAACGTCGTCCACAAGGGCAACGCCAAGGTCCACGTCTCGGGCCACGCCTCGGCCGGCGAGCTGCTGTACTTCTACAACATCTGCAAGCCGAAGAACCTCATGCCGGTCCACGGCGAGTGGCGCCACCTGCGCGCCAACGCCGAGCTCGGCGCGATGACGGGCATCCCGAAGGACCACATCGTCATCGCCGAGGACGGCGTCGTCGTCGACCTGGTCGACGGCCGCGCCCGGATCACCGGCAAGGTCCAGGCGGGGTACGTGTACGTGGACGGCCTCTCGGTCGGCGACGTCACCGAGTCCTCCCTCAAGGACCGCCGGATCCTCGGTGAGGAGGGCATCATCTCGGTCTTCCTGGTGGTCGACTCCTCCACCGGCAAGATCACCGGCGGCCCGCACGTTCACGCGCGCGGCTCCGGCATCGAGGACTCCGCCTTCGACGCGGTGCTCCCGAAGATCGAGCAGGCGCTGAACAAGTCCGCCCAGGACGGCGTCGTCGAGCCCCACCAGCTCCAGCAGCTGATCCGCCGCACCGTCGGCAAGTGGGTCTCCGACACCTACCGCCGCCGGCCGATGATCCTCCCGGTCGTCGTCGAGGTCTGAGCCCGCAGGGCCTGACCAGCGCGGTTACGGAGCGGGGCGCCTCGATTTGCATCGGGGCGCCCCGCTCCAGTACGTTTACGGCTCCGCCAGATCGGGAAGCCCCGGCGCCGCAGTGCGTCCGGACGGCCGAACGGGAGGCGGGAAATCCGACTCAGATCTTCTGATAAAGTCGGAAAGCGCCGGAAGGCCCCGAGGAAATCGAATTCGGGACCGGAAAGCACCGAGGAAATCGGGTCGGAAAGATCTGATAGAGTCGGAAACGAAGGAAGCGCCCGGAGGG
>NZ_BMVV01000004.1 GCF_014650895.1 Streptomyces omiyaensis
CGCCGCCCCCACGAAGAGCTCGTCGAGAAGCACGCCGCCGAACTCGCCGACCGGGCCGAGCGGCACGCCGCCGAGCGCGAGGAGCAGGCGGAGCGGTACGCGGCGCTCGCCGCCCGCCACGCCCGGCTGACCGCCGCGCTCGCCGCGTCACGGCACGAGGCCCCGGAGCCGGCCGCCGCGGGCGACCCGGGGCCCCGGCCTCCGGAGCCGCTGCCCGCCCTCGCCCGGCACCCCACCACGCTGGGCACGCTCGTCAACTCCGGCATCGACAAGTCCGCCGCCCTCACCGGTCCGCACCGGACCCGGTTCGCCGTCCACGCGCCGCCCGTCGTCGTCACCCTCGACCCCGTCCGCGCCTCGACCGCCCTCGCCCACCTGATCGCCGACGCCTCCGGGGTCACCTCCTCGGGCGCGGCCCGCCCACACGGTCCGGCCGTGTCCCCGGCGGACACCACCGTCGTCATCACGGCGGCCGTGCGCGGCGCCGACCTGCGCATCGAGATCTGCGGCCCCCGGGCCGTCGACGACCCGGCCCACCTGGCGGTCGCGCGCGGGATCGTCGAGGCGCACGGCGGGGTCCTCACCTCGCGGGCGCACGCCGAGGGCGTCGGCCTCACCCACGTCGTCCGCATCCCGCACACCCCCGCCCCGGCGCCCGTCCCCGCCGCGCGCCGCGCCCCGGTCCCCCGGGAGTTCCGGGCCCCGGTCGCCGGTTCCTGGATCATCGGCGCGGCCGTCGAGGCCCGCCGCGACCGGGTGGCCGCCGTGCCCTCCTCCCTCCCCACACCGTCGGCCGGCCGCTCCCGGCCGTACGTCGTCCCGCTCCCGCACCCGCCCCTGGAGCCTCCGGTCCCCCGCCGGGAGCCGCTGCCCCCCTACCCGCTCGGCGGCGTGCGGCGGACGCCGGAACCCGCCCCCTCCGACGACGCCGCGCAGGAGCGCATCGTCCGCCTGCTGGCCAGGATCCGGCGCCACTCCGCCTGAGACGGGCCGGGCGCCGCCCCCGCGGGAGGGCCGGCCGGTGACGCGTGCCGGGTCAACAGAGCGTGTCCCAGTGGTGCAGGGCCCGGAGGGCCGTCGCCCGGGTGCGGGAGGTGGCCGGGGTCGGGGCGAGGAGGTAGTCGGCGACGGGCGTGAGGAGCAGCGCGGTCTCCGGGGTGGGCGTGAGGAGCCGCGCCTCGTCCCAGCTGTGGCGGATGACCGTGCGGCGGAGCAGGACCCCCCGGCGGACCGGGGGGCGGTGTGCGTCGGCGGCCCGGGCGCGGCGGCGGTGCTCCGGGGCCAGTTCGGGCGCGAGGGCGGTGCGGACCTCGGCGAGCCGGCCCAGCGGGAGGTGGCGGTCGGCGTGGTCGAGGAGCTCGGCGGCCTCGGGTGCGAGGCGGTAGGCGGCGAGCACCGCGGCCGTCTCGGCCGGTTCGAAGGAGCGGCCGGCGAGACCGGCGAGGTCGAGGACGGTGACGGGGCACGGGGTGCCCCGGGAGCCGTGGAGCCGGGTCTCGGCCAGCGCGATGAGGCACTCGACGGGTTCCTCGGCGACGAGGAACGGCCGGACCGGCACGGTGGCGCCGTCCCCGGGGAGCGCCGCGGTGGTGAGGTGGACCCGGAACCACGGGTCGGCGAGCGGGTCCTCGGCCGGCCAGCGCAGGGTGACGGCGGTGTGGTGGGGGTGGGTGCCGAAGAGCGAGACGTCGATCCGCTCCACGGGGTGGTCGGTGACGATCCGGACCACCGCCTGCCAGAGCGCCGCCTCGTCCGGGGCGACGAGGTCGAGGGTGTCGAGCGGCCGGAGCAGTCCGGAGGGGTAGTAACCGGCCAGCGGGAGGCCGCGGATGGCGCGGACGCCGGTGGAGACGGCGAGCTCCTCGGCGAGCCGGGCGTAGTGGGCGGCGCGGTCGTGGGCCCGGCGGAGTTCGGCCCGGGCGGGCCCGCCCATCCGGACGCCGTCCCGGTCGAGGGAGGACAGCACCAGGTGGGGCAGGTGCCGGGCGCCGCGGGCGCGGTGCAGCAGTTCAGCGGGCCCGGCGGCCGGATCGGTGCCGAGCAGCCGGTAGAGAAGTGCGGTGGTGTTCACGGGCGTCCGCCTCCGGTTCGCGTGGTCAGGCCCGGCTCCGCCGGCGGGCGAGGGACGGGCCGCGGGCGACGGGGCCGCTCCCCCCTGTCCGCGGCACGGAAATTGTCACCGGCCGGGTTCAACGCCTGATCACCACAGGCTCAACACGCTCTCGACACCGGGTGCGGCGCTGTGGTTAAAAGGGGCCACAGATTCCGACATGTGCGCCGAACGGGGCGGCTGCACTGTTCCGGGCCGGTTGGGGGAGCAGAACGTGGGCGATCTCCGTTTTTCGTTACTCGGTCTGATGCGGGCCCACCGGGGCCCGACCGCACTGAGGATGGGAAGTCCGCAGCAACAGGCGATGCTGGCCGTGCTCCTGCTGCGGCCGGGCTACGCGGCCAGCGCGACCGACCTGATCGCCGCGCTGTGGGGCGAGGAGCCGCCGAACGCGGCGATGACCACCGTCCGCACCTACGCGTGGCGCTGGCGCAAGGTGCTGGACGCGCCGGAGGACGGGGCCGGGGCGAAGCCGGCCGGCCGGCCCGTCCCGAGCGTCCTCGTGTCGATGGGCGACGGCTACCGTCTGGCGCTGCCGAAGCTGGCCGTGGACGCGGCGCAGGCGGAGGCGCTGGCCGCGGAGGCGGAGCGGACCGCGCGGGCCGATCCGCTGCGCGCCCGCGACCTGCTCAACCAGGCGCTGGAGCTGTGGCAGGGCGAACCGCTCGCGGGGATCCCCGGTCCGTTCGCCGAGCGGCACCGGCAGCGGCTCGAAGAGCTGCGGCTGACCCTCCTGGAGGAGCGGATCGGCCTCGACCTGACGCTGGGCCGGTACTCGCGCTGCATCCCCGAGCTGACCGCCCTCACCACCGAGCACCCCCTGCACGAGCGGGCGTACGGGCTGCTGATGCGGGCGCTGTACCAGGCGGGCCGGCAGGCCGACGCGCTGGCGGTCTTCCGGGGCGTGCGGCAGCTGTTCCTCGCGGAGCTGGGGGTGGCGCCGGGCAGCGAGCTGGAGGGGCTGCACCGCAGGATCCTGGAGGGCGACCCGGCGCTGGCCGCGCCGGCGACGGCGGAGCCGCGCGGTGCGGAGGAGCCCGCGGGGCGGCCCGCCGAGCCCTCCCCACCGCGGCAGGAGAGGCCCGCGGACGGGCCGGAGGCGGTCCGGGAGGCCCCCGCCGGCGACGGCGGTCCGGTCGCGGCCGACGACGCCGAACCCCGGCCGGGGCCGGAGCGCCCGGACCGGGAGAGACCCGCGGCCGCTCCCCCGCGGCCTGCGCAACTCCCTCCCGACGCGGCCGACTTCACAGGGCGTACGGCTCCGATGCGGGTGCTCGGCGAGGCGCTCGGGACGCCGTCGGCGACGGCCCTGGTGATCGCCTCCGTGGTGGGCATGGGCGGCGTGGGCAAGACCGCGCTGGCCCTGCACGTGGCGCACCGCGTGCGGGAGGCCTACCCGGACGGGCAGCTCTACGTGGACCTGCGCGGGTCCGACCCGGTGCCGGCCGATCCGGAGGCCGTGCTGAGCGGCTTCCTGGTCGCCCTGGGCGTACCGGGCGACGCGGTGCCCGACGGCCTGGACTCGCGCTCGGCGCTCTTCCGGTCGGTGGTGGACGGGCGGCGCCTGCTCCTGGTGCTGGACAACGCCAAGGACGCGGCGCAGATCCGGCCGCTGCTGCCCGGCTCGGCCGGGTGCGCGGTCCTCACCACCGGACGCACCCGGCCGGCCGGGCTGCCGGCCGCCGTCCAGGTCGACCTCGACGTCTTCCAGCCGGCCGAGGCGCTGGACCTGCTGGGGCGGACGATCGGCGCGGAGCGGCTCGACGCCGAGCGGGACGCGGCGGTGGAGCTGGTCGTGGCCTGCGGTCACCTGCCGCTCGCGGTGCGGATCGTGGCCGCGCGGCTGGCCGCCCGGCCGGGCTGGAGCGTGGAGACGCTCAGCCGCCGCCTCCAGGTGGAGCGGCGGCGCATCGACGAACTGCGGATCGGCGACCTCGCGGTGGCGGCGGCCTTCGAGCTCAGCTACCGGCAGCTCACGCCCGACCAGGCGCGGGCGTTCCGGCTGGTGGCCTCGGTCGACGGGCCGGACATCGGCCTGCCGGCCGCCGCGGCCCTCCTCGACCTGGACGAGTACGACGCCGAGGAACTGCTGGAGGCCCTGGTCGACGTGGCGATGGTGGAGTCGCCGTTCCCGGGGCGGTACCGCTACCACGACCTGCTGCGGGCCTTCGCCCGGCGGCGGCCTGCGGCCGGCGGGACCGGCGCCCTCGACGGGGCGGACGCCGCGGAGACCCTGGCGGCCCGGGACCGGCTCCTGGACCATCTGCTCGCCACGGCCTGCACCGCCTTCCAGTACGCGGTGCCGGGGGACCCGGCGGCGGGCGCGCTCGGTCCGGCGCGCTCCCCCGGGGTGCCCCTGACCGGGCGGGACGCGGCCCGGGAGTGGACGGCGGCGGAGCGCGCCGGAGCGGTGGCGCTGGCGGCCCAGGTCGCCGCGGAGGCGGGCACGGCGGTGGTGCCGGCGGGCGGCGCGGGGCCGGCGGACGGGCCGCACGCCGCGGCGCTGCGGGCCTCGATCGACCTGCTGATCGCGCTCACCCCGTTCGTCCTCACCCCGCCGAGCCGTCAGCTGGCCGCGACCGCGACGGCGCTGGCCGAGGCGGCGACGGGCCACGGGGACGTGCGGGCCGCCGGGCGGGCGCACTTCCTGCGGGGGAACGTCGCCCTGGCGGCGACGCGGCTGGAGGCCGCGGAGGACGCGTCGCGGCGGGCGGTGGACGCGGCACGGGCCGCCGGGGACACGGTGATCCTGCGCCAGGCGCTCAACGACCTCGGTCTGATCTGCCAGTTCCTCAGCCGGTACGACGAGGCGGTGGACCACTACGACGAGGCGCTGCTCCTCGCCCACGCGCTGGGGCACCGCTCGGGGGCGCTGGTGACGACGGTGAACGCGGCGCTGGCGCGGGTGCGCAGCGGGCGGGCGGAGGAGGCGGTGGAGATCTGCCACGAGGTGCTCGCCGAACTGCGGACCCGTCAGGACGACGCGGGGCGGGCCTACGCGCTGTACGTGCTGGGCCTCGCGCTGCACGGTCTGGGGCGGCACGAGGAGGCGGTGACCTGGTTCCGGGAGTGCCTCGCGGTGGCGACGGGGGCGGGGCTGCGGGACCGGACGGCGCACGCGCGCTACCGGCTGGCGGACAGTCTGCGCTCGCTCGGCAGGGCGGACGAGGCGCTCGCCCACGCCGGGGAGGCGCTGGCGCTCTGCGAGGAGCTGGGGGCGGAGCGGGACCAGGCGCACGCCCTGGTGGTGCTGGGCCGTTCCCTGGCGGAGCTCGGCCGCGGGGCCGAGGCGGAGGAGCGGCTGTGCGAGGCGCGCGGGATCTTCGTCCGGCTCGGGCTGCCGGAGGCGGCCGATGTGGCCGCTCTGCTGGCGGGGCCGGCGGCGCCGGCGCTCGTGGATCCGTGAGGCCCTCGCCGGGGACCACACCTCGGAGAAACGATTCCGCGCGGGGTGTTCACCGCCCGGTGGCACCCGGTTCAGGAACCGGTGCTGTTCCAGTCCTTGCTGGCGGTCGGGGTGGGGGTGGGCTCGGCCTGGCTGGTGCCCACGCCCCCGGCCGGGCCCGCCTCGGCGCCGTCCGCCATCGCCGTCCCCGCCACGCCCAGGGCGAGCACCGCGCCGAGCCCGAGGCTCGCGACGGCCAGGCGGATCCGGGTGGCACCGAGGAGGTCGGAACGCTTCGCCATGTCTGCTCCCTAGGACGTCTTCCCTGGTGGGAAGGGGTTCTGTGCGGATCTCCCGGTGCTTCCCGGGCTGACAGGAGGAGCATCGCAAGGCACGTTCAACACCCGATCGACGTGAGAGCACCGTCCGTCGACCGACGCCGTTGATCGGGGCGTCGACCGGGTGTCGACCGGGGAGCCGACCGGATGCCGCCTGCGGCCTCGACCGACGAAACGCCTGGTCGACGCGGGCGTCGGCCGACGGGGACCCCGGGGCGACACGGGCGTCGATCGACGGGGACCCGGGGCGACGCGGGCGTCGATCGACGGCCCGGCACCGGCCCGGGGCGGGGAGCCGGCGTCGCCCGGGGCGGGATCAGGCCGGCTCGCGGATCTCCAGCGTGCAGCACTTCACGCTGCCGCCGCCCTTGAACAGCTCCGACAGGTCCACCCCGACGGGGCGGAAACCCCGCGCGCGCAGCTTCGCCGCCACCCCGGTCGCCGCCTCCGGCAGGACCACGTGGAGCCCGTCGCTCATCGCGTTGAGCCCGAACACCTCGGCGTCGGCCTCCTCCACGAGGAGCGCGTCCGGGAAGAGCCGGCGCAGCACCTCCCGGCTGCCCTCCGAGAAGGCGCCGGGGTAGTACATGACCTCGTCGGTGTCGAGCACGCTCAGCGCGGTGTCGAGGTGGTAGAAGCGCGGGTCGACGAGGTCCAGGCCGATCACCGGCCGGCGGAGGAACTCCTGCGCCTCCGCGTGCCCGGCGGAGACGCTGCGGAAGCCGCGGCCCGCCAGCAGGTGACGGCCGGTCAGCAGCAGGTCGCCCTCGCCCTCGTTGACGTGCAGCGGGTCGTGCACGGCGAAGCCGCGGGCCCGGAACCACTCCAGATAGGCGGGGCCCTCGGCGGCCCGCTCCGCGTTGCGGAACCGCGCGCCCAGGACCCGCCCGCCGACGACCGTCGCGCCGTTCGCCGCGTAGACCATGTCCGGCAGGCCGGGCACCGGGTCGATCAGGTCGACCCGGTGCCCGAGCCCGAGGTAGAGCTCGTACAGCCGCTCCCACTGGGCCACCGCGAGGCCGGTGTCGACCGGCTTCGCCGGGTCCATCCAGGGGTTGATCGCGTAGCTGACGTCGAAGTGGGTCGGACGGCACATCAGGAAGCGGCGCGGGCGGGCGACGCGGGTCATGGCGGACTCCGGTGGAGGCGGGGTGAGGGTGGACCGTGCGGAGGTGCGGAAGGGACCTGCGGAGGTACGGAGGGGAGGCGCGGCGGGGCGCGGGCGGGAGGGGCGCCGGCCCGGCCGCACCGGGCCCGCCGGGCGGCGGGGGGGGCGGCGGGCGCGTCAGGCGGACCCGGGGCGCTCCGGGAAGCTGCGCATGCGGCGCAGGGGGCTCGCCAGGAGGACCGCGCCCGCCGAGAGGAGGACGCTCGCCATGATCCACAGGGTGGTGCGGGCGCCGAGGGCCTCGCCGAGCCAGCCGCCGAGGAGGGCGCCCACCGGGATGGCGCTGAAGTTCACCGTGGAGGCGCTGGCCCGGATCCGGCCGATCATCTCGGGCGGGCAGTAGGCCTGGTAGAAGCTGCCGGCGATGACGTTCCCGGCGATGACGCCGCACACGGCGACCGACCAGGCGACCGCGCTCACGGCCAGCGGCAGCCGCTCCCCCGCCATCGGCAGCAGGAGGATGAAGGGCGCGCCCACCAGCTCGCACAGGAGCAGTCCGCGGGCCGTCCCGAAGCGGCGGGCGATCCTTCCGGCGAGGGCGGCGCCCGCGAGCCCGCCGATCGACACGACCGCGAAGACCGCCCCGACGCCGCCGGGCGAGACGCCCACGCTGCGGATGAGGAAGATCGTCTGCACGGCCTGGATGCCGTTGAGGCCGAGGTTGCCGACGGCCGCGAAGCTCGCGAGGGTGCGCAGGTACGGATCGCCGACCAGGAACCGCACGCCCTCGCCGATCTCCTTGAGGATGCCGCGGCGTCCGGCGACCGGCGGGGGCTTCTCCTCGGCCTTGATGGAGCCCACGCAGACGGCCGCGACCAGATAGGTCACCGCGTCCGCGACGAGGCCGCTGACGGCGCCGAACGCCTGGGAGAGGAGACCGGCGAGGCCGGGGCCCGCGATCTCCGCCGCCGCGTCGCCGGACCGCAGCTTGACGTTCGCCTCCAGGAGGTCGTCCTTGGCGACGAGGGTGGGCAGGACGGCGCCGTTCGCGGTGGAGAGGAAGACCTTCACCGCGCCGGCGAGCAGCGCCACCACCACCAGCTGCGCCATGGTGAGCAGGCCCAGCCAGGCGGCGGCCGGGACGCTGCCGAAGAGCAGCAGCAGGAGCAGGTCGCAGACGAGCATCACCTTGAGCCGGGGCCAGCGGTCCACCCAGGCTCCGGCGAGGAGCCCGAGGAAGAGCCAGGGCACCCAGGCGGAGGCCGTGAGCAGGCCCACCATGAAGGGCGACGCCTCCAGGGTGACGACGGCGACCAGGGCGAGGGCGACGTTCCCGACGGCGGTGCCGAGACCGCTGGTGGTCTCGCCGATCCACAGCTTGCGGAAGTTCGCCTGGGCCCACAGGCCCCAGCGGCCGCGGGGCGGGGCGGACTCGGCCGGCGGTGACGGCGGGCTGACGGAGGTGGTGGTCATGGCGGTCACGCTCCAAGCTGTTCGGCCAGCACGGCGGCGATCCGGGCGAGGGGCTCCGGTCGCGTCATGGCGCCGTGCGCGCAGGGGACGAGGTGCTGGGCGACGTGCCCGTCGACGTACGGCGCCCAGGCCGCCGCATGGGGCCAGCCGGCCGGTTTGTCGAGGGTGGCGCCGAAGTAGACGGCGTCGCCGCGGTAGCGGTCCGGCACGTGCTCGGCCATCAGCTTGCGGTGCTGGTCGAAGACGGCCGGCAGGGCGTCGGCGGCCGGGCCGAGGAGGGCGGTCAGACGGGCCCGGCCGCGCCCGTCGGCGGGGTCGTGGCCGAGCGAGACGAGCAGCTCGGCGAGGGTGTCGGCGGGTTCGTCCGAGGGCGGGGCGCCGGCGTGGCGGGCCGGGTCGGCCGGCAGGCCGTCGAGGAGGGCCAGCAGGGCGACCTCCTGGCCCTCCGCCTGGAGGGCGACGGCCATCGCCTGGGCGACGACGGCGCCGAAGGACCAGCCGAGCAGGTGGTAGGGGCCCTCCGGCTGGACGGCCCGGATCTCGCGGACGTAGTCCTCGGCGATCTCGGTGACGGAGGCCGGGGACCCGCCGCGCAGGCCGCGGGCCTGGAGGCCGTGGACCGGGCGGTCCGGATCGAGGTGGCGGAGCAGTCCGGAGTACACCCAGCTGATGCCGGCGGCCGGGTGGACGCAGAACAGCGGGGGCAGGGTGCCGCCGGGGCGCAGCGGGAGCACCACGTCCAGGGCGTCGCGGGCGTCGCGGGCGCCGGGGCCCGCCGGGTCCGGGACGGCGTGGCCGAGGCGCGGGGCGAGGGCCGCGGGGGTGGGCGCCTCGAAGAGGTCCCGCATCCCGAGCTCGGTGCCGGTGGCGGTCCGGATCCGGCCGAGGAGCTTCATCGCGAGGAGCGAGTGGCCCCCGAGGTCGAAGAAGCCGTCGTCGGCGGTGAGGGGCCGCGTCAGGCCGAGGACCTCGGCGAAGAGGCGGCAGAGCAGCTCCTCGTCCGGCGTCCGCGGGGCGCGGCCGGAGGCCGTCGGGGCGGGGTCGGGGACGGGCAGGGCGCGCCGGTCGACCTTGCCGCTGGGGGTGAGGGGCAGCGCGTCGAGGGGGACGACGGCGGACGGGAGCATGTGGCCGGGGAGGGACGCGGCGGCGAAGGAGCGGAGCGCGGCCGGGTCGAGGGGGCCGTCGGTCACGACGTGGGCGATGAGCCGGGCGCCGGCGACGGGGTGGTCGTGGACGGTGACGGTGGCGGCGCGGACCCGGGGGTGGCGGGTGAGGACGTGCGCGATCTCGCCGGGTTCGACGCGGAAGCCGCGGATCTTGACCTGTTCGTCGGTGCGGCCGAGGTAGTCGAGGCCGCCGTCGCGGGTGCGGCGGACGAGGTCGCCGGTGCGGTACATCCGCTCGCCGGGGGCGTAGGGGTCGGCGACGAACCGCTCGGCGGTCAGACCCGGCCGGCCCAGGTAGCCGCGGGCCAGGCCGGCGCCGGAGAGGTACAGCTCGCCGGGGACGCCGGCGGGCACGGGGTTGAGGTGGGCGTCGAGGACGCGGGCGCCGGTGCCGGGGACGGCGCGGCCGAGGGACGGGCGGACGGAGTCCGCGAGGGGCTGGACGAGGGCGTCGACGGTGGACTCGGTGGGGCCGTACAGGTTGTGGCCGGTGGTGGCGGGGGCGGCGCGGACCCGGTCCCAGAGGTCCTGGCCGACGGCCTCGCCGCCGAGCAGCAGCACCTTGGGCGCGGGCTCCTCCAGGAGCCCCTCGGCGAGGAGCTGTTCGGCGTAGGAGGGGGTGACCTCCAGGACGTCGACGGCTTCCCGGCGCAGGTGCCGGACGAGGGCGGCGGCGTCGCGGCGGACGTCGTCGCCGATCAGGTGGAGTTCGTGCCCGGCGAGGAGCCAGAGCACGCCGTCCCAGGAGGCGTCGAAGCAGAGCGAGGCGGTCAGGGCGACGCGCAGGCGGCCGTGGGCGCGTTCGGCGAGGCCGATCGGGCCGGTGGCGGAGCGGTGCGCGGCGAGGAGCGCGGCGAGGGAGCCGTGGCTCACGACGACGCCCTTGGGGCGGCCGGTGGAGCCGGAGGTGTGGATCACGTAGGCGGCGGTGGCGGCGGTCGCGCGGTGCGGGGGGTCGCCGGCCGGGCCGGAGTCGTGGGCGGGGGTCAGGGCGGGCAGGCCGGCGAGGAGCTCGGGCCGGGGCCAGCCGGGGCCGGTGACGGCCAGCGCGGGGGCGGCGTCGGCGAGCGTGGCCGCGGTGCGGTCGGCGGGGTGCTCGGCGTCCAGGGGGAGCGCGGTCGCGCCGGCCTTGAGGACGGCGAGCAGGGCGACGACGGAGTCGGCGGAGCGGGGCAGGGCGAGGGCGACGACCGACTCCGGGCCGGCCCCGGCGGCCGTGAGGCGGTGGGCCAGACGGTTGGCGCGGGTGTTCAGTTCGGCCCAGGTCAGGCGGGTGTCGCCGGCGACCAGGGCGGTGGCGCCGGGGGTGCGGGCGGCCCGCTCCTCCAGGACGGCGGGCAGCAGCGGCACGTCCGCGGGGAGCGGGGCCGCGTCCCCGTCCGCGAGGAGGGCGGCGCGCTCCGGTGCGTCGAGGAGGCCCAGGCGGCCGATCGGGGTGTCCGGGTGCGCGGCGGCGGCCGTGAGGAGGCGGCCGAGGCGGACGGCGATCGTCCCGACGGTCGCGCGGTCGAAGAGGTCGGTGGCGAAGTCGATCGCGCACTCCAGCCCGGCGGGTGCGCCGTCGGCGTCGAAGGACTCGCCGAAGGCGACGGAGAGGTCGAACTTGGCGGCGTGCCCGCCGACGGGTTCGACGGCGGCGGGGAGGCCCGCGAGGTCGAGCGGGGCGTCGCCGGGCGCGGTCCGGCCGCCGCCCTGGAGCAGCAGCATGACCTGGAAGAGGGGGTGGCGGGCGAGGGAGCGGACCGGGTTCAGCTCCTCCACGATCCGCTCGAAGGGCACGTCCTGGTGGGCGTGGGCGTCGAGCTGGGTCTCGCGGACGCGGCCGAGGAGTTCGGCGAAGGTGGGGTCGCCCGAGGTGTCGGTGCGCAGCACCAGGGTGTTGACGAAGAACCCGACCAGGTCGTCGAGGGCCTCGTCGGTGCGGCCGGCGACGACCGAGCCGATCGGCACGTCCGTCCCCGCCCCCAGCCGGGTCAGCAGGGCGGCGAGACCGGCCTGGAGGGTCATGAACATCGTGACCCGGTGCTCGCGGCCCAGGGCGGCGAGGGAGCGGTGGAGGCCGGGACCGAGGGGGAGGACGACCCGGTCGCCGCGGTGGCCGCTGTCGGCGCGCCGGGGGCGGTCGACGGGGAGCGCCAGCTCCTCGGGGAGGCCCGCGAGGGCCTCACGCCAGTGGGCGAGCTGACGGGCGGCGAGGCTGTCGGGGTCGGTCTCGTCGCCGAGCAGCGCGCGCTGCCACAGGGCGTGGTCGGCGTACTGGACGGGCAGCGGCCGCCAGGAGGGTTCGGTGCCGTCGCGGCGGGCGGCGTAGGCGGTGGAGAGGTCGCGCAGGAGGGGGTCCATGGACCAGCCGTCGCCGGCGATGTGGTGGAGGACGAGGAGGAGCAGGTGCTCCTCCTCGGCGAGGGGGAGGAGGTGGGCGCGGACGGGGAGTTCGCGGGCGAGGTCGAAGGGGACGGCGGCGTGGGCGGCGAGCGCGGCGGCCGGGTCGGCGGGGGCCGGGTGGCGTACGAGGGCGGGGCGGGCGTCGGCGGCCGGGAGGATCAGCTGCCGGGGCTCGCCGTCCTCGTCGGTGACGAGGGTCCGCAGGACCTCGTGGCGGGCGGTCAGGTCGCCGAGGGCCCGCTCCAGGGCGTCGGGGTCGAGGGGGCCGGTGAGGCGCAGGGCGAGCGGGAGGTTGTAGAGGGCGCTCGGGCCCTCCATGCGGTCGATGAGCCACAGGCGGCGCTGGGCGGAGGAGAGCGGCAGGTGCGCGGGGCGTTCCCCGGCGGTGAGGGCGGGCCGGGTGGCGGAGCCGGCGAGGCGGAGGGCGAGTCCGGCGGGGGTGGGGGCCTCGAAGACGTCGCGGACGTCGATCTCGGCGCCGAGGACGGCGCGGACGCGGCTGACGGTCTTCATGGCGAGGAGGGAGTGGCCGCCGAGGGCGAAGAAGTCGTCGTCGGCGGAGACCGGTCCGGTGACGCCGAGGATCTCGGCGAAGAGACCGCACAGGATCTCCTCCTGGGCGGTGCGGGCGGCCCGGCCGCCGGCGAAGAGCCGCAGGTCGGGGGCGGGCAGGGCGCGCCGGTCGACCTTGCCGCTGCCGGTGAGCGGGAGGGCGTCGAGGGTGACGACGGCCGCGGGGACCATGTGGGAGGGCAGCGCCTCCGCCGCGAACCGGCGCAGTTCCAGGGCGAGTTCGGTACCCGGGTCGGTGACCGCGCAGTGCGCGACGAGGCGGCGGTCGCCGTCGGCGCCCTCGTGCGGGGTGACGACGGCCTGCCGGACGGCGGGGTGGCGGGCCAGGACCTCCTCGACCTCGCCGGGTTCGATGCGGAAGCCGCGGATCTTGACCTGGTGGTCGGTGCGGCCGAGGTAGTCGATCCGGCCGTCCTCGCGGCGGCGGACGAGGTCGCCGGTGCGGTACATCCGCTCGCCGGGGGCGTAGGGGTCGGCGACGAACCGCCCGGCGGTCAGACCGGGCCGGCCCAGGTAGCCGCGGGCCAGGCTCGCGCCGGAGAGGTACAGCTCGCCGGGGACGCCGGCGGGCACGGGGTTGAGGTGGGCGTCGAGGACGCGGGCCCGGGTGCCGAGGACGGCCCGGCCCATGGTGGGGCGCTCCGTCTCGTCGTACGCCTGGAGGAGGGTGTCGACGGTGCACTCGGTGGGGCCGTACAGGTTGTGGCCGGTGGTGGCGGGGGCGGCGCGCAGCCGGTCCCACAGGGCGGGTCCGACGGCCTCGCCGCCGAGCAGGACGACCTTGGGCGCGGGCTCGTCGAGGAGGCCCTCGGCGACGAGCTGCTCGGCGTAGGTGGGGGTGAACTGGACGGCGTCGACGCCGGTGTCGCGGAAGTGGCGGACGAGGGCGGCGGGGTCGCGGCGCAGGTCGTCGCCGATCAGGTGGAGTTCGTGCCCGGCGACCATCCAGAGGAGGCCGTTCCAGGAGGCGTCGAAGCAGAGCGAGGCGGTGAGCGCGGCGCGCAGCCGCCCGTGGTCCCGCTCGGCTCCGGCGAAGGTCTCGGCCCGGTGCGCGGCGAGGAGCGCGGCGAGGGAGCCGTGGCTCACGACGACGCCCTTGGGGCGGCCGGTGGAGCCGGAGGTGTAGAGGACGTACGCGGCGTGGCCGGGGTGGTGGACGACGGGCGGCGCGGCCGGGGTGTCGTCGTCCTCCGCGGCGGGACCGTCCGCCGCGTCCAGGACGGTGTGGCCGTCGAGGAGGCCGGGGTGCGGCCAGCCGGGGCCGGTGAGGACGGCGGCGGGACGGGCGTCGGCCAGCATGTGGGCCGTGCGCTCCCGGGGGTACTCGGCGTCCAGCGGCAGGGAGGCGGCGCCGGCCTTGAGGACGGCCAGCTGGCAGACGACGGTCTCGGCGGAGCGGGGCAGGGCGAGGGCGACGACCGACTCCGGGCCGATCCCCGCGGCGGCGAGCCGGCGGGCGAGGCGCCCGGCGCGGGCGTCGAGCTCGGCGTAGCCGAGCCGGGTGTCCCCGAAGACGAGGGCGGTGAGGTCCGGGGTGGCGGCGACCCGCTCGGCGAACGCGTCGGGGACGAGCACCGGTGCCGCGGGCAGCGGCCGGTCGCCGGCGAGGAGGGCGGCGCGCTCCCCGTCGGCCAGCAGGTCGGCACGGCCGATGCGCTCGTCGGGGCGGGCGGTCACGGCGGCGAGCAGCCGGCCGAAGCGGGCGGCGATCGTCTCGACGGTCCGGCGGTCGAAGAGGTCGGTGGCGAAGTCGATCGCGCAGTCCACCCCGGCGGGGGCGCCGTCGGCGTCGAAGAACTCCTCCAGCGTCACGTTGAGGTCGAACTTGGCGACCCCGGTGTCGGCGGGGAGCGCCTCGGCGCGCAGCCCGGCCGGGGCGGTGCCGTCGTCGGCGTTCGACTGGAGGACCATCGCCACCTGGAAGAGGGGGTGGCGGGCGAGGGAGCGGACCGGGTTCAGCTCCTCCACGACCCGCTCGAAGGGCACGTCCTGGTGGGCGTAGGCGCCCAGTCCGGTCTCGCGGACGCGGCCGAGGAGTTCGGCGAAGGTGGGGTCGCCCGAGGTGTCGGTGCGCAGCACCAGGGTGTTGACGAAGAACCCGACCAGGTCGTCGAGGGCCTCGTCGGTGCGGCCGGCGACGACCGAGCCGATCGGCACGTCCGTCCCCGCCCCCAGCCGGGTCAGCAGGGCGGCCAGGGCGGCCTGGAAGGTCATGAAGAGGGTGACCCGGTGCTCGCGGCTGAGGGCGACGAGGGAGCGGTGGAGGCCGGCGTCGAGGGCGAGGGCGGTGCGGTCGCCCCGGTGGCCGGCGCGGGCGCCGCGCGGCCGGTCGACGGGGAGCGCCAGCTCCTCGGGGAGGCCCGCGAGGGCCTCCCGCCAGTGGGCGAGCTGACGGGCGGCGAGGCTGTCGGGGTCGGTCTCGTCGCCGAGCAGCGCGCGCTGCCACAGGGCGTAGTCGGCGTACTGGACGGGCAGCGGCTCCCAGGCCGGCGCCGCCCCGTCGCGGCGGGCCGCGTAGGCGCCGTACAGGTCGCGCAGGAAGGGGCCCATGGACCAGCCGTCGCCGGCGATGTGGTGGAGGGCGACGACGAGGACGTGCTCCTCCTCGGCGACCCGCAGCAGGGTGGCCCGGACCGGCGGTTCGGCGGCGAGGTCGAAGGGGCGGCGGGCGGCCGCGTCGACCTCGGCGTCCACCGACTCCGGTGCGCACGGGCGCCGTTCGAAGGGGGGCGGGGCGTCGGCGGGGTCGAGGACGCGCTGGTACGGCTCGCCGTCGTGCTCGGTGACGACCGTGCGCAGGACCTCGTGGCGGGCGGCCAGGTCGCGGAGCGCGTGCTCCAGGGCGTCGGGGTCGAGGGGGCCGGTGAGGCGCAGCGCCAGGGGCATGTTGTACAGGGCGCTCGGGCCCTCCATGCGGTCGATGAGCCACAGGCGGCGCTGGGCGGAGGAGAGCGGCAGGCGCGCGGGACGGTCGCCCGCGGTGAGCGCGGGACGGGTCACGGAGCCGTCGAGGCGGCGGGCGAGCCCGGCGACCGTCGGCGCCTCGAAGACGTCGCGGATGCCGAGTTCGGCGCCGAGGGCGGCCCGGACGCGGCTGAGGAGCCGGGTGGCGAGGAGGGAGTGGCCGCCGAGGGCGAAGAAGTCGTCGTCGACGGAGACCGGTCCGGTGGCGCCGAGGACCTCGGCGAAGAGACCGCACAGGATCTCCTCGCGGGCGGTGCGGGCGGCCCGGCCGCCGCCGGCGGCGGCGAAGTCGGGGGCGGGCAGCGCGTTCCGGTCGAGCTTGCCGTTGCCGGTGAGCGGCAGGGCGTCGAGGAGGACGAAGGCCGCCGGGACCATGTAGTCGGGCAGGGCGGCGGCCGCGTGGGCGCGCAGGTCGGCGGGGTCGAGCGGGGCGCTCGTCACCGCGTAGGCGGCGAGCCGGGTGCCGGCGGCGGCGTCCTCGTGCGGCAGCACGGCCGCCTGGAGGACGTCGGGGTGGGCGGTGAGGACGGTCTCGATCTCGCCGGGCTCGATGCGGAAGCCCCGCACCTTGACCTGGTGGTCGGTGCGCCCGAGGTAGTCGATCCGGCCGTCGGCGCGGCGGCGGGCGAGGTCGCCGGTGCGGTACATCCGCTCGCCGGGGGCGTGGGGGTCGGCGACGAACCGCTCGGCGGTCAGACCCGGCCGGCCCAGGTAGCCGCGGGCCAGGCCGGCGCCGGAGAGGTACAGCTCGCCGGGGACGCCGGGCGGCACCGGGGCGAGGCGGGCGTCGAGGACGTGGGCGCGCAGGCGGGGCAGCGGGCGGCCGATGAGCGGGCGCGGGTCGTCGGCGAGCGGGTGGTGCAGGGCGTCGACGGTGCACTCGGTGGGGCCGTACATGTTGAGGACGACGGTGTCGGGGGCGGCGGACAGGGCGGTCCACAGGGACTGGCCGAGGGCTTCGCCGCCGACCATGAGGAGCGCGGGCGGGCAGCGGTCGAGCAGGCCCTCCTCGACGAGCCGCTCGGCCTGGCCGGGGGTGACGTCGAGGACGTCGATGCCGGTGCTCCCGGCGTGCCGGACGAGGGCGTGCGCGTCGCGCCGCACGTCGTCGTCGAGGAGGTGCAGCTCCTCGCCGGCGACCATCCACAGCAGCCCTTCGAGGGCGGTGTCGAAGGAGAGCGAGGCGGTGAGGCCGAAGCGGAAGCGGCGGCCGGGGTGGGCGCGCCGGGCGGCGGCGATGGTGTCGTCGCGGTGGAAGGCGAGCAGGTTGGCGAGCCCGCCGTGGCGGACGACGACGCCCTTGGGGCGGCCGGTGGAGCCGGAGGTGTAGAGGACGTACGCGGCGTGCTCGGGGTCGTGGGCGACGGCGGGGACGGCGGCCGGACGGTCGGCCCGGGATCCGCGGGCGCCCGACGCGTCGGTGGCGGACTCGGCGGCGGCGGACGGGTCGGTGGCGGACGGGTGGCCGGCCGCCGGGTGGTCGGTCGCGGACTCCTTCGCGGTGTCCAGGACGGTGTGGCCGTCGAGGAGGTCGGGGTGCGGCCAGCCGGGGCCGGTGAGGACGGCGGCGGGACGGGCGTCGGCGAGGGTCCCGGCGATCCGCTCGCGGGGGTGGCCCGCGTCGAGCGGCAGGAAGGCGGCACCCGCCTTGAGGACGGCGAGCAGGGCGACGACGGAGTCGGCGGAGCGGGGCAGGGCGAGGGCGACGACCGACTCCGGGCCGATCCCGGCGGCCGTGAGGCCGCGGGCGAGGCGCCCGGCGCGGGCGTCGAGCCCGGCATAGCTGAGCCGGGTGTCCCCGGCGACGAGGGCGGTGAGCTCCGGGGTGGCCGCGACCCGCTCGGCGAAGGCGTCCGGGACGAGCGGGAGGCTGCCGGGCCGGGCGGTGTCGTTCCAGGCGGCGAGCGCCGCGCGGCCGGTCCCGCCGAGCACGTCGAGGGCGGAGACCCGGCGGCCGGCGTCGGCGGCGATCTGGGCGAGGAGCCCCGTGAGGGCGGCGGCCAGGCGGGCGGCGGTGGCGCGGTCGAAGAGGTCGGTGGCGTATTCGAGTCCGCCCTCCAGGCCGGCGGGGGTGCCGTCGGGGTGGTGGCGCTCGGAGAGGTTGAGGGTGAGGTCGAAGGCGGTGGTGGGCAGGCCGAGCGGTTCGTGGGCCGCGCGGGTGCCGGGGAAGTCGGGGTCGCCGCCCGCGGTGTTGTCGAAGGCGATCATCACCTGGAAGAGCGGGTGGCGGGCCAGGGTGCGGGCCGGGTTGAGCTCCTCCACGAGGCGCTCGAAGGGCACGTCCTGGTGGGCGTAGGCGGCGAGGTCGGCCTCCCGGACCCGGTCCAGCAGCTCGGCGAAGGTGGGGTCGCCCGACAGGTCGGTGCGCAGGACCAGGGTGTTGGCGAAGAAGCCGACGAGTTCGTCGAGGGCCGGGTCGAGCCGGCCGGCCAGCGGGGTGCCGAGGGGGAGGTCGTCGCCGGCGCCGAAGCGGTGCAGCAGCGTGGCGTAGGCGGCCTGGAGCACCATGAAGAGGGTGGCGCCGTGCCGGGCGGCGAGGTCGGCCAGGCGGGCGTGGAGGGCGGCGTCCAGCTCCAGCGGCACGACGTCGCCGCGGTGGCTCGCGACCGCCGGACGGGGCCGGTCCAGCGGCAGCGGCAGCTCGTCCGGGAGGTCGGCGAGCGCCTCGCGCCAGTGGGCCAGCTGCCGGGAGAGCGGGGAGCCGGGGTCGGCGTCCGCGCCGAGCAGGCGGTGCTGCCAGAGGGTGTAGTCGGCGTACTGGACGGGCAGCGGATCGCGGACCGGCGCCTCGCCGCCGAGGCGGGCGGTGTAGGCCTCGGCGAGGTCGCGGAAGAGCGGCCGCAGCGACCAGCCGTCGCTGGCGATGTGGTGCATCACCAGGAGCAGGACGTGCTCGCCGGGGGTCTCGGACCGGAGGTAGGCGTGCAGGGGGATGTCGGCGGCCAGGTCGAAGGTGTGGCCGACGAGGTCCTGGGCGGGGCGGTCCGTGCGGGTGAGCAGCGGCGCCGGGGGCGCGGGCAGCACCCGCTGGTACGGCACTCCGTCGTGCTCGCCGAAGACCGTGCGGAGCGTCTCGTGGCGGGCGACGACGTCGCCGAGGGCGGCCTCCAGGGCGGTGGCGTCGAGGGGGCCGGTGAGCCGCAGGGCGAGGGTGACGTTGTAGGTGGCGGCGGGGCCCTCGGCCTGGCCGAGGAACCACAGCCGGCGCTGGGCGAAGGAGAGCGGCAGGCGGTCGGGGCGGGGCTCGGGGCGGAGCGGGGGCCGGGCGGGCTCCGTGGCGATCCGGGCGGCGAGCGCGGCGACGGTGGGGGCCTGGAAGAGGTCGCCGATGGCGAGTTCGGCACCGAGTTCGGTGCGGGCCCGGCCGATCAGGCGGGTGGCGAGGAGGGAGTGGCCGCCGAGGGCGAAGAAGTCGTCGTCGATGGTGATGTCGTCGATGCCGAGGAGCTCGCCGAAGAGCGCGCACAGGGCCTCTTCGCGGGCGTCCCGGGGGGCGCGTCCCTCGGTGTCGGGGCCCAGGTCGGGGGCGGGCAGCGCCCGCCGGTCGACCTTTCCGTTGGCGTTGAGGGGCAGGGCGGGCAGCACGACGACGGTCGAGGGGACCATGTAGCCGGGGAGGGTCGCGGCGGCGAACTCCCTTAGTTCCGCGCCGAGTCCGGGGACCCCGGCGTCGGCGGCCGCGCAGTAGCCGACGAGCCGGACGTCGCCCGGACGGTCCTCGCGGGGCACCACGATGACCTGGCGGACGGCGGGGTGGCGGGAGAGGACGGCCTCGATCTCGCCGGGCTCGATGCGGAAGCCGCGGAGCTTGACCTGGCCGTCGACGCGGCCGAGGAACTCGACGGCGCCGTCGGCGCGGCGGCGCACCAGGTCGCCGGTGCGGTACATCCGCTCCCCCGGCACGTACGGGTCGGCGACGAAGCGTTCGGCGGTGAGCGCCGCGCGGCGCCAGTAGCCGCGGGCGAGCCCGGCACCGGCCACGTACAGCTCGCCGGGGACGCCGGGCGGGACCGGGGCGAGGCGGGCGTCCAGGACGTGGGCGCGCATGTTGTCGAGGGGGCCGCCGATGGGCGGCCGGGGACCGTCGAGGTCGGCGGGGACGAGCGGGTGGTGGGTGGCGAAGGTGGTGGCCTCGGTGGGGCCGTACACGTGGGCGAGGAGCAGGTCGGGGCAGTGGTCGAGGACCCGCCGCATGAGGGTGCCGGAGGCGGCCTCGCCGCCGGTGAGGACGGTCGCCAGGGCGCGGAAGGTCTCCGGCGCCTGCTCGGCGACGAGGTCGAAGAGGGCCTTGGTGAGGAAGACGGCGGTGACCCCGTGGCGGGTGACGACGGCGTGCAGGGCGTCGGCGTCGAGGGTGCCGGGCGGGGCGACGACGACGGTGCCGCCGGACAGGAGCGGCGCCCACAGCTCGTAGGTGGCGGCGTCGAAGGCGTGCGGCGAGTGGAAGAGGACCCGGTGGTGCCGGCCGTCCCGCCAGCGGCGGTCGGCGGCGAGGCCGATGACGTCCCGGTGGCGGACGGCGACGCCCTTGGGGGTGCCGGTGGAGCCGGAGGTGAACATCACGTAGGCGAGCCGGTCGGGGTGGACCGGCGGGTCCGGGGCGTGGCCGGGGGCTCCTTCGGCGTCGCCGGGGCGGACCACGGCGGCGGTGTGCGGGAAGCCGGGGTCGGCCCGGTCGGTGAGGAGGACGGGGGCGCCGGTGTCGGCGAGCAGGGCGGCCATCCGCTCCGGGGGGAGGCTCGCGTGCAGGGGGACGTAGCAGCCGCCGGCCTTGAGGACGGCGAGGGTGGCGACGACGAGGTCGACGGAGCGCTCCATCAGGAGGGCGACCGGGGACTCCGGGCCGACGCCGGCGGCGACCAGGCGGTGCGCCAGCCGGTTGGCGCGGGTGTCGAGTTCGGCGTAGCTGACGGTCCCGGTGGCGTGGGCGAGGGCGGTGGCGTCCGGGGTGCGGGCCGCCTGGGCCGCGAAGAGGGCGGGCAGGGAGCCGTCCGGGAGGGGTGCGGCGGTGGCGTTCCACTCCCGGTCGAGGCGGGCGTGCTCCTCGGGGGTGAGGATGTCGAGGGTGCCGATCGGCGCGTCCGGGTCGGCCGCCGCGGCTCCGAGGAGCCGGCCGAGGCGGTCGAGGAGGGCGGTGACGGTGGCGCGGTCGTAGAGGTCGGCCGCGTACTCGGCCGAGGCGTCGAGCCCGGCGGGCGCGCCGTCGGGGGCGTGGCGCTCGGTGACGCCGATGTTGAGGTCGAACTTGGCGACGCGCAGGCCGAGTTCCTCGGGTTCGGCGGTCAGTCCGGGCAGGCCGAGGGTGCCTTCCTCGTGGTTCTGGAGGACGAGGAGGGTCTGGAAGAGCGGGTGGCGGCCGAGGGCGCGCGGCGGGTTGACCTCCTCGACCAGCCGCTCGAAGGGCACGTCCTGGTGGGCGAAGGCGTCGAGCTGGCTGCCGCGGACGCGGCGCAGGAGTTCGGCGAAGGACGGGTCGCCGGAGGTGTCGGCGCGCAGCACCAGGGTGTTGACGAAGAAGCCGACCAGATCGTGGAGGGCCTCGTCGGACCGGCCGGCGACCCCGGTGCCCAGGGGGATGTCGGTGCCCGCGCCGAGCCGGGTGAAGAGGGCGGCGAGACCGGCCTGGAGGACGGAGAAGAGGGTGGTGCGGTGGCCGCGGGCCAGGTCGGCGAGGGCCGCGTGCAGCTCGGGCCCGTAGGCGAAGGGGACGGCGCCGGCGGCACCCGTCGGCGCGGGCGGCCGAGGGCGGTCCGCCGGAAGCTCCAGCTCCTCCGGAAGTCCGGCGAGGTTCTCGCGCCAGTAGGCGAGTTGACGGCTCATCAGGCTGTCGGGGTCGGACTCCTCGCCGAGGAGCTCGCGCTGCCAGAGGGTGTAGTCGGCGTACTGGACGGGCAGCGGCTCCCAGTCGGGGGCGGCGCCGTCGAGGCGGGCGGCGTAGGCGGTGGCGAGGTCCCTCAGGAAGGGGCCGAGCGACCAGCCGTCGCCGGCGATGTGGTGGAGCACGACGAGGAGCACGTGTTCGGGAAGCGGATCGGGACCCGGCTCGGGGGCCGGGGCCGGGGGCGTGAGCGAGAAGACCGTGACCCGGAGCGGCGGTTCGGCGGCGAGGTCGAAGACCCGGGCCGCGGCCCGGTCCCGCAGCGCCGGGTAGTCGCCCGGTGCGCAGTCCACCGTCTCGAAGGCGGGTTCCGCCTCCCGCGACGACAGGATCCGCTGCACCGGGACTCCCCCGGCCACCGGGAACACCGTCCGCAGCACCTCGTGCCGGGCGACCACGTCCGCCGTCGCGGCGCGCAGCGCGGCCGTGTCGAGCGGACCTCGCAGGCGGACCGCGAAAGGCAGGTTGTAGAGCGCGGTCGGCCCTTCGATCTGGTCGATCAGCCAGAGACGCTGTTGTGCGTACGAAACCGGGATCACGGTGCTTCCTCTGCTCACGTCACGGCGCGGACGGTGGTCGGATGGCCTCAGGCGGGTACTGCGGTGGTGGGGCGCACGGTGGGCCGGCAGTCGTCCAGCTCCACCGGGCGGCCCATGGCGACGGCGATCTTCCGGTCGCCCCGGAAGGGGTCGCGGCCGTGCGAGCAGAGCACGTTGTCGACCAGCATCACGTCGCCGGCCCGCCAGGTCTCGCGGACCGTGGCGGCGTCGTAGGCGGCGTTCAGCGCGTCGACGTCCTCGCGGGTCAGCGGCTCCCCGTCCCCGAAGCCGGTCCGGAAGGGCAGGCCCTCGACGCCGAACTCGTCGACCATCGCCTCCCGGATGTCCGGGTCGAGCGACCACTCGCTCCAGAAGGCCAGGTGGTTGAACCAGACCTCCTCCCCCGTCACCGGGTGGTGGACGGTGGCCGAACGCAGCTGGCTGGTGCGGAGGTTGCCGTCCGGCTGCCACTCCCAGGAGATGCCGTTCTCCCGGCAGTACGCCTCGACGTCGGCGCGGTCCTCGGTGGCGAAGGCGGTGCGCCAGCCGAGCGAGAGGTAGTCCGAGTAGGAGCGGGTCAGGGTCCAGCCGGAGGTGCGTCCGCGCTCCGCCAGGTGGGCGGGGAGACCGGCGAGGACCTTGCGGACGTCGGCGGTCGGGGTGGCGCCGCCGGCCTCCGGGGCCGTCAGGCAGGCGAAGAGCAGCCGGCCGGGGAAGGTGAGCGTGTAGCTGTTCTCGTTGTGCATCCGGATCGACTGCGCGGGCGGCAGGTCCGTGGAGGAGAAGACGCCGTCGCCGAGTTCGCTGCGCGGGGTCGCCTTCTCGCGGTACGGGGTCGGCTCGGGGATCAGCACGTCGCGGACGGCCGCGACGTCCGCGCTGGTCGCCACCGGCAGGCCGCGCAGGAAGATCGTGCCGTGCTCGTGCAGGGCGGCGGTCAGCTCGGCCTCGTGCTCGCGCAGCCACGCGCACGCCTCGGCGATGCCGGCCGCGGGCGGCACGTGGGTGAGGGCCGGGCGGCCGGGGTTCAGTTCCCAGGTCGGCATGGCGGCGCTCACCGCGCGTCGAGGGAGGCGAGCAGGCTCGCGGGGCGGATGTCGGTCCAGTTGGCCTCGATCCAGTCCAGGCACTCCTGGCGGCCGGCCTCGCCGTGGACGGTGGTCCAGCCCTCCGGCACGTCGATCCAGACCGGCCAGAGCGAGTGCTGGTTCTCGTCGTTGACGAGGACCAGGTAGGTGGCGCTGTCGTCCTCGAACGGGTTGCTCATGGTGGTCTCTCCTTGGTGTGGGTGGTGCCCCTGGCGGTGATTCGAAGGTAGGGGCGCGGGACCGGCCCGAGCGGCACAAGCTCCGGCAGGTGAGCGGCAGTTACGGCACTTCCGGCGGCCCGCCCCGGCCGCACGCGAACGGTCCCCCGCCCCCGGCGCGTGCCGGGGGCGGGGGACCGCGGGAGAGGGGGGACGGGACGGACGGGTCGGACGGGTCGGGCAGGTCGGGCAGGTCGGGCGGGTCGGGCAGGTCGGGCGGGTCGGGCGGAGAGGACGGGACGGACGGGTCGGGCGGAGAGGACGGGACGGACGGGGAGAACGGGTCGGGCAGGTCGGGAGGAGAAGGCGGGGCGGGAGGAGAAGGCGGGGCGGGGCGAGGCGGGGCGGGGCGGGCGCCGGTCACCTGGGGGTGATGCGGACCGGGAAGTGGTCCAGGCCGAAGTTGATGATCGAGCGGTTGTACGTGACCGGGCCGGCCGGCTCGATCCGGGCCGCCCTCTCCAGCGCGGCCGTGTACAGCGCGCTCAGCTCCGCCTTCGCCAGCGGCGCGCCGATGCAGTAGTGGGCGCCGAGTCCGAGGGCCAGGTGCTTGTTGGGCGAGCGGTCGAGCAGGATCTCCTCCGGCCGGTCGAAGGCCTCGGGGTCGCGGTTGGCGGACCACACCCACACGGCCACCCGGTCGCCCCGGCGGATCCGCCGGCCGCCCAGCTCGATGTCGCGGGAGGCGGTGCGCAGGGTGTGCAGGCCCACCGAGGTCCAGCGGAGCAGCTCGTCCACGGCGGTGTCCATCGAGACCTCGCCGCGCTGGAGGCCCTGCCACAGGTCGGGGCGGTGGACGAGGGTGTGCAGGCCCATCGCGGCCGTGTGACGGACCGTCTGGACGCCGCCGACGACGATGTTGTCGAGGTTGAGCACGACGTCCTCGACCGGCAGCAGCCGCCCCTTGACCCGGTACGTCGCCATCATCGAGATCAGGTCGTCGCGCGGGTCGGAGCGGCGGAGCATCACCTGGTGCAGCAGGTACGGGATGAGCTGCTGGTGGCCCGCCCTGCGCTCCTCGGGGGTGCGGCCGAGGAAGGCCACGTCGCAGACCCGGACGACCATGTCGCGGTCCTCCTCGGGGACGTCGAGCAGGTCGCACATGACGGCGAGCGGCAGCGCGGAGACGACGTCGACGAGGTCCGTCTCGCCCTGCTCGACCGCCCGGTCGAAGAGTTCGCCGGCGCGTTCGGCGATGGAGCGGGCGGCCCCCTTCACCCCGCTCTTGGAGAAGAAGGGATTGGCGGGGGCGCGGAGTTCGCGGTGGCGGGGCGGGTCGGTGAGGGCCATCATGCGGCCCGAGCCGACCGGCACGTTCCCCTCTCCGGCGCCCAGGAGGGAGCCGGACTCGGAGCTGAAGGCGGCCGCGTTGCGCAGCACTTCGGCGGACTCCCGGTAGGTGAGCACCGACCAGACGGGACCGTCGTCGGCGGTGTCGGTGAGGTGGACGGGCGCCTCCCGGCGCAGCGCGTCGACGAGTTCCGGGGTGTCGGGCCGGGCCCACAGGGCGGGGTCGGTGAGGTCGACGGCGGTGGTGGTGGTCAGCATCACTGCTCCCTGGGGGTGGCGGGGGACGCGACGGGCGCGGGGCGGCCGGTCACGAGAGAGACGAGGAGGTCGACCGGGCCGGGGAGGTCGACGGTGGCGAGCAGGTGCCCGCCGGGGACGACGCGCTGGGTGAAGGCGCCGCGGGTGTGGGCCGCCCAGCCGCCGAGGCCGCCGGTGGCGAGCATCGGGTCGTCGGCGCCGGCCACGGCGTGCAGCGCGGACCCGATCGGGGCGTGCGGGCGGTGGCGGTAGGTGCCGCTGACGGCGAGGTCGGCGCGGAGCGTGGCGAGGGCGAGGTCGGCCAGGACCGGATCGGCGCGGACGAGGTCCTCCAGGCCGGTCATGCGGAGGAGTTCGGCGGCGTCCGGGTCCTTGCCGCGGCGCCCGCTCCACTCGGCGGGCGGCGGGGCGCCGACGGCGACGACCAGCTCCGGGCGGCGGTCGGCGGGCAGCGCCCTGGCCACCTCGTACGCGAGGAGGGCGCCGAGGCTCTGCCCGTAGAAGCCGACGCGGCTCCCCGCGCCGCCGGTGAGGTGCGGGGTCAGCGCCTCGGCGACGGCGGCCACCAGGGCGTCGAAGTCGGACGGCATCGGATGCCTGCTGCGGCCGCCGCGGGCCGGCGGGCGCAGCGCCCAGACCTCGGCGACGGGGGCGAGGGCGTGGGCCAGCGGCGTGTAGGCGGTGGCGTCGCCGCCGGCGTGCGGGAAGCAGAACAGCCGGAAGGGGCGGTGCCGCTGCGGTGCGGGGACGAGGAACCAGTCGCCCTCGATGCGGGGGCGCGGGACCCGCGCGGCCGGGGCGTACGGGGCCGCCGGGCGGTCGGGGAGGGCCGGGCGGGCCACCGGGTGCGGGGGCGCGGAGGCGGGGCGGACGGCGGGCGGGACGGCGGGCGGCGGCAGGGTCATCGGACGACGTCCCGGCGGGCGGTGAGCGCCGGGCGCGCGGCGGCCGGTCCGGCGGCGGCGGCCCGGCGGACGGCCTCGGTGAAGTCCGCCAGGTCGGCGGCGTCGAGGAGCTGGCGGAGCTGGATCTCCACGGAGAGCCGGCGGCGCAGCAGGTGGACGACGCGGAGGGCGGCGAGCGAGTGCCCGCCGAGGGAGAGGAAGTCGTCGGTGGGCTCGACCTCGGTCAGCCCGAGGACGGTCCGCCACACCTCGGCGACCTGCTCCGCCACTCCCCCGCCCGCGGCGGCCTCCTCGGCCGGTGCGGCGGCGGGAGCGGGCAGGGCGCGGTGGTCGGTCTTGCCGTTCGGGGTGAGCGGCAGGGCGTCGAGGACGGTCACGGTGGCGGGCACCAGGTGGGCGGGCAGGGTGCGGCGCAGCTCGGCGAGGAGGTCGGCGGGGCGGAGGCCGGCGCCGGTGACGTACCCGGCGAGGCGGTGGTCGCCGGGGGCCGGCTCGTGGACGGTGACGGCGGCGGCGCCCACCCCGGGCAGGGCGGCGAGCGCGTGCTCGACCTCGCCGAGCTCGACGCGGAAGCCGCGCAGCTTGACCTGGCGGTCGACCCGGCCGACGTACTCCAGGAGGCCGTCGGCGGACCTGCGGGCCTGGTCCCCGGTGCGGTACATCCGGGCGCCGGGCTCCGCGGCGAACGGGTCGGCGACGAAGCGGCCCGCGGTCAGGCCCGGGTGCCCCGGGTAGCCGTGGGCCAGGCCGGGCCCGGAGAGGTACAGCTCGCCGACCGTGCCGGCGGCGACCGGGGCGAGCCGGGCGTCGAGGAGGTGGGCCCGGACCCCGGGCAGCGGCTCGCCGAGGTGCGGCACCGGTCCGGCGACGGGGGCGGTGATCGCGTCGACGGTGCACTCGGTGGGCCCGTACAGGTTGATCGCGTCGACGCCGGTGTCGGCCAGTTCGCGCCAGGTCCGCGCGGGGACGGGCTCGCCGCCCATGAAGAGGCGCGGCACGCGGGCGCCGGCGAAGGGTTCGCGGAGCAGCTGCCAGTGGGAGGGGGTCAGGTCGAGGTCGGTGACGGCGTGCTCGGCGAGGAGCCGGACGAGGGCGGCCGGGTCGGCGCGCCGCTCGTCGTCGATGACGACGAGGGTGTCGCCCCGGCAGATCCTGGCCCACTGCTGGACGGAGGCGTCGAAGGAGACGCTGGCGTTCCAGGCGACGACGCCGGGGCCGGTCCGGTAGGCGCCGCTCTCCTCCAGGGCGGCGACGAGGGCGGCGACGGAGCCGTGGGCCACCTCGACGCCCTTGGGCCGGCCGGTCGAGCCGGAGGTGAAGATGACGTACGCGGAGTCGAGCGGGTGCGGGACGAAGGCGTCGGCGGGCGCGTCGCCGGTGGCGTCCGGGCGGAGCACCGTGACCCCGGCGGGGACCGGCGGCGCGGCGTCGGCGCTGACGACCGCGGTCAGCCGGGCGTCGGCGGCGGTGGAGGCGGTCCGCCCGGCCGGGTAGGCCGGGTCGAGCGGGACGTAGGCGGCGCCGGCCCGCCAGACGGCGAGCAGGGCGACGGGCAGGTCGAGGGTGCGGGCGAGGTGGACGCCCACCCGGTCGCCGCGGCGGACCCCGGCGGCCCGCAGGGCGCCCGCGAGGGCGGCGGTGCGGCGGTCGAGGGCGGCGAAGTCCAGGCTGCCGTCGGCGGCGTGGACGGCGGTGCGCGAGGGGGCGGCGAGGACGGCGGCCCGGAACCGCGAGAGGAGGTCGGCGGGCGCGGCGGACGGGACGGCGGCGGCGGACGGGGCGGTGGCGGCGGACGGCTCGGCGAAGGTGGTCATGCGAGGGCGCTCCTGGGTGACGGGTCGGTGGTCGGGCGGGACGGGACGGCGCGGGGCAGGGAGTACGGATACGGCGGGGGTGCCGGTGCGGCAGGGGTGCGGGTGCGGCGGGGAATCCGGGTGCAGCAGGACTGCCGGGCACGACGGGAGGACCGGACGCGGCGGACCGCCGGGCGCGGCGGGGTGGCGACGGCGACGGCGACGGCGGGGCGGTGACGGGCAGGGCGGCGGTGGGGCGGGCGGCGGGCCCGCCCCGTGTCACCGGAGGTCGGCGGCGAGGCGGGCCAGGGCCTCCGCGTACGCCTCCGTGAACTCCTCCGCCGTCGCGTCGTCGACCAGCGCGCGCTGGTGGTCGACGGCGAGCAGGACGCGCTCGGAGACGGGGTCCTGGATCAGCGAGGCGCCGAAGGCGAAGCTGTTCGGTTCGTGGCGCAGGGTGGGTTCGGTGCCGATGCGGCCGTCCTCGATGCGGGTGGCGCTGAGCCGGCCGAGGGCGTGGAAGCGCAGGTAGCCGAACTGGCTGTCCAGCGCGGTGTCGGCCATCATCCGGGCCAGCCGGGCGAAGGGGACCCGGCGGTGCGGCATCATGTCCAGCTCCTCGCGGTGCACGTGCCGGACGAGGGCCGCCAGGTCGTCGCCGGGTTCGGCGACGAGGGGCACGGTGTTGAGGAAGAGGCCGTAGACCTCGGTGCCGCCGAGCCGTTCGAGCCGCCCGTTCATCGCGAGGCCGGTGGTGACCCGGCGGCGTCCGGTGATCCGGGCCAGGGCGTGGAGGTGCGCGGCGAGGGCGACGGACTTGACCGGGACGCCGAGGGCGTCGGCGGCGGCGCGGAGCTGTCCGGGGGCGTCGGGCAGCACCCGTTCGACCGTGCGGGGCAGCTCGTGGACGTGTTCGCTGCCGGGCCAGAGCTGTCCGGTGGCGCCGTCCAGCCGGCCGTGCCAGTAGGCGAGGGAGTCGGGGTCGGCGGCGGCGGCCCGTTCGACGGCGACGAAGTCCCGGAAGGCGGTGCGCGGCGGCGGGGCGGGCGCGGAGGCGGGGTCGGCGGCGAGCGCGCTGTGCCGTTCGAGGAGCTCGGTGAGGAGCGAGGTGAAGCTCCAGCCGTCGAGGATGGCGTGGTGCTCGGAGACCGTCAGCTGGAAGGCGTCCTCGGCGAGGCGCTGGGCGGTGATCCGGAAGAGCGGGGGCGCCGTCAGGTCGAAGGGCCGGTCGCGGTGGGCGTCGAAGACGGCCCGGATCTCCGCGTCCTGGTCGCCGGGGGTCCGGTCGCGCAGGTCGGCGACGTCGACGGGGGCGGGCAGGGCGCCGTGGACGAGCTGGAGCGGTTCGCCGTAGCCGGAGAGGTCGAGGCCGGTGCGCAGGACGGCGTGGCGGGCCATCGCCTCCTCGACGGAGCGGCGCAGGGCGGTCTCGTCGAAGGCGCCGGAGATCCGGTACGAGTTGACGTTGTGGTAGCTGTCGGTGCCGCCGGCGACCTCCATGTGGAAGACCATGGAGAGCTGCATGGAGACCATCGGGTAGGCGTCGACGACGCCGGGCGGGAGGTCGGCCCGGTCCTCGTCGTCGAGGAGGGCGAACGGCCGGTCGGCGGCCGGGTCGGCGGCCACGGGGCGGGCGAGGGGGAGGAGTCCGGCGACCGTGGGGGCGTCGAAGACGTCCTTCAGGGTGACCTCCCAGCCCCGGTCGCGCAGGACTCCGGCGAGCTGGACGGCCCGGATGGAGTCGCCGCCGAGGTGGAAGAAGTCGTCGTGGACGCCGATGCCGGCGACGCCGAGGACGTCGGTCCAGACGGCCGCGAAGAGCTCCTCCTCGGGGGTGCGGGGTTCGGCGTGCCGGCCGGCGGGGGCGGCCGCGACGCGGTCGGGGTCCGGCAGGGCGGCCCGGTCGACCTTGCCGTTGACGGTGAGCGGCAGCGCGTCGAGGACGGTGACGGTGGCCGGGACCATGTAGGCGGGCAGGGAGCGGGCGGCGAGGTCGCGCAGGTCCTGGGGGGCGGGGGCGTCGCCGGTGACGTAGGCGGCGAGGCGGTCGTCGTGGACGGTGACGACGCAGGCGTCGACCCCCGGGTGGGCGGCGATGACGTTCTCGATCTCGCCGAGCTCGATGCGGAAGCCGCGCAGCTTGACCTGGAAGTCGGCCCGGCCGACGTACTCCAGGCCGCCGTCGGGCAGGCGGCGGGCGACGTCGCCGGTGCGGTAGAGGCGGGCTCCCGGGGGGCCGTACGGGTCGGCGACGAAGCGTCCGGCGGTGAGGCCGGGGCGGCCCCAGTAGCCGTGGGCGAGGCTGCCGCCGCCGATGTACAGCTCGCCGGGGACGCCGGGCGGGGCGGGGCGGAGCCAGTCGTCGAGGACGAGGGCGGTGAGGTGCGCCATGGGTTCGCCGACGAGGCTGCGGGAGAAGCCGGTGCCGCCCTCGGCGACGTCGTGGATCGTGACGTGGACGGTGGTCTCGGTGATGCCGTAGAGGTTGCAGAGGCGGGCGGGCGGCAGCGGGTCGAGGTCGTGCCAGCGCTGGACGACGGCCGGGTCGAGGGCCTCGCCGCCGAGCATGATCCAGCGCAGCGCCGGGAGGGCGCGCGGCCGGCGGCGGAGGGCGGGTTCGAGCTGGCGGAGGGCGGAGGGGGTGAGGCAGAGGTGGGTGATGGACTCGTCGTCGAGGAGGCCGGCGAACTCGTCGGGCGAGCGGCTGGTGAGGTGGGGGACGACGACGAGGCGGGCGCCGTGCAGGAGGGGGCCCCAGAGTTCCCAGACGGTCCAGTCGAAGGCGTAGCTGTGGAAGAGGGTCCAGGCGGTGTCGGGGCCGAAGCCGAAGTGGTCGCGGCCCGAGTCGAGGAGGCGGCTGACGTGCTCGTGGGCGACGCCGACGCCCTTGGGACGGCCGGTGGAACCCGAGGTGAAGATGAGGTAGGCGAGGTCGCCGGGGCGTCCGGCGGCGGGGGGCCGGTGGTCGGGACGGGCGGCGATCCCGGCCGCGCCGGCGACGAGGTCGAGGGTGGTCCAGGGGCCGTCGGGGGCGCGGTCGGGCCGGTCGGTGAGGACGAGGGCGACGTCGGTGTCGCCGAAGACGAGGGCGGCGCGCTCGGCCGGGGCGGCGAGGTCGACGGGGACGTAGGCGGCGCCGGTCTTGAGGACGGCGAGGATGGCGACGGGGACGGCGGCGGTGCGTTCCATGAGGAGGCCGACCCGGTCGCCGGGGCGGACCCCGTGGTCGATCAGGGTGTGGGCCAGCCGGTTGGCGCGGCGGTCGAGTTCGGCGTAGTCGAGGGTGCCGTCGGCGTCGGTGAGGGCGGGGCGCGCGCCGTGGGCGTCGGCGGCCCGCTCGAAGAGGTGGTGGAGGCAGTGGCCGGGGTCGAGGCGGGCGGGCCGGTGGGCGGGCCCGGTGGTGGTGAGCCGGCGGACGGTGGCGTCGGGGTCGGCGAGGGCGGTGTCGAGGAGGGCCGCGTAGCCGGCGGCGAGCCGGCGGACGGTGCCGGGGTCGAAGAGGTCGCCGCTGTACTCGGCCTCGCCGCGCAGTTCGCCGTCCGGACCGTCGCCGGTGCCCTCGAAGACCGACCACGTGAGGTCGAACTTGCTGGTGCCGGTGGAGCGGACGGCGCGGGTGGCGGTGGCGGTGCCGAGGGCGAGCGGGGCGCGGTCCTCGGCGTGGGCGCCGAAGACCACCTGGACGAGCGGCGGGTGCTGGGGGGTGCGGGCGGTGCCGAGGAGGTCGACGAGCTGGTCGAAGGGGACGTCGAGGTAGCCGAAGGCGTCGAGGGCGGCGTCCTGGACCTGGGCGACCAGCTCGCGGAAGGTGGCGCGGGGGGCGAGGCGGACGCGGATCGGCAGCAGGTTGACGAAGTAGCCGAGGAGGTGCTCGACCTCGGGGCGGTCGCGGGTGGTGACGGGGGTTCCGACGAGGAGGTCGTCGGCGCCGGTCCAGCCGCCCATCAGCAGGGCGAAGGCGGCGAGCTGGACGGTGAAGGGGGTGACGCCCTCCTCCTCGGCCAGGGCCCGGACGCGGGCGGCGGTGCCGGGGACGAGGCCGAAGTGCTCGGTGGCGCCGCGGTGGCCGCGCTCGGCGGGCCGGGGCCGGTCGCCGGGCAGGTCCAGCAGGGTGGGGGCGCCGTCGAGGACGGCCTTCCAGTGCGTCAAGTGGTCCTCGTACGAGGCGTGCCGCTGCTCCTCGGACCAGTCGGCGTACTGGGTGGTGAGCACCGGCAGGTCCGGCTCCCGGCCCTCCGTCAGGGCACCGTAGGCGGAGGTGAGTTCGCGGTCGAAGAGGTCGGCCGACCAGCCGTCCCAGACGATGTGGTGGACGACGAACAGGAGGGTGGTGCGGTCGTCGGCGATCCTGAGGGCGGCGGCGCGCAGCAGCGGCCCGGCGGTCAGGTCGAAGGGTTCGGCGGCGCGTGCGGCGAGGAGCTCCCCGGCCCGCGCGTCGCGCCGCTCCCGCGGCAGGTCGCGCAGGTCGGTGACGTCGAGCGGGACGGCGAGGGCGGGGTGCACCTGCTGGCGGGGGCCGTCGGGGTGCAGGGCGAAGGTGGTGCGCAGGGCCTCGTGGCGGTCGACCACGTGGTCCAGGGCCCGCTGGAGGAGGGCGAGGTCGAGCGGTCCGGTGACGTCGTACGTCCAGGGGGTGGTGTAGGTGGTGGCCCCGGGGTTCCACCGGTCGAGGAACCACAGGCCGCGCTGGAGTCCGGAGACGGGCGCGGTGCGGACCGGGGCCCCGGCGGCGGTGCCGGTCGGGCCGGGGGCCGGCGGTACGGCGGTCGGGTCGGCGGACGGGCTCACGGCCTCGTTCCCTTCGGTCGGTGCGGACGGCGGGCGGACGGGCGGTGCGGCGGCCGGGTCATCGGGCGGCCAGCCGGGCGGCGATGGCGCCGACGGTCCGGCCGCGGAAGACGGTCTGCGGCGGCACGCGGGTGCCGAGGTGCCGGGAGAGGCGCATGGCGACGCGGACGGCGTGCAGGGAGTTGCCGCCGAGGCGGAAGAAGTCGGCGTCGGGGCCGGGGTCGTCGGCCAGTCCGAGGACGGCGCGGACGGCGTCGGCGACGACGCGCTGGTCCGGGTCGAGGGGGTCGGCGGAGGCCTCGGGGCGGCGCTCCGCGGGGGCCGGCAGGGCGCGGCGGTCGGTCTTGCCGTTGGCGTTGAGCGGCAGGGCGTCCAGGACGTCGACGGTGGCGGGCACCATGTGCTCGGGGAGCAGTCCGGCGAGGTGGTCGAGGAGCGCGCCGGGGTCGGGGGCGGGGGCGCCGGCGGCGGCGGTGACGTAGGCGGCGAGCCGACGGTCGCCGGGGGCGGGCTCGTACACGGTGACGGCGGCGCCGGTCACGGACGGGTGGCGGGTGAGGGCGTCCTCGATCTCGCCGGGCTCGACCCGGAAGCCGCGGATCTTCACCTGCTCGTCGCCGCGTCCGGTGATCTCCAGGATCCCCTCGGGGGTGCGGTGGCCGAGGTCGCCGGTGCGGTAGAGGCGTGCGCCGGGCGGGCCGAAGGGGGCGGCGACGAAGCGTTCGGCGGTGAGCGCGGACCGGCCGAGGTAGCCGAGGGCGAGGCCGTCGCCGGCCGCGTACAGCTCTCCGGTGGTGCCGTCGGGGACGGGGCGCAGCAGCTCGTCCAGGACGTGGACGTCCTTGCCGTGCAGCGGGAGGCCGATCGGGACGGAGGCGCCGGTGGTGTCCTCGGGGCGGGCGCGGTGGCAGGTGGTGAGGCCGAGGCTCTCGACGGGGCCGTAGCCGTTGGCGACGACGAGGTCCGGGTACTGGTCGAGCGCCTTGGCGACGTGGGTGACGGAGGCCCGTTCGCCGGCGGTGAAGGCGACCTTGAGGTCGTCGTAGGTGTCGGGGAACTCCTCCAGCAGGAAGTTGAAGAGGCTGGCGGAGAGCTGGAGCTGGGTGACGCCGTGGCGGCGGGTCAGCTCGGCCACGGTCTGCGGGTCGGGGCGCTGGCCGGGCTGGAGCACGCACGTGCCGCCGAAGGCGAGGGCGCCGTACAGCTCCAGGGCGAAGGCGTCCCACGAGACGGGGGAGCACTGGAGCCAGACCTCGTCGGGGCCGAAGCGGGCGTAGTCCTGGCCGAGGTAGGTGGTGGTGAGGGCGCGGTGCGGGACGGCGACGCCCTTGGGGCGGCCGGTGGAGCCGGAGGTGAACATGACGCAGGCGAGGTCGTCGCCGGTGACCGGGACGCCGGGGGCGTGCGCGGGGCGGGCGGCGACGGCGGCGGCGTCGGTGTCCAGGTCGAGGTGGCGGGCGACGGGGAAGGGCGGGGTGGCGCCCCGGTGGGTGACGAGGAGGGCGGCGCCGGCGTCGGAGGCGGCTCCGGCCAGCCGCTCGGCCGGGAAGTCCGGGTCGAGGAGGGTGTAGGCGGCGCCCGCCTTGAGGGCGGCGAGGAGGGCGACGACCAGGTCGGGGCCGCGGGGGACGAGGACGGCGACCGTGTCGCCGCGGCCGATGCCGAGGCCGGCGAGGTGGTGGGCGAGCCGGTTGGCCCGGGTGTCGAGGGTGCCGTAGTCGAGGCGCTCCTCGCCGAGGACGAGGGCGGGGGCGTGCGGCCGGCGGGCGGCGCGGTCCTCGAAGAGGCGGTGGACGGGCGTGCCGACGGCGGCGGCGAGGGTGCCGAGCCAGGCGTCGCACAGCGCGGCCATGGTGGCGGGGTCGAAGAGGTCGGAGTCGTACTCGAACCGGCCGGTGAAGTCGGTGCCGCGGTCGTCGACGGAGACGGAGAGGTCGAAGCGGGAGACCGGGTTGGAGTGCAGGGCGCGGGTGACGCGGGTGCCGCCGACGGTCAGCGGGCGGTCGTCGAGCGGGTGGAGCTCCAGCAGGACCTGGCAGAGCGGGTTGCGGTCCTCGGCACGGTCGTCGGGGCGCTCCTCCATGACGGCGGCGGCGATGGCGTCGAAGGGGGTCTCCTGGTGGCGGTAGCCGTCGATGGCGACCTCGCGGACGTGCCGGACGAGGTCCCGGAAGTCCGTGCCGGGGTCGAGGCGGAGGCGCAGCGGGAGCAGGTTGACGAAGTAGCCGATCAGGGCGTCGGTCTCGGCGCGGCCCCGGACGTTGACCGGGGAGCCGAGGACGAGGTCGTCGCGGCCGGTGCGGCGGTACAGGGTGAGGGCGAGTCCGGCGAGCAGGACCATGAAGGGGGTGGCGTCCTCCTCGCGGGCCAGGGCGCGGACGGCCTCGGCCACCGGGCGGGGCATCGCGAAGCGGTGGAACGCCCCCCGGAAGGACTGGAGTTCGGGCCGGGGGCGGTCGGTGGCGAGCGGGGACTCGGTGGGGGCGTCGCGCAGCAGCTCGCGCCAGTGGTCGAGGTGGCGCCCGGCGGTGTCGTCCCGCTCCTGCCAGAGGCTGTAGTCGGCGTACTGGACGGGCGGTTCGGGCAGGGCGGCGGTGCGGCCGGCGGCCGCCGCGTCGTACAGGGCGGCGAGTTCGCGCTCCAGGACGGGCAGGGAGCCCTCGTCCCAGACGATGTGGTGGAGGAGCAGGAGCAGGGTGGACGTGTCGCCGGTGCGGTAGAGGTGGGCGCGGACGAGGGGGCCGGTCTCCAGGTCGAAGGGGACGAGCGCGTCCTCGGCGATCCGCCCGTCGAGGGCTTCGGCGGTGGTGTCGTGGACGGTGAACGGCGGTTCCAGGGAGGGGTGGACGAGCTGCCGGGGGCCGTCCTCGCCGAGGGTGAAGGTGGTGCGCAGCGCCTCGTGCCGCTCGACGACGCCGGCCAGGGCGCGCCGCAGCAGGGCGGGGTCGACGGGGCCGTCGAAGCGGAAGACCCACGGCACGATGTAGGTGGGCGCGCCGGGGTTCCACTGGTCGAGGAACCACAGTCCGCGCTGGAAGGGGGAGAGCGGGGCGTCGGTGGCGCCGGTGCGGACGAGCGGGGAGCGGTCCCCGGTGTCGGAGGCGGCGGTGACGGCGGCGGCGAACTCCGCCAGCGTCGGGGCGTCGAAGATCGTGTACGGGGAGATCATGCCGAAGACGTCGAAGACGCGGCCGACGACGCGGACGGCGGTCAGCGAATCGCCCCCGAGGTGGAAGAAGTTGTCGTCGGCGCCGACCTCGGGGACGCCGAGGACGTCCGCCCAGACGGCGGCGATCAGCTGTTCGGCGGGGGTGCGGGGCGGGCGGCGGCCGGCCGGGGAGGCGGGCTCGGGCCGCGGCGCGGGCAGGGCCGCCCGGTCGACCTTGCCGCCCGGGGTCAGCGGGAAGGCGTCGAGCGGGGTGACGGTCGCGGGGACCATGTGCTCGGGGAGACGGTCGGCCAGGTGGGCGCGGAGGGCGGCCGGGTCGGGGGCGGCGCCGGTCACGTAGGCGGCGAGGCGGTCCTCGTGGGCGACGACGACGGCGGCGGAGACGGCCGGGTGGCCGGCGAGGACCTCCTCGATCTCGCCGGGTTCGACGCGGAAGCCGCGGATCTTCACCTGGTGGTCGGCGCGGCCGACGAACTCCAGGGGCGCGTCGTCGGCGGACCGCCGGACGACGTCGCCGGTCCGGTACATCCGGGCGCCGGGGCCGCCGGCGAAGGGGTCGGCGACGAACCGGCCCGCGGTGGGACCGGGGCGGCCGTGGTACCCGGAGGCGAGCAGCGGCCCGCCGAGGTACAGCTCGCCCGCGGTGCCGGGCGCGACGGGCCGCAGCCGCTCGTCGAGGACGTACGCGGTCCGGTCGCCGAGCGGGCGGCCGACGGGGACGGTGGTGCCCGCCCCGGCCCCGGGCTCCTCCGTCGCGTGGACGGTGGCGGTGACGACGGTCTCGGTCGGCCCGTAGGCGTTGAGGAGCGGCACGCCGGTGGCGGTCCGCCAGCCGGTGGCGTCGGCCGGGTGGAGGCGGTCGCTGCCGGAGATCATCAGGCGCAGCGAGCGGGGCGCGGGGCCGCCCCCGGGGAGCGCGGCGACCACTTCCCGGAAGTAGCCGGCGGGCAGGTTGGCCACGGTCACGCCCTCGGCGTCGAGGAGGGCGAGGAGGGCGGCGGGGGCGAGCAGCGACTGCTCGGGGACGAGCAGGCAGGCGCCGGCGCCGAGGGTGGTGAGGACCTGCTCGACGGCGACGTCCACGGTGGGCCGGGCGAGGTGCAGCACGACGTCGTCCTCGGTGAGGCCGAAGCGGTCGGCGGCGGCGGCCAGATGGCCGGCGAGCGTCGCGAAAGGCACGTGCACGCCCTTGGGGCGGCCGGTGGTGCCGGAGGTGTAGACGAGGTAGCCGGCGGTGGCGGTGCGGTCGTGTCCGTCCCGGGCCGCGGCGGGGGCGTCACCGGTGGTCCGCTGCTCGGCGGGGAGGCCCTCCGCGGGCCGGTCCTCCGCGAGGGGACCCCCGGTGGGGAGGCCTTCGGTGAGGACGCCTTCGGTGAGGAGGAGGGAGGCTCCGGCGTCCTCGCGGATCCAGCGGTTGCGCTCCTCGGGCGCCTCCCGGTCCAGCGGCAGGTAGGTGGCGCCGGCCCGGAGGGCGGCGAGCAGGCCGACCACGTGGTCGGTCCGGTCGCGGCCGGTGACGGCGACGGTCCGCCCGGGGGCGATCCGGGCGGCGAGGGCGCCGCTCAGCTCGTCCAGCTCCCGGTAGGACAGGGTCCGGCCGCCGGACCTGAGGGCCGGACGGTCCGGGAACCGGCGTGCGACGGATACGAAGGGAAAACCGCGAGATTCCATCATCCAACCCCGATGAATTAGCGACGCTGCGGGTGGTCGTCTCGACGATAGGACGCCCCTCCGGCGCCGATCGGCAGTATTCCGGGAAGTCCATCGGCAGTTTCAACTGCCGCTCGGCGGGCGAAGCTGCCGGACAACGCGGCAGCCCGACGCGGTGCGCGAGGCACCGCGTCGGGCTGCGGGGGAAGGGCCGGGGGACGGCGCGAAGGGGGCCGGCGAAAGGGCCGGCGAAGGGCCGGAAAGACGAGGGGGAAATGCGGGGAGGGGGTCCGCAGGAAAATTCCCGAGGGGAAGGGGAGAAGAGTTCGGGTGTTTCTCTCCGCTATCCCCCGGCGGTGATTCCGGAGAATTCCGGGGACCACACGTCGTCCCGGTCCAGAGCGGCGGGCGCGTATTTCCCGAGCGCGCTGATCAGCATGCGGAGTTCGAGCGCGAGGCACTCGGCGAACCGGGTCAGTCCGGCCTCCGGGTCCTCGGCCGCGGCGAGCAGCGCGGCCCGGCCCAGACCGACGGCGCGGGCGCCGAGCGCCAGGCTCTTCACCGCCCGGCCGCCCTCCCACATCCGCCCGGAGACGAGCAGGCAGGGCGGCGGTCCGGCGGCCGCGAGCCGGCGGAGGCACTCGGCCAGCGGCAGGCCGACCTCGGCGGGGAAGGCGTCGGGCGCCCACCCGGTGCCGCCCTCGGCGCCGTCCACGGTGACGGCGTCGGCACCGGCCCCGGCGGCCACCCGGGCGGCTTCGGCGACGTCCCGGCCGGGGTGCAGCTTCACCCACACACGGGCGCGCGGGAAGTTGTTCCGCATCAGCCGGATCTGCTGGCGCAGGATCTCCGCGGTGAAGGTGCCGGGGGTGCTGGAGCGCAGCACCCGGCCGCCGTCGAGGACGTCGTCGAGGCCGTAGCGGTCGCCGAGCCGGGCGGCGGACGCGGCGTCCAGGACGGTCATCCCGCCCAGCCCCGGCTTGGCGCCCTGGCCGGTCTTGAGCTCGAAGGCGAGCCGGCCGCTCTCCAGCAGCGGCAGCGCGGCCGGATCGCTGTAGACGAGGTTCCACACCTCGGCGTCGGCGTCCTCGGTGGACTGCTGGACGGCGATCCCGCCCCGGCCTTCGGGCAGTTCGCCGGCGTAGGCCCGCAGCCGGCCGAGGAGGGCCCGGTCGACGGCCTCGCCGAGGCGTCCGTAGCCGTCGACCGGGACGACGTTCTCCCCGATCACCAGGGGCAGTCCGAGCGCTCCCGCCTGCCGGGCGAGCGCCAGGCCCAGGTCGCCGCCGGCGGCCCGGGTGGAGCCGAGGGCGGAGACGTACACCGGCAGCGGGGAGACGAACCCGCCGATCGGCGTGGTGAGTTCGACGTCGCGGTAGTCGGGCTCCCGGCCGAGGTCGATCAGGCGGGCGAGCCGCTGCGGCATGAAGACGGGCGGGACGATGCGCAGGGCGTCGAGCGGGTCGCGGCCGCCCGCGCCGTACCGGCCGCCGGCGCCCCCGCCCGCGCCGAAGAGGACGGTGCCGTAGGCGTCGGGCGGCGGGAAGGCCGCGGCGGCTCCGGCGCGGGCCCGCCGCCGGACCTGCTCCTCGGGGAAGCCGGGGGCCGAGAGGTCGCTCACGGGGAGACCACTCCCGCCACCTTCGGGAAGGCGCTGGCCTGCCAGACGGCGTCGAGCCCGGTGACGTAGCGGGTGAGCCGCTCGACGCCGATGCCGAAGCCGGCGCTGCCGGGCACCCCCTCGCGCACCAGGTCGAGGTACCAGCGGTACTTCTGCGGGTTCTCCCCCGTCTCCCGCATCCGGGTGACGATCTCGGCGTAGTCGTTGGTCCGCTGGCTGCCGCTGCACAGCTCCCCGTACCCCTCGGCGGCGAGCAGGTCGAAGTTCTTCAGGAAGCCCGGCCGCGCGGGGTCCTCCAGGTCGTAGAAGCCGCGCGAGCCCTTGGGGTAGTCGGTGACGAAGAAGGGCCGGTCGCGGCGGGCGGAGAGCAGCGCCTCGCCGGTCCAGTCGAGTTCCGCGTCGGGGCTCTGCGGGTGGCCGGCGTCCCGGAGCTCGGCGACCGCCTCCGCGTGCCGCATCCGCCCGAAGGAACCCTTCAGGAGCTCGGCGAACGCGTCGGTGTCCCGGCCGAGTTCGGCGAAGTCCTTGGGCATCGTCCGCACCGCCGAGTCGACCATGTGCACCACGAGCCGTTCGGCCAGCGCGACGGCGTCGTCCCGGCTCGCCCCCGCCACCTCGACGTCCAGCTGGTGGAACTCGGCGAGGTGGCGGTTGGTCCCGGCGGTCTCCAGCGGCTCCAGACGGACGTTGGGCGCGACGCAGAAGATCCTGTCGAAGGCGAGGAGGGACGCCTGCTTGTAGAGGATGGCGCTCGTCATCAGCTTGTAGCGGTGGCCGTAGAAGTCGATGTCGACCTGCTTGGAGCCGCGCGACCCGGGGTCGGTGACCGGCCCGATGACCGGCGGCAGCAGCTCGGTGAATCCCTCGCCCCGCAGGAACTCGCGCGCGGAGAAGAGCAGTTGCTGCTGGATCCGGAGGGCGCTGCGGGTGGCCGGGGCGGTGAGGTGGCGGCCGGGGTCCGGGATCGGCGCGGAGGGCGCGGCGCCGTCGGCGGCGGGGGGCGTGAGCCGGTCGGTGGTCATGGCGTGCTGGTCCCTACTCTCGTCGTGGCGTGGACGTCGTGCGGGACGGCAGGAAGGGTACGGGCCTGCCGGCCGGGAGGGGCGGACGGGTGGCGGTGGGGCGCGGGGGCGGCGGCGCGGCCGTCGTACTCCCGCTGGACGTGGGAGAGGGCGGAGAGGAGACCCGCCGAGCCGAGGATCGGCGGGCGGGGGCCGTCGCCGCCGGGGCCGGCGATCGGCAGGGACCCGGTGTCCGACCAGTACAGCCGGCCGTCCGGGGTGAGCCCGGTGCGGCTGCGCCCCGCGTTGTCGGGGTGCAGGCAGTACGGCACGTCCAGGTAGCCGGCGGCGAAGGCCCGGACGAGCGCGCGGCCGATGTCCGGATCGAGCTCCAGGACGGCGCCGACGAGGGCCCGCGCCTCGGCCTCGATCCCGGTGTCCTCGACCCCGGCGCCCCCGTCACCGGGGTCGCCGGCGGCCGTCCGGCGGGCCCGTTCGTCCGCGGCCGCGGCGGAGGCGGCCTCCAGGGCGCGGACGTTCTCGGCCACGGTCGGGATGCGGTGCGCCTCCGCGGTCGTCTTCACGATGAGCCGGGCCGCGCCCGCCCGTACGGCGAGGCGGGCCGCGTCCTCCAGGAGCAGCTCGGCACCGGCGGGGGTGCGCGGGAACACCCCCATGTAGGCGTAGAGGACGATGTGGTGCTCGACGTCCGGCAGCAGTTCGGCGGCGAGCCGCCCGAGGGCGGTGAGCGCCTCCGCGTCCTGCCCCGGGTGGGCCTGCTGGGCGTAGCTGAGCGAGACGCTCCGCAGTCCGTGCTGCCGGAAGAACAGCGCCTCCAGCAGGCTCGTGGCGATGAGCAGACTGGGCGGGCACAGCTGGCCCATGAGGCAGCCGCCGAAGGTCTCCAGGTGCGGGGTGGCGCCGAACTCCTCCGCCGATGCCAGGAGTTCGCAGCTGCGCCGCCACGCGTCGACGGCCTCGCGCAGGGGCGTACGGCTGTAGGGCAGGCAGTACGAGACGGGGCCGCCCTCGGTGGCGTCCAGGCCGACCGCGAGCAGTGCCCGGACGATGTGCTCCGGCATCGCCGAGCCGTGGCGCACCTGCACGGGGAAGCCGGCGCCCGCGACGCCGCGCAGCACCTCGCGGGTCGTGCGGGCGGGGTGGCCGGCGATCGGGTAGCCGTTCAGCTCGGCGCCGTCGGCGAGCGCGCGCCGGACGGCGGCGAGGTCGCCGGTGCGGGTGTAGCTGTCGAGGGTGAGGGTGCCGACGGTGACCCCGCGCGCGCCCCGGGTGGCGAGCAGCCCGGCGCGCATCCGCCCCGGGTCGGCCATGCCCATCCGGGGCTGCACCACGAGCGCGCCGGCGGCCCGGGCGCGCGCCACGAAGCCCCCGAACCCGACGGTGGCGGGACCGGCCCCGGGACGGACGGGGAGGCCCGGGGCGCCGGCGGGACCGCCGGGGGCCCGCGGGGAGTCCGCGGAGGCGTACGGAGGCGCTCCGGCGGAGCCGCCGGAGGCCCGCGCGCCGCCGGCGGACGCGTACGGGGGCGCGGCAGCCGGGTCGGCGAGGGACGACGGGCCGGCGGCCGGCCGCCGCGGGGCGGAGCGGCGGGCGGTCACCGCCGGGCTCCCGTGCCGACGCGGAGGACGTCGGGTCCGGCCGCCGCCAGCCCGGCGCCCCGCACGATCAGCGGACCCGCGCCGACGGCCCGGGCCCCGGTCGCGGCGACGGCCTCCGGCAGGGCCGGGGAGCCCTTGGCGCCCGCCGGGAGGGACCGCAGCAGCTCGCCGAACTCCCGTGCCGAGGAGCCCTCTTCGAAGACCTCGTCGAAGCCCGCCGCGAGGAGGGCCTCCCGCCGCGCGGGGGCGCCGTCGGCCTCGATGGCGAGCTTGCCCCCGATGACGGTCGGGGTGCGGGCCAGTTCGGGGCAGGCGCGCAGGGCGGCGACGACCCGGCGCCCGTCCTGGAAGCCGTGTCCGTTGACGCTGCTCAGCACGATGAGGTCCGGCCGGATCCGGCGGCACTCGGCGACCAGCAGCTCGTCGGGCACACAGGCTCCGAGGTTGGTGACCCGGTGGCCGAGCTCCTGCAGCAGCAGCTGGAGGAAGACGAGGTTCCAGGTGTGCGAGTCGGAGGCCATGGTCGTCACGACGACGTCCAGACCGGCCGGCTCGGCCTTTCCGTGCTGCTCCACGGCTTGCTGCTCCACGGCGCGAACCCTCTGTGTCGGTGGGTGGTGGGTGGGCGGCCCGCTGCGCGGCCGGGGGCCTCCGGGTGGCGTCCGGGGCTCCGGCCCGTCCGGCCGTGGGAAGAACGCTAGGGACGTCCCGCACGCCGGACCGGCAGCTCGTCCGGCAGGATGCGGGCAGTATCGCGACGGTCCCGCCACGGGTCGGACCGGCGCGGATCGGACCGGCGCGGATCGGACCGGCGCGGATCGGACCGGCGCGGATCGGCGCACGGCGGATCGGACCACCACGGGGCGACGCGTCACGGCACCGCGCCGATCGGGGCGAGGGGGAGTGGTGGCACGGGGCCGGGCGGGGGTCACGCGACCGGAACGAGTTCCCGGTAGGCGCCGGAGCCGGCACCGCACAAGCGGCGGCAGAGGTTGAGCACGGTGAAGCGCACCCCGTCCCGGGCCGGCACGCTGCGGATCAGCCCGCTGGCCAGCAGTTCGTGGACGGCCGCCAGTCCTTCCTGGGGCGGGCGGCCGCTGATCTCGACGGCGTCCTCGCCGGACCAGTCCCCCGGCTCGGCGGCGAGCCGTTCCAGCAGGTCCCGCTGGCCGAGGGTCAGCCGGTCGAGGGCCGCGCCGAGTGCGGCGCCGACGTCGGCCCGGCCCGCGTACGAGGCGGGCGGCGGGGTCAGGTGGAAGGGCCCGTCGGCGAGCCGGGCGAGCAGCTGGCGCGGGGACAGCACGGTGGACCAGCCGGCGATCAGCTCCAGGGCCGCGGGCAGGCCGTCGAGCTGGCGGCAGAGCGCGGCGACGGCGGGCGCCTCCTCGGGGCCCAGCCGGTAGCCGGGGCGCAGCCGGCGCAGGTGCGTCAGGAGCAGGCGCACGGCGCCCACCTCCGCGAGGGCGGCGGGGTCGTGGTCGAGCTCCGGGTCGGGAGTGGGCAGCGGGGCGAGGGGGATGACCTGGCCGCCGGGGAGGGGCTGCGGGACGCGGGCGGTGATGAGGACGCGCAGCCCCGGGCAGCGCTGGAAGAGCTCGTCCAGCAGGACCGTGTCGACGCCCGCGTCGGCGCCGTCCAGGACGAGCAGGGTGGGCCGGCCGCCGATGGCCCGGGCGAGCGCGGCCCGCTGCTCGGGGGTGGTGACGGTCCGGCGGGAGGCGTCGGCCCAGCGGACGGACCACCGCGAGGAGGCGTGCAGCCGTCCGGCGACCTCCAGGACCAGCCGGGTCTTGCCGACGCCGCCGAGTCCGGCGACGGTGACCAGGCGGTCGCCGTGCACGGCGAAGGCGTCGGTCAGCACGTCGGCCTCCAGCTCGCGGCCGACGATCGCGCCCCGGGCGGCCGGCGGGGCGGTCGGCTCGTCGCGCGGTTCCTCGAAGGGCGAGGGTCTGCGGGCGGCCGCCTCGAAGTCCGTGCGACCGGCCCCCTCCAGCCGCAGCGCGTCGGCGAGCAGCCGGACGGTCTCCTGCCGGGGCCGCTGCACCCGACCGCTCTCCATGTCGCGGATCGCCCGGACGCTGAGGGTCGCGTGATCGGCGAGGACCTGCTGGGTCAGGCCGATCCGCTCGCGCCTGATCCTCAGCAGCTCTCCGAAGCCCGCCGTCGACTGCGGCGACTGCACACCGTCCATGCCTCGTCCACCTTCCGTGGGATGGCCAACTACGGGGACCGGGGGCGGGCGGACCCCGGCCCGCCGGCGGCGGCGTCCGGTGGTGACCGTCGGTCCGTCCTCCCCCACGGCGCCGATGCTCCACGGCCCGGCTCTACGGCCGATCAACAGGCGATCACCACTCGTTCACGCACTCTCCACGCCGTCCGTCGAACCCCGCCCGCGCGTGGTCCGTGCGGCGCCCGGCGCGGCCTTCGGCGCCGGTGGCACGGGGCGGCCCCCGGCCCGCGTCGCCCGGGGGCCGTTCGGTTCGCCCCGCCGCGGTTCAGTGGACGGGCGCCCCGCGTCCGGTGAAGGAACGGGGGGAACGGCCGCGTGTTCAGGGCGGGTTCACTGAACCGGTCGTGCGGTTCCGTTCCCCGGCCGCGAAAGCGTCCTTCGCGCTTGACACGGATCCGGCCCCGGGTGCCTCATGGGGGCACCCCCCGACGCGCGGACCAGCGGCTCGGTCACCGGATTCTGACAACGTTGTCACATCGTCGGAATCCTCGCGCGGACGGGTTCCTTCCCCCCGTCTTCCTCCAAGGAGAGGCATGACCAAGTCATCGCGCAGAACGTGGTGCACGGCCGCGGGCAGCGCCCTCGCCGGCGCCGCCGGGCTGCTGCTGCCCGTCCTCGGCCCCACCGGATCCGCCCAGGCCGCCGACGGCGGCATCCACGTCTCCGACGGCCGCGTGTACGAGGCCGACGGCAGCGAGTTCGTGATGCGCGGGGTCAACCACGCGCACGCCTGGTACCCGGGCGAGACCGACGCCATCGCCGACATCTCCGCCAAGGGCGCCAACACCGTCCGCGTCGTCCTGTCCAGCGGCGACCGCTGGACGGAGACCAGCGCCTCCCAGGTGACGTCGATCATCGACGACTGCAAGGCCCACAAGGTCATCTGCGTCCTGGAGGTGCACGACACCACCGGCTACGGCGAGGACGCCGCCGCCGCCACCCTCGACCAGGCCGCCGACTACTGGGTGGGCGTCAAGAGCGCCCTCCGGGGCCAGGAGGACCACGTCGTCGTCAACATCGGCAACGAGCCCTTCGGCAACAGCGGTCACACCGCCTGGACCGCCGCCACCAAGAGCGCCATCGGCAAGCTCCGGAACGCCGGCATCGAGAACGCGCTCATGGTCGACGCCCCCAACTGGGGCCAGGACTGGTCGCACACCATGCGCGACAACGCCGCCTCGGTCTTCGCCTCCGACCCTCGCCGCAACACGATCTTCTCGATCCACATGTACGGCGTGTACGACACCGCCGCCGAGGTCCAGGGCTACCTGAACCACTTCGTGAACAACCGGCTGCCCCTCGTGGTCGGCGAGTTCGGCGACCGCCACAGCGACGGGAACCCCGACGAGAACGCCATCATGGCCACCGCCCGCTCGCTGCGCGTCGGTTACCTCGGCTGGTCCTGGAGCGGCAACGGCAGCGGCGTCGAGTACCTCGACATGGTCACCGGCTTCGACCCGAACGCCCTCACCCCCTGGGGCGACCGCTTCTTCAACGGCGCGGACGGCATCGCCGCCACCTCGAAGCGCGCCGCGGTCTACGGCGGAGGCGGCGGTGGCGACACCGGCGGCACCGCCCCCAACGGCTACCCGTACTGCGTGAGCGGCGCCGCCTCCGACCCCGACGGCGACGGCTGGGGCTGGGAGAACAGCCGCTCCTGCGTCGTCCGCGGCAGCGCCGCCGACACCGGGTCCGGCGGCACCGGCGGTACGGCTCCGAACGGCTACCCGTACTGCGCCGCCGGCGCCGCCTCCGACCCCGACGGCGACGGCTGGGGCTGGGAGAACAGCCGCTCCTGCGTCGTCCGCGGCAGCGCCGCCGACCGCTGAGCACCCGGGTGCCCTCCCGTCCCCCGCGCCGGGAGGGCACCCCGCGCCGCACCACGGGTCAGGCCAACTGGGTGGCCTGCAGCCGCGCGTAGGCCGAGTCGCGGGCGAGCAGCTCCCGGTGGCTGCCGGACTCCACCACCCGGCCCCGCTCCAGCACCACGATCCGGTCCGCCCGCCTGATCGTGGAGAGGCGGTGGGCCACGACGAAGACCGTCCGGCCGGCGACGAGACGGGCGAGCGCCTCCTGGACCTGCGCCTCGGAGCGGGCGTCCAGCGCCGACGTGGCCTCGTCGAGGACCAGGACCCGGGGGTCGCGGATGAGGGCCCGGGCGATCGCGAGCCGCTGGCGCTGCCCGCCCGAGAGCCGGGCGCCGCGCTCCCCCACGACCGTGTCGAGGCCGTCCGGCAGCGCGTCGACGAACTCGGCGGCGTTCGCGTCGCGCAGGGCGCGCCGCAGCGTCGCCTCGTCGACGCCCTCCATGCCGTACGTGACGTTCTCCCTGACGGTCCCCTCGAAGAGGACGGACTCCTGCGGGACGACGGAGACGAACCTGCGGTAGCTGCGCAGGTCGAGCCCGGCCATGTCCGCGCCGTCGAGGAGCACCCGGCCGGCCGTCGGGCGGTGGAAGCCGAGGACCAGGTTGAGCAGCGTGGACTTCCCCGCCCCGGAGCCGCCGACGATCGCGAGGGTGGTGCCGACCGGCACGTCGAGGTCCACCTCGCTCAGCGCGGGCCGGTCCGCGTCGCCGTGCGTCAGCCCCGCCCCCTCGAACCGGAAGGCCCCGGACACCGAGTCCACCCGCTCCTTGCCGTCGTTGACCTCCAGGTCGGGCGCCTGGAGGACCTCGCCGACGGACTTCAGGGACTCCACCGCCCTGCCCACGACGGGTGCGAGCGCGAGCAGGCTGGTGACGGCGCCGGTGAGGGTGGAGAAGTAGGCGCTGAGCATGACGACCTCGCCCGGGGTGACCGACGTCCAGCCGTAGTAGGCGACGAGCGCCGCGCCCGCGAGGCAGGCGGTGCCGAGCCCGTTGAAGACGACCCAGGACAGGGATCCGAAGCGGGCGTTGAGGAGGTCGAGCCGCGTCCCCTCCCGCTGCACCCGGTCGAGCTCGCGCCCGACGCGGCCCAGGGCCGTGCGCTCCAGGGCGTGGGCGCGGGTGATGGGGATGAGGGTGGTCATGTCGCTGACGGAGGCGGACATGCGCTCCACCGAGCGGCGGTACGAGGTGTTGCCCTCGCCGAGCCGCGCGCGCAGCGCGCCGATGAGCAGCACGGCGACGGGGACGAGCACGAGGAAGACCGGCAGGAAGACCGGGGTGACCACGGCGATGACGGCGAGGCCGCCGGCCAGGGTCGCGACGGCGGTGAGGCCGTTGTCCGCCGTCTGCTGGACTCCCGTCTCCAGCGTCTCGACGTCCCTGACCACCTTGGCGTGCAGCACGGACGAGCTGGTGCGGCTGTGGAAGCCGATGGAGAGCTGCTGCATCCGGGTCACGAGGGCGGACCGCAGGTCGCGGCCGAGCCGGCGGATCGCCCCGTGCATCCAGCGGACGTACAGCAGGTGCAGCGGCGGGTTCAGGAGGAGGACCGTGAGCATCACGGCGCAGTTCCACCACAGTTCGGAGACGGGCCGGTGCTCGACGACGACGTCGATGATGTTCGCCGTCACCGGCGGGAGCAGCCAGACGGGCGCGTGCTTGGCGAAGAAGACCGCGACGGCCCCGGCGAGCCGCGCGCGGTCGGGCCGGAAGAGGTAGTGGACGGTGCGGATCGGGTGTTCCCCGCGATAGCGGTGGTCGAGGGTGCTGCGGTTCATGGCTCCTGGGGTTCCTTCGTCGGGGCCGGCGGCGGGCCGTGCCGCGGCACGCGTCCGACGGCGGCATCGGGGCCAGGGCGGGGGTCCGCCGCGTACGGGGCAGCCCGGTTCCGCGGCCGGGGACGGCCGGGATCTCCCTGGGGCGAGGACGGCGGCGTGCTCTCGGAGAAGCATGCGCCGCGCGGGCCGCGGATTCCAGTGCCCGCGGGCCCGCTTCGAGGTGGTGCGCGCGCCCGGCGGGACCGGGGGCGGAGGTGCCGCTCCGGGGCGCGGCGGGCCGGGGCGGTGGCCGCCCCGGCCGGGTCTCCGCGGCGCCCGTCCGCCCCGCGCCGTGGCGGTAAGGTCGGAGCGTCGAGGGTTCAGGATGGAGCTGGGGTGGCAGTGAAGCGGCCGACGATGGCGGACATCGCGCGTCGGGCGGGTGTGTCGAAGGTGGCGGTCTCGTACGCGCTCAACGACCGGCCCGGCGTGTCGGAGGCCACCCGCGCCTCGATCAGGAGCATCGCCGAGGAGCTGGGCTGGCGGCCCAACAGCGCCGCCCGGGCGCTCACCGGCGGGCGGGCCCAGGCGGTCGGACTCGTCGTCCGGCGGCCGGCCAGGACGCTCGGGGTGGAGCCGTTCTTCATGGAGTTCATCAGCGGCGTCGAGTCGGTGCTCGCCGAGCGTTCGTACGCGCTGATGCTCCAGATGGTCACGGACGAGGTCCAGGAGATCGAGGTCTGCCGCCGCTGGTGGGGCGAGCGGCGGGTCGACGGCGTCTTCCTCATGGACCTGCGCTCCGAGGACGCCCGGGTCGGCGCCGTACGGGACATCGACCTGCCGGCGGTGGCGATCGGTCCACCGGAGGTGGCGGGCGGCCTGCCGGCCGTCTGGTCGGACGACGGCGCCAGCGTCCACGAGATCGTGCGGTACCTGGCGACGCTGGGGCACCGGCGGATCGCGCGGGTGGCGGGCCCCGCCGAGCTCGCGCACACGGCGGTGCGCGACGCCGCCCTCGCGGAGGCCTGCCGGGAGGCCGGCGTCCCCGAGGCGCTCCTGACGCACACCGACTACACCGGCGAGGAGGGCGCGCGGGCCGCGCGGGCCCTGCTCATCGCACCGCGGCGCCCGACGGCGATCGTCTTCGACAACGACATCATGGCGGTGGCCGCGATGGCGGTGGCGCAGGAGCTGGGCCTGTCGATCCCCGCCGACCTGTCGGTCGTCGCCTGGGACGAGTCGCCGCTGACGCAGGTGGTGCGCCCGATGCTGTCGGCCGTCACCCGTGACATCCCTGCGTACGGCGCCCGTTCCGCCGCCGCCCTGCTCGCCCTGATCGACGGGGAGGCGGTCGAGGACATCCGCGAGGGATACGCGCACTTCGTTCCCCGGGGCAGCACCTCCCCGCCGCCGCGCTGACCCCCCGTGCCCGGGGCGGCGGTGCCGGGCTACTTGGTGGCTCCCCGCGCGAAGCCGTTGTAGATCCACCGCTGGAGCAGCAGGAAGACGACCAGCGTCGGGACGATGACGAGGATCGCGCCGGCGGAGATGGCCTCCCAGTGGGCTCCGAAGGGGCCCTTGAAGCGGAAGAGCGCGGTGGAGATGGTCCCGAGGTCCTCGGAGTGCAGGTAGAGGAAGGGGAGGTAGAAGTCGTTGTAGGTGGTGATCCCCTTGATGATGACGACGGTGGCGATCGCCGGCTTGAGCAGCGGGAAGATGATCTTCCGGTAGATCGTGAAGGCGTTGGCTCCGTCGAGCCGGGCCGCCTCGTCGAGCGAGACGGGGATGCCCCGGATGAACTGCAGGAAGATGGAGACCGAGACGATGTCGGTGCCCATGTAGAGCAGGATCGGCGCCCAGCGGGTGTCGACGAGGCCGAAGCCGTTGATCACCTGGAAGGTGGCGACCTGGGTGGTCACGCCGGGCACGAGGGTGGCGATGAGGAAGCCGGCCATGACGAGCTTCTTGCCCCGGAAGTCGAAGCGGTCGACGGCGTACGCGGTCATGGAGCCGATGATCACCGTGCCGCCGATCGAGAAGACCAGGATGAAGGCGGTGTTCCCGAACGCCATCAGCATCTTGCCGTCATTGAAGGCGGTGACGTAGTTGTCGAAGTGGAGCCAGTTCCCGGGGAGCGACAGCGCGCTGCCGTCGCCGACCTCCTCCGAGGTCTTGAGCGAGGTGAGGAAGACGACGGCCAGCGGGATCAGGACGGCAGCGGACGCCACGAGGAGCGACAGGTAGGTCAGCGCGCTGCCGACGGGCAGACGGCGCCGGGGGGTGCGACTCGCCTTCACGGTGGCGGTGGTGAGGTCGGGGGAGGTCATACGAGGTCCACCTTGTCGTCGGGCACGAGCCGGCGCTGGATCCAGGTGATCAGCAGGATGATCAGGAGCAGCACCACGGCCGCGGCCGAGGCCAGGCCGGTCTTGTTGAACTGGAACGCGAGCTTGATCGTCTGGATGACGAAGGTCTGGGTGCCGGTCGCGCCGCCGGTCATGATGTAGGGGATCTCGAAGACGGACAGCGAGCCGGAGATCGCCAGGATGGCGCTGAGGCTGATGACGGGCTTGATGCTGGGCGCGATGATGTGGCGGAACTGCTTCCACTTGCCGGCCCCGTCCAACTCCGCCGCCTCGTACAGCTCGCCCGGGACGGACTGGATCGCGCCGAGGAAGAGGACGAAGTTCAGCCCGGTGAAGCGCCAGACGGAGACCCCGGCCAGCGAGACGTTCGCGGACGTCGGATCGCCGAGCCAGGCGTGGTCGGTGCTCACGCCGAGCAGGGACAGGACCGAGTCGAGGGTGCCGCCGTCCTGGAAGAAGTACAGGAAGACGAAGCCGATGGCGACGCCGTTGATCAGGTAGGGGAAGAAGAGGATCCCCTTGAAGAAGTTCCGGAACCGCAGGTTGAAGCTGAGGATCACCGCGAAGTACAGCGCGACGACGATCTGCACCACGGACGCCGCGAGGTAGTAGCCGCTGACGAAGAAGACGCGGAAGAGCTCGGGCCGGGTGAAGATCCGGACGTAGTTGTCGAAGCCCACGTTCTCCCGGTCCGGGCTCACGCCGTCCCAGTCGGTGAAGCTGTACGAGATCATGCTCGCGACCGGGACGCAGGTGAACGTGATCAGCAGGGCGAGCGGGGCCGCCAGGAAGAGCCAGGGCGTGATCCGCCGCAGGGGTGAATCCCGCCAGGATCTCGTCCGTCCGGCGGCGGGGCCGTGCCGGCGGCCCGCCGCCCGCCGCCCGCCGCTCCCCTCGTCTGTCGCGTCCGTGCCGGATCGCCCTGTCATGGTGGCGCCCTCCGGTGCGGTGTCGGTTGTCTGGGTCATGTCGGCCTTTCGTGTCCGCGTCCGCGGAGGGTCCGGGGCCCCGGCCGGTGTCGTCCGGCCGGGGCCCGCTCCGCCGGTGTCAGCTGCCGGCGGTCTTCGCCGCCTCGTCCCACCTCTTGTCCAGGTCGGCGAAGAAGTCCTGGAGGCTGCCCTTCGCGGCGCCGCGGGCCGTGTCGATCAGCTTCTGGCGGTAGTCCTGCTTGTTGAGGCCGATCTCGGCCGCCTCGTCGATGTCGTTGACGGCCGCGGTCTTCGCCTCGGAGCGGTCGAAGAACGTGACATCGTTGTCAACGAAGTCCTGGAGCGTGGCGGGCATCGGGGCGGACTTGACCGCGGAGACCACGCCCTCCTTCTCGGCGAAGCCGGACTTCTCCGTGAACCAGTCGACCCAGGCGCGCGCGGCGGGCTTGTTGTGCGAGTGGATGCTCACGGCCTGCTGGTAGTCGGAGACGAGCGCCGCGCAGTGCTTGCCGTCCTTCTGGACCGGGAAGGGCATGAAGCCGATGTCGGACGCCTCGCCGCCGGCCTTCTTCGCCGCGTCCCGCATCTGCGTGATCGACCAGGAGCCCAGCATCATCGTGGCGATCTCGCCCTCGCCGAGGAGCGCCTTGGAGGTCTCCCAGTTCGTGGTCGTCGGGTCCTTCTCCGACAGGCCCTGCTTCACGATGTCGTACAGGAGGCCGTCGGTGGTGTTCAGTTCACCGCCGGCCTTCCAGGGCGAGACCGGGCCCGCGAGGGCGTTGCCCGCCTGGGCGTCACAGCCGACGACCCCGAGGTTGTTGGTCCACTGGACCAGCGGCCAGCCGTCCTTGAAGTTGGTGTAGTACGGCGTGGCGCCGGTCTTCTCCTCGATCGCCTTCAGGCCCGCCAGGAACGCGTCCGGGGTCTTCGGCCACTCGGTGACGCCCGCCCGCCGCCAGAGCTTCTTGTTGTAGACGAAGCCGTTGGCGGTGCCGAACTGGGCGACGCCGTAGACCTTGCCGTCCACCTCGGCCTTGTCGGAGAAGCGGTACTTCGACAGCTCCTCGGCCGTGCCGAGGGGGGCGAAGAACTTCGGGTAGTCGTTCTTGGCCACCGCTCCGGGGATGAGGAGCACGTCACCGTAGTTGCTGGTGTTCATGCGGATCTTCACCTCGCCCTCGTAGTCGGTGATGCCGTCGAACGTGACCTTGACGTTCGGGTAGACCTTGTTGAACTCGGCCGCGTACTCCTGCAGCGCCCCGCTCTGCACCAGGTCCGTCCGCTGGGTCAGGACCTTGATCTCGCCGGAGACCTCCTTCGGGTCCGACGGAGGAGCGGCCACCTCGCCGGTGGCACCGCCGCCCCCGCCGCCGCACGCCGGCAGCGTCAGCATCACGGCGGCCAGCACGGCGCCCGAGAATGCGGTCGTCTTCTTGTTCCCCATGGCCCAACTCCTTCAAAGTCACGGCTCAGGTCATCGGTGGGATGACGGCACTATGTCAGCCAGCCGTGAACCGGTAAAGTGCCGATTTCCAGCGTGATGCCCAATCGTTACCAGGGGCATCGCCCAACAGCCCCCACAGGCCAAGGGAAAAGGGACGGGCTCACCCCTCGACCCTGTTCACTTCACCGGTTCATGGACAGTTAAGTAAAGAGGGGGCTAACTTGTCGGCCCGTACACGCATCCCGCCCACCGTCAGGCGATTGGAGCCGCACACCATGAAGGACGTCACCCAGCTGCACGAGGGGTGGAGCCTGCGCCACGAAGGCGCACTGCTCCCCGCGCGGGTGCCCGGCTGTGTCCACACCGACCTGCTCGCCGCCGGGGTGATACCGGACCCGTTCCTCGGCACGAACGAGACCGCGATCGCCTGGGTCGGCCGCCGCGCGTGGTCGTACGTCACGGAGCTCCCCGCCCGCACCGGCGGGCACGAGCGGTCCGAGCTGGTCTTCGAGGGCCTGGACACCGCCGCCGAGGTCCTCCTCGACGGCGAGTCCCTCGGCTCGACGCGGAACATGCACCGCGTCCACCGCTTCGACGTGACGGGCCGCGGCGGCCCCCTGGAGGTGCGCTTCGACTCGGCGTACGACGAGGCCGAGAGGGTCCGCGCGCTCACCGGCGACCGGCCCAACGTCTACCCCGAACCCTTCCAGTACCTCCGCAAGATGGCCTGCTCCTTCGGCTGGGACTGGGGCCCCACCGTGGTCACCGCCGGCATGTGGCGGCCGGTGCGGATCGAGCACTGGTCCACCGCCCGGCTCGCCGAGGTCCGGCCGCTGGTCACCGTGGACGGCACGACCGGCCGCGTCGAGCTGCGGGTCGCGACCGCGCGCACCGGGACGGGTGAGGGCCGCCCGCTCACCCTGCGCGCGAGGGTGGCCGGCGTCGCCGCCGAGACCGTCTTCGAGGGCGCGGAGACGGTGCTGCGCCTGGAGGTGCCCGAGCCGGAGCCGTGGTGGCCGCGCGGATACGGCTCCCAGCCGCTGTACGGCCTCGACGTCGAGCTCCTGGACGCGGACGGCGCCCCGCTCGACTCCTGGTCGCGCCGGATCGGCTTCCGCACGGTGACCGTCGACCGCTCCGCCGACGAGCACGGCACCGGCTTCACCTTCGTCGTCAACGGCGTGCGGATCTTCGCGCGCGGGGTCAACTGGATCCCCGACGACGTGCTCCCCTCCCGGGTCACCCCCGAGCGCTACCGCACCCGCCTGACCCAGGCCGCCGAGGCCAACGTCGACCTCGTGCGGATCTGGGGCGGCGGCATCTACGAGGACGACGCCTTCTACGACGCCTGCGACGAGCTGGGCCTCATGGTCTGGCAGGACTTCCCCTTCGCCTGCGCCGCCTACCCCGAGGAGCAGCCGCTGCGCGGGGAGGTGGAGGCGGAGGCGCGCGACAACGTTGTCCGCCTGATGCCGCACGCCAGCCTCGTCCTGTGGAACGGCAACAACGAGAACCTCTGGGGCTTCCGCGACTGGGGATGGGAGGAGCCGCTCGCCGGCGACTCCTGGGGCGAGGGCTACTACCTCGGGATCCTGCCCCGGATCGTCGCCGAACTCGACCCGACCCGCCCCTACGCCGCCGGCAGCCCCTGGTCCGGCTCCTGGGACCACCACCCCAACGACCCCCGGCACGGCACCCACCACTCGTGGGAGGTCTGGAACCGGCGGGACTACGCCGCCTACCGGGCCGACGTCCCCCGTTTCTGCGCCGAGTTCGGCTGGCAGGCGCCCCCCGCGATCAGCACCCTGCGGCGCGCGCTGCCCGGCGAGGAGCTCGCCCCCGACTCCCCCGGCGTGCTCCACCACCAGAAGGCCGAGGACGGCAACGGCAAGCTGAACCGCGGCATCGAGCGCCACTTCGGCCTCCCCGACGGCGACTTCGACCGCTGGCACTACCTCGCCCAGGTCGTCCAGGCCCGCGCCGTGGCCGCCGGCATCGAGCACTGGCGCTCCCACTGGCCGGTCTGCGCGGGCACGGTCGTCTGGCAGCTCAACGACTGCTGGCCGGTGAGCAGTTGGTCCGCCATCGACGGCGACGGACGCCTCAAGCCGCTCCACCACGAACTGCGCCGCGTCTACGCCGACCGCCTGCTCAGCCTGGTCCCCGCCGAGGACGGCCCGGTCCTGGCCCTCGACAACCAGTCCGGCACCACCTGGCGCACCACCGTCGTCCTGCGCCGCGTCCACGCGGACGGGACCGTGCTGCGGGAGACCGCCCTCGACCTGGAGGCGGCGGCCCGGACCGTGGTGCGGCGGGCCGTCCCGGCCCCGCTGCTGCCGGAGGCCGGCTCCGGCAAGGAACTCCTCGTCGCCGACGCCGACGGCCTGCGGGCGGTCCACCTCCCGGTGTACGAGAGGGAGTTCGCCCATCCGGCGCCCGCCTACGACGTCCGGGTCGAGCCGGCCGGCGACGGCTCCTCGGTCGTGACGGTCACCGCCCGCACCCTCGTCCGGGACCTCCTGCTCCAGGCCGACCGGCTGGACCCGGCCGCGAGCGCCGACCGCGGCCTGGTCACCCTGCTGCCGGGCGAGGAGGTCCGGATCGCGGTGAGCGGCTGGGCGGGCGGCGCCCCGGAGGCCGTACGGAGCGCCCTGTTCAGCGTGGGAGCGGTGTGAGCGTCCCCGCCCCGCGCGCCCCCGGCCGGCGCGTCACGATCACCGAGGTCGCCGCGCTGGCCGGGGTCTCCAAGGGCGCCGTCTCCCTCGCCTTCAACAACCGTCCCGGAGTGTCCGCGGCGACCCGCGAGCGGATCTTCGCGGCGGCCCGGGAGCTCGGCTGGAGCCCGAACCAGACGGCGCGGAACCTCTCCGGGCGGCGGGCCGGCATCGTCGGCCTGGCGATCTGCCGGCCGGCCCGGCTGCTCGGGCTCGAACCCTTCTACATGGAGTTCGTCTCCGGCATCGAGGACGTCCTCGCCGAGCACTCCTGCTCCCTGCTCCTGCGGCTCGTCCGCGACCTGGCGGAGGAGTCCGCCCTGTACCAGGAGTGGTGGCGCGGCCGGACGGTCGGCGGGGCGATCCTCGTCGACTTCCACCGGGACGACCCCCGGATCCCTCCCCTGCGGGCCCTCGGGATGCCGGCCGTCGCCGTCGGCCACCCCTCCCTGACGGGAGGGTTCCCGTCCGTCTGGACGGACGACGCCTCGGCGGCGGCCGAGGCGGTGCGCTACCTGGCGGCGCTCGGTCACCGCAGGATCGCCCGCGTCGGCGGTCCGTCCGGGCTCGGCCACAGCGGCATCCGCGCCGCCGCGTTCGAGGCCACGATGGCCGAACTGGGCCTGGACGGCGGGCGGCAGGTGGCGACCGGTTTCGTGGGCGAGGAGGGGGCGCGCGCCACCCGCAGCCTCCTGATGTCGCCGGACCGGCCGACCGCGATCGTGTACGACAACGACATCATGGCCGTGGCCGGGGCGGCGGTGGCGGCGGAGATGGGCCTCTCGGTCCCCGACGACGTCTCCCTGCTGGCCTGGGACGACTCCCAGCTGTGCCGCCTGACCCATCCGCCGCTGTCGGCGATGAGCCACGACGTGCACCGGTTCGGCGCCGAGGTGGCCCGGACCCTGTTCGGGGTCATCGAGGGCACCCACCGGGGTTCCCGCCAGGTCCCGACGCCGTCACTGACGCCGCGGGGTTCGACGGGTCCGCCGCGGCGGGCGTAGGCGGGCGGGGAAGCCGCCGGGGTGCACCCCGGCCGCGCAGGCGTGCGGGAACGGGCCCCACTGCCCGGACGGTGCTGCGGCTCTTTCCGGGCAGTGGGGGGACGAGGGGCCGCCGATACGGTTCGGAAAGCGCGTCCGCCGATCGGCGGACGCGCTTTCCGGGCCCTGGCGGCCGATTCGAGGCTAGGGCTCCGGACGACCGGAAACAACAGCCGTGACATAACCGGTTAAGCTCCGTGGTGCCCGCTCTCCTCCCCCGCTTCTCCGCCCACCCGCGCGAAGTGCGGCGCCCGGCTTCCCCCTTCCCTCCGCACCCCCTCGCCCCCCGTGCGCGCCGTACCGGTCGTGGCGCGGAAAACCGTTCCGGCGCCCTCCAGTTCGACCCCGGCGCCCGCGGGCACGTACACGGCCCTCCCGGGGCCGAGGGCGAGGCGCGCACCGGCCGAGGAGACCGTCACGGTCCCGGCGGTGCACAGGAGGATCTGCGGCGCGTCCGGCGTCGCGCGCCGGCGCGGCCCGCCGGCCCGGAGGACGTACCGCGAGAGCCGGAAGTCGTCGACGGGGGCCGGGTAGGCCTCCTCGCCGTCCACCTCCCCGGGCGTCAGCACGCGGGGCGGCGGCGCGTCGAACCGGACGACCCGGGCGAGCTCCTCCGCGTCGACGTGCTTGGAGGTGAGCCCGCACCTCAGGACGTTGTCGGAGCTCGCCATGACCTCCACGCCGAGCCCGGAGAGGTACGCGTGGGGCACCCCGGCCCCGAGGAACAGCGCCTCTCCGGGCGCCAGTTCGACGTACCGGAGCATGAGCGCGGAGAGCAGCCCGGGGTCGCCCGGACGGGCCCGCGCGATGCGGCGGTACGCGTCGAGCCGGTCCTCCCCCGGTCCGGGGGCGGCCGCGAGCGCGCGGGCGACGGCACCCGGCAGACCGGCCGGGGCCCCGAGGAAGGCGCGGAAGACCTCCGCGAGCGCCCGCGCCCCCGGGGCGCCGCGCAGGGTCTCGGCGTACGGCCGCAGCGCGGGCACCCCCAGGGAGTCGAAGAGCGCGGCGCAGTCCGCCGGGTCCCGGAAACCGCACAGCCCCCGGAACGGGGTGAGGGCCACGATCATCTCCGGCTTGTGCCGGTCGTCCCGGTAGTTCCGGTGGGGCGCGTCCAGGGGAACACCGAGCGCCTCCTCCCGCGCGAACCCCGCCCGCGCCTGGGCGGGATCGGGGTGCACCTGGAGGGAGAGCGGCGCGTCGGCGGCCAGCAGCTTGAGCAGGAACGGCAGCCGCGGCCCGAACCGCCGCACCGTCCCCGCCCCGAGCTCGCCCTCCGGGTCCTCGGCGACGACCCGGTCCAGCGGCACCAGCCCCCCTCCCCTGGAGACGCGGGAGGGGGCCGCCCGGTGCGCGCCCATCCAGAGCTCGGCCTGGGGCACACCGGTGGGCGGCTCCCCCATGAGCTCCGGAAGGAGCGTCAGGGAGCCCCAGTCGTAGGGCCGGAGGGTGTTGTGGAGGAGGTCCATGAGGTTCTTCCCTGGGGTGAACGGACAGGGCGGGGGGGACGCCGACGGAGCGCGGAAGCGCGTCAGCGCGGGGACGCGGACGGCGCGGGGACGCGGACGGCGCGACCGCCTCGGCGGAGGGGGGAGCCCGCGGGCGTCCGGGGTGCGTACCGCTCCGCCCCGGCCACCCGAAGTCCCGCGCGGGCCTCGCGGTGCGGAGTGCGCGGCGGCCCCGCGCGGTCGATGGGGGCCTCCGGAAGGCAGCACGGGCGCGCGCCGGCACGGACGTGCAGGCCGACGGGGCGTGGTGGCGTGCGCCGGCGGGCGGACTTCGGCGACCGGACGCCGAGGCCGCACGCGCGGGGCCGACGTGCGGGCGGCGCGCGGGCCCGACGCGCAGGCCCGACGCGGAGACCGGGCGCGCAGGCCGGACGCGGTCACCGGGCGTCAGAGGGTCGCGCGGCTCCCGGCCCCCGCTCCCGCGCGGGAGAGGCCCGCCGCCGCCGCGCCGATCAGTCCGGCGTCGAGGGCCAGCGCCGCGGGCACGACCGGGACGTCACGGGTGAAGTCGAGGACGGCGTAGGAGGCGAGGTGGCGCCGCAGCGGGGCGAACAGCACGTCGCCCGCCTGGGAGACGCCGCCCCCGACGACCACCAGGTCGAGTTCGACGAGCGCGGCGGTCGCCGCGACGGCGGCGGCCAGGGCGCGACCGGCCCGGTCGAACGCGGCCAGGGCCCCCGGGTCGCCCGCGCGGGCGGAGGTCCCGACCTCCCGGGCGGTGGCGGGCAGTCCGGCCGGGGGCGTCCAGCCGGACTCCAGGGCGTGGGCGGCGATCGCCGTGCCGCTGGCGTAGCGCTCCACGCACCCCCGGGCGCCGCACGGGCACACGGGGCCGTTCTGGTCCACGGTGATGTGCCCGATGTGACCGGCGTTCCCCGTCGTCCCGGCGTGCACGGCACCGCCGAGGACCAGTCCGCCGCCCACCCCGGTCGAGACGACCATGCACAGGGCGTTCGCGGCGTTCCTCGCCGCGCCGATCCAGTGCTCGGCCGCCGTCATCGCGACGGCGTCGCCGATGAGCACGGGCTCGATGCCCGCGGGGACGGCGGGGTGGCTCCGTACCCGTTCCACCAGGGGGAAGGAGCGCCAGGCCGGGATGTTCACGGGGCTCACCGTGCCGGCGAAGGTGTTCACGGGCCCGGCGCTCCCGATGCCCAGGCAGGCCAGCGCGGCCCACTCGGGCCGGTCCGCCAGCTCGTCCAGGACGGAGGTCACGGCCGCCATCAGCGCCTCGGCGGAGTCCCGCGCGGGCGTCGGCCGCTGCGACCGCGCCACGACGCGCCCCTCCGTGTCGACCAGCGCCCCCGCGATCTTCGTACCCCCGATGTCCAGCGCTCCGTACACCATCCCGCCCCACCTCTCCAGAACCGTCCGACCTGTGCGGACACCACTCTGCCGAGCTATGACAACGTTGTCCAGTCGTGAACGGATCCGGTTAAGCCACCGCCGTGACGGGAGAGGGGCCGCTCCGGATCGCTCCGGAACGGCCCCTGGCCCGCGACCGCGCGTCACGCGGCGCCCGTCGGCCGGCCCGCGTCAGGCGGCCCGGCGACGGCCCCGGACGCGGCGCGGGTACGGGAAGAGCCGGGGAGGGCGCTTCGCGGCGACGTCCTCGATCCAGCCGAAGGCCGGCACCAGCAGTCCGATCAGCGGGATCGCCACCATCAGCGGGAACCACTGGCTGGCCAGCAGCCATCGGAAGTGCTCGTAGAAGAAGCCGACGGACCAGAGGGGGTCGATCAGGGGGATGGCGGCCACCAGGGCGATCTGGTGCCAGAGGTAGACGCTGACGGCGCGGGCGTTGAGCAGGCTGATCAGGCCGTTCCAGCGTTCCAGCGGCCGGGGCCACCGCTCCCAGGAAGGACTGACGTGGAGCAGGAGGGCGACGAAGCCGAAGGACCACAGGGCCTGGGCGACCGGCCAGCTCTCGATGTCGGTGTGCACGGTCGGGTCGACCGGCCGGGTCTGGAGGTACCACCAGCCGGCCACCATGATCAGCGGGGCGACCGACGGCACGACGTACTGCGGGATCTTCTTGAGCAGCCCCTCCTGGTGGGCCATGCCGAGGATCCAGCAGGAGCCGAAGGTGGCGAAGTCGCTGGTGTTCTCCCAGACCCGGCCGTAGAGGAACTCCTGGTCGATGAAGAACGTGTTCATGACGATCGCCAGCGCGAGCGGCGCGGACAGCGTCACCACCGGCATCCGCCGCAGCGCCCACAGCATCAGCGGCGACAGCAGGACGAACCAGAGGTACGCACGGAGGTACCAGAGCGGGACGATGACCTGCACCGCCCAGCCCTGCCCCACGAGGTGGTCGAAGCCGTTCAGCGCTTCGGCGTACGGCGGGGTGCTCAGCGGCAGGATCCAGAACAGCAGCTTGCCCCACCACCACGCGGGGTGCCCCTCGGCGTCGGGCCCGTCGCCGTCGAGGATCTGGGCGGTGACCACGATCGCGCCGAACAGCCACAGCGGCGGCAGCAGGCGGCGCAGGCGGCCCCGGATGACGCCGAGGGCGGGCCGGCCGAGGGAACGGGCCATCAGCGACCCGGCCAGCGCGAACATCACGCCCATCGACGGGAAGACGACGGGCAGCCAGAACCAGCCGAAGTTGTGGTAGAGCACCACGCGGACCAGCGCCAGGGCGCGCAGCAGGTCGAGATAGCGGTCCCGGCCGCCCTTGGCCCCGGACGGTGCCGTGGGGTCCGGCTCCGGCCGCCGCGCCGGTTCCTGCCGCAGGGCGGCGGGGACGCGCAGCCGGAGGGTCTCGTGGACGCCGGCGGACTCGAAGGATGCGGTCATGGTCAGGCCTCCACCGGTGCGGCGACCTCGCCGGTGCGCCGGAGCTTCTGCCAGCGCAGCCGGCCACCGGTCAGCGCCGTGATCACGGACTGCAGCAGGACGATGTACATCAGCTGCCGGTAGACCAGCTGCTGGATCGGCAGGCTGATCAGGTGCAGGGGCTTCTCGCCGTCGAGCCGGAAGGCGTACCACGACAGCGCGGCCTGGAGCAGGATGAAGCCGCCCCAGCTGGCGAGGGTGATCGGGGCGTCCGCGAACAGCACGCCGTACAGCAGGAACATGTCGACCAGCGGCGCGAGCAGCGGGGCGACCACGCCGAACATCACGACGAGCGGCAGTCCGAGCCGGCCGAAGCGTCCGGCCGGACCGCGGGAGGTGACGGCGCGGCGGTGCTTCCACATCGCCTGCATGCTGCCGTAGCTCCAGCGGTACCGCTGGGACCAGAGCTGCTGGAGGCTGGCGGGGGCCTCGGTCCAGGCGCGGGCGCGCTCGGCGTAGACGATCCGCCAGCCGTCGCAGAGCACCGCCATGGTGATGTCGGTGTCCTCGGCGAGGGTGTCGTCGCTCATCCCGCCGACCCGTCGCAGGGCCTCCTTGCGGAAGGCGCCGACCGCGCCGGGGATGGTCGGGATGACGTTGAGCATGTCGTACATCCGGCGGTCCAGGTTGTGGCCGAGGACGTACTCGATGTGCTGCCAGGCGCCGATCAGGCTCTCCCGGTTGCCGACCTTGGCGTTGCCCGCGACCGCGCCGATCGTCCCGTCGCCGAAGGGCTGGACCAGCTCGCGCACGGTGGACGGCTCGAAGACGGTGTCGCCGTCCATCATCACGACGATCTCGTACGACGCGGCCGCGATGCCGGTGTTGAGCGCGCTGGACTTGCCGCCGTTGGCCTGGCGGATCAGCCGGACGAACGGCAGGGCCATCGCCTCGACGATGTCCGCCGTGCCGTCCGTGGAGCCGTCGTCGACGACGATGACCTCGATCGGATAGTCACTGGCGGCCAGCGAGTTGAGGGTGTTCGCGATGCACTCGCGCTCGTTGTAGGCCGGGACGAGGACGGTGACCGGCTCGGTGACGGGTGGTCCCCACGCGTCCCGGCGCCGGGAGCGCCGGGCGTGGAGCGGCGCGAGGACGAGCATCAGCGCGAACCGGCCGAAGTTGAGGAAGCCGACGACGGCCAGCAGCGTGACCAGGACCGGCAGGGTGAGCACGGCGGCCTGGCTGGCCCAGATGAACACCCTGCCCGCCCACAGCTGGTAGCCGTGCACCGGCACGGTGGCGTCGGTGGCGCCGAGCGCCTCGGAGACGGTGGCGAAGCGGTAGCCCTCGCCCCGCAGCCTGTCGATGATCTTCTCGAGCGCGGTGACGGTCTCGGTGCGGTCGCCGCCCGCGTCGTGCAGCAGGACCAGCGCGCCCGCGCCGGGCTTGCGGGGCATCGCCGCCTCGACGATCGCGTCGACGCCGGGACGCTTCCAGTCGTCGGTGTCGCGGTCGATGAACGCGGTGAGGTAGCCGTGGGAACCCACGTACTTGATCACCGGGTAGTTCCAGTCGTCGAGCGCCGAGGCGTCGGAGGAGTACGGCGGGCGGAACAGCGCGCTGTGGACGCCCGCGACGCCGGCCAGTGCCAGCTGCGTCTGCGCCAGTTCCCAGCTGATCCGGGCTTCGGACTGGTACGCCAGATCGGAGTGGGTGAAGGTGTGCACGCCGATCTCGTGGCCGGCGGCGACGATCTGCCGGATCAGCTCCGGGTGGCGCGTGGTCATCGCGCCGGTCACGAAGAAGACCGCGTGGACGTCGCGGGCCGCGAGCACGTCCAGGATCTTCGGGGTCCACTCCGGCGAGGGGCCGTCGTCGAAGCTGAGGACCACGGTGCGGTCGGGGATCCGGTAGCTCACCGGGCTCTCGTTCCTGTCACCGCGCGCGTCGATGACCGGGCCGCCCTTGAGCAGGTTCTCCGGCACGGTCGTCTTGTCGACCGAGGTCGCGATCCGGGTGTCGTGGAACGCCTCGTTGGTGGCGAGGCCGCGGAGGACGAGGAGCGCGAGCAGGCAGGCCAGCAGGGACAGCGGCATGAAGAAGCGCAGCGGTGGCGCGGCCAGTCGGCGCGGTCTCCGCGGGGACTGCCGGCGACGCTGGTGGCGGGACAAGGGCGCTCCTGGAGAGGGGTGGTGCGGGCGATCGGGCACGCGCGGCCGGCCGGCGGGCCCCGGCTCCGGGGGCGGCGGTCGCGGTGTGCCGTGGCGGGTCACGGCGTCCGGCGGGCGGGCCGGACTTCTCGGGCGGGTGTCGCGGTCCGCGCCCGCTAGGGCCAGAAGGGGGGCAGGGGGCCCGAGGTGGGCAGGTACGCGGGTCCCGGCGGGACCTCCATCGCCGGGGCGTCCGACTGCATGCCGATCAGGCTGCCGCCCATGGCGGCCGCCAGGATCGCGCCGACCACGGAGACCGGCCAGCCGAGGCGCCGGAACAGACGGCTGCGCAGACCCGACTGGTCGACGAACACCGGTGCCGGATCAGGCTCTTGGGGACTGTATTCGGCCACCCCGAACTGCGTCGGATACTCCGGTGTGCGCCCGAAGGGCGTGGAGGCTTGGTGCATCTCGTGCGGCCTTTTTGTGCAGGGAAGGAGAAGGCTGAAGGGTAGAGCGAACCGTAGCGGATGGTTCCGGTCGACTCATGCCCCATATCCGGATTTGCCATGATCCGATCAAATGCCGTGACCGGATCGGTATGTCTCCGGACACGTCCCGGCCTGGGGGAGGGCAGGTCTGGACACGCGACGGAATGGCCGAAAGCTTTCGCTAGGATGACGCCTCCCTTCCTGTGCGCAGCGTCCGGCCCCTCGGCACGGGCGCGCCCGGCCATCGCCCCCACGTCCCAAGGAGCCCGCGTGAGCCCGTCCCGCCGCACCTCCCGTCGCCGCGCGTGGACGGCGCTCGCGCTGCCCGCCCTCCTGTGCGTGCTCGCCGCGTGTTCCGCCGCCCCCTCGGCCGGCGGGGGCGACGACGCCGCCGGGCCCGCGCGGGACGCCTCGCCGACGCCCACCGGACCGCCGGGCACCCTGTTCGACGACTTCGACTACACCGGCGCCGACGACCCCTCCCTCGGCGCGCACGGCTGGGAGGTCCGCACCGGTGGGGGCGGTCCGGGCATCAAGGACACCTGGAGCGCCGACGGCGTGGCCTTCGCCTCCGACCCGGCGGCCGAGGGGGGCAAGGTCCTCCGGCTGCGCTCCTCCACCGACGGCACCGCGCGGGGCACCACGCAGGTCGAGGTCCAGACCACGACCCGGAACTTCTTCACGGGAACCTTCGCCGCCCGGGTCCACCTCAGCGACGAGCCCGTGAGCGGGCGCGACGGCGACCACGTCGTCCAGACCTTCTTCCCGATCTCGCCCGCGGACTCCTCGGAGAACTACAGCGAACTCGACTTCGAGTACCTGCCGAACGGCGGCTGGGGTTCGGTGGGTCCGCAGCTCGACAACGTCAGCTGGTACAAGGCCGACCCGCCGGACCGGGTCCACGGCACCCTGAAGCGGCGCCTCGGGGGCTGGCACACCATGGTGATCACCGCCATGGACGGGAAGGTCGTCTACTCCCTGGACGGCAAGGAGCTGTTCACCAGCTCCGGCAAGTACGTCCCGCGCGAGCGGATGGACATCCACTTCAGCAACTGGTTCATCGACCTCCCCTTCACCGGCGGTCCGCGCACCTGGGACATGAAGGTCGACTGGGTCTACCACAAGGCCGACGAGGCGGTCTCCCCGGCGGACGTCCAGAAGGCGGTGGACGGCTTCCGCGGCGCCGGCACCACCCACGTCGACACCGTCCCGAAGCCCTGACCCCACCCGCCTGCCGGAGTGCGCCCCGACCGGGTCGGAGCGCACTCCGACCGGTCGCGCGTGTCGGCCGCGCGTGTGTCGGCCGGTCGCGTGCGCCGGTCCCCGCCTGGTCCCGGGAACGATCGAGAAAAACGATCAGGGGCCGTTCCAGATCGCTCTGAAACGGCCCCTGATCTACGACTGCGGGGCGAACCCCGAGTCGGGACGACAGGATTTGAACCTGCGACCCCTTGACCCCCAGTCAAGTGCGCTACCAAGCTGCGCCACGTCCCGGTGCCCGTCGGCGGCGGGCGTTCCCGCGTCGGCGTGCAGGAGAACATTACCCCACTTCGCGGGTGGAGATCACCCGCCGGGGGCGGGGGCGGAGAATGGCGGGATGACTGGGGACGACGGACGGGCGGGACGCGGGCGGGACCGGGACGCGGAGGGGCGGGCGCGGAACGCGCGGCCCCGGGACGGGCTCGGGAGGCCGTTGCCGTACGGCTCCGAGGGGGTGGCGCGCCAGCCCGAGGGGGTGGTGCGGCGGCCCGGGGAGAGCCTGCGGGAGGCACAGCGACTGCTGGACGCGGGGATGCCGTTCCATGCCCACGAGGTCTTCGAGGACGCCTGGAAGTCGGGGCCCGGGGACGAGCGGGAGCTGTGGCAGGGACTGGCGCAGCTGGCCGTGGGACTGACGCACGCCGCGCGGGGGAACGCGACGGGCGGGGCGCGGCTGCTGCTGCGGGGCGCCGGGCGGGTCGCCGGCCACGCGGAGGCGGGCGGGGCGGTGTACGGGGTGGACGTGGCCGGTCTGGTGGAGTGGGCCGGGGAGCTGGCCGGGCGGGTGGAGCGCGGGGCCGCCGGGGGTGCCGCGCCGCCGGACGCCGCCGCGGAGGCGCCCCGGCTGACGGGAACCGGGACGCCGGGCTGACGGGGCCGGGCTGTCGGCGTGGCCGCCCGGTCGGCGGGGCGACGGCGGGAGGCGGCCGGTGCCCGAGGTCTGGCGTCCGGTGGCCTGGGTCCCAGATCCCAGATCCCAGGTCCGGTGGCCGGGGTGAGCCGTCGGGCGAGGGGCCGCGCTCAGGAGGTCAGTTCGTCCCTGAGGACCGCGGTGTGGCTCGCCTCCGGGTGCTTGGCGGCCGTGAGGAGGGTGACGGTGCCCCGCTCGGCGAGGACGCGGAGGCGGGTGAGAGCGGCGGCGGCCTCGGGGGCCGCCAGTTCGGCCTCGTAACGGCGGCGGAACTCGTCGTGGTCGCCCTCCCCGGGCCCGTGGTACCAACGGCGGAGCTCCGTGGACGGGGTGAGCGCTTTCGGCCATTCGTCGACCTGGGCGTCGGCCTTGGCGAGGCCGCGCGGCCAGAGGCGGTCGACGAGGACCCGGGTCCCGTCGTCGGGAGACGGGGCCTCGTAGACGCGGCGGACGCGGACGCCGGGGGCGTCGGGGAGGTCAGGGGCGGCGGGGAGGTCGGAGGCGTCCGGGGTGGTGGCGGGCATGGCCCCAGGGTGCGCGCCCCCGGCCCGCGTCACCCGTCGACGCGCAGGACGGGCAGGAGGACGGCGTCGACGAACGCGCGGGCGGCGGAGGCGTCGGGGAAGCGGTCCTCCAGGAGCCGCTCGATGCGGAGCAGGCCCATGAAGCTGGGGGCGACGAAGGCGATGGCCGGGTTGTCGGCGGCGACCTCGCCCCGGTCGACGGCGCGCTGGACCACGGCGTCGATGGCGGCGACCTCGGGGGCGATCACGGTGTCGCGCAGCGCGGTGCGCAGGTCGGGGTGCTGGAGGTAGGCCTGGGCGACGGCCTCCATGAGCTCGGTGTCGCGCTCGTGGCGGGCGGAGGCGATCCGGGCGGCCTCGTGCAGGTCGCCGGCGAGGCTGCCGGTGTCGATGCCGGTGAAGATCACGCAGCGGCGGGCGGCGAGGGCGGCGGTGACGAGCTGCGGCTTGGTGCCCCACTGGCGGTAGAGGGTGGCCTTGCCGCACTTGGTGCGGGCGGCGACGCCCTCCATGGTCACCGCGTCGTAGCCGCCCTCGCGCAGCAGGCAGAGCACGGCCTCGTACAGCTCCGCCTCGCGCTCCGGCGTGAGCTTGCTGCGGCGGGCGGCGGCGGTGGCGGCCTGTGTGGACATCGGTCCCTCCCGGAAAGCTCCGGGGCTCTGCGCGCGGGGCGAGAGCACCCTTTCTCTGCACATACGAGAGTAGGGGGTGCACAATCGAGACGCAAACGTATCGAGACGCTTGCGTCTCGATGAAATCGGATCTAGAGTTCCTCCGTTTGTTGCAGATTTGACCGATTGACGGATGGGAAGTGCCGCGCCATGGCTACCCGGATAGGCGGGACACGCGGGCTCCGCCCCGCCTCCCCGGCGGGGGCCGCCCGGCCGCCGCTCCTGCGCGAGCTGCTGCTCGTCACCGGGCTCTTCCTCGTCTACAAGTTCGGCCGGCTCCTCGCCAACGGGCACGAGACGCGCGCCTTCCACAACGCCGACCGCGTCTGGGACGCCGAGCGGGCCCTCCACCTCCCCGGCGAGGGCGCGATCCAGCAGCTCCTGCTGCACGGCGAGCCGCTGATCAGGGTCGCGAACACCTACTACGCGGCCGTCCACTTCCCGGCCACGATCGCCTTCCTCGCCTGGCTGTACTGGCGCCGCCCCGCCCACTACCTGTGGTCGCGCCGCGTCCTGGCGCTGGTCACCGGCGCGGCCCTGGCACTGCACATCCTGCTGCCGCTCGCACCGCCCCGGATGCTCGCCGCCAGCGGCCTCGTCGACACCGCGCGGGTCTACGGCCCGTCCGTGTACGGCGCCGCCCCCGAGGCGGACTCGATGGCGAACCAGTTCGCCGCGATGCCGTCGCTGCACTTCGGCTGGGCCCTGATGGTCGCGATCGGCCTGATCGCCGCGACCCGCTCGCCGCTGCGCCGGTGGTGGCTGCTGCACCCCGTGCTGACGCTGCTCGTGATCGTCGGCACGGCCAACCACTACTGGCTCGACGCGGTCGCCGCGACCGTGCTCCTCGGCCTCGCGCTGCTCGTGGTTCCGGCGCCCGCCCGCCCGTCGTCGTCCTCCGCGCACCCCCCCGCCGAACCGCCCGCCCTCCCCCGGGCGCGGTCCGCCGCCGGGACCGTACCGGCGGGGGCGCTGCGATGAACACCGCCGCCGGCACCGTGCTCGCGGTGCTCCTCTCGCTCGTCTCCGCCGCCGGGTACGCGCTCGCCGCCGTCGCCCAGGCCCGGCTCGCCGCCGCCCCCTCCACCCCCTCGGGGCGCGGGGCACTGCGGGCGCTGCTCGCGCGCGGCCAGTGGTGGTCGGCCGTCGGCCTCAACGCCGCCGGCGCGCTCGCCCACGTGGCCGCCCTCCACTACGGCCCCCTGACGCTGGTGCAGCCGCTCGGCGCGCTCACCCTGGTGGCGGCGCTGCCGCTGGCCGCCCGCACCGCCCGCCGGCGGGTGTCCCGCACCGAGTGGCGGGGCGCGCTGTGGACCCTGGCGGGACTGGTCGGCCTGGTCGCGGTCACCGGACCGGCCGCCCCCGGCGAGGCGCTGAGCCTGCGCGAGTCCCTGGTGGTCGCGGCGGCGACGGCGCTGCTGATCGCGGCGCTCGCCGCCGGCCGGCTGCCCGGCGCCGACCGGCGGGCCTCGCGCACCGACGGGAGCGTGCGGGCCGGCGGGCTCGGGCACGCCACCGCCTCCGGGGTCGCCTCCGGGGTCGCCTCGGCGCTCACCCAGACCCTCACCGCCGCGCTCGCCGTCGGCCTGCCGGGCGGGCGGCCCGCCTGGTGGCAGACCGCCCTGCTCGCGCTGCTGATCTCCGCCTTCGCCATGGGCGGCCTGCTCCTCTCGCAGACCGCCTACCGGGGCGGGCTCGCCGCACCGCTCGCGGTCGTGAACCTCTCCAACCCGGCGGCGGCGGCCGTCATCGGCGTGGCGCTGCTCGGCGAGACCTTCCGGGCGGGCGCCTGGGGCTGGCCGATCGCCGCCGGGGCGGCGATGGTCGCGGCCCGCGGCGTCGTCCTCCTCACCACGGGCGGCCCGGCCGCCCCGGAGCCGTCGCGGAAGCCGGGGCCGGGGGCCACGCCCGAGCCCACCCCCGCGACGACCCCGGCCCTCCCCGCCCCGGCACCGGCACCCGCCTCGGCCTCCACCGCGACACCCGTCCCGGCCCCCCTCCCGACGCCCGTTCCCGTTCCCGTCCCCGCCTCGGCGCCCGCCCCGACCTCCGGCCCGGTGCCGGTGCCGGCACCGGCCGCCGCGCCGACCGCAGCCGGCCTGGCCGAGGCGCTGAGCGGGGCGTTCGTCCCCGTACCGGAAGCCGAGCCCGCCCGCTGACCCGGGAACGCACGCCGGACCCGCCGGGCCCGGACGGGCCGGACGGGCCGGACGGGCCACACCAGCCCCTTCCACCCCTCCCTCACCTCTCCCCTCACTTCCACCGCTCCTGCCCCTCCCATCCCTCCCCTCCCTCCAGCCACTCCACCCCCTTCGCGTCACCTTGACGACAAACCGTCCCCGACTCTATCGTCATGATGACGACAAGGGGGTTCTCTCATGGCCGACATCACCCGCCGGGCCGGCTGGCGCCATCTCCGCTCCGCGCCCACCGCGCACATCCGCCACCAGAAGGGCGGCCGGCTCGCGCACGACGGCACCGGGCTCAGCTTCTGGTTCCGGCCGCTCAGCGCGGCGCTCTCCGAGGTGCCGGTGGACGACCGGGAGCTCGCGATGGCCTTCCACGCCCGCACCGCGGACTTCCAGGACGTGAGCGTGCAGTCCACCGTCACGTACCGGATCGGGGACCCCGCGACCGCCGCCGCCCGGCTCGACTTCTCCATCGACCCGGACACGGGCGTCTGGCGCGGGACCCCGCTGGAGCAGATAGCGACCCTGCTGACCGAGACCGCGCAGCAGCACGCGCTCGACGTGCTCGCCCGGACCTCGCTCGCCCAGGCCCTGGTGGACGGCGTGGCGGCGGTGCGCGAGCGGATCACGGACGGGCTCGCCGCCGAGCCCCGGCTGCCGGCGACCGGCATCGAGGTGGTCGCCGTCCGCGTCGTCGCGATCCGCCCCGAGCCCGAGGTCGAGCGCGCCCTGCGCACCCCCGCCCGCGAGCAGATCCAGCAGGAGGCCGACCGGGCCACCTACGAGCGGCGCGCGGTCGCCGTCGAGCGCGAGCGGACGATCGCCGAGAACGAGCTGGCCAGCAAGATCGAGCTGGCCCGGCAGGAGGAGCGGCTCGTCGAGCAGCGCGGCACCAACGCGCGGCGCGAGGCGGAGGAGTCCGCCTCCGCCGACGCGGTGCGGGCGGAGGCCGAGGCCGCACGGAAGGTGCGCCTGGCGCGGGCGGAGGCCGAGGCGGCGCGCGAGGTCGGCGAGGCCAGGGCCGCCGCGCAGACGGCCTGGCTCCAGGCCCACGCCACCGCCGAACCGGCCGTCCTGCACGCCCTGGCGCTCACCCGGGCCGCCGAGCAGCTGCCCCGGATCGAGCACCTCACCCTCTCCCCCGACGTCCTCACCGGCCTCCTCGCGAAGCTGGGCGGCGGCAGCGGCGGGGCGGGCGCGTGAGCCTCGCCCCGCGGGCGGTCCTCGTGCACCGCAGGACGGAGTACGAGGAGCTGCTCGCCCGGCACGGGACGCACGGGCAGGCCGCCTTCTTCCTCTCCGCGCGCGGCCGCTCGGCCGACGAGGTCCGGGAGCGCCACGAGCGGACCCGGCGGGCGCTCGCCGACGTCGCCGGGGCCGTGCCGCTGACGTGGCGGCAGACCCGGGTGGAACGCGCCGATCTGGACCGGTTCCTCTTCGGCCCCGAGGACGTGGTGGTGGTCGTCGGCCAGGACGGGCTCGTGGCGAACACCGCGAAGTACCTCTCCGGCCAGCCCGTCGTCGGCATCGACGCCGATCCGGGGCGCAACGCGGGCGTGCTCGTGCGCCACCGGCCGTCGGACGCCCGCCGGCTGCTGCCGTACGCGGCCGGGCCCGGGGCCGCGGCCGACGAGCTCACCATGGTCGCGGCGGCCACGGACGACGGCCAGCGGCTGCTCGCGCTGAACGAGATCTACGTGGGTCCGCCGGGCCACCAGACCGCCCGCTACACCCTGGACGCCGAGGGAGCCGGGCCCGAGTCCCAGGCCTCCTCGGGAGTGCTGGCCGGCACCGGCACGGGGGCCACCGGCTGGCTCCGCTCGCTCTGGCAGCAGCGCTCCAGCGCGCTGGCCCTGCCGTCGCCGACGGAGCCGCGCCTCGCCTGGTTCGTCCGCGAGGCGTGGCCGTCGCCGACGACCGGGACGAGCCGCGTCGAAGGCGTCCTCGGCGCGGAGGAGGGCCTGCGGCTCACCGTGGAGTCGGACCGGCTGGTCGCCTTCGGCGACGGCGTCGAGTCCGACACCCTCGACCTGACCTGGGGTCAGACCGTCCGCCTCGCCGTCGCCGACACCCGCCTCCGGCTGGTGGACTGAGGGGTCCGGACGCCGGGTCCGGACGCCGGGGCCGAACGACGGGCCCGGACGACAGGTCCGGCCAACAGGCCCGGACGGCGGGCCCGGACGGCGGGCCCGGACGACAGGCCGAGGCGGCCGGAATCGATCGGCGGGGCACCGAGCGAGGGGACGAAGAGCGCTAAGGTGGGGCGCTTCGCCCGGTTCGGCACCCTAAGGAACGCCCGTGACCTCGCTCTCCCCCGGTTCGCTCGTCGTCTCCCGCGCCACCCGCGCCGAGTGGGAGCTCGTGGAGTCCTGGGCCGCCGAGGAGGGGTGGAACCCCGGCCGGGCGGACGGCGACGCCTTCTTCGCGCAGGATCCGGACGGGTTCTTCCTGGGGCGGCTCGACGGCGAGCCGGTCTCCGCCGTCTCCGTGGTCACCTACGGCGAGGCGTACGCCTTCCTCGGCTTCTACCTCGTCCGGCCCGAACTGCGCGGCCGGGGCCTGGGGCTCGCCACCTGGCGGGCCGGGCTCGCGCACGCGGGAGGACGGGTGGTGGGCCTCGACGGCGTCCCTGCGCAGCAGGACAACTACCGCAGGTCCGGGTTCGTCCCCGCCCATCGAACCGCCCGCTATGTCGGAGAAGTCCCCTCCCCCGAGCGCCCGGTGACGGGAGTGGTGCCGGCCGGGCGGGTCGATCCCGCGCTGCTCGCCGCGTACGACTCCGCCTGCCACCACGCCGAACGGCCCCGCTTCCTCTCCGCCTGGCTGACGGCCCCCGGCCACCGTGCGCTGGCCAGGGTCGCGGACGGCCGCGTGACCGGCTTCGGCGTCGTGCGGCCCTGCGAGGGCGAGGCGCGCGTGGGCCCCCTCTTCGCGGACGGTCCGGCGGACGCGGCGGCGCTGCTCGACGCGCTGGCGGAGGCGGCCCGGGAGTTCGGCGCGCGGGCGATCGCCGTCGACATGCCGGAGACGAACCCGGCGGCGGCCCGGCTCGCGGAGGAGCGCGGACTCGTGCCGACCTTCGAGACCGCCCGCATGTACACCGGCCCGGTGCGGCCGGTCGCGACGGAACGGGTCTTCGGCGTCACCACCCTCGAACTCGGCTGAGCCCGGGCCCCTTCCCCTCTCCCCCACCCCCGCCGGCCCGGCGCGTCACCCACCACCGACCCGGCGCGCCGCCCCCACCCGGCCCGCGCACCACGCCCCTTCGCCGGGCCGTGCGGGGCCCTCGCGCGCCGCGCCCCTCGCCGCGCCCCTCGCCCGGCCCCGTACCCCTCGCCCCGCCCCCCGTCACCCCGTCCCGCCAGGGCCCGTGTCCCGCGCGGGGCCCCGTCTCCGCGCGGCCGCGCGGCCCGGCGGCTTCCCTCCGGCCCTCCGGCGTCCCCCCGTCCCCCGACGGTCACCGGCGCCCCCGGCGCTTCCCCCAGGGGGGACCCCTCCCCGGCGGTGAGGGGCGACAAGGGTTTTCCCCGTATCGCGTTCACCTCCCCGTTCCCTACTGTCCTCCGCACCGGCGGATATCATCCCCCGCAGCGCACCTGCCTGACAGGTGCATGCGGGGAGACCACCGCCGGTGACGGCCTTGACCCGGGCCGTCGGCGCCGGTGGCGGCGCACGGGCCCCCCAGCCCAGGGACCACGGTCGCGACCCCACTTCGCACCGCGACTCCCGCGCCGCCGCCACTGCTCCGCACCTACGTCGTAACTCGAAAGGGCCACTCACTTTGAACGGTTCCAGGCGGAGAGTCATATCCGTGGTCGCCACCGCCGCGATCATCGGTGCCGCTGCCACCACCACCGGGGCGTTCGCCGCCCCGGCCGCTCCGACCCCGAAGCCGGCTCCGGCTTCGCAGACGATGCGGGCGCTTCCGAGCGCTCCGGTCGAGAAGGTCATCGTCACGTACAAGAGCCAGGCCGCCGAGGCCGGTTCCAACGCCGCCGCGAAGACCGACACCGCCGAGAAGGCCGCGAAGACGGGCGAGCAGCTCGCCTTCGAGCGGCGCCTCTCCGGCGGAGGCGCCCTGGTCGACCTGGGCGACTCGGCCACGCCGCAGGACGTGAACGAGGTCATGGCCGCCTTCCGCGCCGACCCGTCCGTCGCCACCGTCGAGCCGGACGTCCGCGCCTACGCGATGGCCGTCACGCCGAACGACACCGACTACGCCAAGCAGTGGGACCTCTTCGAGGCCACCGGCGGCATGAACGTTCCGGCGGCCTGGGACAAGACGACCGGTTCGGGCGTCACCGTCGCCGTCATCGACACCGGCTACGCGGCCCACTCGGACCTCGCGGCCAACGTCGTCTCCGGCTACGACTTCATCTCCAGCTCCGGCGACGCCCGCGACGGCAACGGACGCGACGCGGACGCCAAGGACGAGGGCGACTGGAACGCCACCGACGGCGAGTGCGGCACCAACTCGAAGGCGTCGAGCTCCTCCTGGCACGGCACCCACGTGGCCGGCACCATCGGCGCCGTCACGAACAACACCAAGGGCATCGCGGGCATCGCGTACAGCTCGAAGATCCAGCCCATCCGCGTGCTCGGCAAGTGCGGCGGCGCGTCCTCCGACATCGCCGACGCGATCACCTGGGCCTCCGGCGGCACCGTGCCGGGCGTCCCGGCCAACCCGACCCCGGCCAAGGTCGTCAACCTGAGCCTGGGCGGCGCCAGCGCCTCCTGCCCCAGCGTCTACCAGACCGCGATCAACGGCGCCGTCTCGCGCGGCACCACCGTCGTCGTCGCCGCGGGCAACAGCAACGCCAACGTCTCCGGCTTCACGCCCGCGAACTGCTCGAACGTCATCACCGTGGCGTCGACAAACCGCGCCGCCGTCCGGTCGTACTACTCCAACTTCGGTTCCCTGGTGGACGTGGCCGCCCCCGGTGGCGAGACCCGCCGCGCCACCGACACGCCCGGCACCGTCACCACCCCCGAGAACGCGATCTACTCCACGCTGAACTCGGGCACGACGACCCAGTCGGCCGAGAACTACAAGCCCTACCAGGGCACCTCGATGGCGGCTCCGCACATCGCGGGCCTCGCCGCCCTCCTGAAGTCGGCCAAGAGCACGCTCACCCCGGCCGAGATCGAGTCGGCGATCAAGAACAACGCCCGCCCGCTCGCCTCCGGCGCCTGCACCGGCGGCTGCGGCACCGGCATCGCCGACGCGGCCAAGACCGTGGACGCGGTCACCGGCACCACCCAGCCGGGCACCGTCTTCACGAACGCCAACGACGTCACGATCTCCGACAACACCACCGTGTCGTCCTCGATCGCCGTCACCGGCCGCACCGGCAACGCCCCCGCCGCCCTCAAGGTCGGCGTGGACATCAAGCACACCTGGCGCGGGGACCTGGTCGTCGACCTGGTCGCCCCCGACGGCACGGTGCGCAACCTGAAGGCCTCCTCCTCCTCGGACAGCGCCGACAACGTCATCGCGACGTACACGGTCGACGCCTCCAGCGAGGTGGCCAACGGCACCTGGAAGCTGCAGGTCCGCGATGTGGCCACGGGTGACACCGGCTACATCGACTCCTGGAACCTCACCTTCTGAGCCACCGCTCCACTGCTCCAACATCACCCCCCACACCAGCATCACTGCTGGTCAGCGGCACCCTCGTGGTCTACACCACGGGGGTGTCGCCGTGTCCGGAAAGCGCCCCTGGGACACGGGCGGGTGTCCGTATGCCGGACAAGGGCCCTGGACGCGGACGGTGGGCTCCGTATCCTCTGCGCAGGGCTCATGGGCGGGGCCCACGGGCGGAGGTGGCGACCAGGTGACGACGGTTCCGCACGGCCCCCTGCCCGCACGCGCCCCCGGCGCGGCCGGACCGCCGGCCCCGGTGGGCCGCGAGGAGCTGCTCACCCGCCTCGAATCCGTCCTGCACGCCCGGGGCCGCGCGCTGCTCACCGGGCCCGCCGGCGTCGGCAAGACCGAGGTGGCCCTCGCCGCCGCCGCCCGCGCCGAGGCCCGCGGCGAGACCGTGCTGTGGCTCGCCGCCCTCCCCGCCGACCGGGCGATACCCGGCGCCGCCGCGGCCGCGCTCGTGGCCTCCGTGGCGGCGACCGTCGCCCGGCCCGGCCCGCGCACCGAGCCGGGCCCGCCGGGAGAGGACGGCCCCGCGCACCCCGACGGGTCCCCCGTCCCCGGCGCCTCCGGCGCGCTGCCCTCCGGGGTCTTCGCCTCCGGCGTCTTCGACGACCTCCCCGGGCCGCAGCGCACCGCCGTCGCCATGCTCTGCCGCGAGGCGCCCATCCAGCAGGGCGGCTGGGACCCGATCGCGCTGCGCCTGGGCATCGCCCGCATCCTGCGCGTGCTGACCTCCCGGGGCCCGGTGCTGCTCGTCGTCGACGGCGCCGAGTTCCTCGACCCCGACAGCACCGACCTGCTCCGCTTCGCCCTCCACCTCGCCCCGCCGTCGCTGCGGGTCGTCGCGGTCGAGACCCCGGAGCCGTACGGGGACACCCACCGCGCCGACGGGCCGGGGCCCGGCGCCGGCCACACCGCGCACCTGTGGGTGCCCTCCGAGGCCGATCTGCTGCTCGTCCCGCCGCTGCACGCCGACGAGATCGCCGAACTGCTCATCCACCACCGGCTGCCGTCCCGGATGGCCGGCCGCATCCACCGCGCGAGCGGCGGCAACCCCCGGCTCGCGCTCGCCGTCGGCCGCTCCCTCGCCGACGCCCGCACCCCCGTGCACCACGCCGAGGCGCTGACGCTCTCCGGCCGCGCCCGGGACCTCGCCCGGCAGCTCCTGGGCGCCGCGCCCCCTCCGGTCCGGGCCACCCTGCTGCTCGCGGCGCTCGCGCTGCGCCCCTCGGCCACGCTGGTGCGGCGGGCCGGACGGCCGGAGGCCGAGGCGGAGCTCGCGGCGGCCGAGCGGGCCGGGCTCGTCTCCCTCGCCGAGGACGGCTCGCTCGTCTTCACCGCCGGACTGCTGCCGTCCACGCTGGTGCACGACGCCTGCTGGGCCGAGCGCAGCGCGGGGCACGCGGCGCTCGCCGAGGTCGTGGACGACCCGGTCGAGGCGGTACGGCACCGGGCGCTCGCCTCCGACCGGCCGGACGAGGAGCTGGCCGCCGAGGTCGCCGCCGCGGCGGAGGCCGCCCGGCGGCGCGGGAACAACACGCTCGCCGCCGAACTGGCGCTGCTGGCCGCCGAGTCGACGCCCGGCCGGGACGGGGTGCGGCGGATCGCCCGGCTGGTGGACGCGGCGGAGGAGGCGGCCCGGGCCGCCCGGGCCGACCTGGCGATGCGGGCCACCACGGACCTCCTCGCCCGGGACGCCTCCCCCACCGACCGGGTGCGGGCCCGCCTCGCGGTCCTGGACACCGCGGGCCAGGGCCTCACCGACCTCGACGACATGTACGTGCACGCCATGGAGGACTCGGAGGGCGAGACCGCGCTCCGGGCCGCCGTGCAGCTGCGGCTCGCCGTCAAGTACGTGCTGGCGGACGGCGATCCGGAGCGTTCGCGGACGGCGGCGATGGAATCCGCCGCGCTGGCCGCGTCGGTGGGCGATCCGCGCACGGCCGCGCAGGCGCTGACCGTGCAGGCCCGGATGGAGCGGGCCCTCGGCTCCCCCGACGCCGAGCCGGTGCTGGCGCGGGCCCGGGAACTGGAGCTCGCGGAGCGGCCGCTCGGCATCCGCAACGCCGCCCAGATCCTGACGATCCGTCACGCCCTCTTCGACGACCGGCTGACCGACGCGAGGGACGAGCTGAACGCGCTCCTGCCGCTGGTGCAGCGGCGCGGTTCGGTCGAGGACGCCATCGAGCTGTACCGCACGCTCGCGGAGATCGAGTCCCGGATCGGCGCCTGCCCGGCCGCCCTCGCCCACGCCGGCCAGTCGTTGGCGCTCACCCTGGAGGCGGGGCTGTCCCCCGGCCCCGCCTGGTACGCGCTGGCGCTCGCCGAGACCGCGGGCGGCAGCCTGGGGCGGGCGGCGAGCTACGCGCGGCGGAGCGTGCAGGCCTCGGAGGAGGAGGGCGACCGGGTCTTCCTCTCGCGCAGCCGGTACGCGCTCGGGCGCGTCCAGCTGATCAACGGCGACGTGGCGGCGGCCCTGGAGACGCTGCGGCGGGTACAGGCCGACGAGCGGGCGCAGTCGACGGTGGACCCGTCGATGCTGCGCTGGCACGAGGAGCTGGCGGAGGCGCTGCTCGGGCACGACGCCGTGGAGGGGGCGCTGGCCCTGCTCGCGGAGGTGCGGCCGGTGGCCGAACGCCTGGGGCGCTCCACGGTGTTGCTGGGCTGCGACCGGGTGCGGGCGCTGTGCCTGGCGGCGGAGGGGCGGACCGACGAGGCGGCGGAGCTGCTGACCGGGACGGCCGGCCGTTTCGCGGAGGCGGGGCTGCCGTTGGAGCAGGGACGGGCGCTGATGGCGCTGGCCCGGGTGGAGCGGAAGCGGCGGCGGCGGTCGGCGGCGCAGGCGGCGCTGCACGGGGCGGCGACGGTCTTCGAGCGGGCGGGGGCGGCGCCGTGGCTGGCGCTGGCCACGGAGGCGCCGGCCGGCGAGCTGCCGGGGGCCGCGCCGGGCGGGGACGAGGCGCCGACGGCGCTGGCGTCGCTGACGGAGGCGGAGCTGCGGCTGGCCCGGCTGGTGGGCCAGGGCGCCTCGAACCAGGAGGCGGCGGCGAAGCTGTTCCTGAGCGTGAAGACGGTGGAGGCGCGGCTGACCCGCATCTACCAGAAGCTGGACGTGCGTTCGCGCGCGCAGCTGGCGACGGCGCTCCGCCCCTGAGGGCGGAGCGCGCCGCGCCCGTCAGGCCCGGTGGACGGTCACGCAGGTGCCGCGCGCGGGGACGCCGCCGGTTCCGGCCGGGGTCCATTCGGCGGTGACCCGGCCGAGGACGTCCGCCTCGTGCCGGTCCTCCGCGGTGTCCGGCCGCAGCACCCGCCGGAAGCGGAGGAGGAGCGGCCCGGCGTCGCCGGGGAGCAGCAGGCGGACGTCGGTGCCGCCGGGGCCGTCGGCGGCGCCGGCCGGCTCCGCGTCACCGGCGGTCGCGGCGGCGTCGAGGGAGGCGGTGACGGCCGGGTCGACGGCGTCGCTCACCGACTGGTGCTGGGCCACGGCCCGGCCGGCGAGGAGCGCGTACGACTGGCGGGTGAGGACGGGGTCGTGGGTGCCGTCGTAGATCCAGCGGGTGCCGAGGACGCCGTGTTCGGAGGTCCCGATGAGGGCCTCGTCGGCCCCTTCGAGGGGCTCGCCCCGGTACGTCATCGGCACGAGGTACGCGACCGCGTCCGGGCCCTCGCCGTCGGTGACGGCCATGAACTCGATGCCCACCTCGCCCGCCGGGTCGTCGAGCCGGAACCCGCCCGCCCGCACCGGGCGGGGCGCCCCGGGCCCGGCCGCGTACCAGGCCCGGGTGGGCAGCCAGTCGGCGAGGAGCTCCAGCTTGGTCGGGCGCATGGTGGTGCGGTGGATCTGGGCCATGGACGGGACGCTTCCTCTCCTCGGGACCGGGGGCCGTCAACGTAACAGAGGTGCCCGGACGGCCCCCGTCAGTCGGCGAGGACGGCCGTGGCGGGGCCGTCGGGGCGGACGGTGAGGCCGTGGACGGTCCCGGTGGGGAGGGTGCGGAAGCGGGGCGCGGGGCCGGGCAGCAGGTGTTCGAGGAGGGTGACGGACTCGCGGAGGGCGAACTGGAGGCCCAGGCAGGCGCGGGGGCCGATGCCGAAGGGGAGGTAGGCGCCGGGGTGCGCGGGGCGGCGGCCGGGGGTGGTGAAGCGGCCGGGGTCGAAGTCCTCCGGTTCCGGCCAGAGTCCGGGATCGCGGTGGGTGAGGTAGGGGCAGACGAGGAGGTCGGTGCCGGCGGGGAGGGCGTGGCCGGCGAGGGTGTCGGCCTCGGCGGCGTGGCGGGGCAGGATCCAGGCCGAGGGGTAGAGGCGGAGGGTCTCGTGGACGAGGGCCTGGACGGCCTGGTGCCGTCCGGGGGAGCCGGCGGGTCCGGCGGCGAGGGCGCGGCCGCGGGCTTCGGGGTGCCGGTCGAGGAGGAGGTGCAGCCAGGTCAGGGTGGTGGCGGTGGTCTCGTGACCGGCCATGAGGAGGGTGACGAGCTCGTCCCTGATCAGCCGGTCGGTGTAGGCGGGCCGGGTCGCGGACGCCTCGACGAGGACGTGCAGCAGGCCGGGGCCCTGGGGGCCGGCGCCGCCGTCCCGTGCGGCGCGGACCGCCCGCTCGGCGACGGCGTCGATCCGGGCGATGTCGGCGGCGACGGCGGCCCGGGCGGCGACCCGGTCGGCGGGCAGGCTGGGCAGGGCGGCCACCACCCTGGAGACGACGGCGAGTTCGCCTTCGGTGGCGGGGTCGAGCGGATGACCGGTGAGGGCGCGCCAGATGGTGTCGAGGGCGAAGCGGCGCATCTCCTCGCCGAGGTCGAAGACCTCCCCGGTGCGGGCGTACGCCTCCCAGCGGGCTGCGGTGACCCGTGCGGCGGCGGCGATCCGTTCCTCGTACCGGCGCATGCCCCGGCCGGTGAACTGGGACTGGAGGAGGCGGCGCTGGCTCTGCCAGGCGTCGCCGGTGGCGGAGAGGACGCCGTCGCCGACCAGGACGCGGGCGCGGTGGGAGCGCTTGACGTACCGGTCGGGGTGGTGGGCGAGGACGTGCCGGACGGCGTCGGGGTCGGTGACGAGCACGGTGGGCGGGGCGCCGGGCTCGGGGCGGAAGGCGCCGACGCCGCCGAGCCGTTGCCGGACGAGGGCGAGGAGGTCGACCAGGTCGCCGCTCTCCGCCCGCCATTGCGCGACGTGCTCCGGGGCGAGTTCGGGGACGGGGCGGCCCGCCGGGCCGGAGGCCTCGTGGGCGCCGGGGGGTGCGGGGACGGCCACGGTGCGGCTCCTGTTCGGCGTCCGCACGCCCTGGCGCGCGGGAGGGGGCGCTTCCCTCCGCACTGTAGGGGTGCGAAGGCGCCGGGCGACAGCGCGGCTCCGGTCGTGCGGCGGGCGCGTGGCGCGAAGTGGACTTCGCACGAAGGGCGTTCGGGATCGGCGTCCGGTGGCGCCCCGTGAACTTCCGGGGGTGAGGATCCGTCCGTTCCGTTGACGTGCTCGCGATAGTAAGGAACCTTTACTGACAACAATCGCCGACCGACCCGCCGTTCCGGCAGGAGGAGACGACCCCACCATGCGCAGAGCGATTCCGGCCGCGGTCGCGACCGCCGTCGCGGGCCTGATCGCCGCGGGGCTCCTGGCCCCGTCGGCCCGGGCCGCCGCCCCCGCCCTCACCGCCTCGATCGTCCAGGCCAGTGCCTGGAGCACCGGCTACGGCGCCGACGTGACCGTCGCGAACGCCGGGGACGCCCCGTCGGCCGGCTGGACGGTCGAGTTCGACCTGCCGGAGGGCACCGCCGTCACCAGCCACTGGTCGGCGACGAAGACCCAGAGCGGCCGGCACTACACCTTCACCCACGTCTCCTGGAACGGCTCGGTCGCGCCGGGCGGGACGCAGGGCTTCGGCTTCAACGCGAGCGGCCTCGGCCTCCCGCTCAACTGCACGGTCAACGGCGCCCCGTGCCGCACCGGTACCCCGACGCCCACCCCGACCCCGACCCCCACTCCCACCCCCACACCGACGCCGACGCCGACGCCCACGTCGACCACCGTCCCGCCCGCCGGCCCCGTCGTCGACGTCGCCACGGCGGCCGAGCTCCGGGCCGCGCTGGCCGCGGCGGCGCCCGGGCAGACGATCCGGATGGCGCCCGGCGAGTACCGGGGCTCCTTCGTCGCCCAGCTGCCCGGCACGGCGGACCGGCCGATCACCCTGACCGGTCCGCGGACGGCGGTGCTCGTCAACGACGGGCCGTCCGGGAGCGGGCCCTCCTGCCCCGTGCCCACCGCCGGCTGGGACCCGGGCTACGGCCTCTGGCTGTACCGGGCTCCGCACTGGCGGCTGGACGGCTTCACCGTCCGGGACTCCAAGAAGGGCGTGGTCGTCGACGCCTCCCCGCACGTCACGGCCGTCGGGCTGCGCGTGCACCGGGTGGAGGAGGAGGGCGTGCACTTCCGCCGCTCCTCGGCGGACGGCGTGCTCCGCGACTCGGTCGTCGAGGAGACGGGCCTGGTGCAGCCGGGGTACGGCGAGGGCGTGTACATCGGCTCGGCCGGCTCGAACTGGGGCTGCCACGGCAACGAGGGCGGCGCCGACCGCTCGGACCGGGTGCTGGTGGAGAACAACCGGATCGGTCCGAACGTCGCCGCCGAGGCGATCGACGTCAAGGAGGGCACCTTCGCCGGGATCATCCGCGGCAACACCTTCGACGGACGCGGGATCACCGGGCAGAACTCGGCGGACTCGTGGATCGACGTGAAGGGCGTCGACTACCTGATCGAGGGCAACACCGGCACCTTCACCGCGCCGGGCACCTTCGCCAACGGGTACGAGACCCACAACCCGGCGACCACCCCGGCGTTCCCGAACGGCTGCGGCAACGTGTGGCGCGGCAACTCCTCCGACCTCGGCGGCGTCGGCGCGTACGCGATCCGGGTCACCTCGACGTCGAAGTGCCCGGGCCGGCTCAACGTCGTCCACGCCTCCAACACCGTCCGGGGCGCGACGAGCGGCCTCACCAACATCGCCGTCACCCCCTGAGCACCGGGGCCCCACCGGCGCCGGGCGCCGGGCGCGGGGCGCGGAGAGGCCCCGGACCCCGGGCCGACAGACGGGTGACGCGCGTGCGCGCCGGGGCTCCGGGGCGGCCGGGCCCGCCGCCCCCGGCCGGTGCTCCGGTCATGAGACCAGCCCGCTCCGCGTCCCGGTCGCGCCTCGCCGCCCTCACCGCGCTCGTCCCGCCCCCGGCCGCGCCCGCCGCGCCGGCCGGGGGTGACGGGGGCCGGGCGGCGCACGGCCGGGGGTGACGGGCGCCGCCTCGAAGGTGCCGGACCGGGGCCGGCGCGCGAGGTGGTGCGGATCGCCGGGCGGGCGAAGGCGGAGACGGGGCTCCCGTCGGTGGTCGTGCGGGGCACCGGCGGGGACCGCGAGGTGGTGACCCGCGCGCGCTCGGCGAGTCGATGACCGGGGCGCCGGCCGACCCCGCGATGCACTTCCGGAACGGCGACATCGCGTTCGGCCACCCGGGCACGGCCCTGCCGCGCCTGGTCGACCGGGCGGGGCAGGGCCCGGCGCCCCGGTCGCCCGCCGGCTTACCCGGCTTCCGGACGGCGACCGGATCACCCTGCGGATGCCCGCCGCGTCCACCCCCGGTCTCGCCGACCGCGTCCGGCCGCCCGCCTTCCAGCGGGCCGTGGCCGCAGGTCCGCTCCGGCAGCGGACCGCCGACGAGCCGGTCGCGCTGTCGACGGCCGGAGAGCGGTGGTACGAGCCCGGCACCGACCGGTCCTCCCCGCACGCCGGCTTCGTCCTCCTCGGCGCCGCCCCGGAGAAGACCTCCGGGACCCGGCCGGACGTCCTGCCGCGCCGTCGGGTCCTCGGGCCGCCGGTGCTCGGCGAGACCCGCGACGGCTTCACGCCACGGATCCCGGAGCCGGTGCCGCACGCCTCCACCGCCGACCGGGGCACCTACGAGGAGTCCACCTTCCGGAACCCGTCGTGGACGACCGCGCCCGGCGCCGTGCAGACCACCGGCATCCGCGACCCGGCCCGCTCGGCGGCCGGCACCGGCTCGGGCGAGCTCCCCTCCCCCGCCTCCCGCCGCGAGCCGCCGGCCCGGGACCGCCGGGCCGGGGCACGCCACCGGGAAGCGCCCCGCGGCGGTCCGCCTCGCGCAGACCGGGCGGACCCCCGACGGGCCCGAGCCGCTCGCCCTCGGGGACCGGGTCGCCCGCACCCGCCCTTCTCCGGCTGCCCGGCCTCGCGGGCCTGTCCGCCCTCCGGGCGGCCGGCCGTCGCCGTCCCGACGACGCGGGACCCCGGCGCCTCCGCCGGCCACACGGCCCACGTGATCGTCCGGCGCATCGCCGCGGCGCCGGCCCCCGGTCACCCGATCCCCGGCTTCGGCTGGGTCCCGGGCCATGGCGTGAAACTCTGAACGGTGGTTCACTTCTTCCATGGCCTACCGCAAGACCCCCGCCGAGCTCCGCCGGCTCGAAGCCGCGCGGGACCACCTGGTCGCCTGCGCCACCACGGTCGTCGCCGAGGTCGGCTGGGACCGCGCCTCCGTCACGGCCGTCGCCGACGCCGCCGGGATCGCCGCCGGCTCCGTCTACCAGCACTTCCCGTCCAAGACGGCGCTCGCCGTGGAGGTCTTCCGGCGCGCCGCCGGGCGCGAGGTGGAGGTCCTCGGCGAGGTCCTGGCCGCACCCGGCGCCCCGGTCGAACGGCTCGGCCGGGGCGTCCGCGTCTTCGCGCTGCGGGCCCTGGAGAACCGCGGGCTCGCCCACGCCCTGCTCGCCGCCCCGGCCGAACCCGCCGTCGGCGCCGAGCGGCTCGACTTCCGGCGCCGCTACCGCGCGCTCTTCGCCTCGGTGGTGCGCGAGGGCATCGCCGACGGGACGCTGCCCGAGCAGGACGGCGAGATCACCGCCGCCGCGCTCACCGGCGCCGTCGGCGAGGTCCTCGTCGACCCGCTCGGCGCCCCCGGCGGCACCTCCGCCGAGGCCCTCCTCGGCGAACTGACCGCCCTGGCCCTGCGCTGCGCGGGCGCCCCGGCACCCTGACCCGCGGGCGGGCCGCCCCGGACCCGCCCGCACCGCGCCTCCCGCACCGCCGTCCCGTCCCGACCCGCCTCCCGGAGCCGCCACCGTGACCGCCACCCCCGCCGACGCCCCCCAGAGCCGCCCCACCGCCGTCACCCACGCCGTCACCAACCAGGCCCCGCCGCTCACCGGGTACGACGCCGCCGACGACCCGGTGCTGCTCGAAGGCGTCGAGCGGGAGGGCGCCGGCGGGTACGCGGACGACCTGCACCGCCTCGGGCGCGTGGTCGGCAGCGAGGAGGCGCAGCACTGGGCCGACCAGGCCAACCGCCACGAGCCCGAGCTGCGCACCCACGACCGGTACGGCAACCGGATCGACGAGGTCGAGTTCCACCCGGCCTACCACCGGCTGATGGACCTGTCGGTGGGCGCGGGCCTCGCCGGCGCCGCCTGGGCCGACGAGCGCCCCGGCGCCCACGTGGCGCGCGCCGCCGGCTTCATGCTCGCCGGGACGCTGGAGCCGGGCCACCTGTGCCCGGTCTCGATGACGTACGCGGTGGTCCCCGCGCTGCGCCACTCCCCCGGACTCGCCGGGACGTACGAGCCGCTGCTCACCAGCCGCTCGTACGACCCCGGGCTGCGCGCCCCGGCCGGCAAGCGCGGGCTGCTCGCCGGGATGGGCATGACCGAGAAGCAGGGCGGCAGCGACGTCCGCGCCAACACCACCACCGCCGCCGAACTCCCGGACGGCACCTGGCGGCTGCGCGGGCACAAGTGGTTCACCAGCGCGCCGATGAACGACCTCTTCCTGGTCCTGGCGCAGGCGCCGGGCGGCCTGTCCTGCTTCCTCGTCCCGCGCGTGCTGCCCGACGGAAGCCGCAACACCTTCCGCATCCAGCGGCTCAAGGACAAGCTCGGCAACCGCTCCAACGCCAGCAGCGAGCCGGAGTTCGACGACACCGTCGCCTGGCTCGTCGGCACCGAGGGCAAGGGGGTGCGGACCATCATCGACATGGTGACGATGACGCGCCTGGACTGCGTGCTCGGCTCGGCGGCCGGGACCCGCGCGGCGCTCGCCCAGGCCGCCCACCACGCCCGCCACCGCTCGGTCTTCGGCGCCACGCTGATCGACCAGCCGCTGATGCGCAACGTCCTCGCCGACCTGGCGCTGGAGTCCGAGGCCGCCACCACCCTCGGCCTGCGGCTGGCCGGCGCCGCCGACCGCGCCCGGCTCGGCGACGCGCGCGAGCGCGCCTTCCTCCGCCTGGCCACCGCCGTCGGCAAGTACTGGGTGTGCAAGCGGCAGCCCGCCGCCGTCGCCGAGGCCCTGGAGTGCCTGGGCGGCAACGGGTACGACGAGGCGTCGGGCCTCCCCCGCCTGTACCGCGAGGCCCCGCTCAACAGCATCTGGGAGGGCTCCGGCAACGTCAGCGCCCTGGACCTGCTGCGCGCCCTGGACCGCGAGCCGGAGGCCCTGGAGGCGTTTTGCGCGGAGATCGACGCGGCGGCTGGCGGCGACCGGCGGCTCGACGCCGCCCGGACCGCGCTCCGGGGCGAGCTGCGGCTCACCGAGGACGCCCCGCTGCGCGCCCGCCGCGTCGCCGAGCGGGCCGCGCTCGTGCTCCAGGGCTCGCTCCTGGTCCGGCACGCGCCCGCCGCGGTCGCCGACGCCTTCTGCGCGTCGCGGCTCGCCGGCGACCAGGGCCTCGCCTTCGGCACCCTCCCGCCGGACACCGACTTCGCCGGGCTGCTGACCCGCCTCCCGGTCTGACCCGCCTCCCGGTCCGACGCGCCCCCACCGGGGCCCGGAAAGGACGCGCCCCCGTCACGGAAACCCTCCGCGGCGGGGGCGAATCCTTTCCGGGCCCCGCCGACTCCTATGCGCGCACCGGTCGAACCGACCGGTCCCACCGGAAGGAGACATCATGCTGATCACCGGCCTCGTCGTCGTCGGAGTCCTGCTCGTCGGGGCGTGCGGCTGGCACCTGACGCGCCGCTACCGCCGCCGCGCCTGATCCGAGTCCGCCCCCGGGAGCCCGCAGAGCACGAGGAAGAGCCCATGAACCGATCCTTCTCCTGGCCCGACGACCGGCTGGTCCGGGCCGCCCAGGACGGCGACGTCGCCTCGCTGACCACCGTCGTCATGGAGTCGCAGCCGCACGTGCGGAAGTTCGCGCTGTCGCTGTGCGCCTCCCCGCAGGACGCGGAGGACGCGGCGCAGGAGGCGCTGATCGTCCTGTACCGGAAGATCGGCACCCTGCGGGCCTCGGGGGCGCTCGCCTCGTGGATGTTCCGCATCGTGCGGAACGAATGCCTGCGCCAGGTCCGGCAGCTCGCCCGGCGCGGCGAGGAGCCGGAGCCCGGGCCGGAGGCCGCCGCCGGGCCGTCCGCCGAGGAGGCGGTCCTCCACCGCCTGGAGGCGCGGCGGATCGCCGCCGCGGTCGGCGCCCTCCCGCGCGACCAGCGGCAGGTCCTGGTCATGCGGGACGTGCAGGGCCTGCCCGGCCGGACCGTCGCCCACGCGCTCGGCCTGAGCAACGCGGCGATGAAGTCCCGGCTGCACCGGGCCCGCGCCTCCCTGCGGGCCGCGCTCGCGGCCCCCGGACCCGCGGACGGTCCCGCGCCCGATCCCGTACCCGCTCGTCGTACCGGCGAAGGAGACCCGCGACCGTGAACACCCTGCCCCCGTCCACGCACCCGCACCCGCACCCGCACCCGTCCGTGAAGCCCGCACCGGGCCCCGACCACTCCAGCCGCTCCGTCCCCCGTCACCTGGCGCGCGGCGCCGTCGGCTTCGGGCTGATCGCCGGGGCGGTCGCCCTCGTCCCGGTGACCGGACCGGTCGTCCTGCTGGCGGCCCCGCTGGCCCTGATCGCCTTCCGGGGCTGCCCCACCTGCTGGGCGGTCGGCCTGGTGCAGACCGTCTCGCGCGGCCGGCTGGAGCGCCGGTGCGCCGACGGCGTCTGCACCCTCGCCCCGGCGCGGCCGGCCGGCACGCCGCCGGAGTAGGGCCGTCCGCGCCGGACCCGCGGAGGGGGCGGGTCCGGCACGGACGGAAATTCCGCCGGTCCCGGAGGGACTGCTGTTACGCTGGCAGGGACCTTGAACCCTTCCCGAGGAGCGGCAGACATGGCGGGTGACGACGACATCTCCGGGTGAGATCCGGAGCTGACGGCCACCGGGCGCGCCGAGGAGCGCACCACCGCAGTGGCCCGTCCCGTCGTACCCCCCTTCCCCTCGTCTGCCCGGGGCGGAGCTGTATCCGTCGCCCGCCCCCTTCCTCCCTCCGAGGTCCTTCACCATGTCCACGACCCCGTCCCACCCCACCGTCGTCTGCTCCGGCCTGTCCTTCTCCTGGCCCGACGACACCCCCGTCCTCGACGAGCTGTCGTTCAGCCTGGCCGGCGGCGCCACCGGGCTCGTCGCGCCCAACGGCGCCGGGAAGAGCACCCTGCTCAAGCTGATCGTCGGCGAGCTGCGCCCCACCGCGGGCTCGGTCGCCGTCGGCGGCACGCTCGGGTACCTGCCGCAGAGCCTCCCCCTCACCGGCGACCTCACCGTCGCCGACGTGCTCGGCGTCGCCGGCGTGATCCGCGCCCTCGACGCCGTCGAGTCCGGCGACGTCGCCGAGGAGCACTTCGCCGTCATCGGCTACGACTGGGACATCGAGGAGCGCAGCCGCGCCCAGCTCGACCGGCTCGGCCTCGCCGGGATCGGCCTCGACCGCACCCTGGGCACCCTCAGCGGGGGCCAGGTCGTCTCCCTCGGCCTCGCCGCGCAGCTGCTCAAGCGGCCCGACGTGCTGCTCCTCGACGAGCCGACCAACAACCTCGACGGAGAGGCCCGGCACACACTGTACGACGCCCTGTCGGACTTCGGCGGACTGCTCCTGGTGGTCGCGCACGACCGGGAGCTGCTCGACCGGATGGACCGGATCGCCGAACTGGGCACCTCCCGACTGCGCCTGTACGGAGGGAACTTCACGGCCTACGAAGAGGCCGTGCGCGCCGAGCAGGAGGTCGCGGAGAAGAACGTGCGCCACGCCGAGCAGGAGCTGAAGCGGGAGAAGCGGGAGCTCCAGCAGGCCCGCGAGCGCGCCGACCGGCGGGCGGGCAACGCGGCCCGCAACCTCAAGAGCGCCGGACTGCCGAAGATCTTCGCCGGCACCATGAAGCGCGGCGCCCAGGAGTCCGCGGGCCGGGCCGGGCAGACGCACGCGCACCGGGTGGGCGAGGCGCAGGCCCGGCTCGACGAGGCCGGGCGGGCCCTGCGCGACGAGCAGCGCCTCGTCCTGGAGCTGCCCGACACCCAGGTGCCGGCCGGACGCGACCTGTTCCTCGGCGAGGCGCTCCAGGTCCGGCACGGCGGCCGGGAGGTCTTCGCGCCCGGTGGCGTCGACCTGTCCGTGCGCGGGCCCGAGCGGATCGCGCTGACCGGCCCCAACGGCTCGGGCAAGACCACCCTGATGCGCCTGGTCACGGGTGAACTCGCCCCGGACGGCGGGCGGGTCGGGCGGGGCGCCGGCCGCGTGGCGTACCTCTCGCAGCGTCTGGACCTGCTGGACCCCGAGCGCACGGTGGCGGAGAACTTCGCCGCGTTCGCGCCCGGGCGGCCCGAGGCCGAGCGGATGAACCTGCTGGCGCGCTTCCTGTTCCGGGGCGCGGGCGCGCACCTCCCGGTCGGGGTGCTGTCGGGGGGCGAGCGGCTGCGGGCCACCCTCGCCTGCGTGCTGTGCGCCGAACCGGCCCCGCAGCTTCTGCTCCTCGACGAGCCGACCAACAACCTCGACCTGGTCGGCGTGGCCCAGCTGGAGAGCGCGCTCGGCGCGTACCGGGGCGCCTTCGTCGTGGTCAGCCACGACGAGCGGTTCCTCGCCGCGATCGGGGTGGACCGGCGGCTGCGGCTGGAGGACGGGGCACTGCGGACCGTGGGCGCGCCCGGGGAGTGAGGAGGCCGGTTCCCTCCGCGCGTCCGGGCGGGCGCCGCTCACCCGCACCCCACCGACCCGTCCGCGGGGGGGGCGGAGGGAACCGGTCGTGGTGGAGCCGGCTACACCCTCGCTACGGGAGGCAGGCGGCTCACCCCGCGGCTTCGCCGTACCTAGCCTGATTCCGCAGACGAACGGAAGGGTGCAGCAATGACGTGGGTGGAGCGGCGGACCGCCGCCGCGGCCGTGCGGGACAGGGGTGCGGCGATGCGGCTGGAGTCCGTGACGAAGGCGTACGGGCGGGGGCCGGGGGCGGTGACCGCTCTGGACGGCGTCTCCTTCGAGGTGCCGCGCGGCTCGTTCACGGCCGTGATGGGCCCCTCGGGTTCCGGCAAGAGCACCTTCCTGCACTGTCTGGCCGGGCTCGACCGGCCGACCTCGGGGCGGGTGCTGCTCGGGGACACCGATCTGGGCCGGCTGAAGGAGTCGGCGCTGACCTCGGTGCGCCGGGAGCGGATCGGGTACGTCTTCCAGGCGTACAACCTCCTATCGGCCCTGACGGTACGTCAGAACATCACGCTGGTGCCGCGGATGTCGGGGGCCCGGGTCGACGGGGCGTGGCTGCGGGAGCTGCTGGAGCGGGTGGGCATGACGCCCTACGCCGACCGGCGGCCGAACGAGCTGTCCGGCGGCCAGCAGCAGCGGGTGGCGATCGCCCGCGCGCTGGTCACCCGGCCGGACGCGGTGCTGGCGGACGAGCCGACGGGCGCGCTGGACACGCGCAGCGGCCGGGAGGTGCTGCGGCTGTTCCGGCAGATCGTCGACGAGACGGGGCAGACGGTGCTGATGGTCACGCACGATCCGGTCGCGGCGTCCTACGCCGACGCGGTGGTCTTCCTCGCGGACGGCCGGATCGCCGGCCACCTGCCCGGGCCGACGCCCGAGCTGGTGGCCGAGCGGATGGCCCGCCTGGGCGACCGGTAGGACGGGCGGGATGTTCGACATCGCGTGGAGCACCATCAGGAACCGCAAGGGCGGTTTCGTCGCGGCCTTCGTCGCCGTCTTCTGCGGCGCGGCCGTCGTCACGGCCTGCGGCGTGCTGCTGCTGTCCGGTCTGCTGTCGGGCGTCCCGCCCGAGCGGTACGCGGGGGCGCCGGTCATGGTCGGCGGGGGCCAGACGAAGACCGTCAGGGAGAACATCGACCCGCACTTCGCCGAGCGGGTCACCCTGCCCGCGCGGACGGCGGACGCGGTGGCGGAGGTGGCCGGCGTGCGGGCGGCCGTCGGGGACCGGACGGTCGCGCTGAGCGTCACCGGCGCCGGGGGCGAGGTGCTCGCCCTGGACCGGCCCGTGTACGGGCACGGCTGGGCGTCGGCCGTCCTCGGCCCGTTCGCCCTGTCCGACGGCCGGGAGCCGCGCAGCGGCGGCGAGGTCGCGCTCGACCGGGAGCTGGCCCGGCGGGCCGGCGCGGAGGTCGGCGGCACCGTGCGGCTCGCGGTCGGCACGACCGCGACCGCCTACCGGGTGACCGGTCTGGTCGCGCCGCCCCCGGGCGGCCTGGACCGCCAGTCGGCGGCGTTCTTCACGGACGACCGGGCCGGAGCGCTCTCGGGGCGGCCGGACCGGGTCACCGCGGTCGGCGTCCTGGCCGAACCGGGCGTGGAAGCCGACGAGTTGGCGGAGCGGGTCCAGGAGGCGCTGGCCGGCTCGGCAGAGCGGACCGAGGTGTACTCGGGCGACCGGATCGGCGACCTCGAGTTCCTGGACGTGGGCCGCTCGCGCGGCTTCCTGGTGGCGCTGTCGGCCTCGTTCGGCGGCACGGCGCTGGCCGTCGTGGTCTTCGTGGTCTCCTCCACCCTGGGACTGGCGGTGCACCAGCGCCGCCGCGAGCTGGCCATGCTGCGGGCGATCGCCGCCTCGCCGCGCCAGATCCACCGGCTGATCGGCGCCGAGATCCTCCTGGTGGCCACGGTCGCGGCGGTGCTCGGCGCCGTGCCCGGCTACCTGGTGGCCGGCTTCCTGAGGGACGCGTTCGCCGGCGCCGGTGTCCTGCCGGGCGACTTCGAGCTGTCGTACCACCCCGTCCCGGCGGTCGCCGCCGTGGTGCTGTGCGTGCTGGGCGCCCGGCTCGCCGGTGTCGTCGCCGCCCACCGCACCGCGCGGATCAAGCCGGTGGAGGCGCTGCGCGAGTCGCAGGTCGACCCGTCCGGTCCCGGGCGGTCCCGGCGGACCGCGGGCGTGGTGCTGCTCGCGATGGGCCTCGCGGCGGCCGTGGTGCTGCCGCTGCTGATCCCCGGTCAGGCGGCGGCCGCGGGCGCGGCGGGCTCGCTGCTGCTCCTGATGGTCGGCTGCGCGCTGCTCGGCCCGCGCCTGGTGGGTCTCGCGACCTCCGCGCTCGCCCCGCTGCTGCGGATGTTCCGGTTCAGCGGCTTCCTGGCGGCGGCCAACGCCCGGGCGAACTCCCGGAGGCTGAGCGCGGCGGTGGTGCCGCTGGCGCTGGGCGCCGGGATGGCGCTGATGCAGCTGTCCACGCTGGCGACGGTGGAGGCGGAGGCGAGCCGGCAGGCGGCGTCCGGGGTGGTGGCGGACTACGTCCTGACGACCGGGGCGACCGGGCTCTCGCCGGAACTGGCGGACGCCGTGCGGCGGGTGCCCGGGGTGGGTACGGCCACGCCGGTGGTCCGGTCGCAGGTGATGCTCACGTACGAGGAGGTCGACAAGACGACGTCCCGGGCGTTCGGCGCCCAGGGCGTGGATCCGCGCGGTCTCGCCCGCACCCTCGACCTCGACGTGCGCGAGGGCGGTCTGGACGGCCTCGGGGAGGGCACGGTCGCGCTCAGCCGGACGGCCGCCGGGACGGCCGGGCTCGGGGTGGGGGACACCGCAGAGCTGGACCTCGGCGACGGGACGCCCGCGAAGCTGGAGGTGGTCGCCGTGTACGGCAACGGCCTCGGCTTCGGGGACGTGACCCTCGCCCACGACGTGCTCGCCGCCCACACCACGGACCGGCTCGACGCGGCCCTGCTCGTCCGCGCCTCCGGCGAGGAGGCGCGCGAGGAGGCGGCCGCCGGGCTGGCCGCGCTGACGGGGACCGCGGCGGGGCTGCGGGTGCAGGAGTCCGACCGGTTCGCGGCCGCGCAGCAGGGCGAGTTCTCCCGGCAGTCGTGGACGAACCTGATCGCCAACTCGCTGCTCCTGCTGTACGTGCTGATCGCGGTGGTGAACACGCTGGTGATGGCGACGACGGCCCGCGGCCGCGAGTTCGCGATGATGCGGCTGATCGGCGCCGGTGCGCGCCAGACGCGGCGGATGATGTTCCTCGAGTCCTGGGTGGTGGTGATCACCGCCGTCGCGGTGGGGCTGTTCCTCGCCGTCCCCCCGTCGATCGGCAGCTCGCTCGCCCTGACCGGGCGGCCGGTGCCGCACGTGGAGCCGCTGGTGTGGGTGGGCGTGGCCGGCTTCATCGCCCTCATCGGCTGGTCGTCCGTCGCGCTGTCGACCCGCTCGGCGCTGCGCACCCGGCCGATCGACGCGGTGTACACCGGCGAGTAGCCGGGCGGGGCGGCGCGACCGGGCGGGAGCGGTGGCCGAGGGCTTCCGGTCCCGCCCGGCCGCACGCCGCCCGTCCCCTCCGGCCCGTCGACGCCCCGGACGGGGCGGGCGAGGCGGGCGGCGCCGGTCGCTCAGGCGTGGAAGCGCTTGTCGAGGTAGGCGAGGACGGCCAGGACGCGGCGGTGGCCGCTGTCGCTCGGCGGCAGGCCCAGCTTGAGGAACACGTTCCCGATGTGCTTGCTCACGGCCCGCTCGGTGACGACCAGCTGGGCGGCGATGGTCGCGTTGTCCCGGCCCTCGGCCATCAGCCGGAGCACCTCGCGCTCACGGGGCGTGAGGCGGTCGACGGGGTCGTCCTTGCGGGTGGCGAGCAGTTCGGCCACCACCTCGGGGTCGAGCGCGGTGCCGCCGGCGGCGACCCGCTCCAGGGCGTCGAGGAACTCGTCGACGCGGCCGACCCGGTCCTTGAGGAGGTAGCCGACGCCGCCGGCGCCGCCGCCCAGCAGTTCGGCGGCGTAGGTCTCCTCCACGTACTGGGAGAGCACCAGGACCGGCATGCCGGGGATCTCGGCGCGTGCCGCGAGCGCGGCGCGCAGTCCCTCGTCGCGGAAGCCCGGGGGCATCCGCACGTCCAGGACGGCGACGTCGGGGCGGTGTTCGAGCAGGGCGGGCAGCACCTCGGGGCCGCTGGCGGCGACCGCCGCGACCTCGTGCCCCGCGGAGGTGAGGAGGAGGACGAGGCCCTCCCGCAGCAGCGCGTTGTCCTCGGCGATCACCACACGCACGGAAGCTCCACTTCGATCACGGTCGGCCCCCCGACGGGGCTGGACACCTGGACGATGCCGTCGAGGGCGGCGATCCGGCGCCGCATGCCGAGCAGGCCGCTGCCGCCCGAGTCGTCGGCGCCGCCCCGCCCCTCGTCCCGCACCGTGACCCGCAACGCGCGAGGGGTGCGTGTAAGTTCCACCCGGGCGGTCGGCGAGCCGCTGTGCTTGGCGGCGTTGGTCAGGGATTCCGCCACCGCGAAGTAGGCGGCGGCCTCCACGGCGGCGGGCGGACGGCGGGCGTCCTCCAGCCCCTCTCCGGTCACCTCGACGTCGAGGCCGCTGCCCGCGGCCAGCGCCCGGACCGCGCCGACCAGGCCGCGGTCGGTGAGGATCGGCGGGTGGATGCCGCGGACCACGTGCCGGAGCTCGGCGAGCGCCTCCTCGACCTGGTCCTGGGCGTCGTCGAGGAGTTTGCGGGCGGCCTCCGGGTTCTTCTCGTACGCCCGGCGGGCGAGGCCCACCCGCATGGAGAGGGCGACGAGGCGGGCCTGGGTGCCGTCGTGCAGGTCCCGCTCGATGCGCCGCAGCTCGGCCCCGTGCGCGGCGACGGCGTCGGCGCGGGTGGCGGTCAGCTCCTCGACCCGGTCGGCCAGTTCTGCGCTGCGCCGGGCGTCGGCGGAGGGTTCGAGGAGGGTGCGCGACCAGGCGGAGTCCAGGGCGGCGAGCCGGCCGACGAGCGGCAGCACCACGGCCCGGTTCCCCAGGCCACCGGCCCAGACGCCGTCGACCAGGGCGCCGACGACCCACACGATGACCGCCGCGTACGCCAGCAGCCAGCCGTAGAGGGCGTGGGCGGCGATCCAGCGCAGGTCGCGGTAGGTCGCCGGGTCCCTCAGCGCGGTCCGCACGCGGACGCCGAGGGCGCCGGCCACGGGCACGTACAGCTCGGGCACCGCCTCTCCGGTCCACCGCTCGACCTCCTGCCGCTTGAAGCCCGCGATCCTGCGGAGGAGCAGGACGGTCTCGGGCACCACTCCGGCACCGATCCCGGTGAGGGCGACCACCGCGGTGAAGATCAGGACGGGCAGGAACAGCAGGGAGACCAGCGCCAGGCCGGCCGCTCTCAGCAGCTGCTCCGTGGCGCGCCACTCGATCCACACCCTCGCGTTCATGCCGATCAGACTAGGTGACCGGTCCGGAGGGGAGAGGTGCGCGGACCACCCGGCGGGGGTGTAGCGGGCTACACCCCGCATCGGGGACGGCGCTCCCTCGATCCGGCGGCGCCGGGGCGGCATCGTGGTGCCGGCGGGGGCCACCGGGCCCTACGCACCGCTCCGTGGAAGGAAACACCGTCATGAAGGCTCTGCTCTGGGTCCTGCTCGTGGCCGCCGTCGCCGTCAACGTCTCCCACAGCTTCGTCTTCGACGGCGCGCAGCGGATCGCCGTCGGGGTGGGCACCGGTGCGGTCTCGCTGGCCTCGGCCGCGGCCCTCTTCCTCCTGCGGTCGAAGCGCGCGAAGGCCTGATGCCGAGGGCCGGTCCGCCGCGCGGCGGCGGGGGATCAGCTCGGCGGGTACGGCGCGGTCTTGAGGCCCCGGGCGAGGTGCGCGCTGTTCGCGGCGAGCGTCCTGGTGGTGGCCGCGGTCTTCTCGGGGGTCTCGTCGAGGTCCTGGTAGTCGGTGCCCTGCATCGCCTCGCCGACCCAGTAGGTGACGGCGTTCGGCGCGAGGGAGAAGCCGACGTCGTTGAGGCCCTGGAAGAGGTCGGCACCGACCTTGTGCGCGCCGTCCTCGTTGCCCACGACGCAGACGGCCGCGACCTTGCCGTAGGTGAGCATGCGGCCCTCGTCATCGCTCTCACCGAGCTCCGCGTCGAGCCGTTCCAGCACCCGCTGGGCGAGGCTGGAGGGGTGTCCGAGCCAGATCGGGGTGGACAGGACCAGGATGTCGCTCTCCAGGATCATGGACCGGAGCTCCGGCCAGGCGTCGCCCGCGCCCATGTCGGTCGCCACCCCCGGCTTCACGTCGTGATCGGCGACGCGGACGGTCCGTCCCGTCACGCCGTGCCCGGCGAGGGCCTCCATCGTCTGCTCGGCGAGCAGCTGGGAGCTGGACCTCGCGGGTGACGGGGAGAGGGTGCACACCAGCGCGAGGGCACGGAGCGGGGTGAGCTCGATGGGGTTCATGGGCGGCGGATACCCGCGCCGCGCGCGTCCATCCGCCGCGAAGGAACGAAACTCGTCCCCTCCCCCGGCTCCCTCCCGCTCTCCTGTCCGCCCCGCCCCCCCGCCCGGCCGAGTGCGCCCCGCCGCACCGGGTACCCGCCCGGGGAGAAGGCCCGCCGAGGGCGGGAGCTCACGCACCAGGGGATGTCGATCATGGAAGCTCGCACGGAACCCGGCCCTGCCGGCACCCCGCCCCCGGCCCCGGCGGACGGCCGGGTGCGGACCTGCCGGCCCGCCGTCCTGCGCCGGCCCCGCTCCGGCGGAAGCGGGGAGGAGCCTCGCACCGACCCCGAGGCGCACATCGTCCGGGGCGAGGACTGACCCACCGCACGCACCGTGGAGGTGACCGGTCATGACCCTGTCGAACGGCCCCGACCCCGACCCCCGTCCCCCCTCGGGACCCGGCCCGGGCGGAGGGGTGCCACCGGGCGAGACGCCCCCCGCGGAGACCGGCACCGGGACCGGGACGGGCCCGTACCGCCCGCTGAAACGCGGCTGGTCCACGGGCCCCCTGCTGATCCTGGCGGTCACCGTACTGGTCTTCGCCCTGTTCTTCGCGTCGTACGGCATCCTGCTGATGACCCGCTGACCCGGGCCCCGGCGCCCCCCGCCGGAGCCGGGCCGGCCCCGGGAACGCCCGAGGGCCGCCTCAGATCTCTCTGAGGCGGCCCTCGGTGTACGACTCTTTCGAGTCGGGACGACAGGATTTGAACCTGCGACCCCTTGACCCCCAGTCAAGTGCGCTACCAAGCTGCGCCACGTCCCGATGCCCGTCTGACCTGGGGTTTCCCCCGGCCGCTCGTGCAAGAGAACCATACCGCACTTCCCCTGGTGGTCACGAACCGCTTTACGGGCGTCACAGCGGGCGGCGGCGCGGAGGGGCGGCGAGGCCGGTCGCGCGTGGCAGAAAGACGACCTTGCGCAGGGCGGCCAGGCGGACTCACAGCCTCCAGATCGCGCGAAACATAGTCGGAAGTGATCGTCAATAGCACCTGTTTCAGACAAAGAACGGGGCAATATTGATCCATCAAGGAAAGATCAACACCATGAAGTAGTCGGCCTGTTCGGGACGGGACCACTGCCGATGCACCACCTGCCCGGACCATGCCGGGCAGGCGATTCGCAGGGAGGGACTCGTATGGACAGCTACTTCAGCAGCCGGCTCCATCATCGGCTCCGGGAGACGGTCCGGGACTTCGCGGAGCGGGAGGTGCGGCCCCGGATAGCCGAGATGGAGGCCTCCCGGACGGTCCACCACGAGCTGTCGCGGCTCATCGCGGCGCAGGGCTGGCTGGGGGCGACGATCGGCCCCGAGTACGGCGGCATGGGCGCCGGCCACCTGGCGAAGACGATCATCATCGAGGAGCTCTCCCGGGTCAGCGGCGCCATGGGCGCCATGGTCCAGGCCTCCCAGCTCGGCACCGCCAAGATCGTCCACTTCGGCTCCGACGCCCAGCGGAAGACCTGGCTGCCCCGGGTCGCCTCGGGTTCGTGCCTCCCGACCATCGCGGTGACCGAGCCGGAGTCCGGAGGGCACGTCCTCGGCATGGAGGCCAGCGCGGTCCGCGACGGCGACGACTACGTCCTGAACGGCAGCAAGATCTACGTCGGCAACAGCCACGTCGGCGACCTGCACGGCGTCGTGGTGAGGACCGGGCCCGGCTCCAGGGGGCTCACCGCCTTCCTCGTGGAGTCGGGCCGGCCGGGCTTCCGGCTCGGGCCCCAGCAGCCCGCCATGGGCCTGCACGGCTTCAGCTTCGGCGAGCTGATCTTCGAGGACTGCCGGATCCCGGCCGCCAACCGGCTCGGCGACGAGGGCGACGGCCTGGCCGTCGCGTACTCCTCCAGCGTGCTGTACGGGCGGGCCAACCTCACCGCCGTCTCGCTCGGCATCCACCAGGCGATCCTGGAGGAGACCACCCGCTTCGCCACCGAACGCGTCCGCTACGGCAAGCCGCTCTCCGAGCTGCCGACGGTCAAGCTCAAGCTGGGGCAGATGCAGTCCCGGCTGATGACCGCCCGGCTCGCCGCGTACCACGCGGTGCACCTGCTCGACCAGGGCCTCTCCTGCGACACCGAGCTGATGAACGCCAAACTGGTGAACGTCGAGTCCGCCATCGACTCCGGCCGCAACGCCATGGAGATCCACGCCGCCGCCGGCCTCTTCACCGACCGCTCCATCGAGCGCTACCTCCGCGACGCGCACCACATCTTCGCGCCGGCCGGTACCTCCGACGTCCAGCTCCTCCGGCTCGGCGAGGTCGCCCTCGGCCAGGACAAGGGCAGCTGGTCGGAGCGGCTCTCCGAGCTGGTCCGCACCCCGCAGCCGGAGCCCGCGCACGCCTGAGGCCGGCAGGGACACGAGGAGACGCGGGGGCCCGTGCGGCGTCCTGCCGCACGGGCCCCCGGTCCTGCCCGGAAGCGGGTCAGAACCTGGCGTCCTCGCGGCGGTGGATCTGCTCGACCAGCTCCGCCGCCATCGCCTTGATCGTCTCCAGGCCCGACCGGCCCCACGGCCGGACGTCGGTGTCGACCACGCAGATGGTGCCGAGCGCCACGCCCGTGCGGTCGATCAGCGGCGCGCCCATGTAGGAGCGGATGCCGATCTCGTCCACCACCGGGTTGCCGGCGAAGCGCGGGTAGTCGCAGACGTCCTCCAGGACGAGCGCCTTGCGCCGGACCACGACGTGCGGGCAGTAGCCGTGGTCGCGGGCCATGTAGCGCCCGACCCCGCCCGCGCCGGCGGCGCCCAGGTCGCTGCCCGAGTGGGAGCCGCCCGGCGTGTGGAGCCCCGCGAAGAACTGCCGGTTCTCGTCGATGAAGTTGACCATCGAGAACGGGGCGCCGGTGACGTCGGCCAGCCGGTGCGCGAACTCGTCGAAGGCCGGGTCGGGGCGTTCGCCCAGGCCCAGTTCCCGCAGCCGCCGGACCCGGCCCGGGGCCTCCTTGTCGATGGGGGTCAGGAGGAGGTGACCCGTCGGGTCGTAGGTCATGACGTGACTCCGAAGCTCGGCTCGCCGGCCGGGATGGAATGGAGGAGGTGCTGGACGAGGGTGAGGAGGGTGCTGATGGCGGAGCTGGAGATCCGGGCGTCGCACAGGACGATCGGCACCCCGGCGTCGAGGTCGAGCGCCTGCCGGATCTCGTCCGGCTCGTAGCGGAAGGCGCCGTCGAACTCGTTGACGGCCACCACGAAGGCGATGCCGCGCCGCTCGAAGAAGTCGATCGCCGAGAAGCACTCCTGGAGACGCCGGGTGTCGGCGAGCACGACCGCGCCGAGCGCGCCCTCGGACAGCTCGTCCCACATGAACCAGAACCGCTCCTGGCCGGGGGTGCCGAAGAGGTAGAGGACGTTGCGGTCGTCGAGGGTGATCCGGCCGAAGTCCATGGCGACGGTGGTCGTGGTCTTGCTCTCCACGCCCTCCAGGCTGTCGGTGGCGGCGCTGACCGAGGTCAGCAGCTCCTCCGTGCTGAGCGGTTCGATCTCGCTGACCGCGCCGACGAAGGTGGTCTTCCCGACGCCGAAGCCGCCCGCCACCAGGATCTTCAGCGCGGTGGGGAAGGGATCGGCCGCGAAACCGTCATGGCGTTCAGAGCCGCTGTCGTAGGCCATCGAGCACTGCCTCCAGCAAGGAACGGTCGGATGGGTTGGCGTGGAAGCGCGGGGCCCTCGCGGTGAGGGCCCCGCAGTCCACGAGGTCGGAGAGGAGGACCTTGGTGACGACGGCCGGGAGTCTTAAGTGCGCCGCGATCTCGGCCACCGAGGTCGGTCCGTCGCACAGCCGCAGCGCCAGGCTGTGCTCGGGGCCCATGTGCGCCTGCGGGCCGGATCCGGTCGCCATCACCAGGGAGAGCAGGTCGAGCGAGGCGGTGGGCCGGGTCCGTCCGCCGCTCACGGTGTACGGACGGATCAGCCGGCCGGCCGCGTCGTCGAGCCAGGGCCCTTCCTGCGGAGGAGACACGTTCACTGACCGGCGCCGCCCGCCGTCGCCGCCTGCCGGGCGGGCGTCACCAGGTATGGGCGGACGCTCTTGACCAGCATCGCCATCTCGTAGCCGAGGACGGCGGCGTCGGCCTCGCGGCCCGCGAGCACGGCCAGGCAGGTGCCCGAGCCGGCGGTGGAGACGAAGAGCAGGGTGGAGTCGAGCTCCACGACGACCTGGCGGACCTCGCCGCCGTCGCCGAACCGGACGCCGGCGCTGCGGCCGAGCGAGTAGAGCCCGGAGGCCAGGGCCGCCATGTGGTCGGCGGCGTCGGGGTCGAGCCCGTGGACGGATTTCACCAGGCCGTCGGAGGAGAGCAGAACCGCGCTGCGGGTGTAAGGGACCCGCTGGACCAGACCGCTCAACAGCCAGTCGAGATCCGAGGAATGGCCGGTCGGCACATTGCTCGCCATCGTGTATCTACTCCTTGTGCGCGTCGCCGTGACGCAGCGACTCCTGGGGGGTGGGCTGGGATTCGGCGAGGCCGATCCCACGCTGGAACGCGGCCATCAGGCCGGGGTCGTGCAGGGCGTGCTCCTCGGAGGCGCGGGCCTGCGGCTCGTCGCGCAGCTGCGGGACGAGGTGCTCCTGGGCGCGCCGCTTGGGGAGGTCGGGCCGGCCGGGCGCCTGCGCGCGGGGCACGGGCGCCCTCGGCGGTACGGCGGAGCCGAAGCCCTCGGGGGCGGAGCCGAAGCCCGCCGGGGCGTTGTCGTGCTCCGGGTACCCGCTCGCCGCTCCGGTACGGGAGGGAAGGGGCGGGTAGGGGGCGGCGGCGGTCTCCTCGGGCCGGGCAGCGGGGCGCTCGGGCGCCGGGGCCACGGGGGGCGCGACCGGCGCGGGGGACGCGGCGGGCGCGGCGGGGGCCGGAGCCTGGTAGGGGTACGCGGCGGGGAGCGGCGCCTCCACCGGGGCGTGGGCCGGGGCGGGGACCGCGGCGGGCGGGAACGGCGCGGAGGGGGCGTCGGTCCGGGGGTGCGGGGGCTGGTCGTAGGGGGACTGCGCCTGCTGGGGCCGGTCGTGCTGCGGCTGGGGCTGCGGCTGCTGCGGCGGGAGCGGGGTGCCGCCGCCGGAGACCGCGGCGGTCTGCCGCTCGTGCTGGGCCAGGCCCTCCGGGTCGGCGCCGAGGAGGCCCTGCGGGAGGACGAGGACGGCCTGGATCCCGCCGTAGATGTTCGACTGGAGCCGGACGGCGATGCCGTGGCGCCGGGCCAGCGCGGAGACGACGAAGAGGCCGATGCGGCCGTCCTGGAGCAGGTGGGCGACGTTGACCTGGTCGGGGTCGGCGAGCAGGGCGTTCATCTTGTTCTGCTCGGCGACGGGCATGCCGAGGCCGCGGTCCTCGACCTCGATGGCGAGGCCGGCGGTGACGTACTGGGCGCGCAGCAGCACGGTGGTGTGCGGCGCGGAGAACACCGTGGCGTTCTCGACGAGTTCGGCGAGGAGGTGGATGACGTCGGCGACGGCGTGGCCGCGCAGGGTGCCGTCGATCGGCGGGACGAGCTTCACCCGGGGGTACTGCTCGACCTCGGCGATGGAGGAGCGGAGCACCTCGGTCATGGTGACCGGGTTGGACCACTGGCGGCGGGAGATGGCGCCGCCGAGGACGGCGAGGTTCTCGGCGTGGCGGCGGATGCGGGTGGCCAGGTGGTCGACCTGGAAGAGGCCCTTGAGCAGGTCGGGGTCCTCGACCTCGTTCTCCAGTTCGTCGAGGAGCTGGATCTCGCGGTGCACGAGGGACTGGAGCCGGCGGGCGAGGTTCACGAAGACCTCGACCTTCTGCTCGTTGCCGACGCTGCTGGAGAGGCGGGAGGCCTGGACCACGGCGGCGACGGCGGCCTCGTGGGAGCGGGTCAGCTCGGCGCCGAGCCGGTCGAAGTCGTCGCCGCGGGTGGCGTCGGGGAGCTGCGGGCGGGGTCCCGGCTCGTCACCCCTGCGCAACTGTTCGACGAGCGCGCGCAGTTCGGCCTGGTCCCGGGCGGCGTCGCGCCGCAGGCCGGCGACGCGCCCGAGGACGGCGCGGGCGGCGCGGTCGGCGCCGAGCGCGGCGGCCGTCACGGAGGCGACGGCGAGGGCGGCGGCTCCGGTGAGGGCGGCCCACACGCCGGGGGTGGGGCCGGCTCCGGTGGAGCGGAGGGTGAAGAGGATCGCGGCCGCGCCTCCGAGGGCGACCGCGACGGCGGGGAGGACCGAGGCGCGCAGCAGCAGGGGGCGTATGCGCACGTCCGCGGGGGCGGCGGCGGGCCCGGTCTGCGTGGTGCCGGTGGTCGTGGTGCGGGCGCCCGAACGGCCGTGCCGCCCGCCCTCGCGGCGGTCGGACCGCGGGGCGGGTGCGGGATGTTGTGACATGGGTGTCCTTGGTACGTGCCCGGAAAACGGCGTACGGAGGGGTACTCGGGGCTCGTGGGCTGGGGGTGTGATCGGGGGGCTTCGGGTGGGGGTGCCGATGAGGACGGCAGGTGAGGTGAGCCTACCGATGATCACCGACCACACAGGGTAGTCACCAACCGTTCCCGTGCGGTGCGGAGTTGGCAAACCTGCCCGTAGACCTGCGGAGTCTGCTACCGACGCCGCCGTGACGGGCCGAGATCGATTGGCCGAAAGTCGCCAGCGTGGCGCGGGAGTTGCCCGGAACGGAACCGTACGAAAGAGGGCGGAGGCCCCCATTGACCTCCTCGCCCTGCGAAAACGCCGTCGGTCCGCATGCGAGCGGAATCCCTCCGGCGGGGGTCCGATCCGGCCGTTTCCCCACTTCTCGTCACGGAGCGTGCACACCTTCGGCCACACCTCCGCGCGCCGCCCGCGGTCGCCGGGCACCGCCCCGTCCGGGCGGGGCCGTGACCGTCGGTGAGAGGAGGGCGGGCCGGTCCCGCCGGGGCGGGGCGCCGCGCCCTGGGATGCTGGTGCCATGGACACCGAAGACCCCGCCCTCCGCCCGCTGCTCGTCGTGGACGGGGCCAACGTCGTGGGATCCGTTCCGGACGGATGGTGGCGGGACCGGCGCGGGGCCGCGGAGCGGCTGCGGGACCGGCTCGCGGCCGGCGGGGGCCCGGTCGACGGGCCGTGGCCGGGACCGTACGAGATCGTGCTGGTGGTCGAGGGGCGGGCCCGCGGGGTCGCCCCGGTGCCGGGCGTCCGGGTGGAGGAGGCCGCCGGCAGCGGCGACGACCTGATCGCCGCGCTGGCCCGGGAGGCCCGGGGCCGGCCGTGCCTGGTGGTCACGGCCGACCGCGAGCTGCGCCGCCGGGTGGAGGAGACGGGGGCCCGCTGCGCGGGGCCCCGCAGCCTCCCCCGCACCCCGGGGCCCGCCTCCTAGGCACGGGGGCGGCCTCCCCGGGGGGCGGACTCCGCGTCAGTGGCGCTCGGGCAGGTCCCGCTCGGCCGGCAGGAGCGCGGCCGACGCGGCCGGGTCGGCCGACGCGGTGCGCGCGGAGGCCGCGGGCGCCGGCTTCGGGCCGCAGAAGGCCGCTTCCAGGGTGCCGCCGAGCGCGGTGTTGGCGGCACCGCGGTTGGAGGTGTTGGCGACCGCCGACAGGCTGCGGCGGCCGTCGCGGGTCGAGAAGGCGTACGTGTAGTAGCCCTGCACGGTGCCGGTGTGGCCGAACACCTGGGTGCCGCAGGAGAGGTCGTAGCGGCGCAGGCCGAGCCCGTAGAAGCGGGTGCCGGTGGTGTCGGTGGGAGTGACCGTCGTCATCTCCGCCATCATCGCCGGGGAGAGCAGCCGCCCGCGCATGAGCGCGCCGGTGAAGGCGTTCAGGTCGGCGGGGCTGGAGATGACCGCGCCGGCCGACTGGGCCCAGGAGACGGTCTGCTCGGTGGAGTCCACGAGCGGCTGCCCGGCCGCGTCCGGGTGCAGGTAGCCGCGCACGCGGAGCCCCTTGATGCGGGTGTCGGGGTGGACGTAGGACGTGGCGCGCAGCTTCAGCGGCTTGAAGATCCGCTGCTCGTAGGCGCGGTCGACCGGCCGGCCGGTGAGCTTCTCGATGAGCATGCCGACGACGACGAAGTTGGCGTTCGAGTAGCGGTACGAGACGCCGGGCTCGGTGGTGCGCGGCTCGCTCAGCGAGAGGTCGACGAGCTCCTGGTGGCTGAAGACGCGGTTCCGCACGGCCTCGAAGCCCGGCACCGTGTCGGCGAACATGGCGTTGGTGTAGTCCGCGAGGCCGCTGCGGTGGGTGAGGAGGTGGCGGACCGTGATGCGGTCGTCGGGCAGCAGCCCGGGCAGGTACCGGTTGACCGGGGCGTCGAGCTCCAGCCGCCCCTCGTCCACCAGCTGGAGGAGCACGACGGTGGAGAAGGTCTTGCTGACGCTGCCGATGCGGAAGCGGGCGTCGATGTCCATGGGCGCGCCCGTGGCGCGGTCGCGGACGCCGGCGGTCAGGCTCTCGACGCCGCCGGGGCCGGAGAACCGGGCCATCGCGCCCGGAGCGCCGTTGGCCATGGCGGAGTCCAGGGCGGCGGTGATGCCGGCCAGGTCCGGGGCGGGGGTCGCCGGCGCCGTGGCGGGGGCGGGGGCGGCGGGGAGGGGCGCGGCGCTCGCGGTGGCGGCGGGTGCGAGTCCGGCCGCGAGCGCGGCGATCAGGGTGGCGGCTGCGCCGGCGGTCAGACGGCGGTGGGAGGTCAGGGACACGATGAATCCTCGGCTGCTCACGTGGTGTTCGGCGCGGCGCACGCCCTCCGTGGCCGCGGGACCCGGGCGCACGCGCCGGCGACGCCGGGCGCACCCCCGTGCCCACCGATCATGAGGCTCTCCGGCGCCGAAGGGTTCCAGGCGCGGGGCGACGCGTCCGGAAAATCCACATCTGTCCCACCCGGGGGGACGCGTACGGCGGAGGGGCCCTCCCGTGGCGGAAGGGATCCCGTGGAAGGGCCCTCCCCCGCGGGGAGGGCCCCGTCGCGTCAGAAGGTCTGCCGTCCGGCGCCCGGCAGGCCCTGGGGGGCCGGCAGCGGCAGCCGCCGCGCGTCCGCCGCCCGGCGCACGTCGGCGCGGCAGGTCAGGTCGGCGGCGGGCAGCCGGCCCGTCGTCAGGTAGGCCGTCGCGGTCGCGTCGGCGCAGGACCCGGAGCCGTAGACGCCGTGTCCCTGACCGCCGAGGACGGTGACCATGCGGGCGCCCTTCATGACCCGGCGCAGGCCCTGGGCGCTGAAGAGCGGGGTCTGGGAGTCCCACTCGTTCTGGAGGATGAGCGCACCGGTGGTGTTGTCCACCCGGGTGGCGGGCTCGGCGCCCTGGGGCCAGAACGCGCACGGCTTGATGTGCGAGCCGACGTCGCCGTACAGCGGGTACGCCGCCCCGTCGCGGACCGCGTCGCGGCGGTAGCGCTCCGGGTCGCGCGGCCAGGCACGGTTGTCGGCGCAGACCACGGCCCAGAAGCTCGCGTCCATGTTGTCCGCGGGGACCTCGGCGGCGAAGGACGGCGGGGCGGGGCGCTCCGGCGCGGTCCGCCGGGACGGCGCGGCCGGCGGGGTGCCGCCCTCGGCGGCCGTCCGCAGCCGGACGACGAGTTCGGCGGCGCCCCGCGGGTCGAAGAAGGCGGCCCGGGCGCCGATCCTGACGTCGTCGCCGGTCAGCCGCGCCCCGTCGAGCTCGATCGGGGTGCGGTCCGCCCGGGCGACGAGCGCCCAGAAGGCGGCGCCGACCTCCTCCGGGGTGTCGCCGAGCCGGTACTCGGCGTCGCGCCGGGCGGTCCAGTCGGCCCAGCGGGTGAACGCGGGCTCGGCGCCCTCCGCCCACGACTGGATCATGCCGCGCCAGATCCGCGCCGGGTCGACGGCGCTGTCGAGGACGAAGCGGTCGGTGCGGCGCGGGAAGAGCTGGGCGTAGACGGCGCCGAGATAGGTGCCGTAGGAGTAGCCGAGGTAGGAGATCTTCCGCTCGCCGAGGACGGCGCGGACCAGGTCCAGGTCGCGCGCGGTGTTCCGGGTGGTGAGGTGGGGCAGGACGGCGCCGTTGCGCGCCCGGCACTTCTCGGCGACCGTCCGCGCCCAGCGGACGTCCTTCCGGAACGAGGCCGCCTCGTAGGGGCGTTGCCAGTTCAGCTCGTCGCCGGTGAGGCCGCAGCTCACGGGCGAGCTGCGGCCGACGCCGCGCGGGTCGAAGCCGACGAGGTCGTACCGCTGCTTCACGGCGTCCGGCAGTTCGGGCGCCAGCCACAGCGGCATGTCGAGGCCCGAGCCGCCGGGGCCGCCGGGGTTGAGCAGGAGGACGCCGCGCCGGTCGCGGGAGCTGGTGGCCCTCGTCCGGGAGATCGCGACGTCCAGTCTGCGGCCCCCGGGGTCGGCGTAGTCGAGGGGCACCTCGACGGTCGCGCATTCGAGCCGGGCCATCTCCCCCGGGCCGCAGGGGGCCCAGCGCGGCTTCTGTCGCGCGTAGGGCGCCAGCAGCGCCTCGGTGGTGGCGGTCGCCGCCGCCGGAGGGGCGGGGGCGGCGACGGCGGGCGTCAGGGCGGGCATGAGCGTCGCGACGGCGGTCAGCGCCACGACGGATGCTATTCGGTTACGCACGGGGCGTCAGTTCCTCAGGGGTGCGGAGGGATCGGTCCGCAGCACCCTTTCGCGGATCGGCACGGCGCGGAATCCCACTACGGGGCCGGATCGTCTACGCCCGGAGGAGGAGTCGGTGCGGGCGGAACGGTCCCTGGGGAGGTGGACGCCTCCGGCCGTCCCCGCCTCCGGCCCCTCGGGCGGCGCCCGAGACCAACACCGCGCATGAATAAGGGAATTGGGAGAACCCGTGTCCTCCCCCACGGAATTGTTTGACCGCGGCCCCGCTGGTGAGGCGGAGGGCATGGAGAACTCACTGCGTCTGATGATCGCCCTGTGCGGCGCGGTGCTGCTCGCGTACGCCGTCGTGCGGCTCGCGGACCTGGCGGCCCGCCGCGCGGACGCCCTGCGGCCCGGCACGCCCCTGTGGGGACTGCTGCGGCGCTGCCGGACACCGCTCTTCGTCGTCCTGTTCACCGCGCTGCTCGGATGGGCGGTGCGCGTCACCGAGTGGACGCCCGCGCAGGACCACGCCGGGGTCGTCGCCCGCGTCCGGGTGCTGTGCCTGATCGGCAGCGGCGCCTGGCTGACGGTGCGGTTCGCCACCGCCCTGGTGGAGTCCTCGTACGCGCGCTACGCCGGGCGCACGAGCGACCGGGCCCGGGTGCGCCGGGTGCGGACCCAGGTCACCCTGATCACGCGGGTGGTGTCGGTGGGCGTCGGGGTGATCGCCTGCGCGGTGGCCCTCGTGACCTTCCCGTCCTTCCGGGCGCTCGGCACCTCGCTGCTCGCCTCCGCCGGGATCATCGGCATCGTGGCCGGCGTGGCCGCCCAGTCGACCCTCGGCAACCTCTTCGCGGGCTTCCAGATCGCCTTCGGCGACATGGTCCGGATCGGGGACACGGTCGTCGTCGACGGCGAGTGGGGGCTGGTCGAGGAGATCACCCTGACCTTCCTCACCGTGCGCACCTGGGACGAGCGGCGGGTCACCCTGCCGGTCTCCTACTTCACCTCGCGCCCCTTCGAGAACTGGTCGCGGGGCGGCGCCGAGATGACCGGCACGGTCTTCCTCCACTGCGACCACTCCACGCCGGTGGGGCTGCTCCGGGCGCACCTGCGCGCCTTCCTCGACGACTGCCCCGGCTGGGACGGGCGCGGCTGGGACCTCGCGGTGACGGACACCTCCCCCACCGGCATCACCGTCCGCGCCCTGGTGACGGCACGGGACTCCGACGGCCTGTGGGCCGCCCGCTGCGCCGTCCGCGAGGAGCTCGTCCGCTGGCTCGCGCAGGAGCACCCGGCGGCGCTCCCGAAGGTCGTCACGGGCCCGCCGCCGCGGCTGGAGTCCTGAGGGGCCCCTCAGCCGCGCGGGCCGCCGTCCTCGCGCCGCTCGTCCGGGGTGGACCAGGAGTCGTCGCGGGGCGCCTCCGGCCGCGTCCCCGCCGGGTCGCCGACGGGCCCGCGGCGGCGGGCCGCGCGGCGGGAGCCCCACCAGAAGGCGCCGAGGAGCAGGGCGACGACGACGACCCCGATGGCGAGGCCGAAGCCGAGGGCGTTGGAGCCGGCCGAGGCGAGCACCTCCGCGGCGGACGCGTGGGGGGACGTGGCGGTCATGGGCGACTCCGATCGTTCGGGGGCGGCGCGAGGGGAGCCCGGGCGGGTCCCGCACGCCGGTTCACAGGGCGCGTCTCTCCCGTCACGGACGCCGCAAACGCCGGGGCGGCGGCCCTTCCGGCGGGGCCGGGCGGGGCAGGCCGCCCTTGCCGCGGGGCCTGGTCGGGCAGGCTGGGGGCATGAGCGACTTGCACGGCTCCGCCGTCCTCCTGCGTCCCGCGGTCCCCGCCGACGTCCCCGCCCTGGCGGCCCTCCGGGCCACGCCCGAGGTGCGGGCGCGGTGGCGCGGCGGGGAGGACCTGGTGGAGGAGGTCGCCTCCGATCTGGCGGATCCCGCCACGCGCTGCCTGACGATCCGGTACGAGGACCGGATCGTCGGCATGATCCAGTGGTACGCCGAGGAGGAGCCGGACTACCGGCACGCCGGGATCGACCTCTTCCTCGACCCGTCGGTGCACGGCCGGGGCCTGGGCACCGACGCGGTGCGCACGCTCGCCCGGCACCTCGTCGACGACCACGGCTTCCACCGGCTGGTCATCGATCCGGCGGCCGACAACGCCGCGGCGATCCGCTGCTACGAGAAGGCCGGTTTCCGCCCCGTCGGGGTGATGCGCCAGTACGAGCGCGGCGCGGACGGCGGCTGGCACGACGGGCTGCTGATGGACCTGCTGGCGCCGGAGCTGGTGCGCTGAGGTTCCCCCGGGGCGAGCCGGGCCGCGCGGTCCGTCGCCGGCCGCGCGGTCCGCTCCTCTCCCGGCGGCGCGGTTCACTCCCCGCCGCAGCCCCCGCACCCGCCGCCGCAGCTTCCGCCGTCGCCCCCGGCGCCGCCGTCCGAGCCGCTGCCGCCCCTGCCGCCCGAGCCGCTGTCGGCGAACGCGCCGACGATGCCGATGACGACGAAGACCGCGACCACCAGGACCACGAGCTCCCCCATGACGTCCCCCTTCCGCGCCGTCCCGCGACGGCCCATGGGGGGTATACCCGGCCGGGCGGGCCCCGGAGCCCCGGGGCGGCGCCGAATCGCCGCACCGGGCGGGGGCGGGTCAGCCGCCGAGGATGCCCCGGTCGTAGCCGGCGGCGACGGCCGCCGCGCGGTCCTTGACGGCGAGCTTGGCGTAGATGTGGGTGAGGTGGGTCTTCACCGTGGCCTCGCTGATGAAGAGTTCGGCGGCGATGGCGCGGTTGGAGGTGCCGCGGGCGACGAGGACGAGGATCTCGCGCTCGCGGACCGAGAGGGTGTCGTCGACGGGCGCGGCGGGCCGGCGCACGGCGCTGACGAGGCGGGTCGCGACGGCCGGGGAGAGGACCGCGCGGCCCTCGGCGGCGGCCCGCACGGCGGCGAACAGCTCCTCGCGCGGCGCGTCCTTGAGGAGGTACCCGGTCGCACCGGCCTCCAGGGCGGGGAGGGTGTCGGTGTCCGTGTCGTACGTGGTGAGCACGAGGACGCGGGCGCGGGCGCCGTGCCGGGCGAGGGCGGCGATGGCGTCGACCCCGCCGCCCCCGGGCATCCGCAGGTCCATGAGGACGACGTCCGGGTCGAGCGCGAGGGCCAGTTCGACGGCCTCGACGCCGCCCGAGGCCTCGCCGAGGACCCGGAAGCCGGGGTCGGTGTCGAACATGCCGCGCAAACCGTCCCGGACGACGGGGTGGTCGTCGGCGACGAGCAGGGTGATCTCACGCATGGGGGGCCAACGGTACGCGAACGGAGATCGCCGTGCCCTCGCCCGGCGCCGATTCGACCGCGAGCGCGCCCGCGAGCCGCTCGGCGCGGGCCCGCATCCCGGCCAGTCCGAAGCCGCCGTGCGCGCCGGGGACGGGCGGCGCCGCGGGGTCGAAGCCGCGCCCGTCGTCGCGGACGTCGAGGACGACCTCGTCGCCCATGTAGGAGAGGGTGACGCCGGCCCGGGTGGCTCCGGAGTGGCGTTCGGCGTTGGCCAGCGCCTCCTGTGCGATGCGGAGGAGGGTGGCGGCGACCTCGTCGTGGAGGGGGTGCGCGGTGCCGGTGGGGGTGAACCGGGCTCTGATACCGGTGCGTTCGGCCCAGGCGCCGACGGTCTTCTCCAGGGCGTCGGGCAGGGTGTCGTGCTCCAGGGCGGCGGGACCGAGGTTCTGCACGGAGCGGCGGGCCTCGCCGAGGCTGTGCCGGGCGAGGGCGGCGGCCCGCCGGTGGTGGACGCGGGCCTGGCGGGGGTCGGCGGCCTCGGCCGCCTGGAGCTGGGCGATGATGCCGGTGAGGCCCTGGGCGAGGGTGTCGTGGATCTCGGCGGCGAGCCGCCGCCGTTCGTCGGCGACGCCCGCCTCCCGTGCCTGGAGGACGAGTTGGGCCTGGAGGGTGGCGTTCTCGGCGAGCGCCTGCTCCAGGCGGGTGTTGGCGCGGGCGAGTTCGGCGATGGTCGCGGCGCGCTCGGCGGCCTTCTCGGCCTCCTTGGCGCCGAGGTGGGAGAGGCCGACGGCGAGGCCCGCGTTGAGGAGGAACAGCCCGCCGAACGCGGCCCACTGGAGGGCGGAGGCCGGCGGGATGCCGCCGGACTGGGAGCCGGCCAGGGTGAGGGCGACGACGGTCAGCCCGGCCCTGACGCACAGCGGGCGCGGCGGCAGCAGGTGGACGGCGTCGAAGTAGCCGATGCAGGCGAAGACGGCGAAGAAGGGGTTGCACCAGGTGAGAGCGAGGGCGAGCGCGGCCCGCAGCGTGAAGTAGGCGACCGAGGCGGGTCCCGGGGCGCCCGGCACGAGCACGGCCTCCGCGGCGTCGCCGCCCGGCGCGTCGCGCGGGCCCCGCGCCTCCCCGGGCCGCGACGGCGTCCGGCCGGTCCGCCGCGCGTGCCAGGCGAGCTGGAGGAGCAGGGCGGCGCCGACGAGCCAGACCGCGACGGTCCTCTCGGTCCCGGTCGAGAGCAGCTCCGCGCTCGCGGCGGCCATGGCCGCGGCGACGGCGAGGAGCGCGTACGGCCCCCAGCGGAGGAACTGCCGCCACCGCTCCTCCACGGTCGCCGCCACGACGGCGTCCGGCACCGCCCCGCTCCCGTCCGGCACCGCCACGCGTACCGGCCGCGCGACCCGCCGCTCTCCCCGCCCCATCGTGGGCCCGCCTCCGTCCTCGTCATTCCCAGCGGAACCGGCGGATCGCCACCGCCGTCAGCGCCACCGCCCACACGCCCATCACGCCGAGGGCGAGCGGGCCGGGCCAGCCGCCGCGCGCCGCCTCGTCGAGGGCCCGCGAGGCGGCGCCGTACGGGCTGAACTCAACGATCCGGCGCAGCGTATCCGGCATGACCTGGACGGGCACCCAGACGCCCGCCGTGAACATGGTCGGGAAGAAGACGGCCGTGCCCACGGCGGTGGCGATCCTCTGGGTGCGGGAGAGGGCGCAGACCGCGGCGCCGAGCGCGAGCCCGACCGCGACGGCCAGGAGCAGTGCGCCGAGGTAGCCGGGGAGGTTGCCGGGGAGCGCGACGCCGAAGGCCACGCGGCCGACCCCGACGACCAGCAGGGAGGAGACCAGCGCGGCGGCGGCGTGCAGGACGAGCTGGGCGGTGAGCAGCGCGGCCGGCCGGACCGGGGTGGCGGACATGCGGCGCAGGATGCCGCGCTCGCGGTAGCCGGCGAGGACGGGGGGCATGGCCTGGAGGCCGGCCATGATGAGGGCGAAGAGGACGGCGACCGGGACGTAGACGTCGATCACCCGGCGCCCGCCGAGGTCGTCGGAGGCCTCCCGCAGGGAGGGGACGAGGCCGAGGATCACCAGGAGGACGGTCGGCGAGGCCATCACCCAGAACAGGGCGGCCGGTTCGCGGGCGAAGAGGCGGGCCTCGGCCCTGAGGACCGCGCGCGTGGCGGAGGCCGGTGCGGTGGTGCTGGCCATGGGTGCTGCTCCTGTCGGTGGGGACGCGGGTACGGACGGGTGCGGGCGGGTGCGGGTACGGACGGGTGCGGGCGCGGACGGGGTGGGCGTACGGACGGGGCTCAGGTGGTGAGGTCGAGGTAGGCGTCGTCGAGCGTGGCGTCCGTGACGCGCAGGCCCCGGACGGTGACCGCGCGGCGGGCGAGCAGCGACACGAAGGCGTCGACGGTGGCGTCCGTGCCGGTCACGACGGTGCGGCCCTCCCGGGTGGTGACGTCGGCGGCGCCGGGCAGGGCGGCGAGTTCGGCGGCCTCCAGGGGGCTGTCGGCGGCGAAGGAGACGACCCGGGCGGTGGCGGCGCGGCCGATGATCCCGGCGGGGGTGTCGAGGGCGGTGACCCGGCCCCGGTCGATCACCGCGATCCGGTCGCAGAGGCGCTGCGCCTCCTCCATGACGTGGGTGACGAGGAGGACGGTGACGCCGTCGGCGCGGAGGGACTCGACGAGGTCCCAGGTGTCGCGGCGGGCCCGCGGGTCGAGACCGGTGGTGAGTTCGTCGAGGACGACGGCGCGGGGGTCGCCGATCAGGGCGAGCGCGATGAAGAGCCGCTGTTTCTGCCCGCCGGACAGCCGGGCGAAGCGCACGTCCAGGTGGGCGTCGAGCCCGAGGCGGGCGGCGAGCGCCCGCCGGTCGGCGGGGCGTTCGTGGAAGGAGGCGTACAGCTCCATCGCCTCGCGGACGGTGAGCTTGGCCTGGAGTTCGCTCTGCTGCAGCTGGACGCCGAGCAGCCGGGTGACCCGGTCGTGGTCGGCGACGGGGTCCAGGCCCCCGACCCTGACCCGTCCGGCGTCGGGGGTGCGCAGCCCGGCCACGCACTCGACGGTCGTGGTCTTCCCGGCGCCGTTGGGTCCGAGGATCCCGAAGATCTCCCCCTCGTCCACGGTGAAGGAGACGCCGTCGACGGCCTTCCGTTCCCCGTACGCCTTGCTCAGGTCCCGCACTTCGATCATCGGCATGGGCCCAGGATCGTCCGGGGGCGGGGTCCCGCGGCATCCGCCGTCCCGCTCGGTCCGCGATCGTCCGATCGGAGGATGGCGGTACGACGTCGGGCGGGCCGGCGGCGCCGGACGGGGGCCGCCGGCGCGGCGTCCGGCCCCGCGCCGGGGGCCGGACGCCCGTCCTTCTCAGGTGGTGTAGCCGGAGTTGAGGTCGACGTATCCCTCGGTCAGGTCGCAGCCGTAGACGGTGAAGGCGCCGTCGGCGATGCCGAGGTCGACGGCGATGACGACCTCGTCGCCGGAGAGGTGGGCACGGGCGCGGTCCAGCCGGGCGTCGTCCGGCTCCTCCGGGAACATCTCCAGGTCGCCGTAGTGGATGCGCACCCGGGCGGGGTCGATGTCGTGGTCGTCGTGGAGCTTGCCGACGGCCATGGCCACCCGTCCCCAGTTGGGGTCGGCGCCGTGCACGGAGGTCTTGACGAGCGGCGAGTTCACCACGGCCTTGGCGGCGCGCTTGGCCTGGGCGGTGTCGCGGGCGCCGGTGACGCGCACCTCGATCAGCTTGCCGGCGCCCTCGCCGTCGGAGGCGATGCTGCGGACCAGGGTGAGCGCGGCCCGGTACAGGACCTCCTCGAACTCGGCCTCGTCGACCGGGCCCGCGAGGCCGTTGGCGAAGACGGCGGCGGTGTCGCTGGTGGAGGTGTCGGTGTCGATGCTGAGCGCGTTGAAGGTCTTGTCGACCACCCGCCGGAAGACCGCGTCGAGCCGGTCCGCCCCGATCAGGGCATCGGTGAAGAAGAAGGTCAGCAGCGTGGCCATGTCGGGCTCGATCATGCCGACGCCCTTGGCGATGCCCACGACGACCGCGTCGCCGCAGCGCAGGTGGACCGATTTGGGGCGGGTGTCGGTGGTCATGATGGCGGTGGCGGCGGCCTCGAAGTCGGCGGCGGGCAGCGGCACCGGCAGCTTGGCGATGCCCTCGCGGAGGCTGTCGATGGGGTACGGCCGGCCGATCACGCCGGTCGAGCCGATCACCAGCTCCTCGGGCAGGACGCCGGCCCTGCCCGCGGCGAGCCTGCGCACCTCCTCCGCGTGGGCGGCGCCGACCCGGCCGGTCGCCACGTTGGCGTTGCGGGAGACGACGACGACGCCGCGGCTGCTGTGCCGGGCGGCGTCCTCGCGGCTGAGGACCACGCTGGGGCCGGCGAAGCGCGACCGGGTGAAGACGGCCGCGGACACGGCCGGGACCTCGGACACCACCAGCGCGAAGTCGTGGGCGGTGTCCTTGAGTCCCATGTGGGCGGTGCAGGAGCGGAATCCCCGCGGTACTGCCAGGTCCATGTTCGTTCGCCTTCCCCTCGTACGCAACGATGCATGAAGATACGAACTTCAGCATACCTACTCACTCCAGGGTCCGCGCACCCCTTCCCCTCCGGACCTCGTCGCGCCACACAGTCCGTCCAAGTCCCTTACGCGCCGGGGAGTTGGGGCCTAGCCTCGCCAGAGCTCGCAAGTTACCTGCGAGTCAACCACTCTGTGATGGGTGCCCCCCGGGCCCGGAGGTCGACATGAGTTCCGCGCAGTACCTTCTCGAAAACCGCCCGCACTCCGTGGCGCACCTGTTCCTCTCACGGGTCGAGGCCACCCCCGAACGGGAGGCCTACCGCCACCCCGTGGCCGTCGGCGACGGCGGCGAGGAATGGCGCTCGCTGACGTGGGCGCAGACGGCGCGGCGGGTCGAGGCGATCGCGGCCGGGCTGCTCGCCCTGGGACTGCGGACCGAGGAGCGGGTCGCCATCTCCTCCTCGACGCGGATCGAGTGGATCCTCGCCGACATGGGCGTGATGTGCGCGGGCGCGGCGGCCACCGCCGTCTATCCCAGCACCAACGGCGAGGAGACGGCGTACATCCTCGCCGACTCCGACAGCCGCGCGATCTTCGTCGAGAACGCCGAGCAGCTGGCCAAGGTCACCGCGCACCGGGACGGCCTGCCCGGCCTGCGGCACGCGATCCTCTTCGATCCCGCGCCGGACGCGGCCGGGGCCGGGGGACCGGAGGTGCTCACCCTCGCCGAGCTGGAGCGGCACGGCGACGAGCACCTCGCGAAGCACCCCGACGCCGTCCGGGCGGCGGTCCGGGGCATCGTCCCGGAGCAGCTCGCCACGCTGATCTACACCTCCGGCACGACGGGCCGCCCGAAGGGGGTCCGGCTGGTGCACGACTGCTGGTCGTACCAGGGGGCCGCCCAGATGGCGACGGGGCTCGTGCTCCCCGACGACGTGCAGTTCCTCTGGCTGCCGCTGTCGCACGTCTTCGGCAAGGCCCTGATCGCCGGCCAGGTGCAGTCCGGCCACGTCATGGCCGTGGACGGCCGGATCGACCGCATCATCACCAACCTGCCCGTCGTCCGGCCCACCATCATGGCGTCCGCGCCCCGGGTCTTCGAGAAGGTCTACAACGGCATCGCGGCACGGGCGCGCGCCGAGGGCGGAGCCAAGTACAAGATCTTCCGGTGGGCGGCGAAGGTCGCCCGCGACCACGCCAGGACCGGCCAGGAGCAGAGGGCCGCCACCGGCCGGAGCAGGATCCCCCTGTCCCTCGCCCTCCAGCACGCCCTCGCCGACAGACTGGTCTACGGCAGGATCCGCGCGGCCTTCGGCGGCCGGCTGCGCGGCAGCGCCTCGGGCAGCGCCGCGCTCGCCCCCGAGATCGGCTACTTCTTCGCCGGCGCCGGCGTCAACGTCCTGGAGGGGTACGGCCTCACGGAGACGAGCGCGGCCTGCACCGTCAACCCGGCCGACGACGGGCGCGTCGGCACCGTCGGCAAGCCGCTGCCCGGCACCGAGGTCCGCATCGCCGAGGACGGCGAGATCCTCCTGCGCGGCCCGGGCATCATGCGCGGCTACCACAACCTCCCCGACAAGACCGCCGAAGTGCTGGAGAGCGACGGCTGGTTCCGCACCGGGGACATCGGCGAGATCGACAAGGACGGCTACGTCCGCATCACCGACCGCAAGAAGGACCTCTTCAAGACCTCCGGCGGCAAGTACGTCGCCCCCACCGAGATCGAGAGCCGCTTCAAGGCCGCCTGCCCCTTCGCGAGCAACATCCTGGTCATCGGCAACGGCCGGAACTACTGCACCGCCCTGATCACCCTCGACGAGAGCGTGATCATGCCCTGGGCCGCCGCGAACGGCCTCGCCGGCCGCGCCTACGCCGACGTGGTCACCTCACCGGAGGTCCACGCCCTCGTCGATGGCTTCGTCCAGCGGGTCAACGGCGACCTCCAGCGCTGGCAGACCCTGAAGAAGTTCGCCGTCCTCCCCCGCGACCTCGACGTCGAGCACGGCGAGCTCACCCCCAGCCTCAAGGTCAAGCGCCCCGTCGTGGAGAGCGCGTACGCCGGTCTCGTCGAGGCGATGTACGAGGGCTCGCGCGAGGCCTGACGGCCGCCCGCCGCCCGGCACGGTCGCGTGCCGGGCGGCGGGCGACGGGTCGCGGTGGGGCCGGACCCGGTTCACGGTGCGGGCCGGCCCCCGGTTCACGGTGCGGGCCCGGCCCGCGGACCGAGCCGGTCGAGCGCCTCCGCGGCGTTCCCCCCGATGACGGCGGCCAGCTCCTTCGCCTCCTCCGCGCCGCCCGAGAGCCGTTCGCTCGCGCAGAGCGCCCTGGACTGCGCGAAGTGGGCGCGGAGGCCGTCGACGAGGATCCGGTCGAACTCCCCTCCCGTCGCGCCCTTCGCCCGGGCGAGGGTGTCGAGGCCGACCATGCCCGGCATCCGGTGCCCCTCGTGGGGACGGGTGTCGGGAACGCCCGCGAGGTCCAGCAGGGCCCGCAGCCCTTCCCGTTCCTCCTCCAGTCGCTCCCCGGTCCGGGCGGCGAGGTCCGCCAGGGCGGGATCCGCCGTGCGCGACGGGGCCAGGCCGGTGAGGCGGTGGGCCCGCTCGGCCATGGGGATCATCAGCAGGATCCACGCGGTGTCGGTGGCGTTGAACGCCTCCGCCCGCGGCGGGCCGGTCACCGGCCGCGCGGTGCAGCCGGTGACGGCGAGCGCCGCGAGCAGGGCCCCGGCCGTCCGCAGGATCAGAAGGTGCCGGCGGAGTTGCACTTGGCGCTCTGCACGACGCAGTCCTTCACCCGCTGCCCCAGGGCCGCGTCGTCCCAGGCGTTGAAGAAGTCGCCGTGGATGGACGAGGCCATGCCGGAGGAGAGGGAGAAGCCGGCGGGGCTTCCCGAGGTGGGGTAGCTGACGACGAAGGAGACGGACGGGATGGCGACGGGGTGGTCGCCGCCGCACGTGCCGCTGTGGGTGAAGGCGACGTGGGACTTGTGGTCCGGGCTGTCGAGGTGCTTCCCGTCCCAGCAGTCGGGGAAGACGAGCTGGTGGACGAGCTTGGCGGTCGGGGCGCAGACGGGCCAGTTGCCGTCGGCGCTGCGCCCGATCTCGCCGCCCTCGCCGGCGCAGAAGAACTGGTTGGCCGAGCCCGCCGGGGTGGGGAGCTGGGACTTGGCGTCGCCGGCGATCATGCGGAAGCCCTGGGGGAAGGGAACCGTCGCCGTGGGGTCGGGCAGGCGTGATCCGTAGTAGACGATCATGCCGTCGCTCTCGACGGCCCTGCCGTCCTGGTAGAGGGTCGGGATCCAGTAGGCGGACAGGTCCTTCGCGGGGGTGCAGCTGGTGGCCGGGTTGGCCGCCAGGCTGCGGGCGGTGGTGAACGCGTCGGTGCCCTTGTTGCCGAAGAAGCTGTGCATGTGGGACGCGCCGGGCAGGCCGGGGGCGACGATCGGGTCGTCGGGCTTGGAGTGGCTGTAGGAGCAGGTGGCGTTGAACTCGGGGACGCGCACGGTGCCGGCCGGGACGGGGGCCGGGGTCATGGCCCGGAACCGCGCCAGCTGGGCGTCCCACGCGGCCCGGTCGACGGCGACCCATCCGGGTGCGGTGCCGCCGGTGGTGCCGTCCTCGAAGGAGAACCAGTTGATGTTGACGAAGTCGCCGGGTGCGCTGCTGCGCAGGACGGCGAACAGCGTCTGCGGGCCGGTGGGGTGGGTGGTCACGGAGGCGGTCCGGGTGGTCCAGCTCTGCCATCCGCCGGTCGGCGTGACGGGGAAGGCGGCGAGCAGCGGCCCGGTCGGCGAGCCGGTGCGCAGCTCCACCGTGCCGGGTCCGCCGGCGGCGGAGGCGATGCGGGCCGAGGCGGTCAGGGGACCGGCGGCGCCGAGGTCGACGGCGTCGAAGCGCATCCAGTCGCCGTCGGCGAGGTAGGCGGCGTTCCGGCCGCCGCCGGTGTCGGCGGTCGCTTCGAGGACGACGCCGGACTGTGCCGCGTGGGACTCGGCCTGGACGACGCGGGTGGCGGCCCAGGCGGGCCGGCCGGTGAGCGTGATGCCGAGTGCGGCGGCCAGGACGACGGCCAGTGCACCCGCCAGGAGGGTGTGGAGGCGGACGGATGGGTGGCGCATGGCTGTTCCTCTCGTGTCACGGCTGAGGGGGGAAGAGGAAGTCCGCCGGCGGGTGCCGGCTACTGGTACACGCGGACGTAGTCGACGAGCATCCGGGCGGGGAAGGGGGTGGTGGCGTCGGTGGGGCCGGGCCAGTCGCCGCCGACCGCGAGGTTGAGGATCATGTAGTGCGGGTGGTCGAAGATCCAGGGGCCGCGGGTCCGCTCGACCTGTTCCTTGTCGAGGGTGAGGACGGTCCGTCCGTCGAGGCTGTAGACGATGCCCTTGCTGGTCCAGTCGGCGGCCCAGGTGTGGAAGTCGTCGGAGAAGTCGGCGCCCTGGGGCAGCCCGTACGGCGCCCCGATGCCGCCGGCGCCGTGGTAGGCGGGCGCGTGGACGGTGGAGTACGAGGTCTTCACGTCCTTGCCGAGGACCTCCAGGATGTCGATCTCGCCGTTGTACGGCCACGGGCGGCCGCTCAGGAAGTCGGCGCCCATCATCCAGAAGGCGGGCCACAGGCCGTTGCCCTCGGGGACCTTGACGCGGGCCTCGACCCGGCCGTAGGTGAACCGGAACGTCGCGCCGGTGTTCATCCGGGCCGAGGTGTACTGGCACGTGGTGCTGCCGGTGAGCGGGTCGGGCGGGCAGCCCTTTCCGGGAGTGGCCTGCTTGCGCGCCTCCAGGACGAGGTGTCCGGCGCCGTCGAGCGAGGCGTTGTCGTGGTCGGTGTAGTACTGCAGCTCAGCGTTCTGGCCGGTTCCCGGGTCGGCCTTCCACTTGGCCGGGTCGGGCCTGCCGCCGGCGGCCCCGTCGAACTCGTCGCTCCACACGAGCCGCGGCGGGTCGGCCGGGTCGGCCGGGAGCGGCGGGGCCGGGTTCGGGGCGCCCCCGGTGCCGTACACCTGGAACTCCCACAGGGAGTAGCCGTAGGCGGTCGCGCGCTGCGTGCCGTACATGCGGACGTGGCGGCCGGTGCCGGAGACGTCGAGGGTCTGCTTGAAGCCGGTGCCGGTCGTGGTGGAGTAGATCGGCGTCCAGTCGGTGCCGTTGTCGGACACCTGGATCTGGAAGGACCTGGCGTGGGCGGGGTCCCACTGGAGGACGATCCTGTCGATCCGGGCGGGGGCGCCGAGGTCGACGGAGATCCAGGCGGGGTCGGCCCAGCCGGTGGTGGGGCTCGTCGCCCAGCGGGAGGCCGGGTCGCGGTCGAAGGCGCGGGCGGGGGTGCACTCCCAGCAGTTCTGGTCGCTCTGCGAGGAGGAGGCGGAACCGGGCCGGCCGTAGGAGAGCAGGGTGCCGCCGTTCCCGCCGTCGGTGCCGGTGGTGCGGACGGCGAAGGTCCACAGGGAGTAGCCGTAGGCGGTGGCGCGTTCGGTCGCGGCCATGCGCACGTGGCGGCCCGCGCCGGAGACGGTGAGGTCCTGCGTGCCGCCGGCGCCCGACGTCGTCTCGTACAGCGTCCGCCAGGACGAGGCGTCGTCGGAGACCTGGACGCGGAAGGACTTCGCGAAGGCCGCCTCCCACGCGAGGGTCACGCCGCAGAGCTCGCGTACGGCCCCGAGGTCGACCTGGATCCACTGGGCGTCGGCGAAGGCGCTGGACCAGCGGGTCGCACCGTCGCCGTCGACGGCGTGGGCGGCGGTGAAGCCGCCTTCGGTGCTCGACGCCGTGGCGGTCCGGCCCCGGGCGGCGTCCGTGCTCGCGCAGGGGGCGCCGGAGGTGCCGTGGACCTGGAACTCCCAGAGGGAGTAGCCGTAGGCGGTGGCGCGTTCGGTCGCGGCCATGCGCACGTAGCGGCCCGTGCCGGAGACGGTGAGGTCCTGGACGCCTCCCGTGCCCGACGTCGTCTCGTGGAGCGTGGTCCAGGTGGCGGCGTCGGCGGAGACCTGGACGCGGAAGGACTTCGCGTACGCGGCCTCCCAGTGGAGCGTCACCCGGCCGATGGCGGCGCTCGCGCCCAGGTCGACCTGGATCCACTCGGTGTCCGTGAAGGCGCTGGACCACCGGGTGCCGGCGTCGCCGTCGACCGCGGCGGCCGGGGCGAACACGCCCTCGCTGCTGGAAGCGGTGACGCTCCTGCCCTGGGACAGGGGGACTTCCGCGGCGCGGGCGGAGGGGGAGGGAAGGGCGGTGAGGGTGAGCAGGGTGGCCACGACGGCGACAAGCAGGCCGACGCGGCGAAGCAGCGGACGCACGGCGTCTCCTCGGCTGGGAATGGGTCAGGGAGCGCTCCCTGAGGGGTGAGAATGGGCCGGTCCCCCTCGGCTGTCAAGGCTTCGGTTTACTTGCCCGATACACCGCAGACTCACCAAGTCCCCTTCAGGGAACGGTTTCTGACGGACGCACGGACAGGTCCGGAAGCCCTCCGACCGGGGCGAAGGCGCCACACGGCGACGGAGTGCGCGACGGGCCGGGGACACCGGGACAGCGTGCCCGAAGTCCCGTTGACATGGGTGCCGGCGACCTTCATCCTCGCCAGAGAGCGCTCCCCGAGCGGCTCCGGCACCGTCGATCGAATGGACTCGGATGAAACGCCCCACGCTGGAAGTGGTCGCCGCCCGCGCGGGCGTGTCCAAGTCGAGCGTCTCGCGGGTCGTCAACGGCGAGACGACCGTCGCCCCGCAGATCCGCGAGGTCGTGCTGCGGGCCGTCCGCGAACTGGGCTACGTGCCCAACGCCGCCGCCCGCAACCTCGTCACCCGCCGGACGGACGCCGTCGCCGTCGTCGTCGCCGATCCGCCGCAGGGCGTGGTCTCCGACGACCCCCTGTTCTCCACCGTCGTGCGCGCCGTCAGCAGGGAGCTGGAGGCCGCCGGCAAACAGGTCGTGCTGATGCTCGCCGAGTCCGACCGCAGCCGGGCACGGGTCGAGGCGTACGTGGCCGGCGGGCACGTGGACGGCGTCATGCTCGTCGCCCTGCACGGGACGGACCCGCTGCCGGCCGCGCTGGCCAGGACCGGCATGCCGATGGCCTCCTTCAACCGCACGTCCGCGCCGGACGTGCCGTACGCCGGGGTCGACAACACCGGCGGCGCCGCCCTCGCCGTGCGGCACCTCCTGGAGCGCGGGCGCCGGCGGATCGCCGCGATCACGGGGCCGCTGGACCTGTTCGAGGCCCGCGAACGCCTGGAGGGCTACCGCGAAGCGCTCCGGGGAAGCGGCCGGCGGTCGATCGTCGCGCTGGGCGACTTCACCCGGGCGTCGGGCGCCGAGGCCATGCGGCAGCTCCTGGAGGACGATCCGGCGCTGGACGCGGTCTTCGCCTCGAACGACCTGATGGCGATCGGGGCCCTGCGGACCCTGCGCGAGGCCGGCCGCCGCGTGCCCGAGGACGTGGCCGTCGTCGGCTTCGACGACATCGAGGCGGCGGCGTACACCGCGCCGGCGCTCACCTCCGTACGCAGCCCCATGGCCGACCAGGCGATCGCCACGGTCCACCTGCTCCTCGGCCTGATCGAGGGAGGCCCCAGCTCCCCGGTCGTGATCCCGAACGAACTCGTCATCCGCGAATCGACCTGACCGCACCCCCGTCCGGCCGGTCCTCGTCCGGCCGGTCCTCGTCCGGCCGCCGGCCGGAGCTCCTCGGCGGCCGGACGGTTCGGCGGGGGCGGTGTCCGCACGGGTGTCAGGCCGCGTGCGGCGGTCTTCCGGCCGCGACCGACGCGGCCGCCCTGGCGGCCCGCTCGATCTTCGCCCGGTGGGCCGCGCGGGCCCGCTCGTCGACCGGGCTCTCGTGCTCGGCGCGCACGCCGGTCCGGCCGTCGAGGCCCTCGCGCAGGCCGTCGGCGTGCCCGGCGTGCCGGGCGGTCTCGCCGAGGACGTGGACCAGGACGGAGAAGAGGTTCGTGCGGGACCAGGGCTCCGGCCACCACGGCACGTGGCCGGGGGCGTCGGGGGGGGGAAGCGCGCCGATCGTCGCGTCCGCGTGTTCCGCCGCGCGCCGGTAGAAGCCGACGATCCGTTCGCGGGTCTCGTCAGCGGTCGCCCAGAGGTCGCTGCCGTCGGCGTCCCGCCACCGGCACAGCGGTTCCGGGGAGGGGCGGCCGAAGACCCCGCCGAAGTACCTGGCCTCGACGGTGACCACGTGTTCGACCAGGCCGAGGAGATTGGTCCCGCTCGCCGTCAGGGGGCGGCGGGCGTCGTACTCGGACAGGCCGTCGAGCTTCCGGAGCAGCGCCCCGCGGTCCCGCCGCAGCCTCTCGTGCGGAGTTTCCTTCGCGCATGTGTCGATCATGCGGCGCGAGCCCGTCACGGCCCGCCCCCGCCCTCAAGCTCCCGGGCTCCCTTACGCGGTCCACGGCCGGCGGCCGGGCAGGAGCACGGCGCCGGCCCGCCCCGTCCGGCACGGCCCTGGCCCGTCCCGCCCGGCCTCGTCCCCATCGCCCTGCGCCACCGGTCTTCCTGGGTCACCGGTCTCCCTGCGTCACCGGTCTCCCGCCAGGTCGAGATCGCGCCGGGGAACCTCCTCGGGGTCCTCCGCCGGCTTCGGCCGCTGCCACGGGTGGGCGGCGAGGGGCCGGGACACCCCGCGCCACCACGCGTCGGACGGCACCTTCCCCGCGGGTTCGAACGGCTCGCCGGGCCGGGGCAGCGCCACCGCCTGCCCGGCCTCCTCCGCTGCGGCCTTCGTCCACTCGCCCGGCTCCGCCCACGGGTGCGGGGCCAGGTTGAAGGTGCCCCAGTGGATCGGCAGCAGCACGCCGCCGGGCCGGCCGCCCTGGAGGTCCAGGTGGGCCCGCACGCCCTCGTCCGGCGTCATGTGGATGTCCGGCCAGAACGCCGAGTAGGCGCCGATCTGGATCATGGTCACGTCGAAGGGGCCGTGGGCCGCGCCGATCTCCTCGAAGCCCCGGAAGTAGCCGGTGTCGCCGCTGTGGAAGATCCGGTGACGGGGGCCGCGGACCGACCAGGAGGCCCAGAGGGTGTGCTGCCGGTTGCGGATGCCGCGGCCGCAGAAGTGGCGGGCCGGGGTCGCGGTGAGGGTGAGGCCGCCGATCTCGGTGGACTCGTGCCAGTCCAGCTCCCGCAGGCGGGAGGCGGGGACGCCCCAGTGCTCCAGGTGGGCCCCGACGCCGAGCGGGACCGCGAAGAGGGTGTCGGTGCCGGCCAGGGCCTTGATCGTCGGCAGGTCGAGGTGGTCGTAGTGGTCGTGGGAGATCACCACGACGTCGACCGGGCCGAGCGCGGCGAGCGGCGCGGGCGCCGGGTGGAGCCGCTTGGGCCCGGCGAAGGCGAAGGGAGAGCAGCGCTCTCCCCAGACCGGGTCGAAGAGGATCCGCACCCCGTCGATCTCGGCGAGCACGCTGGAGTGACCCAGCCAGGTGACCCGCAGACCGGTGGCGGCGGGCCGGGCCAGGTCCGCCACGGTCGTCGGGTGGACCGGGATCACCCCGGCGGGGGCCCGGCCGGCGCGCCCCTCCTTGTCGAAGTAGACCTTCGCGAGCGCGGAGGTGGAGCCGGACGGGCCGCGGCGGGCCTGCTCGGGGTTCTGGAACACGCCGTCGGCGAAGTGCGGCGAGCGGCGGATGCGGGCCAGCCGCTCCCCCGTCGGCTCGGCGCCGAAGGATTCGGGCCGCAGGGCGCGCAGCCGGGCCCGCAGCGAACGGTCGGAGCCGGTACCGGTCACAGGACCTCCTGGTCGATGGGGATCCTTCCATTATGGGCGGACGGGCCGGGGACCGTCCGCCCGTCGGTCATACTGAACCGTCGTTCAGTAGCCGTCTCCCCCTCCGTCCCCTGCCCACGGACCGCCCCGCAGGCCGCCCCGCCGCCCGCCGCCCGCCGCCCGCCGCCCGCCGCCCGCCGCCCGCCCGAAGGATCCCCATGACCGCCGCCGCCCCGCTGCTCTCCCTCGCCTGGACCGACCACGTCACCGGCCGCCGGGGCCATCTGGTCGTCGACCGGCTGGTCAGGGGCGTCGCCAGCGGCGGGCTGCGGATGCGGGAGGGGTGCACCGCCGAGGAGGTCGCCGGGCTCGCCCGGGGCATGACCATGAAGGAGGCGCTGCACTACGACCCGACGGCCCGGTACGTGCCGCTGGGCGGCGCCAAGGGCGGCATCGACTGCGATCCGCGCTCCCCCGAGGCGTACGGCGTGCTGGTCCGCTACCTGCGCGCGATGCGGCCGTACGTGGAGCGCTTCTGGACCACCGGGGAGGACCTCGGTCTCACCCAGGAGACCGTCGACCGGGCGGTGGCCGAGGCCGGGCTCGACTCCTCCGTGCAGGCCGTCTTCCCGCTCCTGGAGGACGAGGCCGCGGCCCGCGCGCGGCTCGCGGACGCCTTCGCCGTCCGGGTCGACGGCATCGGCCTCGACGCGCTGGTCGGCGGGCTCGGCGTGGCCGAGTCGGTGCTGGTCGCGCTCGACCGGGCCGGGCGGCCGTACTCGGGCACCCGGGTCTCCGTGCAGGGCTTCGGCACCATGGGCGCGGCCGCCGCCCGCTTCCTGGCCCGGGCCGGCCTGACGGTCGTCGCGGTGGCCGACGTGCGCGGCACCATGGTGAACCCGGACGGGCTCGACGTGGAGGCCCTGATCGCCGCCCGCGACGCCCACGCCACCGTGGACCGGTCGGCGCTGCGCCCCGCCGACCGCGAGGAGCCCGGCGACGCCTGGCTCGCGGTCGACGCCGAGGTGCTGGTGCCCGCCGCCGTCTCGTACGCCATCGACGCCGCGCGGCAGGAGCGGATCGGCGCCCGCTGGATCGCCGAGGCCGCCAACATGCCGGTGCTCCCCGAGGCCGAGGCGGCGCTCGCCGCGCGCGGGGTGACGGTGCTGCCGGACGTGGTCGTCAACTCCTGCACCAACGCCTGGTGGTGGTGGACGCTCTTCGGCGACGTCGAGGCCGACGCCGAGCAGGCCTTCGCCCGGGTGCGGAGCGCGATGCGGACCCTGACGGGCGCGGTGCTCGACCGGGCCGAGGCGGACGGCGTGCTCCCGCGCGCGGCGGCGCACGCCCTGGTGGCCGAACGGCTGCCGGTGATCGCCGACCGCTACGGCTGGTACTGACGCGCCCCCTCCGGGCCGCCGCCGACGATCATGACTCCGCCCCGTGCTGTGTAGGCTGCGGGGCGTGGCGAGAGTGCGGTTGAGCGTGGCCGAGCGGCGGGCGGAACTGCTGCGGGCCGCCGTCGCGCAGATCGAGGCCCGGGGTGCCGCCGCCGTCCGGATCGCCGATGTCGCCACCGCGCTCGGCGTCAGCAACGCGCTGGTGCTCTACCACTTCTCCACCAAGGAACAGCTGGTCGCGGCGGCCTTCGCGCACGCGGCGGAGGAGGACCTCGCGCGGCTCCGCAAGATCCTCGGCCGCCGCTCGGCGGCCGGGCGGCGGCTGCGCGCCGCCGTCCGCTGGTACGCGCCGACCGGGCAGGCGAAGGGCTGGCGGCTGTGGATCGAGGCCTGGGCGGCCGGGCTGCGCGATCCGGAGCTGCGGCGGGTCGCCGCCTCGCTCGACCGGGAGTGGAAGTCCGCGCTGACCACCGTGATCGAGGAGGGGGTCGCCGCCGGCGAGTTCCCCTGCCCCGACCCGTCCGGCGCCGCCTGGCGCCTCACCGCCTATCTGGACGGTCTCGCCGTCCAGACGACGGTCTACTCGGGCGGCCTCTCCCGCGCGGCGATGCTCCAGTGGGCGGACGAGGCCCTCGCCCGCGAACTCGGCCTCGCCCCGGACGCGGACTGAGCCCCCGCACGGCACGGGGCCGGAGCGGCACGCGCCGCCCCCCGGCGGTGCGGACCGGGCCGGAGCGGCACGGCGCCGGGCCTCGCCCGTACCGGACGCGGCCGGACCGTCGCACCGAGCCCGAGCCCGAGCCCCGCACCGGGCCGGGCGAGCGCACCGGACCGTCGCACCCGGACCCGGCCGTCCCACCGGGCCGGAGCGGCTCAGAGCAGTTCGAAGACGGCCGAGACGGTGACCTGCTCCTCGATCTCGCCGGGGGCGAGCGGCACGCTCGGCTCGTCGGCCGGCATCGACGGGAGCGCCCCGTGGCCGGGCCGCAGGGACTCGCCCTCGCTGAGCGAGACCAGCCGGCCGAGGCTGTGGCCGGAGAGCCGCGCGTGCTGGGAGGCCTTCTCGTACGCGTCCCGGTAGGCCGCCTCGCGGGCCTTGGCCCGCAGCTCCTTCGGGTCGGCCACGTCGAAGACGACGCCGTGGACCCGCCCGGCGGCCCCGGTGGCGCCGTTGACCGCTCCGATGACCTGGCCGGCGCGGTCGATGTCCCGGACCTTCACGGAGAAGGTCTGGCCCGCCTGGTAGCCGCTCACCTTGGACTCGCCGCCGGTCGTCTGGGTGTAGGCGGGGGTGAGGGCCAGGCTGTCGGTGCGGATGTCCCGGTCCTCGATGCCCTCCTTGCGCAGGATGCCGAGCAGTGCCTCGGCGGCGGTGCTCTGCGCCGCCATCGCCTCCTTCGCCGTCGGCCGGGTGACCTCCACCCCCACCGACAGGATCGCCAGGTCGGGGGCGGCGGAGGCGCTGCCGCTGCCCGTGACGGTGACCGTCGCCGGGGCCTCGGCCCGGGCGGCGGCGTGCGGGGCGGTGCGCCCCGGCGCGGCGGCCGACGCGGGCACCGCGGTGCCCAGGAGGAGCGCCCCGAGGAGGGCGGTGCCGGCGGTGGCGGCGAGCAGCCGGGCCGCGCGGAGGCGGCGGTGCGGGAGGGCGGGCACGGGGCGGTGCGGCACGGGCGGTCCCTTCGACGGTGGGTGCCGGTGGCTCCGGCGGGCACATCCCAGCACCCGGGGCCGCCGCCGCCCGGACGCCACTCCTGGGCGGCGGCGCCCTTCACCTCTCCGCACTAGCGGCCGGCCGGTCAGGTCTGGACGAGCGGCCGGTACGCCTCCTCCGCGAGCCCGAAGGTCCAGGCGACGCCCTCCCGGGCGGTCCGGGTGGCGGGCGGCACGCGCAGCCAGTAGGTGCGGTGGCCGCCGTCGGGTTCGGGCGTCGCGTTGACCACCTCCACCATGACGACGTCCTCGTCGTCGGCGAGCTCGATCCGCCACAGCACGCCCGTCCCGTCCCGCCCCTCGGGCCGGGCACCCGAGTCCTCCAGATAGCGCTCGTAGCCGTAGAACTCCAGCATCACGCGGCGCAGTTCGGCGTTCTCCTCGGTCCGGATCCGCTCCGGGCGGAGGTCCGCGAGCCCGGCCAGGAAGTCCGGTTCGACCGGCATGCCCCGCCAGGCGTGGAGGGCGAAGCCGTCCCGGTGCGCGAGGGCGGGGCCGTCGCCGCGGTCGAGCCGGCCCGCCTCGTCCCGGTGCAGCTCGACGGGGCGTTCGCAGACGACGGCCGCCTTCTCGTACGGCCACCACCAGCCGGCCTGCGCGGCGACGGCCGCGAGTCCGGCGAGCCGGGTCCCGTGTCCGTCGAAGGCGGCGAGCCAGGCGGCGTCCTGCTGGCCGAGGACCGCGTCGTAGAGCAGCTCGCGGCCGTCGGGCCCGGTGGGCGCGCCGGGCTCCCCGCGGTCCCCGAGCGCGTCCAGGACCCCGGCCCTGACCCGTTCGGCGAGCGCCCGCGTCGGGTCCCAGAGGCGGGCTCCGGTGGCCTGCCAGTGCGCCGTCCAGCCGGCCGGCCCGAGCAGGTCGTGGAGCCGGCGCCGCTCCTCGGCCCACGGCAGGGTGCGCACCTCCTCGCGCACCGAGCGGCCGCGGTCGGCGAGGGCGGCGACCAGCTCGACCCCGGCGAGCGGGGAATCGGCCCAGAGGACCCGCTCCGGCGCGGGCAGTCCGGCGGCGGCGTAGGCCAGCCGGATCCCGGCCTCGGCGGCGGCCCGGTCGGCGGGCCCGGTGGCCGCGGCGAGCGCCCGCCACTTCTCGTACGCGTCGCCGGCAACCGCTCCCCCGGCGTCCCGCCGGTCGTCGTCCCGCCGGTCGCCGCCGCTCGTCGTCCCGTCCCCCATGACCGCTTCCTCACGTCGTGTTCCCCCTGCTCCCGACGGCCCCGATGGCACCGACGGCCCCGACGACACCGACGGCCCGACGCCCCCGGCATCGCCCACGGTCCCCGTCCCTCCCACTCCCACTCCCGCTCCCCCCGCTCCGCTCACGTCCCCACGCCCCGCCCGGTCCGCCACGGTCCGCTCAGTCCGCCACGATCCGGTACGCGCCCGGCACGTACTCCCGCTGCCGCACCACCCGGAACCAGCCCCGCGGAAGGGCGATCGGCGCGTGCTCCTCGTGCACCAGCCTTCCGCCCGAGGGCAGTTCGAGCAGGAACGGGCCGTACGGTCCCGGCTCCCGCACCAGCCGGCCGGGGCCCGGCACCGCGTGGGCGTGTCCGGTGACCTCGCCGAAGGCCAGGACGAGCCGTCCCCGCCCGTCCCTCGGCTCGCCCCGCGCCTCCTTCGCCCGGGCGGGCACCGCCCGCTCGTCGACGGGCACGATCAGCACGTCCCCCTGCCGGTACATGGCTCTCCCCTTCCCGGTCCCGGGCCCGGTGCCCGAACACGAGAACGACGCTAGAGGCCGCCACTGACAACACGTCCGGTCCGGCCCCCGCCTCTGCCCGCTGTCGGTGGGACTTGGTAGAACTCTTGCCGTCAGTCCGTACAGCCGTCCGTCGTCTGGAGCACCGTCATGCCCATCGGGGTCCACCTGGAGGAGTTCCACGGCCTCCCCGTCTTCGACTTCCCGGACGCCGGATCGCGCGCCGGGCTCCCCGACGCGGCCGCCGTGGCCTGGCGGCTGTCGAGCCCGACCTACCGCGACGCCGAGGACGAGGAGTGGCACGCGCTCTTCGCGCGCTTCCTCGCCACCGTGGACACCCGGCGGGTCAGGGCGCTCGTCGTCGGCGGCTGGGAGGACGCGTACGACACCTCCTCCGCCGCGATCGTCACCGCGCTCATCGGGGCGAACGACCGGCTGACCGCCCTGGAGGCGGTCTTCCTCGGGGACATGACCTTCGAGGACTGCGAGATCTCCTGGATCGTCCAGAGCGACGTGGCACCCCTGCTCGCCGCCTATCCGGCGCTGCGGGAGTTCGGCGTGCGCGGCGGCACCGGCCTCGCCTTCCCCTCGCTGCGCCACGGCGGTCTGGAGACCCTGGTCGTGGAGGCCGGCGGCCTCGGCGCCGAGGTGGTGCGCGGCATCGCGGGCAGCGACCTGCCCGCCCTGGAGCGGCTCGAACTGTGGCTGGGCACCGACGAGTACGGCGGCGACTCCTCGACCGACGACCTGGCCCCGCTCCTCTCCGGCGAGGCCTTCCCCGCGCTGCGGAGCCTGGGGCTGTGCAACAGCTCCGTCCAGGACCGGGTGGCGGCGGCCGTCGCGGGCGCCCCGGTCGTCGCCCGCCTCGACCGGCTCGACCTCAGCATGGGCGTGCTCACCGACGAGGGCGCGGCCGCGCTCCTCGACGGCCAGCCGCTGACCCACCTGCGCGAGCTGGACCTGGAGCACCACTACCTCTCCGAGACCATGACCGAGCGGCTCACCGCGGCGCTCGCCCCGCACGGGGTGCGGGTCGTCCTGGACGACCCGCAGTCCCCGGAGGACGACGGCGACGGGGACGTCTGGCGCTACGTCGCCGTCGCCGAATGACCACCGGTCCGCGTCTCGTCGTCGTCGGCGACCCCGCCGGGCGGCGCGTCGCGTTCTTCCAGGACGCGCTGCGCGCCGCCGGGCGGCCCGGGGCGCGGGCCGTGGGCTGGCAGGACGTCCTGCGCGGCGAGGCCCGTCTCGCCGCCGGCGAGGCCGTCCGGATCGACTCGCCCGGCGAGGTGCCGGAGGTGGACCGGCTGCTGCGCGGCACCGACGACCCGGCCCGCGTGGAAGGCGGCCGGCGCTGGTACGAGCGGTTCACCGCCGCCGTCTCCGGGCTCGCCGCCGAGGCCGGCCGGGCCGGCGCGGTGCTGGTGGACGACCCCGCCGAGACGGCCGTCCTCTTCGACAAGCGGCTCACCCACGGGCGGCTCGCCGCCGCCGGGGTGCCCGTCCCCGCCTCGCCGACCTCCGGTCCCGGCGGGGCGCCGGTGGGGGGCTGGGACGACCTGGTGGCGCTGATGGACGGCGCCGGGCTGCGCCGGGTCTTCGTGAAGCCGGCGCACGGCTCCTCCGCCTCCGGGGTGCTCGCCGTCGAGACGGCGGGCCCGGGCCGGGTGCAGGCCGTCACCTCGGTGGAGCGGGACGGGGCCGGCCGGCTCTTCAACTCGCTGCGGATACGGCGCTACACCGGCGCGCGGGAGGTCGGCGCCCTGGTCGACGCGCTCGCCCCGGACGGGCTGCACGTGGAGCGCTGGCTGCCGAAGGCGGTCCAGGGCGGCCGGGCGGCCGACCTGCGGGTGGTGGTGACGGGCGGGCGGGCCACCCACGCGGTGGTCCGCACCAGCCGCTCCCCGCTGACCAATCTGCACCTCGGGGGCGCCCGCGGCGACCTGGCCGCCGTCCGGACGGCGATCGCCGCCGCGGGCGGCCGCTGGGAGGACGCCCTCGGCGTCTGCGAGCGGGCCGCCGCGGCCTTCCCGGGCACCCGGTGCGTCGGCGTGGACCTGCTGCCGGGCACCGGCTGGCGCCGCTTCGCGGTCGGGGAGGTCAACGCCTTCGGCGACCTGCTGCCGGGCCTCACCGGCCTCCCGGGCAGCGGCGCCGAGGGCCTGGACACCTACGGCGCCCAGGTGGCCGACCTGCTGCGGACCCTCCCCGCGGCGCCCCGAGCACCCCGAACACCCCGAGCACCCCGAGCACCCCGAGCCACTTCCCCGAGCACCCCAGGAACGAGCACCGCGTGACCCCGACCGACCCCGTGAGCGGGCCCGACATGAACGCCGTCGTCGGCAGCCACGACCTGCTCCTGGTCACCCTCGACACCCTCCGGTACGACGTGGCCGCCGAGCTGGCCGCCGCCGGCCGCATCCCGAACCTCGCCCGCCACCTCCCGGACGGGCGCTGGGAGCGCCGGCACGCCCCCGGCAGCTTCACCTACGCCTCCCACCAGGCGATCTTCGCCGGTTTCCTGCCGACCCCGGCGACGCCGGGACCGCACCCGAGGCTCTTCGCGGCCCGCTTCGCGGGCAGCGAGACGACCGCGGACGGCACCTACGTGTACGACGCCCCCGACCTGGTCTCGGCGCTCGCCGCCGACGGCTACCGGACGGTGTGCGTGGGCGGGGTCGGCTTCTTCGACGGGCGGCCGCCGCTCGGCTCGGTGCTGCCGGGGCTCTTCCAGGAGAGCCACTGGGAGCCGTCCTTCGGGGTGGCCTCGCCGACCTCCTTCGAGGCGCAGGTGGCCCGCGCGCAGGAGGTGGTGGCGGCGCTCCCGGCGGACCGCAGGCTCTTCCTCTTCGTGAACGTGTCCGCGCTGCACCAGCCCAACTGGTTCCACACCCCGGGCGCGAGCCGGGAGGCCGGGGACACCCGGGCCACCCACGCGGCGGCGCTGGAGTACGTCGACCGGCACATCGGCCGTCTCTTCGCGGCGATGAGCAGCCGTCGCCGGTGTTTCGCGATCGTCTGCTCGGACCACGGCACGGCGTACGGCGACGACGGCTTCACCGGCCACCGGCTCGGTCACGAGGTGGTGTGGACCGTGCCGTACGCGCAGTTCGAGCTGGCCGGCCCGGCCGAGGGGGCGGTCGCGTGACCGGCGCCCCGCTCCCCCGCCCGTACCGCTCGTACGTCTACGCCTACCCGCACAAGACGGCGTACCGGCCGCTGCCCGGCCGCCCGGAGCTGGCCGCGCTCTGGGCGGACGAGCCGAAGGACGCCCTGTCGCTCTACGCGCACGTGCCCTTCTGCGAGGTCCGCTGCGGCTTCTGCAACCTCTTCACCCGGATCGGCGCCCCGGACGAGCTGACGGCCCGCTATCTCGACGCGCTCGACCGGCAGGCCGTCGCGGTCCGGGAGGCGCTGGGCGACGCGGCGCCGGTGCGGTTCGCGGCGGCGGCGTTCGGCGGCGGCACCCCGACCTTCCTGACCGCCGCGGAGCTGGAGCGGCTCTGCGACATCGCCGAGCACCGCATGGGCGCGGACCTGCGGGCGGTGCCGCTCTCCGTGGAGACCTCGCCGGCCACCGCGACCGCCGACCGGCTGGCGGTCCTCGCCGGGCGCGGCGCGACCCGGCTCAGCATCGGGGTGCAGAGCTTCGTGGACGCCGAGGCGCGGGCCGCGGTCCGGCCGCAGCGGCGCGCGGACGTCGAGGCGGCGCTCGGCCGGATCCGGGACTCCGGCGTGCCGGTGCTCAACATCGACCTCATCTACGGCATCGACGGGCAGACCGAGGAGTCCTGGCGGTACTCGCTGGACGCGGCGCTCGCCTGGCGGCCCGAGGAGCTGTACCTCTACCCGCTGTACGTCCGCCCCCTCACCGGCCTGGGCCGCACGGGTCCGGCCGAGTCGGACGCGGAGTGGGACGCCCGGCGGCTGCGGCTCTACCGGCGGGGCCGGGACCACCTCCTCGCGCACGGCTACGAGCAGGTGTCGATGCGGATGTTCCGGCGGGCCGGCACGGGCCCGTCCGGACCGGAGGACCACGCCTGCCAGACGGACGGCATGATCGGCCTGGGCTGCGGCGCCCGCTCGTACACCGCGGGCCTGCACTACTCCTTCGACTACGCGGTGGAGATGCGGGAGGTCCGCTCGATCATCGACGCCTACACGGAGACCGCGGACTTCTCCCGGGCCCAGGTGGGCCGGTGGGTGGACGGGGCGGAGGCGCGCCGCCGCCACCTCCTGCAGTCGCTGCTCCAGGCGGAGGGCATGGAGCTCGCCGGGTACGAGGAGCGGTTCGGGGCGTCGGCGCACGAGGACTTCGGGCCGGAGCTGGAGCGGTTCGCGGGGTACGGCTGGCTGGACGGGTCGGCGCCGGACGGGCTGCTGCGGCTCTCGCCGGAGGGCCTGGCGCACTCGGACGGGCTCGGGCCCGAGCTGTTCTCCCCCGCGGTGCGGGCCGCGATGGCCGCGTACGAGCCGAAGTAGGGACGGTCGTGGACCTGACGCTGCTGTACCGGGGGCCGCTCGCCTCCTGCGACTACGACTGCCCCTACTGCCCCTTCGCCAAGCGGCGGGACCGCCCGGAGACGCTCCGGGCGGACCGGGCGGCGCTGGAGCGGTTCACCGGCTGGGCGGCCGGGCGGAGCGGGGACCGGCTGCGGATCCTCTTCACCCCGTGGGGCGAGGGCCTGGTCCGCTCCTGGTACCGGCGGGCGCTGGTGGAGCTGTCGCGGCTGCCGCACGTGGAGCGGGTGGCGATCCAGACCAACCTGAGCTGCCGGACCTCGTGGCTGGACGCGGCCGACCTGGACGCCCTGGCGCTGTGGTGCACCTACCACCCGGGGCAGACGCCGTACGACCGCTTCCTCGGCAAGGCGCTCGACCTGGCGGACCGGGGCGTCCGCTTCAGCGTCGGCGTCGTCGGCCTGCCCGAGCACCACGCGGAGGCGCTGCGGCTGCGGGCCGCGCTGCCGGACCACGTCTACCTGTGGGTGAACGCCGCCGAGGGGCACGCGTACACCGACGCGGAGGCCGCGGTGTGGACCGGGATCGACCCGCTCTTCCCGTACAGCCGGCATCCGCACCGCTCGGCGGGGCTGCCCTGCCGGACCGGCGAGTCGGTGGTGTCGGTCGACGGGGAGGGGACGGTGCGGCGCTGCCACTTCGTCAGGGACGAGCTGGGCAACCTGTACGACGGCTCGTACCGTGCCGCGCTGCGGCCCCGCGCCTGCCCCCTCGCCGTCTGCGACTGCCACATCGGCTACGTCCACCTGGAGACGCTGCCGCTGTACGACGTCTTCGCCGGCGGGGTCCTGGAGCGGATCCCCGCCGGCCGTCCGGGGGCTACAGGGGCATGAGGTCGGGGCGCTTGGCCTCGACGTGGTCGCCGGAGCTCTCGCCGCGCAGCCGCCGGCCGATCCACGGCACCAGGTACTCGCGGGCCCAGAGGATGTCGTCCCGGCGGACCTCCAGCGGGCCCCGCGCGGGCAGCGGCGGCCACTCCTGGTCGGGGTCGGCGGGCACCGGCAGCCCGAGCACCTGCGCCGCGCGCAGCGCGACCCGGGTGTGGCCCTCGGGGGAGAGGTGCAGCCGGTCGTCGTCCCAGGCCCGCCGGTCCTGCACGGACCGGAGCGACCACAGGTCGAGGACCGGGCAGTCGTAGCGGTCGGCGATGGCCCGGACGTGGGCCGTGTACGTGGCGATCTTGCCGCGCAGGTGCTTCAGCACCGGCACGTCACGGGTGTCGAAGCCGGTGGTCACCATGACGGTGCCGACGGCGGAGGTGAGCTCCCGGACGGCCCGCTCGAAGCGCTCGGCCACGTCGTCGGGGTCGGTGCCGGGGCGGATGATGTCGTTGCCGCCGGCGCAGAAGGTCACCAGGTCGGGGGCGAGTTCCCTGGCCCGGGGCACCTGCTCGGCCACGATCTGGTCGAGGAGCCGGCCGCGGACCGCCAGGTTGGCGTAGCGGAAGTCCTCGGGCTCCGGCAGCTGGTCGGCGAGGAGCACCGCGAAGCGGTCCGCCCAGCCGACGTAGCTCCCGCCTGGGCCGGGGTCTCCGACGCCCTCGGTGAAGCTGTCACCGATCGCCGCGTACGACCCGAATGAACCGAACGCGTTCTTGTCTGTTTCTCTCGAATCGTCTGCCACGGCAGCACATCCTTCCGGTTCGGATGTGACCTACGCGACCGTAAGGAGGGGTTGACGGCGGGTGATATATGCCACCGATAAAGAATTTGCCAAGCCGGAATAGGGCGGAGGCCCGGCACCAGGGGTGCCGGGCCTCCGTGCGGCCGCTGGGCCGGACGGGTCAGATGGACACGCCGTGCTGGCGCAGGTAGGCCAGCGGGTCGATGTCGGCGCCGTAGCTGGGCGAGGTGCGGATCTCGAAGTGCAGGTGCGGCCCGGTGGAGTTGCCGGTGGAGCCGGAGAGGCCGATCTGCTGGCCGCCGTCGACCGACTGGCCCGCGGAGACGGAGAGGGAGGAGAGGTGGGCGTACTGCGAGTAGTTGCCGTCGGCGTGCTGGATGACGACCTCGTTGCCGTACGCGCCGCTCCAGCCCGCGGAGACGACCGTGCCGGCGCCGACGGCGCGGACGGTGGTGCCGGAGGAGGCGATGAAGTCGGCACCGGTGTGGTAGCCGGAGGACCACATGGAGCCGGAGGCGCGGTAGGGGGTGGAGATGCCGCCGGAGACGGGGGCGACCCAGCCGGTGGAGGCGGTCTGCGCGGAGGAGCCGGTGGACGCGGCGGCGGCCGGGGCCGCGGCGCGCTCGGCGGAGCGGGAGGCACGGGTCTGCTCGCCGGCGGACTCGGCCTTCGGCGCGGCCTTGCGCTCGGCCTTCGGCGCGGCCTGGACGGCGGCCTTCGGGGCGGCCTTGCGCTCGGCCTTCGGCGCGGCGGCGGTGTTCTCGGCGCCGAGGGTGAGCTTCATGCCCGGGAGGATGAGCGAGGGGTTCTCGCCGACGACCCGGCGGTTGTCGGAGTAGAGCTTCTGCCAGCCGCCGGCGACGTGGTGCTCGGCGGCGATCTTGGAGAGGTAGTCGCCGGCGACGACGGAGTACGTCTTCGGGGCGGCGGCCTTCGCGGCCTGCTGGGCCTGGACCTGGGCGGCGACGACGGCGCCGGAGACGGCGGCCGGGGCGGCCTGCTCGGCGGCGTGCGCACCGGTGGCGCCGAGCAGCGGCAGGGCGACGACGGCGCCGCCGGTGCCGGCGGCGACCAGGCCGCGGCTGATCAGGGTGGACTTCTGGCGGCGGTGCTTACCCTTGGCAGGCATGGCGAATTCCTCTCCGGCGCCTGCGAGGTGAGCTGTCGGGTTCGGACTGGAGATGTCCGGCCGCGTTTCTCACGCGGCTTCACCCCGAGCCGTCCTGCGTCGCGGGACCGGCGTACTTCCTTGGGTCCCCCGCTCCTGCCACGCGAAATGGGATGGGGTCGAATTCCGGACGGTGGCAGGATTCGGCGGTCCGACCGGATTGACGGCGACGCTAGACGAGCGGGGTCGAAGCGAACAAGCCGCCGCATTCGACGGACATTCCGGGGCGATCTTCGGGCCGGGAATTCCGGTCACCCTCCGTCGATGACGGTCCCTCGATTCCCTTTTCGCGGAGGGTGATTGGACCGGGCCCTCGGCCACGATCCGTCACTTTTATGACCCTGCTCACGCGCCGAATTCCATCTCACCCTCAACCAGGGCGTGTTATCGCAAGACCCTTCAATACGGACAGATCGCCCATTACCGACCAGGGGGGTGCGCCGCACCCGTCGCGACGGGATGATTGCGGGGGGAACCGATCTCGTCCCGGTCTCCCGAACGCCTACCTCCAGGAGCATCCGTGACGCAGCAGTTGCCGCAGGTCCAGCCCTTCGAGCCCGGCGAGCCCGAGCTCGCGGAGGTCCGCAACTTCCGGGACGTGGGCGGCCTGCCGACGACGGACGGGCGCGCCGTCCGCCCCGGCACCCTCTTCCGCAGCGGTCACCTCGCCGACGCCACCGAGTCCGACGCGGCCTTCCTCTCCGGACTGGGCCTGCACACGATCTTCGATTTCCGCAACGCCGCCGACGCCAGGATCGAGGGGCCGGACGTCGAGCTCCCGGGCGTGCGGAACGTGAACATACCCCTGAGCGACCCGGCCGACGGCAAGGAGTTCTGGCGGATGGTCCGCGAGGGCGACCTCGACACGCTGCGGGGCCTGCTGGGCGACGGCAAGGCCGCGGAGCGGATGACCTCCTCGTACCGCAGGATGATCGTGGAGCGGACCGTCGAGCACAGCAGGGTCCTGCACTCCCTCGCCGAGGACTCCGTCCCGGCCCTGATGCACTGCGCCGCCGGCAAGGACCGCGCCGGGCTCTCCATCGCCATCACCCTGCTGGCGCTGGGCGTGGAGCGCGGGGCGATCGAGGCCGACTACGTGAAGTCGGACGCCCCGCACCGCCGCTACAAGGTGCGCCGCAGCTCCACCGCCCCGGAGGCGATGGCGCCCGAGGTGATGGAGCTGCTGAGCCCGCTCTTCGACGCGCGGGTGGAGTACCTCCGGGCCGCCTTCGAGACGATCGACGCGACCTGGGGCTCCGTCGACGTCTACCTCGCGGAGGGCCTGAAGCTGGCGCCGGCGACCCGCGAGCGGCTGCGGGAGCGGTTCCTCACGGAGGCGTGAACCGCCGCCCGGGACCGGCTACTGGTTCTGCCCGCCGAGCATGAAGAGCAGGTAGAGGAAGCCGGCGAAGAGGTGACCGGCGATCAGGTAGGCGAAGAGGCGGAGCACCAGCCCCTTCGGGAACTTCCCCTCACCGCGCTCCTCGCCGGTGACCGGGGCGGAATTCACTGACTTGTCGGACATGTCGGTCAACCCTTCAGGGGCTCAGCGGGAGTGCGGGGCGCCGCCGCCCAGGCACAGTTCGGCGGCGGGGCTCTGCAGGAGCGTGTGGACGAAGAGCACCTCGGCGCCGGCCCGGCCGGCCGCGCCGATCCGGTGCGGGACGAGCGAGTCGAAGTGCGCGCTGTCCCCGGGATCGAGCAGGTGCACCGTCTCGCCGAGGGCGAGCCGGACCTGCCCCTCCAGCACGTGCAGCCACTCCTCGCCGGGGTGGACGCGCACGATGTCGGCCCGGGTGGCGTACGGCACGTGGACGCGCAGGCACTGCATGGCCCGGCCGGCGCCGCCGGCCTGCCGGTAGACCCAGCCGTCGGCCTCGACCGGATCCGAGCGGCCGGCCCGGATCACCGGGTCGCGCTCGGGAGGGGTCTCCCCCAGCAGCTCGGCGACGGTCGTCCCGTAGATGCGGGCGAGGGCGAGCAGCATCGGCAGCGAGGGCTGCCGGTTCCCGGTCTCCAGCCGCGAGAGGTGCGCCGGGGAGAGTCCGGCCCGCTGGGCGGCCGCCTCCAGGGTGAGCCCCCGCCGACGGCGCAGGGCCCGCAGCTGCGGGGCGACGTCGGGCATGATGTCGGGAGCGGCGGTTTCCGGGGCGGGGCCCCGGGGGACGTGGTCCATGCGTCCATTCCGCCAGGGACGTGCCTCTGAGGCAAGTTTCTTGCCCCAGAGGCAAAAACCGGGGCCTCCCGGCTCAGCGCTGGGCGACCGCCTGCTTCACCAGCGTCTTCCCGAAGTCCCACAGCAGCCCGCCCCCGCCGTGGGCGTCCTCCATGACCGCCGTGAAGGCGGTGACGAAGCGGTCCACGTCGGCCTCGTCCACGACCAGCGGCGGGATCAGCTTGATCACCTCCAGGTGGTCCCCGGAGACCTGGGTGAGGATCCGGTGCCGCTGGAGCAGCGGGACCACCACCATCTGCGCGAAGAGCCCCTTGCGGGCCGTCTGGAGCATCGTCCACCGGCCGCGCAGCCCCAGCGAGCTGGGGCGGCCGAACTCGATCCCGATCATCAGCCCCCGGCCGCGGACCGCGTGCAGCAGCTCGTACCGGGGCACCAGCTCCTCCAGGCGGCCCTTCAGGAGCCCGCCGACCCGCCGCACGTGCGCGACCGTCCCCTCGGACTCCATCACCGACAGCACCGCGAGCCCCGCCGCCATCGCCTGGGCGTTGGAACCGAAGCTGGCCGAGTGGACCAGGACCCGGTCCATCGACGAGTAGACCTTCTTGAAGATCCACTCCTTGCCGAGGGTGGCGCCGACCGGCACGTAACCGCCGGAGAGCGCCTTCGCCACGCAGACCAGGTCCGGCTCGACCCCGTCCTCGTGCTGGTAGGCGTAGAAGTCGCCGGTCCTGCCGAGGCCGGTCTGCACCTCGTCGGCGATCAGCAGCGCCCCGTGCCGGCGCAGCAGCTCCTGCGCGGCGCCGAGGAAGCCCGGCGGAGCCTCGTGGACCCCCTTGCCCTGGATCGGCTCGACCACGAAGGCGGCCACGTCCCCCCTGCGGAGCTCCCGCTCCAGGGCGTCGAGGTCGCCGAGCGCGATCGGCGTGTCCGGGAGCAGCGGGTCGAAGCCGGCCCGGAAGCCCTGCTCGCCGTTGACGGAGAGGGCGCCCGTGGTGAGGCCGTGGAAGGCGTGGTCGCAGTAGACGACCCTCGGCCGCCCGGTGGCGTACCGGGCGAACTTCAGCGCGGTCTCGACGGCCTCGGTGCCGCTGTTGCCGAAGAAGACCCGGTCGAGGTGGGGGCTGTGGGCCAGCAGCCGCTCGGCGAGCAGTCCGGGCAGCGGCGGGCAGTCGAAGCGGGTGAGGTCGGGGAGGTCCGCGTCGAGCACGTCGTGCAGGGCCTTGCGGACGACGGGGTGGTGGCGGCCGAGGCCCATGACGCCGAAGCCGGCGAGCATGTCGAGGTGGTCGTTGCCCTCGGCGTCCCAGAAATGGGCGCCGGCGGCCCGCTCGTAGACCTTGTCGAAGCCGATGGTGTGCAGCATCCGCGGCAGCTGCGGGTTGAGGTACCGGGCGTGCAGCCCGTACCGCTCGCCGCCGCGTTCGGCGAGCAGCGCCCGCAGGTCGAACCCGTCGGTCATGGCCCGCTCCTCAGCTCCCCGAGACGGTCTCGCGGACCGCGCGCAGCGACTCCTTGAGCGAGCCCATGGTGGCGAGCACCGCGGTCGGTTCGTAGCCGCAGTGGGCCATGCAGTTGGCGCAGCGCGGGTCCTTGCCGCGGCCGTACTTGTCCCAGTCGGTGTCCTCGACGAGCTCGCGGTAGGTGGGGACGTAGCCGTCGCTCATCAGGTAGCAGGGGCGCTGCCACCCGAAGAGGGAGTAGTTGGGGATCGCCCAGGCGGTGCAGGGGAAGTCGGCCTTCCCTTCCAGGAAGTCGAGGAAGAGCGGCGAGTGGTTGAGCCGCCAGCGGCGCCGGTTCCCGCCGGCGAAGGCCTTCTTGAAGAGTTCCCTGGTCTGCTCGACGCCGAGGAAGTGTTCCTGGTCGGGCGCCTTCTCGTAGGCGTAGGCGGGCGAGATCATCATTTCGTCGACCTGGAGGTCGTCGTTGAGGAAATTCAGCACCTCGATGATCGTCTGCGGGGTGTCGGTGTTGAAGAAGGTCGAATTGGTGGTGACCCGGAATCCCCGCCGCTTCGCCTCCTTGATCGCCGCCACGGCCTCGTCGAACACGCCCTCCTTCGCGACGGATTCGTCGTGGCGTTCGCGCAGGCCGTCGATGTGGACGGCGAAGGCGAAGTACGGGGAGGGCCTGAAGTCGTCGAGCTTCTTGCGCAGCAGCATCGCGTTGGTGCAGAGGAAGACGTACTTCCGCCGGGCGACCAGCTGGCGCACGATCTCGTGGATCTGGGGGTGCATCAGGGGTTCGCCGCCGGCGATGGAGACCATCGGGGCGCCGGACTCCAGGACGGCGCCGACCGCCTGGGCGACCGGCATGCGCTGCTTGAGCACCCCGGCCGGGTGCTGGATCTTGCCGCAGCCCTCGCACTTGAGGTTGCAGGCGTAGAGCGGCTCCAGCTCGACGATGAGCGGGAACTTGTCCCGCTTGCGGAGCTTCTGTTCGAAGAGATAGGTCCCGACCCGGACGGACTGACGGAGCGGCATGGCCATAACTCGCTCACCTCCTGGGGAGCAGCAGAGAACGGTGCCATTCGAAGAAGGCGGGAAGGACGGCACGCAGGACGCGGAAGGCCGATATTCCCCCGCGCACGGTGCCGATGCGGACCAGTTCGTGTTCGGGGGCGTCCACGACCACCCGTACGGCGGCAACGGGCCGTGGTCCGGCGGCCCGCGCGGTACGGAGGGTGACGGCCGACTCCATGTCGACGGCGATCGCCCCGCCCGCCGCCAGCGCGGCGCGCTCGGGGCCCCGCACCACGTGGCCGGAGCCGGTCAGCGGGCCGGTGTGCACGGTCCGCCCGGGCACCGCCCGGGCCAGCGCCTCGACGAGGAGCTCGGCGCCGTCGCAGACGGTGGTGCCGTCGGGGCCGCGGGTCTCCTCGGCGACGACGAGGTCGCCCGGGTGCATCCCGGGCGCGAGTCCGGCGCAGAAGCCGGAGGCGATGACGGCGGACCCGTCCCAGCCGTCGCGGGCCAGCGCCCGGGCGACCCCGCGGGCCGCGTGGACCGGCCCCATGCCGGTGCGCACCACCCGGACCGGGCCGGGCGCCCCGCCGCGCGCGCCGCCGCGCAGCGCGAACCGCTCGATGCCCAGGGCGCAGGCGATCAGCAGCGGCGGGGCGGTCGCGTCCCCGGGGGGCCGGCCACCGCCGGGCGAGCCCGGCCCGTACCCCGAAGGGCGGTCCATCACCGCTCCCCGGTGTGCAGCGTGGGCTCGCCGTGCAGGTAGCGGCCGAGCGCGGTGAGCGGGAAGACCTGCCGGTAGAGGTGGTAGTTGATGGAGAAGTCCCAGGGGAAGCCGGTCCCGGTGAAGTACGGCTCGTCCCAGGAGCCGTCCTCCCGCTGGGTCTGCGCCAGCCAGGCCACGCCCCGCCGGACGGTCTCGGACTCGCGCTCCCCGGCGGCGAGGAGGGCGATGAGGGCCCAGGCGGTCTGCGAGGCGGTGGAGGTGCCCCGGCCGATCCAGGACCGGTCGTCGTACGAGCGCAGGTCCTCGCCCCAGCCGCCGTCCGGGTTCTGCGCGGAGGCGAGCCAGGCGACCGCCCGGCGGACGGCCGGGTGGGAGGTCGGAACGCCGGCGGCGGCGAGCGCGGGGAGCACCGAGCCCGTGCCGTAGACGTAGTTGACGCCCCAGCGGCCGAACCAGGCGCCGTTGGGCTCCTGTTCGGCGAGGAGCCACTCGATGCCCCGGCGGGTGCGGGGGTGGTCGGCGCGGCCCTCGTAGGCCAGCATCTCCACGACGTGGGCGGTGACGTCGGCGGAGGGCGGGTCGATGACCTCGCCGAAGTCGCAGAAGGGCAGCTTGTTCGGCAGGACTCCGGTGTTGTCGGCGTCGAAGGCGGCCCAGGCGCCGTTGCCGGACTGCATGCCGGCGGTCCAGTGGGCGGCGCGGGCGACGGCCGCGTCGAGCCGGGCGGGGTCGGGGTGGCGGACCCGGCGCAGGGCGAGGATCACCTCGGCGGTGTCGTCGATGTCCGGGTAGGTGTCGTTGTGGAACTCGAACGCCCAGCCGCCGGGCGGGAGTCCGGGGCGGCGCACCGCCCAGTCGCCGGACCGGGTGATCTCCTCGTCGAGCATCCAGTCGGCCGCCTTCACCAGCGCCGGGTGGTCGGCGGGCAGGCCCGCGTCGGCCAGGGCGATGGTGGCCAGGCAGGTGTCCCAGACCGGGGACTGGCAGGCCTCGACCATGCGGACCGGTCCCTCGGGCTCCTCCCGCCAGACGGCGAAGCGGTCCAGGGACTCCAGTCCTGCGCGCATGACGGGGTGGTCCAGGTCGTAGCCGAGGAGGTGCAGGGCGATCAGCGAGTAGACGGCGGGCGGCTGGATGCCGCCCCAGCAGCCGTCGTTCTCCTGCCGCTCGACGATCCAGCGGGCGGCGGAGTTCATGGCGACCCTGCGCAGGCCGCGCGGGGCGACGCGGTGGTAGACGTGGAGCGCCTTGTCGAGGCGCTGGAAGATGCCGTCCCAGCCGGTGAGCGGGGCGAGCGGGCGGGGCGGCGCCGGGCGGTCCGGGTCGGTGTGCAGCTCGTCGAGGGGGAAGGGCGCGGGGCGGACCGGGCGCTTCGCGGAGACGACGGTGAGCGGCACGATGGTCTGCCGGGCCCAGCAGCCGAAGTCGTAGATGTTGAGCGGGAACCACTTGGGCAGGAAGACCATCTCGGGCGGGAGCTCGGGCAGGTCCTCCCAGCGCCACCAGCCGAAGAGGGCCAGCCAGATGCGGGTGAAGACGCGGGCCGAGGCGATGCCGCCGGCCGCCCGGACCCAGGCGGCGGCGCGGGCCATGTGCGGGGCCTCGGGCCGGTCCCCGGCGAGCCTGAGGGCGACGTAGGCCTCGACGGTCGCGGAGAGGTCGGCGGGACCGCCGTAGAAGGTGGGCCAGGTGCCGTCCTCGTACTGCCGGCTCCGGATGTGCCGGGCGGCGGCCGCGGTGGTGTCGGGGTCGAGGATGCCGAGGAACTGGCGGAGCAGGAGGTCCTCGGCGTCCATGGTGACGTTGGTCTCCAGGTCGCCCTTCCACCAGCCCTCGGGGGCCTGGCGGGCGAGGAGGTGGTCGGTGGCCCTGCGGGTGGCGAGGGCGGCGGCCTCTTCGAGGCGTCCCGGGGCGGCGGCGAGGCCGTCCGCGGGGGTGGTGCGGTGCTGTGGAGTGGTGCTGGCCGCGGGCGCGAGGGGGCCGAGGGCCCCGGCGTTTCCGTCGGTCGTCGCTGTCATGGCTTCCCCTTCGTGCAGTCGGTTTCCTCTGCTCCTGCGGGTCTGCCGTCGGCCGGTGCCGGGTGGCACCGGCCGGCGACTGCGCACTCATATCTGGCTGTGGGTGATCATTTCTTCCGTACGACGACGAAGTCGGCGAGGGCGACCAGCTGGTCGCGGACCCGGACGGGCATGTCGACCTCGTCCAGGGCGCGCAGCGCGATCGCGTGCTGGCGGCGGGCCTCCTCGGCGGTCCACTCGCGGCCTCCGGCCTCCTCGATGAGGGCGGCGCGGTAGGCGAAGTCCTCCTCGGTGAAGGAGGCGAAGGCGGTGGACTTGGCGTCCTCGGCGAGGAGCCGGCCGAGCCGCTCGGAGGCCTCGCCGCCGGCCGCGAGGGCCGCGACGACCGGCAGCGACTTCTTCCGCTGCCGCAGGTCGCTCCAGGTCTGCTTGCCGGTGGCCTCCGGGTCGCCCCAGATGCCGAGGAGGTCGTCGACGGCCTGGAAGGCGAGGCCCAGGTGGTAGCCGTACTCCTCCAGCTTGTCGGCGGTGCGGTCGTCGGCGCCGCCGAGGACGGCGCCGATGGAGACGGCGCAGGCGAGGAGGGCGCCCGTCTTGTTGCCCTCCATCTCCAGGCACTCCGCGACGGTGACCCGCTCGCGGTGCTCGTAGGAGATGTCCTGGGCCTGCCCGTCGATCAGTTTGCGGGAGGCGGTGGTGAGGCGGCGGGTGGCCCGGCCGGCCTCCACGGTGCCGATCTCCAGGAGGAGTTCGTTGGCGAGGGCGAAGAGGGCGTCGCCGACCAGGATCGCCTGGGCGGGGCCGTGGACCTTCCACACCGTGTCGCGGTGGCGGCGCTGCTCGTCGCCGTCCATCAGGTCGTCGTGGAGCAGCGAGAAGTTGTGCACGAGCTCGACGGCGACGGCGCCGGGGACGCCGACCTCGGGCGCGGCGCCGGCGGCCTCGGCGGAGAGCAGGGCGAGCGCGGGGCGCACCGCCTTGCCGCTGTCGGCGTCGGTGGGGTTGCCCTCGGCGTCGATCCAGCCGAAGTGGTAGGCGGCCACGGTGTCCATGGGCGGCGCGAGGCGGCCGACGGCCGCCCGCATGACGGGGGTGGACAGGGTCCGCCCCCTGTCCAGCAGGGCGCTCACGTCCGCGGTGTCGACGGCCGGGGTCCCCGGGGGCACGGTCGGCACGGTCTCTCCTCTGATTCCTGTGATCACACTCATGCCGCCTCCTGCAGCGGATGGTCGTGGCGGCGGCCGAAGGCGGAGAGCGCGGCACCCGCGGCGCTGAAGCCGCTTCGGACCGCACCCTCCATGGTCGCGGGCCAGCCGGTGGCGGTCCAGGCGCCGGCCAGGTAGAGGCCGGGCGCACGGGTGCGGGCACCGGGGCGAAGGCGCCCGACGCCCGGGGTGGGGGCAAAGGTGGCGGTCCGCTCGCGGGTGACGAAGAAGTCGCGGACCCCGGCGCCGCGGGCGGCCGGCAACAGCCGTTCCAGCTCCGGCAGATAGCGCTCGCGGAGCGCGGCGACGGGTTCGTCGATCTCGTCCTGGGCGGCGGACTGCGAGACGGCCAGGTACTGGCCGCCGCCGGTGAGTCCGGAGGAGGCGGTGCGGTCGAAGACCCACTGGACCGGGGAGCCGAGGGCCGTGAAGAAGGGGCGCTTCAGCACCTTGCGGTCGTAGACGACGTGCAGGTCGAGGATGGGCGCGGTGCCGATGTCGAGGAGCCGGTCGGCGTCGTCGAGCGCGTCCTCGGGGAGCAGGGCGTGGGTCTCGGTCTGCGGCACGGCGAGGACGACGGCGTCGGCGTCGAGGGTCTCGCCGGGCACCTCGACGGTCCAGCGGCCGTCGTCGGTACGGGCGATCCGCTCGGCCTTGGTGCGCAGCAGGGTCCGGACGCCGAGCCCGTCGAGGGTCTTGGCGGCGAGGGTGTCGTGGAGGTGGCCGAGCGGCACGTGGGCCCAGCCGATGTCGGCGGCGCCGGGGTCGGTGAGCAGCCCGGTCTTGAAGACCATGGCGGCGAGCCCCAGGGAGGCGTCCGGGGCGGGGGCGTTGAGGGTGGGGATGCCGACCAGGTCCCACAGCGCCTCGATGGCCCGGGCGGACTGGCCGTGGCGGCCGAGCCAGGTGGCGAAGTCGACGCCGTCGAGGGCCGGGTCGGCGGGGTCGAGCTTCTTGAGGGCGAGCGCGGCGCGTCCGACGGAGGCCCGCTCGGCGAGGGAGAGGTGGGGGTAGGTGGCGAGGCTGCGGACGAGGTGGAAGGGGACCGGCAGCGGGTCGCGGCGGATCCGGCCGAGGCGGGGGCCGCGGGGGTGGCCGACGTCGAGGACGGGCACGTCGAGCCGGTCCTGGAGGGGGGCGAGGCGGGCGCCGTCGACGCGGTCGAGGAACCAGCGGTAGGCGGTGCAGCAGCGGAGGTAGACGTGCTGGCCGTTGTCGACGGTGAGGTCGCCGCGGCGGAAGGAGAAGGCGAGGCCGCCGAGGCGGGGCCGGCCTTCGAGGAGGGTGACGGCGACGCCGGCGTCGGCGAGCCGGAGGGCGGTGGTGATGCCGGCGAGCCCGCCGCCGACGACGACGGCGCGCGGGCGGGTGTCGCCGTCGTGCGGCGCGGGGGCGTCGGTGGGGGGCATCAGGCGCGCCTCCTGACGGTGGAGCGGGCGATGTGGCGGGCGTCGAGGCCGGAGAGGCCGCGGACGGCGACGTACGCCTTCTCGGGGCCGGGCAGCGAGACCCGGCCGCGGAGGACGGCCGCGGGGTCGCGCTCGATGCGGTCGAGGAGCCGGCGGTAGATGCCGGCCATGGCGGCGACGCAGGCGCCGCTGCGCCGGTCGAGCATCGGCAGGAGCCGGTAGCCCTCGGCGAAGAGGGCGCGGGCGCGGCGGACCTCGAAGTGGACGAGGCCGGCGAAGTCGGCGCCGGCCGGCGGCACCGGGGAGCCGAAGCCGGCCTCGCAGCCGAAGCGGGCGAGGTCGTCGGCGGGAAGGTAGGTGCGGCCGTTGCCGGCGTCCTCGCGGACGTCCCGGAGGATGTTGGTGAGCTGGAGCGCGAGGCCGAGGGTGTCGGCGTACTCGGCGGCGCGGTCGGCCCCGGCGGCGCCGGGCTGGGTGCCGAAGACGCCGAGGGAGAGGCGGCCGATGGCGCCCGCGACGCACCGGCAGTAGACCTTGAGGTCGTCCCAGGTGCGGTAGGTGGCGCCGCGGACGTCCATGAGGACGCCGTCGATCAGCTCGTCGAGTCCTTCGAGCGGGATCGGGAAGCGGCGGGCGGAGTCGGCGAGGGCGACGGCGACGGGGTCGGTGTCGTCCTCGTCGACGTCCTCCTTGCGGATCCGGTCGAGCAGGGTCCGGGTGGCCTCCAGGCGCTCGCGCTTCACCTCGGGCGCGAGGGTGCCGTCGCCGATGTCGTCGACCCGCCGGGAGAAGGCGTACAGCGCCGACATGGCCTGTCGCTTGTCGGCGGGCAGGAGGCGGATGCCGTAGGCGAAGTTGCGGGCCTGCTGTCCGGTGACGGCCTCGCAGTAGCTGTACGCGGCCTGGACCGGCGCGGACGGCGTGGTCAGTTCCTCCACGGTCATGCTCCCCCCTCTCTCCGCGCCCGGAGCAGGACCGCTCCCGCCTGGCGCGTCAGGCTCGTCTTGGTGGGCTTCGGCGGTCCGGCGAGGACGTCGAAGCCGGCGTCGGCGATGGCGTCGAGCGCGGCGAGTCCGCCGGCGGCGAAGCCGGTGAGGAGCAGCCGGAGGCGGCCGTGGACGCTGCCGACGAGTGGGGTGCCGGCGTGCAGCAGGGCGCGGGCGCGTTCGGCCTGGAAGGCGACGAGGGAGCGCACGGCGGCCCCGGCGGTGGGCCGGGCGAGGTCGTCCTCGGTGACGTGGAAGCGCTTGAGGTCCTCGGCGGGCAGGTAGATCCGGTCGCCGCGGAGGTCCTCGGCGACGTCCTGGAGGTGCTCGACGATCTGGAGGGCGGTGCAGATCTCGTCGGAGCGGCGGATCCGCTCGGGGGTGGCGGTGCCGGTGATGCCGAGGACGAGCCGGCCGACGGGGTTGGCGGAGAGCTCGCAGTAGGCGAGGAGGTCGTCGTACGTCTCGTAGCGGCGGACGAGCTGGTCCTGCCGGTTGGCCTGGAGGAGGCCGAGGAAGGGGCCGGGGGTGAGGCCGTGGCGCCGGACGGTGGGGCGCAGGGCGCGCAGCAGCGGGTGGCGGGGGGTGCCGTCGAAGACCCGCTCCAGGTCCCGCTCCAGGGCGTCGAGGAGGAGGAGCCGGTCGGCGGCCTCGTCGGGACCGAGGCCGAGGAGGCGGGCGTCGGCGCCGCCGGGGGCGAGGTCGCCGTCGCCGATGTCGTCGACGAGGCGGGCGTAGCCGTAGACGGCCATGAGGTCCTCGCGCCAGGCGCGGGGCAGGAAGAACGGGGCCACCGGGAAGTTCTCGTCCGCGGCCTTGCCGAGTGTGGTGCGCGAGGGGTCGTCGGCGCGCACGTGCCGGGAGGTCGTCACCGGGCGGCGCCCGGCGCGGGGACGGCGACACCCACGTGAAGCTGGAGATTCTGCGTCATGGCCGTCATATCTCCCGTTCTACACTGCCAATCCAATCCATCCCATTTCGGACACGCCGCCGCGCACGGAGCACGCGCCCGCCGGGGCGTTCCCGGGGGCGCCGTGGGCGGTGTGGATCAGACCGGTACAGCTTACGTCGTACGAGAGATGTCGCCATTCGGGGGGCCCTGTGCCGCACCGGGCCCGGCCCGCGCGGCTGACCTGTGGCGATGCGGGGACCCCCGGCCGTCAGGGGACGCGGACTCCGGAGACGACCATGGCGAGGGTGGTCTCGACCACGTCGTCGCGGCGCTGGGCGGAGAGCCGGCGCAGCGGGCCTTCGAGGAGCAGCAGCGAGAGGCCGTGCACGGCCGACCAGGCGGCGGCGCCGGCGGCGGGCCGCCGACCGCCGGTCCGGCCGAGGGCCTCCAGGGCCTCGCGGAGCAGGGTGAAGGCGCGGATCTCGGGCTCCGGAGGCGCCGGGGCGCAGGCCGGCCGGTCGACGGCGGGGACGGCGGAGAAGGCGGCGCGGTAGAGGCCGGGGTGCTCCACGGCGAAGCGGACGTATCCGCGGCAGAGGGCGGCGAGCCGGCGCTCGGCGGCGAGGGCGGGGTCGTCGGCGCCGGGTTCCCGGGCGGCGGCCCGCTCCATGGCGTCGGCGAGGCGGGCCCGGGCGTGGCCGCGGACGGTGCGGAGCAGTTCGCCGCGGCCGTCGAAGTGGCGATAGGCGGCGGTGGGCGAGACGCCGACCCGGCGGGCCGCCTCGCGCAGCACGACCCGCTCGGGGCCGCCTTCGGTGGCGAGGTCGACGGCCGCGCAGATCAGGGCGTTGCGCAGGTCGCCGTGGTGGTAGTTCTTTCCGCCCGAGATCCCTGCCATGGGCTCATCCTGCCCGATGTTGACCGCATGAACATTCCGCGGCGGGCGGCGACCGGCGAAAACCGGCACGCCCCCCGCCGGTGCGGCGGGGGGCGTGCGGTGCGCGGGGGCGCGGACGTCAGCGGGCGGTCTCCCGCTCGTACGCCTTGAGCACCTCGTCGGTCGGGCCGTCCATCAGGAGCTGGCCCTTCTCCAGCCAGAGCACCCGGTCGCAGGTGTCCCGGATGGACTTGTTGCTGTGGCTGACCAGGAAGACCGTGCCGGCCTCCTTGCGCAGCTCGCGGATGCGCGCCTCGGAGCGGATCTGGAACTTGCGGTCACCGGTGGCGAGCGCCTCGTCGATGAGGAGCACGTCGTGGTTCTTGGCGGCCGCGATGGCGAAGCGGAGCCGGGCGCCCATCCCGGAGGAGTACGTGCGCATGGGCAGGCTGATGAAGTCGCCTTTGTCGTTGATCCCGGAGAAGTCGACGATGTCCTGATACCGCGTGTGGACCTCCTCGCGGCTCATGCCCATCGCGAGGCCGCCGAGGATGACGTTGCGCTCGCCCGTCAGGTCGTTCATCAGGGCCGCGTTGACGCCGAGGAGCGAGGGCTGGCCGTCGGTGTAGACCTTGCCGCTCTCGGTGGGGAGCAGGCCGGCGATGGCGCGCAGCAGGGTGGACTTGCCGGAGCCGTTGGTGCCGATCAGGCCGATGGCCTCGCCGCGGTAGGCGGTGAAGGTGACGCCGCGGACGGCGTGCACCTTGCGGACGCCCCGGCTGACCTCGGCCTTCCCGCGGCCGACCATCCGGCTGAGGGCCGCGGTGGCGCCGCCCTTGCCGCCGCCGCCGGCGTTGACCCGGTAGACGATGTGGACGTCGTCGCAGATGACGGTGGGCGCCAGCGCGTCCCGGGGGGTGTCAGCCACGTCCGTACCTCTCCTCGGCCTTCCAGAAGTAGACGAAGCCGCCGATGCCGAACAGCAGGGCCCAGCCGAGGGCGGTGGCCCACACGTGGTCGGGCAGGTTCGAGGCGCCGTAGCCGTCGATCAGGGCGAAGCGGACCAGGTCCATGTAGACCGCCGCCGGGTTGTACATGAGGATGTCGGCGATCCAGGCCGGCTTGTCCGCGAGCATCACGGGGATCGAGAACATGACGCCCGAGGCGTACATCCAGGTCCGCATGACGAAGGGCATCAGCTGGGCGAGGTCGGGGGTGCTCGCACCCATCCGCGCCATGATCATCGCGAGGCCCACGTTGAAGACGAACTGCAGCAGCAGGGCCGGGATCAGCAGCAGCCAGCTGAGCGAGGGGTAGCTGCCGAAGGCGATCGCGACCGCGGCGAGCACGACCATCGAGAACATCAGCTGCTGGAGCTGCTGGAGCGAGAAGCTGATCGGGAGCGTGGCGCGCGGGAAGTGCAGGGCCCGGACGAGGCCCAGGTTGCCCGAGATCGCGCGGACGCCGGCCATGACCGAGCTCTGCGTGAAGGTGAACACGAAGATGCCGGTCACGAGGAAGGGGATGTAGACCTCCTTGCTCATGCCGCGGCCGGCGTTCAGGATCAGGCCGAAGATCAGGTAGTAGACCAGGGCGTTGAGCAGCGGGGTCGCCACCTGCCAGATCTGCCCGAGCTTGGCCTGGCTGTACTGGGCGGTCAGCTTCGCCGAGGAGAACGTCAGGATGAAGTGACGGCGGCTCCACAGCTCGCGGATGTACTCGAACAGTCCGGGCCGGGCGCCGCTGACCGACAGGCCGTACTTGGCGGCGAGGTCGCCCGGGGCCAGGCCCGCGTCGACGGAGGACGGGGGCGCGCTCATCGCGACCGCCCCGCCCGGGTGAATGTCACTCACAGTCGAAACTTTCGTGTTCAAGATGTGCGGCACGTCGGATTACCACGATGTCGGACGGCCCGGGGGCGACCCATCGGATCGCCACACCGTACGCCATCCAGGTGGCCGGCCGGTGACGGGGAGCCGCCGCCGGCCGTCCCTCACTTCAGCCTGCTGGACACCATGATCGAGACCAGGTGCAGGACGGTCTGGAGCAGCGCGATGCCCGCGAGGACCGCGACACCGAGCCGGGAGTAGAAGAGGTCGCCCCGCGCCTGGTCGAGGAAGGCGAGGACCAGGATGAGCAGGGAGGCCTCGATCCCGAGGATCAGGCGGTGGAACTTGAGCGCGCCGGCGGCCCGGCGGGCCAGGGCCATGCCGGAGGAGCGGGGCTCGGAGGCCGACTCCTTCACCGGGGGCAGGCCGTTCTGGTGGCGGGCGACGCCGACCAGGTCGGTCTCGGCCTTGATCAGGATCGCGCCGAGCGCGGCCAGGGTGCCGAGGAAGGCCCAGAGCCAGTCGATCCGGCCCTCGCCCCACAGGTCGGCGGCGCGCAGGCCGAAGCCGACGAGCACGGCGGCGTCGCACAGGTAGGCGCCGACCCGGTCCAGGTAGACGCCGGCCAGCGAGTACTGCTTCTTCCAGCGGGCCAGCTCGCCGTCGACGCAGTCGAGCAGCAGGTACATCTGCACGGCGACGACGCCGAGGACCGCGCCCCAGATGCCCGGCACGAGCAGTGCCGGGGCGGCGAGCACGCCGAAGAGGGTCATCAGATAGGTCAGCTGGTTGGGCGTGACACTGGTGTTCGCCAGCTGCCGGGTGATGCGGAGGGAGATCTCCCGCATGTAGAGGCGGCCGCCCCAGTGCTCGCCGCTCCGTCGGTCCTTGACGCCCGGCGGGTGGACGACGGGGCGGAGTTCAGCTACCGATGGCTTGGGCATAGTCGGCGTACGCGTCCCTGATCTGGTCGGTGGAGAGGTCGAGGTGTTCCAGGATGGTGAAGCGGCCCGGCCGGGTCTGCGGCGCGAAGTCGACCGCGCGCACGAACTCGTCGTCGGTGAAGCCCATCTCGCCGGGGAGCACGGGCAGGCCGTGCCGGCGGAGGGTCTCCGCGATGAGGCCGGCCTCCTCGCGGGCCCCGCGCAGGTGCATCGCGAAGGCCGCCCCGAGGCCGCACTGCTCGCCGTGGCTGGCGGCGCGGGCGGGGTAGAGCAGGTCGAAGGCGTGGCTGATCTCGTGGCAGGCGCCCGACGAGGGCCGGGTGTCGCCGCTGATCGACATGGCGATGCCGGACATCACCAGGCCCTCGGAGAGGGTGACGAGGAAGTCGTCGTCGCCGACGCCCCCGGGGTGGCGGAGGACCGCCTCGCCCGCGCTGCGGGCCATGGCGGCGGCGAGGCCGTCGATCCTCTCGCCGGTCTCGCGGTGGGAGAGCTCCCAGTCCGCGAGGGCGGAGAGGTTGGAGACCGCGTCGCCGATGCCGGAGCGGACGTAGCGGACCGGGGCGTCCCGGATCACGTCGAGGTCGATGACCAGCGCGATCGGGGTCGGCACGCCGTAGGAGCCGCGTCCGTTGTCGTTGTCCAGGGTGGACACCGGCGAGCAGAGGCCGTCGTGCGAGAGGTTGGTGGCGACCGCGACCAGCGGCAGCCCGACCCGCGCGGCCGCGTACTTGGCCACGTCGATGATCTTGCCGCCGCCGAGGGCGACCACGGCGTCGTACCGCTTGCCCCGCATGCAGTCGGCCAGCTCGACGGCGGCGTCGATGGTGCCGCCGGCGACGGTGTACCAGTCGGCACCCGGCAGCTCGGCGGCGAAGCGGTCGCGCAGTCTGAGCCCGGACCCGCCGCTGATGGCGACGGCGATCCTGCCGTTGCTGGAGATCCGCCCGTCCGCCATGAGCGCGGAGAGTCCCTCCAGCGCCCCCCGGCGGATGTCGACGACGACCGGCGACGGGATCAGTCGGGTCAGTACCGGCACGCGATCTCCCGGCCCTTGGCGAGGTCGTCGTGGTTGTCGATCTCGACCCAGGACACCTCGCCGATGGGCTCGACGTCGACGGTGAAGCCGCGGTTCACGAGCTCCTGGTAGCCGTCCTCGTAGTAGAGGTCGGGGTCGCGCTCGAAGGTGGTGCGCAGCGCGTCGGCGAGCTCCTCGGCGGCCTCGGCCTCGATGAGCGTGACGCCGATGTACTCGCCGGTCGCGTCGGCCGGGTCCATCAGCTTGGTGATCCTCCGGACGCCCTCGCCCTCGGCGGTGACGACCTTCATCTCCTCGTCGGCGAGCCGCTTGACGGTGTCGAGCGCGAGGATGATCCGCCGGCCCTCGCCGCGGGCGGCGAGCAGGGTCTTCTCGACCGAGACCGGGTGGACGGTGTCGCCGTTGGCGAGGATCACACCGCGCTTGAGCACCTCACGGGCGCACCACAGGGAGTAGGCGTTGTTCCACTCCTCGGCCTTGTCGTTGTCGATCAGCGTGAGGGAGAGGCCGTACTTCGCCTCCAGGGCCTCCTTGCGCGCGTAGACGGCCTCCTTGCGGTAGCCGACGACGATCGCGGCCTCGGTGAGGCCGACCTCGGCGAAGTTCTTCAGCGTGAGGTCGAGGACGGTGAGGGACCCGTCACCGGCGGGGTCCACGGGCACGAGGGCCTTCGGGAGGGTGTCGGTGTACGGACGCAGTCGCCGTCCGGCACCGGCTGCCAGAACGAGGCCGATCATGCTGTTTCTCCTTCGTCATGAACAGCGGGCGCTCCGGAGGAGACCCAGAAGCGGACGGACTCCACGAGCACCACGAGGGCGAGCGCGCCCGCCAGGGCGGTCAGCGCCAGGGTGAAGTCGTCGCCGCGGGCCACGAGGAGCGCGGCCAGGACGGTCACCAGGAGCGTGCGCCCCTCGTGTCCGCCGGTGAGCCGCACCAGCCAGGCGGGCGGCGCGCCGGTGCCGCCGCGGATGCGGTACACCGTGTCGTAGTGATGGTAGGCGACCGCCGCGACCAGGCCGAATGCGGCGGGAACGGCGTGCGGAACGTCCGACCGGACCGCCAGGACCAGGACCGTGCCGTACTCGGCGGCGCGGAAGAGCGGCGGGACCAGCCAGTCGAGGGGGCCGCGGAGCGGGCGGGCGACGGCCAGGCCGGAGAGGAGCGCGTAGCCGCCGGCGGCGCCGACGGCCGCCCAGCCGCCGACCGGCGCGGTGGCCGCGACGGCGAGCACCAGGGCGGCGCCGAGGAGCGCCGCCACCGGGGCGGGCACCGGGAGGCGGCGGGTGATCCGGGCGACCGGGAGCGCGAGCGGGCCGGAGTCGGCGAGCGCGGCCAGCGCCCGGCCGGCCCCCTCGGTGCGCGGGCCCCGGCGCTTGACCGAGCGCAGCAGGCGGCCGGCGGTGGTGTAGCAGGCCGCGAACGAGCAGCCGACGATGAGGGCCCAGAAGACGACGCGGGGGACGGACACCGCGGTGAGGACGGCGATCATCGCCCACCGCTCGCCGATCGGCAGGATGATCATGCGGCGGGCCCAGACGGTCCAGCCGACGCCGTCGAGCCGGCTGGAGAGGGCGAGACCGGTCTTGGCGGTGGAGCCGGGGGCCGCGCCGTCGGCGGCGTTCGCCTCGTTGAAGGCGAAGTCGACCACGTGCCGGCAGGTCATGACGATCATCGCGGCGAGCGCGAGCGCCCACACGTCGTCGCCGCCGCGGGCCGCGCCGAGGGCGAGGCCGGCGTAGAAGGCGTACTCCTTGGCCCGGTCGAAGGTGGCGTCGAGCCAGGCGCCCATCGTCGAGTACTTGAGCGCGTACCGGGCGAGCTGCCCGTCGGTGCAGTCCAGGACGAAGGAGACGAGGAGCAGGACGCCGGCGGCGACGTAGCCGCCGCGCTCGCCGGTGGCCGCGCAGCCGGCCGCGATCAGGGCGGTGAGCAGCGAGGCGGTGGTGACCTGGTTGGGCGTGAGGCCCCGGCGGGCGCACCAGCGGGCGATGTACCGCGAGTAGGGGCTGATGAAGAAGGTGGTGAAGAAGCCGTCGTGGGCCTTCACGGCGGAGCGGAGGCGGACCGCCTCGTCGTCGACGGCCGCGACGGCGGCGGCGGCCCGGTGGCGGGCCTCGGCGTCGGCCGGGACGGCGGCGACGAGGGTGCCGAGCGCGGGCCGGTGCACGGCGACGCCGTCGGCGTCGAGGGCGTCGGCGACGGCGTCGGTGAGGTCCCGCTCCGGTGCGGCGGCGGCCGGGGCGGTGAGCGCCGGGGCGGCGGCCAGGGCCCGGACGAGGGCCGGACGGGCCTCGGGCTGGGCGGCGAGCGCGCCGGGCACGGCCGCGGCGGCGAAGCGGGGGTCGGTCAGCGCGAGGCGCAGGGCGTGCCGGTGCCCGACGAAGCGGGAGTCGACGAGGGCGACGCGCTCGCCCGCGGGGACGGCGGCCAGGAGGGTACGGGCCTCCTCGGCGCCGGTGGCCCAACGGACGGCGAAGCCGAGCGACCGCAGATCACCGTCGAGCGAGGATCCGGGTGCCGGCGGGCCGGTGAGGATGGCGGTCGACAGACGAACTCACTCCTTGGAACGGGCGGTGGACCGGCGGGGCCCGGACGGCCCCGGCCACGACGGTGCGCCCCGGTACCGGGCGGCGGCACGTCGGCTGAGGCTATCGGATGGACGGAGCGTGAGTTCACCGAGGCTTCGCACCCCGGACGCCCCCCGGTCCGCCCTCCGCCGCCGGGGTGCGCCGCGCTCCGCGTGATCATCATCGGTGATCGGCGGCCCGCCCTCCAAACCGGTGCCGGAGGGGCCCCGCACGGCATTCCGGCAGGTGATCGCACACATGACGGCCGTCAGCGCATCACCGCAGGTCAGAGCAATGACAACGGTGTTCAGTACCGTGTTGCACATACCCCCCACCCGTAGTTCACTGGCGACTCGGGGCACCGACGGAACAGGACCTGGGAGGCCATGTCATGGGGGCTGGACACGACCACGGGCACAGTCACGGGGGACCGCCGCCGACCGGTACGGCGGGTGCCGCCTATCGCAGCCGGTTGCGGATCGCGCTCGGGATCACGCTCTCCGTGATGGTGGTCGAGATCATCGGCGGCGTCGTCGCCGACTCGCTCGCGCTGATCGCCGACGCGGCGCACATGGCGACCGACGCGATCGGGCTCGCGATGGCGCTGCTCGCCATCCACTTCGCCAACCGGCCGCCCTCCGGGAACCGCACCTTCGGCTTCGCCCGGGCGGAGATCCTCGCGGCGCTCGCCAACTGTCTGCTGCTGCTCGGCGTCGGCGGGTACGTGCTCTACGAGGCGGTCCAGCGCTTCATGGAACCGGCCGAGACCAAGGGCGGGCTCGCCATCGCCTTCGCCGCGGTCGGCCTGGTGGCCAACGTCATCTCGCTGTCGCTGCTCATGCGGGGCCAGAAGGAGAGCCTGAACGTCCGGGGCGCCTATCTGGAGGTGCTCGCCGACGCGCTCGGCTCGGTGACGGTGATCGTCTCCGCCGCGATCATCCTGGCGACCGGCTGGCAGTACGCCGACCCGATCGCCTCCCTCGTCATCGGCCTGATGATCGTGCCGCGCACGGTGAAGCTGCTGCGGGAGACGCTGGACGTGCTCCTGGAGGCGGCCCCGAAGGGCGTCGACATGGCGGAGGTGCGGGCACACATCCTGGCCCTGCCGGGCGTCGAGGACGTGCACGACCTGCACGCCTGGACCATCACCTCCGGGATGCCGGTCCTCTCCGCGCACGTGGTGGTGGACGCGGCGGCGCTGGACGCGGGGGGCCACGAGAAGATGCTCCACCAGCTCCAGGGCTGCCTGGGCGACCACTTCGACGTGGAGCACTGCACCTTCCAGCTGGAGCCTGCCGGGCACGCCGAGCACGAGGCCAAGCTCTGCCTGTGACTGCTAGGCTCGTCGTACGAACACGTGCGTGAGAGGAGCTGGGGTTGATGACCGTCGCGAGGAAGGCCGCCTTCCGCGGCCGCACCCGGTCCAGCTTCAGCTCCCGGGTCTCCGGCTGACCTGATCCCGGTTCTTCCACCGGTCCGTCACGTCGTCGGCCGGGACCCCTTCACACCGAGGGTTTCCACGTTGTCCGACAACGACATCCAGAACGCTTCCGCGTCTCGCGACGCCTTCTTCGCCCTGCACCACGGTCTTCCGCGGCAGGGTCCGGGCTCCGACGCCACCACCCGTCGCCTCCTCGCGCTCGCGGGGCCGCTCCCCGAGCGTCCGCGCGTGCTCGACCTGGGCTGCGGTCCCGGCCGCTCCGCGCTGCTCCTGGCCGCCGAGGCGGGCGCCGAGGTGACCGCCGTCGACACCCACGAGCCGTTCCTCGACGAGCTGCGCGCGGCCGCCGCCGAGCGCGGGCTCGCCGACGCGGTCCGGCCGGTCCCGGGGGACATGGGCGCGCTGCCCTTCCCCGACGGCTCCTTCGACCTCGTCTGGGCCGAGAGCTCGGTCTTCGTGATCGGCTTCGACCGGGCGCTCGCCGAGTGGCGCCGGCTCCTCGCCCCCGGGGGGACCCTGGTCCTCACCGAGTGCGTGTGGACCACCGGCTCCCCCGCCCCGGAGGTCCGTGCCTTCTGGGACGAGCACTATCCGCTCCGTACGACCGCGGAGCTGTCCGCGGCGGCGGTCGGGGCCGGCTACCACGTCCTCGCCGCCTTCACCCAGCCCGACGGCGACTGGGACGAGTACTACGTCCCGCTCGCCGCGCACGCCGACGCCGCCGACACCTCGGTGCCCGGCATGGCCGAGGCGGTGGCGGGCGCCCGCACCGAGATCGCCCTGCGCCGCGAGCACGGCGGCGACTACGGCTACGCGGGGCTCGTGCTCCGTCCGGCCGATCCCCGCTGGCCCACCCGCCCCGAGCGGGAGGCCGACCACGCGGCCGTGCGGGAACTGACCGCGGCGGCCTTCGGGTCGCCGGCCGAGGCCGAGCTGGTCGACGCCCTGCGCGCCGACCCGGACGCCTGGCTGCCCGGGCTCTCGGTGGTCGCCGAGGCCCCGGACGGTTCGGTCGCCGCGCACGCGCTGATCACCCGGTGCCGGGTGGGCGGGGCGCCGGCGGCGGCGCTCGCGCCGGTCTCGGTGGCGCCGGAGCACCAGCGCACCGGCGCCGGCCAGGCCGTCACCCGCGCGGTGCTCGACGCGGCGCGGCTCGCGGGCGAGCGGGTGGTGCTGGTGCTGGGCCATCCGGAGTACTACCCCCGCTTCGGCTTCGTACGGGCGTCCGAGTATGGAATCAAGCCAGGTTTCGAGGTTCCGGACGACGCGATGAGGGCGCTCGTCCTGGACGGTTCCGCTCCGGTCCCGTCGGGCACGATCGCCTATCCGGCGGCTTTCGGGGTCTGACCTGCGCCTGACGGCTCCCGCCGCGCCCCCGCCCCGGTGTACTCCGGTGCGGTGGGCGCGGCGGGCTCCGGTCGGCGAAGTGCGGACAAGCCGCTTTTGTACGGCAGACTGGGGTGGCCCCCACGGGCCGAGGACCGAAGCGAAGGATGGGTATGCCGACCACTCAGGGCACCGCGACCGCGATCGCGCCGAAGCTCGCGTCGGACGGCGCGGAGCCGTCCGCCACCCCGGAGCCGATCATGCTGGAACTGGTCGACGAGGCCGGGAACACCATCGGCACGGCGGAGAAGCTCGCGGCGCACCAGGCCCCCGGGCAGCTGCACCGCGCGTTCTCGGTCTTCCTCTTCGACGAGGAGGGTCGGCTGCTGCTCCAGCGCCGGGCGCTCGGCAAGTACCACTCCCCCGGCGTCTGGTCGAACACCTGCTGCGGCCACCCCTACCCGGGCGAGGCGCCCTTCGCGGCGGCCGCCCGGCGCACCTTCGAGGAGCTCGGCGTCTCCCCCACCCTGATGGGCGAGGCCGGGACGGTCCGCTACAACCACCCGGACCCGGCCTCGGGCCTGGTGGAGCAGGAGTTCAACCACCTCTTCGTCGGCCTGGTGCAGGCCACTCCGGCCCCGGACCCGGAGGAGATCGGCGAGTACGCCTTCGTCACCCCGGCCGAGCTGGCCGAGCGGCACGCCGCCGCGCCGTTCTCCGCCTGGTTCATGACGGTGCTCGACGCGGCGCGGCCGGCGATCAGGGAGCTGACGGGTCCCGCCGGGGGCTGGTGACCCGGCCGTCCGCCGTCCCCGGCCCCGGTGCCATCGGGGCCAGGGGCAGCGCCGCCCAGATGATCTTGCCGCCGCCCGCGGTGTGCTCGACGTCGCAGGCGCCGCCGGACTCCAGGGCGATCTCCTTGACCAGCAGCAGTCCCCGGCCGCCGGTCTGGCCGTAGTCCGCCTCCAGCGCCTTGGGCCGGTAGGGGTGGTTGTCCTCGACGGACACCCGGACCCACTCCGGCCCGATGGCCACCTCGACCGCTATCTCCGGGGAGAGCAGCGCCGCGTGCCGCACGGCGTTGGTGACCAGCTCGGAGACGATCAGCAACAGTCCGTCCTTGATGTCCTCGTGGACCGGGACTCCCTGGCGGGCCAGCAGATCGCGTACCGCGTGCCGGGCCTGGGGGACGGAGACGTCGACCGCGGGAGCGGTGAAGCGCCAGACTCCTTCGTAGGACGGTGGCCGGGCGGGGACACCTCCGCGGGCATCCATGATCCGGTTCCCACCCTCGTGCTCGATTCTCGCCACACTGCGAGTCTTGGCAATGTGGAGGGGTCTCCCGACCTACTGACCAGAAGTCGACACGTATCGGCCACCTTCTGATCGGTGACGTGTGACGACGTCAGTTGTCCGACTGATCCTGTGCGTTTTCCGGGGGAGCCTTCGGGGCCGGCCGGGTGGCCTGTTCCGGCTGCGGAGCGACCATGCCGACGATCCTGCGCCCGCCGACGCCGATCGCGATCAGCCCGAGGCCGTCGAAGAGCAGCGCGAGCGAGAAGAAGCAGCCGAGGACGTAGCGGCTGCTCTCCGGCCAGTCGAAGAGGACCAGCAGCCCGAGGAGCAGGCCGAAGGCCCCCTGGAACAGGGTCCAGCCGAACTGCGGGCCGCGCACCACCACGCTGCCGACCAGCCGGAACACCCCGCCGGTGAGGAAGAGCAGGGCGGCGAACATGGTCAGCGCCTCGGCGGAGCCCTCCGGGTGACGGATCACCACCACGCCCGCCGCGATGTTCAGCGCCGCGACCACCGCGGCCGGCCAGAAGTGACCGGTGCCCCGGGACTGCACCGCCTGGAGCAGCCCGACTCCGCCGCCCAGGAGCAGCAGCCAGCCGAAGAGCAGCATGGAGGTGAGGGTCGCGAGCCCGGTGTAGACCAGCCCGACGACACCGCCGAGCACGAGCAGGGCGCCCAGCACGGCGAGCCGGCCGAAGCTCCGGCCGAGCCGCTTTCCCTCACGGGCCAGCTCCTGCACGGGATCGCCGCCCTCGTCCCGGATCTCCTCGGTCATCGTGCCTCCTCCGCGGCGCCTGACGACCCCCTCGCCGATCGTACGGTCGGCGCCGGTGGATAGCATCCGGCCCATGGAGACCGTGGAGCCCCGGCTCGTCGACACCGTCACGGACGGGATCGCGACCCTCGTCATCAGCAACCCGGCCAAGCGCAACGCGATGACGGCCGGGATGTGGCGGTCGCTGCCCGGCGTCCTCGACCGCCTCGCCGCCGACCCGGCGGTCCGGGTGCTCGTGCTGACCGGGGCGGGCGACACCTTCTGCGCTGGCGCCGACATCTCGGCGCTGCGCGAACCGGGCGACGAGCAGCAGGCCCTGGCGGTCCGCGCCGAGGAGGCGCTCGCCGCCTTCCCCAAGCCGACCCTCGCCGCCGTGCGCGGCTACTGCGTCGGCGGCGGCAGCCAGCTCGCCGGCGCCTGCGACCTGCGGTTCGCCGCCGAGGACGCCCGCTTCGGGATCACCCCGGCGAAGCTCGGCATCGTCTACCCGTCCTCCTCCACCCGGCGGCTCACCGCCCTGGTCGGCCCGGCCGCCGCCAAGTACCTGCTCTTCTCCGGCGAACTGATCGACGCCGGGCGGGCGCTGCGGACCGGCTTCGTGGACGAGCTCCACCCGGCGGAGGCGCTGGGGAAGCGGGTCGGGGAGTTCTGCCGGATCCTCGCCTCCCGCTCGCTGCTCACCCAGGCGGCGGCCAAGGAGTTCGCCGACGGGCGGCTCGACCGGGACGCGCACTGGACCGCGCAGGCACGCGGCAGCGGCGACACCGCCGAGGGCGTCGCCGCCTTCCTGGAGCGCCGGGCGCCCCGCTTCACCTACGGGCTCTGAGGGTCAGCCCTGCGGCAGGTCCTCGGTGCGCACCGAGCGCCAGCGCTCCACCAGGTGGGCGGGGGCCTTGAGCGGGGAGCCCGCGTCGTACGGCGGCTGGGGGTCGTACTCGGTGAGCAGCTGGACCGTCATGGCGGCCTCGTCGCCGGCGATCCGGCCGAGCAGGTGCAGGCCCATGTCGATGCCGGAGGAGACGCCGGCGGCGGTCACGTACTTGCCGTCGAACACGACCCGCTCGCCGGTGGGCTCGACGCCCAGCGCCCGCAGCTCGTCGAAGGCCAGCCAGTGGGTGGTGGCGCGGCGGCCTTCGAGCAGTCCGGCGGCGGCGAGGAGGAGCGAGCCGGTGCAGACCGAGGTGGTCCAGGTGCTGGTGGCGTCGGCCGTGCGGAGCCACTGCCGGATCTCCGGGTCGTGGGCGGCCTGCCGGGTCTCGGGGCCGCCGGGGACGAGGACGACGTCCGGGTGCGGGACCTCGGCCAGGGACTTGTCGGCGGTGAGCGCGAGGCTCCCCTGGTCGTTGCGGACCGGACCGGGCGCCTTGGCGACGAAGACGGTCTCCGCCCCGGGCAGCCGGGAGAGGATCTCGTACGGCCCGACGGCGTCGAGCGAGGTGAAGCCCTCGAAGAGCAGGACGGCGATCTGCATGGGTGTGTTCCCTTTCAGCTGGCGGGTCCGGTGACGGGTGGCGCGTGGAAGCGCCTGCGGTAGTCGGCCGGGGCGGTGCCGAGCGCCTTCACGAAGGCGCGGCGCATCGCCTCGGGCGTGCCGTAGCCGGCGGCGCGGGAGACCTCCTCGACGCCGCCGCCGGTCTCCTCCAGGAGCCTGCGGGCGTGTTCGAGGCGGATCCGGTCGACGTAGCGGCCCGGGGTGACCCCGGTCTCGGCGCGGAAGGCGCGGGCGAAGTGGCGGGGCGAGAGCCGGGCGCGGGCGGCGAGCCGCTCGACCGACAGGTCGCCGTCCGGGTGCTCGGCGATCCACGTCTGGACGTCGCGCAGGGGTTCGCGGCGCGCGGTCTGGGCGGCGAGCTGGGCACTGAACTGCGCCTGGTTCCCGGGTCTGCGGAGGAAGACCACCAGCATCCGGGCGATGGCGAGGGCCGCCTCCCGCCCCAGGTCCTCCTCGACGAGCGCGAGGGCCAGGTCGATGCCGGCGGTGACGCCGGCGGAAGTGGCGATCCGGCCGTCCCGGACGAAGATCGGATCCGGGTCGACGTCGACCTCCGGGTACCGGCGGGCGAGGTGCTCGCAGGCGATCCAGTGGGTGGTGGCCCGGTGTCCGTCGAGGAGGCCCGCCTCGGCGAGCCGCAGCGCCCCGGTGCAGACCGAGACGAGGCGTTCGGCGCGCGGGCCGTGGACGCGCAGCCACTCGACGAGCTCGGGGGCGGAGTCCCGGGTGCCCTCGCCGCCGGGGACGACCAGGGTGTGCGGCGGTCCGTCGGCGACCGCCTCCGCGAGGGTGGTGTCGGGGAGGATCCGCAGCCCGCTGCTGGTGCGGACCGGCCCGCCGTCCAGGGAGGCGGTACGGATCGGATAGGGGTCCCGCGCGGCGCCCGCGGCCCGGCCGGCGGCGTGGAACACCTCGACCGGTCCGGTCACGTCGAGGCTCTGCACGTCGTCGAAGAGGACGACGAGGACGGGGCGCTGGGTCATGGCCCCATCCTTCGGGCCCGCCCCGGACGGCCGCAAGGACGCCTTCCCCACCTTTCCTGCCATCCGCTCCGGGGAGGGGGCGTTCCCTCCGTACCAAGCAGTCGGTTAGGTTCTCTGCCATGACCACTTCGCTGCCGCCGCGGGCCGGGCGCCGCTGCCACAACGCCCTGAACCCGCTCCACTCCACGCTGTACTTCTCCCCCGACCTCGACCGGGAGTTCGGGGCGCTCGGCTTCACCGACCCCGCCGCCATGCGGCTCGCCGCCCGCAGCGCCCCGCTCGGCGCCGTCGGCGCCGGCACGGTCGCCGCGACCTTCTACAACTACCGCCACGAGCTGCTCGCCCGGCACCTGCCGGCCGTCTGGGAGACCGCCTCCCCCGCCGCCGTCCTCGACGCCCGGCTGCGGACCGCCGACGCCACCCTGCGCCGGCTCCTCGGCGAGGAGGCCGTCGCCTCCCCCGAGATGGCCGAGGCCGCCGCGCTCGCCCTGCGGGCCGCCGAGGCGTGCACCCGGCACGCCCGCCCCCTCTACTCCGCCAACGCCGACCTGCCGGTGCCCGGGGAGCCGCACCTCGCCTACTGGCACGCGGCGACCCTGCTCCGCGAGCACCGGGGCGACGGCCACCTAGCGGCGCTGCTCTCCGCCGGCCTCGACCCGGTCGAGGCGCTCGCCTCCCACACCGCCACCGGCAAGGGCATGGCCCCGCGCTGGGTCCTCGGCACCCGGGGCTGGGGCCGCGCCGACTGGGAGGCCGCCCGGGAGCGGCTGCGCGGGCGCGGGCTCCTGGACGCGGACGGCGAGCTGACGGAGCGGGGCGCCCGGCTGCGGTCGGAGCTGGAGGAGACGACGGACCGCCTGGACGCGGCCCCGTACGAGCACCTCGGCGCGGCCGGCGTGGAGCGGCTCACCGAGCTGGCCCGCGGCTTCCTGATCGCCGCCGCCGGCGCGGGCGCCTTCCCGGCCGACCTGGTCGGCAAGGGCTGAGGCGGCCCGGCGGGGCCGCACGGCGCGCGGGGACGGGTCGGTTGCCGCGTACGGGTGACCGACCCGGCAGAATGCCGGTGCAAGCAGTAGGCACGAGAAGGCGAGTCGGGACACCGTGACGACGTCCATCGAAGCAAGGATCGCCGAGGAGCTCGGCGTACGCGAGCGACAGGTGAGGGCGGCGGTCGAGCTGCTCGACGGCGGCTCCACCGTGCCGTTCATCGCGCGCTACCGCAAGGAAGCGACCGAGATGCTCGACGACGCGCAGCTGCGCACCCTGGAGGAGCGGCTCCGGTACCTGAGGGAGCTGGAGGACCGGCGGACCGCCGTCCTGGACTCCGTGCGCGAGCAGGGCAGGCTCACCGAGGAGCTGGAGGCGCGGATCCTGGCCGCCGACACCAAGGCGCGCCTCGAGGACATCTACCTGCCCTTCAAGCCGAAGCGGCGGACCAAGGCGCAGATCGCCCGGGAGGCCGGGCTCGCGCCGCTGGCCGAGGGGCTGCTCGCCGACCCGTCGGTGGAGCCGGCCGCCGCCGCGGCCGCCTTCGTGGACGCGGACAAGGGCGTGTCGGACGCCGCCGCGGCCCTGGAGGGCGCGCGGGCGATCCTCACCGAGAAGTTCTCCGAGGACGCCGACCTCATCGGGGAGCTGCGCGAGCGGATGTGGACCCGGGGGCGGCTCGCCGCCCGGGTCCGCGAGGGCAAGGAGCAGGACGGCGCGAAGTTCGCCGACTACTTCGACTTCGCCGAGCCGTTCGCCGAGCTGCCCTCCCACCGGGTCCTCGCGATCCTGCGCGGCGAGAAGGAGGACGTGCTCAGCCTGGACCTGGAGCCGGAGGAGGCCACGGACGGGCCCTCGTCGTACGAGTCGATCGTGGCCGGCCGCTTCGGCATCGCCGACCGGGGCCGGCCCGGCGACAAGTGGCTCCGGGACACGGTCCGCTGGGCCTGGCGCACCCGCATCCTGACCCACCTCGGGATCGACCTGCGGCTGCGGCTGCGGACGGGGGCCGAGGACGAGGCGGTCCGGGTCTTCGCGGCGAACCTGCGCGACCTGCTCCTGGCCGCGCCGGCGGGCACCCGGGCGACGCTGGGCCTCGACCCCGGTTTCCGTACCGGGGTGAAGGTGGCGGTGGTCGACGCGACCGGCAAGGTCGTGGCCACCGACACGATCCACCCGCACGTGCCGGCCAACAGGTGGGACGAGTCGCTGGCGAGGCTGGCCCGGCTCGCGAAGGAGCACGCGGTCGAGCTGGTCGCGATCGGCAACGGCACGGCGTCCCGCGAGACCGACAAGCTCGCCGGCGAACTCCTCGCCAAGCACCCCGAGTTGAACCTGACGAAGGTGATGGTCTCGGAGGCCGGCGCGTCGGTCTACTCCGCCTCCGCCTTCGCCTCGCAGGAACTCCCGGACCTGGACGTGTCGTTGCGCGGCGCGGTGTCGATCGCCCGGCGCCTCCAGGACCCGCTGGCCGAGCTGGTGAAGATCGACCCGAAGTCGATCGGCGTCGGCCAGTACCAGCACGACCTCGCCGAGACGAAGCTCTCCCGGTCGCTCGACGCGGTCGTCGAGGACTGCGTGAACGGCGTCGGCGTGGACGTCAACACCGCCTCCGCGCCGCTCCTTTCGCGGGTCTCCGGGATCAGCGCCGGCCTCGCCGAGAACATCGTGGCGCACCGCGACGCCCACGGCCCCTTCCGCTCCCGCAAGGGGCTCAAGGACGTGGCCAGGCTCGGACCGAAGGCGTACGAGCAGTGCGCGGGCTTCCTGCGGATCCGGGGCGGCGACGACCCGCTGGACGCCTCCTCGGTGCACCCGGAGGCGTACCCGGTGGTGCGGCGGATGGCGAAGACCACCGGCGGCGAGGTCGCCGCGCTGATCGGCGACACGGCCACGCTGCGGTCGCTGCGGCCCGCCGAGTTCGTCGACGACTCCTTCGGCCTGCCGACCGTCACCGACATCCTGCGCGAGCTGGAGAAGCCGGGCCGCGACCCGCGACCCGCCTTCAGGACGGCCACCTTCAAGGAGGGGGTCGAGAAGCTCGGCGACCTGGCGCCGGGGATGGTGCTGGAGGGCGTGGTGACGAACGTGGCCGCGTTCGGCGCGTTCGTGGACGTCGGCGTGCACCAGGACGGCCTGGTGCACGTCTCGGCCATGTCGAGGACCTTCGTCAAGGACCCGCGGGACGTGGTGAAGCCGGGTGACGTGGTGAAGGTGAAGGTGCTCGACGTCGACATCCCGCGCAAGCGGATCTCCCTCACGCTGCGGCTCGACGACGAGGCCGCGGCGGCGGACGGCACGGACTCCCCGGGCGGTCAGCGGCGCGAGCGCGGCGGCCGGCCGCCCCAGCAGCGCCAGGGCGGCCAGGGCAACCAGGGCGGTCAGGGCCGCGAGCGCGGTCAGGGCCGCGGGCAGGGCCAGGGCAGGCCCCAGGGCCAGGGCCGCGGCCAGGGTCAGAACCAGGCCCAGGGCCGGGGACAGGCCGCCGCGCCGGCGAACAGCGCGATGGCGGACGCCCTCCGGAAGGCGGGCCTGCTCGGCGAGGGCGGCGGCAAGCGCCGCTGAGCCCGCGACGCACGCCCCTGGTGCCGCTCTCCGCGGCGCCGGGGGCGTCGTGCGCGGTCCGCCCGTCAGTCGCGTGCGCCGGGGGGCTCCGGGAAGGCCGGCCGGGGCCCGAGCCGCGGCGGCGACGTGCTCCTCGTCCGCGCCGGGCGCAGGGCCGGGGGCGACGCCCTGCCCGAGGCCGACGAAGAGTGCCCGGAGGGCGAGGGCGAGCCGTCGCGCCCGCTCCTCCGTGACGGCGCCGCCCCGGTGCCGCCTGCCGGCGAGCGGGGCGGCGAGGTGCGCGTCCTGCTCCCGGACGGCGACGGCGAGCCGCTCCCCGGGGGCGGCGTCGCGCAGCGCCATGTCGAGCAGGGTGATCCGGAGGACGGCGACGGCCCGCGCCTCGGGGGCGTCCCCGCCACGGCGGTGGTGGCGGGCGAGGGCGTCCACGGCGCCGAGGAGGTCGGCGCCGTCCGGCGCCGCCCGCCCGAGCTCCTCGTCGTACGGACCGAACCGGTCGGCGACGAGGGCGGTCACGAGGCCGCTCCCGCTGCCGAACAGCGAGGAGACGGCGCCGGTGGTCAGTCCGGCCCGCTCGGCGCTCTCGTCCAGCCGGGCCCGGTGGCCGTCCCGGGCGACGAGCTCGCCCTGCTGCGCCGCCGGCCGCTCCGGAGGCACCTGCCGCTGGTGGCGGCCCACGACGGCGGGTGGGCGCTCGCCGCGGCGGCGGGTGCCCTGGTGGCGCGGCGCGGCGGCGGGGCCGGCGGCGAGCCGTGGGTCGGATACCAGGCGGTGGCGCCGCTCGCCTTCGCCGCGCTGCTCGCGGCCGGCCCCGCCACCGCGGGGGTCACGGCAGGAAGCGCAGCGCCCAGTCGGCCCGGTGGGCGATCGTGAGGTCGTCGGCCCCGGTGAGCGGGCGCAGGACGCGCTCGGCCGTCTTCGGGTCGGCCTGCACCAGGTCGACGATCTCCGCGGCGAGGCCGTCCTGGTCGTCGCCGAGGTCGGCGGCCGAGGCCCGGACCAGGACCGGGAGGGTCTCGGGGCCGCCGAGGGCGGCGAGGACGCCGCCGAGGAGTTCGCGGGCGTAGCCGTTGCGCTCGGCGACGGCCGCGTCCAGCTCGGACTCCAGGCGCGGCAGCAGCGCCCGGTCGCCCCCTGCGGCGATCTCGTCGGCGAGGTCGATCGTGGCGTCGACGTCCGCGTCGAGGTCGTCCAGCATCGCGAGGAGCCGGGTCACGCTGTCGTCGGTCATGGTGCCTCCGTAAATGCGCCGTCCACGAGGACCGGCACGGTCGTGGAGCCGTCGATCTCGGCGGCCACGGCCACGTCCTCGGGAAAGCCGTACTCGTACAGTTCACGGCCCGAGTCGCAGCCGTGCAAGGCGGCGGCCGGGTCGTCCGTCGCCGCCCACAGCGTGGCCGCCGCGGTCGCCTCCGGAGTCGGGTGGAGCCCCGGCGCGAGGGCGCGCAGGGCGTCGAGGACCGCACCGGCCCCCAGGTGGTCCTCCAGGGCGGGGCGGAGCGAGCCGTCCGGCCACCGCTCCCCGGAGGCGATCACGGCGAGGGGCCGGGCCGCGGAGCCGTATCCGTGGCGGACGAGCAGCCGGGCGACGGCGGTGCGGTTGCGGAGGGAGGCGGCGACGACGGCCGCGCCGCCGGAGGCGGCCCCCGCGGCGAGGGCGGAGCCGTTCGGGGAGGGCAGGACCAGCCGGGCCGGCGCGGGCGCGGCGCGCAGCGCCGCGGGGGAGAGCGACCAGGGGTGGTCCGGGGTCGTCTCGCTCCGCCCGACGGCGAGGACGGCGTCGTGCTCCCGCGCGTAGCCGGCGGCGGTGGCGTCCCGCCAGCGGTACGGGTGCACGGCCGAGCCGCCCTCGACGGCGACGCCGACGGCCGTCGTGAACGACAGCACGTCCACGACGACCACGCACGCGGCGGTGCGGGCCAGGGCCCGCGCCTCCACGGGCCCCCAGCCGAAGGCGACGCTCATCAGAGCTCGGTGACCTTGCCGCCGGCGACCTCCAGGCGCCGGCCGACGCGGACCGCGTCGAGCATCCGGCGGTCGTGGGTCACCAGCAGGAGGGTGCCGTCGTAGGAGTCGAGCGCGGACTCCAGCTGCTCGATGGCGGGCAGGTCGAGGTGGTTGGTCGGCTCGTCGAGGACGAGGAGGTTGACCCCCCGGCCCTGGAGGAGGGCGAGCGCGGCGCGGGTCCGCTCGCCCGGGGAGAGGGTGGTGGCCGGGCGGAGCACGTGGTCCGCCTTGAGGCCGAACTTGGCGAGCAGGGTGCGCACGTCGGCCGGCTCGGTGTCCGGGACGGCGGCGCAGAAGGCTTCGAGGAGCGTCTCGGTGCCGTGGAAGAGCCTGCGGGCCTGGTCGACCTCGCCGACGACGACGCCGGAGCCGAGGACGGCGTGGCCGGAGTCGAGCGGGAGGCGGCCGAGGAGGGCGGCGAGCAGGGTGGACTTGCCGGCGCCGTTGGCCCCGGTGACGGCGACCCGGTCGGCCCAGTCGATCTGGAGCGAGACGGGGCCGAAGGAGAAGTCGCCGCGGCGGACCTCGGCGTCGCGCAGGGTGGCGACGACGGAGCCGGAGCGGGGCGCGGAGGCGATCTCCATCCGCAGCTCCCACTCCTTGCGGGGTTCGTCGACGACGTCGAGGCGCTCGATCATGCGCTGGGTCTGGCGGGCCTTGGCGGCCTGCTTCTCGCTGGACTCGCCGCGCAGCTTGCGGCCGATCTTGTCGTTGTCGCCCGCCTTGCGGCGGGCGTTGCGCACGCCCTTGTCCATCCAGTTGCGCTGCATGAGCGCCCGGCTCTCCAGGGAGGACTTCTTGTCGGCGTACTCCTCGTACTCCTCGCGGGCGTGCCGGCGGGCGGTGGCCCGCTCCTCCAGGTAGGCGTCGTAGCCGCCGCCGTAGAGGGTGATCTGCTGCTGGGCGAGGTCGAGTTCGAGGACCTTGGTGACCGTGCGGGTGAGGAACTCGCGGTCGTGGCTGATGACGACCGTGCCGGCCCGCAGGCCCTTCACGAAGGCCTCCAGGCGCTCCAGGCCGTCGAGGTCGAGGTCGTTGGTCGGCTCGTCGAGGAGGAAGACGTCGTAGCGGGAGAGGAGGAGGGAGGCGAGGCCGGCGCGGGCGGCCTGGCCGCCGGAGAGGCCGGTCATCGGCTGGTCGAGGCCGACGGTGAGGCCGAGGGAGGCGGAGACCTCCTCGGCGCGCTCGTCGAGGTCGGCGCCGCCGAGGTCCAGCCAGCGCTCCAGGGTGGTGGCGTACGCGTCGTCGGCGCCGGGCGTGCCGTCGACCAGGCCCTGGGTGGCCTCGTCCATGGCGGCCTGGGCGGCGGCGACGCCGGTGCGGCGGGCCAGGAACTCCCGGACGGTCTCCCCCGCGCGCCGCTCGGGCTCCTGCGGCAGGTGTCCGACGGTGGCGGTCGGCGGCGAGAGGCGGACCTCGCCCTCCTCCGGGGCGTCGAGCCCGGCGAGCAGCCGCAGCAGGCTGGACTTGCCGGCGCCGTTGACGCCGACGAGCCCGATCACGTCGCCGGGGGCGACGACGAGGTCGAGCCCGGCGAAGAGGGTGCGTTCGCCGTGGCCGGCGGCGAGGTCCTTGGCGACGAGAGTGGCAGTCATCAGACCTCGCATCCTACGTGGGCGCGCGGGACCGTACGGGTACGGTCCGGGCACGGACGGCGGCGTGATCGTGGTGGGGGGCGGGGTCGTCGGGCTGACGACGGCGGTGACGCTCGCGGAGCGGGGCCTGCGGGTGCGGGTCTGGTCCCGGGACCCGGCGGAGGCGACGACCTCGGCGGTGGCGGGCGCCCTGTGGTGGCCCTACCGGATCGAGCCGGCGGAGGAGGCCGGGGCCTGGGCCCTGGAGTCGCCGGCGGTGTACGGGGAGCCGGCCGCGGCGGCGCCGGTGGGGGTGAACTGCGCGGGGCTCGCCGCCCGCGAGCTGGGGCCGGACCACGGGCTGCGGCCGGTGCGGGGGCAGCTGGTCCTGGTGGAGAACCCGGGGATCGAGGAGTGGTTCACGGCGGCGGACGCCGGGTCCGCGCGGACCACGTACTTCTTCCCGCAGCCGGGGCGGCTGGTCCTCGGCGGGACGGCGGAGGAGGGGGCGGAGGAGCCGGTGCCGGACCCGGCGACGGCGGCGGGGATCGTGGCGCGGTGCGCCCGGGTCCGGCCGGAGATCGCCGGGGCGCGGTGCTCGGTCACCGGGTGGGGCTGCGGCCGGCACGGGCGGGGTGCGCCTCCCGGCGGAGCCGCTGCCGGGGGGCGGGCTGCTGGTGCACCACTACGGGCACGGGGGCGCCGGGGTCACGGTGGCGTGGGCGTGCGCGCGGCGGGCGGCGGAGCTGGTGACGGGCCGACCGGCCGGAGGCCCCGTCCGGAGCGGACGGGGCCTCCGGCGTCGTGCGGGCCGTGCGGCGGGACGGGGCGCGCCCCGCGCGGGGTCACTTCCAGAGCGGCGGGGCGACGACCTCGTCGGCTCGGGCGCACTGGTCGGCCCTGCGCTCCAGGGCGGTGGCGCGGGCGGCGGCCCGGCGGGCCTCCTCGCGGGCGCCGAGCCGCTTGAGCTGGGCGGCGCGGTCGCGCTCGTCGCGCGCCTGGTTCTTGAGCTGCTGGACGTTGCAGGTGCGGTGCGGTGCCGCCTCGGCCGCCGGGGCGGCCGCGGTCTGCCCGAGGAGCAGGCCCCCGGCCAGCAGCGTCGTGGCGAGCAGGGCGGGCAGGGTGCGGCGCGCGGGCGTCGCGTGGTGCATGTTTCTCTCCAAGTCGGGGCCGTGGCGGCCCTCGTGAGGCATGGTCAGTACCGGTCGGTAACTTTACGTGCCCCGAAGGGACCGAACGGACACGAACCGCCGTATCCACCTGATCGTCAGCACTCCTCCACAGAACGCCCACCGACGAGGTGATGGCGCGCGCGGGCGTCGAGCAGCAGCGGGACGAGGCTCCGCTGCGACTGGCGCAGCGGCACGAACGCGCCGCCGCCGGGCTCCCGGCGCACCGCCACGCCGTGCAGGGCCAGTTCGTCGCCCGCGGCGGCGTACTGGACGGCGTCGAGGCGGTAGCCGCAGGGCGGGTCGGCGAGGACCTCGCCGGGCCCGGGCGGCGCGTTGTCGGCGCCGCCCAGGTGGACGGGGCCGCGGTCGGCGAGACCGGCGAGGCGGGCGGCGGCGGTGGCCCCGGCGAGCCGGCCGCCGCGCTCGGAGACGTACGCGAGGACGTCCTTCAGGACGGTGCGGTGGGTGGCGACCCTGCGGCGCTGGCCGAGCGCGGGGTCGCGCTCCTCGGCCTCGCCGAGCGGGTCCTCGCGGGTCTCGGCGAGGAGCGCGGCGATGTGCTTGATCCCGGCCGTGTTGCGCAGGATGCGTTCCTGGCCGTCGCCGGCGACCTGCCGGACCGGCCCTCCGGTGAGCGGATCGGTCCAGATGCCGTAGACGCCGTGGGTGTACCCGGCGAGGCCGGCACCGGGGCGGACGTACTCCTCCGCGAGGGCGTGGGACTCGGCGTGGACGCGGGCGTCGGTGTCGAGGCCGCGCGGCCAGAGGACGAGCAGGTCCTTGTCGTAGTACCGGGGGGTGGCGGCGTACTCGTGGAGGTCGTGGACGAGGTCGGGCCGGCGGTCGCGGAGCACGGCGGCGAGGGCGCGGGCCTCGGCGGTGCGCAGGGCGAGGTGGTCGCGGTTGACGTCGATGCCGGCGGCGTTGCCGCGGGTGCCGGCCTCGCGTCCGTCGGGGTTGGCGTTGGGCACGACGAGGACGGTGGTGCGGGAGAGGAGGCGCAGGGTCGCCGGGTCGCGGGCGCCGGCCAGGTCGCGGACGGCGGTCAGGCACGCCTCGCGGCCGGCGGGTTCGTCGCCGTGCTGGCCGCAGACGAGCAGGACGGTCACGGCGCCGTGCGCGGCACCGAGGGCGGCGAGCCGCAGCGGGCGGCCCTGCTCGGTGGTGCCGACGGTGGTGACGGAGACCCGGTCGTCGCCCCGGTCGACGGCGGCGAGGAAGTCCCGCTCCTCCGCGTCGGTGGTCCACCGGGCGCCGCCGCTCGTCTCGAAGCCGGTCCTCGGCGGGGCCGGCGCGTCGGGGCCCACCGCCTTCGCCGGCGAGGTGACGAGGGGCAGTCCGAGCACGGCGGTCCCGGCGACGAGGGCCAGGGCGCGGCGTGCGGTGCGGTGGCGCGGCGGCATGGCCCGGAACGTACTCGCAGCGCCCGGCGGGACGGAAGACCCCGTACGGGAAACGGGTGAACCGGAGCTTCGTGTCGGCCGAATGGCGATCGTGTGACGGGGGGCGCCCTTTACGTGACGCTCCGTCGCGTGCTTCATAGAGTCCGGACTAAGGACCGACGCCCACCCACGCGTCTTACGTTTCTTACGACTTGGGGAGCACCCGTGCACCGCAGACTCATCGTTCCGAGCGCCCTGGCGGCCTCTCTGCTGCTGGCGATCCCGGCATCGGCGGCCGACTACGTCCCCGGCGCGCCGGGCATCGGCGACTCCTACTACCCCGCCAGCGGCAACGGCGGCTACGACGTCTCCCACTACGACCTGCGCCTGAAGTACCAGCCGGCGACCGACCTCCTGGAGGGCACGGCGACGATCCTGGCGCGGACCACGCAGAACCTCTCCCGCTTCAACCTGGACCTGGGGCTGAAGGCGGGCGAGGTCAGGGTCGACGGCCGGCTCGCGAAGTTCACCGCCACCGGCGACCACGAGCTGGAGATCGTCCCGGCCGTGCCGCTGCCGAAGAACAAGCAGGTCACGGTGGTGGTCCGGTACGCGGGCAAGCCGTCCGAGTTCAAGGTCGACGGCTGGTCGGCCTGGCACCGCACCCCGGACGGCGGCGTCGCCGCGCAGGAGCCGGACTCGGCCGCCTGGTGGTTCCCCTCCAACGACCACCCGCGGGACAAGGCCACCTTCGACGTGTCGGTCTCGGTCCCGGACGGCACCCAGGCGATCAGCAACGGCGTGCTCCAGTCGCAGTCGTCCCGGCTCGGCTGGACGCGCTTCAACTGGCGCTCCGACAAGCCCCAGGCGACCTATCTGGCCACGCTCGCGGTCGGGAGGTTCGACATCACGACGGACACGACCGCGAACGGCCTGCCCGTCCTCAACGCGTACAGCAAGGACCTCGGGGGCAACGCGGGCGCGGCCCGTGCCTCGATTGAGCGGACCGCCGAGGTCGCGGAGTGGCTGGAGGGAGTCTTCGGCCCCTACCCGTTCAACGCGCTCGGCGGCTACGTCCCGAACGTGACCAGCGGCTACGCGCTGGAGACCCAGACCCGGCCGTTCTACAGCCCGCGCCAGTTCGCGAACGGCGCCAACGTGTCGGTGGTCGTGCACGAGCTGGCCCACCAGTGGTACGGCGACAGCGTCTCGGTGCGCGACTGGAAGGACATCTGGGTCAACGAGGGCTTCGCCCGCTACGGCCAGTGGCTGTGGTCGGAGAAGGAGGGCGAGGGGACCGCCCAGGAGCTGGCGGACTACGTGTACGCCGTCCGCACGGCCGAGGACCCGTTCTGGACGGTGCGGCCGGGCGACCCGGGCCCGGACAACCAGTTCCACGTCGCCGTCTACGACCGGGGCGCGCTGGCCCTCCAGGCGCTGCGGAACGAGATCGGCGACGAGGACTTCTTCGCCGTCCTCAAGGGCTGGCCGCAGCGGTTCGCGCACGGCAACGCGGGGGTCGCGGACTTCGTCCGGTACGCCGAGCAGGTCTCCGGCAAGCCGCTGGCCGCGCTCTTCGACACCTGGCTGTACCAGCCGGCCAAGCCCGCCTCCGGACCGTCGCCGGCCGCCGCGGCCGCCCCGGCGGGGGCGGACGCGGCCCCGGCGAGGACCGTCCGGTCGAAGCCCGTCCCGCCGAAGTCGTGGAAGAAGATCGCCGCGACGGACACGGTCCACGCGCACGAGGACCACTGAGGCACCGCCCGGGAGGCCGTCCGTCAGCGCCCCGCGCGGCGGGCGGCCTCCCGGGCGCGCCGGGCGAGCGGCAGGTAGCGCAGCCGCTCGGGCAGGACCGGGACGACGAGCCGCACGGTCCGGGCGAGGCGGCGCAGCCGGCGCTCCTGCTCCGGCGTCCACTCCAGGCCGATGGCGGCGCGGGCGTCCGGCGGCATCAGGCCGACCGTGAGGAAGGCGCGGATCCGCTGGAAGGGACGGCGGAGCAGCGGCCAGAGGGGGCGCAGCGCGAGCCGCAGGAGGAGCGGGCCCCGGTCGGGGGCGGGCACGGGGGCGTCCGGGTCGATGAGCTCGCGGACGACCGCGGTGGCCTCCAGCTCCTCGGCGAGGACCTTGCGGTAGTACGGCCAGAACTCCTCGGCCGTCCGCGGCATGTCCCGGTCGTGGATGCCGAGGATCCGGCCGACCTGGAGCCACTCGGCGTACAGCCGGCGGTCCTGCGCCTCGGTGAGGGGCCGGTGGAGCAGGGCCAGGCCGTGGCGGTAGACGGGGTAGCCGGTGGCGTGGACCCAGGCGTAGTAGGCGGGCGTGAGGGCGTGGTAGCGGCGCCCGTGGGCGTCGGTGCCCCGGATGTCCCGGTGCAGGGCGCGCAGCCGGCGCCCTTCCACGACGGCGTCCTCTCCCCCGTACACCCAGAGCTGGACGGAGCGCAGGGAGCGCTCGCCGCGGCCCCAGGGGTCGGTGCGGAAGACGGAGTGCTCGTCGACGCCGGCGCCGATCGCGGGGTGGGCGACCTGCATGGTGAGGGCGGCGGGGAGCATGAGCAGCGCGCGCACGTCGCCGGCGACGCTCCACAGGACGCCGCCGACGGGCGGCGGGACGGGGTCGGCGGGGCGCGGGCGGGCACCGGCGCCGGTCTCCGCACCCGCCGCTCCGGTCTCCGCACCCTCTCCTCCGGCCCCGGGTCCGGGTCCGGCCGCTCCGGCCCCGGGTCCTGCGGTCACTCCGTCCATACGGGGGTCCCCCTTCCTTCTCGCCTCGGTGGCCGTCCTTCCAGGATGCGCGCCCCGGGGCCGTACGACGACGCCGGGGCCGTTCCCGGGGCTCTCGCCCCGGGAACGGCCCCGGCGTGGTGAGGTGCGGGTCGGTCGCGGTCAGGCGCGGTCGGCGCCGACCGGCTCGCCGACGATGCGGCCCGCGAGGGCGTGGGCCCAGGCGTCCACGTCGGCGTTGAGCTCGCGCTGGGCGGCCTCGCGCTCGGCGGCGATCTTCGCGGTGCCGGCGGCGAGGATGCCGTCGCGCTCCGCCTGGCCCTCGGCGCGGGCGGCGGCGATGGCGGCGGAGCCCTCCTCGACGGCCTTGGAGCGGATCCGGGCGGCCTCGTGGCGCGCCTCGGCCAGCTCGGCCTCGTACTGGGCGCGGATCTCCGCGGCCTCGGCGCGCAGGTCGTCGGCGCGGCCGGTGGCGCCTTCGGTGGCGTCCTCGCGCTGCTCGATCGTGCGCTTGATCTTCGGGAGGATCACCTTCGCCAGGAAGAAGAAGGTCAGGAAGAACACGGCGAAGCCGAGGATGAGCTCGGCCCAGACCGGGTTGAGCGGGCCGAGGTCCATGTCGAAGATCTTGGCGTTGGAGGCGAGGGTCGTCATGGCGCGCATCCTACCTGGTCCCCGGAGCGGCGGATCGTACACCCCCGCGATCGTTGGCGCGCTCGTACGACGCGGGCAAGATTCCCGGCACCTAAAGGCTACCGGAAGGTAACTACGGCTGGTTGTATGGCCCGCGGCCAGTCCAACCCCCCACCACTCGACGGGAGTTCACGTGTCCCTCAGCACGTTCCGCCGCATCCCCGGTGTCGCCGTGTCCCTCGCGCTCGCCGCCTCCGCCCTGGCGGCGACCGCCCCCGCCGCCCCGGCCGCCGGGACGCCGCGCGTGAAGGTGCTCACGTACAACGCCTTCCTCTTCTCGAAGACCCTCTACCCGAACTGGGGACAGGACCACCGGGCCCGGGCGATCCCCGCGGCCGGCTTCTTCCAGGGGCAGGACGTGGTGGTGGTCCAGGAGGCCTTCGACAACTCCTCCTCCGACGCCCTCAAGGCGAACGCCGCCGCGGCCTACCCCCACCAGACGCCCGTCGTGGGCCGGTCGAAGAGCGGCTGGGACGCCACCGGCGGCTCCTACTCCGCCACCACCCCCGAGGACGGCGGGGTGACGATCCTCAGCAAGTGGCCGATCGTCCGCAAGGAGCAGTACGTCTACAAGGACGCGTGCGGCTCCGACTGGTACTCGAACAAGGGCTTCGCCTACACGGTCCTCGACGTGAACGGCAGCCGCGTCCACGTCGTCGGCACCCACGCCCAGTCCACCGACCCGGGCTGCTCCGCGGGCGAGGCGGCGCAGATGCGCAGCCGCCAGTTCAAGGCGATGGACGCCTTCCTCGACGCCAAGGACATCCCGGCGGGCGAGCAGGTGATCGTGGCGGGCGACATGAACGTCGACTCCCACACGCCCGAGTACGCCTCGATGCTCGCGGACGCGGGGCTGGCCGGCGCGGACGCCCGCACCGGCCACCCGTACTCCTTCGACACCGCGCTGAACTCGATCGCGGCGGACCGCTACCCGGACGACCCGCGCGAGGACCTGGACTACGTCCTCCACCGGGCCGGCCACGCCCGCCCGGCGAACTGGACCAACCACGTGGTCCTGGAGTCGACCACGCCGTGGACGGTCTCCAGCTGGGGCACGAAGTACACGTACACCAACCTGTCGGACCACTACCCGGTGACCGGCTTCTGACCGCACGCCCCGGGACGCGCGGGCCCGGGGCGGCGAGCCTGGGACGTGCGGGGCCGGGGCCGCCGGTCCGGAGCCGGGACCGCCGGCCGGACCCGCCGGCCGGGGCTCTCCGGCCCGGGGGTCCGGCCGGCGGGTCCGCGGCCGGGCGGCCGGTCAGAGGCCGGGGCCGCCGAAGAGGGTGTACGCCCAGGCGGCCACGGCGATGCCGACCAGCACCAGCACCGCCCAGGAGCCGGCACCCGTGTGCCGGCTCCTCCCCTCCCGCGCCTTCCGCCCCTCGCGCCCCTTCCGTCCCTTCGCAGGGCGCCGGGGCGCGGCGGTCCGCCGGCCCGGCCGTCCGGCCCGCGACGGGCCCGCGTCGGGCTCGGCCGCGGCGGCCACCTCGGCGAGCATCCGCCGGCAGACGGTGGCCAGCTCGGAGACCGGCGCCGTCAGGTCCACCACGACCTCGGTCCTGGCCGGTGCCGTCGTCCCCCCGTCGAGCAGCCGCCCGGCCCGCAGCAGCGCCTGGTCCTTGCCCCCGGTGGGGCCGAGGCTGATCCACCGGCCCACGTGCTCGCCCCGGATCACGACGCCCCCGCCCCGCTCCCGGTACACGGTGTGCTCCCGCCACAGGACTCCGGCCAATTCCGAAGCGGTCTCCCTGAGTTGCGCGTACATCCCACTCCCCTGTTCCGCCCGCGGACGCGGACCGGCCGCCGACTCTAAACCCCCTCGGGCGTCCCGACGCCCCCGCCCCCGCCCCCGGGCCCCGCTCCGCCCCCTCAGCCGTCGAAGTCGTACACCGTGACGGCCACGCCCCGCGCCGACAGCCGCTCGCGGACCAGCGGCTCCACCCGGTCCCAGGTGCCGCCCGCGAGGCCGCAGCCGATCCGGGGCATGTGGACGGAGGCCCCCAGCTCGACGGCCTTGTCCGCCAGCAGGCCGAGGGCCGTGTCGATCGCCTCGTACCGCACGGGCGCGGGGCCGACGCGGCCGACGCGGATGCCCCGCTGCCCCACCAGGTTCGCCACCCACAGCCCCGGCTCCACCGGGACGAACTGCGCCGCCCCGAGTCCGAAGTCGCCGGTGGCCCGGTCGCGGTACCAGCGGCGGTAGGCCGCTTCGGGCTCCGGCCAGCGGTGCGAGACGGCGCGCACGAAGCCCCGGCCCCAGGCGCCCGCGTCGTTGCAGACGTGGGCCACGATCCGGGGGCCCTCCCCGCGGGGCGCGGTGGCGTCGCCCCGTATGCAGTCGATCACGGTCATGGGGTCACCGTAGGGCGGGGCACCGACAACGCCCGTTGGAGGTTCCGCCCAGGGGGCGGCGCGGGGGTGGTGGGGTCGGCCGGTTGCGCGGGGGGCGGGCCGGGGTTTGGATCTCGGGAGTCCTGAGCGCGTGGGGTGCGAGGAAGGGGGAGCGGCATGCTGGACGGCGTCACGCCCTGGCCCGAGGAGTTCGTCGACCGGTACTGGGCGGCCGGGTACTGGCGGGGGAACACGCTGGACGACCTGCTGCGGGGGCGGGCGCTGGAGCACGGGGCGCGGACCGCGCTGGCGGGGGGCGGGGAGCGGCTGACGTACGCGCGCCTGAACCGGTGGGTGGACCGGATGGCCGCCGGGTTCCTGCTGCGGGGGGTCGCCCCGCGGCAGCGGGTCGTGGTGCGGCTGCCGGACGTGCCCGAGTTCGTGGTCGGGCTGTTCGCGCTGATGCGGGCCGGGGCGGTGCCCGTGGTCTGCCCCGTCGGGTACCCGACCGAGGGGGTGGAGCGGCTGGTGCGGCTGACCGAGGCCGCGGGGTACGTGGGGCTGTCCTCGTACGAGGGGGAGGACCGGCGCGCGGCGGCCGAGGGGATCGCCGCGCGGAGCCCCTTCCTGCGCCGGGTGTTCACGCTGGACGCGCCGGGCGGGGCGTCGCCGTACGGCGGGCTGGCGGCCGACTCGTCGGGATGCCTGTACTTCCCGCTGGGCGCGGTCGACGCGCCGCCCGGTCCCGTGCCGCCGCGGAGCTCCGCCGACGTGGCCCTGCTGCTGCCGTCCGCGCGGCCCGGGGAGCCGCTGCTCGTGCCGCGCACCCACGACGACTACGCCCACCAGGCGCGGGCGGCCGCCGCGGCGGTGTCGCTGGGCGAGGACGACGTGCTGCTCGCCGTCTCCCCCGCCGGGTCGCCGCTCGCGCTGGGCTGCCCCGGCGTCGTGGGCGCGCTGGCGGTCGGCGGCACGGTCGTGCTCGGCGACGGGAACGGAGGAGCCGGCGCGGAGGGGCCGGTGACGGTGGTGGCGGGCGGCGACGGGGGCGGCGGGCGCGGCGGGAGGGCGCGGCTCGTGCAGGTCGCCCACGCGGGGCCGGGCTGCGACGGCGCGCAGCGGGTCGTCGCGCTCGCCGAGGGGGTGGTCCTCCTCGACGGGCGGCCGCTGACGCCCGACGACGAGTTCCGGGTGGCCGGCCCGGACGGCGCGGACGCGCCCGAGGGCGAGCTGCTGGCCCGGGGGCCGTCCGTCCCGCGCGGCTACTACCGCGCGCCGGACGCGAACGCCCGCGCCTTCGCCCCGGACGGCTTCCTGCGGACCGGGCTGCGGGCCCGGCGGGCGGCGGACGGACGGCTGATCGTCAACCACGGTTGACACCCCCCGAATGTCAACCTACATTGACGGCATGACCGATGCGACCGATCTCGCCGCACGGGCGGGCGACCGCGACCCCCGGGTCGGACTGCGGGCCGTCTCCGCCCTCCGGCGGCTGTTGGAACAACTGGAGGCCGTCCAGGTGCGCAGCGCGCGCAACCAGGGCTGGTCCTGGCAGGAGATCGCGACCGAGCTGGGCGTCAGCCGGCAGGCCGTCCACAAGAAGTACGGGAGGCAGTGATGTTCGAACGGTTCACGAAGGCCGCGCGGGCCGTGGTGACGGGCGCCGCCGAGCACGCGGAGCGCGACGGCGGCGCGACCGTCACCCCCGAGCACCTGCTGCTGGCCCTGCTCGACCGCGAGGACACCCGCGCGGCGGCCGCGCTCGGCCGGCTCTGCCCGCCCGGGCGGCGCCCGTCCCTGCTCGCCGCCCTCTCCGACGCCCGCCGCAGGGCCGGACTCTCCCGGGCCGACACGGAGGCCCTGGCGGACCTCGGCATCGACGTCGGCGCCATCGTCGACCGCGTCGAGGAGACCCACGGGGCCGGAGCCCTCTCCGGCGGGCGCAGGGGCTCCGGCCGCCGCACCTTCTCCCGCGAGGCGAAGGCCGTGCTGGAGAAGTCGCTCCGGGTGGCGCTGGCCCGCAAGGACCGCGAGATCGGCGACGAGCACCTCCTGCTCGCCCTCACCGCCACCGGCGGCGTCGTCGCCGAGGCGCTGGCCGACCACGGCGTCACCTACGCGGCCGTCGACGCGGCGCTCGCCGCACCCGCCCCGCTCTGAGCCCCGCCCGGACGGGCCCCGGGGAACGACTCCGGGGCTCCCGGGCTCCGGGGTCTTTTACAGCACTGGTGAGACAGCAATACTGTTGAACCATGGAGGACGCGAGCGACGAGGGACTGCTGCCCGGCTACACCGTCGACGAGCTGGCCGCGCGGGCCGGTGTCACGGTGCGGACCGTACGGTTCTACGGGACGCGGGGGCTGCTGGCGCCGCCGGTGATCGGCCCCCGCCGGGTCGGCCGGTACGGTCCCGAACACCTGGCGCGGCTCGCCCTCATCGAGGAGCTCCAGCGGCAGGGCATGACGCTGGCCGCCATCGAACGGTACCTGGAGCAGCTCCCGCCGGAGCTGAGCGCCCAGGATCTCGCGGTGCACCGGGCGCTGGTGGCGTCCTGGGCGCCGGAGTCCGCCGAGACCATCACCCGGCGGGAGCTGGAGCGGCGCGCCGGACGGGAGCTGACCGACCGGGACGTCGAACGGCTCGCCGCCATCGGGGTGTTGGAGGAGACCGGCGACACCGAGGTGTTCCGGCTCGACGGCACCCTGCTGCGGCTGGGCGTCGAACTCCTCGACGTGCCCATCGAGCACGAGACCATCCTCGCCTCCCGGACGGTGCTCCTGGACCACGCCCGTTCCGCCGCGCAGGAGTTGGCCCGCCTGTTCCAGGAGGAGGTGTGGAACCCGTACCGGGAGAGCGGGGAGGACCCGGACCACCTGACCGCCATGCGGTCGCTCTCGGCCCACATGCAGCCGATGGTGGTCCAGGCCCTCGTCACCGCCTTTCAGCGCTCCCTGAGCGAGGAGCTGCGGTCGGCCTTCAGGAGTCCGTGAAGGTCTCGCCGCGCTCGGCCTTCTCCACGAGGAGGGCGGGCGGGGCGAAGCGCTCGCCGTACGCCTCCGCCAGTTCGCGGGCGCGGGCCGTGAAGCCGGCCACGCCGCCCTCGTACCCGTTGATGTACTGGAGGACGCCGCCGGTCCAGGCGGGGAAGCCGATGCCCATGATGGAGCCGATGTTGGCGTCGGCGACCGAGGTCAGGACGCCCTCCTCCAGGAGGCGGACGGTGTCCAGGGCCTCGGAGAAGAGCATCCGCTCCTGCATGTCGCGGAAGGGGATCTCGTACCCCGGCCTGGTGAAGTGCTCGCGCAGGCCCGGCCAGAGCCTGCCGCGCCTGCCCGACTCGTCGTAGTCGTAGAAGCCGGCGCCGCCGCTGCGGCCGGGGCGGCCGAACTCGTCGACCATGCGGTCGATGACGATCTCGCCCGGGTGGGTGACCCAGGTGCCGCCCTCCTCCTCGACCGCCTTCTTCGTCTCGTTGCGGATCTTGCGCGGGAGGGTGAGGGTCAGCTCGTCCATGAGCGAGAGGACCTTCGCCGGGTAGCCGGCCTGGGCGGCGGCCTGCTCGACGGAGGCCGGCTCGACGCCCTCGCCGACCATCGCGACGCCCTCGTTGATGAAGTGGCCGATGACGCGGGAGGTGAAGAAGCCGCGCGAGTCGTTGACGACGATCGGCGTCTTGTTGATCTGGCGGACCAGGTCGAAGGCGCGGGCCAGGGCCTCGTCTCCGGTGCGCTCGCCCTTGATGATCTCGACCAGTGGCATCTTGTCCACCGGGGAGAAGAAGTGCAGGCCGATGAAGTCGGCCTGGCGCTCGACGCCTTCGGCGAGGACGGTGATCGGGAGGGTGGAGGTGTTGGAGCAGAGCAGCGCGTCGGGGCCCACGACGTGCTGGATCTCCTGGAACACCTTGTGCTTGAGCGCCGTGTCCTCGAAGACGGCCTCGATGACCGCGTCGCAGCCGGCCAGCGCCTGCGGGTCGGCGGTCGGGGTGATCCGGGCGAGGAGGGCGTCGGCCTTCTCCTGCGTGGTGCGGCCCCGGGCGACGGCCTTGGCGCAGAGCTTCTCCGAGTAGCCCTTGCCCTTGGCGGCGGCCTCGTCGGTGACGTCCTTGAGGACGACCTCGATGCCGGCGCGGGCGCAGGAGTAGGCGATGCCGGCGCCCATCATGCCGGCGCCGAGCACGGCGACCTTGCGGACCTGGCGCTTCTCGACGCCCTTGGGGCGGCTGGCGCCGGAGTTGACGGCCTGGAGGTCGAAGAAGAACGCCTGGATCATGTTCTTCGCCGTCCGGCCGGTGACCAGCTCGGTGAAGTAGCGGGACTCGATGGTCAGGGCGGTCTCGAAGTCGACCTGGGAGCCCTCGACGGCGGCGGCCATGATGTTGCGCGGGGCCGGATAGGGCGCGCCGGCCAGCTGCTTGCGCAGGTTGGCGGGGAAGGCCGGCAGGTTGGCCGCGAACTTCGGGTTCGACGGGGTGCCGCCGGGGATGCGGTGGCCGGGGAGGTCCCAGGGCTGGGCCGACTCGGGGTGGGTGTCGATGAAGGCGATGGCCTTGGCCATCATCTCCTCGGCGGTGACCGCCACTTCGTGGACGAGGCCGTTGTCGAGGGCGCGTCCGGGGGTGTACTGGGTGCCCTGGAGGAGGACCTTCAGCAGCGCGTCGGTGATGCCCATGAGGCGGACGGTGCGGGCGACGCCGCCACCGCCGGGGAGCAGGCCGAGGGTGACCTCGGGCAGGCCGATCTTGGAGCCGGGCGCGTCGAGCGCGATCCGGTGGTGGGAGGCGAGCGCGATCTCGTAACCTCCGCCCAGGGCCGCGCCGTTGATCGCCGCGACGACCGGCTTGCCGAGGGTCTCGATGCGGCGCAGGGCGCGCTTCATGTCCATCGCGGCGTCGAAGATGGGCCGGGCGTGCTCGGGGCCCGCCTGGATCATGTCCTTGAGGTCGCCGCCGGCGAAGAAGGTCTTCTTCGCGGAGGTGTAGATGATGCCCCGGACGGAGTCCTTCTCGGCCTCCAGGCGGTCGGCGACCGCCGTGATCGACGCCCGGAACGCCTGGTTCATGGTGTTGGCGGACTGGTTCGGGTCGTCGAGGACGAGGGTGACGATCCCCGTGTCGTCCTGCTCCCAGCGGATGGTGGTGCTCTCGCTCATGACTGATGCTTCTCCGGTTGAGGGGTGCGGACGGGGAGGTCAGACGCGCTCGACGATGGTGGCGATGCCCATGCCGCCGCCGACGCAGAGGGTGGCGAGGCCGTAGCGCTTGTCCTGGCGCTCCAGCTCGTCGACGAGGGTGCCGAGGATGATCGCGCCGGTGGCGCCGAGCGGGTGGCCGAGCGCGATGGCGCCGCCGTTGACGTTGACCTTGTCCAGGGAGACGCCCATGTCCTTGACGAAGCGCAGGACGACCGCGGCGAAGGCCTCGTTGATCTCGATCAGGTCGATGTCGTCGATGGTGAGCCCGGCCTTGGCCAGCGCCTTGCGGGCGGCCGGGGCGGGGCCGGTGAGCATGATGGTGGGCTCGGAGCCGGAGACGGCGGCCGCGACGATCCGGGCGCGCGGCGTCAGCCCGTACCGCTCGCCGATCTCCCGGGAGCCGACCGCCACCAGGGAGGCGCCGTCGACGATGCCGGAGGAGTTGCCGGCGTGGTGCACGTGGTCGATCTCCTCGACCCAGTGGTACTTCTGGAGCGCGACCGCGTCGAAGCCGCCCAGCTCGCCGATGTCCTTGAAGGACGGCTTGAGGCGGGCGAGGGAGTCGGCGGTGGTGCCGGGGCGCATGAACTCGTCGTGGTCGAGGACGGTCAGCCCGGCCCGGTCGACGACGGGGACGACCGAGCGGGCGAAGCGGCCCTCCTTCCAGGCGGTCGCGGCGCGCTCCTGGGAGAGGGCGGCGTACTCGTCGACGTCGCGGCGGCTGAAGCCCTCCAGCGTGGCGATGAGGTCGGCGCCGATGCCCTGCGGGACGAAGTTCGTCTCCAGGTTGGTCATCGGGTCGGCGAACCAGGCGCCGCCGTCGGAGGCCATCGGCACCCGGGACATCGACTCGACGCCGCCGGCGAGGACGAGGTCCTCCCAGCCGGAGCGGACCTTCATCGCGGCCATGTTCACCGCTTCGAGACCCGAGGCGCAGAAGCGGTTCTCCTGCACGCCGGCGACCGTGTCCGGCAGGCCGGCGGCGATCGCGGCGATCCGGGCGATGTCGGAGCCCTGGTCGCCGACCGGGCCGACCACGCCGAGGACGATGTCGTCGACGGCGGCCGGGTCGAGGCCGGGGTTGCGGGTCTGGATCTCCCGGATCAGGCCGGTGACCAGGTCGATGGGCTTGGTGCCGTGCAGGGAGCCGTTGGCCTTGCCACGACCGCGCGGGGTGCGGATCGCGTCGTACACGTACGCTTCGGTGCTCACGGGAAGCCTTTCGCGGTGAGGGTTTCTGACGATGCCGGGAGGGCTGCGGTCAGCCGAGGAGGGAGCGGCCGATGATCTCCTTCATGATCTCCGTCGTGCCGCCGTAGATGGTCTGGATGCGGCCGTCGGTGAAGGCGCGGGCGACCGGGAATTCGCTCATGTAGCCGTATCCGCCGTGCAGTTGCAGGCACCGGTCGGCGACCCGCTTCTGGAGCTCGGTCGCCCACCACTTGGCCATCGAGGCGTTGACCGGGTCGAGCCCGAGCCCGGTCGGATCGGCGTGCTCGGCGATGCAGCGGTCGACGAAGGTGCGGGTGACCGCGCACTCGGTGGCCATCTCCGCGATCTCGAAGCGCACGTGCTGGAGCTTGGCGAGCGGCCGGCCGAAGGCCTCGCGCTCCTTGACGTAGCGGGTGGTGAGCTCCAGGAGGTGTTCGGCGCCGGCGATCCCGGCGACCGCGATGGCCAGGCGCTCCTGCGCGAGGTTGGTCATCAGGTGGACGAAGGCGCCGTTGAGCTCGCCCAGGAGGTTCTCCTTGGGGACGCGGACGTCGGTGAAGAAGAGCTCGGCGGTGTCCTGGGACTTCTGGCCGATCTTGTCGAGGTTGCGGCCGCGCTCGAAGCCCTCCATGCCGCGCTCGACGACGAGGAGGGAGAGGCCGTGGGCGCCGCCCTCGGGGGTGGTCCTCGCGACGACGATCACCAGGTCGGCGAGGATGCCGTTGGAGATGAAGGTCTTGGAGCCGTTGAGGATCCAGTGGTCGCCGTGGTCCTCGGCGGTGGTGCGGATGCCCTGGAGGTCGGAGCCGGCGCCGGGTTCGGTCATCGCGATCGCGGTGACGATCTCGCCCGAGCAGAAGCCGGGCAGCCAGCGCCGCCGCTGCTCCTCGGTGGCGAGCTTGGTGAGGTAGGGCCCGATGATGTCGTTGTGCAGCCCGATGGCGAGACCCGGCGCGGCCGCCCTGGTGAACTCCTCGGCGAGGACGGAGGCGTACCGGAAGTCGGGGTTGCCCCCGCCGCCGTGCTCCTCCTCGACGGCGAGGCCGAGCAGGCCCTGCCGGCCGGCGGCGAGCCAGGCCTCGCGGGAGACGATGCCGTCCTTCTCCCACTGCGCGTAGTGGGGCAGCACCTCCTTCTCCAGGAAGGTGCGGACGACCGCACGGAAGGCTTCGTGGTCCTCGGTGTAGAGCGTGCGCTTCATGCGGTCTTCGACTCCTGGGTGTGCAGGGCGGGGACGGCCCAGTCGCGGGCCACCTCGGCGGTGTCGGCGCCGGGCGGGACGGGACCGGTACGGAGCGTGCCGGGGGTGGCGGAGAAGCGGGGCGCGGGCGCCGGCTGGACCAGTCCGCCGTGCTCGGCGAAGGTGCCGCGGGCGGCCAGGTGGGGATGGGCGGGGGCCTCGCGGAGCGAGAGGACGGGGGCGACGCAGGCGTCGGTGCCCTCGAAGACCTCGCTCCACTCGGCCCGGGTGCGGCTCCGGAAGCGCGCGGCGACGGCGGCGCGCAGCTCGGGCCAGCGGGCGAGGTCGCGGCGGAGCGCGGTGGCGTCGGCGGCGGACCCCTCGGGGCTTCCGTCCGGGCTTCCGGTGGGGCTTCCGTCCGGGCTTCCGCCGGGGCCTCCGGGGGCCCCGGCGAGGCCGAGGAGGCGGGCGAACTCGTCGTAGAAGCGCTCCTCCAGGGCGCCGACGGCCATGTGGCCGCCGTCGGAGGTCTCGTAGACCCCGTAGAAGGGGCAGCCGCCGTCGAGGAGGTTCACCCCCCGCCGGTCCTGCCAGCCGCCGGCCGCGACCATGGCGTGGATCATGGTGGTGAGGTGGGCGGTGCCGTCCACGATGGCGGCGTCGACGACCTGGCCCTCGCCGTGGGCGCGGGCGTGCTGGAGGGCGGCGAGGACGCCGATGACCAGGTAGAGGGAGCCGCCCGCGTAGTCGCCGACCAGGTTGGCGGGGATGACCGGCGGTCCGTCGGGGTCGGGGCCGATCATGCCGAGGGCGCCGGTGACGGCGATGTACCCGATGTCGTGGCCGGCGGTGCGGGCGAGCGGTCCGTCCTGGCCCCAGCCGGTCATCCGGCCGTAGACGAGCCGGGGGTTGCGGGCGAGGCATTCCCCGGGGCCGACGCCGAGGCGCTCGGCGACGCCGGGGCGGTACCCCTCGATCAGCACGTCGGCGCGGGCGGCCAGGTCGAGGACGGCGGCGGGTCCCCCGGGCGTCTTGAGGTCGAGGAGTACCGAGCGCTTGTTGCGGTTGGTGAGGTCCTTGGCCGGGTCGATGCCGATCCCGGCGCCGCCGGGGCGGTCGACGCGGACGACGTCGGCGCCGAGGTCGCCGAGGAGCATGGCGGCGAAGGGCCCGGGGCCGATGCCGGCGAGTTCCACGACCCGGACCCCGGCGAGCGGGCCGGTCCGCTCGGTCTGCCTCGTACCCATCGAGCCCCCAGACGTGTGTGACACCAATGATGTAACACCGGAGATGCTAGGAACGTGTTCCACTCGGCACAAGCCCCCCGGCCGAGCAAGCGCTTGGAAATTCGACGGGCCGCCCGGGTCCGCTATCCTCCGCCGACGGCGTGACGACACGGCGGGACGCCGACCGGACGACGGGAGTGGGGGCTCGATGGAGACAGGGGCGGACGCGGGGCGGGACACCGGCGGGGACGCCGGAGCGCGCCCGTACGACGTGGTCCTCTACGGGGCGACCGGGTTCGTGGGCGAGCTCACCGCGGAGTACCTGGCCGCGCACGCCCCCGCCGGATTGAGCTGGGCCCTCGCCGGGCGCTCGGCCGCGCGGCTGGCGGCGCTGCGGGACCGGCTCGCCGCGGACCGGCCGCACCTCGCCGGCCTGCCGCTGCTGGTCGCCGACTCCGGCGACACCGCCTCCCTGCGCACGCTCGCCCGGTCGGCCCGGGTGGTGGCCTCCACCGTCGGACCGTACGTCTGGTACGGGGAGGGGCTCGTCGCCGCCTGCGCGGACGCCGGCACCGACTACCTCGACCTGACCGGCGAGGCCGAGTTCGTCGACCTCGTGTACGTCCGCCACGACGCCCGCGCCCGGGAGACCGGCGCGCGGCTCGTGCACGCCTGCGGCTTCGACTCCGTCCCGCACGACCTCGGCGTGCTCTTCACCGTCCAGCAGCTGCCGGAGGGCGTGCCGCTGCGGATCGACGGCTTCGTGCGGGCCGGCGCCGTCTTCTCCGGCGGCACCTTCGCCTCCGCGCTGACCGCCTTCGGGCGCGGGCGGGAGATGCTGCGGGCCGCCCGTGAACGCCGCCTGCACGCGCCCCGGCTGGTGGGCCGCCGGGCCCACGCGCCGCTGGGCGCGCCCCGGTTCAGCACCGAGACGGGCACCTGGGCGCTGCCGCTGCCCACCCTCGACCCCCAGGTGGTCGCCCGCTCGGCCGCCGCGCTGGAGCGGTACGGTCCCGACTTCCGCTACCGCCACTACGCCTCGGTGAAGACGCTCCCCATGGCGCTCGGCGGCACGGCGGCGATCGGCGCCGCCGTCGCCGCGGCCCAGCTCCCGCCCGCGCGACGGTGTCTGATGGACCGTTACCGGGCGGGCTCGGGCCCGTCCGCCGAGCGGCGCGCCCGCAGCTGGTTCACGGTCCGCTTCGTCGGCGAGGGCGGTGGACGCCGGGTCCTCACCGAGGTGTCGGGCGGCGACCCCGGATACGACGAGACGGCGAAGATGCTCGCCGAGTCGGCGCTCTGCCTCGCCCTGGACCCGCTGCCGAGGACGGCGGGCCAGGTCACGACGGCGGTGGCGATGGGCGACGCGCTCATCACCCGGCTGCGGGCGGCGGGCCTGCGCTTCCGGGTGGCGCACACGGGGTAGGGGCGGCCGCGGCTCACCAGCCGACCATGTCGGGGGCGGTGTGGTCGGTCACCACCGCGTCCATCTCGACCTCGACCAGCCACTGGGGGTCGATGAACCGGGACACCTCGACGAAGGTGCAGGCGGGACGGACGGCGGCGAACCGCTCGCCGTGGGCGCGGGCGGCCTCGCGCCAGGTGGTGGCGTCGGTGAGCATGACCCGGGTGCGGACGACGTCCTCCAGACGGGCGCCCGCCTCGCGGAGGGCGGCCTCGGCGATGTCCAGACATCGCACGGTCTGGGCGTGGACGTCGCCGGGTGCGGTGGTGGTGCCGTCGGGCGCGATCGGCGCCGTGCCGGCGACGGAGACGTACGGTCCGGTCCGGACCGCCCGGGAGAAGCCGATCTCCGGTTCGAGCGGAGAGCCGGAGGAGACGAGCCGTCGGGGCGTGGTGTGCAGGTCCATCCGCTCATCCTTCCCACCCCGCGCACCGGTCAAAGCCGGAGCGGGACGGTGGAGCGGCGCGGGGCGGCGCGGCGGTGCGGCCGGGCGGTGGAGCGTGGCGGCCGGGCGGTGGCGCGGGGCGCGGCGGCGCGGGGCGCGGCGGCGCGGCCGGGCGGTGGCGCGGGGCGCGGCGGCGCGGGGCCCGAAGGCGTGGCCTCAGGCGCCCATGAACCGGATCAGGCGCCCATGAGCCGGAAGGGGTGTCCGGCAGGGTCGGCGTACACCCGCCACGACGGTCCGTCCGGGGCGCCGTCGCCCCCGCCCTCGCCGAGGGCGACGGCCCCGAGGGCGAGCACCGTCTCGTGGGCGGCGGCCGGGTCCTCGACCCGGATGTCGAGCAGGAACTGCTGCTCCGGGGCTCCCCAGACGGGCGGCCTGTGGTCGGCCACGTCCTGGAAGGCGAGGACCGGCCCGTCCGCGTCCCGCAGCACGGCGGAGCCGGCGCCGACGGCGAGCCCCGGATCGGGCGCCGTGACCTCCCCGCCGAGCACCTCCCGGTAGAAACCGGCGAGTTCGAGGGAGTCGGGGCAGTCGAGCACGACGCACCGCAGCCGCCCGCTCATCCGGTGGTCCAGTCGGCGAGGACGTACAGGATGGCGCAGGTCCAGGCGAGCGCGGAGAGCGCGGCGACGGCGAGGACGAAGGGCAGCGCGCGGCCACCGGAGTGACGGTGGGGACGCGTGGTCACGGGGGTTGTCATGACGGCCACTGTGCCGTGCGGGTCTGACAACGGACATCCGTACGGGTACTCAGGCGCTACTCAGCCGCCCGCGCCTCGGCGAGCGCCCGGCGGCAGAGCGCGTCGGCGTGCCGGGTGGTCTCGGGGACGCGGAAGCGCGGGGAGAGCGCGAGGGCGTGCGCGCAGGCGTTGTCGAGGGAGATCCGGTGCCCGACGGAGACGAAGACGGGCTTGACCCCGCCCCGGGTGCGCAGGGCCCGCCCGACCTCCTCGCCGTCGGCGAGCAGCGGCGCGAAGTCGCCCCGGTCCGGGCCGGGTTGCTCGTAGGAGAAGGTGAAGGGGTTCTTGGCGACGCCGATCGCGGCCCGTCCGGTGAGCACCCCGAGGTGGGCGGCGAGCCCGAAGCGGCGCGGGTGGGCGAGCCCGTAGCCGTCGCAGACCAGGAGGCCGGGGTCGACGGTGAGCGCGTCCAGGGCGGCCAGCACGGTCGGGATCTCGCGGAAGGCGAGCAGCCCGGGCACGTACGGGAAGGAGACCCGCCCGACGGCCGTGGCGCTCCCGACCGGCTCCAGGGTCCGGGCGTCGAGCACGACGGCCGCGGCGGCGACCAGGTCCCGCTCGTCGTCGTAGGCCACGTCGAGCCCGGTGACGTGCCCCTCCCCCGGCGCCGGGCCCTCCTCGTCCAGCACGAGCCGCCCGCGCAGCCGCCGCTGGACGTCCCGTGCGGCTTCCTCGTCGGCGGGCCAGTCCGCCGGAACCCCGATGATCCCCATGCGGACCACCCTACGGGCGCCGCCTCCGGGGGCCCGCGCCCGGCTCCCGGCGGCTTCCGAGGGCTTCCGAGGGCTTCCGACGGCTTCCGACGGCTTCCGACGGCTTCCGAGGGAAGATCGCCGCCGGTGGGCCCGCCGGTAGCCTGGGACGCATGTTCGTACTGGAATTGACCTACACCGCGCCCGTCGAGCGGGCGGACGCCCTCATGGACGCGCACGTCGCCTGGCTGGACGAGCAGTACGCCGCCGGGGTGTTCCTCGCGTCCGGGCGGAAGAACCCGCGGGACGGCGGGGTGATCCTGGCCGCCGGGGTCGACCGGGCCGCGATCGAGCGGATCGCGGCGGCCGACCCCTTCAGCTCCGAGGGCCTGTGCACGTACCGGATCACCGAGTTCTACGCCTCGAAGACCGTCGAGGGCCTGGCCGGCTACCGCGAGCAGCCGCCGGCCTGACCTGCTCCGGCCGGTTGCGGCCCGACCGGGACGGGCTCGACCGGGCCCGGTCCGGCACCGCCGGGCCGCGCCGCGCCGGTTCCGGGCCGGGTTCCTCAGCCGCGCGCGAGCCGCGCGATCCGGCCCTTCTCGCCCGAGGCCCAGCAGCCGCCGTCGGGAGTGCAGTCGACGGTGTCGTACGAGCCCGTGTCCACGGTCCGCCAGGTGCGGCCGCCGTCGAGGGTGAGGTCGGTGCCGGTGGGCCCGACGGCGAGGGCGGCGGACCGGCCGTGCGGGAGCCAGGCGACGCCGGAGCGGTACGCGGGCGGCGGTGTGCCGGCCGGGGTCCAGTTCCGGCCGCCGTCGGCGGTGACGGCCGCGGCCCGCGGCGAGGGCTGTCCGGTGCGGTAGTCGCCGCCGACGGCGAGGCCGCGGTGGCGGTCGCGGAAGGCGAGCGCGAAGACGCCCCGGGCGGGGTCCGCGGCCGGGACCGGGGTGTCGGTGACGGTCCAGGTGCGGCCCCGGTCGGCCGAGTGGAAGACCCGGGCGGTGGCCGCCCCGCCGGTCGCGAACCAGACGTCCCCGCCGCCGGGGGCCGTGACCAGGCACTGGCCGCTCGCGGCGAAGCCCGCCTCGCCGGGGAGGGCCGCGGGCATCCCCGAGTCCGGCAGCACCGTCCAGCTGCGGCCGCCGTCGCGGGTGGCGAGGATCCGGAACCTGCCGTCCACCGGGTCGCTCAGCGCCAGGCCGTGGCGGCGGTCGAGGAAGGTCACGCAGTCGTAGAAGGCGCGCGGGTCGGTGTTGCGGAAGGTCTCGGTCCAGGTGGCGCCGCCGTCCTCGGTGCGCAGCAGGCGGGACGCCTCGCCCTCGCCGATGGCGAGGACGACGGCCCGGCGGGCGTCGAGGGCCTCGACGTCCCGGAGCTCCAGTCCCTCGGCGCCGGGCGGCGAGACGTCGCTCCAGTGCCGGCCGGCGTCGGCGGTGCGCAGGACGGTCCCCCGGGAGCCGGCGGCCCAGGCGGTGCTCCGGTCCACCGCGGCCAGGCCGCGGAAGCGGACGTCGGTCCCGGTGGGGGTGGGCTGCCAGCCCGCCGCGGCAGCGGCGGGCGGGGCGGCACCGGGGGTCACGGCGGCAGCGGGAGCCGCGGGGAGCGCGGCGGCAAGGGGAGCCGCGGGGAGCGTGGCGGTCGCGGAGGCCGCGGGGGTCGCCCCGGCCCACGCGGGGGCCGCGAGGGCCAGCGCCAGCGCCGCCCCCCTCAGCCCCGCCGCCCTCGTGCGTCGCGTCGTTCGCATCTTTCGCACAGGTGTCATGGCGCCGGAAGCTAGCGGCGGCGGCCCGGCCCGTCCAGAGGGCCTCCGGAGCGCGGGCCGGTCCGGGAGACGGCGGCGGAGGGCCCCGCCGGGCCCGCCGGAGCGCGGGCCGGTCCGGGAGACGGCGGCGGAGGGCCCCGCCGGGCCCGCCGGAGTGCGGGGCGCCCGGGGCGTTCCTAGGCTGGCCGCATGACCGAGGGAACAGCGGACCCGGGGACGGAGTCCCCCATCGCCGGGAAGCCGCGGCTCAAGGAGTACGACGGCGAGGGCATCACCGTGACGTTCGAGCCGCGCCGCTGTCTGCACGCGGCCGAGTGCGTCCACGGCCTGCCCGAGGTCTTCGACCTGTCCCGTCGCCCCTGGGTGCTGCCGGACGCCGCCGCGCCCGGGCGCGTCGCCGAGGTGATCCGGCGCTGCCCCTCGGGGGCGCTGCAGTACCACCCGGCGGCCGGCGGCGCGGCGGAGGCACCGGACGCGCCCACCACGGTGCGCCGCGGACCGTCGGGGCAGCTGGTGGTCCGCGGCGATCTGTCGGTGACGGGCCGGGACGGCGTCCGGCACGAGACCCGGGCGGTGCTCTGCGGCTGCGGGGCCTCGGGGAACCAGCCGTACTGCGACCACTCGGGACCCTGCGCGGAGCCCGACGACGACGTCGCCGAGGAGCGCCAGGGGGTTCCGGGACACCCACGGGAGGTGTCCCGGAACCCCCCGCGCGGGGGGCGGTGACGCACCTCACGTGGTACCGGAGTGCACGTTCCGGTGCTTCCGCTCGTCTTCATGGGTGTCAGGTACCTCGGTGTCGGGGAGACGCCCGGGATCGCCACCACACGAGAGGAGCCGCCGTGTCCGCGGTGATCGAGCAGCCCGTCCAGGCCCGTATGGTCGCTTCCGCTCCCCGGATGGAGACCGTCCCCGCCACCCTGCGCTACGACCGCGAGGACCCCTACGCCGTCAGCATGGCCTTCCCCCCGCCGGCGACCCTGGAGGGCGTCGAGGTCTCCTGGGCCTTCGCCCGCGAGCTCCTCGCCCAGGGCGTCGACCGGCCCGCCGGCGACGGGGACGTGCGGCTGCGGCCGTACGGCTACGACCGCACGGTGGTCGAGTTCCACGCCCCGGAGGGGGTGGCGGTGGTCCACGTGCGCACCTCGGAGCTGCGCCGCTTCCTGGAGCGCTCGCAGCACCTGGTGCCGGCCGGGCGCGAGCACCAGTACCTGGACTGGGACCGGGACCTGGCCTTCCTCCTGGGCGACCTGCCCTGAGCCGTGCGGCCGTCCGGTCCGCCGTAAATCCGATTGCCTCCCGCCCGGGCGGGGCCCTACCGTCGACGACGACAGGTCGCCTCCCGATCGGAGAAGGAACATTGTACATCTGAGGTCCGAGACACCGTGCCGCGCCCGTGCCCCGTGCCGTGCGTGCCGTTCTCGACCTCGGTGGACGAGCCGTTCCCCACGCCGCCCCGCCCCGGTGTCTCACGCGTCGCATCCCCTTCACGCTCACACCGTGCTCGCGGCACCGGAGGCCCTCATGTCATCGCATCGTCCCGTCTTCCTCTCCACCACCTCCCTCTGCTTCTCCTGGCCGGACGGCACCGGGGTCTTCGACGACCTCGGGGTGACGGTCGGCCCCGGCCGGACCGGCCTGGTCGGCGCGAACGGCTCGGGGAAGTCCACCCTGCTGAGGCTCCTCGCAGGGGAGCTGACCCCCACCTCCGGCGCCGTGCGCGCGGGCGGCGAGATCGGCCACCTGCCGCAGAACCTGGTCCTGGAGACCGGCCGGCGGGTCGACGGGATCCTCGGGATCGAGCGGAAGCGGGCCGCCCTGCACGCCATCGAGGCGGGGGACCCGGCCGAGGCGCACTTCGCGGCGCTCGGCGACGACTGGGACGTCGAGGAGCGGGCCCTGGCGACGCTCGACCAGCTCGGTCTCGGCGCGGTCGGGCTGGACCGCACGGTCGGCGAGCTCTCCGGCGGCGAGTCCGTGCTGCTGCGGCTCGCGGCGCTGCTGCTCGCCCGGCCGGACGTCCTGCTGCTCGACGAGCCCACCAACAACCTCGACCTGCACGCCCGTTCCCGCCTGTACGAGGCGGTGGAGGCCTGGTCCGGGGTGCTGGTGGTGGTCAGCCACGACCGGGAGCTCCTGGAGCGGGTCGACCGGATCGCCGACCTCCACGAGGGCGGGGTGCGCTGGTACGGCGGCCCCTACTCGGCCTACGAGGAGGCGCTCGCCGCCGAACAGGAGGCGGCGGAGCGGATGGTGCGGGTCGCCGAGGCGGACGTGCAGCGGCAGCGGCGGGAGCTGGCGGACGCCGGGATGAAGCTGGCGCGCCGGCAGCGGTACGCGCAGAAGAGCTTCGAGAACAAGGTCGTGCCGAAGGTCGTGGCCCACACCCGGCGGGGTTCGGCGCAGGTCTCGGCGGGCAAGCACCGCACCCTGCACGCGGACCGGCTGGCGGAGGCCAGGGAGCGGCTGGACGTGGCGGCGGAGGCGGTGCGGGAGGAGGACGAGATCCGGGTGGAGCTGCCGCGCACCTCGGTGCCGGCGGGCCGCGAGGTGCTGCGGCTGACGGACCTGGAGCTGCGGTACGGGGCGCGGGTCGACGGCGGGTTCGAGCTGCGGGGTCCGGAGCGGGTGGCGCTGGTGGGCCGCAACGGGGCGGGCAAGACGACCCTGTTGCGGACGATCGCCGGGGAGCTGGAGCCGGTCTCGGGGGAGGTGGAGCGGCTGGTGCCGCTGCGTTTCCTGCCGCAGCGGCTCGACGTGCTGGACGACGGGCTGAGCGTGGTGGAGAACGTGGCCCGCTTCGCTCCCGCGGCGTCGGGGAACGCGATCAGGGCCCGGCTCGCGCGGTTCCTGTTCCGGGGGGCCCGTGCGGACCGGCCGGTGGGGACCCTGTCGGGCGGCGAGCGGTTCAGGGCCACGCTGGCGGCGCTGCTGCTCGCGGAGCCGGCTCCGCAGCTGCTGCTGCTGGACGAGCCGACGAACAATCTGGACATCGCTTCGGTGCGGAAGCTGACGGCCGCCCTCCACGCGTACGAGGGGGCGCTGGTCGTGGCCAGTCACGACCTGACATTCCTGGAGTCGCTGGGGATCACGCGCCGGGTGCTCCTCGACGGCCGCCTGCGGCCGACGTCGGCGGAGGAGCTCCGGGTCATGACGGGGTCAGCGGTGGAGTAAGGCCCAGGACTTGGCGCCGCCCTCCGAGGTGAGCGCGGGGGTGAGGCCCCAGTCCCCGCCGTGTTCGTCGACCGCCGCGGCCAGCAGCCACATGCTGCGGCTGCGGCGGTCGCGGCAGCGCTCCGCCTCGTCCGGCCCGCGGTGGGCCGGGTGCTGGTCGTAGACCACGATCCGCAGGGCGTCGTACTGCCAGCGGATCCGCAGGGCCATCTCCCGGTCGGGGGTGAACCGGCAGGCGGCGGAGACGAGTTCGGACGCGGCGAGCACGGCGGTCTCGCGGAGTTCGGCGAGGCCGTGGCGGCCGAGGAGGCCGTGGACGGCCTCGCGGGCGAGGCCCGCGCAGTGGGCGCCGCCGGGGAGCAGCATCGAGTGGCTGAGGTTCTCCGTGGCGGAGGGTGGGGGTTCGGCCGCCGTGGCGGCGGCCGGAAGGCAACGCAGCGCGCCCTTCATCGGATTGCTCGCATTTCTTGTACGTGGGGGTGCTCTGCACACGGCCATGGTCGCCCCGTGTGAGACTTGCGCTACCGACCGTAGCGCAGAAGCGGAGCACAGTGCTACTACTTGCACATAGTGGCGCTGTTTCCGGACAGAAGGCGATCAGCGGCACGGGAGCGGGCCGGCAGGGGGCCGCCCCGCAGGACGAGGGAGAACGACGTGCCACCCAGGAGCAGCCCCACCGCGCGCCAGCAACGGCTCGGCGCCGAACTGCGCAAGCTGCGCGAACAGTCGGGCATGTCGGCCCAGCAGGCCGCCGCCCTCCTGGGCGTCGACCGCACCCGCATCCCCAACATCGAATCGGGCCGCTTCGGCATCAGCCCCGAACGGGTGCGGACGCTGGCCTTCAACTACGGCTGCCCCGACACGGGCCTGGTGGACCTGCTCGCCGCCATGGCCCAGGAGCGCGACCGCGGCTGGTGGGAGGAGCACCGCGGCCTCCTGCCGCCCGCCCTCCTCGACATCGCGGAACTGGAGCACCACGCGGCCGAGCTGGCGACCGCCGTCACCACCCACGTCCCCGGCCTGCTCCAGACGGAGGAGCAGGCGCGGGCGGTCTTCGACACCGCCGTCCCGCCCCTGCCGGGACCCGACCTGGAGGCCCGGCTCGCCCTGCGGCTGCGCCGCCAGGAGACCCTGGACCGGCCGGTGCCGTACGAGGCCGTGATCCACGAGGCGGCGCTGCGCATGCAGTTCGGCGGGCCCAAGGTCGCCCGCGCCCAGCTGGAGCACATCCTGGAGCAGTCGGAGCGGGCCACCGTCACCGTGCGGGCCATCCCGTTCGCCGCCGGGGGTTTCCCCGGCGCGGGCCAGTCGTTCACCTATGTGTCCGCACCCGTGCCGCAGCTCGACACCGTCCAGCTCGACTCCTCGCACGGCTCGATCCTCCTCGACGCCGACATGAAGCTGCGCCGCTACCTGGGCCTGCTGGGACGGCTGCGCGGACTCGCCCTGTCCACCGCCGACTCCCGCGCGTTCATCCGCTCGATAGCCCAGGACCTGTGAAGGACCCCGCCACCATGAACGTCACCCCGCCCGCGCCCCCCGCCGCCTCCACCGGTCCCACCGCCCCGGCCGTCGACATCGCCTGGGGGGACGCCTTCTGCAGCGAGGGGGCCAACTGCTTCCGCTTCGGCCTCGACGACGCCGGCCGCGCCTACATCGGGTCGACCCTGGCCCCCGGCGAGTACGTCAGCGACTCCGTCGAGGCACTGCGCGCGCTGATCTCCGCGGTGAAGTCCGGCGCCGCCGATCATCTGCTCTGAGTAGCCGATCAGTTGTCCAGGGGTGACCGAACCCGAGGTGACCTGCGTCTCTTTTGGGGGACCGAGCTGCACACATAACAGAACGTAACCGGACATCGGCCGAGAGGGGCTTGGTCACCCCCTTACAGGGCCTTAACCTACGGTCTCGTAACCTACGAATCCGTAGGTAGTTCCGTTTGCCCCCTCTCCGTCCCCAGGAGTCCCCGTGACGCTCACCTCTCCCCACCTCGGCAGCTCGGCAGGGTGGACCGACGCGCGCTTGCTGTACGCGCTGGAAGAGGTGGTGGAGAAGGAGCTCAACCGGCACCTCAAGGTCGTCAAGGACTGGATGCCGCACGAGTACGTGCCGTGGTCGGACGCCCGGAACTTCCCCGGCTTCTTCGAGGACGGCGAGCCCTGGGACCCGGCGCAGTCGCCGGTCACCGACATAGGGAAGACCGCCCTCGTGGTCAACCTGCTGACCGAGGACAACCTGCCCAGCTACCACCACGAGATCGCCAGCCTCTTCGGCCGCGACGGCGCCTGGGGCACCTGGGTGCACCGCTGGACCGCGGAGGAGGGCCGGCACGGCATCGTGATGCGCGACTACCTGCTCGCCTCCCGCGCCGTCGACCCGGACAAGCTGGAGCAGTTCCGGATGTCGCACATGAGCGAGGGCTTCGAGTCGGACAACCGCCACTCGATGCTCCACTCCGTGGCGTACGTGGCCTTCCAGGAGCTCGCCACCCGCATCTCGCACCGCAACACCGGCCACCAGTCCGGCGACCCCGTCTGCGACCGGATGCTCGCGCGCATCGCGCTCGACGAGAACCTGCACATGATCTTCTACCGGAACCTGCTGAAGGCCGCGCTGGAGATCGCCCCCGACCTGTCGATGCAGGCCGTCCGGGACGTCGTGGTCGACTTCCGGATGCCCGGCCACGGCATCCCCGGCTTCGAGCGCGCCGCCGCCCAGATGGCCATCGGCGAGATCTACAACATGCGCATCCACCACGACGACGTCCTGGAGCCGGTGCTCCGCCACCTCAAGGTGCTGGAGATCTCCGGCCTCGGCCCCGACGGGCTGCGCGCCCAGGAGGAGCTGGGCCTGTACATGAACGGGCTGGACGCGGAGGCCTCCAAGTTCGACGCGAAGCTCGCCGCCCGCAAGGCCCGGATGGCCGCGCGCGCCGCCGGCTGAGGCCGCCCGCACCCCCGCGGGGGCGGTTCAGGAGCGCTGTCCGCGCCTGAGCCGCCCCCGCTCCTTCTCGGAGAGCCCGCCCCACACCCCGAAGCGCTCGTCGTGCGTGAGCGCGTAGTCCAGGCACGCGAGGCGCCCCTCGCAGGCCCCGCAGAGCTGCTTGGCCTCGCGGGTGGAGGAGCCGGGGGCGGGGAAGAAGAACTCCGGGCCGGCCTGGGCGCACAGCGCGTTCTCGCGCCAGGAGAGGTCGGGGGCGGTGAGCACGTCGGTATCCGTCTGCATGCCCCTACCGTGCCCCGCGGGCCTAAACACGTCCTCAACGTTCGATCAATGCCGCACGCCGAGGGCCGGCAGGACCGTCTCGGCGACCCGGTACGCCTCCTCCAGGAGCGGGTTGCCGGAGAGGATGAAGGTGTCGACGCCCAGCTCCCGGAACTCCTGGAGCCGCTCCACCACCCGGGCCGTGGAACCGACCAGCGCGGTGCCCGGCCCCGGCCGGAAGAGGCCCATGCCCGGCCAGAGGTTGGGATACGTCTCCAGCTCCCGGGCGCGGGCCGGGACCCGGCCGCCGTGCTGCCGGAACTGCCGCTGCCAGCCGACCCCGTCCTCCCCCGCCCGCTCGCCGAGCTGACGGGCGTACGTCGCCTCGCTGGTCACGTCGAGGAGCCGGTCGGCTGCGGCCCAGGCCTCGTCCTCGGTGTCGCGGACGATCAGATGGAGCCGCAGGCCGATCCGGAGGGTCCGCCCGTGCGCGGCCGCCCGGGCCCGCACGTGGTCGAGCTTCTCCTTCAGCAGGTGCGGCGGCTCGCCCCAGGTGAGGTAGACGTCGACGTGCTCGGCGGCCATCTCGATCCCGGGCGCGGACGAGCCGCCGAACCAGAGCGGGACGTGCGGCGCCTGGACCGGGCGCAGGTCCCGGAAGGAGGCGCCGGCGTTCTCCAGCTCGTAGAACCTCCCCTTGTGGTCGAAGACCTCGCCGGCCGTGAGCCGCTTCACGATCGACCAGTACTCGGCGCTCAGCTCGTACCGCTCGTCGTGCCCGACGTGCAGCCCGTACTCCTTGAGGGACGCGGTCGAGCCGTTGACCACGTTGAAGCGGAGCCGCCCGCCGAAGAGGTTGTCGAAGGTGAGCGCCGTCTTGGCGAGCAGGGTGGGCGAGACCAGGCCGGGGTGGACGGCGAGCAGCGGCTTGAAGCGGGTGCTGGTGGCGGCCGCGAGCGCCGAGCCGAGCGGCCAGACGTCGTAGAGGTCGGTGGCCAGCAGCGCGCCGCTGTAGCCGAGGCGCTCGACGGTCCCGGCCAGCTGCTGGAGGTAGCCGAGGTCGACGGGCCTGCGGCCCTCCGGCTCCCACGGGTAGGCGCCTTCGCGCGGGATGACGTACCAGAGGACTTCCGGTGCCGTGGACGTCATGGGATCAGGCCTTCCGGGGCAGTGCGTCGGCGACGGTGACCGCGCGCCCGATGAAGCCGGTGCGGTGGAAGACGTCGGCCGCGCGCTGCTGCTCGGCGATGAACTCCTCGCCGGCCTCCTCGATCGTCCAGGGCAGGGCGCGCAGGGCCGTCTCCCAGTCCTCGGCGCTGCCGCCCTGGTCCGCGGCGGCGATCGCGGCGGCCTCGCCGGGGTGGGCGGCGGCCCACGCGTCGGCCCGCCGGAGCGCCCGGGTCAGGGCCTCCACCAGCTCGGGCCGCCCCTCGGCCAGGTCCCGGCGGGTGAAGAAGACGGACCGGTCGGAGATGACGTCGCCGGTGCGGACGAGGACGCGCAGGCCGCCCGCGCGCCGGGCCGCGGCCAGCTCGGCGCCCTGGGCGACCCAGGCGGCGATCTCGCCGGAGCGGAGCTTCGCCTCGCTCGCGGAGTCGCCGCGCACCGGCGTGATGTCGGTGGCGTAGGAGAGGCCCGCGTCATCGAGCGCCTGGGCGACGAGATGGGTCTGCCAGGAGCCGATCGCCAGGTGGACGGTACCGCCCCTGAGGTCGGCGACCGTACGGACCGGGCTGTCCTCGGGGACCAGGAGGGCGCCGTGGTCGGGACGGGGCGCCGACACCGCCGTGTAGACGATGTCGTGGCCGGCGGCCTGGGCGGTGACCGGCGGGGTGGAGCCGGTGCCGCCGAAGTCGATGGTGCCGTCGGAGAGGAGGGGGCCGGTGCGCACGCCGTCGGTGTACGCGTGCCAGACGACGGTCTCGCCGAGGGCGGCGAGTTCCTCCTCCGCGTAGCCCAGGCGGGAGAGGTGGTAGAGGGACGGGTTGCTGCGGTGGACGCCGATGGTGACGGTCATGCGGAGAACTCCTTCTGGGGGCGGGGGGACGAGGCCGGGGTGGGTGGGGGTGGGGCGGAATCGGTCGGGGTCGGGGGCAGGGTCGGGGGAGGAGGCGGGGGCTCGACGGAGGTCAGGGTCGGAACCGGGGACTCGGCCGGGGGCGGGGGCGGGGTGTGGACGCCGAGGTCGGCGAGGAGGCGGCGGCGCAGCGCGACGACCTCCGGATCGCCGGGCTCGCGGGGGTGCGGGACGGTGACGGGCTCGTCGGTGACGAGCCGGCCGTCGCGCAGGACCGCGACCCGGTCGGCGAGCCGTACGGCCTCGTCGACGTCATGGGTGACGAGCAGGACGGCGGGCCGGTGGATCCGGCGCAGTTCGCCCACGAGGTCCTGCATCCGGAGCCGGGTCAGCGCGTCCAGGGCGGCGAACGGCTCGTCGAGCAGAAGCAGTTCCGGTTCCCGCACCAACGCCCGGGCGAGCGCGACCCGCTGGGCCTCGCCGCCGGAGAGGGTGGCGGGCCAGGCGTCGGCGTGCCGTTCCAGGCCCACCTCCGCGAGGGCCCGCAGGCCCGTCGCGCGGGTGGCGGCGCCGCGCGGCAGCCCGACGGTCACGTTGGGGAGGACCCTCTTCGAAGGGATGAGCCGGGGCTCCTGGAAGACGATCGTGCGGGCCTCGGGGACGAGCACCTCGCCCCCGTCGGCGCCGTCGAGCGCCCCCAGGATGCGCAGCAGGGTGGTCTTCCCGCTGCCGCTGGCCCCGAGGAGGGCGACGAACTCGCCGCGCCCGATGGCGAGGTCGAGGCCGTCGATGACGGCGCGGTCGCCGAAGACCCGGCGCAGTCCCCGTACGCGTACGGCGGTCATCGCGCGCTCCTTCCGGGTCCGGCGGTGCGCCAGGGCATGAGGACCCGCTCCAGGCCGCGGACGAGCACGTCGGCGGTGAGGCCGAGGAGTCCGTAGACGAGGATGCAGACGGCCAGGACGTCGGTCCGGGCGTAGCTCTGGGCCTGGGACATCAGGTAGCCGATGCCCGCGGTGGCGTTGATCTCCTCGGCGGCGATGAGCGCGATGACGCTGAGCGTCATCGACAGGCGCAGTCCGGCGAGGAGCGACGGCAGCGCACCGGGCAGGACGACCTGCCGGACGATCGCGAGGCGGCCGAGGCCGAAGCTGCGCATGGCCTCGACGAGTTTGCGGTCGGTGTTGCGGACGCCGCCGCTGGTGGAGACGTACATGGGGAAGGTGGTGGCGACGGCGATGAGCAGGATCTTCGCCGTCTCGTTGATGCCGAACCAGACCATGAAGAGCGGCACGAGGGAGAGGAAAGGGATCGTGCGCAGGGTCTGGAGGGAGGAGTCGAGGAGTTCGTCGCCGAGCCGGGTGAAGCCGGTGGTGATCCCGAGGGTGAGCCCGGCGGCGAGCCCGATGACGAGGCCGGTCCCGGAGCGGGTGAGGGAGGTCGCGAGGGCGTCGGACAGCTGCCCGTTGCCCCACAGCTCGCCCACCGCGTCCAGGACCTGCGCGGGCGAGGCGAGGACGTCGGGGGTGAGGAGACCGGTGGCGGACGAGACCCACCAGAGCACGAGCAGGGCGACCGGACCGAGGGCGCGGACGGCGAGCGCGCCGGGCCGGGAGCGCGGACGGTCGGCGGGCGGGCGCGGGGCGACGAGGCCGGGGGGCGCGGCGGGAGCGGGGGCGGCGGGAGCGGGGGCGGTGACGGGGGCGGTCACGACAGGGACTCGACGTCGAGGAGGTGGGCGGCGATGTCGACCGTGTCCGGCGTGACCTTCTGGTCGGCGTAGAAGCGGGCGACCTTCTCGAAGCGGGTGACGTCCTCGGGGCCGATGGGGTCGACGGTGCCGCCCGCGCGGGTGAACTCGATCTGGACCTCCCTGGCCTTGCCGGTGACGGCGGTGGGGCCGGCGTCGGTGAAGACGTTGAGGTAGGCGGCCGGGTCCTTCCGCTCCTTGGCGCTCCGGTCGTGGAGGTAGTGGTAGAGCGCCTTCACGATGGCGGGGTGGTCCTTCGCGAAGCCCGAACGGACCGCGTTGAGGCTGTAGTTGTCGGATCCGATGGCCGAACCGGCGGCGAGGAAGCGCGCCTTGCCGCTGCCGATCTCGGCGACGGCGTAGGTGGACCAGACGGCCCAGGCGTCGACCTGGCCGGCGTTGAAGACGGCGGCCGTCTGGTCGGGGCGCAGATAGACGCGCTCCACCCGGTCGGCCGGGATGCCCTCCTCGGCGAGCGCCTTGAGGAGGAGGTACTCGCCGGTGCCGCCCTTGTTGACGGCGACCTTGCGGCCGACGAGGTCCTGGAGGGAGTCGATGCCGGAGCCCTCGCGCACCAGGATGCCCTCGCCGACGGGGTCGGGGTCGGTGGCGGTGAAGAAGGCGAAGCCGGGGTTGTGGGCGAGGGAGGTGATGCCGGAGGTGATGGAGCCGGTGGCGAAGTCGAGCTGGTCGGCGTTCATCGCCTGGGCGGCCGGGGCGAAGGGTCCGGCGCTGCCGGTCCAGGCGACCTTCGCGCCGACGGCGGCGAGGGCCTTGTCGAGGCTGCCGTCCTGCTTGCCCCGGGCGAGGACGCCGGAGTTCCCGGGGTCGGGGATCCGGACGGTGACCGCGCCGCCCTTCGCCCCGTCGCCCCGGCCGGAGCCGGAGTCGGCCGCCGGGTCGGCGCCGCAGGCGGTGAGGGTGGCGAGGGCGGCGAGGGCCGCCAGAGCGGAGAGGCTGGCGAGTGGGCGCATGGCGGTCGTCCTTGGAGGGCGGTGGGGCACGGGAAGGGGGATCGGGGCGGCGGGCGGCCGGCTGTGGACTGCGGGACGGGGCCGGGGGCGTGAGCCGGGAGACACGGGCGGGGAGAGACGGGCCGGGAGAGACGGGCGGGGAGAGACGGGCGGGGAGGCACGGGTCGGGCGGTGCGGACCGGGCGGCGGGTCGTGGGACGGGGGCCCGGGGTCCGGGGCCCGGCTCGGGGGCGGGGGCGCGGGGCGGGTCAGGCGACGGGGCTCGGCGGCGCGGCCCGGTGGGGCCGCCCGGCCGGGTGCGGCGTCGCGTCGGCGGCGAGGAGGCGGTGGGCGCGGTGCAGCGGCCCGGGATCGGCCCAGGCCCGGACGTCCACGGCCCCGGGCAGGAAACCGTGGGCCCGCAGGGCCGCCTCCTGCCGGACCAGCAGGTCGAGCCGGGTGTCGGAGAGGTCCGGGTGGAGCGTGCGGTGGGTGCCGCCGCGGTAGGCGCCCGCGACGCCCTCCGCGCCCGCTCCGGTCTCCGCGCCGAGGATGCGGGCGACCTCGTCGGGCTCGCCCGCGGCCCAGTCGGCCGCCCGGAGCAGGACCGCGAGGAAGCGGTCGACCACCTCGGGGTGGCGGTCGAGGAGTTCCCGGTGGACGGTGAGCGGGCGCGGGGTGCCGTTGTTGACGCGGTGGGCGGGGTCCGGGAGCGCGTCGAGCTCGACGGCCACCTCGGCGCCGGCCCGTCGCGCCGACTCGACGGCGAGGGCGCCCTTCACGTACACGGCGTCGGCCTCGCCCCGGCGCAGCGCGTCGAGTTCGGCGGCCCACTGCCCGGCGTGCCCGGCCGCGGGGACGTCGACGAGCTCTGCCTCGTCGAGTCCGAGGCCGGCCGAGGCGAGGGCGCCCTCGAAGCCGCGCAGGGCCATCGCCCGCCAGAAGTCGATGGGCACGTCGTGCCGGGGCACCGCGAGCCGGAGCCCGCGCAGGTCCGCGGCGCGCCGGACCGGGGAGCCGGGGGCGACGAGCACCACCTGGCGCTCCTCGATCCAGGTGAGTCCGACGAGCCGGGTGTCCTGGCCGCGCGAACGGGCCCACAGGGCCGGGACGTTGCCGCCCTCGCGGAAGAGGCCGGGAAGGTCGTGGGTGTAGTGGGCGGCGCGGTCGGCGCCGGGATCGGCGTCCTGGAGCGAGCGGACGGCGATGCCGTCCGGCGCGAACTCGGCGGCCAGCCAGCCGCGGTCGGCGGCCACGCCGGTGGCGGTGGGGACGGGGCAGCGGGTGAACCAGAGCGTGTCGGGCACGCGGGCGGCGGTCATGGAGGGGTCCAGGGGTGAGGGGGCGGGAGGGAGGGCGGAGACCGCGCCGGGGCCCGGCGGCACGCCCCGGCGGCTCCGGAGGGCGTGACGGGGACGGCGGGTACGGCGGGCGGGACGGGGCCGGCGGGGACGGCGGGCGGGACGGGGCCGGCGGGGACGGCGGGTACGGCGGGCGGGACGGATTCGGCGGGGACGACGGAGCCGACGGGGCCGGCGGGCATGACGGCCGTGAAGGCTCCAGCGAGCACGACGGGACGCGGCGAGCACGGCGAGCGCCGCACGCACGGCACCCGCGGCACCCATGAACAGTCCCGGGGATCCCGGCGGTTCACGGCCGGTCGCGACCGGCCGGGGAGCGCGGCGACGGGCAGCGCGACCGCACGGCGGGGCACGGTCACGGCCGGGGGCGGCACGGCCGGGGGCGGCACGGGAGGGGCCGGAGCGGCCCCGGGTGCGCCGACGGCGGCGGCGTCAGCGCCGACAGCGGCGGCGACAGCCGGTGCCGGTGACCCGCGCCAGGTCGATGTGGCGGCGCCGGGTGAGCCCGGGCGGGGCGGGAGGCGCGGCGGGGGCGGCGGGCGTCGCCGTACGGCACGTGTGCATGGCGGACCTGCTCCCTCCGGTGCGGTGTCTCCGCGGCGTCGTCCGCCGCGGTGCTTCGGCCGGAACCATGACACGGCGGTCCGGCCCGCCACAACTCGCTTCCCATCATGTGGGATTGCACATGAACGGCGTGTTTCCTCCCGCCCTGGAGGCTCGTTCCGGCTTCCATCATGTGGGAGCGTGGGGCGACGATCACCCGGAGGGGGAGCGAGCGCCATGACCACCGAGGCCGAGGCCGTACGGGCCCCGGCGGGCGCGCAGGCGGTCCGCCGCGCGCTCGACGTGCTGCACAGTTTCCACGACAACCGGCCCGACCTGAGCGTCTCCGACCTGGCCCGCAGGCTGGGACTGTCCACGTCGACCGCCCACCGGCTGGTCCGGACGCTGCTCTCGGCCGGCTTCCTGGAACAGGACGCCCGGACGGCCCGCTACCGGCTCGGGCCCGCCGTCACGGAGCTGGGCCGGCTCTCGTACCACCAGCGGGGGCTCCACCTGGCCGCGCCCGAGCTGGCCGACCTGGCCGAGCGGACGGGCGCCACGGCCGATCTGGCACTGCGCAGCGGTCCGTACGCGGTGATCGTGGCGGGCGGTTCGGTGACGCCGAAGGTGGGGCTGCGGCGGCCGCTGCACTCGACGGCGCTGGGCAAGGTGCTGCTCGCCTGGCCCCGGGCGGGCGAGGCCGGTCCGCCGGCGCTGCCGCCGCTGTACGCCTTCACGGACCGGACCATCGTGGAACCCGCCGCGCTGTCGGCCGAGTTGGCGCGGGTACGGGAGGCCGGCCACGCGCTCAACGACGAGGAGTCGGCGCGCGGGGTGCGGACGGTGGCGGTGCCGGTCCTGGAGCGGGCCGGGCACGCCCGGTTCGCGCTCGCCGTCCGGGCGACGCCGGAGGTGATCACGGACGCGCGGCTCGACTGGTTCCTGGCGCAGGCCGGGTCCTGCGCGCGGGCCCTCGAGGTGCTGCTGCTGGCCCCGTCGGAGCGGCGCGAGCCCGGTGCGTGACCGCCGCCACCCGCGCCGGCGTCACCCCTCGCCCCCGCCCTCCCCCTTCCTCGCCCGGCTCGGCTGCACCCGCTTCGGCTCGCCGGGCATCTTCGGGTAGTCCGGCGGATAGGGCAGGTCCCCGAGGCCGTGGTCGGCCTCGTCGCGCCGGGAGAGTTCGAGCAGCGGCTCCAGGTCGAAGCGTTCGTCGTCCATGTCCGCGTGCACGTCGCCGAGGGCGGCGTACCGGGCGGGCATGGTCCGGATGTCGAAGTCCCGCGGGACGGCGTCGTCGATCTCGTCCCAGCGCAGCGGGGCGGAGACGGGGGCGTGCGGCCGGGGGCGGACCGAGTAGGCGGAGGCGATGGTGCGGTCGCGGGCCGCCTGGTTGTAGTCGACGAAGATCCGCGCGCCGCGCTCCTCCTTCCACCACTGCACGGTGACCCGGTCCGGCATCCGCCGCTCCAGCTCCCGCCCGCAGGCGATGGCGGCGCGCCGGACCTGGACGAAGGTCCAGTCGGGGCGGATGGGGACGAAGACGTGCAGGCCGCGCCCGCCGGAGGTCTTGGGCCAGCCCCGGAGCCCGTGCTCGCCCAGGAGGACGCGGAGTTCGTGGGCGGCGCGGACGGCGTCGGCGTAGTCGGTGCCGGGCTGCGGGTCGAGGTCGAGGCGGAGCTCGTCGGGGTGCTCGGGGTCCGCGCGCCGCACCGGCCAGGGGTGGAAGGTGACGGACCCGAGGTTGGCGGCCCAGAGGACGGCGGCCGGCTCGGTGGGGCACAGTTCGTCGGCGGAGCGGCCGCTGGGGAAGGTGACGCGCGCGGTGGGGATCCACTCCGGGAGGTGCTTGGGGGCGTGCTTCTGGAAGAAGGACTCCCCCGCCACCCCGTCGGGGTAGCGCTCCAGGGTGGTGGGGCGGTCCCGGAGGGCCCGGGTGATGCCCCCGCCGACGGCGAGGTAGTAGGTGACCACGTCCAGCTTGGTGTAGCCGGGCTCCGGGAAGTAGACCTTGTCCGGACTGGAGACGCGGACGGTGCGCCCGCCGGCCTCCACCTCCACCGCTGCCGCCCTGCCTGCCATGGGTGCCCCCTAGGGCTCGCCGACACATGTCATATAACGGACAATCTACCCATGGATCTGCCGGTGATGCCGCCCGTGAAGCCGATGCTCGCCAAGGCCGTGAAGAAGATCCCGCCCGGGATGCACTACGAGGCCAAGTGGGACGGCTTCCGGGCGATCGTCCACCGCGACGGACCCGAGCTCGTCATCGGCAGCCGCACCGGCAAGCCCCTCACCCGCTACTTCCCCGAACTCGTCGGGGCGCTGCGGGAGCGGCTGCCGGAGCGGTGCGTGGTCGACGGCGAGATCGTCGTCGACCACGACGGGCGGCTCGACTTCGACCGGCTCTCCGAGCGGATCCACCCGGCCGGCTCCCGGGTCCGGATGCTCGCGGAGACCACCCCGGCCCGCTTCGTCGCCTTCGACCTGCTCGCCCTGGGCGACGAGGCCCTCCTCGACACCCCGCTCGCCGGGCGCCGCGCGGCCCTGGAGCGGATGCTCGACGGCGTCACCGCGCCGGTCCACCTCGCCCCCGCCACCCGGGACGCCGACCTGGCCGCGCGCTGGTTCGAGCGGTACGAGGGGGCGGGGCTCGACGGGGTGGTCGCCAAGCCGCTCGACCTGCCCTACCGCCCGGACGCCCGCCTCATGTACAAGATCAAGCACGAGCGGACCGCGGACGTCGTCGTCGCCGGCTACCGCCTCCACAGGAGCGGCCCCGTCGTCGGCTCCCTCCTCCTCGGCCTCCACGACGACCGGGGGACCCTCCAGCACGTCGGCGTCTGCGCCGCCTTCACCGCGAAGCGCCGCGCCGAGCTGGTCGGGGAGCTGGAGCCGCTGCGCATGGACCCGTCCGACGGGCACCCGTGGGCGGCCTGGGCGCGGGAGGAGGCCCACGCGGAGGCGAGGCTGCCCGGCGCGCCCAGCCGCTGGTCGGGCGGGAAGGACCCGGCGTGGGTGGCGCTGCGCCCGGAGCGGGTCTGCGAGGTCGGCTACGACCACATGGAGGGCGACCGCTTCCGGCACACCGCGCAGTTCAAGCGCTGGCGCCCGGACCGCACCCCGGAGTCCTGCGGCTACGGGCAGCTGGGCGAGCCCGTCTCGTACGACCTGGCGGACGTGCTGGGCTGAGGATCATGCCGGTCGGGGCGGTCCTGCGCCACGTGATTTCCTTCACACCGGGATCACCGTCCGGGGTCTTGCGCGCCGCCCGGCCGGTGCCGGCGGCGGTCGTCCGCGCCGCCGATACGCAGGGACCGTGCGCAAAGGCGGCCCGCCGCCGTGCCCCGTACCTGCGAGAACGCCGCGGACCGCGATCACCGGGGCCGCCGGGTGCCCGTCGCGTGCGCCCGCGCGTCCAGGACGGGGCGGGCGCCCCCGTCGCGCAACGGCGCCGGGGCCGTACCGGAACCGCCCCCGCCGTCCGGTACGTATGAGGGTGAGAGCACTTCCCGACCACCCCCACGAACCGCTAGGACTGTCCCGTGATCGCCTCGCCCTCCCCCCTCGTACCCGTCCCGATCCCCGACCGCGTGGCCGCCCTCATCGGCTCCTGTCTGCCCGCGCACGTCCTCCAGGCGGAGATCGAGGCGGACTGCGCGGCGCGCGAGGTCTACCGCTTCCGCGGACCGCTCTGCGCGGAGGACCGGGCCGACCGCGAGCACGCGCTCGCCGCCCTCGCCCGGGCCAACAAGATCCTCGCCAAGCACCACCCCACCCTGCCGGTACGCCCCTGAGGGCATCGCCCGTTCGGGCGCACCCCACGGGCAGCGGCGGCGGCGCGGTGTGACGCTGCGAGGGTGACCACGACCAGCGACGCAAGCCCCGCCGTCCCGGCCGCGCCCGCCCCGCCCGTGCTCGACGGGCGCCGCCGCAACATCGTGTTCGGCACGATCATGCTCGGCGTGCTCCTGGCCGCGCTCGACCAGACGATCGTGGGCACCGCGCTGCCCACGATCGTCGCGGACCTCGGGGGCGCCGCCCACATGTCGTGGGTCGTCACCTCCTACCTGCTCGCCGAGACCGTGGCGACGGTGCTGGTCGGCAAGTTCGGCGACCTCTTCGGCCGCAAGGTGATCTTCCAGATCTCCGCCGTCATCTTCGTCACCGGCTCGTTCCTCTGCGGCCTCGCCACCAACATGACGCTGCTGATCGTCTGGCGCGGACTCCAGGGCATCGGCGCCGGCGGCCTCATGGTCACCTCGATGGCGCTGATCGCCGACGTGATCCCGCTGCGCGAACGCGGCAAGTACCAGGGCGCGATCGGCGCCGTGTTCGGCGTCTCGACGGTCATCGGGCCGCTGCTCGGCGGCCTGTTCACCGACCACGCGAGCTGGCGCTGGGCGTTCTACGTCAACGTGCCGATCGCAATCCTCGTCGTCATCGCCGCCGCCCGCACCATCCCCTCGGTCCGCTCGGCGAGCCGGCCGGTCATCGACTACCTCGGCATCGCGCTCGTCGCGGTCGGCTCCAGTGCCCTGATCCTGGCGACGAGCTGGGGCGGCAACGAGTACGCGTGGGGCTCCGGCGTCATCGTCGGGCTCTTCGCCGGCGGCTTCCTCTCCCTCGCCCTGTTCTGCTGGGCGGAGTCCCGGGCGGCCGAACCCATGCTGCCGATGCGGCTGTTCCGCAATCCGGTCTTCACCGTCTGCTCGGTGCTGAGCTTCGTCGTCGGCTTCGCGATGCTCGGCGCGATGACCTTCCTGCCGACCTATCTCCAGTACGTGGACGGGGACTCGGCGACGATCTCCGGCATCCGCACGCTGCCGATGGTCGTCGGCCTGCTGATCGCCTCCGTCTTCAGCGGCAACGTGGTCAGCAAGACCGGCCACTACCGGATCTTCCCCATCGTGGGGTGCGCGGTGATGGGCGTCGGGCTCTACCTGCTCTCGCTGATGGACGAGACCACCGGCACCTGGGCGGAGTCGCTGTACATGTTCGTGCTCGGCGTCGGCATCGGCCTGTGCATGCAGGTCCTCACGATCGCCGTGCAGAACACCGTCGACTACGCCGACCTGGGAACCGCCACCTCCGGCGTCACCTTCTTCCGCACCCTGGGCAGCGCGTTCGGCACCGCCGTCTTCGGCACGATCTACGCCAACGCCCTGCGGCCGAACCTCACCGCAGGGGTCGCCGAGGCGTCCGTCCTCGCCCGGCAGGCCGGCCTCGACCCGTCGGCGGTGGCGACGGCCGCGCAGAGCCCGCAGGGAGTGCACGGGCTGCCCGACGGGGTCGCCGCCCCGATCGTCCGGGCCTACGCCGACACCCTCCACACCGTCTTCCTGTGGACCGTGCCCGTCGCCGTCGTCGGCTTCGTCGTCGCCCTCTTCCTCAAGCAGGTCAAGCTGCGCGACACCGTCCGGGAGGCCGCCCCCGACATGGGCGAGGGCTTCGCCTCCCCCACCTCCAGCGGCGACTCCGTGAAACTCCTCGAACTCTCCGTGGGCCGGCTGCTGCGCCGGATGGACACGGACACCGCCCGCCGGATCGTGGCCGGCTCCGACACCCGCCTCGACACGGCCGGCGCCTGGGCGGTCATGCAGGTGGAGCTCTACACGCGGACCGTCGGGCACGCGAGCCTCGGCCTCATCGCGGCGGGCCGGCGCCTCCCGCCGGAGGTCATCCTGCCGACCTTCGACCGGATGGTCGACGAGGGCTTCCTCACCCGCGACGGCAACCTCCTCTCGCACACCCCGGCCGGTGCCCGCGAGGCCGAGACCATCACCCGCGCCTGGGGGGACTGGCTCGCCGACCGACTGGAGCAGGAGCGCGACCGCCCCAGCGGCCCCGAACTCCGCGCCGCCGCCGACGCGATCGCCAAGAAGGCCGTGGCGGAGGACCTCGCCACCGGCCTCCCGGCGGGCCGCCCGGACGACCGGGCGGCGGTCGGCTCGCGGCGGTGACGACCGGGGAAAAACCGCTGTTCCGGCCGGAGGACGTCCACGAGGATCGGCCCATGAGCCTTCTCGTCCACACCTTCGTCCTGGCCCCCGACGGCACCATGGACCTCCTGGAGGACCCGCCCGGCGGCCGGGACCTCGCCGGCTTCGAGCGGAGCCGCACCACGCTGTGGGGTTCCGCCGCGATGCGCGCCCTCGGCGCCCGGTTCTTCCCGCTCCTCGACGGCGACGACCTGCGCGTCCAGCCGGAGGAGCTCGCCGAGTTCCTCGCCGAGTGCGACGCGGTCCGCCCCCACCTGGCCGCCCTCGCCGCCCACAGCGGCTACACCGAGGAGTACGTCACCGCCCGCTTCGACAACATCGCCGCCGCCGCCCGCCGTGCCAGGGAGGTCGGCGGCGGCGTCCTCGTCTGGTAGGCGCGGGGGCCCTGGCCGGTCAGTCCTCCGGGAAGTCGCCGTCGACGTAGACCCAGGCGCCGTCGTGGCGGACGAAGCGGCTGTGCTCGTCGAGGACGCCGGGCTCGCCGTCCTGCACGTAGCCGGCCCGGAAGGTCACGGTGCCCCGCTGGTGGAAGGCGGTGCCGTCGGTGGTGGCGCGGATCTCCAGGCCCGTCCACCGCGTGCCGGGGTCGAGGTCGAGGGTCGCGGGCCGGGCCTCCGGGGCCCAGGTGCGCAGCAGGTAGGCCGCGTCGCCGACGACGAAGGCGCTGTAGCGGGAGCGCATCAGCAGTTCGGCGGTGGGCGCGGTGGCCCCCGTACCGGCGTGGAAGCGGCCGCAGCAGGCGCCGTAGGAGGCGTCGAGACCGCAGGGGCAGGGCGAGCCGGCGGTGACGGCCGGGGCGGGCGCGGGCGTACGGCGGCGGGGGGCGGGCTTGCGTCGGGACATGCGGTCATTCTCCCCCAGGGGGCCGGGGCCCCTGCCCGGGATGCGGACGGCGGCGTGGACGCCGGGCCCGGTCCGGGCCGTCCGGCGGGGGTGTCCGAGTAGCGTACGGACCATGCGACTGACGATTCTCGGAGGCGGCGGATTCCGGGTGCCGCTGGTGTACGGCGCGCTGCTCGGCGACCACGCCGGGGGGCGGATCACCCACGTCACCCTGCACGATCTCGACGCGGAGCGGCTGACCGCCGTCGCCCGGGTGCTCGCCGAGCAGGCCGAGGGGGTGCCGGACGCGCCCGCCGTCACGGCCACCACCGACCTCGACGAGGCGCTGCGCGGCGCCGACTTCGTCTTCTCGGCGATCCGGGTCGGCGGCCTGGAGGGCCGGGCCGCCGACGAGCGGGTGGCGCTGGCCGAGGGGGTGCTGGGGCAGGAGACCGTGGGTGCGGGCGGGATCGCGTACGGCCTGCGGACCGTGCCGGTCGCGGTCGCCGTCGCCCGCCGGATCGCCGTGCTCGCCCCGGACGCCTGGGTCATCAACTTCACCAACCCGGCGGGCCTGGTGACGGAGGCGATGTCACGGATCCTGGGCGACCGGGTCGTCGGCATCTGCGACTCCCCCGTGGGTCTGGGCCGCCGGGTCGCGCGGGTCCTCGGCGCCGACCCGGACCGGGTGTGGATCGACTACGCGGGCCTCAACCACCTGGGATGGCTGCGCGGGCTGCGGGTGGACGGGCGCGACGAGCTGCCCCGGCTCCTCGCCGACGAGGCGCTGCTCGGCTCCTTCGAGGAGGGCAGGCTCTTCGGCTCCGAATGGCTGCGGTCGCTCGGCGCGGTCCCCAACGAGTACCTGCACTACTACTACTTCAACCGGGAGGCCGTCGCCTCCTACCGGGGCGCGGAGAAGACCCGGGGCGCCTACCTCCTGGAGCAGCAGGCCGGCTTCTACGCCGAGGCGGGCAGGCCGGGGACCCGCGCCCTGGACGCCTGGCACCGCGCCCTCGCCGACCGGGAGGCGACCTACATGGCGCACAACCGGGAGGCGGCCGGCGCCGGGGACCGGGCCGAGGAGGACCTGGAGCCGGGCGGCTACGAGAAGGTGGCGCTGGCGCTGATGCGGGCGATCGCGCGCGGCGAGCGGGCCACGCTGATCCTCAACGTGCGCAACGGCACGACGCTGCCGGGCCTCGACGCGGACGCCGTGGTCGAGGTGCCGTGCGCGGTGGACGCGAACGGCGCCCGCCCGGTGGCCGTGGACCCGCTGCCGGGCCACGCCATGGGGCTGGTGTCGGCGGTGAAGGCGGTGGAGCGGGAGGTGCTGGCCGCCGCGGAGAGCGGTGCGCGGGCGGACGCGGTGAAGGCCTTCGCGCTGCACCCGTTGGTGGACTCGGTGGCGGTGGCCCGCCGGCTGCTCGACGGCTACGCGGCCGCGCACCCGGGGCTGGCGTACCTGCGTCCGTGAAGCGCCGAGGGGGAAGGCCCGCGGGCCTTCCCCCTCGGCGACGCGCGCGTGCGGTCAGGGCTTGCGGGCCACGGCGGCCCAGCCCGGGATCGGGTCGTCTCCCTGGACCGGCACCGGATCGCCCAGCTCGGGGTGCCACTCGGCGGTGAGCGACACTCCGGGCTCGACGAGCTCCAGGCCCTCGAAGAAGACGGCGAGCTCGTCGCGGGTACGCGGCCGCAGGGTCAGCCCGCGTGCCTTGTACATGGCGACGGCCTTGGCCGCGCCCTCGGGGTCGAAGTCGCCGGTGACCTGCGAGAGGACCAGGTAGCTGCCCGGGGCGAGCTGGTCGACGAGCTTGGCGACGATGTCGTGGGCGCCGTCCTCGTCCCCCAGGAAGTGGAGCAGGGCCAGCATCGACAGGGCGATGGGCTTGTCGAAGTCAAGGACCTTTCCGGCCCTTTCGAGGATGGTCTCCGGGTCGCGGGCGTCCGCCTGGATGTACTCGGTGGCCCCCTCGGGGGTCGAGCGCAGCAGGGCGGCCGCGTGCGCGAGCACGATCGGGTCGTTGTCGCAGTAGACGATCCGGGACTCCGGCGCGGCCCGCTGCGCGATCTGGTGCAGGTTGGGCTCGGTCGGGATGCCGGTGCCGACGTCCAGGTACTGGCGGACGCCCTGGGCGCTGAGCCAGCGGATGGCGCGGTGCATGAAGGCGCGGTTCACCCGGGCCATGTCGCGGCCGCGGGCGTCCACGGTGAGGAGCTGGCGGGCCATCTCCTCGTCGACGGGGTAGTTGTCCTTGCCGCCCAGGAACCAGTCGTACATCCGCGCGGGGTGCGGCTTGCTGGTGTCGATCCGTATCTCGCTCCGCGAGGAAGCGGGGTCCTGGGGCATCGGCTCTCCTGGTCGGGACGAACGGGTGGCACTACTACAAGAGTTACGTGACGGTAGGGGTGCGGCGGAAGGGGTCAGGTGAGCAGGAAGTCAGCCTGACCGGATTTGGCCCCCGCGATGAACGCGGCAATCTCCCCGTGGGTGTAGATGAGCGCGGGTCCTTCAGGGTCTGCGGACTGTCGCACGGCGACCCTGCCGTCGGCCAGCTTCATGGCCTCCACGCAGTTGCCCCCGTTCCCGCCGCTCCAGGGCTTGTGCCATCCCTCGGCACCGAGCTCCGCGGCGGGCATGCCGTTGTATATGCGATCCATTCACAGCTCCTTGCGGAGATCCCCGAGGATCTCCTTCGTGCGTTGTGCAGTCGCGGCCTGCGCCGCCATACGGTCCATGACCTCCAGGTGGGACGCCACCTCGGGACGCGCGTCGAGGTAGACGGCGCCGGTCAGGTACTCGCTGTAGACCATGTCCGGGAGTTCGGGCATGGCGAAGCGGAAGAGGACGAAGGGACCGTACGTGCCGGGGTGGTGGCCGGACGCGAACTCCGCGATCTGCAGGGTGACGTTCGGCAGCTCGGACGCTTCGAGCAGCCGGTCGAGCTGGTCGCGCATCACCTCGGGCCCGTCGCCGACCGGCCGGCGGAACACCGTCTCGTCCATGATCACCCAGAACTTCGGGGCGTCCTCCCTGGTCAACAGGGACTGGCGCTCCATCCGCAGGGCCACATGCCGATCGATGTCCTCTTCCCGCGCGGCGTCACCGCCGCCGCCGACCGCCCCGCTGCGCAGTATGGCGCGGGCGTATCCCTCGGTCTGGAGCAGACCGGGGACGAACTGGGGTTCGTAGGCCCGGATGAGGCTCGCGGCCCCCTCCAGGCTGACGTACATGGAGAACCAGCCGGGCAGCACGTCGTGGAACCGCTGCCACCAGCCGGGCAGGTTGGCCTCCTCGGCGAGCGCGACGAACGCCTCGGCCTCGGAGTCGGGGATCCCGTAGGCCCTCAGCAGCAGCTGGACGTACGGGATCTTCAGCGCGACCTCGGCGGTCTCCATGCGACGGACGGTGGCCGGTGCCACGTGGAGGACCTTGGCGGCCTCCTCGCGCTTCAGGCCCGCGCGCTCGCGCAGATCCTGCAGACGCCGACCGAGGACGACCTGTCCCACCGTGGGGGCGGACCGCGGCTCGCTCACTCCCAAGACCTCCCCGACGCGCTGTTTGGACGAGTGTGCCACGAAGCCAGGCCAGAGAGAACACGGCACTCTGCAATTTTCAGAGTGCCACTTGCCAAGTGTCCGAGTCAGGAGGACAGTGTTCCGGTGAACCAGTACGGACTGCCGCCGGCGCGCCCCCGGGCCCCGGCGACAGCGACGTACGGCAGCCCTGCCCACTGTTGTGAGGAACCGGTCGTGGCTTCTGGTAACGCGCAGCCCTCAGGTCTCATGAGCTCCCGAGTCATGGCCCAGCGCCCGCAGCCCCGCCACGATCCCGCCCCCCACGACCCCCGGCACCGCGACCCGCACCACCGCGACCCGCTCCACCGCGACGCCCTGCGCCGCTTCGCCTTCGAGCTGCCCGCCCGCACCGAGTCCGTGAGCCGGGCCCGCCGCCTCGCCGAGGAGCGGCTGATCCTCTGGGGCCGCGGCCCCGAGATACGCGACACGGCCGCCCTGGTCGTCTCCGAACTGGTCACCAACGCGGTGCTGCACACCGCCAGCAGCAGGATCGTCTGCGAACTCCGCGACGGCGAGTCCCTCCGCATCGCGGTACGGGACGAGGGCGGGCCCGCCGGCCCCCGGATACGCGACTGCGGCGCGGACGAACGCGGCCGCGGCCTCCTCATCGTCGACGCCCTCTGCGCCTCCTGGGGCGCCGAGCGCACCGGCCACGGCACGGCGCAGATCGTCTGGGCGGAGCTCTCGGACGTCCTGGGGGAGCCATGCTGAAGTCGATGGCCACCCTGCTCGCCCCCCGCGCCCGCCGCTCCCCCGAGAACGGCCCCGGCCGCGCCCCCGCCGTCACCGCCACCCGCCTCGCGGTCCCGACGGGCCTGAACACCGGCCTCGGCTGCGACGCCGTCGGCGTCCCCGCCCGCTTCGGCTTCAAGATCCTCTCCCGGCTCCCCGCCAAGGGCTGCGTGTACGCCGACACCGACTGGTGGTGGTGGCTCGTCCCGGGCGGCTCCGACCTCGACCTGGCCTGGCCGCTGCCCTCCTGCTACGCCCCCGGCGCCGAGATCCCCGACCGCGGACCGCGCCTGATCCACCACCCCGACGGCACCTCGCCCTACACCCCGCCGATCCCCCTCTACCTGCTCGTCTGCCAGCTCACCGGGATCGCCCCGGCCTGGCCGGGCCCGCCGGTGCGCAGCGCGCTCTGACCGCCGCGGGCGCCCACGGCTGCGTAGAGTCGGCCCCATGTCCACCCCGCAGGGCCCGACCCTCCGCGAACTGGCCGTCCAGGCGCTCTCCTCGGTCGAGCACGGCTACGACCTCCTGGCGCCCACGTTCGACGCGACCCCCTTCCGCACCCCCGACCGGATCCTGACGGCGGTGGCCCGCGCCCTGGAGGAGCGCGGGCCCTTCGCGTCCGGCCTGGACGTCTGCTGCGGCACCGGCGCGGGCCTCGGCGTCCTCCGCTCGGTCTGCGCGGGCCGCGTCGTCGGCGTCGACTTCAGTGCGAACATGCTGGCCGAGGCCCGCCGGCTGCACCCCGACGCCACCCTGGTCCGCGCCGACGCCCTGGCCCTCCCCTTCGCCCCGTCCTTCGACCTGGCGGTCAGCTTCGGCGCCTTCGGGCACTTCCTCCCCGACGGCCAGCGCACCCTCTTCGCCCGGATCCACGCCGCCCTCCGCCCCGGCGGCACCCTCGCCTTCCCCCTCCCGGCCCCGCCCCCGGTCGGCTCCCGCACCTACTGGGCCCTCTGGGCCTTCGACGCGGCGATGCGCGTGCGCAACGCCCTCTGGCGCCCGCCGTTCGTCATGTACTACCGCACCTTCCGCCTCCACGAGGTCCGCACCCTCCTGGAGGAGACCGGCTTCGACGTCACCCACCGCCCCCTCCCCGACTTCGGCACCCGCCCGGACGGCAGCCCGCACTGCCGACTGGTGCTGGCGCGCAAGGCCTAGCCCTTCGGGCCGTCCGCCCCGCACCGGGTCCGGGCGGAGTCCACCGGGACGAGGCGGAGCTTCTCCAGCGGGACCTTCAGGCCGGCGCGCTCCTCCGCGTCCCAGAGCACCACCACTCCGCCGGAATCGCCGAGCTTGAGGTAGGCGCGCCCCGGGTCCAGGACGCCGCCGTCGACCGGGACCTCGGCGAGCCTGCCGACGGGGGCGGGGCAGACCCACTCCGGGTCGATGCCGTAGTAGCCGGCCGGGGTGCGCCCCGCGTCGGCGGCGGCGACGGCCCGCTCGCCCGCCGCGCCCGCCGCCAGCAGGCCGAAGCCCATGAACCCCACCAGGACCAGCGCGATGCTCATCACGAGCACCACGAAGTTGCCGAACAGACGGTCCTTGACGTGCCGGTGGAAGTGCTTCATGTAGCCCAGCAGGCTCGGGGCCATGAACCACAGGCTGAGGCACGCGGTCAGTTTGAGCATCGCCATGAACTGGAAGGCCCGCGGTATCTCCACGTCCTCCAGGTCGACGTCGAAGGCGTCCAGGTACATGACGTGCAGCGCGGTGCCGAAGCCCGGCAGGAAACCGAAGGCGAGCGGGATCAGGGCGGGGAGCAGCCAGGGGGCGACCCGCTGCCAGCTCCACTGGCGCACCAGGAGGCGGAGGCCGTTGGCCACGGCCACCGCCGCCAGGACGCCCAGCAGGACGGGGGCCGCGACGCCCCGGTCCGGCACGTCCCTGGCCAGGAGGGCGCCCGCCGCGCAGCTGAACAGGACCAGGCCGGCGGCGACGGCGCCCGTGGCCGCGCGGGAGCCCCGGTGCGGGTGGCGCAGGGCGGTGAGGGCCGCGTACCAGGCGGTCACCGGCAGCAGCGCGAGGCTCGTCCACGACCAGCGGTCCTGGACGAGCCGCACGTCCATGAGGCGCGCGCCCAGCAGCATGGCCAGCATCGCGCACACGAGCAGACGGCCCAGGATCCGCGCCGACTCCCGGCGGCCGGCCGCCTCGACCGGCGGCGTCGACGTCCGCACGGTGCCCGACACGCGGCGCACGGCGACCCCCTCCCGGCGGGCCGGCGTCCCCGGCAGCGGCCGCGCGGCGAGCCACCGGGCGGCCTGCGGCGTCGCCGCCGTGATCAGCCGGCCCGTGTCCCGGGTCCCGAGGCGCTCGGCGCAGCGGCGTGCGAGCCGGTCGCGGGCCCGGGCCGCCGCCCCCGCCTGCGCGGGGAGCTCGGTCCTGGCGTAGGCGTGCCACCGCGGCAGGTCCTTCGCGTCCCGCTCGACGCACTCGACGGCCAGGACCTGGAGGTCGAGCAGGAGCTCGTCGGCGATCACCTCGATCCGCTGCCGGGCGCCCGAGACCGCGTTGAGGCGGCTGCCGGGGAAACGGGCCTCGATCAGATAGCGGACGCGCCGCTCGGTGAGCGGGAGCGGGTCGCGGCCCTGCCGGTCGAGGACCGGCCATCCCCGGGCGGCCAGCGCCTCCTCGAACATCGCGTGCTCGCCGAGCAGCCCGCGCAGTTCGACGAGTGCCGTGGCCCGCTGGTCGAACCTGGACTCTCGCGGCATCCGCCGCCCCCTCCCCCGAAGGTACCGATGCATGACGAGAAGGCCGGTCGATACGAGATCGACCGGCCTTCTCCGCTGTGTCCGAGGGGGGACTTGAACCCCCACGCCCGATAAAGGGCACTAGCACCTCAAGCTAGCGCGTCTGCCATTCCGCCACCCGGACCAGGTGCCTGTCGCGATCGCGGGTTCTCCCCGCGGCGACATGGATAACTCTACCAGGGGTTCGCGGGGGCTTTCACCGGTGTTTCCCGTGGTCAGTCGTGGGGTGGTGGGAGGGGGCGGTCCCGTGCGCCGGTGGACCCCCGGTCGTGACCGGGCGCACGGGGACCGCCCATCCCCGGGGATGCCGCCGCGGCGGCCTGGAGCCGGGCGCCCCCCGACGCCTGCTCCGGGACCCACCTTGTCCCCGGGGGGTTGGTCCAGGCCAGCCGGTGTCCGGAATACGTCAGGTCAGCGGAGGCCGGTGAGGCGGGCGGAGACGACCACGTTGCCGGTGTAGCCGGTGGCGCGGGTGTAGGGGCCGCCGCAGGTGATGAGGCGCAGCTCGGGGGCGCCGGTGGAGGCGTAGACGCGGTCGGCGGGGAAGGCGTCCTTGGGGACCAGCTCGACGCCGTGGACGGTGAAGACGGCGGTCCGGCCGTCGGCGCGGTGGACCTCGATCGCGCGGCCGCGGACGAGCGCACCGAGGGCGTGGAAGACCGCGGGGCCGGCCGGGGTGTCGACGTGGCCGACGACGACGGCGGTGCCGGCTTCGCCGGGGGTGACCGCGCCGGAGAACCAGCCGGCCCGGCCGGGGTGCTCGGGCGGCGGGGCCTCGATCCAGCCGTCCCGGTCCAGGCCGACCCGGGTCAGCGGGGCGTCCACGCCGATCGCGGGGATCGTGACGGAGAGCGGGGCGGCGGCGGGGAGGGCCGGGCGGGCGCGGAGCGGGGAGGGCGCCGGGGCCGGGGCGTCGGCCGCGGGGGGCCGGGGCGGGCCGGCCGCGGCGAGCTGCTCGGTACCGCCGCGGACGAGGTGGACGCCGACGAGGAGGAGGATCGCGACGACGCCCCAGGCGCCGCGCCTGCCGTGCGCGCTGTCCACCGCCGCGGCCTCCTCGTCTCGGGTGGGTGCTCGGTCGCCCCTCCGTCCCGGTCCTCGTCACACCGGGACGGAGGGGCCGTCTCAGGGGCGGCCGCCGGTGCGGGCGCGGCGGCGGGTGAGGACGACGGCGGTGCCCAGGGCGCCGGCGATGAGGACGGCTCCGGTGGCCAGTTCGGCGGTGCCGAGCGCGTCGGAGCCGGTGGAGCCTCCGAAGCCCGCCTTGACGCCCTTCCGCGCGGCGGGCGGGGCCACCGGGCCGGGCGGGGTGACCGGGGCCGGCGGGGTGGTGCCGTGGGCCACGGTCAGGGTGGCGGTGCCGCGCTCGCCCTTGCAGTCGAAGGCGATCTCGTACTCGGCGCCGGTCTTCGCGTCGAGGTCGACGGTCGCGCTGCCGGGACGGCCCTCGGTGAGGGTCACGGTGTCGAAGATCCCCGAGGTGACGGTCACGGACGGCACCTCACAGCCGTCGGCGGTGAGGGTGACGGTGCCGCCGGGGGCGACGGTGCGGGGCGTGACGGAGAAGCCGAAGGAGGTGATGCCCGGGTCGGGGCCGTCGTCGGCGCAGGCCGCGGGGGCGGACAGTGCCACGGCCGCGGTGACGATCAGGGCGGCGGAAGCGGTACGTATCGCGCGCATGCGGTCCTCCGGTCGCGGCGGGGGCGCGGCAGCGGAGCCGCTCCGCGTCCGGGTCCGGCGCCGGCGGCGCCGGCACACCCGCCGCGATCGAAGCTAGGTCCGCCCCGGGGGCGCCGCCACCGGTCCCCCCGGGGGGCTGCGCCGAACGGGGCGGGCGGCCCCGCCGTCCGGGTGGATCCGGGCGCTCAGGGGAGGCGGACGACCTGGCCGGCGTAGGAGAGGTTGCCGCCGAAGCCGAAGAGGAGGACGGGGGCGCCGGACGGGAGCTCGCCGCGCTCGACGAGCTTCGCGAGGGCCAGCGGCACGGAGGCGGCGGAGGTGTTGCCGGAGTCGACGACGTCCCGGGCGACGACCGCGTTGACGGCGCCGATCTTCGCCGCGAGGGGCTCGATGATGCGCAGGTTGGCCTGGTGGAGGACGACGCCGGCGAGGTCCTCGGGGGCGATGCCGGAGCGGGCGCAGGCCTCGCGGGCGAGGGCGGGCAGCTTCTGGGTGGCCCAGCGGTAGACGCTCTGGCCCTCCTGGGCGAAGCGCGGCGGGGTGCCCTCGATGCGGACGGCGTGGCCCATCTCGGGCACCGAGCCCCACAGGACCGGGCCGATGGCGCCGGTGTCGGCCTCGGTGGCCTCGACGATGACGGCTCCGGCGCCGTCGCCGGTCAGCACGCAGGTGGTCCGGTCGGTCCAGTCGGTGATCTCGGTCATCTTGTCGGCGCCGATGACGAGGGCGCGGCGGGCGGCCCCGGCCCGGATCGCGTGGTCGGCGGTGGCGAGCGCGTGGGTGAAGCCGGCGCAGACCACGTTGAGGTCGAGGGTGGCGGGCGCGTCCATGCCGAGGCGGGCGGCGACCCGGGCGGCGGTGTTGGGCGAGCGGTCGATGGCCGTGGAGGTGGCGACGATGACGTAGTCGACGTCGCCGGCGGTGAGCCCCGCGGCGGCCAGCGCCTTGCCGGCGGCGTGCGCGGCGAGCTCGTCGACCGGCTCCTCGGGCCCGGCGACGTGCCGCGTGCGGATGCCGACCCGGCTGAGGATCCACTCGTCGCTCGTGTCGACCAGCTCGGCCAGCTCGTGGTTGGTCAGTACCTTGGCGGGCTGGTAGTGCCCGAGCGCGGCGATGCGAGTGCCCGTCATCCCGGGACCCCCTCGATGGTTCGTTCAGCGGCAGGAACCACCCAGTGTTGCCAGCGACTGATGGGTAACCGGTGACGTAAACCACCAAGATTCGCCCGGGTCGCTTGGCCGACCGTGACAAGGGGTCGGGCGCCGCACCGGATCCGGCGGGGTGTCCGGGGGTGGCGGAGAATGGCACGGTCAGGGGCAGGAACACCGACGGAATCGAAGGCGGCGGGGATGGGACGGGTCACCGAACGACGGCGGGTCACGCGGATCCGGGGCGGTGCGGTGAGCGCGCGGCCGGACACGCTGGTGGCGGAGGAGCCGCTGGAGATCCGGCTGAACGGGCGGCCGATCGCGATCACCATGCGGACGCCGGGCGACGACTTCGCGCTGGCGGCGGGCTTCCTGGTGAGCGAGGGGGTGCTGGCCTCCGCCGCCGACGTGCGGTCGATCGTGTACTGCGCGGGGGCGAAGGAGGACGGCACGAACACCTACAACGTGGTGGACGTGAAGCTCGCGCCCGAGGTCGTCGTCCCCGACATCACACTGGAGCGGAACGTCTACACGACGTCCTCGTGCGGCCTGTGCGGCAAGGCGAGCCTGGACGCGGTGCGGACGACGGCCCGTTTCCCGATCGCCGACGCTCCCCCGGTGCGGGTCTCCCCCGCGCTGCTCTCGGCGCTGCCGGACCGGCTGCGGGCGGCGCAGAAGGTCTTCGACACGACGGGCGGGCTGCACGCGGCGGCGCTCTTCTCCGAGGACGGCGCGCTGCTCGACGTGCGGGAGGACGTGGGCCGGCACAACGCGGTGGACAAGCTGGTCGGGCGGGCGCTGCGGGAGGACCTGCTGCCGCTGGAGCGGGCGGTGCTGCTGGTGTCGGGGCGGGCCTCCTTCGAGCTGGCGCAGAAGGCGGTGATGGCGGGGATCCCGGTGCTCGCCGCGGTGTCGGCGCCGTCCTCGCTGGCCGTCGACCTGGCGGCGGAGACGGGGCTGACGCTGGTCGGCTTCCTGCGCGGCGCGGACATGAACGTGTACGCGGGCGAGCACCGGATCGCGCTCTGAGGGACGGCCCCGGGGCTCAGTTCTTCGGCGGGTCGATCATCTGGAGGGCCAGGGTCGCCGGGGGCGGGGCGAGGCCGGGGCCGCCGGCCTCGGTCCAGGCCAGGATGTCGTCGAGGCAGTCCTCGTCGAGGGTGAAGCCGATCCAGGCGGCCCGGCCGCCGCGGCGGCGGCCCTCGGTGGAGGGCTGGACGACCACGATGTTGGCCTGGGCGCAGGGGCCGAGGCAGTCGCTGGTGCGGACGGCGAGCTTCCCGCCGGAGGCCGCGGCGGCGGCGCGGAGCCGGTCGAGCTGGGCGGCGTGGTCGGTGCCGGGGTTCTTGCGGGGGTCGCCGCAGCAGCAGCCCCGGCAGACGACGAGGGAGCAGGGGCGGGCCCCGTACCGTATCGGGACGCGGCTCATCCGCGGCCGTCCAGGGTGATCGCGGGCACGGTGGCGACGGTGCCGAGGCGGGGGAAGTCGAGGCCGACGGAGGCCCGGTGCTCGTCGGCGGTGAGCGCGGTCATGGCGTCCTCGGCGAAGACGAGCTCGTAGCCGAGGTCGGCGGCGGCGCGGGCGGTGGACTCGACGCCGAGGTTGGTGGCGATCCCGGCGAGGACGAGGGTGCGGACGCCGAGGCCGGTGAGCACCTCGTGCAGGCCGGTGTCCTGGAAGCCGCCGATGGTGCGCTTGACGACGACCGGCTCGCCCGCGCGCAGGAGGTCGGGCACGAGGTCGCTGCCGGGCGGCTGGGCGGGGACGCCGGGCCGCTCGACGCGGAGGTGGACGACGGGCGCGCCGGCGGCGCGGAAGGCGGTGGCGAGCCGGCCGGCGGCGGCGAGGACGTCGGTGCCGGGGCGGGGGGCGAGCGGCAGCGCGACGATCCGCTCCATCAGGTCGACGAGGAGGAGCGCGGTGCGGCCGGGATCGAGTGAGGGCATGGGAGCACGGTAGCGGCCCGGATGATCACCGCGGCGGGGCCGGTGGCGCGATCCGGTCGCGCCCGGCCGGCGGGGCGGGGCCGGCCTCCGGGAGGGCGGCGGCGGTCCCGGCGTCCGCGGCGGCCTCCGGGTCGCGGGCGCGGCGCTTGGCGAGGACCGCGCAGACCATGAGCTGCATCTGGTGGAAGAGCATCAGGGGCAGCACGGCGAGGGAGGCGTGGGCGCCGAAGAGGACGCTCGCCATGGGCAGGCCGGCGGCGAGGCTCTTCTTGGACCCGGCGAACTGGATGGCGATCCGATCGGCCCTGCCGAAGCCGAGCCTCCCCGCCCCGTACCAGGTCAGGGCCAGCATCAGGGCGAGCAGGACCGCCTCCGCCGCGAGCAGCAGGGCGAGCCGGCCGGGAGTCACGAGGTGCCAGATGCCGGCGGCCATGCCCTGGCTGAAGGCGGTGTAGACGACGAGGAGGATCGACCCCCGGTCGACGTGCCCGAGGACCTTCCTGTGGCGCGTGAGGAAGCCCCCGACCCAGCGGCGGAGCGCCTGGCCGAGGAGGAAGGGCACCAGGAGCTGGAGGACGATCCGGAGGAGGCCGTCGGCCGAGAGGCCGCCGGTGCTGCCGCCGAGCAGGGCGGCGGCGAGCAGCGGGGTCAGCACGATGCCGGCGAGCGAGGAGAAGGAGCCGGCGCAGATCGCCGCCGGCACGTTGCCGCGGGCGATCGAGGTGAAGGCGATCGACGACTGGATGGTCGAGGGGACCAGGCAGAGGAAGAGGAAGCCGCCGTACAGCTGGGGGGTGAGGACGGCCGGCACGAGTCCGCGGGCGGCGAGGCCGAGCAGCGGGAAGACGAGGAAGGTGCAGCCGAGGACGGTGAGGTGGAGCCGCCAGTGGCGGAGTCCGTCGAGCGCCTCGCGGGTGGAGAGCCGGGCGCCGTAGAGGAAGAACAGCAGCGCGACCGCGCCCGTGGCGGCGGACTCGGCGGCGGTGGCGGCCGCGCCGGTGGCGGGCAGCAGGGCGGCGAGGCCGACGGTGCCGAGCAGGGCGAGGACGTAGCCGTCGACCGGCAGCCGGGAGGGCAGGAGGGGGCGTCGGTTCATGGCTCCACGCGGGGCTGGGGGATCGGTGCGCCGCCCTGTCGGGCCCGGCGCGCCCTCCCATCCTGGTCCACGGCACGGTCATCGGGAATCCCGTACAGCCCTCTGACTGTCATCACGGAACGCGATAACGTCGGAGGGTGTACGAGCCCACCCAGCTGCGGACCTTCCTCGCCGTCGCCCAGACGCTGAGCTTCACCCGGGCGGCGCGGCGGCTCGGGGTGCGCCAGTCGACCGTCAGCCAGCACGTGCGCCGCCTGGAGGAGGCGGCCGGGCGGCCGCTCTTCACCCGGGACACCCACAGCGTGGAGCTGACCGAGGACGGCGAGGCGATGCTCGGCTTCGCCCGCACGATCCTCCAGGCGCACGAGCGGGCGGCGGCCTTCTTCACCGGGACGCGGCTGCGCGGCCGGCTGCGCTTCGGGGCCTCGGAGGACTTCGTGGCGACCCGGCTGCCGGAGATCCTGGAGTCCTTCCGGCGCGCCCACCCCGAGGTGGACCTGGAGCTGACCGTCGGTCTCTCCGGGACGCTCCAGGCGCGCCTGGCGGCGGGCCGGCTGGATCTGATCCTGGCCAAGCGGGGCGCCGGGGCGGACGGCGACGGCGGGGTCCCGGTGTGGAGCGACGTCCTGGTGTGGATCGGGGCGCCGGGGCTGCGGCTCGATCCGGAGCGGCCGGTGCCGCTGATCGTCTACCCGCCGCCGGGCATCACCCGGGCGCGGGCGCTGGCGGCCCTGGAGGCGGAGGGCCGCGCCTGGCGGATCGCGTGCACGAGCTCCAGTCTGAGCGCCAACGTGGCGGCGGCCCGCGCGGGGCTGGGAGTGATGGCCCACGCGCGCGGCCTGGTCCCGCCGGGCCTGGTGCCGGTGCCGGCCCGGTCGGGGCTGCCGGAGCTGGGCGGGGTGGACTTCGTGCTGCGCAAGGGGCGGCGCGGCGGGGCGAGCCAGGAGGCGGCGGACGCGCTGGCGGAGGCGATCCTGGAGGGCGGCGACGGGCTGCGGCGGCCGGGCTGACGGGCCGCGGCGGATACCGGCCGGTCACGGGCGCGTGCGCGGGCGGTAGGGATTCCGTGGAGACTTCGGGCCCCGCGGGCGTACCGGTCGGTACGCAACGGACCCCTGCCGTCCAGCACTTGCCCGCCCACCTGCCCTGACCTGTGCGAACGGCGAATGTCGCGGCTTGGTGAAGGTCCTGCCGCCGCCGCTCCGGGTGGGGTACGGTCACGGCGCCGCAGCCGTGACAGCGGCCCCTTTCAGCCACCGAGCCGTCGAGGGAGGACCAGGTCCGTGCGCGAGTTCACCGTGCCGCCCGTCGCGGCGGCTCCGCTCAGCGGCGGCCTTGCGGACGCCGTCTTCGCCCGCGCCGCCGACACCCCCGACGCGGTGGCCTTCGGGCGCCGGACGGCCGACGGTTCCTGGCGGGACGTGACCTGCGCCCGCTTCCGGGACGAGGTGCTGGCACTGGCGAAGGGGCTGATCGCGCACGGGGTCCGCTTCGGCGACCGGGTCGCGATCATGTCCCGCACCCGCTACGAGTGGACCCTCTTCGACTTCGCTCTGTGGGCGCTCGGCGCCCAGCCCGTGCCGGTCTACCCGACCTCCTCCGCCGACCAGGTGCACTGGATGCTGCACGACGCCGAGGTCACCGCCTGCGTGGTGGAGCACGAGGACCACGCCATGACCATCGGCTCCGTCGTCGACCGGCTGCCCCGGCTCCAGCGGCTGTGGCAGCTGGATCCCGGCGAGGACACCGGGCTCGGCGCGGTCGCCGAGCTGACCGCGGCCGGGGAGGCCATCGACGAGGAGGTCGTGCACCGGCACCGGCGGGCGGTGACCCCCGAGTCGGTGGCGACGGTCATCTACACCTCCGGGACCACCGGGCGCCCCAAGGGCTGCGTGATCACCCACGGCCACTTCATGTTCGAGACGGACACCCTGCTCGCCGGCTGGGAGCCGGTCTTCCGCTCCCGCACCGGCGACCGGGCCTCCACCCTGCTCTTCCTGCCGCTCGCCCACGTCTTCGGGCGGATGGTCGAGGTGGCGGCGGTGCGGGGCGGGGTGAAGCTGGGGCACCAGCCGTCGATGACCGCCTCCGCGCTCCTGCCCGACCTGGTGTCCTTCCGGCCGACCTTCGTCCTCGCCGTGCCGTACGTCTTCGAGAAGATCCTCCAGGCGGCCCGGCGCAGGGCCGAGGGGGACGGCCGGGGCGGCGTCTTCGACAAGGCCGTGGAGGTGGCCGTGAAGTACGCCGAGGCCCTGGAGCTCAAGTCCTTCGGGCAGGGCCCCGGCCCGTCGGCGGCGCTGCGGGTCCAGCACCAGTTCTTCGACCGGACGGTCTACGCACGGGTGCGCGAGGCGCTCGGCGGGCGGATCAGGTACGCGATGTCGGGCGGATCGGCGATGGACCGCGGGACCGGCCTCTTCTTCGCCGGCGCCGGCGTCACCGTCTTCGAGGGGTACGGCCTGACGGAGTCGACGGCCGCCGCGACCGCGAACCCGCCCGGCCGGGTCAAGTACGGCACGGTGGGCCTGCCCGTGCCCGGCACGACCGTGCACATCGCGGAGGACGGCGAGGTGTGGCTCCACGGCGGCCAGGTCTTCTCCGGCTACCTGGGCGACCCGGCGGCCACCGACGCGGTGCTCAGCGACGGCTGGCTCGCCACCGGCGACCTGGGCTCGCTCGACGCGGACGGCTATCTGACGATCACCGGGCGGAAGAAGGAGATCCTGGTGACCTCGGGCGGCAAGAGCGTGGCGCCGACCGGGCTGGAGGAGCGGGTGCGGGCGCACCCGCTGATCGCCCAGTGCCTGGTCGTCGGCAACGACCGCCCGTACATCGCGGCCCTGGTCACCCTGGACCAGGAGGCGGTCGACCACTGGCTGGCCATCCAGGGCCGGCCGCCGCTCTCCGCCGCCGAGCTGGTCCGCGACCCGGACCTGGAGACGGAGATCCGGCGCGGGGTGGTGGCCGCGAACACCCTGGTGTCGCAGGCCGAGTCGATCCGGACCTTCCGGATCCTCGCCCACCCCTTCAGCGAGGAGCACGGGCTGCTCACCCCGTCGCTGAAGCTGAAGCGGAAGGCGATCGAGCGGGCGTACGCGGCGGAGGTCGCGGCGCTGTACGGCTGAGACCGGGGCACGGTACGGCCGAGGCCGGGGCACGGTCCGATGCCGGAGCGCGGTACGGCCGAGGCCGTGCGGCCGAGGGCGGCCGGGGCGGACGACCGGGGGGGCGCCGGGGCGGACGACCGGGGGGCGCCGGGCCGGCGGGGTCTTCCGGCCGGCGGGAGCCGTGGCGCGGTCGCCGGAATGATGCGGGGCGGGTGATCGTTGGACCCGGGGGACGGGCGCGCGCGCCCGTCCGCGTACGACCACGACGACGTAAGGATCCATCCCACGTGAGCACGGACAGCAAGGTCCCCTCGGTCATCCTGAACAACGGCGTGGCGATGCCGCAGCTCGGCTTCGGCGTCTGGCAGGTGCCGGACGACGAGGCGGTGAAGGCCGTGGCCACCGCCCTGGAGGCCGGTTACCGCTCCATCGACACGGCGGCGGTCTACGCGAACGAGCGGGGCACCGGGCAGGCCCTGGCCGCCTCCGGGATCCCCCGCGAGGAGCTCTTCGTCACCACCAAGCTGTGGAACAGCGACCAGGGCCACGACGCCGCCCTCCACGCCTTCGACACCTCGCTCGACCGCCTCGGCCTCGACTACGTGGACCTGTACCTCATCCACTGGCCGCTGCCGGCGAAGGACACCTACGTCGACACGTACCGCGCCCTGGAGAAGATCCTCTCCGAGGGCCGCGCCAAGGCGATCGGCGTCTCCAACTTCCTCCCCGAGCACCTGGAGCGGCTGGTCGCCGAGACCTCGGTGGTGCCGGCCGTGAACCAGATCGAGCTGCACCCGCAGCTGGCGCAGGCCGAGGCCCGCGCCCTGCACGCGCGGCTCGGCGTCGCGACCGAGGCCTGGTCGCCGCTGGGCCAGGGCCGGGGGCTGCTCGACGTCCCGGCGCTCGTCGCCGTCGCCCGCAAGCACGACCGCACCCCCGCCCAGGTGGTGCTCCGCTGGCACCTCCAGCTGGGCAACGTCGTCATCCCGAAGTCGGTGACCCCCTCCCGCATCCGCGAGAACATCGAGGTCTTCGACTTCGAGCTGGACGCGGAGGACGTCGCCGCGCTCGCCGCGCTCGACGAGGGCCGGCGGCTCGGCCCGGACCCGGCCGAGTTCCACGTGGGCGCCTGAGGCACCCGGTGGGGGGAACGCGGGACGGGGGTCCGGCCCCCGTCCCGGACGGGCTGTACCGGGTCAGGAACGTGGGCAGCGGGCTGCTCCTGGAGGTGTACGCCGGCTCCCGGCGCGGCGGCGCGAAGGTGCAGCAGGGTGCCGCGACGGACGCCCCGGGGCAGCACTGGCGGGTCTCCGCGGTGCCGAACGGCGGTGGGCTGTACCACCTGGTCAACGCGGCCAGCGGCAAGCGGCTGGACGTGGTGAACGCCTCCACCGAGCCGGGCGCGCTCGTCCAGCAGTGGCGGGCGAACAACTTCGGCGCCCAGGAGTGGATCATCGAGCAGGACGTCCAGTCGCCCGGGACGGTCGCCCTGGTCGCCTTCGTCAGCGGGCTGCTGCTCGAAGTGGCGGACGGTTCGGCGGCCGAGGGCGCCGACATCCGCCAGGGGGAGGACACCGACTCGCCGTTCCAGTGGTGGCGGCTGGAGCCGGTGCCCTCCTGACCCGCGCCGGACGGCCCGCGCGGCTCAGCCCTTGCGGGCGGTGTGGACCGTGTGGGCCGTCAGGTGGAAGAGGTCGGTCCTGCGGAGCAGGGAGTGCGCCTCGGCCGGGTCGAGGAGCCGGTCGAGGGTGGCGCGGTCCTCGGCGTCCAGGTGGTCGCCGAGACCCTCGCGCAGCCGCTCGAAGTGGCTGACGGCGAGCTCGCGGACGACCTGCGGGACCGGCGCCGGCACGTCCACCAGGAAGGTGCGGGTGCCGGCCGGGGTGAGGCCGGCGGCGGTGAACAGGGCCCGCCAGTCGTCCGGTTCGGCGGTGGCACCGGGCAGCTCGGCGCGCATCCGGGCGAACCAGCCGGCGTGCTCGGCGTCGATGCGGGCCTCCAGGCCCGGGCGTCCGGTGCCGATGTCCCGGGGCAGGTGCCGCAGGGGCAGTCCGCCCTCGACGAGGGCGACCAGGCCGCCGGGGCGCAGCAGTTCGGCGAAGCCGGCGAGCGCGGCCCCCTGGTCGCCGATGTGGTGCAGCGAGTTGCCCGCCCACAGCAGGTCGGCCTCGCCCAGGGTGCCCAGCTCGCCGGGGAGTTCGGCCCGGAGGGTGGAGACCCTGGCGCCGAGTCCCTGGGCCTCGGCGCGGCCCCGGGCCCGCTCCAGGAGCTCCGGGGTGGCGTCGACGGCGACGGCCTCGGCGTACGGGAACGCCTCCGCGAGCAGCGCGGTGACGACGCCGGGACCGCTGCCGACGTCGAGGAGGCGGCGCACGCCGCTCGCCGGGACGAGGGTGCCGATCCAGGCGGCGGCCTCGCGGTAGGCGGTGCCGGCGACCTCTGCCTGGCGCTCCAGGAGCGGGGCGAGCCTGCCCCAGTCGAGCTCGGCGCCGTCGCCGTGCGCGTGGGAGTGGGACGGGCCGGGGCCGTGCGCGTGGCCGGAGGCGGGGCCGTCCTGGTGTCCGTGCCCGTGGCGGGCGTGGGGTTCACGATGCTGGGTCATGGGACCAGCCTGCGCCGGACCCCGCCGGAAACGCGAGAAAAGTTGCCGGTACGGCAAACGTGTCGTCAGCCGCCGGCCCGGTGCTCCTGCGGACTGACGCCCCGGACCCGCTTGAAGGCGGCGCTCAGGGCGAAGGCGCTGCCGTAGCCGACCCGGCGGGCGACGGAGTCCAGGGTGGCGTCGCCCTCCCGCAGCAGGTCGGCGGCGACCGCGAGCCGCCAGTCGGTCAGGTACGTCATCGGCGGCTCGCCCACCATCTCCGTGAAGCGGCGGGCCAGCGCGGCCCGGGACACCCCGGCCGCGGCGGCGAGGGAGGCGACGGTCCACGGGCGGCCGGGGTCGGCGTGGAGGAGGCGCAGGGCGCGGCCGACGACCGGGTCGCCCATCGCCCGGTACCAGGCGGGCGGCTCGGCCCCCGGGCGGGCGAACCAGGCGCGGACGGCGGCGATCAGGAGCAGGTCGAGGACGCGGTCGAGGACGGCGCTCTGGCCCGGTTCGTCGCGGGCGATCTCCTCGTCGAGGAAGGGCATCAGCGGGCAGCGCCACAGCCCGGCGGGGAGGTGGACCAGCGGCGGCAGGGCGTCGAGCAGGCGGCGGCCGACCTCGCCGTCCATCCGGTAGGTGCCGACGAGCACGGTCGTGCCGCCGTCGCGGGCGTTGCCCCAGGTCCGCACCCCCAGGCTCATGGCCTCGGCGAGCGGTTCCCCGGCGAGGGTGGTGCAGGCGCCGCCCGGTCCCACGCGCGCGGTGTGCGGGCGGTCCGGGAGGTCGGCGACGGTGTACGGCTCCGGGCCGCGCATCACGGCCACGTCGCCGGGGCGCAGCGGCACGGGGTCACCGGCGGCCGGCGCGATCCACGCCTCGCCGCCGGTGACGCACATCAGGCAGAGCGGGGCACCGTCCTCGATCCGCACGGACCACGGGGGCTCCATCACCATCCGCAGCAGGAAGGCGCCCTTGGCGCGGGGCCCGTCGAGCAGTCCGGCGAGTGCGTCCATGGCCCGCAGCGTAGACGCACGCGCATGCGGCCGAGCCGCCGGAGCATGGGCGCGGGGGCCGCGCGGCGGGAGTCTGGGGGCATCGCGAAGGACGCGGCGGGACACGGGAGGAGCAGACCATGACGGTCCGTACGGTGCTGGTGACGGGTGCGACGGGGAAGACCGGGCGCAGGGTGGCGGAGCGGCTCGCGGCGCGCGGAGTGGAGGTGCGGGCGGGCTCGCGGTCGGGCCCGGTCCGCTTCGACTGGGAGGACCCGGCGGGCTGGGGTCCGGCGCTGGCGGGCGCGGACGCGGCCTACGTGAACTACCACCCGGACCTGGCGGCGCCGGGCGCGGTGGAGGCGATGACGGCCTTCGGGGCGGCGGCGGCCGGGGCGGGCGTCCGGCGGCTGACGCTGCTGTCGGGTCGGGGCGAGCCGCTCGCCGAGGCGGCGGAGGAGGCGCTGCGGGCGGCGGCGGGCGTCGAACCGGCCCTGGTGCGGGCGTCGTTCTTCGCGCAGAACTTCACCGAGGGGCTGCTCGCGGAGGGCGTGCGGGCGGGCGAGCTGGTCTTCCCCGCCGGGGACACCCCCGAGCCGTTCGTCGACGTGGCGGACCTCGCGGACGTGGTGGTGGAGACGCTGCGGTCGGACGCCCACGCCGGGCTCGTCCACGAGCTGACCGGTCCGCGCGGGGTGACCTTCGCCGAGGTGGCGGCCGAGCTCTCCCGGGCGTGGGGGCACCCGGTGACGTACACGCCGGTGGAGCCGGGGGCCTACGCGGAACTGCTGGCCGGCTTCGGCCTGCCCCGTCCGGAGGCGCGGTGGCTCGCGGAGCTCTTCGGGACGCTGCTCGACGGGCACAACGCCGAGCCGACGGACGGCGTGAAGCGGGTCCTGGGACGCGAACCCCGCTCCTTCGCCCGCTTCCTGGCCGAGGGGTAGCCCGCCGTCCCGCCGTTCGCCGCCCGCCGCCCGCCGTCCCGGGCTCCGGGCTCCGGGCTCCGGGCTCCGGGCTCCGGGCTCCGGGGCGAAAATCCCGGGGCTGCGTCCGGGTCGGCTGTTAGCCTGGGCCCATGGGTGCGTTCTCCTACTACTTCCTCTGATTCCGGATGCCGGCAGTGCGGCCGCCGTCGCGGTCGCGCGCCGGTTTCGTGTGCCCTCCTTCCACGCATCCGTCAGAGGAATCCACCCATGCGCGACCGCGCCCAGCTCTCCCTCCGTCAGGTCGGCGTCGCCTTCGGGGACCGCCGCGTCCTCGACCAGGTCTCGTTCACCGTCCGCCCCGGCGAGAAGGCCGTCGTCGTCGGCGAGAACGGCTCCGGCAAGTCCACCCTGCTCCGTCTGCTCGACGGCGCCCTGACCCCCGACGAGGGCGAGGTCCTCGTCCGCTTCCCGGGCTCCGTCGCCCGGCTCGCCCAGACGCTTCCCGAGACGTACCCCGTCGGCCCGGACGACACCGTCCAGGACGCCGTCGACCTCGCCCTCGCCGGGCTGCGCGCCCTGGAGGCGGAGCTGCGGGAGGCCGAGGCGGGGCTCGGCGACGCGGGGCCGGACGCCCTCGCCGCGTACGGCGAACTCCTCGACCGCTTCGAGGAGCGCGGCGGTTACAGCGCCGACGCCGGTGTCGCCTCCTCCCTGCACGCCCTCGGCCTCGGGCACGTCACCGGCGACCGGCCGCTCGCCACCCTCTCCGGCGGCGAGCAGGCCCGGCTCGCGCTCGCCTGCGTGCTCTCCTCCGGCGCCGAGCTGCTCCTCCTCGACGAGCCGACCAACCACCTCGACCGGGACGCCGTCGACTGGCTGCGCGGCCGGCTCGCCGCGCACCGGGGCACCGCGCTCGTCGTCACCCACGACCGGGCCTTCCTCACCGGCTTCGCCACCACCGTCCTGGAGGTCGACCGGGACCTGCGGACCGTGCTGCGGTACGGGGACGGCTGGGCCGGCTACCGGGCCGCGAAGGCGGCCGAGCGGCGCCGCCGGACGCAGGAGCACCTGGAGTGGCGGGAGGAGGTGGCCCGGACGGAGGGACTGGTCGCGGCGGCCGGGCAGCGGCTCGCGGTGACCGGGAAGGACCCGCGCCAGGGCTTCGGCAAGCACCGCCGCTCCAGCGAGAACAAGCTCTCCGGGCAGGTCAGGACGGCCCGGCGGCGCCTCGACGAGCTGCTGCGGGAACCGGTGGCCGCGCCGCCCGAACCGCTGCGCTTCGGCGGGCGGTTCGCCGGCCCGTCGGACGCCGGGCCGTCCGACGGGCCGGTCGTGGAGCTGGAGGGGGTCGTCGTCGGCGACCGGCTCGCCGTGGACGGCCTGCGGATCGGAGCGGGCGAGCGACTGCTCGTCTCGGGGCCCAACGGGGCCGGGAAGACGACCCTGTTGAGGGTGCTGGCCGGTGAACTCGCCCCGGACGCCGGGGTGGTGCGCCACGCCGGACGGGTCGGACACCTCGCGCAGGAGCTGCCGCACTCCCCCACCCGCAGGACCGCCCTCGCGGTCTGGGCGGAGGGCCGGCCGGGCCCCGCCGAGGAGCACGCGGAGGAGCTGCTGGCGCTGGGGCTGCTGCGGGAGGAGGACCTGGCCGTGCCGGTGGCGGCGCTCTCCGCCGGACAGCGCCGCCGTCTCGAAATCGCCCTGCTGGTCTCCCGTCCCGCCGAGCTGCTGGTCCTCGACGAACCCACGAACCACCTCGCGCCCGCGCTGGTGGAGGAGCTGGAGGAGGCGGTCGCCGCCTTCCCCGGCGCGGTGGTCGCGGTCTCGCACGACCGGGAGTTCCGCGAGCGCTTCGCCGGCCGCGGGCTCGAACTGTCCGGGGGCCGGCCGGCGGTCTAGGAGGCGCCCCTCCGCTCAGGCGGACGGGGCCGCGGGCGGCTTCGCGTGGGCCCGGAGGCGGTACTCCGGGGCCGGGCGGGGCCGGTCCCGGTCCGGGAGGGCCGCCAGGGCCGCGGCGAGGGCCTCGGTGGCGGCCGGTTCGCCGCGGTACCAGGAGGCGTAGTACCCGGCGCGGAGCCTGCGCGCGGTGGCGGCGGGGGTGGCGCCCTGGCCGTGGCCGGTGAAGGTGGCGGAGCCGGCCGGGACCAGGCCGTGGGCGGCGGCGAGGGCGGCGACGCGGTCCGCGCCGTCGTGGGCGGCGCCGGCCGCCCGGTGCGGGCGGAGCAGGGCGTCGATGTCGCTGCCGACGTCGTGGGCGGCGTCCTTGTCGACGGTGACGACGAGGACGCCGCCGGGGCGCAGCACCCGGGCGGCCTCGGCGACGATCTCGGCGGTGAACGGCACCAGGTGGAGCAGCCAGACGGCGCAGACCGCGTCGAGGCTCGCGTCGGGGAACGGCAGCCGGCGGGCGTCGGCGCGGACGACGCGGCCCGGAAGGCGCCGGCCGGCGGTCAGCAGCATGGCGCGGGCGGCGTCGGCGCCCACGACGCGCAGCCCCGGCCGGGCGATCCGCTCGGTGACCAGGCCGGTGCCGCAGGCGAGGTCGAGGAGGGTGCCGGTGCCGGGCGGCAGCAGCCGCAGCACGGCGCCGGCCGCCGCCTCGGCCCGGGGCACTCCGCCCCGGGTCGCGTCGTAGTGGGCCGCCTCGGCCTCGTAGTCGAGCAGGGTGTCCGCCATGCCGGCGATCGTACGGGGACGGCCTTCCCGCCGGGGCGGACGGTCCGTCAGCGGGCGCCGTGGACCGGCGCGATGCTCTCGACGCGCTCGGCGAGGGCGAAGTCCTTCGCGGTGACGGCGCCGCCGGCGGAGTGGGTGTGGACGGACAGGGCGACCGAGTCGTAGCCGAGCGTCAGATCGGAGTGGTGGTCCAGCTCCTGCTGGATCTGGGCGACGTGGACGACGAGCGCGGTGGCCGCGAAGTGGTCGGCGAGGCGGTAGGAGCGGACCAGGCGGGCGTCCTCGACGGACCAGCCGGGGAGCTCCCGCAGTCGGTCCTCGATCTCCTTCTGCGACAGCGGCTGCGTGGGCACGGGGGTGCTCCCTCCGGTCGGTGGTGCGGGCTGCGGGGCAAGGGGTGCGGATGTGGCCCCGGGGGGAAGGTACCCGGGGCACCCCTCTGGGATACCGTCTGGGCATGACGACGGTCGTGAGCGACACGGGGGTGGGGCCGCTGCTGCGCGGCTGGCGCGAGCGGAGGCGGCTGAGCCAGCTGGAGCTGGCGCTGCGCGCGGACTCCTCGGCACGGCACATCTCCTTCGTCGAGACGGGCCGGTCACGGCCGAGCGAGGAGATGATCCTGCGGCTCGCCGAGCACCTGGACGTGCCGATGCGGGACCGCAACGCCCTGCTGCTGGCGGGGGGTTACGCGCCCCGGTACACGGAGTCGACGCTGGACGCGCCGGAGCTGGGGACGCTGCGGGAGGGCATCGCGCGGCTGCTCCGGGGGTACGAGCCGTACCCGGCGCTGGTGGTGGACGGCTCCTACACGGTGGTGGCGGCCAACCGGGCGATCGGACTGCTCCTGGAGGGGCTGCCGGAGCACCTGCTGACGCCGCCGATGAACGCGATGCGGATCACCCTGCACCCGGAGGGCCTGGCCCCCCGGATCCGCAACCTGCGGGAGTGGCGGGGGCACCTGATGGCCCAGATGGAGCGTCAGATCGCCTACGCCCGCTCGGACGCGCTGCGGGCGGTGTACGAGGAGGTGACGGCGTATCCGCTGCCGGAGCCGTCGGCGCACGACGTGCCGGACCCGGAGCCGTATCCGTACTTCGCGCTGCCGCTGCGGATCGAGCACGACGGGCGGGTGCTGTCCTTCGTGTCGTCGATCTCGACCTTCAACACGCCGATGGACGTGACCGTCGCCGAGCTGGCCATCGAGACGCTGCTCCCGGCCGACCCGGCGACGGTCGAGTACCTGCGCTCCCTCAGCGGGTAGCGGCCCGCAGGGCGGCCCACTGGAGGAGGGCGAAGCCGGCGACGGTGCCGGCCTGCACCGGGGTCCAGACGAGCCCGGCGGTGGTGGGGTCGAGCCAGGCGGCGAGGGCGACCAGGCTGAGGACGGCCCACAGCAGGTTGGTGTCCACGACCAGCTTGACCCCGAGGGCGGGGGGCTGCGGGCGGCTCGCGAGCCAGGCGACGCCCGCCGCGTAGGCGGTGAGGAGGAGGCCGAGTCCGAGGAGCAGCCCGGAGTCCACGCCGAGGAGGTCGCCGAGCGGGGCGGGGGCGAGGGCGTAGGCGAGGCCGTTGGCCCCGGTGACGACGGCGTCGAGGGCGAGGAACCGGCGGAGCGCGGAGTGCGGCCGGGTGGTGCGGGCGAGACCGGCGAGCAGGGCCTGGGACATGACGGATCACCCTCCTGAGGGGTCGTGCGTGCGACGGGGGCCGGCGCCCGGGCGGAGTGCGCCGCCCGGGTTCCGGTGCACACGAGCGTGCCGCCCGGGGCCGGTGCGGGTCGATTACCCGGGAGGTCATGCCGGGGCGCGCGGCTCCCGCGGAGGGGCGGGGCGGCGGCCCGCGGGCCGTCAGTAGGCGGCCGGGCGGTGGCCGATGTGGGCGCGCAGGCGGGTGGTGTCGGCGTCGGTCCAGCCCTCGGGCGGGGCGACGGCGGCCCAGCCGTCGACGGCCCCGGCGCCGTAGCGGTGCCCGTGCGGGGCCTCGACGCCGTACGAGACGGCCATGTCGACGGAGGTCTGCCAGAAGGTGACGAGGGGGAACCAGCGGATCTCGGGCGTGATGTCGGGGCCGAGGGGGCCGGAGAGCCAGGCGGGCCGGTCGAGGAGGAGGGCGGGCGACCACCAGACGACGGGGTCCGAGGCGTTCTGGAGGTAGACCACGCGGGGGTGTTCCCAGGCGGCGGCGGGCCGGGCGAGGTCGGCGGCGGGGAACTGGCCGAAGCGGACGTGGCGGCCGCCCCCGTACAGCGGGCGCCAGACCGGGCTGCCCGGGTCGCGGTCGCGGCGCAGTTCGCGGGAGATCGGGGAGAAGTCGGGCGGTCCCATGATCAGGGCCCCGTCGGTGCCGGCGAGCAGCGCCTCCAGGCTGCCGAAGGAGGCCTCGACGGCGTAGGCGCCGAGGCTCTCGCCGGTGACGACGAGCTTCGGCCGGCGGTCCTCGGGCAGGGTGTCGAGACGGGCCCGGACGGCGTCGAGGAGGGCGCGGGTGGCCTGTCCCGCCTTCTCCTTGTCGACGAGGAAGGAGACCCAGCTCGGCAGGTACGAGTACTGGACGCCGACGATCGCGGTGTCGCCGCGGTACATGTACTCCAGGGCCTCGGCGGCCCTCGGGTCGATCCAGCCGGTGCCGGTGGTGCCGGCGACGGCCAGCACCGCCCGGTCGAAGGCGCCGGTGCGGTCGAGTTCGCGGACGGCGAGCGCGGCCTGGGCGGCGAAGGGCCGGTCGTCGGAGAAGGCGACGGGCGGGGTGGACGGCACGTAGACCCGGACGGGGTCCCGGGAGGGACGGCCGCTCCAGGCGGTGAGCGCGGCGCGGGTGGGGGTGGAGCCGGTGAAGTTGCGGCCCTGGTAGCCGAGGGACTCCCAGGCGAGGAGGGAGCCGGGCCCGCCGGAGACGTGGCGGGACTCCGGGCGCGCGATGCCTTCCCTGGTGCCGCCGTTGGTGGCGGCGGCGATGCGGTCGGCGAGGTCGACGATCCCCCGGTCGTAGACGATGTCGCGGACGCCGACGAGGACCGCGAACGCGGTGAGCAGCGCGCCGGCGGCATAGGCGACGGGCCGGGGCAGGAGCCGGCCGAGGAGCCGGATCAGCGTGACGGCGCCGAGCCGGACGATCCGGGCCAGGACCAGCGCGAGGGCCAGGAGCGCGAGGGCGATGAGGGCGATCACCGGGGTGTGCCAGGTCAGCGAGGGCGGCAGGTCCTGGAGGACCCGCAGCCGGCGCTGCGTCCGCGCCGACTCGGAGATCAGCCAGACGCTCGCGACCGGGGCGAGCAGCCAGTACGCCTGCCAGCAGCGGGTGCGGACCCGGTCGCCCGGGTGCCGGGGGACGAGGGTGCGGAAGAGCCAGGCGAGGGTGGAGCCGAGGGCGTAGCCGAGGGTGGCGGTGATGCCGCCGACGATCCCCTGGAGGTACCAGGGGCGGGGCACCAGGGAGGGGCTGAGGCTCGCCCAGAGGAAGAGGGTGGCCAGGCAGAGGGCGGTGAGGTCCGGCCACCGCCGGACGCGGTAGGCGGGGCTGGGCCGGTCCCAGTAGGGGCGCCGGGCGAGGGCGAGCGTCCGGCCGGCGGCGCGCCGGACGAGCGGCGCGGGGGGACGGGGCGCGGCCTCGTCCCCGGTGCGGGGGCGCGGGCCGGGGACCGGGTCGGAGGGGGGCCCGGGGGACCGATCGGGGCGGGCGTTCCGGTCGGTCGAGGTCATCCGCTCACCCTCGTACGGCCCGGCGGGCGGGCGCAAACGGGATTTCCCGGCGACCGTCGGGATCCGGCCGGTCGGCCGCGCGGGCCGGCCGGATCCCCGCGGGTCAGTGGAGCGGGGGCTCGCGGTGCGGGCGCGGCCGGGCGGGCGCCGGGCCGGGGGCCGGTTCGGTGGCGGGGGCGGGGGCCGGTTCGGGTTCGTGCTCGGCGGCGCGGCGGCCCCGTGCGGCCTCGGCGCGCAGCAGGGCCTGGAGGACGGCGTACGGGTCGGACGGCATGGCGGTGCTCCTCGCGGGTGCGGGGTGGGGGGACGGGCTGCTGGGGGCGGGAGCCTTCAGCAGCGCATCACCACCCGCCGGTGCGCCGGCGTGCGCGGAGCGGGTACGGCTGCGGGGAGGGCGCTCGGGGGCGTGCGGGACCGCCGGGGGCCCGGGGGCGCCGGGACGGGCCGCACGCGGGTCCGGCGGTGCCTGGTGCGGCCGGGGAGCCCGGCCTCCCCCGCGCCGGGTTCGGAGGTCTCGCCCGCGGGATCCGGGACGGCGGGCGCGCTCGCGGGCCGCGGTTCGGCGCCGGAGGGGCCGCCGGTGCCGGTCGCGCCGAGCGCGGCGACGACGGCGAGCAGCGCCCCGCACAGGAGCGCGAGGAAGGGGAGGAGCCGGCGGTACGGGAGGTGCGGGGGGAGCCTCCGGACGCGTGCCGGACGGCCCGCCGGGGTGGCGGGCGCCTGGTGCGGCCCGGTCGGGTGGGCCGCTCGGAGTGCGGGGCTCACGGTGATCCGTCCTGCCCCGCCGGGCCCGCCGACGCTCCGTCCGGGCGGGAGATCCGCCCTCCTGGACTACGCCTCCGGCCCCGGATTCACCGTCCCGGCCGCGCGCCCGCGGGCCGCCGTCCGGGTGGGGGTGGCGGGCCCGCCCGGGTCAGTGGTCGGCGCCCGGCACGGCCCACTCCCCCGGCGGGTCCGACGGGGGGACCGGTTCCGGCGCGCCTCCGGGCTCCGGGGTCGCCGCCGGCCGCTCCAGGGGCACCTGCGGGCCGTCGCTCTCGCGCAGCCAGCGGCGCAGCACCCGGTGCACCTGCTCCGCGCCGACCAGCTCCCCGCCCTCCGGGACCGCCGGCGACAGCTCCGGCGGGGCGAGCAGGAAGGGGCGCGCCTGCTCGCCGCCCAGACCGCCGTGGGAGCCGATCTGCTCCTCGAAGGCGTGCACGGTACCGGTCGCCGGGTCGTACATCGAGTTGACCATCACGTCGGCGACGTGCGGGAAGCCGTCGGTGCGCCGGACCGCGTCCGCCGCGCCGGGGCCGAACACCGCCAGCGGCCCGCCGTCGGTCAGCTCGGCCACCGGGACCTCCACCCCGTCGCGGGCCAGCACCACCGAGCCGTGCTCGGCGCTCGCCACCAGGAGGAAGCCGATCCCCGGATGCTGGGCGAGGGTCCGCAGCAGCGCCGGGTGGCGCCGGTCGATCTCCTCCTTCGTCATCCGGTGCGGCACGTCCGGGAAGGAGACCAGGCCCAGGTTGCCGGAGGCGAGGACGACCGGCTCCGACGGCCGGGCGGGCAGCTCCCGCTCGGTCTCCTCGCCCGTCTCCACCGGCCGGTGCAGGGCGCTGCGCAGCGCGTCCCGGGCGGCGTCGCGGGCCTCCGCGCCGCTGCGGGTCCGGCCGACCCGGCGCGGCACCGGCAGTCCGCAGCCCGCCCGGACCAGGTCCTTCAGCGTCAGCCCGTACGCCCCCGCGAAGGTCTCCCCGGGGCTCTGGCCGTGGTCGGAGAGGAGCACGATCCGGTAGGGCCGGGGCGCGTGCTCGGCGACCCGGGCGATCAGCGCGAGGGACCGGTCGAGCCGCCGCAGCACCTGGTCGGTGTCGTGCCCGCGCGGTCCGGAGTGGTGGGCCACCTCGTCGTAGGCGACGAGGTCCGCGTAGACGGCGGTGCGGCCCGCGAGCATGTCGCCCATCACCGCCGCGACCACCACGTCCCGCTCGATCACCGTCGCGAAGGCGCGCACGAAGGGGTAGGTGCCGCCGCGCCGGATCCGGGGCGTCTCGCGGCGCAGCCGCGCCCGGCTCGACTGGGCCACCTCGCGGGCGACCTCGTTGACGAAGGAGCCGGCGGTGCGGACCGCGTTGGCCGGGTCGGCGAAGTAGGTGAAGTAGCCGGCCCGCGAACGGTTCCTGCGGCCCCGGCGCGCGGCCACCGTCAGCACGAGCGCGACCTGGTCGGCGCCGCCGCTGAAGAGGTTGCCCCGGGAGGCTCCGTCCAGGGTGAGGAGCCCGCCGTCGCCGGTGCGGCGGACGGCCCGGCGCTGGAGCTCCACGGCGCTCGCCGGCCGGTTCGAGACCATGAGGCGGCCGGTGTCCTTCTCGTACCAGCGGAAGGCCGGCACGTCCTCGTTGCTGCCGTGCAGGATGCCGAGCTGGCTGGCGCCGGTCTGGCTCGACCAGTCGGTCCGCCACGGGGTGAGGCGGTGTCCCGCCTCCAGCCGGGCCGCCACCGTCGGCATCAGTCCGTCGGCGACGGCGGTCCGCAGCGCCTCGTGGCCCACGCCGTCGAGCTGGAGGAAGACGGTGCCGGGCGGGGGCGCGGGGACGGACGCCGGGTCGCGGGGGCGGGTGCGGCCGGTCAGCCGGTAGAGCCGGCGGCGGTAGGCGTCGTCGTCCCGGACGGCGAGCGCGGTGGAGGTCGCGGACGCCACGGCGGACATCACGGCGGCGACGACGACGGCGGTCTCCGGGTCGGCGGCGCCCCGCCCGTCCGGGATGATCCAGAGCGCGACGAGCAGCAGCGAGCCGTTCAGGAAGAAGACGAGCAGGCCGAGGACGAGCGCCGGGACGAGCAGCAGCGCGCGGACCACCAGCGGCCAGACGAGCGCGGTCAGCAGGCCGAAGGCGCCCGCGGCCCACGCGGCCGTCAGGGCCGTGCGGGTCAGGCTGTCCCCGTCGGCGGACTGGAGCTCGAAGGCCGGCAGCAGGCCGGCGAGGACGAGCAGCGTGAGCGTCGACACGGCCCACACGGTGAGCACCCGTACCGCCGTCCTGCCCGTGATGTGCCGGCGCTCGCCGCCCCCGGCCCTTCGCCCGTCGCCCACGCCACCCGTCGCCTTTCGCCCAAACGTCCCCCTACCCTGACACACCTACCCACGTGAGGCGCAGGGGCACATCGGCGGGCACGGGGAGGGGCTCCGGGGGGGAGGACGCCCAGGCGTGGAGGGACGCCCGGGGCAGGGAGGGACGCCCGGGCGTCAGGTGCCGTCGTAGCCGGCGGTCGGCATCGAGAGGCGCCGGTGGACCGCGGCCTTGGCCGCGGAGTCGTAGGCGGGCGCCGGGGCGTCGGCCGTCTCCACCCGGACGCCCCGGCGGGCGCACTCCGCGCGGAAGGCGGGGACCGAGGTCAGGGCCCGTGCCAGGACGCCCTCGTTCGCGGCGACGAAGAGGTCGACCTCGCCGGACTCGACGTCGGCCCAGAGCTCGTCGTGGTCGGGGCGCACGCCGTAGAAGAGCAGCTGGCGGGCGAGGACGTAGCCCCGTTCGACGGCCCAGCGGGCGCACACCGCGTGCTGGCCGCGGGTGTCGACGAGGAAGGGGGAGGAATCGAGTTCTTCGAGCGGGGTGAGGCTGGCGATCGCCGCGACCCGGACGTCGTTCATGCGCCGACCCTACTGCCCGGCGGTGCCGCACGGGAGGGCCGCCGGGGCTCTACTCTCGACGGGAGGGAACGCGCGGGGCGAGGGAAGGGCGGCATGCCGGTGGAGGTCACCTGGTGGGGGCACGCGACCTGCACGGTCGAGGACTCGGGGGTGCGCTTCCTCACCGACCCGCTGTTCGCCCGGCGCCTGGCCCACCTGCGCCGGCGGCGGGGCGCCCCGCCGCCCCCGGAGGCGGCCGTCGCGGAGGCGGTCCTCGTCTCGCACCTCCACTCCGACCACCTGCACCTGCCCTCGCTGGCCCGGCTCGCGCCCGGGACGCGGCTGCTGGTGCCGCGCGGCGCGCCCGCCGCCGTCCCCGGGCTGCGCCGGCTCGCCGCGGCGGGGCTGCGGATGACCGAGGTGGCCGCCGGGGACGAGGTGGTGGTGGGGGGCGTGCGGGTCCGGGCGGTGCCGGCGCTCCACGACGGACGGCGGCTGCCGGTCGGCCCGCACCGCTCCCCCGCGCTCGGGTACGTCGTCGAGGGCGAGGCCCGGACGTACTTCGCGGGCGACACCGGCCTGTTCGACGGGATGGCGGAGGCGGTCGGCCCGGTGGACGTGGCGCTGCTGCCGGTCGGCGGCTGGGGCCCCTTCCTGGGGCACGGGCACCTGGACGCGGGGCGCGCCGCGCGGGCGCTGGCGGAGCTCTCCCCGGCGGCGGCGGTGCCGGTGCACTACGGCACGTACTGGCCGATCGGGCTGGACGGGGTCCGGCCCCACGAGTTCCACGCGCCGGGGGACGAGTTCGTGCGGCAGGCGGCCCTCCTCGCGCCGAAGGTGACGGTGCACCGGCTGACGCACGGCGAGCGGGTGCGGCCGGAGGTCGCCCGGTGACGGGTGGACTGCTCGCCGCGGTCCGCGACCTGCCGCCGGAGTCGACGCAGCAGGCGGTCGGCTACCCCTCGCTGTTCCTGCTGGTGGCGCTGGGGGCGCTGGTGCCGGTGGTGCCGACCGGGGCGATCGTGAGCTCGGCGGCGGTGGTGGCCTTCCACCAGTCCTCCCCGTTCTCCCTGCTCATCGTCTTCCTGCTGGCGGCGGCGGCCGCCTTCCTCGGCGACCTGGCGCTGTACTGGCTGGGGCAGCGGGGCGTCCGGTCGCGGAACGGTTCGCGCTGGCTGGAGGCGCTGCGCTCGCGGGTGACGGCGGACCGGCTGGCCCACGCCCAGGAGCGCCTCGACAGCCACCAGGTGTCGGTGCTGGTGCTCTCCCGGCTGGTCCCGGCCGGCCGCATCCCGGTGATGCTGGCCTGTCTGCTGGCCCGGATGCCGCTGCGCCGCTTCGCCCGGGGCGACGCGGCGGCCTGTCTGGCCTGGGCGGCGACGTACCAGCTGATCGGCATCCTGGGCGGCTCCCTCTTCCCGGAGCCGTGGCAGGGCGTGGTGGCGGCGGTGGGTCTGACGCTGCTGGTCAGCGCGGTGCCGTCGGTGTGGCGGCGGCTGCGGGGCGGCCGTCGCGGGACCCTACGGCACGAGGACGCGTGAGCCGCCGACCGGGAGGTCCCAGAGGTCCTCGCGGGGCAGCCCGGCCCGGTCCCAGGCGGTCCGGACGCGGGTGAGGGGCTCCAGGACGGGCTCGGTGGAGAGGACGAAGGTGGCCCAGTGCATGGGCGCCATCCGGCGGGCGCCCAGGTCCTGGTGGGCGCGGACGGCCTCCTCCGGGTCGGTGTGGACGTCGCTGAGCCACCAGCGGGGGTCGTAGGCGCCGATCGGGAGGAGCGCCAGGTCGATGCCGGGGTGGCGGCGGCCGATCTCGGCGAACCAGTGGCCGTATCCGGTGTCCCCGGCGAAGTAGACGCGGTGGCCGGCGGGGTCGGTGAGCACCCAGCCGCCCCACAGCGAGCGGCAGGTGTCGAACAGGGTCCGCTTGGACCAGTGGTGGGCGGGGACGAAGTCGAAGCGGACGCCGTCCACTTCCACCGCCTCCCACCAGTCGAGCTCGGTGACGCGGGTGAAGCCCCGGCGGAGGAACCAGCGGCCGAGACCGGCCGGGACGAGGACCGGGGTGGTGCGCGGGAGGCGCCGGAGGGTGGGGGCGTCGAGGTGGTCGAAGTGGTTGTGGCTGATGACGACCGCGTCGACCGGGGGCAGGTCCTCCCAGCGGACGCCGACCGGGGTGAGCCGGGCCGGGGTGCCGAAGATGCGGCGGGACCAGACGGGGTCGGTGAGGACGGTCAGACCGCCGGCGCGGACGATCCAGCTGGCGTGCCCGGCCCAGGTGACGGCGACCGTGCCGGGTCCGGCAGGCGGCAGCGGGCCCGGCTCGAAGGGGAGCAGCGGCACGTCCCGCAGGCCCTCGGGCCGGGGGCGGACGGCGCCTTCGCGGGCGAGCCGGGCGAGGGCGCGGACCCCGGGCAGGGGGGCGGTGAGCCGGTCGGCGAAGGTGCGGGGCCAGTCCGCGCGGAGCCGGCCGAGCGGCTGGAGCACGGAGGTGGGGAGCGCGGCGGGCGCGGCCCGGTGCGGGGCCTCGGCGGCCGGGGCGGGGCGGGCCGTCCGTTCGGTCATCTGCGGGCTCCGTTCTGCGCGGTGGGCGGCGGGGGTCAGGTGAGTTCTTCCAGGGCGGCGGACAGCTCGGCCAGGGCCCTGACCGCCTGCGGCAGTTGCTCGGGTGCGCGGGAGGCGAGGGTCTCGGCGCGCTCGGCCGGGCCGTCGCCGAGGAGGGGGCCGGTGTCGAGGCGGACGCGGAGGGCGCCGAGTTCGTCGCCGAAGCGGTGGCCGCCGGGGACGGGGCGGCCGAGGCGGGCGGTGAGGTGCTGCTCCAGTTCCGGGGAGTCGGTGACGCCGGCGGCGGCGAGTCCGGGGCGGAGCGGTCCGAGGTCGGCGTAGAGGTGGCGCCCGGCCCTCGGGGGCCGGGCGAGGGCTCCGGCGGCGAGGACGGCGCGGTGCGCGGCGGCGGCGAGCCTGCCGTGGACGGCCGCGGCGCGCAGGGCCGGTACGGAGACGTCCTCGGGTTCGTCGAGGGCGTGGGCGACGGCGGGGGCGAGGGGGGCGGGGAGGACCGCGCCGAGGGCGGTGAGGGCGTCGAGGGCCCGGGCGCGCGGGTCGCCGTACCGGTCGGCGCGGGACGGGCCGGTGGGCGGGAAGCGGGCGATCGCGCAGGGCCAGGAGGCGGGGACGAGTCCGCCGCCCGCGAGGTCGGCGAGGACGGTGACGTCGTCGGGGCACATCTCGGCGGGGCTGACGAGGACGGTGTCCCGGGGCTGGTGGAGGGTGTCGCGCCAGGTCTCGTCGCTGATGACGTGGAGGCCCTCGGCCACGGCGGCCTCGCAGGCCTCGCGGACGAGTTCGGGCGGGGGGACGGTGGCGGTGGGGTCGTCGGCGACGGAGAGCAGCAGCACCCTGGGGGCGCCGCCCTCGGCGCGGACCCTGCGGACGGTCTCCAGGAGGGCGTACGGGTCGGGGACGCCGCCGGCCTCCGCGGTGGTGGGCACGTGGTACGCGGGCCGGCCGAGGAGCCGGATCTGCGGGGTCCACCAGGCGGGGCAGGGTCGGGGCAGCAGCACGTCCCCGCCGTGGGCGGCGAGCAGGGCGAGGAGCAGGGCGGGGGCGCCGGGCGCGGCGAGGACGTCCTCGCCGTGGCCGCGCAGGCCGCGGCGCCACCAGTAGCCGGCGGCGGCCTCCCGGAGGACCGGTCCGCCGCCGGGCGGTTCGGGGTCGGTCCGTCCGGCGGCGGCCGCGAGGAGGGCGGCGAGCCCCGGGGGGACGGACCGGCCGCTCTCGGGCGCGGGAGGTCCGTAGCGCACCGGGCCGCGGCCTTCCGGAGCCGTCTCCCGCATGTCCCGTACCTCCTGAGCGCACGGGGCGCCGGGCACGGCGTCCCCGTGCCCTTTATATGTACAAACGCTCGCCCCCGCCCGTTCAGACGACGGTGACCGGGTGACGGACGACCGCGTCGAAGAGGTAGCCCTGGGTGTTGTGGACGGCCCGGTCGGGCTGGGTGTTCCCGGCGGCGTCGGTGGTGCGGGAGAGGAGCGTGGCGGGTCCGGTGCGGGTGGGCCGCCACGGCGCCGACCAGCGGACCCAGGCGCCGCGCCGGGGCGCGTCGTGGAGGTGGGCGCGGCGCCAGGTGGCGCCGCCGTCGGCGGAGACCTCGACGGTGCGGACCGGGGCGTGGGCGGACCAGGCGCGGCCGGTGAGCCGGTGGACGCGGCCGGCCTCCAGGGCGGCGCCGAAGGGCAGCTGGTGGCCGGACTTGAGGGTCTGCCGGGTGATCGGGGCGCTGCCGCCGGGCGGGTGGGCCTCGCCGAGGAGGCGGTACCAGTCGGTGGACCAGGGGCTGGTCAGCGGGCGGGTGGAGACCTCGATGTCGCCGAGCCACTTGACGGAGGCGATGCCGACCCAGTTCGGGACGATGAGCCGGACGGGGTGGCCGTGGTCGTACGGGAGGGGCTCGCCGTTCATCTCGTACGCGAGGATCACGTCGTCCAGGGCCTTGGCGACGGGCAGCGGGCGGCGGACCCGGCCGTAGTCGGTGCCGCCGGAGACGTACGGGGCGTCGAGGCCGCGCGGCAGCAGGTCGACGGCGTCGTGGGCGAGTCCGGCGCGGCGCAGCACCTCGCCGAGGCGGACGCCGCGCCAGCGGGCGGCGCCGACGGCGCCGAGGGTCCAGGCGGTGCCGGAGACGGTCTGGCCCTGCTGGGTGGCGTAGAGGCTGCGGCCGTTGCCGGCGCATTCGACGAGGGCCGTCCGGGTGACGGAGGGCAGGTCGCGCAGGTGCCCGTAGGTGAAGTGGACGGGGCGGCGTCCGTGGAGGCCGTCGCCCCAGAGCGTGAGCCGCCAGTCCTCGGCGTCGAGGACGGGGGTGGAGGTGTGGTTGCGGACGAAGAAGCGGGCGGCGGGGGTGAGGAAGCCGGTGTCGGCGAAGGCGTCGAAGCGGGCCTCGGCGTTGGTGCCGCGCACGGTGAAGTACGGGTCGGGCAGGGACTTGACGATGCCGGGGGCGGCCTGGGGCGCGGGCGCCGCCGGACCCTCGGCGGTGGCGGCCTCGGCGGCCGGGGCGGCGAGTCCGCCGAGCGCCGCGGCGGCGGGGGTGGCGGCGAAGGCCTTCAGGAGCGTTCGGCGGACGGGCTCGGACGGGTGCGGCACGGGACTCCTCGGCGCGGTCGCGGGGCGGGCCGCCGGACGGCGGCGGGCCGATCGTAGGGGCGCGCGGGGCGGGTGGTGCCGGTCGGGGAGTGCCTGTTCACGAGGCTGTCACAGGAGGGGGCCGCCTTCCGGCGGCGGCCGGGAGGTCGCGGCGGTGTCCGGGAGGTCGCGGCGGCGGCCCGGGTTCCCCCCACGGGCCGGGCCGCGCCGCGACGCGCGCCCCCCGTGGCGCGCGTCCTGCGGGGAAACATATTGGAATTTCCTTCTAGAAGACAACTTCAATCCGTGGGTCCTCCTTCCGGCCCTCCCGGGCGTGCCGCGAACTGCCCTGCCCAGCACCCCCGTAGAACCGGAACGCCATTCACTGTTTGTCCGCATCCCAAGACGCACGTCTCAGGATGCGGAGTATGGCCCTACCGTGGAACCACGCACCCACACCGAGGGAGTCGCTTCCATGACGCACGCCGCCGAGCGGCCGAAGGCCCACGAGACCGCCGTCTACACCCATGGCCACCACGAGTCGGTCCTCCGCTCGCACACCTGGCGCACCGCCGCCAACTCGGCGGCCTACCTGCTGGGATCGCTGCGCCCGGGGCTCGACGTGCTGGACGTCGGCTGCGGCCCCGGCACCATCACCGCCGACCTGGCCGCGCTGGTCGCCCCCGGCCGGGTCACCGCCGTCGACGCCGCCGGGGACGTCCTGGCGAAGGCGCGTGCGACGGCCGCCGAACGGGGCCTGGAGAACGTGGAGTTCGCGGTCGCCGACGTGCACGCCCTGGACTTCCCCGACGACTCCTTCGACGTCGTCCACGCCCACCAGGTGCTCCAGCACGTGGGCGACCCGGTCCAGGCGCTGCGCGAGATGCGCCGCGTCTGCCGGCCGGGCGGGATCGTGGCCGCCCGCGACAGCGACTACGGCGCCTTCGGCTGGTACCCCGAGCGGCCCGCCCTGGACGGCTGGCTGGACCTCTACCACCGGGTCGCGCGCGCCAACGGCGGCGAACCCGACGCCGGGCGGCGCCTGTTCTCCTGGGCCCGGCACGCCGGATTCACCGACGTCACCGCCACCACGACCGCCTGGACCTTCACCACCCCCGACGAGCGGGCCTGGTGGAGCGGCCTGTGGGCGGACCGCACGGTCGACTCCTCCTACGCGGACCTGGCGGTCGGGGGCGGCCACGCCACCCGGGCCGGGCTGACGGAGATCGGCGAGGCCTGGCGCGAGTGGGGCACCCAGGAGGACGCCTGCTTCTTCGTGCCGCACGGCGAGATCCTGTGCCGGGTGCCCTGACCCGGCCGGAGCCTCACGGCCGCATGCGGAAATCGTAGGCGGCGGGGAGGGGTTCGTCGGTCAGGCGGGACCAGAGCTCGCCGATGACCTCGGCCCCCTCGCGGAGGTCCGGGACCTCGAAGCCCGCGTCGAAGACGGCGCGGGCCTCGCCGGGCCGCCGCTCGGCGAGGAGGATCCTCGCCTCCAGGAAGCGGAAGGCGCCCCGCGCCCGGACCTCCTCCGGCAGCCCCCGCCACAGGGCGCGGGCCCGCTCGGGCCGGCCGGCCGCCAGCTGGGCGTCGACCGCCTCCCGGGTCAGCGCGGCGGTCGCGGCGGCCCCGGCCGGCCCGTCCACGGACCCCTCCAGCTCCCCGCACGCCTCGGCGAAGCGGTGGGCGGCCCGCTCCGGATGCCCCTCCTCCCGGTCGGCCACGGCGAGGCAGTACAGCAGCGGCCACCGGACCGCCGCCCCGGCCAGGCCCCGCTCCCAGCTGCGGACCGCCTGGGCCCGGTCGCCCGCGTGCCACTGGGCGATGCCCAGGTGGTACTCGGTCGACGGGGACGCCGGGGCGGTCTCCAGCATGTCCCGCCAGGCCGGCGCGACCTGCGGCGGGAACGGCACGGCGCCCTTCGCGGGCGGCGGCAGCACGCCGGTGCGCAGCAGCTCCCGCCAGGGCGCCTGCCCGGCACCGAGGGTGGTCTCCGGGAAGGGCGTGCCAGGGAGGGCGTGACCGGCCCGCAGCACCTCCAGCGCGCCCCAGCCCGAACCGGCCGCCAGGACCGCGCCCGGCTCCGGGTCGGTGTCGGCGGCCCGCTCGCGCCAGGCGGCGTGGGCGGCGTCGACGGCGGCCCGGGGCAGCGCCCGCTCCAGGCTCCGCTCCGCCTCGGCGCGGGCGGCCGCCCAGTCGGCGCCGAGCGCGGGGCCCGGGTCGGCGGCCAGCGGCCCGTACGCCTCCAGCCAGCTCAGCTCCGACTCCGGGGCGAGTTCGAGGTGTTCGAGCTGGGTCCGGGCGAGGCCGGCCTGGATCTCGGCGTACCCCTCGGTGCCCGGGGCGGTGAGCCACTCCTGCCAGCGCCGGCCGCCGGGCCCGGTGCCCCAGACGAAGAGCTTGCGGCCGCGCAGCGCGTCGGTGGAGGTCTGGACGAGGCCGGTGCCGTCCTCGTCGAGCGCGGCGATCCAGCGGCGCCGGCCGTCCGGCACGTCGTAGAACCAGTCGGCGGCGTGGGTGCTGCGCACGGGCCGCGAGCGGTCCGTGCCGTCCGGCCCGGCCGGCACCGGGACCCGGCGCAGGCCGCGCGCGTAGCCGTGGTGCCAGGCGGCGTCGGCGGGGGCGAGGACCCGGCGGCGCTCGGGGACGGCGGTGCTGGACCACCAGTAGACGGGGGCCGGCCGCTCGTGCGGGTTGCGGACGCGGACGCCGGCGTACAGGAAGTCGGAGTCCTCCGGCAGCCACAGGTCGACCTGGAACGGCAGGTCGCGCAGGCGCTCCCACTCCCAGAGGCGGAGCATCGGGGTGCCGTCCGGCGCCGCCACGGTCGCCGCGTGCACCGGGGCGCAGGAGAGGGTGGTGTGGCCGGTGGCGCCGGTGTTCCACTCGATGCCGCCGGAGAACCACGCGCCGTTGAGGGCGAAGGCGGCGGGCTGGAAGACCGGGTTGCGGTAGACGAGTTCGCGGCCGGTCGGCTTGTGGTGCAGGGAGTGGATCCGGCCGCCGAGGCCGGGCAGGACGGTGACCCGCAGCCGGTCGTTCTCCAGGACGAGGGCGTCGAGGGCGCCCTCCGGGCGGTCCCTGCCGTAGCCGTCGCGGACCGGCGCGGGCAGCAGGCTGCGCAGCGGGGCCCGGCCGATGCCCCGCGCCATCTCGCGCGGCAGCGCGGCGAGCTCCTCGGGGCCGAGGGCGTGCGCCGGGCCGGGGACGCGGAGGGCCGGCAGCGGGTTGTCCGGGCCGAGCGGGGCCGCCGGGAGGGTGAGCACGGCACGTCGTACGGTCGTCATCCGCCCATGGAACACGCCCCCGACCGCCCTGAACAGACCGCGTGACCAGGGCTTTCCTCCGCCGGTAATGGCCGCGCGCCGCGGCGGCCCCCCGGCCTAGGGTGGAGGGTCGTCCGCTGCGGTGGCGGGCGCGCGGAGCACCACGGGAGTACGAGAGATGGGCACACCACACACCTACCGGGTCATCGTGCGGGGCACCTTCGACGGGCTGTCGCCCGAGGGCCGGGAGCGGCTGCTCGCCGAGGTGGAGGAGCACGGCCTGACGGCGATGCGCTTCACCGAGGAGGGCTCGCTCGCCTACGACCGGACGCTCCGGCACTTCTCGTACCGGCTGGTCGTCGAGTCGGACGCCGAGGACGGCGACGAGATGGCCGGCGCGCTCGCCGAGGAGCGGGTGGAGGCGGCGCTGGCCGCGCTCGGCCACGGGCACAGGGGGCTGAGGTCCACGGTGACCGACCTCGACACGATGAAGATCAACCGCAAGGGGCGGTGAGCGCCCAGCGCTCGTGGTCCCGCCAGGCCCCGTCGATGAGGAGCATGGCGGGCGAGAAGCCCTCCAGGCGGAAGCCGGCGCGGACCACCAGGGCGCGGGAGGGGGCGTTGCCCGGCTGGATGTTGGCCTCCAGCCGGTGCAGCCCCATCGGCCCGAAGGCGTGGCCGAGGAGCAGGCCGAGCGCCTCGCCCATCAGGCCCCGTCCGGCGGCGTGCGCGAAGGCGCCGTAGCCGAGGGCCCCGCTGCGGAAGGCGCCGTGGACGATGTTGTTGATCGTGAGGAAGCCGGCGATGCGCCCGCCCTCCTCCCGCTCGCAGGCGAGGAAGCCGGCCCGGGCCGGCTCCTCGATCAGCGCGCCCGCGTAGGCGGCGTACCGCTCCGGGGTGCGCGGCGGGAACAGCCAGGGCGTGTGCAGCGTCACGCTCTCCTCCGCCCGCGCGGTGAACTCCCCGGCGTCGTCGAGCGTGAACGGCCGCAGGCCCACGCGGGGGCCTGCGGCGAGGAAGCGGCCGTGATCGTCGGGCATGGGCCCAGGCTATCCCCGCCGGGGCCGGTCAGCGCCGGGCCGCCGTCACGCGGTGCGGGCAGGGCTCGCCCTTGCGCAGGACGCCGATCACGACGGTCGCGCGGCGGTCCAGACCGGCGCCCGCCGCCGGGTACTGGGTGCAGACCCGCCAGCGCGGCGGCCACAGCACCCTCCGGTCGCGGCCGCTGGCGTCGTGGACGTCGAGCCGGGTGCGGTGGTCGAGGCGGGTGAAGACCCGCCACAGGGCCCGGCCGCGGAAGTCCGGCATCGGCGGCCGGCCGGCCCGGGCCGCCCGGCGGGAGCGCCGGGAGTCCGCGTCCCCGGCCGCGCCGGCCGCCACCGCCGCGACGGCCAGCGCCGCGCCCGCCCCGATCAGGGCACCGCGCTTCATCGCGTCCCCCGCAGGCCCCTCCGGGCCGCGTACCAGCCGCAGGCCGCGCCCAGCAGCGCGGTGCCGAGCAGGGCGAGGTACAGCGGCATCGTCACCTCGGGGATCAGCAGCCGGACCTTGACCTGGCGGGTGTTCTCGAAGATGAAGACGAGCAGGAGGACCGCGACGACCGCCATCCCGATCCGTCCGGGGGTGACCGCGCCGAACCGGTCTCCCCTGCGCGTGCCCGTCGTGTCCTTGGGACTCATGCCCGCCCTCTCCTCCGTCGTCCGTCTCGGGCGTACCCGTGGCACCAGAATGGGGGGACGGGCACGTCGAGGGGACGGTGGACAGCGCCGTCCGGGTGACTTGTCAGACAACGCCGGGCCGCTACCGTGGTGACCCGACGGCGGAACGGGACGCGACGAGGAGGGACCGTGACGGTCAGCGGGCACCGGCGGCGACCGGTGGTGGCGCTCTACGAGCGGATCGCGGACGCCGTCCACGACGGCACCTACCCGCCGGGATCCACCCTCCCCTCCGAGCCGAAGCTCGCCGCCGAACTGGGCGTCAGCCGCCCCGCCCTGCGCGAGGCGCTGCTGCTGCTCCAGGAGGACGGTCTGCTCACGGTGCGCCGGGGAGTGGGCCGGACGGTGAACGCCCGGCCGCCCCGCCGCGGCTTCGAGCACCTCCAGCCGCTGGAGGAACTGATCGGCGGCGGCACGGGTCCCCGCGTCCGGGCCCTGCTGCGCACCCTGGAGGAGCCCACCGACTTCACCACCCAGCACCTGCTGGCCCCGGCCCGGGCCGAGCTGCGGTTCTGGGAGTCGGTGCTCGGCGGCGAGTCCGGGCCCACCGCGCTGTGCCACGAGTGGGCGGCGGCGGACGAGGTCCTGGACCGCGCCCACCCCGCCTTCGCCGCCGCGCTGCGGGCGGGCGAGGACGGCCCCGGGACGGCGGCGCGGCCCGCCGCGTCGATGCTCTCGGTGCTGGTCGGGGCCTCGCGGGAGGTCGCCCTGCACGCCCACAGCGGGATCACGGCCACCCTGCTCGGGCGGCGGCGCGGCGAGCAGCTGGGCCGCCCCGCGGACACCCCGGCCGTCCTGGTCACCCAGGTGGTCCGGGTCGGGGACACCCCCGTCCTGGCCGCCAAGCACATGCTGCCGACGGGCGCGCCCGCGCTGCCGGTCCTCCAGTCCCGCTGAGCCCGCGCCCGGAGCGCCCCGCGCCCCGGGCCGGCGACCGGGGCGCGCCCGGGACCTCCGCCCCCGGAGCCGTACCGGAATCCCTCCCCCGGCGGTCGCGCTCGCGCCGGGCCGGTCATGACGTACACTTCCCGGCCATGCACTTGTCTGACAACTCTGCCACGCCTGCCCGGGCCACCGTCTCCGACTGGATCCGCCGCGCCCCCAAGGCCGTCCTCCACGACCACCTCGACGGCGGGCTCCGCCCGGCCACCATCGTCGAACTGGCCCGGGAGTGCGGCTACACCGCGCTGCCGACCGAGGACCCGGCCGAGCTCGCGGTCTGGTTCCGGGACGCCGCCGACTCCGGCTCGCTGGAGCGCTACCTGGAGACCTTCGCCCACACCTGCGCGGTCATGCAGACCCGCGAGGCGCTGGTCCGGATCGCGGCCGAGTGCGCCGAGGACCTGGCGGCGGACGGGGTCGTCTACGCCGAGGTGCGGTACGCCCCCGAGCAGCACCTGGAGGCCGGACTGGGTCTCGACGAGGTCGTCGAGGCGGTCAACGACGGCTTCCGCGAGGGCGAGCGCCGCGCCGGCGGCCGGATCACCGTCCGCGCGCTGCTCACCGGCATGCGGCACACCGACCGCTCGCTGGAGATCGCGGAGCTGACCGTCGCCCACCGGGACAACGGCGTCGCCGGCTTCGACATCGCCGGCGGCGAGATCGGCAACCCGCCGGCCCGTCACCTGCCCGCCTTCCAGCACCTGAAGCGGGAGAACTGCCACTTCACCATCCACGCGGGCGAGGCCGTCGGCGCGGAGTCGATCCACGAGGCGGTGCAGGTCTGCGGCACCGAGCGGATCGGGCACGGCGTCCGGATCACCGACGACATCGCCGAGGACGGCACGCTGGGCCGGCTCGCCTCCTACGTCCGCGACAACCGGATCGCCCTGGAGGTCTGCCCGACCTCCAACCTCCAGACCGGCGCGGCCAAGGACTACGGCTCCCACCCGATCGACGAGCTGCGCCGCCTCGGCTTCCGCGTCACGCTGAACACCGACAACCGCCTGGTCTCCGGCACCACCATGAGCGAGGAGTTCCAGCACATGGCGGACGCCTTCGGGTACGGCCCCGAGGTCTTCGAGGAGTTCACGGTCGCCGCCCTGGAGGCCGCCTTCCTGCCCCTGCCGGAGCGCGAGCGGCTGATAGCGGAGATCGTGCGCCCGGGATACGCGGCGCTGTGACGGCCCCGGGGAGGGCGGCGGTCGCCGCCCTCCCCGGTGGAAGAATGGCGCCATGACAGCTGCTGAGGAGTTCAGGCCCGAGTCGGAGCGGATCACGCGCACCCTGCGCGACCAGATCATCGACGGGACGCGGGCGCCCGGCAGCCGGCTCGTGGAGCGGGAGATCGCGGCCGAGCTGGACGTGAGCCGGCTGCCGGTCCGCGACGCCCTGCGGGACCTGGTCAACGAGGGACTCGTGACGCCCCGGCCGCGCACCTGGGCGGTGGTCAGGGAGTTCACCGCCTCGGACATCGCCGACCTCATCGAGGTCCGCTCCGCCCTGGAGATCCTGGCCTTCCGGCTCGCCGCCCAGCGGCGCACCCGCGCGGGCCTCGCCAAGCTGCGCGCCGATCTCGACGCCGAGCAGGCGGCGGCGGCCCGGGGCGACGGGGCGGAGGCCCGCCGGGCGGCGGCCGACTTCCACGAGACCGTCACCGAGCTCGCCGACAACACCCTGCTGACCGAGCTGGAGGGCACGCTGCGGAGCCGGATGCGCTGGCTGCTCGGCCAGCACGACGACTTCGCCGTCGTGGCCGAGGAGCACGAGGAGCTGTTCCTCCGGATCGAGGCGCGGGACGTGGACGGCGTCGAGGAGCTGGCCCTGCGCCACCTGGAGACCAGCCAGAGCAAGGCGACCGAGCACCGGCGCCGCCTGGCGGCGGAGTAGCCCCGCCGCACCGGACCGGTCGGATCGGCTCGGATCGGCTCGGATCGGATCGGCTCGGATCGGCTCGGATCGGGGAGGACGGTCGGGTCGGCCGGAGCAGTCTGCCGGGTCAGGCCGGGTCAGGTCGGGTCAGGTCAGGTCAGGTCAGGTCAGGGCGGGTACGTCGAGGGTGAGCGTGCCCGCGTCCGCGTCGAGCACCGCGGGGACGCCGAGCGGGACGGTCGGCGCGGTGGCGCGGTGGCCGAAGCCGGCCTCCTCCACGACCGGCACGCCCAGGCCGCCGAGCCGGTCGGCGAGGACCGCGCGGACCTCCCCGTAGGGACCGCACTCCTCCCACGAGCCGAGGACGATCCCGGCGACGCCGTCGAGCCACCCGGAACGCAGCAGCTGGGTGAGGATCCGGTCCAGGCGGTACGGCTCCTCCCCCACGTCCTCCAGGAGGAGCAGCCCGCCGCGGGCGGAGGGCCGGGCGTGCGGGGTGGCGAGCTCGGCGGCGAGCAGGCTGACGCAGCCGCCGAGGGTGACTCCGGCGGCGCGGCCCGGCACCAGCGCGCTCCCCGTCGCCGGGGTGCGGACCGCCTCGGGCTCGAAGAGCGTGGCCCGCAGCGATTCCCGGGTGCGCGGCTCGGTGAGGAAGGCGGCGGTCGCGACCATCGGCCCGTGCAGGGTGGCGTGGCCCGCGCGGACGGCGAAGGCCTCGTGCAGGACGGTGGCGTCGCTGTAGCCGACGAAGGGTTTGGGGCCGGCCGCGCGGATCGCCGGCCAGTCCACCAGGTCCACCGTGCGCTGGGCCCCGTAGCCGCCCCGCGCGCAGATCACGGCGGCGACGGAGGGGTCGGTGTACGCCTCCGTCAGGTCGCGGGCGCGGTCGCGGTCGGTGCCCGCGAGGTGGCCGATCTCCGGGTGGACGTCGAGGACGTGCGGGGCGACGACCGGTTCGAGGTCCCACGCGCGCAGCAGGTCGAGCCCGGGCAGGAGCCGGTCCTCGGGCACCGGGCCGCAGGGGGCGACGACGGCGATCCGGTCCCCGGGCCGCAGCCGGGGCGGGCGGGCCAGTTCCGGTACGGCGGCCGTCACGTGCGCAGCTCCAGCTCCGGGACGTCGGGCCGGTCGAAGCCGAAGACCCGGGCGTAGAGCGCGAGTTCGGCCTCCAGGGCGCGGATCATGGTGTCGGCGTGACGGAAGCCGTGGCCTTCGCCGGGGAAGAAGAGGGAGGCGTGCGGGACGCCCCGGCCGGCGACGCGGGCGAGGAGGCGCTCGGCCTGGGCGGGCGGGCAGATGACGTCGTCGAGGCCCTGGAGGAGCAGGAAGGGCGCGGTGATGCGGTCGACGTGCTCGACCGGCGAGCGCTCCTCGTACCGCTCGGGCACCTCGTCGATGCGCCCGACGAGCCCGTCGAGGTAGCGGGACTCGAAGTCGTGGGTCTCGTCGGTGGCCCAGCCCTTGAGGTCGAGGACGGGGTAGACGATGGTGCCGCAGGCGTAGACGTCGGTGCGGACGAGGGAGGCCGCGCTGGTCCAGCCGCCGGCGCTGCCGCCGCGGATCGCGAGGCGGGCGGGGTCGGCGGCGCCCTCGGCGGCGAGGGCGGCGGCGACGGCGGCGCAGTCCTCGACGTCGACGACGCCCCACTCGCCGCGCAGCCGCTCGCGGTAGGCGCGGCCGTAGCCGGTGGAACCGCCGTAGTTGACCTCGGCGACCCCGATGCCGCGCGAGGTGAAGTAGGCGATCTCCAGGTCGAGGACGAGGGCGGAGTGCCCGGTGGGGCCGCCGTGGGCGCGGATCACGTAGGGCGGGAGCTCGCCGGCGGGTCCGGTGGCGGCGGGGTTGCGCGGCGGGTGGACGTGGGCGTGGATGTCGCGCCCGCCGGGGCCGGTGAAGGTGCGGACGACGGGGTCGGGGTAGTGGGCGGGGTCGACGGCGTCGGTGTGCGGGGAGCCGACGACCCGGGTGCGGCCGGTGCGGGTGTCGAGCTCGACGATCTCGTGGCGGCGGTCGGGGCCGGCGGCGACGCCGAGGACGCGGCTGCCGTGGACGGCGAGGGTGGAGCTCCACGCGGTCCAGGGACCGGGGGCGTCGGCGAGGGTGCCGGTGTCGGGGTCGAGTATCCCGAGGACGGCGTCGCCCCGCCCGTGGAGGACGGCGACGGGCCCGGTCTCCAGGGCCCGGAACCAGGTGAGTCCGGTCTGCCAGAGCGGTCCGGCGAACTCCTCCTCGCGGGGGCAGAGGGCCCGGAGCGGGCCGAGGGCGCCGTCGGCGGCGACCTCGGCGCGGTAGAGGTTCCACCAGCCGGTGCGGTCGCTGGCGAGGAGGAGCCGGCCGGCCGCGTCCCAGTCGGCCTGCGGCACCGACTCCTCCGGTCCGCCGGCGACCGGCCGGGCGTCCTCGAAGGTGCCGTCGGCGCTGATCGTGGCGAGGATCGCCTCGGTGCCGTCCCAGGGCATCCGGGGGTGGTCCCAGCCGAGCCAGACGGCCCGCCGGCCGTCCGGCGAGACGCGGGGCCCGGTGACGAACCGGTGGCGTCCGTCGGAGAGTTCCCGCACGGCGGTCCGGTCGTCGGCGGCGGAGCCGTCGAGCGGCACGGCGGCGAGGACCCGGCGGACGTCGGTCGGCGCGGGGCCGGTGAACTCCTCCAGGACGCACCAGACCTCGCCCCGGTCGGGCATCGGCACGGGGTCGGCCCAGCGCAGTCCGCCGCCGACCCCGGAGACGGGGGTGAGCGGCCGCGGCGCGGCGCCGGGTGCCGCGTCGGGCTCGTGGACGTACAGCCGCTGGTCGGGGAAGTGGCAGAAGACCAGCAGGGGGCCGGTGCCGGGCCGCTCGACGGCGGCCCAGGGCCGGCCGCCGTACTCGATGACCCGGCTCCGCACGTTCCACGGCGGCGGCAGGAGGGTCTCCTCGGTGCCGTCGGCACGGCGCCGGACGAGGGTGCGGCGGCCGCCCTCGGCGGGGCGGGGCGCGGTCCACCAGACCTCGTCGCCGACGGTGCCCAGGTGGTCGGGCCGCCCGTCGCCGGCGGCCGCGAGCGCGGCCGAGACGGGTGACGGCCAGCTGCCGTAGGCGGCCGTGTTCTGCATCCTCGATCCCCCAGGGTCCGGGTCGGTTCTTCGCGGGCGTGCGGGTCTACGCGGTCCTCAGGTAGTGGTCGAGCACCCGGACGCCGAAGTGCAGGGCGTCGACGGGGACCCTTTCGTCCACGCCGTGGAAGAGCGCGCCGTAGTCCAGGCCGGGGGGCAGCTTCAGCGGCGAGAAGCCGTAGCCGGTGATGCCGAGCCGGGAGAACTGCTTGGCGTCGGTGCCGCCGGACATGGTGAAGGGCAGGGCGTGCCCGTCCGGGTCGAAGCGCTCGACGGCCGCCCGCAGTTTCGCGAAGGTCGGGACGTCGACGGGGGCTTCGAGGGGCACCTCGCGGTGGTGGAACTCCCAGGCCACGTCCGGGCCGGTGAGCCGGTCCATGGTGGCGGCGAACTCCTCCTCGGTGCCGGGGAGCATCCGTCCGTCGACGTAGGCGACGGCCTGGCCGGGGATGACGTTGCACTTGTAGCCGGCCTGGAGCATCGTCGGGTTGGAGCTGTTGCGGACGGTGGCCTCGACGAGGGCGGCGGCCGGTCCGAGCTTGTCGAGGAGGAGCGGCACGTCGAGGTGGGGGTCGTCGGTGTCGACCTCGATGCCGTGCAGGGCGGCCAGCTCGGTGAGGGCGGCGCGGACGGTGGCGGTGAGCCGGACGGGCCAGGTGTGGGCGCCGATGCGGGCGACGGCGGCGGCGAGGCGGGTGACGGCGTTGGCCTCGTTGACCTTGGAGCCGTGGCCGGCCCGGCCGTGGGCGGTGAGCCTGAGCCAGGCGGTGCCCCGCTCGCCGGCGCCGATCGGGTAGAGCGTCATGCCCGGCTGGGGGTGGAAGCTGAAGGCGCCGGACTCGCTGATGCCCTCCGTGCAGCCGTCGAAGAGGGCCGCGTGCCGGTCGGCGAGGAAGCCGGAGCCGTCCGCGGCGCTGTCCTCCTCGTCGGCGGTGTAGGCGAGGACGACGTCGCGGCGCGGGCGGACGCCCTGGCGGGCCCAGGAGCGGGCGACGGCGAGGACCATCGCGTCCATGTTCTTCATGTCGACGGCGCCGCGGCCCCAGACGACGCCGTCGCGGACCTCGCCGGAGAAGGGGTGGACGGTCCACTCGGCCGGGTCGGCGGGGACGACGTCGAGGTGTCCGTGGACGAGGAGCGCGGGGGCGGTGGGGTCGGTGCCGGGGATGCGGGCGACCACGTTGGTCCGGCCCGGGGTGCGCTCCAGGAGGGTGGGGTCGAGCCCGGCTCCGGCGAGCCGCTCGGCGACGTACTCGGCGGCGGGGCGCTCGCGGCAGTCGCCGCCGCCGCGGTTGGTGGTGTCGATGCGGATGAGGTCGGAGGTGAAGGCGACGACCTCGTCGAGCGCCTTCGCGTCCGGTCCTGCGGAGGGCGCGTCCACGGGGGACGCGCCCGCGGGGGGCGTGCTGCTAGCCATACTGCTCCTCCACGGCGGCCGAGACGATCGTCGTGACCGCTTTGAACGTGCGGATCGCCTCGTACATCGTCCCGCTGGTGTAGGCGACGCGCCGCTCGCCGCTCCGCGCCACGCCGGGAACCACCGTGGCGGCGGCGCCCAGGTGCTCGGCGTCGAACTCGACCTGGACGGTGTGCGGCCCGGCGTGGACCGGGTCGTGGCGGACGGCGAGGGCGGCGGCCTCACGGGCGGCGGCCCGGATGTCGGCGGCGGTGCGGGCCGGTGTCCGGCACACGGCCGCGTACCGCGAGACGTGGTCCTTGACGGCGACCTTGAGGGCCTCGGGGGCGTAGTCGACGGCGTCCTCGCAGGTGAGGTCGTCGCCGGTGACGAGGACGACGGGGACGCCGTACTCGGCGACCACGTGCGCGTTGAGCACGCCCTCGCTGGCCCGGAGGCCGTTCAGCCAGACGCCGGTGATCGAGTTGGCCAGGTAGGTGTGGGCGAGGACGCCCTCGGCGCCGGCGCCGGTGTGGTAGCCGACGAAGGCGATCCCGTCGACGTCCCCGTGCTGGACGCCCTCGACCATCGACAGCGCCTTGTGCCGCCCGGTGAGCATCTCGACGCGCTCGTCGAGCCGCTCCAGGAGGAGGTTCCGCATCGTCCAGTGCGCCTCGTTCACCAGCACCTCGTCGGCTCCGCCGTCGAAGAAGCCGAGCGCCGCCGCGTTCACGTCCGAGGTGAACATCGGGCGGCAGCGCTCCCACTGCGCCGTGCCGGGCAGCACGTCGGCGGGCCAGGTGACGCCGGTGGCGCCCTCCATGTCGGCGCTGATGAGGATCTTCATGTCAGGCACCGTACGCGCCGCCGGACGCCCGTACCACCCCTGTGGAAAACCGCCACCGGCCTGGACCACCGGCACGTTCCCGCCCGTTCTCCGAAACGGACCAAACATCGCCAAGAGGTATGTATAGGCTGTCGGCCGCAGTTGTCCCGCCCGACCGAACCGGAGTGCCCTCGGTGACCATCGCCCTCGATCCGTCCGACACCACCCCCACCCCCGCCGACGAGCCGGAGGAGGGCTTCTGGGTCCCCGGGGCGGCGGAGCCGCAGGCCGCCCCCGGCCCCGGTGCGCCCGAGGAGGACGGGGCGCCCGAGGAGGCCGCGGGAGGCGTGGAGGACGCCGGGGCCGGGGAGGACGCGGAGGACGCGTCCGCCGACCCCGCCGACCACGACCCCGTCGTGGTGCGGGACGCCCGGGACTTCGGGGTCTACGCCCGGACCGGCGGCTGGGCGTTCGCGCTCAAGGTGGCGCGCAGCGTGCGGCCCGGCGGGCAGCCCGCCGAGGGCGCGGCGGCCCGGAAGGTGTCGGCGCGCGCGTTCGCGGCGCTGGCCGGGTGCTCGGCGGAGCGCGTGATGCGGTACTACAAGGCGTGGGACATGGCGGCCGACGACGGTCTGGTGCCGCAGTTCGAGGTGCTGGAGCCGGGCGCGGAGATCGACCTGCCGGACGCGGACGTCTGGCTGTCGTACTACGCCTCCCGCAACAGCGCCTCCTCCGTGCGCGGGCAGGCGATCAGCGCGGCGGCCGAGGCGGAGGGCATCCGGCCGACGAAGGCGCTGGAGGTGGCGGAGAACCCGACGGCGCTGCGGGCCGCGATCCTCGCCGACCCGGGGACGGCCGAGGCGGCGCGCGGGGCGCTGCTCGACCGGATGAAGGAGGACCCGGCGCTCCAGACGGAGATGGCCCGGGCCATCGCCCGCACCGACGACCTGAAGAAGGCGGTGGCGAGCGAGGCGAAGGTCGCGGACCGGATCGGCTACGTCCGCCAGATCGTCGAGAACGGTCAGGTCAAGACGCCCGCTGGGCAGACCGTCGAGGCGCCGGCCGAGGTGCGCGCGGAGGCCGAGCGGCACCTGTCGCTGCTCGACGAGCTGGACGACTCGGAGGAGGCCGGCGAGTGGGCCGGCGAGGCCTACGAGTCGGTGCGGGGGCTCGTCGCCAGGGCCGTCGAGGAGGACCCGGCGCTGCGCGTCCAGGAGCGCAGGACCCGCTTCTACAGCAGCCTGCAGAAGGCCACGAAGGTCTTCGAGGAGCTGACGCTCGACGAGGTCATGGAGGAGGAGATCTACGAGGAGGACATGCTCCAGCGGCTCGAAGCCCTCCAGGAGGCGATCGGCAGCTGCATCGCCGCGCTGCGCAAGGCGGCGCCGGCCGCCTCCTGAGGTCCGGGTCCGGTCAGTCCTGGTGGCCGAGCTGGAGGTCGCGCTCGGTGCGGCCGCCGCCGGCCACCTGGAGGACGGTGGCGACGGGCGGGTAGCCGGCGGCGATGACCGTGTACTCGCCGGAGGACAGGTCGACGAAGCGGAAGGTGCCGTCGGGCCCGGTGGTGAGGGTGTCGACGACGTTCCCCGCCGCGTCCAGGAGGGTGACCCGGGCGTCCTCCACCGGGCGCCCGCCGCCGGCCCGGACGGTGCCGCGCAGCACGGCGCCGCCCGCCAGCTCGATGTCCTGCCGGGTCTCGCGGGAGGACTGGACGCTGACCGGGACGGCGGCGGGCCGGAAGGCGGGGGCGCTGGCGGCGAGGGTGTACTCGCCGGCGACCAGCTCGGTGATGACGTACCCGCCCTCGCGTCCGCTGCGGGTGGAGGCGACGACCTCGCCGCGCACGTCGGTGAGGGTGACGGCGGCGTCGCGGACGGGGGTGCCGTCGGCGGTGAGGACGCTGCCCGCGAGGCGGCCGGCGCCGCCGAGGACGACGTCGAGCTCGACGGGCCGGTCGCCGACGGTGACGGAGACCGCCTGCGGCTGGTGCCCGCCGGCGGCGGCGATGAGCACGTACGCGCCGCTGCCGGGCACGCTGAGCGCGTACCGCCCGTCCTCACCGCTGGCGCCGCGCCCGATCTGGCGCCCGCCGACGTCGATGAGGGTGAGGGCGGCACGGGGGACGCGGCTGCCGTCGTGGTGCTGGACGGTGCCGCAGACCGGCAGACCGCCGTGGTGGTGGGCGGGGGCCGGGGCCGGGGCGGGGGCCGCGTGACGGGCGGGCGGCACGGCCTGGGCGGCGGCCCGGTCGTAGGGGGCGTCGGCGGCCTCGGTGGCGGGGCTGTGGTGGGACACCAGCGGTTTCTCCTTGAGGAAGAAGGCGAGGACGAGGCCGAGCACGAGGACCGGCACGAGGTAGAGGAAGATGCGCGGCATGGCGTCCGCGTACGCCTGGACGTAGAGGTCGCGCACGGCCGGCGGCAGGGCGTGCACGGTCTGCGGGGTGATCGCCTCGGCGGGCGGCAGGGCGGTCGCGCCCTGGGCGCCGGAGCCCTGGAGCGCGGGGAGCCGGTCGGCGAGGGCGTCGTCGAGGCGGGCGGCGAAGACGGTGCCGAAGACCGCGGCGCCGACGCTGCCGCCGATCTGGCGGAAGTAGTTGTGGGCGCTGGTGGCGGTGCCGAGGTCGGCGGGGCGGACCGAGTTCTGCACGGCGAGGATCAGCACGGGCATGATCAGGCCGATGCCGGTGCCGAGGACGGCCTGCCAGAGGCTGTGGGTGAGGCGGGGCGTGCCGATGTCCATGCGGGAGAGCAGGCCCATGCCGAGGACGGCGAGGGCGGCGCCGAGGACCGGGTAGGCCTTGTAGCGGCCGGTGCGGCTGATGAGCTGGCCGGAGACGACGGAGGCGACGACGATCCCGCCCATGAGCGGGAGCATCAGGAGTCCGGACTCGGTGGCGGTGGCGCCCTCGACCATCTGGAGGAAGCTCGGCAGGTAGCTGGCGGCGCCGAAGAGGGCGATGCCGACGACGGCGCCGACGAGCGCGGTGACCGTGAAGACGGAGTCGCGGAACAGCCGCAGCGGGATGAGGGGTTCGGGCGCGAGGTGCTCGACGACCAGGAAGAGCAGGACGGTTCCGGCGGCGCCGCAGCCGAGGCCGATGATGACCCGGTCGTCCCAGTCGTACTCCGTCCCGCCCCAACTGGTCAGCAGGACCAGACAGGTGGAGGCGGCGGCGAGGAGCAGGGTGCCGAGGACGTCGAAGCGTGCGCGGGTCTTCGGCTTGGGCAGTTTCAGGACGACGGCGACGACGGCGAGGGTGACGAGCCCGAAGGGCACGTTGAAGTAGAAGCACCAGCGCCAGGAGACGTGGTCGGTGAAGAAGCCGCCGAGGAGCGGTCCGGCGACGGAGGCGAGGCCGAAGGCGGCGCCGATCATGCCCATGTAGCGGCCGCGTTCGCGGGCGGGGACGATGTCGGCGATGATCGCCTGGACGCCGATCATGAGGCCGCCGGCGCCGGCGCCCTGGAGGGCGCGGAAGGCGATGAGCTCGTCCATGCTGCGGGACCAGCCGGCGAGTCCGGAGCCGATGACGAAGACGACGATGGCGAAGAGGAAGACGCCCTTGCGGCCGAGGAGGTCGCCGAGCTTGCCGTAGACGGGCAGGCCGATGGTGGAGGTCAGCAAGTAGGCGGTGATCGCCCAGGACATCCGGTCCAGGCCCTGGAGTTCGCCGACGATCTTCGGCAGGGCGGTGGCGACGATCATCTGCTCCAGCGCGGCGAGGAGCAGCGCGAGCATCAGGCCGAAGAAGACGAGGCGGACCCGGCGGGGGTCGAGCGGGGTGTCGGCCGGGGGCGGCGGCGGGGGTCCGCCGGCCGGCCCGTCGCCGGGGAGCGCGGCGGCCCCTCCGGCGTCCTTCACCAGCGTGATCGCACCCACGTACGGCTCCCCTCGTCACGGCTCCGGCCGGGCTCGGAAGCGGCCTCGGCGCCGGGCCATTCTTCGCATCGGGCGCGAAGCGGGAGCAAGTCGGGCGGTACGGGCGCGCGGTGGCCCGACGGGGGTGCGGTGCGGGCGAACGGCGCGGAGCGGAGGGGCACTTGCGGCGCTCATCAGCGCGTTTGCGGAACTCCCCGCGCCCCCTCGGCATGCCGGGCGCCGGTACGGGGGCGGCGGGGAATCCACTCGAATCGGTGAACGCCCCGGGCGTTACTTCTCGGTCTCGGCCGCCAGGTTGGCGAGCACGGCGTCGTGGATCCGGGCGAGGCCCTTGGGGGCGAAGGTCCGCTCGAAGAAGCCGCCGATGCCGCCGGCGCCGTTCCAGACGGAGGTGACGACGGCGCGGGACCTGCCCTCGCCGGCCGGGGTCACGGTCCAGGTGGTGACCATGGAGGAGTTGCGGTCCTTCTCGACGAGCTGCCCGTCGGTGGGCTCGGTGACCTCCAGGAGGCAGTCGCGGACGCGCTTGCTGGTGGCCTGGAGCTTCCAGTGGACGAGGGTGCCCTCGCCGTCGCCGCCCTCGCGCACCTCGTACTCGCTGTAGTGCTCGGGCAGCAGCTTCGCGCGCGTGCCGCTGTAGTCGGCCAGCGTGTCGAACACGGTCTCCGCGTCCGCCGCGATGATCCGTTCCGTCGTGGCCTCGACCTGCGCCATCGCATTTCCTCCAGCTGTCATGGTTCGTCGGGGGGTGTGGGCCCAAGCGAACCACGTGCCCCGCGGGGCGCGAAATCGGGGTTGCGACGATCAAGGGAACGGATGTTCTATTCTGGGCGCCGCGTCAATCGAACGTCTGCACGAGCGAGAGCGAGGAGGCGCCCATGCGCCGGGATCACCTGGGCGAGAACCCTCCCGCGCCCGCCGACGCCTCCCCGTGGGGCGCGGACGCGGCCACCGTCCGCACCCTCGAAGGGCCCGAGTTCCGCGGCGTCACCTTCCACGAGATCCGGGCCCGCACCATCCTCGACCGGGTCCCGGGCGCCTCCCGGATGCCCTTCGAATGGACCGTGAACCCCTACCGGGGCTGCGCGCACGCGTGCGTCTACTGCTTCGCGCGCGGGGCCCACGGCCGCCTCGGCCTCGGCACCGGCCCCGGCTTCGACTCCCGGATCGTCGTCAAGGTCAACGCCCCCGAGCTCCTCGCCCGCCAGCTCGCCTCCCGCCACTGGCAGGGCGCCCACATCGCGATGGGCACCGACGTCGACTGCTACCAGCGGGCCGAGGCCGGGTACCGGCTCATGCCCGGCATCCTCACCGCGCTCCGCGACCGGGCCAACCCCTTCTCCCTCCTCACCAAGGGCACCCTGATCCTGCGCGACCTGGAGCTGCTCGCCCAGGCCGCCGAGGTCACCGAGGTCGGCGTCTCCGTCTCGGTCGGCTTCACCGACGAGGAGCTGTGGCGCACCCTCGAACCGGGCACGCCCTCCCCGCACCACCGCCTCGACGTGGTCCGGGCCCTGGGCGAGCGCGGCATCGACTGCGGGGTCCTGATGGCGCCCGTCGTGCCGTTCCTCGGCGACTCCCCCGAGCAGCTGCGCGCCACCGTCCGCGCCGCCGCCGAGGCCGGCGCCGTCTCCGTCACCCCCCTCGTCCTCCACCTGCGGCCCGGTGCCCGCGAGTGGTTCACGGCCTGGCTCGCCCGCCGCCACCCCGGGCTGGTCGGACGGTACGAGCGGATGTACGCCGGCGGCGCCTACGCCCCGACCCGGTACCAGCGCAGCGTCACCCGCCAGGTCCACGAGCTCGCCGCCGAGTTCGGGATCGGTCCCGCCGACCGGGCCGCCCCGCGCCCCGCCCCCGGCCCGCCGCCGCCGACGCGCGACCCGGAGCACCTCGCCGCGCTCCGGGCCCGCCGACACGCCGAGAGGTCACCTGACACGCCGTCATCGACCCCTCCGTTCGGGTCGATTACCGCCGGAACAGGTCGTGTCCCCCCGCCCCGCGGGGCACTCCACGCTCCATGACCACCCGCGCAGGAATGCTGATCGCCGCTGGGGCACTGGTCGCCGGGACGGTCACCGTCCTGCCCGCGTCCGCAGCGGGCACCGGTGAACCGGCCCCCCGCCCCCTCCCCTCCCTCGCCTGGACCGGCTGCGCCACCAAGGCGTATCCCCGGCTCCAGTGCGCCACCCTCGAGGTGCCGCTCGTCCACGACGACCCGGCCGGCCGGAGCATCACGCTCGCGCTGACCCGGATCCCGCACACCGCCGAGACCTCCCTGGGGCCGCTCCTGGTCAACCCGGGCGGCCCGGGCGGCAGCGGGCGCGGCATGGCCGGCTACGTCGCCGCCTCGCTGCCCGCCGACGTCGCGGCCCGGTACGACGTCATCGGCTTCGACCCGCGCGGCGTCGGCAGCAGCGAGCCCGCGCTCGACTGCCGGCCCGGCCACTTCGACCCGGTGCGCCCCGACTCGGTGCCGCGCGGCACCGACGCCGAGCGCGCCGCCCTGGAGCGCGCCCAGGCCTTCGCCGCCGCGTGCGGCAAGAAGCACCAGGACGTCCTCCCGTACATCGACACCGTCTCCACCGCCCGCGACATCGACCTCATCCGGCGGGCGCTGGGCACCGAGCGGATCAACTACCTCGGCTACTCGTACGGCACCTACCTGGGTGCGGTCTACGCCCGCCTGTACCCGGAGCGGGTGGGCCGGATGGCGCTGGACTCCGTGGTCAACCCGAACGGCGTCTGGTACGAGGACAACATCGCGCAGGACTACGCCTTCGACACCCGCCACAAGGACTTCATGGCCTGGGTGGCCGAGCACGACGCCGCCTACGGGCTGGGCACCGACCCGGCCGCCGTCGAGGCCGCCTGGTACCGGATGCGCGAGGAGCTGCGCGACTCCCCGGCCGGCGGCAAGGTCGGCCCCGGGGAGCTGGAGGACACCTTCCTGCCCGGCGGCTACTACGACGGCTACTGGCCGAAGCTCGCGAGCGCCTTCTCGGCGTACGTGAACGAGGAGGACCCGGCGCCGCTCACCGCCGCCTGGGAGCGGTACGGCGAGGCCGACTCCGCCGCCGACAACGGCTACTCCGTCTACACCGCCGTCCAGTGCCGGGACGCCGCCTGGCCCAAGGACTGGAACGTCTGGCGCAAGGACAACTGGGACGTCCACGCCAAGGCGCCCTTCTCCACCTGGAACAACGCCTGGTACAACGCGCCCTGCGCGTTCTGGCCGGTGGCACCGCTCAGCCCGCCGGACGTCACCAACGACCAGCTGCCGCCGGTCCTCATCCTCCAGGCCACCGAGGACGCCGCCACCCCGTACGAGGGCGCGCTCGCCCTGCACCGGATGGTGCGCGGCTCCAGCCTGGTCGTCGAGCAGGGCGGCGGGAACCACGGCGTGACCCTGGCGGGGAACGACTGCCTCGACGCGCACCTGAGCACCTACCTCGCCACCGGCACCGTGCCGCGCGCCGAGGGCGACTCCGAGGTGGACGCGGTCTGCGCCGCCCTGCCCGGGCCCGAGCCCGACCCGGCCGCCGCGCCGAAGGACGCCGGCCGGAAGGCCTCGGCCCCGATGCAGGCCGCCGGGACGGCCCTCCACGGCCTCCTCGGCCACGTGCGCTGACCCCGGTCCACCGCCCGTGGCGATGCCCGCGCCCCCCGGGGTGCGGGCATCGCCACGGGCGCGCTGGTCCGGCCCGCACCGCTGCTGCTACGTTGGCGCGCGTGTTCCTCTTCCGTGCGTAGGAGTCGGCGTCCCGACCTCCGTGCCCAGGGTCCGTCCCCGGCGCGGCGTCCCGCCGTCCCCGCACACCCGGCGCGCTCCCCCCTGGGCTGAAGCGCGCCCTCTCCGAGGAACACCACCGTGTCCGTGTCACCCCCCGCCCCCACGCCTTCCGCCGTGCCCTCGTACGCGGCGGTGCTGCGGGCCCCCTACGCGCGCCGCACCTTCGGCGCCGCCCTGCTCGGCCGGCTCTCCAACGGGACGGCCCCCCTCTCCCTGCTGCTCTCCGTGAAGGCGACGACCGGCTCGTACACGACCGCCGGCACCGCGCTCGCGGCCTTCGGGCTCGCCTCCGTGGTCCTGTCGCCGGTCCGGGCCGCGCTCGTCGACCGGCACGGCCCCGGCCGCGCCCTGCCCCCGCTCGTCCTCCTGTACGCGGTGCTGCTCGCCGCCCTCGCCGCGGTCTGCGCCCGGCCCCACACCCCGGACGCCGTCCTGACGGCGCTGGCCGGGGCGGCCGGCACCGCGACACCGCCGCTGGGGCCGGTGATGCGCGCGCTGTGGAGCCGGCAGCTGACCGACCGGGACCTGCTGCGCCGGGCGTACAGCCTGGACACGGTCGCGGAGGAACTGCTCTTCGTCTCGGGCCCGTTGCTGGTGGGCCTGGTGCTGCTCGCGGCCACCCCGCCGGCGGGCCTCGCGCTGAGCGCGGTCCTGGTCCTGACGGGCGGCCTGCTCTTCGTCTCCTCGCCGCTGACCCGGTCCGCCCCGGGCGCGGCGACGGCCCCCGCCCCGGAACCCGCCCCCGGTCCCTCCGGCGGGGGCCCCTCACCGCGCGGTCTGCGGCGGGCGACGGCCGGGGCGGCCGCCCTGGGCCTGTGCCTGGGGGCGGTGGAGCTGCTGGTGGTGGCCTTCGCGGACGCGGCCGGACGGCCGGGGCTGATGCCCTGGGCGCTGGCGGCGCTCTCCGCGGGCAGCGCCGTCGGCGGCCTCGTCCTCGGCGCCGTGCCGTGGCGGGGCTCCCTCGCCTCCCGGCTCACGGTCCTCGGGCTCGCTCTCGGCGCGGTGCTGGGGGCGACGGGACTCGCCCCCCATCCGTACGTCCTGGTCGCCGGGATGGCGCTGGGCGGCCTCTTCGTGGCCCCGGTGCTGACCACCGCCTATCTGCTGGCCGACGAGTCCGTCGGGGCGGAGCGCCGCACCCGGGCCGGCGCCCGGGTCAACACGGCCTTCAACGCGGGCACCACGGCCGCGACCGCGGGGGCGGGCCTGCTGGTCGACCGGCTCCCGCTCGCCGTCTGTTTCGCGCTGGCGGCGCTCCCACCCGTCCTCGCCGGGCTCGCCGGGGTGCCCGGCGGTCTCCGGCGGGTCGTCGGCGCGGGCGGCCGGTCAGACCGCGGGGCCGCCGAGGAGGGTCAGCGAGCGCTCGGCGGCGCGGCCGAGCCGGGGGTGCGGGAGGGCCGCCTCGAGGACGTCCCGGGCCAGCGGGTCGCCGAGCGCGCCGAGGCCCTCGACGCAGGCGAGTCCGACCCGCCAGTGGGGGTCGCCGGCCACCAGCCGGCGCTCCAGCACGGCGACCAGGGCGGGGACGGACTCGGGCGCGCGTAGGTCGGCGAGGAGCCGCACCGGCAACAGCGCGTAGGCGGCGCGGAGTTCGTTGGTGGCGAGGGCGGCGGCGGCCCGGGCGGTGCGCGGGTCGCCGAGCCGGACGAGGGCGTGGGCGGCGGTGACGCACCGCTCGGGGTCCCGGTGGTTGAGGAGGAGCACCAGGGCCTCGAAGGCGCGGGGGTCGCCGGCCGTGCCGAGCCGGTAGGCGGCGATCTCGCGGGTCCAGAGCGGCTGCCCGGGGGCGGTGAGCAGGCCGTGGAGTTCCTCGGGATCGGTGGTGCGGGCGAGTTCTCCGAATGCGGCGGGAACACTTCCCTCCGTGTTCTCGATCTCGTCCCGCAATCGATCGATCATCGAGCAGAATTCGGGATCGTCGGAGATTCCCTCGGGCTTTTCCATGAATCCGAGGCTATCCGCGATCCACATCACATTTTCCCGACTTCCCAGGACTGGCGCGCTCGTTACCCGCCGGTTAATCTCAAGTGAGCGGGGAACCCCCGCACTTCTCGCCGCGGCCTGGTGACGCAGCCGCGGCGGGCGCTGGTCGGTTCGGCAGTTCTCGGCGTGGCTCAGGGACAGAGCCTTCGCCCCCTCTTTTCTCCAGGCCCCCGCCGCCGTGCGCCGGGGCCGCATCTCCGTACACCGCGGCGCCGCATCCCTGCGGCGGACCGCGCCCCCGGCATTTCCCGCGCCCCTCTTCTTTCCGCGCGCGCACCGCCCTCAGTCGTCACTCTTCCTCCCAGGAGTCCCCTGATGGACACCCCTCTCTCCACCATCGCCGTCGTCGGTCTCGGCACCATGGGCACCGGCATCGCCGACGTCCTCGTCCGGGCCGGCCGCGAGGTCGTCGGCATCGACGTCAGCGAATCCGCGGCCGGCCGGGCCGTCGCCGCCCTGGAGGCGTCCACCGCCCGCGCGGTGGCCCGTGAGCGCATCACCGAGGAGGAGCGGCAGGACGCGCTGGCGCGCTTCCGCGTCTACTCGGACCTCCAGGCCGCCGCCGCGGCCGACCTCGTCATCGAGGTGGTCCCCGAGTCGTACGAGACCAAGCAGGAGGTGTTCCGGGCGCTGGACGGGATCGTCCGGCCGGACGCCATCCTCGCGACCGGCACCAACGCCCTCTCCGTGACCCGGCTCGCCGCCGACTCGGCGCACCCGGAGCGCGTCCTCGGCCTCCACTTCTTCGCGCCGGTCCAGGCGATGAAGCTGGTCGAGGTGGTCTCCTCGGTGCTGACCGACCCGCGGGCGGTGGACGCGGTCACCCGGCTGGCCCAGGACCTCGGCAAGGAGCCGGTGGCGGTCGGCGACCGGGCCGGCTTCATCGCGGACGGGCTGCTCTTCGGCTACCTGAACCAGGCCGCGGCCATGTACGAGGCCCGCTACGCCTCCCGCGAGGACATCGACGCGGCGATGAAGCTGGGCTGCGGCCTGCCGATGGGCCCGCTGGAGCTGCTCGACCTGGTGGGCATCGACACCGCCCGTACCGTCCTGGACGCGATGTACCAGGCCTCCCACGACCGTCTGCACGCCCCGGCGCCGATCCTCAGGCAGCTCTCCGAGGCCGGTCTGACCGGCCGCAAGGCGGGCCGCGGCTTCTACTCCTACGCTGCGCCGGGCTCGGCCGAGAAGGTCGCCGACGCGCTGACCCCCGACGCGTCGGGCCCGGGCGGGGCGGGCCGCGAGGTCCGCTCGGTCGGCGTGGCCGGCTCGGGCACGATGGCCTCCGGCATCGCCGAGGTCTTCGCCAAGGCCGGGTACGACGTCGTCCTCGCCGCCCGCTCGCAGGAGAAGGCGGACGCGGCCAAGGCCTACATCGCGAAGTCGCTGGCCCGCTCGGTCGACAAGGGCCGGATCACCGGGGAGGCCCGCGACCAGACGCTGGCCCGGATCACGCCGGCCGGTTCGCTGGACGCCTTCGCCGAGGTCGACCTGGCCGTCGAGGCGGTCGCCGAGGACCTGGGGATCAAGCAGGAGCTCTTCGCCCGCCTGGACAAGATCTGCAGGCCGGGCGCGGTGCTGGCCACCACGACCTCCTCGCTGCCGGTCGTGGCCTGCGCCCGGGCCACCTCCCGCCCGCAGGACGTCATCGGGATGCACTTCTTCAACCCGGCGCCGGCGATGAAGCTGGTCGAGATCGTCCGTACGGTCCTGACCGCCGACGACGTGCACACCACCGTCCGCGAGGTCACCGCGAAGATCGGGAAGCACGGGGTGGACTGCGGCGACCGGGCCGGCTTCATCGTCAACGCGCTGCTGTTCCCGTACCTGAACAACGCGGTCAAGATGGTCCAGGAGCACTACGCGACCCTGGACGACGTCGACACCGCGATGAAGCTGGGCGGCGGCTACCCGATGGGGCCGTTCGAGCTGCTGGACGTGGTCGGCCTGGACGTCTCGCTGGCGATCGAGAAGGTGCTGCACCGCGAGTTCCGCGACCCGGGCCTGGCCCCGGCGCCCCTCCTGGAGCACCTGGTGGCCGCCGGCTGCCTCGGCCGCAAGACGGGGCGCGGCTTCCGCGAATATGCCCGGCGCTGAGCCCACCGAGCCTCGGCGGGGGTGGGGCGGGCTCCTGGAGCCCGTCGGCGGCCCGCCCCCGCAGGCGCGTCTTCCTGCACCGATGCAGTACGTTCGGGTCATGCCCAAGGCCGTGAAGACACCCCGTGCCACCTCTCCGTCCGACGCTCAGGAGAGCGCGGCGGGGACCCGTGCCGCCGCCCAGCGGCTCAAGATGCGGCGGGAGCTGGCGGCCGCCGCGATGGAGCTCTTCGCGACGAAGGGGTACGAGGCCACCACGGTCGACGAGATCGCGGCGGCGGCCGGGGTGGCCCGGCGGACCTTCTTCCGCCACTTCCGGTCCAAGGAGGAGGCGATCTTCCCGGACCACGACGACACGCTGGTGCGCGCGGAGGCGGTGCTGAACGCGGCCCCGCCGCACGAGCACCCGCTCGACACCGTGTGCCGGGGCATCAAGGAGGTCATGAAGATGTACGCGGGCTCCCCCGCGATCTCCGTGGCCCGCTACCGGCTGACCCGCGAGGTGCCGACGCTGCGGGAGCGCGAGATCGCCTCGGTGGCCCGCTACGAGCGGCTCTTCACCCGCTACCTCCTGGGCCACTTCGACGAGCGCGACCACCACGACGGCAACGACGACCCGCTGCTGGCCGAGGTGGCGGCCTCGGCGGTGGTGACCGCCCACAACCACGTGCTGCGCCGGTGGCTGCGGGCCGGCGGCCAGGGCGACGTGGAGACCCAGCTCGACCACGCCTTCGCGATCGTCCGCGAGACCTTCGGCACGGGCATAGGCGCGGGCCGTCCGGCCCCCTCCTCCGCCCCTCAGGCGCAGTCCGGGCCGGCCGCCCCGGAGCCCGCCGCGGCACCTCCGGCGCGGGTCTCGACCACGGGTGACGTGGTGGTCGCCGTGGCCCGCACCGACGCTCCGCTGGACGAGGTCATGCGGACGATCCAGAAGGCGCTCACGAAGGGCTGAGGCCCCCTTCTCCCCCAGCTTCGAAGGTCCGCGACGAGGGCCGCCCCCGGTTTTCCGGGGGCGGCCCTCGTCGCGTTCTCCCAGCTCAGAGGGGCATTCGATCGATCATCGCTCATCCGTGAGCACCATTTTGCATCTGAGAGAAATTGTTGGCACGCAGTGCCTTGTCACGTGACACGCGGTGCCATACGTTGATGTTGTCCGGGCGGCCGGAGCGCAGCGAAACCCCGCGTTCCGGCTGTCCCCACAGCCCTACGGCCGTGCGCCCGGACGCCTGCGTCACAGGCAACCCTCGCGCCCCACACCGGCGCCGCCACAGCACCACCCGAGCCGAACCGACGGCACACCTCCACAGCAGCAGCACTCCCCGACGTATCCCTCAGGCGTCCGCTCCCGGACGCTCTTTGCCGGAGGCACACCGTGAAGGAAATCCTGGACGCGATCCAGTCGCCGGACTCCACTTCCGCCGACTTCGCGAACATCAAGCTCCCCGAGTCGTACCGGGCCGTCACCGTCCACAAGGACGAGGCGGAGATGTTCGCCGGGGTCGAGAGCCGCGACAAGGACCCCCGCAAGTCGCTCCACCTCGACCACGTGGCCCTGCCCGAGCTCGGCCCGGGCGAGGCGCTCGTCGCCGTCATGGCCTCCTCGGTCAACTACAACTCGGTCTGGACCTCGATCTTCGAGCCCGTCTCGACCTTCGGCTTCCTGGAGCGCTACGGGCGCCTCTCCGAGCTCACCAAGCGCCACGACCTGCCGTACCACGTCATCGGTTCCGACCTGGCGGGCGTCGTGCTGCGCACCGGCCCGGGCGTCAACGCCTGGCAGCCGGGCGACGAGGTCGTCGCGCACTGCCTCTCGGTCGAGCTGGAGTCGTCCGACGGCCACAACGACACCATGCTCGACCCCGAGCAGCGCATCTGGGGCTTCGAGACGAACTTCGGCGGCCTCGCCGAGATCGCGCTCGTCAAGTCCAACCAGCTGATGCCGAAGCCCGGCCACCTCAGCTGGGAGGAGGCGGCGGCCCCCGGCCTCGTCAACTCCACCGCCTACCGCCAGCTGGTCTCCAACAACGGCGCCGGCATGAAGCAGGGCGACAACGTCCTCATCTGGGGCGCCAGCGGCGGCCTCGGCTCCTACGCCACCCAGTTCGCCCTGGCCGGCGGCGCCACCCCGATCTGCGTCGTCTCCTCCCCGGAGAAGGCCGACATCTGCCGCACCATGGGCGCCGAGGCGGTCATCGACCGCAACGCCGAGGGCTACAGGTTCTGGAAGGACGAGAACACCCAGGACCCGCGCGAGTGGAAGCGCTTCGGCTCCAAGATCCGCGAGCTGACCGGCGGCGAGGACATCGACATCGTCTTCGAGCACCCGGGCCGCGAGACCTTCGGCGCCTCCGTGTACGTCACCCGCAAGGGCGGCACCATCACCACCTGCGCCTCCACCTCGGGCTACATGCACCAGTACGACAACCGCTACCTGTGGATGTCGCTGAAGCGGATCATCGGCTCGCACTTCGCCAACTACCGCGAGGCGTGGGAGGCCAACCGCCTGATCGCCAAGGGCAAGATCCACCCGACCCTCTCCAAGACGTACACCCTGGAGCAGACCGGCCAGGCCGCCTACGACGTCCACCGCAACCTGCACCAGGGCAAGGTCGGCGTCCTCGCGCTCGCCCCCGAGGAGGGCCTCGGCGTCAGCAACCCCGAGCTCCGCGCCCAGCACATCGACGCCATCAACCGCTTCCGGAACATCTGAGGTCCCGAAGATGACTGAGCGCCAGAAGGACCGGCCGTGGCTCATGCGGACGTACGCCGGTCACTCGACCGCCGAGGCGTCCAACGAGCTGTACCGGCGCAACCTCGCCAAGGGGCAGACCGGCCTGTCGGTCGCCTTCGACCTGCCGACCCAGACGGGCTACGACCCCGACCACGTCCTCGCCCGCGGCGAGGTCGGCCGGGTCGGCGTCCCGGTCTCGCACCTCGGTGACATGCGCCGGCTGTTCCAGGACATCCCCCTGGAGCAGATGAACACCTCGATGACGATCAACGCCACGGCGATGTGGCTCCTGGCGCTCTACCAGGTGGCGGCCGAGGAGCAGGGTGCGGACATCACCAGGCTCCAGGGCACCACGCAGAACGACATCGTGAAGGAGTACCTGTCGCGCGGGACGCACGTCTTCCCGCCCGGCCCCTCGCTCCGCCTCACGACGGACATGATCGCGTACACGGTCAACAACATCCCGAAGTGGAACCCGATCAACATCTGCAGCTACCACCTGCAGGAGGCGGGGGCCACTCCGGTCCAGGAGATCTCGTACGCGATGTCCACCGCCATCGCGGTCCTCGACTCCGTCCGCGACTCGGGGCAGGTCCCCGAGGAGCGGTTCGGCGAGGTCGTCGCCCGCATCTCCTTCTTCGTGAACGCGGGCGTCCGCTTCATCGAGGAGATGTGCAAGATGCGCGCCTTCGGCCGCATCTGGGACACGATCACCCGCGAGCGGTACGGGATCGAGGACGCCAGGCAGCGGCGCTTCCGCTACGGCGTCCAGGTCAACTCGCTCGGCCTCACCGAGGCCCAGCCGGAGAACAACGTCCAGCGGATCGTCCTGGAGATGCTGGCCGTCACCCTCTCCAAGGACGCCCGCGCCCGCGCCGTCCAGCTCCCCGCCTGGAACGAGGCCCTCGGCCTCCCCCGGCCCTGGGACCAGCAGTGGTCGCTGCGCATCCAGCAGGTCCTCGCCCACGAGTCCGACCTGCTGGAGTACGAGGACATCTTCGCCGGCTCCCACGTCGTCGAGGCCAAGGTCGACTCCCTCGTCACCGAGTGCCTCGCCGAGATCGACCGGATCCAGGAGATGGGCGGCGCGATGGCCGCCGTCGAGTCCGGCTACCTCAAGGCCCAGCTGGTCTCCTCGCACGCCGAACGGCGCGCCCGGATCGAGTCCGGCGAGGACAAGATCATCGGCGTCAACGTCTTCGAGACGACCGAGCCGAACCCGCTCACCGCCGACCTCGACACCGCGATCCAGACCGTCGACCCGGCCGTCGAGGCCCGCGTCGTCGGCGCCGTCTCGCGCTGGCGCGCCGAGCGGCAGGAGTCCACGGACCGCCAGGGCAACGGCGACCCGTTCGTCTTCCCCACCACCCAGCAGGCCCTGGAGGGGCTCAAGGACGCCGCGCGCGGCACCGAGAACCTCATGGAGGCCACCCTGGAGTGCGCCCGCGCCGGCGTCACCACCGGCGAGTGGGCCGGGGCGCTGCGCGAGGTCTTCGGCGAGTACCGCGCCCCCACCGGCGTCTCCTCGGCCCCGGTCGCCGTGCCGGCCGAGTCCGGCTCCCCGCTGGCCGAGGTCCGCCGCAAGGTCGACCGCACCGCCGAGGACCTGGGCATCGGCAAGCTCCGCTTCCTGGTCGGCAAGCCGGGCCTCGACGGGCACTCCAACGGCGCCGAGCAGATCGCCGTCCGGGCCCGAGACGCCGGGTTCGAGGTGGTCTACCAGGGGATCCGGCTCACCCCGGAGCAGATCGTGGACGCCGCCCTGGAGGAGGATGTGCACGCCGTCGGTCTGTCGATCCTCTCCGGCTCGCACGCCCAGCTCGTCCCGGACGTCCTGGACCGGCTCAAGCGGGCCGGCGCCACCGACATCCCGGTCGTGGTGGGCGGGATCATCCCGAACGCCGACGGCGAGGAACTGCGCCGCGCGGGCGTCGCCGCGGTCTTCACACCGAAGGACTTCGGCATCACGGAGATCATCGGCCGTATCGTCGACGAGATCCGCAAGGCCAACAAGCTCCACCCCCTAGAAGCAACTGCCCGTACGGAGGTCCCCGCATGACCAGCGCTTCCCCTGTGAACCGGCTGCGCCCCCGCCGCTCCTGCCTCGCGGTGCCCGGCTCCAACCCGCGCTTCCTGGAGAAGGCCCAGGGCCTCGCCGCCGACCAGGTCTTCCTCGACCTGGAGGACGCCTGCGCCCCGCTGGCCAAGCCCGACGCCCGCCACACCATCGTGAAGTTCCTGAACGAGGGCGACTGGACCGGCAAGACCCGCGTGGTCCGCGTCAACGACTGGACGACCCACTGGACGTACCGCGACGTCGTCACCGTCGTCGAGGGCGCCGGCCAGAACCTCGACTGCATCATGCTGCCGAAGGTCCAGGACGCCCAGCAGGTCGTCGCCCTCGACCTGCTGCTCACGCAGATCGAGAAGACCATGGGCTTCGAGGTCGGCAAGATCGGCATCGAGGCGCAGATCGAGAACGCCCAGGGCCTGACCAACGTCTACGCCATCGCGCAGGCCTCCCAGCGCGTCGAGACGATCATCTTCGGCCCGGCCGACTTCATGGCCTCCATCAACATGAAGTCCCTGGTGGTCGGCGAGCAGCCGCCCGGCTACCCGGCGGACGCCTACCACCACATCCTGATGAGCATCCTGATGGCCGCCCGCGCCAACAACCTCCAGGCGATCGACGGCCCCTACCTCCAGATCCGCAATCAGGAGGGCTACCGCGCGGTCGCCCAGCGCGCCGCCGCCCTGGGCTTCGACGGCAAGTGGGTGCTCCACCCGGACCAGGTCGCCGCCGCGAACGAGATCTTCTCGCCCTCGCAGGAGGACTACGACCACGCCGAGCTGATCCTCGACGCGTACGACTACTACACCTCCGAGGCCGGCGGGAAGAAGGGCTCCGCGATGCTCGGCGACGAGATGATCGACGAGGCCTCCCGCAAGATGGCCCTGGTCATCTCCGGCAAGGGCCGCGCCGCCGGCATGCAGCGCACCAGCACGTTCGAGATCCCGGAGGCGTAGCGCCATGCAGTTCGGACGTACCTATGAGGAGTTCGAGGTCGGTGCCGTCTACAAGCACTGGCCCGGGAAGACGGTCACCGAGTACGACGACCACCTCTTCTGTCTGCTCACCATGAACCACCACCCGCTGCACATGGACGTGAACTACGCGGAGAACACGACCGACTTCAAGCGGAACGTGGTGGTCGGCAACTACATCTACTCGCTGCTGCTCGGCATGTCCGTGCCGGACGTCTCCGGCAAGGCCATCGCCAACCTGGAGATCGAGTCGCTGCGGCACGTGGCGCCGACCTTCCACGGCGACACGATCTACGGCGAGACGACCGTCCTCGACAAGACCCCGTCGAGGTCGAAGACCGACCGCGGGATCGTGTACGTCGAGACCAAGGGCTACAAGCAGGACGGCACCCTCGTCTGCGTCTTCCGCCGCAAGGTGATGGTCCCGACCGCCGAGTACATCGACGCCCGCGGCGGCGAGCAGCCCGGCCGCCCCGAGCTCATCGAGCCTTCCAAGAAGTCGGAGAAGTAGCCATGGCGCGACTCGCCCAGACCCACGGTCTGACCGATGTCCAGCAGGAGATCCTCGCCACCGTGCGGGACTTCGTCGACAAGGAGATCATCCCTGTCGCGACCGAGCTGGAGCACCGCGACGAGTACCCCCAGCGGATCGTGGACGGGCTCAAGGAGCTCGGCGTCTTCGGTCTGATGATCCCCGAGGAGTACGGGGGCCTGGGCGAGTCGCTGCTCACCTACGCGCTCTGCGTGGAGGAGATCGCCCGCGGCTGGATGTCCGTCTCCGGCATCATCAACACGCACTTCATCGTGGCGTACATGCTGAAGCAGCACGGCACCCGGGAGCAGAAGGAGTACTTCCTTCCGCGGATGGCGGCCGGCGAGACGCGCGGCGCCTTCTCGATGTCGGAGCCGGGTCTCGGCTCGGACGTGTCGGCCATCACGTCGAAGGCGGTGAAGGACGGCGACGCGTACGTCCTGAACGGCCAGAAGATGTGGCTGACCAACGGCGGCACGTCAACGCTGGTCGCCGTCCTCGTCCGAAGTGACGAAGGCCACCCCGAGGGGACCGCGCCCCACAAGTCGATGACGACCTTCCTCGTCGAGAAGGAGGCCGGCTTCGGCGAGGTGCGCCCCGGCCTCACCATCCCGGGCAAGATCGACAAGATGGGCTACAAGGGCGTCGACACGACCGAGCTCATCATGGACGGCCTGCGGATTCCGGCCGATCGGGTCCTCGGCGGGGTCACCGGGCGAGGGTTTTACCAAATGATGGACGGCGTCGAGGTCGGCCGCGTGAACGTCGCGGCCCGCGGTTGCGGCGTCGCCCAGCGTGCCTTCGAGCTGGGCGTCCAGTATGCCCAGCAGCGTCACACTTTCGGAAAGCCCATCGCCCAGCACCAGGCGATCCAGTTCAAGCTGGCCGAAATGGCTACCAAGGTCGAGGCCGCCCATGCGATGATGGTGAACGCAGCACGCAAAAAGGACTCCGGGGAGCGAAACGACCTCGAAGCAGGGATGGCGAAGTACCTCGCCTCCGAGTACTGCAAGGAGGTCGTGGAGGATGCCTTCCGTATCCACGGCGGCTACGGGTTCTCGAAGGAGTACGAGATCGAGCGGCTCTACCGCGAGGCGCCGATGCTGCTCATCGGCGAAGGTACCGCCGAGATCCAGAAAATGATCATTGGTCGCCGGCTCCTGGAGGAGTACCGCTTCCAGGGCTGATTGTCGGCTTTGAGTCGGTTGGGCCGCGAAGAAGATCACACCCCGTGTTCGTCTTCCGGCCGTCGACTCGGTTCCTGGCTTGCCCAGTTGCGCCCCGCAACCGATAGCATCGCCGGAAAGCCGCCGTCCCCCGTTGCCAGCGCGGCATCATCCGCTACGAAGGTCATCCATGCCCCACAGCCCAAACTCTGCACACCGCGACACCCTCAAGGGCGCACGCATCGCACGCGGAGCATCGCCGTGGCTTCTGCCGACCGTCGCCACGGCGGCGCTCAGCCTCGCGCGCTCCGGCCGCTCGAAGCGCGCCCGGGCAATCGCCGTGCCGACCACCGCGCTCGCGGCCGGCATGCTGTGGTTCTTCCGCGACCCCGAGCGCGAGATCGCTCAGGGCCGGGTCATCTCCCCCGCCGACGGCGTGGTGCAGAGCATCATGCCGTGGAAGGACGGGCGCACCCGGGTCGCCATCTTCATGAGCCCGCTGAACGTGCACGTCAACCGTGCGCCGCTGGCCGGCACGGTGACCTCGGTGGAGCACGTCCCCGGCGGCTTCGTCCCGGCCTTCAACAAGGAGTCCGAGAACAACGAGCGCGTCGTCTGGCACTTCGACACCGAGCTCGGTGACATCGAGATGATCCAGATCGCGGGTGCCGTGGCGCGACGCATCGTGCCGTACATCCCGCAGGGGACGAAGGTCGAGCAGGGTGACCGGATCGGCCTGATCCGCTTCGGCTCGCGGGTCGACATCTACCTTCCGGAGGGTGTCGAGGTCGCCGTCGAGGTGGGACAGGTCACGACCGCGGGGGTGACTCGCATTGACCGTGATTGATCCCGACACACGAGCCGCCGACTGGGTCGCCGAGGCCGAGGCGGCCGAGGAGGCGGAGGAGATGCCGCTGTCGCTGAGGCTGTCCATAGCGGACGCCCTCACGCTCGGTAACGCCACGTGTGGCTTCATGGCGGTGTACTTCACCACCACGGGCATCCTCATCCCGCACCTCACCGGCAGCTCGGAGACCGGGATGGCGCGCAACAGCGCCGCCACCGCGGTGATACTGATGCTGTGTGCGGCGATCTTCGACCTCTTCGACGGCATCGTGGCGCGCAAGCTCCGCAGCTCGCCGATGGGCGCGGAGCTCGACAACCTGTCGGACCTGATCAGCTTCGGTCTGGCCCCGGCCTACTTCGTGCTCGTCTACGGCATGGTCGCGGACGACGCGCAGCAGAAGGTCTCGGCGGTCGCCGCGATCGTGGTGCTGCTCGCGGTGGTGCTGCGGCTCGCGCGGTTCTCCTGCGTGACGATGAAGGACGGCATGTTCCAGGGCATGCCGAGCCCCTTCGGCGCGCTGACGGTGGTCTCGATCATCCTGCTGGAGCTGCCGTTCATCCCGACGCTGCTCGCGATCATCGGCACGGCGTGGCTGATGGTGAGCCGGGTCGAGTACCCGAAGCCGCGGGGCGTCCTCGCCGCGGCGATGCTCAGCTGGATCGTCGGAGCCATGGCCATGCTGGCCGCCTGGGCCTTCGACGCCCCGGGCGGGCAGTTCCTGCTCCAGACCGGCTGCGCCCTCCAGGTCGTGCTGGGCGCCGTGATCCCCCTCTTCGCGACGGCCCGCCGCGTCAACACCTTCCGCGGCAACCGGCGGGAGAGCCGGGAGGCACGGCAGGCGGAGGCGGCGCAGCTGCGCTGACCCCGCCGCCACGGACGGACCGAAGGGCCCGGAAGCATCCGCTTCCGGGCCCTTCGGCATGCCGGGGGCCGGACGTCACCCCAGGAGCTTGTAGTAGAGGGTGGTGGCCCGCAGGACGCCCTCCGGGTCGGCGGCGTACGCGGGGATCGTGCCGGCCGGGGTCCAGCCGGCGCCCCGGTAGAGGCGCTCGGCGGGGCTGTCGGTCTGGGTGTCCAGGACCAGGAGGGTGAGGCCGGAGGCGGCCGCGTGGGCCTCGGCCGCGGCCAGGAGGCGGCGGCCCAGGCCCCGGCCGCGGGCCGAGCGGTGGACGAGCAGCCGGGCGACCTCGCCCCGGTGGCGGCCGTTGGCGGTGTCGGTGCGCAGGAGGGTGACGGCCCCGGTGACGGTGCCGTCCGGGCCGAAGGCCGCCCAGACGTCCCGGGTGCCGGCGGCCCCGGCCCACCAGGCGGCCGCCTCGGCCCGCTCCAGGGGGGCCCGGAAGCCGACGGAGGCTCCGCCGTCGACGGCGTCCACCAGGAGCTCCGCGAGCCCGCCCGGGGCGTGCGCGCGGACCTCCCCGGGGGTGAGGAGTCCGATCCGGTCGCCGGGTTCCAGCCGCTTCTCCAGGCAGACCAGACCGGGACGGTCGTCCCAGGGGGCGGCGGGCTCGAAGCCGAGCCCGCGGTAGAGGGCGAGGGGGGCCTCCCGCCACTCCCAGACCGTGAGCCGGACGGACCGCGCGCCGGCCGCGGCGGCCCGGCGCAGCGCCTCGCCCATCAGCGCGCCGGCGAGGCCGCGTCCCCGGGCCGCCGGCTCGACCCACAGCCGCTTGACCTCGGGCACGGCTCCGGCCTTCAGGACGAGGCATCCGTCCGGCCGGTCCGTCCCCGGCGCGGTGGCGAGCAGCACCGTGTCCGCGGCGAAGGCCGCGGCGGGGGCCTCGGTCTCGGCGCGGTGTCCGTCCGGCAGTCCGGCGGGGCCGGTCACCGCCGCGCCCTTCTCCGCCTCGGTGGCGAGGTGGTAGGCGGTGAGCAGGGCGGGCAGCCGGGGGTGTGCGGCGTTCTCCTCGATGAGCACGTTCATGGCCGGAGCATCACACCGTGAGGTTTCCGGCGTGTGACGCGGCCGGGCGGCTCAGGGCTCCTCCACGCGGACGCGGTCGCTCGCGCGGTCGGTGAGGAAGGAGGCCAGGGCGGCGCCCTCCCCGGTCACGTCGGCGCGCTCGGCCCGGGTGAGGGGGCGGAGCGGGGTGACGGCGAGGACGGACTCGCGCAGGGTCCAGGTGGCGGAGACCCGGCCGTCCACCAGGACGACGCGCTCGCCGGCGACGGAGAGTCCGCGGTGGGCGTCGTCGATGATCCGGCTCCGGTCCTGGTAGCCGAGGATCGCGTTGTCGAAGGCGGGCAGGAACCGCACGGGGGCGGGGGTGCCGGGGTCGGGTCGGGGCGCGTCGGGGAGGTCGAGGAGCTCGCGGCCCCGCTCGTCGCGGAAGGAGACGAGCTCGTCGCGGACGGCCTTGACGGCGGCGGGCAGGCCCGTGAGCCCGCACCAGGCGCGCAGGTCGGCGGAGGAGGCGGGTCCGTGGGCGGCGAGGTAGCGGCGGACCAGGGTCCGGCCGACCGGGTCGGTGTCGTCCTCGGGGAGCGGCGGGACCTCGCGGCCGAGCCAGGCCGCGAGGGTCTGGTTGTGGACCCCGGCCCGGGCGCCCCACAGGCCGCGCGGAGGCAGCTGGACCATCGGGATCACGCCGGCGACGAGGAGTTCGCCGAGGGCCCGGCGGGGCGGTCCGGGCCACCGGTCGGCGACGGCCTCGACCAGTTCGGCCATGGTGCGGGGCGCGCCGTCGGCCATCACGGCGCGGCCGGCGGCGGCCAGCTCCTCCGGGTCGACCCCGGCGAGCTCGGCCCTGTAGGTGGTGAGGACGCGGCCCTGGAGCATGGTGCCGTGGCGGGCGCGCCAGGCCAGGGCGTCCTCGGCGGTGACGAGGTGGACGGTGCGGCGCATCAGGTGGGTGCGGACGACCCGGCGTCCGGTGAGCAGCTCGTCCAGGGCGCCGGGCCGGAAGTCGCGGATCCGGGACCAGAGTCCGGTGAAGGGCTCCTGGGGCTCCTGCGCCTGGAGGCCGCAGAGGTGGGCGACGACGTCGTGGGCGGGGGCGTCGGTGCGGTCGAGGAGGAACTGGCGGGCGAGGGCGGCGCGGCCCAGGGCGCGGGCGTCGAGGACGGTCATGCCCGCCACGCTCCCACGGAAAGAGGACGGTTCCCGTCCTCTTTCCGTGCGGCTCCCCGGTTCAGGGGGTGTAGTTCTTCGCCGCCTCGGAGACGAAGGGCTGGCGGACCGTGCGCATGCCGCCGGGGACCTTCTTGTCGGGCTGGATGACGACGGACTGGCGGGACGACGGGGACTTCGGGTCGCTGAAGTCGTGGGTCATGCCGAAGCCGGGGTCGTGGGCGCTGAGGATGAGGAGCGCCTTGGCGACCCCCTCCCGGGTGAGGTCCTCGTGTTCGCACGCCTTCTTCAGGATCTCGCCGAAGGCCGTGGCGGCGGTCCAGCCGGCGACGACGCCGTTGTCGAGGCCGTCGTCGGGGTAGGCGGCCGCGTAGTCGGCGGCGAGCTTCCGGGCCGCCGGGGTGTCGGCGCCGATGGGGAGGCTCGGGGAGGCGAACCAGTACATCTTCTCCAGGGCCGGGCCGGCCTGGGTGCCGAGCAGCTGCGGGGCGAAGGCGGAGTTGTTGCCGACGACGGGGACCCGGAGGCCGGTCGCGGCGGCGACGCCGACCAGGGAGGCGGCCTGGCGGGGTCCGGCGCTGACCAGGACCGCCTTGACCCCGGCCTGCTTGAGGGCGGCGACCTGCGCGGACATGTCGTTGTCGGTGGGCTTGATCTTCTGCTCGACGACGGTCAGGCCGGCCTGCTCGGCGGCGTACTTCGAGCCCTTGAGCGCGTTCTCGCCGTAGTCGCCCTCGAAGTAGACGTGCCCGAGCCGGTCGCCCTTCTTCAGGCCCTTCTCGGTGAGGAGGAAGTCGACCGCGTTGATCGTCTCGACGTCGTAGGTGGCGCCGAGGACCCGGATGTACGGGGAGCCGAGCAGCGAGGCCGACCAGGCCTGCGGCATGATCAGGCCCTTGTCCTGGCCGTCGACGCGCTGCTTGACGGCGGCGACGAACGGGGAGCCGATGAACTGGGCGTAGCCGACGACCTTCGGCTCCAGCTCGGTGTAGGCGGCGAGCGCCTTCTGCGGGTCGTAGCCGTGGTCGCGGACGGTGAGCTCCAGCGTGCGTCCGCAGATGCCGCCGGCGGCGTTGGTCTGCTTCACCCACAGCTGCTGGGCCTGGGTGACGCTCTTGCCGAGGGTGGCGTACACGCCGGTCATGTCGGTGAGCGCGCCCAGCGCGATGGTGGTGTCGGTGACGCCCTCGCCGGTCTTCACCCCGCCCGCGCCGGTCTGCTTGCCGTCGCCGGTCTTCGCCTTGGAGCTGCATCCGGCGGCGGTGAGCGCGACCAGCGTCGCGAGCGCCGCGGCGAGGCCCCGCACGGCCGCCTGTCGTCTGTGCTTCATCGAGTCTCCCCTGAGGGTCGGTGGATGGGGGTTCGCGCGACGAGCCTCGCGAGGCCGCCGGGCAGGAAGAGGACGACGCCGACGACGGCGGCGCCGTAGAGGTAGCGGGCGGCCTCGCCGGGCGCGATGCCGCCGGTGCCGGGGGCGGAGACCAGCGGCAGGCCCTCGGCGTACCGGTTCAGGACCTGCGGGAGCAGGGCGACGAAGACGCCGCCCGCGACGGCTCCGGCGACGGATCCGAGCCCGCCGATGACGATCATCGCCAGGTACTCCAGGGAGAGCGCCATGCCGAAGTACTCGGGCACGGTCCGCTGGAAGACCAGGGCGAGCAGGACGCCGGCCAGGCCCGCGTACATGGAGGAGAGGACGAAGACGGCGGCCCGGTGCCGGGCGACCGGGATGCCCAGGACCCCGGCGGCGATCCGGTGGTCGCGGATGGCGTTCATGGCGCGCCCCGGGCGGCCGCGGAGCACTCCGCGGGCGAAGAGCACCCCGCCGGCGAGCAGCGCCAGGCCCAGGTACCAGAGCTTCTCGACGGCGCCGAACGGCACCTGGGCGACGAGGAGTTCGGTGTCGTCGAAGGTGAGGCCGAAGAGGTTCAGGGGCGGGACGGCGCGCCCGTTGTAGCCGCCGGTGAGGCCGTGGGCGTTGAAGAGGACGTGCTGGCCGATGAAGATCAGCGCGAGGGTGGCGATGCCGAGGTACGCGCCGTGCAGCCGGCCGGCGATGGGGCTGAAGAGCCCGCCCGCGAGGCCCGCCAGGCCGACGGCGAGGACGGCGGCGAGCCAGCCCGGCAGGCCGAGGCCGGCGAGTCCGTCGGTGCCGTCGCCCGCGAGGGCGCAGTAGCCGTAGGCGCCGACGGCGAGGAAGAAGGCGTGGCCCATGGAGAGCTGGCCGGTGGCGCCGGTGAGGAGGTTGATGCCGATGGCGCCGATGGCGGCGGCGATGGCGAAGAGGCCGGCCTGGAGCCAGAACCGCTCCAGGTAGAAGGGGAGGGCGAGGAGGACGACGACGCCGGCGCCGCCGAGGCCGGCGGCGGCCCGCCGGTACGCCTTCGCGGGGGTCCCGGGACGCTCAGACACGGGCGAGCTCCTTCGTGCCGAAGAGGCCGGCCGGGCGGATCAGCAGCACCACGACCATCACCAGGTACGGGGCGAGGTCGCCGATCCCGCGCCCGAGGAAGGCCAGGTCCGACTGGTAGCCGGTGGCGAGGGACTCGACGACGCCGACGATCAGTCCGCCGGCGAGCGCGCCGGTGGTGGAGTCGAGGCCGCCGAGGATCGCGGCGGGGAAGGCCTTGAGGGCGGCGAGCGAGGTGCCCCGCTCCAGGCCGGGGGTGGGGAAGACGGTGAGGAAGAGCGCGGCGACGGCGGCCAGTGCCCCGGCGACCGCCCAGGCGCCCAGCGAGACCCGGCCGAGCCGGACGCCCATGAGGGCGGCGGTCTCCTGGCTCTCGGCGGCGGCGCGCATGGCCACGCCCCAGGAGGTGTGCCGGAAGGCGAGGAGGAAGGCGGTGATGAGGAGGCCGGCGGCGAGCAGCGCGGCGATCCGGGTCTCGGCGATCGTCACCGGGCCGAGGGTGACGACCGCGTCGCCCCACGGGTCGCCGAGGGCGAGGATGTCGGTGCCGATGCGGCGGGTGAGTTCGGTGGCGAGCAGGATGTCGACGCCGATGGTCACGATGGCCAGGACGCTGTGGTCGGCGCCCCGGTGGCGGCGCATCACGAGGAACTCGACGGCGGCGCCGACGACGGCCGCGCCGGCGACCCCGGCGGCCAGCGCGGGCCAGAAGCCGAGCGGTTCGTGGAGGACGGCGACGAAGTAGCCGCCGGCCAGGAGCAGCGAGGCGTGGGCGAAGTTGACGACCTCCGTGGCGCGGAAGATGACGACGAAGCCGAGGGCGATGAGGGCGTAGACGGAGCCCAGGGAGAGCCCGTTGATGAGGAACTCCGCGAAGGTGCTCACGCGGCGGTCTCCTCTCCGAGGTAGGCGCGGACGACCGCCGGGTCGTTCTGCACGTCGGCGGGGCGGCCGTCGGCGATGCGGCGGCCGAATTCGAGGACGGTGACGGAGTCGGCGAGCCGCATGACCAGGCCCATGTCGTGCTCGACGAGGAGCACGGAGATGCCGAGTCCGTCGCGGACGCCCGCGATGACGGCGGCGGTGCGGCGCCGTTCGTCGGCGGTCATGCCGGCGACCGGTTCGTCGAGGAGGAGCAGGGTGGGCTCCATGCAGAGGGCGCGGGCGAGTTCGGCGAGCTTCTGCTGTCCGTACGGGAGCGAGCCCGCGGGCTTCGCGAGCTGGTCGCCGAGGCCGACGAAGTCCGCGATCTCGCGGACGCGGGCCCGGTGCCGGGCCTCCTCGCGGGCGGCGGACGGCAGCCGGAGCCCGGCGGCGAGGAAGCCGGTGCGGGTGAGCCGGTGGCGGCCGAGCATGAGGCTGTCCTCGACGGTGGCGCGGGGCGGCAGGGCGAGGTTCTGGAAGATCCGGCCGACGCCGAGGTCGGCGATCCGGTGCGGCGGCAGCGCGGTCAGCTCGTGCGGGCCGAGCCGCACGGAGCCGGAGGTGGCCCGGTAGACCCCGGAGAGCACGTTGAAGCAGGTGGACTTCCCGGCGCCGTTGGGCCCGATGAGGGCGTGCACGGTCCCGGGCCGGACGGTGAAGTCGACGGCGTCGAGGGCGGTGAGTCCGGCGAAGCGGACGGTGAGCCCGGTGACGGTGAGGGCGGGCACGTCGGGGCGGACGCCCGGCGCGGCGGGCGCGGCGGCCGTCCGGTCCTCGCCGGGCGCGGCGGCCGGGTCCGGGCCGGCCGGGGCGCGCGGGGCGGGGACGGCCGGGCGGTCCGGTCCGTCCGGGGTGCCGGCCGGCGGTGGGGCGGTGCTCATCGGGTCTCCTTGCGGCGCGGGGCGCGGGCGGGGACCCGGGCCTCTGCGTCCCAGCGGGACAGGACGGGGTGGGCGGCCCGGGCGCGTTCGGCGTCCTCGGCCGCCGCGGCGTCGACGACGCCGAGATACCGGCGGCGGACCTCGTCGGAGGCGGCGAGTTCGGCCGCCGGGCCGGAGAGGGTGACCTCGCCGACCTCCAGGACGTACGCGTGGGAGGCGAGCCGCAGGGCGAGCGCCGCGTTCTGCTCGACGAGCAGCACCGCCGTGCCCTGGGCGTTGATCTCCCGGACGGCGTCCGCGATCCGGGCCGCCATCAGCGGGGCGAGCCCGAGCGAGGGCTCGTCGAGGAGGAGCAGCTCCGGGGCGGCCATCAGCGCCCGGCCGACGGCGAGCATCTGCTGCTCGCCGCCGGAGAGCAGCCCCGCGGGCTGCCGGGACCGTTCCGCGAGGACGGGGAACAGCTCGTGGACGCGGCGCAGGGCGGCGGCCTTCGCGGCGCGGTCGCCGCGCCGGGCGAGGCCGCCGGCCCGCAGGTTGTCCTCGACCGTCATCCGGGCGAAGACCTGCCGCCCCTCGGGGACCTGGCAGACGCCGGCGGCCACCACCCGGTCGGGCGGCAGCCCGTCGAGCGGCCGGCCGGCCGCGGTGACCGTGCCGGAGACCACGGCCCCGCCGTGGAACCTCAGGGTGCGCGAGACCGCCCTCAGCAGTGTGGACTTGCCGGCGCCGTTGCCGCCCAGGACGGTGACGACGGCGCCCGCGGGCACGGTCAGCGACACGCGTCGCAGCGCGTGCACCGGTCCGTATCCCGCCGTCAGATCCGTCACCGTCAGGGCGGGTGCGGTACCTCCCATGACTCCCCTTCCGGGCCGCCTTGTTACTCGGCCGTGTTACTCGGCCGTTCGGTGGCGCTCACCCCAGCACCGCGCCGGACCGCCCGTCCACGTCCGGCGGCACAAACGCTGCCGGTGACCAGCGGGGCCACCGGAGGGCTGTGCATGCGCACAACGCTGCGCGTCAGGGCGTTGCCGTGGAGCGCGGGGCGGTGGATGCTCCCGGCATGGGACGGCGCAGACGGCGGACCGGTGACGACTGGAAGGTGCTCGCGCGGGCGTGCACGGCGCTTCTGGAGCGGGTGCCGGAGCTGGTGGACGAGCATCTGACGGAGCTGCACGCGTACGAGCCCGCCTACGGGCGGATCGTGCCGTACGACCAGCACTGGCAGGAGGCGCAGGAGGCGATGCGGATCGGGATCGAGATGATCTCGGCGCCGCGGCACTCGCCCCGGCGGGACCTGGAGCACGCGGAGCTGCTGGGCCGGCGGCGGGCGGAGCAGGGCATGCCGCTGGAGCTGGTGGTGCACGCGTACCGGCACGCCGGGCACCTGGTGTGGGAGGCGCTGATCGAGGGCGCGGGCCCCGACGCGGCGCAGCTCGCGGCGCTGATGCAGTCGGCGACGACGGTCTGGTCGGCGGTGGACGCGCAGGCGGACCGCGCCTCGGAGGCGTACCGGGCGACCGAGGCGGAGCTGCGGCGGCGTACGGACGAGCAGCTCCAGGCGCTCCTGGACGCGCTCCTCGAAGGGCAGCGGTCGCCGGAGATGGTGGCGGGGGCGGCGGCGGGGCTGGACCTGCCGGAGCAGGGGCGGTACGCGGTGGTGGTGCTGCGTCCGGACCGGCGCGAGGAGCGGGAGCCGTTCCACCGCCGGGTGCGGGGGGAGGGGCTGCGGTTCCTGTGGCGGATGCGCGCGGACTGCGAGATCGGGGTGGTGGCGTTCGCGGAGGGGACGGGGCTCGACGCGCTGGCGGAGCTGCTCGACGCGCGGTGCCCGGGGCCGGGCGGCATCAGTCCGGTCGTCACGGGGCTCACCGAACTGGGCCGGGCGCGCCGGCTCGCCGAACTCGCCCTGCGCACCTGCCCGCCGGGCAGCCGTCAGGTGGTCCGGCTGGACCGCCGGATGGCGGGGGCGCTGGTCGTGGGCCGACCGGACCTGGCGGAGCTCCTCGTCACGGACGTCCTGGGCGGACTGCTCGAACTGGACCCGGCGGACCGGGCGGTGCTCCTGGAGACGCTGGACGCGTGGCTGGAGTGCGAGGGTTCGGCGGGCCGGGCCGCGGGCCGTCTGTACTGCCACCGCAACACGGTCTTCAACCGCCTACGCCGGCTGGAGCAGTTGACCTCCCGTTCGCTGTCCCGGCCGAGGGACCTCACGGAGATGACGCTGGCGCTGGACGCCTTCCGGCTGACGTCGCCGGGGTGAGGGGCGGGCGACCTGGCAGGATGCCCCCGTGACAGCGATGACGAACACACGCACGACGGCGCGGCCGGTCCTCGGTCGGGTCCTGGTCGCGGCGGGGCTGCTGGCCCCGGTCCTCCAGGTGCTGGGCTCCTGGGCGGCGGAGTCGACCCGGCTGGTGGTCCTGCTCGGCGCGTTCGGGGCGGCCTGGCCGTACTGGTTCGCCCTGTGCGTGCTGTGCGCTGCGGGCGTCCGGCGGCTGGACGTGCGGCGGGGGGTGCGGGAGACGGTGACGGTGCTGTGCGCGGCGGGTGCCGTGCTGCTGCTGTTCTTCCGTCTGGTGCTGTTCGACGTCTTCAGCGGCGGGTGGGAGGAGACGCAGCGGATCGCCGCGCCGGGCGGCGGGGACCGGTCCGTCCGGATCGAGCAGGGCTCGGCGATGATCGACCCGCTCTGGCGGGTCTCGGTCGTCGACGGCTCGGGGCTCACCGCCCGGAGTCACCTCGTGGCGTCGTACGACGGGAACACGGGCTTCCACGCGGTCGCCTGGGACGGTCCGGACCGGCTCCTGGTCACCGACGACGGCGGTACGACGACGATCACCCTGGACCCCGCCGACGGCGAACCGCACCGGACCATCGGCACGGGGTGACGGCGGCGCCCGGCCCCGGCGGGCGGGACCGGCGGACTGGGCCGACGGCACGGAGCGACGGGGCCCGGGCGCGGGGCGCGCGCCGCGCGGAGCGACGGGTGACGGTGGCCGGGCGCCGTGCGGCGCCCGGCCCCGTACGGCCGGGGTCTAGGCCAGGAAGTCCCGGGCGATGCCCTCGGCGACCTCCTCCAGGAGGGGGCCCGCGTTCGGGATGGACTTCGCCGGGTCGGGCTCCAGGGCGGAGAGCGGGTAGGCGCGGCGGATGCCGGCGGCGCCGAGGGCCTCCGGCGGCAGGGCGAGGCGTCCGCAGACCGCGACGACCTCCTTGCCCGCGGCGCGGGCCGCCGCGGCGACGCCCGCGGGGGCCTTGCCGTGGAGGGTCTGCTCGTCGAGCGAGCCCTCGCCGGTGATGACGAGGGTGGCGCGCTCCAGGGCGGGGGCGAAGCCGAGGACCTCCAGCATCAGCTCGATGCCGGGGCGGAAGCCCGCGCCGAGCAGGAGGGCGCCGTAGCCGATGCCGCCGGCGCCGCCGGCGCCCGGGGAGGCGGCGAGCTCGGTGGCCTTCGGGCCGATCGCCTTCTCCAGGACCCGCGCGTAGTGGTCGAGGGCGGCGTCGAGGGTCTCCACGTCCTCGGGCGTGGCGCCCTTCTGCGGACCGTAGACGGCGGGCGCGCCCTTGGGCCCGGTCAGCGGGTTGTCGACGTCGCTGGCGAGGATGAAATCGACCCCGTCGAAGCGGGCGTCGAGGTCGGAGAGGTCGGCGGAGGCCAGCGCCGCGAGGGCCGCGCCGCCGGGGCCGACGGGCTCGCCGGCCGCGTCGAGGAAGCGCGCGCCGAGCGCGGCGAGCATGCCCGCGCCGCCGTCGGTGGTGGCGCTGCCGCCGACCCCGAAGACGATCGTGGTGGCCCCGGCGTCGAGCGCGGCCCGCAGCAGTTCGCCGGAGCCGTACGTCGTGGCGGTCAGCGGGGCGAACGTGCCGGCGGGGAGGAGCTGGAGGCCGGACGCCTCCGCCATCTCCACGACCGCCGTGGTGCCGCGCAGCGCGAACGCGGCGGTGACCGGTGTGCCGACGGGGCCGGTGACCCGGACCTCGCGCCGCTCGAACCCGGCCGCGACGGCCGCCGCGACCGTGCCGTCGCCGCCGTCGGCGACGGGCAGGGCCTCGACCGAGAGGCCGGGGACGACCTTCCGGAGTCCCGCCGTGACCCGCTCCGCGACCTGTACGGCCGTGAGCGAGCCCTTGAACTTGTCGGCCGCCACGAGCACGTGAGCGACCTGAGTTGCTGCTCCGTCCGTCACCTTGCATCCCTTGCTTTCGAACAGGCAGTCGCGCCAGGGCCGACCCTATCCGTACCGCCAGACGGCGTGCCACCCCCGGATAACACCAAATGTCGGACCATAGTGGGCTCACATGAGCACGGATATGAACGAGCGGCCGTCTCCGGATCACGTACCGGAACGCCACGCGCCCGATGCGAAGGTCATCGGGATCGGCGTGGCCGCGGTCGTCGGGGCCGTCGGCTGGGCGGCGCTCGGCAAGGACTCCTTCGACAGCGCCTCCTCCTCGGCCCTCACCTGGGTCCTGAACAACTTCGCGTGGCTCTTCGTGGTGGCCGCGGACACCTTCCTGGTGCTGTGCGTGGTCCTCGCGCTGAGCCGGTTCGGCCGGATCCGGCTGGGGGCGGACGACGCGGAGCCGGAGTTCACCAACCTGGCGTGGATCGCGATGATGTTCAGCGCCGGCATGGGCATCGGCCTGATGTTCTACGGCGTCGGGGAGCCGCTCCAGCACTTCCTGGACCCGCCGCCGGGCGGCGGCCCCCCGGGCACCGGTGCGGCCGCCCGGACGGCGATGGAGTACTCCTTCTTCCACTGGACGCTGACCCCGTGGGCGATCTACGGCATCGCCGGGCTCGCGCTGGCGTACGCGGGCTTCCGCAAGGGCCGCGGCAACCGGCTGAGCAGCGCTTTCGTGCCGGTCCTCGGCGCCCGGCGGGCCGCGTCCTGGCAGGGTAGGGCGATCGACCTCCTCGCGGTCTTCGCGACCGTCTTCGGCACGGCGACGAGCCTGGGCCTGGGCGCGCTCCAGGTGGCCGAGGGACTGGACATCACGATGGGCGTCGAGAACTCGACGGCCACGCAGCTGATCATCATCGCCTCGCTGTCGGGGGCGTTCGTCCTGTCGGCCTTCTCGGGCCTGCACAAGGGCGTGAAGTGGCTGTCGACGCTGAACATCGTCCTCGCCGCCTGCCTGGCGCTCTTCGTCTTCCTGCTCGGCCCGACCGTCTACGTCCTGGACACGATCCCGGCCTCGGTCGGCGGCTACCTGCACCAGCTGCTGCCGATGGCGAGCCGCACCGGCGCCTTCACCGACCGCGACTGGCTGGGCGCCTGGACGATCTTCTACTGGGCGTGGTGGCTGTCCTGGGCGCCCTTCGTGGGCACCTTCATCGCCCGGATCTCGCGGGGCCGGACCATCCGCGAGTTCCTGGTCGGCGTGCTGCTCGTGCCGTCCGGGGCGACGGTGGTCTGGTTCTGCGTGATGGGCGGCACGGCGATCCGGCTGGAGTCCACCGGCGAGGCCGACCTGGCGACGGCGGTGGAGGACGGGGCGGAGGCCTCGCTCTTCGCGATGCTGGAGGCGCTGCCGCTGGGCACGGTCACCTCGGTCCTGGCGATGCTGCTGGTGATGACGTACTTCGTGACCAGCGCCGACTCGGCCTCCCTCGTCATGGGGTCGCTGACCAGCCGCGGCTCGCTGCACCCTCCGACGTGGCTGGTGGTGACCTGGGGCGTGCTGATGGCGGCCGTCGCGGCGGTGCTGCTCGTGGCGGGCGGCCTCGACTCGCTCCAGACGGCGACGATCCTGGTGGCGCTGCCGTTCGTGGTGGTCATGCTGGTGCTGTGCTGGGCCCTGGTGAAGGAGCTGCGGGAGGACCCGGGCGCGGGCCCGTCCCGGCACCACGCGCTGCACGGGCTGCGGGACGCGGTGCGGACCCTGGTCGGCGAGGCGATGACCGAGCAGGGCGGCGGCACCCGGCACCCCCGGCTCCACCGGGCGGCCCGCTCCCGCGCCGACGCGGACGGCGAGGAGCCGCCACGGGACGGCGGGGCGTCGCCACGGGACGGCGGGGCGCCCTGAGGCCGGCCCGGCGGACGACCCGCCTGGTTACGCTGACGGTGTGACAGTCACCGATTACGCCACGTACATCGCCGGACTCCCCCGCGTCCTGGCCGCATCCGCCGCGCTCTTCCGGGACGACCGGGACCGGATCCTCGTCCTGGAGCCGAACTACCGCGAGGGCTGGGTCCTGCCGGGCGGCACCGTCGAGTCCGACACGGGCGAGACCCCCCGGCAGGCGGCCCGCCGGGAGACCGAGGAGGAGATCGGCCTGGACGTCCCGCTGGGCCCGCTGCTCGCGGTGGACTGGGCGCAGAGCACCACGCGGCCGCCGATCGTGGCCTACCTCTACGACGGCGGGGTGCTCTCCGCGGAGCAGTTCGCGCGGATCCGGCTCCAGGAGGCCGAGCTGGTCTCCTGGAAGCTGATCGAGCGGTCCGAGGTGGCCGCCCACCTGCCGGGCAGCCTGGGCTCGCGGGTGCTGGCCGGGCTGGAGGTGCTGGACGGCGGCCGGGGCCCGGCCGAGCTGGAGAACGGCCGCCCGGCGGCCGGCTGACCGCGCCGGCGCGCCCTCCCCGCGGGTCAGCCCTGCGGGGGCTCCGGCGGCAGCATCTCGCCGGTGCGGTTCGCCTCGTCGCGCGTGGCGGTCCGGGCCTCCGTGCGGTGGCCGCGCGCGATGTAGTCGCGGACCACCGCCTCCACGGCGTCCTGCGGGCTGCCGACCCCCGCCAGGACCATGACTTCCACGACGAGTTCGGCGTCGAGCGCGATGTTCACCTTGGCCATGGGCGGAACCTAGCACCGGGAAACCCGGTCGCGGGAGCGGATCGGGGATGCCTACCCTCCCGCCATGACGATGGTCGCGATCCTCAGCGGTGCCGGCATCTCCACGGACTCGGGCATCCCGGACTACCGGGGGCCGAACGGGCTCTGGCGCAAGGACCCGGAAGCCGAACGGCTGGTCACCTACGGGCCGTACATGGCCGACCCCGAGGTCCGCCGCCGCTCCTGGCTGATGCGGCGCGACGCGCCGGTCCTGACCGCCGAGCCGAACGCGGCGCACCGCGCGATCGCGGCGTACGAGCGGACCGGCAACGCCCTCCGGGTGATCACCCAGAACGTGGACGGACTGCACCAGGCGGCCGGGGTGCCGGACCGGAAGGTCCTCGAACTCCACGGCACCGCCCGGTCGGTGGTCTGCACGGCCTGCCACGCCCGCACCCCGATGGCGCGGACGCTGGAGCGCCTGGACGCGGGCGACCCGGATCCGGCCTGCCGGGACTGCGGCGGGATCCTGAAGCCGGCGACCGTGATGTTCGGGCAGCGGCTGGACCCGGTGGTGCTGGGCAACGCGATGTCCGTCGCCAAGGCCGCCCGGGTCTTCATCGCGGTCGGTACCAGCCTCCGGGTGCAGCCGGCCGCCTCGCTGGCCGGGATCGCGGCCGAGCACGGGGCCCGGCTGATCGTGGTGAACGCCGAGCCGACCCCGTACGACCCGCTCGCCGCCGAGGTCCTGCGCGAACCGATCGGCACGGCGCTGCCCGCGCTGCTGGAGCGGCTGGCCTGACGCGCGCCCCGTCGACCGGGCCGCGCCCCGTCGACGGGGCGCCCGCTAGAACAGCGCCTCGGGCAGCCCGGCGCCGCCCGACTCGAAGGCGAGCAGGCGCTGCTTGCGGTCGAGGCCGCCGCCGTAGCCGGTGAGGCTGCCGCCGGAGCCGACGACCCGGTGGCAGGGGACGATGACGCTGACCGGGTTCTTGCCGTTGGCCAGGCCGACCGCGCGGGAGGCGCCGGGGTTGCCGAGGGCCTCGGCCAGCTCGCCGTAGGTGCGGGTCTCCCCGTACGGGATGAGCCTCAGCTGCTCCCAGACGCGCAGCTGGAAGGGGGTCCCCTCCAGGTGCAGCGGCAGGTCGAACGCGGTGAGCCCGCCCGCGAAGTAGGCGTCCAGCTGGCGGACCGCCTCCCCGAAGGGACGGGGGTCGGGGTCGCCGAAGCTCTCCTCCGGCGGGCGGTGGCGCTGTCCGGTCATGTGGACCCGGCTGAGGACGCCGTCGACGGCCACCAGGGTCAGCGGCTCGTAGGGGCTGTCCACGACCGTGTGCACGACGGTGCGGGGCATGGCGGAACTTCCTTACGCGGGGAGGTGGTTGATCGGGTGGCCGTCGGTCGCCCACAGGTACTGGACAGCGTAGGCGCGCCAAGGCGCCCAGTGGGCGGAGCGGGCGGTGAGCGCGGCGGGGGTGCCGGGCAGGCCCAGCAGCTCCGCGGCGCGGCGGACGCCGAGGTCGCCGGGGAGGAAGGCGTCGGGGTCCCCGAGCGCCCGCATGGCGATGAGCTCGGTGGTCCAGGGGCCGAAGCCGGGCAGGGCGAGCAGCCGGGCGCGGGTCTCGGCGCGGTCGGTGTCGGGGCCGAGGGCGAGGGTGCCGTCGGCGAGGGCCCGGACGAGGGTGAGCAGGGTGGCGCGCCGGCTGCGGGGCAGGGCGAGGGTCCCGGGGTCGAGCCCGGCGAGCGCCCCGGGGGTCGGGAAGAGGTGGGTGAGGCCGCCCTCGGGGTCCTCGACGGGGACGCCGTGCGCGGTGACGAGACGGGCCGCGTGGGTGCGGGCGGCGGCGGTCGAGACCTGCTGGCCGAGGACGGCCCGGACGGCGAACTCGGCGGGGTCGACGGTGCCGGGGACGCGCCGCCCGGGCGCCTTGTCGACGAGCGGCGCGAGCAGCGGGTCGGTGCGGAGCCGGTCGTCGACGGCGACGGGGTCGGCGTCGAGGTCGAGGAGGCGGCGGCAGCGGCTGATGGCGTGGGTGAGGTCGCGCGGGTCGGTGAGGGAGAGCCGGCAGGCGATGTGGTCGGGGCGCGGGGCGAGGGCGACGATACCGTGCCCGTACGGGAGGGCGAGGGTGCGCCGGTAGGCGCCGTCCCGCCACTCCTCGACGCCGGGGACGGCGGTGGCGGCGAGGTGGCCGAGGAGGTTGGAGGGTTCGAGGGGGGCGCGGAAGGGCAGCCGGAGGGCGATCACGCCGGGGGTGTGGGGGGCGGCCGGCCGGGCGGCGCGGGCGCGCAGCTCGCCCGGGGTGAGGGCGAAGACCTGGCGGACGGTGTCGTTGAAGGAGCGGATCGAGGCGAAGCCGGCCGCGAAGGCGATCTCGCCGAAGGGCAGCGCGGTGGTCTCGACGAGGGTGCGGGCGGTCTGGGCGCGCTGGGCGCGGGCCAGGGCGAGCGGGCCCGCGCCCAGCTCGGCGAGGAGCTGGCGCTCGATCTGCCGGGTGGACCAGCCGAGCCGGCGGGCGAGCCCGGGTACGCCCTCCCGGTCGACGACGCCGTCCTGGATGAGCCGGACGGCGCGGGCGACGGCGTCGGCCCGCACGTTCCACTCCGGGGAGCCGGGGCTGGTGTCGGGGCGGCAGCGCTTGCAGGCCCGGAAGCCGGCCCGCTGACAGGCGGCGGCGCTGGGGTGGAACTCCATGTTCTCGGGCTTGGGCGGGACCGCCGGGCAGCTGGGACGGCAGTAGATCCGAGTGGTGCGGACGGCGGTGAAGAAGACGCCGTCGAAGCGGGCGTCCTTGGACTGGACGGCCCGCACACAGCGCTCGGTCTCGGTGTGCATGGATCCAGGATCGGGGATGCGCGGACACCCGGCTGGCAGGAAAACGACATGGACGTCCGGGCGGGCCGTCCGGGGACCGCCGGCCCGCTCCCGGCGGGGGTCACTCGAAGCGGGTGGGGTCCCCCGCGCCGACGCGGACGATTTCGGGGTCGCCGCTGGAGAAGTCGACGACGGTGGTGGGGACGGTGCCGCAGTCGCCGGAGTCGAGGACGGCGTCGACCTGGTGGTCGAGCCGCTCCTTGATCTCCCAGCCCTGGGTCAGCGGCTCCGCCTCGTCGGGCAGCAGGAGGGTGCTGGAGAGCAGGGGTTCGCCGAGGGAGGCGAGCAGCGCCTGGGTGACGACGTGGTCGGGGATGCGGACGCCGACGGTCTTCTTCTTGGGGTGGAGGAGCTGGCGGGGCACCTCCTTGGTGCCGGGCAGGATGAAGGTGTACGCGCCGGGGACGGCGGCCTTGACGGCGCGGAAGACCCGGTTGTCGATGTGCACGAGCTGGCCGAGCTGCGCGAAGTCCGCGCACATCAGGGTGAAGTGGTGCCGGTCGTCGAGGCGGCGGATCTCCCGGATGCGGGTGAGGCCGTCGTGGTTGCCGATCCGGCTGCCCAGCGCGTAGCAGGAGTCGGTGGGGTAGGCGATCAGCCCGCCCTTGCGGATCGAGTCGGCCACGCCGTCGATGATGCGCGGCTGGGGGTTCTCGGGGTGCACGTCGATGTACTTCGCCATGGGCCGAGTCTAGGTTCCCCGGCCGTCGGGCTTCCTGAGGTGGCGCCAGACGGCCTTGGCCGCGTTGTGCCCGGACATGCCGTGGACGCCGGGACCGGGCGGGGTGGCGGCGGAACAGAGGAAGACCGCCGGGTGGGGGGTGCGGTAGGGCCACGGGGAGAGGGTGGGGCGGAGCACGAGCTGGAGGCCCCGGGCGGCGCCGCAGGCGATGTCGCCGCCGACGTAGTTGGCGTTGCGGGCGGCGAGTTCGGGCGGGCCCGCGGTGGCGCGGGCCAGGATCCGGTCGCGGAAGCCGGGGGCGAAGCGCTCGATCTGCCGCTCGACGGCGTCGGTGAGGTCGCCGCGCCAGCCGTTGGGCACGTGTCCGTACGCCCAGAAGACGTGCCGGCCCCCGGGGGCGCGGCTCGGGTCGACGAGGCTGGGCTGGGCGGTGATGAGGAACGGCGTGTCGGGGGCGGTGCCGGAGGAGGCCTGGCGCAGGGCCGTGTCGATCTCCCGGGCGGTGGGCCCGATCTGGACGGTGCCGGCCCGGCGGGCGGCCTCGGCGGTCCAGGGCACGGGGCCGTCGAGCGCGTAGTCGAGCTTGAAGGCGGAGGCGCCGTAGCGGTAGCCGGCGTAGCGGTGGGCGCCGAAGCCGGCGATGCGGGCGAGCGCGGTGGGCGAGGTGTCGAAGAGGTAGGCGCGGGCGGGCGGCAGGTCGTCGAGCCGCTTGACCTCGAAGCCGGTGTGGACGGTGCCGCCGAGCTCGGTGAGGTACGAGACGAGGGCGTCCGGGATCGCCTGGGAGCCGCCCCGGGGCACCGGCCAGCCGACGGCGTGCGCGGCGAGCGCGAAGACGAGGCCGACGGCGGAGGTGGCGAAGCCGTCGAGGGGCGCCATGACGTGCCCGACCAGGCCGGCGAGGAGGGCACGGGCCTTCTCGTCGCGGAAGCGGCGCAGCAGCCAGGTGGAGGGCGGCAGTCCGGCGGTCCCGAAGCGGGCGAGGGTGACCGGGTCGCGGGGCAGCGCGGTCAGCGGCAGCTGCATGAAGTCCCGGGCGAGCGTGTCCCACCGGCCGAGGTACGGGGTGACGAGCCGGCGGTAGGTGCCGGCGTCGCGCGGGCCGAGGGAGGCGGCGGTCTCGGCGACGGAGCGGGAGAGGACGGCGGCGGTGCCGTCGTCCCAGGGGTGGGCCATGGGCAGTTCGGGGTGGAGCCACTCCAGGCCGTGGCGGGCGAGCGGCATGGTCCGCAGGACGGGGGAGCCGGCGCCGAGCGGGTGGACGGCGGAGCAGGGGTCGTGGCGGAAGCCGGGGAGGGTCAGCTCCTCGGTGCGGGCTCCGCCGCCGACGGTCTCCTTCGCCTCGAAGACGGCCGTGGAGAGGCCCCGGCGGGCCAGTTCCACGGCGGCGGTCAGTCCGTTGGGGCCCGCCCCCACGACGACGGCGTCGAGCAGCGACGTCACCTCGGACTCCTCACGTCGGCCGGCGGTTCGGCAGGGCCAGGATAGGCCCGGGCCGCGCGGGGGCGGAGCGGGCCCCCGGGGGCGGTCCGCTCGCCCACGGGGCCGCGCGGGCGGGCACGGTTCACGCCCCGGCCGCGCCGCCGGCGAGGAGGGCGCGGATCCGCTCGGCGGTGGCCGCGTCCCTGGCCGCCGTGAACGGCAGGGCGTTGTCCCCGGTGATCCTGAACGGCTCGCCGGTGACGGTGGTCTGGGCGCCGCCCGCCTCCGCGACCAGCAGCAGTCCGGCCGCGTGGTCCCAGGCGAGCTCCCAGCTGAAGGCGGTGGCGTCGAGCTCGCCCCGGGCGACGGCCAGGTACTCCAGGCCGGCCGAGCCGCACGGGCGGGGCCGGACGCCCTCGGTCACCAGGCCCAGCAGGGCCCGCTTCTGATCGGGCGTCGTGTAGTCGGGGTGCGAGGTGGCGACCTCCAGGACCGCGCCCGGGGCGGGGGATCCCGAGCGGAGCGGCCGTCCGTCGAGGAAGGCGCCGCGGCCCCTCACCGCGACGGCGAACTCGCCCAGCGCGGGCGCGTGGGTCCAGGAGGCGAGGAGCTCGCCGTGCCGGGCGAGGGCGACCAGGGTGCAGAAACCGGGGTCGCCGTGGACGAACTGGCGGGTGCCGTCCACCGGGTCGACGATCCAGACGGGCGCGTCGCCGCGCAGCGCGTCGTACAGCCCCGGGTCGGCGTGGACGGCCTCCTCGCCGACCACCACGGAGCCCGGCAGCAGGGCGGTGAGCGCCTCGGTGAGGTGCTCCTCGGCGGCCCGGTCGGCGACCGTCACCAGGTCGTACGGCCCCTTCTTCTCGACGATCTCGTGGTCGGCGAGCTGCCGGAAGCGCGGCATGATCTCCGCCGCGGCCGCCTTGCGGACGGCCGCCTCCACCTCGGTCGTGCCGCCGTCGAGGACGTGCTCAAGGAAGGACTCGATCATGGCTCCAGCTAAGCACGCGGCTCCGACAACCGGTACAGGGCCTCGGTCCGGCCCGGAAGGACGGCGCCAGGAGTACGCTTTGGACGGTTTGACCCCGAGTTCCGCAGGTTCCCCGGGTTCCGAGAGCTCCACGGGTTCCGCAGGTTCCCAGAGCTCCACGGGTTCCGAGAGTCACGCGAGTCCAGAGGGGCGCGCGAGTCCCGAGAGGCAGGTCGGTCCGGTGCACGGCGAGTACAAGGTCCCCGGCGGGAAGCTGGTCGTCGTCGATCTCGACGTGGTGGACGGGGCGCTGGCCCGGGTGCGGGTGGCCGGCGACTTCTTCCTCGAACCCGACGAGGCGATCCTCGCCATCGACCGGGCGCTGGAGGGAGCCCCCGCGGACACCGAGGCCTCCGGGCTCGCGGCCCGGATCGACGCGGCGCTGCCGCCGGGCACCCGGATGTACGGCCTCACCAGCGAGGGCGTCGGGGTGGCGGTCCGCCGCGCGCTCGCGCACGCCACCGACTGGACCGACTACGACTGGCAGCTGATCCACGAGCCGCCGCAGTCCCCCGCCCTGCACATGGCGCTCGACGAGGTGATCACCGCGGAGGTGGCGGCCGGCCGGCGGCCGCCGACCCTGCGGGTCTGGGAGTGGGGCGCGCCCGCCGTCGTCATCGGCAGCTTCCAGTCGCTGCGCAACGAGGTGGACCCGGAGGCCGCCGAGCGGCACGGCATCCGCGTGGTGCGCCGGATCAGCGGCGGCGGCGCCATGTTCATCGAGCCCGGCAACACCATCACGTACTCCCTGTCGGTCCCCGACGCGCTGGTGCAGGGCCTGTCCTTCGCCGACAGCTACGCCTACCTCGACGACTGGGTGCTCGACGCCCTCGGCGACATGGGCGTCAAGGCCTGGTACCAGCCGCTCAACGACATCGCGACCGAGGCCGGGAAGATCGCGGGTGCGGCGCAGAAGCGGGTGGTGACCGGCGACGGCGCGGTCCTGCACCACGTGACGATGGCGTACGACATCGACGCCGACAAGATGACCGAGGTGCTGCGGATCGGCCGGGAGAAGCTCTCCGACAAGGGCACGAAGAGCGCCGGGAAGCGCGTCGACCCGCTGCGCCGGCAGACCGGCCTGCCGCGCGGGGCGGTGATCGAGCGGATGGTCGCCTCCTTCCGGCAGCGGTACGGCCTGGCGGAGGGCCGGGTCACCGGAGAGGAGCTGGCCCTCGCCGAGGAGCTGGCGGAGACGAAGTTCTCGTCGCCGGAGTGGACCGCGCGGGTGCCCTGACGGGGCCCGGCCCGTCCGGCGGCACTCCGGGAGCCCGGCCCGGCCGGCGGGACGCCCCCTAGGGTTCCCCCATGCGTGTGGACTTCCCGGTGCGGCCCGGGCTGCGGATGGAATGCGCCGACGGGCGGCGGCTGGTGCTGGTCCAGGAGGCGGCCGGCGGGGGTCCGGTGCCGGTGCTCTTCGCCCGGCAGCGGGCGACCCGCCGGGGCGTGCACTACGCCCGCACCGGCCGGTACGCGTCCCCGCTGGCACCGCTGCGGGCGGAACGGGCCCGGGCGTACGCGGCGTACGCGCCGCCCGGCGGCGGGGCGTGGACCGAGCGGTGGGCGGCGCACGCGGAGGCGGAGCTGCGCGCGGCGGAGGCGGGACCGCTCCACGCGGGCGCGTGGCGGCTGGGCCCGGACGCCGGCGGCTGGTTCGTCGAGCGCCACTGGGAGCACCTGCTGCCGCACGACCGGGACCGGGGACACCTGACCTGGTTCGGGTACGGCGACCCGGCCGGCGACGCCCGCGACCTGCTGCCGCTGCGGGCCCCGTCCGCCCCGGACGCACCCCGGGTGAAGGCCTACCGCCGCCAGTACCGGGAGGGCGTGCTGCCGCCGGTGTTCGCCTGGTGGATCAGCGGTCTGAACGTCCCCGTCGTCCTGGACGGCCACGACCGGCTCACGGCGGCGCTCGCGGAGGGCGGCCGGCCTCCGGTGCTCGTCCTGTCCCGGTCGGTCGACGCGGAGTGGGTGGCGCTGTGCGCGGAGCGTCCGGTGCGGGCGTACGAGGAGCGGATGGCGGCGCTGGAGGACGGTCCGCCGCACCGCACGCGGGCGGCGAACGCGGCCCGCCGCCTCGCCGCCGAGCTGGAGGCGGTCACCGCCTCCGCCGACCCGACCCGCGCCTGGCCCTTCCCCGGCGGCCCGGCCGCCTGGGACGCGGCGGCCGCCTCGGCCGTCCCCGGCTGGCTCCCCGACGCGGACGGGTGACCTGCCCCGCGGCGGCTCGTTGACGCCAGGGACACGCCGCGTCGAGGGCACGGAGGGCACATTGGGACGGGCGAGGGCGGTGACGGCGGCGCTCCTGGGGATCCTCCTGGCGACGGCGCCGGTCGCACCGCGTGAGGCGACGGCGATCGTCGGCGGCAGGGAGGCGGCCCCGGGGGCGCACCCGTACGCGGCGGCGCTGGTCGACACCGGGCGGGACCGGCAGTTCTGCGGCGGCGTGCTGGTCGGTCCCCGGCACGTCCTGACCGCCGCCCACTGCCTGACCGGCTCGTACGCCGACACCGGACGGGTCGCGGTGCTCCTGGGCGGGCACGACCTGCGGACGGCGGCGGAGTCCCGCCACGCGCGCGTGGTCCGCCCCGCCCGCTTCACCACCCACCCCGGCTACGACCGCCGCACCCAGCACGACGACCTCGCGGTGATCACCCTGGCGGCCCCGGTCCGGCCCGGCGACGGGGTGCGCCCGGTCGCCCTGCCCTCCCCGGGCGAAACGTTCGCCCACACCCGGCTGGAGGCCGCCGGCTGGGGCGCGACCGCCTTCGGCGCGGAGCCCTCGCCCGTGCTGCGCACGGTCACCCTGGACACCCTCTCCAACGGCGCCTGCGCGCTCCGCGGCGTCGACGGCCTCACCCCGGCCCAGCTCTGCACCTGGTCCCCCGGCCGCGACACCTGCGTCTACGACTCCGGCGGCCCCCTCGTCCACCGCTCCCCCGCCGGCCGTCCCGTCCTGGCCGCCCTGGTCTCCTACGGCCGCGGCTGCGCGACGGACACCCCGGCGGTCAACACCCGGATCACGTCCCACCTGGCCTGGATCACCCGCACGACGGGCATCCGCCCACCGGCCGCCTGAGCGGCCCGGGCGACACGCGCACGGGCAGGGGCGGAGGCAGGGGCAGGGGCACACGAGAACGAGCCGTGTGCTCCGGTTTCCACCGGAGCACACGGCTCGTCGTCGATCGTGTCCGAGGGGGGACTTGAACCCCCACGCCCGATAAAGGGCACTAGCACCTCAAGCTAGCGCGTCTGCCATTCCGCCACCCGGACAAGGTGTTGGCCGCCTGTTCGTTTCCTCGCGGCGACGAACATCAATCTATCAGGTGTTCGGGGTGGTTCTCACCCGCGTTTGCGGTGGTCAGGGGCGGGAGCGGGGGCAGGCCGGGAGACCGCGGGGCGCGCGATGCGTCACGGGGAGCTCAGCGGGTAGAAGCCGCGGCAGGAACGGACCGCGCGACGGAATGAACCCGGGCGGGAGCCGGCACGGCCCCGCCCCCACGAGTCTCGGAGGCGATCCACCATGGCGTTGGCGCTCACCCTGATATCCGCCGGCGGGGCCGGCCTGCTGATCCCCCTGGGCGAGGTCACCGCCCTGCTGCGCAGGCTCGCGGACGGCTCGCTGGACACGGACGACGAGACCGACGCGGACTTCGACGGCGATCTGTCGCTCGCCGGTCAGCTGCACTCCGTCGCCGATCAGATCGACGCGGAGTGCATCGCCTCCCTGCCGCCCCGGGAGGGGCCCTCCTGAGCGGCGACCGCCCCTCTTCCGCCGCCGCTCAGCGGAACGACGGGATGATCTCGGAGTCGTAGGCGTCGATGGTGGCCTCGCGGTGGTCGTGCATGGCGTAGACGGCGAACTGGTGGACGCCGAGGTCCTTGAGCCGGCGGAGCTTGTCGACGTGGGCCTCGGCGGGGCCGAGGAGGCAGAAGCGGTCGACGATCTCGTCGGGGACGAAAGCGGTGTCGGGGTTGTCGGCGCGGCCGTGGTGGGAGTAGTCGTAGCCCTGCCGGTCCTTGATGTACGCGGTGAGCTCCTCGGGGACCATGCCGGAGTGCTCGCCGTACTTGGCGACGAGGTCGGCGACGTGGTTGCCGACCATGCCGCCGAACCAGCGGCACTGGTCGCGGGCGTGCGCGAGGGCCTCGGGCGAGTCGTCCGCGGTCACGTAGGCGGGGGCGGCGACGCAGATCGTGAGGGCGTCGGGGTCGCGGCCGGCGTCCTGGGCGGCCGTCCTGACCGCCTTGACCATCCATTCGGTGAGGAAGGGGTCGGCGAGCTGGAGGATGAAGCCGTCGGCCTTCTGCCCGGCGAGCGCGAGGGCCTTGGGGCCGTACGCGGCCATCCAGACGGGGAGTTTTCCGTTCTTGATCCAGGGGATGCGGATCGGGTTGCCGTCGACCTCCGCCTCGCGGCCCTCAGCGAGGTCGCGGATGACGTCGATGGCCTCGCCGAGGCGGGCGAGGGTGTTGGGTTTGCGGCCGGCCACGCGCATCGCGGAGTCGCCGCGGCCGATACCGCACACGGTCCGGTTGCCGTACATGTCGTTGAGGGTGGCGAAGGTGGAGGCCGTCACCTCCCAGGTACGCGTCCCCGGGTTGGTGACCATCGTGCCGACGTGCAGCTTGGTGGTGTTGGCCAGGATCTGGCTGTAGATGACGAAGGGCTCCTGCCACAGCACGGCGGAGTCGAAGGTCCATCCGTAGCGGAAGCCGTTGCGTTCCGCCCGGCGCATCAGGCCGACGACCTGCGAGGCGGGCGGGTCGGCCTGCAGGACGAGTCCGAAGTCCACTCGGGGACCTCCAAGTTCGAGTCGGTGCGATGAGACCCCAGGCCGCTTAGCCCAGGTACTGACAGAGTCCGCGCGGCACGAACGCCCCGTGCCCCGCGTGCCCCGTGTACTTCCGCTGGTCGACGACGAGCTCACCCCTGGACAGGACCGTTTCCACCTGACCGGTGATCGTCCTCCCCTCGTACGCCGAGTAGTCGACGTTCATGTGGTGGGTCTCGGCCGACAGGACCTGGGTGGCGTGCGGGTCGTAGATGACGACGTCCGCGTCCGAGCCGGGGGCGATCGTCCCCTTCTGCGGATACAGGCCGAACATCCGGGCCGGGGTCGCGCAGGCGATCTCGATCCAGCGGCGGCGCGAGATATGCCCGTCCACGACGGCCTGGTGGAGGAGATCCATACGGTTCTCCACGCCCGGCAGGTCGTTGGGGATCTTCGAGAAGTCGCCCCGGCCCAGCTCCTTCTGCCCGACGAAGCAGAACGGGCAGTGGTCCGTCGACACCACCTGGAGGTCGTTGGTCCGCAGGCCCCGCCACAGCGGCGCCTGGTGCTCCTTCGGCCGCAGCGGCGTCGAGCACACGTACTTAGCGCCCTCGAAGTCCGGCTCCGCCAGGTTGTCCGTGGACAGGAACAGGTACTGCGGGCACGTCTCGCCGAAGACCGGCAGCCCCATGTCCCGGGCGGCGGCGAGCTCCGCCACGGCCTCCTGCGCCGACACGTGCACCACGTACAGCGGGCTGCCCGCGACCCGGGCCAGCTGGATCGCCCGGTGAGTGGCCTCAGCCTCAAGCAGCGCCTTGCGGACCTCGCCGTGGTAGCGGGGATCGGTCTCGCCCCGCGCCAGGGCCTGTTCGACCAGGACGTCGATTGCGATGCCATTCTCGGCGTGCATCATGATCAGCCCGCCCGTGTCACCGGCCACCTGCATCGCCCGCAGGATCTGCCCGTCGTCCGAATAGAAGACCCCCGGATACGCCATAAACAATTTGAACGAGGAAACGCCGAGTTCGACCAGCTTCGGCATCTCCCGCAGCGTCGACTCGTTCACGTCGGACATGATCATGTGGAACGCGTAGTCGACCGCGCAGTTGCCGTCCGCCTTTGCCATCCAGGCATCCAGGCCGGCCCGAAGCGGCTCGCTCTTCGCCTGCACCGCGAAGTCGACGATCGTCGTGGTCCCGCCCCACGCCGCAGCCCGCGTCCCCGTCTCGAATGTGTCCGACGCGAACGTGCCGCCGAAAGGCAACTCCATGTGGGTGTGGGCATCGACGCCGCCCGGGATCACGTATTTCTGCGACGCGTCGATCACCCGGTCCGCCGCCCACTCCTGCGTCCCAGGCGCCGCCAGGGCCACCACCCGGCCGTGCTCGATCAGCACATCCGCGTGCACCTCGTCTGCGGCCGTGATCACCAGACCACCGGTAATCAGAGTCCGAGTCATTCCCCAGCCATCCCTTCGTACCGACCACCGACCAGACCACCACCGGCACGTGCCGGGGCCACGCCCCGGCCCGCCGGCTCCCTCACGCCGCCACCCCGCACGGCACACGGCCTACTCCGCTAGAAAACCCCTGGTCACGCGACCGAACGAAACTCTTGACTTCGTTGGCATGGTGCCTGGAGATCGCGTAGCGGCCTGCAGGGACATAGCCGCACCACGTCCCCGGTCCGTGGCATTTCCGATCAGCTCTATGGCATCCGGTCCGTCGGGCGCTTCGCTCCGCTGTAATTGACGTCCGGCCACGCAGCGGCTCACACTCCAGCCAGACGGTTGGACACCTCAGCCTGCGGTCTGTGACGCTCCTCGGGCGCAGTTCCCCCTCTGCGCCCCGATCCGGGCCACCGCGCAGGTGAAGCAGCTGGTGCCACCGTTTCCCCGGCCCGGCCCGGGGGTGTTGTGAGTGCGTGAGCATCATGATCAGTTCCCCGATAGTCGCCCTGCCGGACACGGACGAGGCGGACGCCCCCGCAGTGGACCTCAGCTGCGTCTCGTGCGGTGACACCCTGCGGATGCGGCTCGCCGGTGAAGTCGACCACTTCACCGCGACACCGCTGAGGGTCGTACTGACCACGGCCGCGGCCTACGGATACCGGCATCTCGATCTCGACACCCGAGCCATCACGTTCTGCGACTCCGCGTTGCTCGATGCGCTGGCCGGCTGGTGCCGCAGCGGCCGCACCGTGTCCCATACCGCCACCTCCCGGCCGGTCGGCCGGCTCCTGGCGATGGAGCGCGACCTGGGCCGCCCCTCGGCGCCGGGCGCGTGGAAGGTGACCGGCCGGTGATCTTCCGGGCGATGACGGTCGTACCGCTCCTCCTCGTACCGCGCCTTCTGGCGCCGCTCCTGGCGTTGGGCCCGGCCGGGCGACCGGGCCGCCGCCACCGTGTGCGCGTTAGAGCACGCTGACCCGTACCAGGCCGGTGGCCCGTGCTCGCGTCGAGCGGACACGGGCCACCCGGCGGTTGGCTTTGTCGACGTCACACGACAGCGGTTGTCGACACCCTCGGGAGGCACTCACCCGAGCCTGGACCTCGATGTCGACGAGAACGGGAGGCACCCGCCGGCACTCGGCAACGGGGGATGAGGGTCGCCACCTACGCCCGTAGCCAGCGCTTTTGTCTCGGGCCCCGGACGAGGGGCACACGGCGTCTTGCCAGTCGGCACCGAACTGCTGTCTGAAGCCATCGATATCCGACGCGGGCAGCGCCTCCCGAACCGCCCGAGAAGCGCTGCTCTTCGTCATCGACAGAGCCACGGCGGTCATTCCTCGCCGTGGCAGTCTTCTGCCACTCCCCGTGCGTGACGGGCCCCGTCGGGCGGCGACTCCTCATGCGTGGGCGTGTGGCGCTGCTGCGTCCGGGTGATCATCCGTAACCTCGCATCACGGCCGGTGCGCACGGATTGTCACATAGGTATGACAACAGCGCATCAGCAGGTGATCCCTCGTCAGACCTTCGCCTTCCCTGCGGCAGGGGCGTCGCGGCGCAGGCAGGATGACCTGCCCGAGCCGGACGAGCGGCGCTGGCTGCGGGAGCGGTGGGGCCTGTCGACCAGGCAGGTGGCGGCGGCGTTCGGGGTGACACCGGCGACGGTGCGGTCCTGGGAGCACGGCCGTTCGGCACCCCGGGGTGGCCGCAAGGAGGCCTACCGGCGGTTCCTGGCCGGCCTGGCCCAGCACGGCGAGGTGACCCGGTCCCGCGCCGCGCGCGGTGACCGGTGTCCGGGGGCGGACGTGCGGCGTCCGGCACACCGCCCGGCCGCCCCTGTGACACCCGCCCCCGTGTCGTCCCCCCCCGTGACGCCCGCACTGCGGCAAGGCGGCACGCCCAGGCCCGCGTGCCCGGCCGCGTCCGCGGCGGGCTGGGTGGTGCGCGTCGGCCCGGGCGGGGCGGGGGCGGATCCTGTGGCGCCGGAGCGCATCCGGCGCCATCGGCTGCTCAGCGCCGCGGCCTGCGTGTGGTCGCTCGCCCTGTGGGTGCTCCTCACCTGTCCACCGTCCTTCTGACAACGCCGGCCGGATGGGTGTCGACCGGTCACACGATGCCGGTGACGGTCACCCGCACAGCGCCCGGTGTGGTGGCTGCCGCCTCCGCGGCCGCCGCCCGTACGGCACTGGCGGTGTGGGCGGCCTGGTGCTGTGCGCGGACGACGATGTCGATCCGCAGGGCGGTGGTCCGGCCCCGGGAGTCGTAGGCGATGTGCACCGCGGTGCCCGGATCGGACCGGTCGGCGGCAGCCGGCTGTCGTGAGCTGCCCGCCCGCAGCAGGGAGCGCAGGCCGGGACGCAGGCACGCGACGCCGGGGACGGCCAGGACGGCGTCGGTGACCTGCTGGGTGAGGACCTTGGCGCGGTCGCTGTTCACGGCCTGGCCTCCTGCGGCTGGGTGGGAGGGTCGTGGAGGTCGATGACGGTGACGTCCAGGTCGCCGAGGGCCAGGCCGAGGTGCTGTCGGGCGGCACGGATCAGGCTTTCGCGCACCGCGCAGATGGTGTCTGGGAGGTCTTGTCCGTAGACGACGGTGATGCGGAGGTGGACGGTGGAGGGGCCGCGGGCGGGGTGGGTGCGGCTGCCGGGCGGGGTGATGCGGCAGCTTCCGGCCAGCACGCCGGGCACCTGCTCGGCGGCGGTGCGCAGGGTGCGGGCGGCGACGGACTCGTAGATCCAGCTGTCCTCACCGGCCTCGCCCAGGGGCAGGGTGCGGCCCGGGCGCAACTCCAGGCGGACCGCGTCCATGACGCGTCGCACCACGGCGGTGGTGTCGATGTCGGTGGGTGGAGCGGCCGGGGGGAGTACGGCGGCCCGGAGGTGTTCCAGGTCGGCGACGGCCTGTCTGCAGGAGGGGCAGGTGGCGGTGTGCGGGTCGGTGTCCGGCCGGTCGGCGTGCTCCCATACGGTGGCCAGGTCCCTGCCGCAGGCGAGGAGTTCGAGGTCTTCGTCGTCCGGGTTCTCGTCGGGATTCTCGTGGGGGTGGGGGGTGTTCATCGCCATGCGACCATCGCCTCCGTCAGCATGCGCCGGGCCCGGAAGACGCGTGCGCGGACCGCTTCGGGCCGGATGCCCACCGCCTGGGCGATCGTCTCGTACGGCTGTCCTTCGATCTCTCGCAGGACCCAGCAGACCTTCTGCTCGGCGGACAGGCTGCCCATGGCCTGGGCGAGGTCGCGTACGGCGGCGTGCGACTCGGCGGCGCGGGCGGGTGAGGACTGGTGTTCCGGTGCGGCCGGTTCGGCGACCGCGTCGAGGTCGGCCGCGGGTCTGCGGGCCCGCAGCAGGTTCAGGCACCGGTTGGTGACGATGCGGTACAGCCACGTGCGGAACCCCGCCTCGCCCCGGTACTCGGGAAGGCTCCGCCACGCGCTGAGGAAGGCGTCCTGGACGGCGTCCTCGGCTTCGGCCCGGCTGCCCATCAGGCGTTCGGCGAGCTGCATCATGGCCGGCGAGTGGCAGTGGACCAGCATCTCGAACGCCTCCTCGTCTCCTTCCGCGGCCCGTACCGCCAAGAGCCGGTCGCCGGCCTCGGCCGTCTCCTCATCGTCGTCCGGGCCCCACCGAGCTTTCAACGCGGGCTCCTTCCAGCCTCCACCGCTTTGACACCGCCCGCCCGGCTTTCGTTACGCCACCCGGATCCGAACTTTCGTTCACCCGTTCACGACAAGAGGTCCGTAACGCACCGCGCTCTCGCGGTGTCAAAGCAGTGCAAGCACACACCGACCCCATCGAGGGAGCAGTCATGACGGCAACGCAGGAGAAGACCCCGGTCCGCATGGACCACGCGGCCGGCCCGGTACCCGGCGCCGGCCGCACGCAGGTCGACGAGCCCGGCGGCACGCACGGCAGGACGTCGATCGCGGACACCGTCGTCGTCAAGATCGCCGGGCGGGCGACGCGGGAGGTCCCCGGTGTCCACGACATGGGCGGCGGCCTGTCCCGGACGCTGGGCGCGGTCCGCGACCGGGTGCCCGGCGGGCGCCCGAACGTGGGCCGCGGCGTGAAGGTCGAGGTGGGCGAGCGCCAGGCCGCCATTGATGTGGAACTGGTCGTGGAGTACGGCGTTCCGGTTCCGGACGTGGCCCGCGACGTGAGGGAGAACGTGATCGCCGCGGTGGAGCGGATCACGGGCCTGGAGGTCGTGGAGGTGAACATCGCCGTCACCGACGTCCACCTGCCCGGAGACGACGAGGACGACAACACCATCGAGACGCGGGTGGCGTGAGCGGCTCGCGCCGCGTCACCGCACGGACAACGTCGACGAGGGAAGGAAGGCAGCAGCCATGAGCAGGGACGTCCTCGGGCTGATGGTCGGGATGGCACTGGGATTCGCCGGCTGGTTCGGGGGCTTCGGGGCCTTCCTCCTGGTCGCCGCCCTCGGCGGGCTCGGCTACGCGGCCGGCCGCCACGCCGAGCGGGGCGGAGACCTGCGCGACCTCCTGATCGCCGAGCGCAGGCACCGGTGAACACCGCCGAGCGGGGCGTCACCACCGTCGCCGACCGGGTGACGGCCAAGATCGCCCGGCAGGCGGCCGCCGAAGCCACCGCCAAGACCGGCGGGCACGTCCTCAGGTCGGCGGCCACCACCCGCGGGCGCCACGTCGAGGTGACTGTGGAGGTGGACCTCCCCCCGTCCGCACCGGCCGACACGGGCCGGATGGTCCACCTCCGCGATCACCTGACCGACCGCACCCGGCACCTGACCGGGCTGGCCGTCACGCCCGCACGTCTGCGGGTCCGCAGGCTCCACCCACTCGCCGCCCGCCCCCTGCCAGAGGCCGAGCAGCAGCCGGCCACGGTCGGCAGGTTGTGGTCCCCGCGTCGTGCCGCCGCCACGGGTACGGCCTTGGCCGTGGGCGTCCTGGCCGCACTGACGCTGTGGTCCGTCCTGCACCAGCACCTGCCCGGCATTGCCGCGCCGCCGTGGGAGCAGGTGCGGCAGTGGGCTTCCCTGTCCGGCTGCCGGTCTCTCGCGCGGCCGGCAGCCCTGGCGGCCGCCGCTGCCGGGGCATGGCTGGTTCTCCTGGCCGCCACTCCCGGACACAGACGCCTGCTGCCCCTGGGCTGCCCCCGGTCGGCCCGGGCGGTCATCAGCCGCACGCACGCCGCGCGCCTGATCCGGGCGGCCGTCACCGAGGTGCCCGGGCTGCGGGTCCACTCCGTCCACTTCACCCCGCGCAAGGTCACCGTCCGCGCCGAAGCGGCCTACGGCACACCGCACGACGTCCGCGGGACGACCAACACGACCATCGAGCGCACCCTGAGGAGCATGGTCCTGCGACACCCCCCGCAAGTACGGCTCCTCCTGCGCCCCGCCCAGGACCCGCACACCGCCCCCGACCGGCGGCCTGCACAGGAGGACGGGAATGCGTAGCCGCACCGTGGCCAACCGGACGGCGCTCGCCCTGACCGGTCTCGCTCTCCTGGCCTCGGGAGCCGCCGCCACCCGGTGGGGCGAGGAGAGGATCCTCACAGCTGCCCTGCGCCACCTGGAGCCCACGGATCACCGCCTGCTCCTCGCCGCGAGCAGTGCCGCCCTCGCCGCCTCACTGGTCCTGCTCACCGCACAGATCCGGCGCCCGGGCCGGCGCCGCCTGAACCTTCCCGCCCCTGGCTGCCAACTCGACAGCCGCGCCGTCCGCCACGCCGTCCGGACCGGCTGCGCCGCCGTCCCGGGGGTCGTGCGGGCCCGCTGCAGCCTCACCGGCCGCCGGGGCACGATGCGCCTGGCCATCACCCTGACCGTGAACGGCACAGCACACCCCGGCGAGGTCTTGACCGCAGTGGCCGACGGTGTCCTGCCGCAGATCACCCCCCTGCTCACACCTCGTCGACTCCACACGCGTATCCGTCTGCGGGTCCAACGCCCCCGGCCGCACCGAACCCAGTGAGACGCGGCCGGCGGAGCCGTTCCCACGGTGACGGGCAGCCCCTGCGTGGGAACGGCTCCGCTGCCACGGCCCCGCCTGCGCGGGCATGTGCCCCAAAGGGGCGATTATCGCTGTTACGCGCGGAGCAGCGGCATGCCCGACGCGCGGCTGTGGCCGCTCCCTCTTCTCGCGGCCACAGCCCTCAAATCGCCACCACAGGCCGGTGAGTACTGCCGACCCTCGTGCACCAGCTGACCGGGTCCGCGGCAGGAAACCTGGCCGCACCCATCACCAAGGCTGCTTGCCGCGGTGATCAGGCTGTGCCCTCACGGCGCGATGCCCGCCCTGCTCCACCCTGTTCCGGTCGGCGTACGACAGTGGCGGGTCGTCGAGGGGCGGATGGCGCTCCCGCCCGGCGACCGCCACCGCTACGTCACGCGGTCCACCGGATCCCCCCGCCACCGGGCTGCCGGACGGCATGGTCGAGGCCCTCGCCGACCTATAAACGCTGCAACACGGAGCGGACCTGAAAGCCCACTGCCTCCCGCATGCCCATGGGGTCGGGCCGACGGGTGACCCGGCTGTGCAGGAACCCTGTCGGCGTTCGCGAGTAAGGGATGCCGGCATGCGGGGCCGGCCTGCCGGAGAACGCGCCCCATGAAGAAGCGCGTTGGCCGACGTTCCGCCTCCAAGTCTGGGGCACGACTTCGGTCCCCCGGCACGCAGCCGCCGGCCAACACTCGACCGCCCTGATGCAACCCTTTGCGCGACCGGAGCGGGCTGCCGAGACAGGGCCAGCTGGCAGGTCTCCCAAGCATTCAGGGGGTGAGGGCGCGTACGGTCAGTCCGAGTCCGACCACGACGACCAGGGCGGAAGTGCCCACCGGTCCGATGCGCGCGGCGGCACCGACGAGCCGGCGCAGCCGGGGCTGATCACCAGCCTGCTTGATGCGGTGTTTGACGTGGAGGAGCAGCAGTCCGGCCAGGGTCAGGGTGGCGGCCATGCCCAGGCCGTAGGCGAGGACGAGGAGCACGCCGAAGGCGGTGCGGCCGAGGGCGACGGCGCCGAGGAGGACGACGAGCGCGGAGGGGCTGGGAACGAGTCCGCCGGCGATGCCCATACCGATCAAGCCGGCTTTTCCGGCCGGGCGGGGGGCGTGGGTGTGCTCGGAGGGCGTCTGCTCCTGGGTTCTGCGCGAGGCGGGGACCGGGGCCGGAGCGGTGAGGAGGCGAGGAGAGGCGGTAGCAGATACCGCCGCACCAGTACGGTCTGCCGTCGGCGAAGCCGGATGGTGCCCCGCCCCGTGCTCGTGGTGGCGCCCGTGATCGTGGTCGTGGTGGTGGTCACGCCCGTGATGGTGGTCGTGGTCGTGATGGTGGTCGTGATGGTGCCCGTGGTGGTGATGGTGGTGACCGTGGGCGGGCTTGTTGCGGAGGGCGCGGGTGAGAAGCCACAGGCCGATGGCGGTGACGATGAGTCCGCTGGCGGTGCCAAGCCAGGCCAGGACGGTTTCGCCGGCGAGGTGGGTTGCGGTGGGGAGGGCGAGGCCGAGGACGAGTACGCCTGCGGTGTGGGTGAGGGTGATGGTCGCGCCGACGGTGACGGCGTCGCGGCGGGTTCCGCGGCGTCCGGCGAGGTAGGCGGCCATGATCGTCTTGCCATGGCCGGGCAGGAGAGCGTGGGAAGCCCCCAGGATGATGGCGAGGAGGAGAGCGAGAAGGCCGATGGGAAGGGTGAGTTCGTGCCGGGAGACGAGCGCGTCGAACCAGCCTGCGATCCGGCCGCCAGGTGTCCCCGCCGGACCGGCGGCGGGCGTGGTGGTGTCGGTGGTGCCGTTGGAGGGGGTGGTGTGCAGTTCGGCGGTGCGCTGGTCCAGTGGGGTGGCCAGTGGGTCGGGCGGGTAGCGGCGGAGTTCCTGGGTGGCTGAGGTGGTGGGGAGTTCGGTTCCGGTGATGCGCAGTCCGATGCCCTTGGCGGTGATCTCCCGCCATCCGATGCGGTTGGTGTCGTAGCGGGTGTCGACACTGATGTCACCGCCGCGCTCGAGGGGGGCGGGAGTGGTGTAGACGCAGGTGAGGCGGCTGGTTTTGAGTCCCGCCTCGCCGGGTTCCCAGGTGAGCCGTGCGGCCTTGGGGCTCCATGGTGCGGGGCCTGCGGGGGTGCGCAGGTGGAGTCGCTCGGCCAGCGTTGCGCAGGTGGTGCGCGCGTATCGGGTGGTTTCGGCGCCGGTGATGTCGTTGTTGTTGTCGGTGTCGATGAGGGAGCGTTCTTGGAGGGCGGCGATTTCTGCGCGGTCGACGATGACGGTGGCGTCGATGCGGTCTGGGTGGAGGGTCAGGCCGGTGTGGTAGTTGACGGTGAAGTTGCCCAGCGGGTGAGCGGGTGCGGCTGCTGCGGCGGGGGTGGTCAGGCCGCAGAGGGCGGTGAGCAGGCCGGTGGCTGCGGTGAGGGCGCCGTGTGCGGGGGTCATGGGGTGCCGATTCGCTTGAGGAGGGCACGCGCGTGGGCGGCGTGCAGCGGGTTGAGTGCGGAGGCGGGGCCGAGTGCTGCCTGCAGGTCGGCGGTGGCGGCCGCTTGGTTGCCCAGGGCGTGGTGGATGGCGGCGCGGTGGTAGCGCCACAGTGCGTGCCGGGTGCCGAGCGCGAGGGCTTGGTCGGCTTGGTCGAGGGCTTCGCGGTGTCGGCCCGCTTTGTGCAGGGCCCAGGCGTAGGCGTCGTGGACGGCGACGAACGGCCTGGTTCGCAGGGCTTGTTCGGCCATGGTGACGGCGCGGGCGGGGCTGCCGTGGTCGGCTTCGAAGAGGATGGCGTCGGTGTCGGGCGGGTCACCGGCGGATGTTCGGAGGGTGTCCTGGGCCCGGAGCAGCGTGAACTGGGCTTTGGCCTGTTCGCCGTGTCCGAGAGCCTGGTGCGTCTCGCCGAGGGCGAGCAGGAGGTGTGGCAGGGGTGCGATGTCCGTGGCGCGCTGCCAGTCGGCGCGTGCTTGAGCCGTCTGGCCGAGAGCGGCGTGGGCACGTGCTCGGGCGTCGAGGAGTGCGGGGTCGGCCGGTGTCTTGCGCAGCCCCTGGTCGGCTTCCTTCAGTGCGAGGGGGGCGTCGCCGTCCTCAAGGGCCAGGCTGGACAGGCAGGCGTGGGCGAAAGCCTGCTCGCTGTCGGTGGTGGCTGCGGTCAGGGAGCGCCGCATCAGTTCGGTGGCTCGCACGGTGCTGCCGCGCAGTTCGAAGACGTAGGAGGCGCGGGCCAGGGATGAGGCATCGGGGCGCAGGTCGTTCATCTTCTGCACGGCCCGTTCGGCGTCGCGGTACTGGCCGAGTTGGGTGTGGGCGTCGGCGAGTACCCCGTACGCGGCGGGGTTGTAGGGGTCGCTGGTGATGGCCTTTCGGGCCCAGGTGCGGGCGTCTGTGAAGTCGTGGCGGGCGGCGGCGAGCGCGGCCATGCCGGATTCGGCGGTGCTGTTGCCGGTGGGCTGCAAGGAGAGGGAGCGGCGCAGGGCCTTCTCGGCCGTGGCGTAGAGGGCGGGGTCGGCCGTGGTCCGGGCCTGCTCGATGCGGGCCATTCCAAGGTCCGACCACGTGTCCCAGTCGCCCGGCAGACGCTTCAGGCGCGCGGTGAAAGCCGCTACCGCGACCGCGGGGTGGGCGGCTGCGCCAGGGGGTGCGGAGGCACGCAGGGGCGGTGGACCAGGGGGGACAGCCGGGATGAGTACGGCTCCGGCGGCGAACATGGCGGCGCCCAGCGCGAAGGTGACGGCGATGGTTCTCACTCGGCGCCGGCCGCGCGCTGGCGTGGGCGGGTCAGGTTGCATTGGAGGGGGTCTTTCCTGCGTGAGTGACGCGCTCCCGGGGCCTGAACGGGCGCGGTCTGGCCCCGGGAGCCTTGATGATGCGGTGGCGTCACATCAGCCGCGGTTGCGGCGGCGCATCCGCCATCCGGCCGCCGCCAGCAGGACGGCTCCCACGCCGCCGAGGGAGGCCGCGGACTTCTCCTTGCTCATGGCCATGCCGGACGGTCCGCTGTTGACGGACTTGGTGTGCGGCAGGGCCAGGTAGGGGAACGAGGTACCGAAGGGAACCTCGTTGGCGTTGACCTTGTCGCCGTCGGCGAGCGCGGGGACGAGCTGTCCGGTCTGGGCGGCGCCCTCGACGGCCTGCAGCGAGATGTCGATGACGTCGTCGGTCAGGCGGCGTCCGTTGGGGAATCCGGCCAGGTCACCGGCGAGGACTCCGTACCGGTTCGGGTTCGCGGCCGGGGGCACGGTCATGTTGAGGCGCAGCTCCTCCGCGGGAACGATCTTGCGGAGGTTTGCGTCGCGGTTGAGGCGGTGGGCGTTGAGGTCGGCCTGGATGGGCCCGCACGCCTTGCAGATGCCGGTGAGGTAGATCTCGGCGAGGTCGTTGCGCGGGGCGGGCGGTGCGGGGACGCCGTAGACCTGCTGGATCAGCTTGGGCAGGATCGGGTCGAGGACCTTGTCGACGACCGGCTGGACGGTGCGGTCCTGGTCGGGGTTGAGGGTGTTGAAGGCGTCCTTGTACTTCAGCGGGACGACGACCTCGTTGACCAGCGGGTTGCCCAGGCGGGAGACCTGCTTCCACTTGTCGCCGTGCCCGGTGCGCGAGTCGGAGACCTGCACGCCCTTGCGGTCGGTGGTTGACCAGATCCCCACGACCGGGTTGCGTGACGGGGTGTAGTTGAGCGCCAGGTACTTCTTGGGGATCTGCAGGGCGACGGAGTTGACGTTGTAGCCGGCCAGCGTGTCCTGCCCACGCTCGGACAGGTCGCCGCCGTACAGCAGGTCGAAGACCCGAAGGTCGGCGAAGAAGGGGTCCTCGGCCTGTCCGGCGAACGTCTTTCCGCCCCCCGGCAGGGAGCGCACGGCCTGGGCGCGCAGGGAGGCGTAGTTCGGCATGGAGGCCGGACCGACGCGGGAGGGCGCGGCGGGCACGTTGGCCAGCAGAGTCCTGCTCTTGTTGCCGCGGGTCTCGATGAGGTCGTAGACCTGCCGGAAGTTCAGGTCCGGGTCGTCCAAGGTGGTGACCTGGCCGGTGTTGTAGAGGAACTGGTTCGCATCGTCGCGAGTCCGGTTCTTGAACCGCCAGGTGTACGTGATGTCGGCGTTGCCGTCACCCGTGTTGTCGATCTTGATGTTGTAGCGGAGGTCCTCGCCGAAGGCGTAGAAGTTCGGTCCGCCGTTGGGCTCCTCGAACGGGATCCAGTTCGCCAGCAGGGTGACGGTGTCGGACTTGTCGGGGCTGGTGAACGCGTACACGTCGGTGTTGTCGGCACGCGGATCACCGGCGATCAGCGGGGCCTCGCGGTGGCTGGAGGCGGAGCTGACACCAGGGCCGAGGGTGAGGACGGCCATGGCGGTCGCCAGAGCGCCGGAGCCGAGGACGAGCAGGGAGTGGTCCAGCATCCGGCGTCGGCCGGACGCCGGGAAGGTTGCCTTCACGAAGGGGTGTTTCCTTTCCAGCAAGGTGCGTACTGCGCCAGACCCCATCGGGGAGGCAACGGTTCGCCACGGGTTTGTACAGGTGGCGGTCGGCACCGCGGCGAACGAGGGGTTCGCACTGCCCGAGCAGGGTCAGGAAAGGCAACGGGGACTGACCAGGCCCAGGCACACCATCACGCACGGCTGCGCAGGGCGAAGGAAACCACGGCCGGACGGCGTCGCGTGTCCGACTGCCGCCCCCCGCCGGTGCGCCCGGGACCGTCTGCGCGAGAAATCCACAGGTCACAGGCGCAAGTACGCCCACCTGCGCGCCATCCGAGACGTCGACGACACGTTGCGTGCTGTTAGGCCAAACGAGACAACACGCCTTTATTGCAACGAAGTTGCAGCAGCCGTGGCCGTCTACGTCCGTGTGATTCTGTCAGCGCGAGTCCGGCACAACCCACGGCTGGTATCGCTCCTCGTAGCCATGACCACACCGTCATCGCGGGCAGCCCCGCGCCTCCTCGGTCTCGGCCGGGACCATCGCGGTTGCTCAGCGCCAGAGCCGACGACCATGGTCGGGAGGTGCTGCTGGTGCCGCTCGGCACACGTCGCCTGCGCGAGAGGGTGCCCGATCGACCCGCTCGGAGTGCGGCGGCCCGACCTACAAGGCATTCTGAGACCGGCTCAACGTGCCGTAGGAGGCCACTGGAGAGCCCGCATCGAAAGGCCCGCCACCCCCCAGGGTGGCGGGCCTTTCGAACTGTTGCGGGTTGCCCGCTTCACGCGCGTGCATGGGCGGGGGCGTGCTGACCGCAGGCGCTGGCCAGTGTGGGTGGTTGTGCGGGAGCAGGGGGTCAGTCGGCGGGTTGCAGGTGGGCGAAGACGACGAGGTTCTCGGTGTAGTCCTTGGCCGTGCGGTCGTAGGGGCCTGCGCAGGTGATGAGCCGGACGAGGGCGTCGGGGGTATCGTCGTACACGCGCTGGTTCGGGAAGTCGTCCTTGCTGAAGCTCTCCACCGAGTCGACGAGGAAGACCGCGGTGGTGCCGTCGGCGCGCGTGACTTCGAAGGAGTCGCCGGCCTGAAGTTCGCCGAGCCGGGCGAAGACGGCCGGTGCAGTGGCCGTATCCAGGTGGCCGGCGATAAGCGCGGTCCCCCGCTCGCCGGGAGCGATGCCGGCGGCGTGCCATCCGACGAGGTTGACGTCGTCGGCCGGGGGTGGATCCAGGGCCCCTGAAGGCCCGATCTCCAGGTCGGTGAACGGAGCGTCTACGCCGATCTTGTCGATCTTCAGGCGGGTAGGGATCGCTCGGGACATGGCGGGACTGGACGTCGGTCCGGTTCCCGGCGGGGCCTGGTGGGGCGCGCGGGAAGGTGTCGAGGCGCCGACGGGGGCCGACAGGGCCGTGGAGGATGCCTCGGATCGTGGAGTGTCAGCCTCGTCCTGCGTGAAAGTCTTCGGTCCGAAAAGGACCAGGAGCGCGGCGAGTGCCGTCGTCCAGAACACCGTGGGCGCAACCCATCGTGCCGGCCAGCGGCGGGAGGCATCTTCGCCGGCGGAGTCGGGTGGGGGTTGCTTCACAGACGTCTTCTCATCGGGCATGGCGGATCCGGGGTCGCGTGGCGAGCAGAGACGGTTTCCACGGCGCAGGGGCTGCCCTCAGTGCGGCAGCCCCTGCGCCGGGTCGGCTATCACGCGGACGCGCCGGCAGTCTTCTTACGGCGGTAGAGAACGAACGCGCCCGCCCCGGCCGCCAGCACCAGCGCACCGGACAGGCTCACGCTGTCCCCCGCGAGGCCACCGCCACCGGTGTGCATGCCGCCCTTGGGCTTGTCGTGCTTGTAGCCCTCCGGCTTCTGCTGCTCGGGCTTGCCCCAGTCATCGGCGTTGACCGCGGACAGTGCGCCCGCCCCCGTGTGCATACCGCCGTACGGCTTGTCGTGGTCCTTCTTCTCGTGCTTGTCCTTGGACCAGTCGTCGCCGATCAGGGACAGGGCGCCGGAGCCGGTGTGCATCCCGCCGTGCGGCTTGTCGTGGTCCTTCTCATGCTTGCCGCCCTTGTCATGCTCCTTCGACCAGTCGTCACCGCTGACCGCGGTGAGCGCGCCGCCACCGGTGTGCATGCCGCCGTGCGGCTTGCCGTGGTCCTTGTCGCTCTTGTGGTGCTCCTTCTTGCCGTGCTCGTCCTTGGACCAGTCGTCGCCACCGATCAGGGACAAGGCGCCGGAGCCCGTGTGCATCCCGCCGTGCGGCTTGTCGTGGTCACGCTTCTGGCTGTGGGCGGAGTCGTCCTTGTCCCAGTCCCCGGCCGTAAGCGCGTATGCGCCGGGCGTGGTGAGGGCCAGAGCGGCGGCCGTGGCGGTGGCGGCGAAGAGAATGCGGGCAGAGCGCATCAAACGCTTCCTTCCATCCGCTGCGTCAGCAGACCGTTGTCTGCTTCCATACGCGGCGACATGGCCCACCGTCAGCTCCTCAGTGACGGTCCGCCACCTGAACTAGTGCATAAGAGAAACAGCGGCAGCGGTACCTGGCGGCCGTACGGGAGCAGCCGGACATGACCAGAGGAAGTCGGCTTCCGCGCCAGATGAGGCTTGGGCTCAGCGCAGCGCCCCCTGCAGGAGGGGGCGCTGTGTCTGAGGATGTGGTCAGTCTCCGAGGCAGCAGATCAGTGATGCCAGCAGGAGTCCTTCCCATCCCAGGAGCCGGGTCTCGCTCCTGCCCGGCTCATGGCGTACTTCGAGGCCGGAGACGGGTGTGGGCTGCCAGGCGTCATCGGGCCCAGGCTCGCGAGCAGGGGCCGAAAGGCGCTGGGGCGACTGACCGTCCGCGTGTGGGCCCGTCAGTTCTGGTCCAGGGGCAGGGCGATGTCGACGACCTGCCGGCCGGCGGGGAAGGCGCCGACAAGGTCTGCGCGGCCGTTGAGGATGTTGACCTTGTAGAAGCGCTGCTTGCCGTCGGTGGACAGGGCGGCGAAGCCCCGGTTGGAGCCGTCGGAGCTCTTGTAGTAGATGTCGAATCCGGCCGACGGGCCGGCGCTCACTCCGAGGTTTCCGGTGGGGGCCAGGGTGCCGGCGTTGGCCGGGGACTGCAGGGAGACGCGGTCGTTGGTGGTGTCGATGTCGAACAGCGAGGTCGCGGTTGCCGCGTTGAGGTCGTTGTTGGTGTATGCGGCGCCGGTGACGCCCAGAGCGGTGGAGGGCGGCATGGTGGGGTTGGTGAGCGTGCCGTCGACGGCGGTGGGGGTGGCGGGGGCATTGACGTTGTGGCGCAGGTTCTGGCCGGTGTCGCTGATGACGCGCAGGCGGTCGGCGGCGGGGTTGAAGTCGACGCCGAAGTGCTTGCCCTGAAGGGCGACGGTCAGCTGGGAGACCTTGACGGCCTTGGCGCTGCTGCTGAGCGTGTAGATGCCGCCCTTCTCACCCACGCCGTAGAGCTTGCCGTCCTGGACCCGGAAGTCGATGCCGACCAGCACGGTGTCGCCGCGGAGGCCGGAGACCTTCCCCAGCGCCCAGGTCTCGGACGGCTTGTGGACGTCGAAGCCCACCAGACGCTGGTCCGTCGTCAGGCCCACGCTGACCAGGCTGTGGCCCGCGGCGCGGTTCCCCGGGCCGAAGGGTCCGGCATCGCCCGTGTGGGCCGAGGCCAGCACGGGCGACATCAGAGCAGCAGCCACCGCGGCAGCCGTGACGGTGGTGGCGATGCGTGTACGCACGAGAGGACTCCGATCGATCAACAGCCCGCACCCACGACGGGGGCGAGTCTGTGGATGCTTCGACACCCCCTGCCGCAAAGGATGGGCTCTGCAGCCCCCAACCGCCCGATTGGCCGTCAAAAGTCCTACCGCCACACCCACCCACAGCCCAACGCCGTCCGCTTCCCTGAAATCGACCGGACGTACATGCAGGGGGAACAGACATGCATCGGGCGAGGCGGAGTACAGACCGCTACGGCGCGGCGGTGCGACACACAGTCGGCGTTCAAGCGACGGATCCCTCACGGAAGATATCGATTGCGACCAGCCAGTCCATCTCCGCCCCGGAGACTGAGTCACCGCCAGCACGCAACTGAAGGCGCGGCTCGCCGGGCAGCGAGCGAACCGTCGTTGAACAGTCTGCCGTGGCCCGAACCGCTCGGAGAGGCCGCTCCACGTCACGCCGGCCGGGGGTCTGCACGCGATGCCCTCAAGCACTTGGGGGCCCCGTATCGCCCGTGCAGCGCCAGAAATGATCTCCGACGATCGGAGCGCGATCCAGCGATCGAACACACACCCCTTCAGGGGGGCACACGGTCCGACTCTGCGGCGGCGGCCGCGATGCCGCCGCCGTGCCCCTTCGAGGCGAAGGGGCACGGCGGCGGCATGCGTTGCTGCTGGGGCGGCGTTTACTTGGGCATGAGGACGGTGTCGACGATGTAGACGTTGGCGTTGGAGGTCTTGACGTTGCCGCAGACGACCTTGGAGACGTCGTTGACGGTGTAGTTCTCGCCGGAGCCCTTGGTGGTGATCATGCCCTTCTGGAGGGTCTCGAAGGAGCCGTTCTCCAGCTGCTTCGGCGTCAGCTTCTCGCCGACGACGTGGTAGGTGAGGATCTTGGTGAGGGTGGCCTTGTCGGCGAGGACCTTGTCGAGGTCCGCCTTCGGGATCTTGGCGAAGGCATCGTTCGTCGGCGCGAAGACCGTGATGTTCTCCGCGTTGTTGAGGGTGTCGACCAGGCCGGCCTGCTTGACGGCGGTGACCAGGGTCGACAGGGCCGGGTTGTTGGAGGCGGCGGTGGCGACCGGGTCCTTGGCCATGCCGTCGAAGGAGCCCGCGCCCTCCTTCGGCACCCCGGCACAGGCCGGACCGAAGGGCTGGTCGTCGGTCATCGGCTCCTCGGACGGCGTGCTCGTCTCCGTCTTCGCCTGGTCGCCGGCGGCCGCGGTGGGGGCTGCCTTGGTGTCGCTGCCGGAGTCGGAGCACGCGGCCAGGGAGAAGGGCAGCGCGGCGGCTGCGACGACGGCGATCGCGGTACGGCGGATCTTCAGGCTGTTCATAATGGTTTGCTCCTTGAAGGGCTGTCTCTGCGGAGTGGTGGTTTGGTTGGTAGTGCTGCCCGTGGGCGTAGCCGGCGGGCCGTCTGGGTGGTCTAGGAAACGGTGACGAAGACGCTGTGCCAGCCGCTCGCCCCGTCGGGAATGGTCCGGGTGCGCTGCTCGGTCTGGACCTGGCCAGTGCCGTCGGTGGCGCGGACGGTGAGGTTGTGGCCGCCGGGGGTGGCGTTCCATCGGTAGGTCCACTGGCGCCAGGTGTCGGTGCCTGCCTGGGCGGCGAGGTCGGCGTCCTGCCACGGTCCGTCGTCGATGCGGATCTGTACCCGGGTGATGCCGCGGCGCTGGGCCCAGGCGACCCCGGCGACCGTGACGATGCCGGCGGCCGGGCGGGCGAACGGCTTGGGGGTGTCGATACGGGACTGTGTCTTGATAGGCGCCTTGCGGGCCCACTTCCGCTTCACCCAGTACGGGTCGTAGGCGTCGAACGTGGTGAGCTCGATGTCGGTGATCCACTTGCAGGCCGACACGTATCCGTACAGGCCGGGGACGAGCATCCGGACCGGGAAGCCGTGGTCGAAGGGGAGCGGCTCGCCGTTCATGCCGACCGCGAGCATCGCGTCCCGGCCGTCCATCACGTCCTCGACCGGCGAGCCGAGCGTCATACCGTCGACCGACCGCGCCACCAGCTGATCCGCTTTCCCGCCCCGCGACGGGGGGACCACGCCGGCCTCCTTCAGAAGGTCGGCGAGGGGGACACCCAGCCAGCGGGCGTTACCGATGTAGGGGCCGCCGACCTCGTTGGAGACACAGGTCAGGGTGATGTCCCGCTCGATGAGGGGGCGGGCCAGGAGCTGGTCGAGGGTGTAGGTGCGCGGCCGGGTGACCCCTTTGCCGTGAATCCACAGCCGCCAGGTGCCGGCGTCGACCTTGGGCACGGTCAGGGCGGTGTCGACGCGGTAGAAATCGCGGTTGGGGGTGGTGAAGGCTGTGATGCCGGGGACCTTCAGCTGGACGCCGGCCGGGAGAGCGGGGGCGGGAGAGGAGGGTTTGGGCAGGACCAGGGCCTCGCGGGAGGCGACAGCACCTTGGCTTTGTCGACTGGTGAAGAACCGTCCCAGCGCTCCGGCCGTGATGGCCGCCGCGGCGGTCGCGCCGGCCGCGGTGAGGAAGCCGCGCCTGTCCCACGACAAAGCGTCGGACTGGCCGGCCTCGCCGACCGGGGCTGGGGCGGGGAGGGCTTTGGACGCCAAGAGGTACAGCACGCCGGCTCCCGCGACCGCTCCCGCGATGGAGGGCAGTACGTCACCGAGGCCTCTGGAATCGGGACGGCCGAAGGCGGCTGCGGCCCCGATGACTCCGAACAGCAGCACGCCCGCGGCTCCGATGCGCCGATGCGACAGGGCGAGGATGCCCAGGCCGATGGCGATGAGGGCGAGGATCGCGAGAATCCCGAGCTGCAAAACCGTCTTGTCGTTCTCTCCGAACGTGCGGATCGCGAAGTCCTTCACGGCCGCCGGCGTCCGGTCGATCACCGCGCCGCCCACCACCGTCACCGGTCCGGCCGCCGGCCGCACCAGTCCAGCGACCAGCTCGGCCACGGCCAAGGCCGTGAAGGCGGCCAGAAGCCCGGCCAGCGCGCCCCGTGCGGCGCGGAAGAGGGTCCTGCGGAAGCTGCTCACACCCGCCATTCGGCGTGCCCCGCCGGGCGGATTGGTTCGACCTCCAAAAGAGTGAACTCTTCTTTCTGGGTTGCCTTCACGGCGCGGACGCGGAGGTCGCCGGCCGGCCGGCTGCATCAACGCCTTGGGCAGGTTGAGGGCCGCTAGCGGAAAGGGCGATGTCACGGGTCAAGCGCGTGGGCCACCAGGCGCAGTGGCCGAGGTCGAGGATGAGGGCGGGGACGAGAAAGAGCCGCACGAGAAGGGTGTCGATGAGGACGCCGATGGCGACGACGCAGCCGATCTGGGCGAGGTACAGAAGGGGCATCACGGTGAGCGCGGCGAAGGTGGCGGCCAGGATGAGTCCCGCGGCGCTGATGACTCCGCTCGTGGTCTGAACTCCGCGCTGGACCCCCGCCAACGTGCCGTGGCGGACTGCTTCGGCGCGGATCCGGTGCACGAGGAAGATGTTGTAGTCGACGCCGAGTGCGACGAGAAAGACGAAGGAGAACAGCACCACGGCCGGTTCGGTCGCCGCGCTGGCGGAGACCAGCCGGAAGAGCAGGGCGGCAACACCGAACGCGGTGAACAGACTGACCCAGGCAGCCGCGACCAACAGCAGTGGCAGCAGCAAACAACGCAGCAAGACAATCAGAACGGCCAGAACCACGACCAGGACCAGGGGCATGATCAACCGGTGGCCGCGCACGGACGCCTGGTGCAGGTCGGCAAGTTGCGCGCTCTGACCGCCGACCAGCGCCCCGGTCCCGGCCAGCGAGCCGCGCAGCCGGTCCACCGTGTTGCGGGCGATGGCGCTGTCCGGGGCGTCCATCAGCGTGGCGAGGATTTGTGACCTGCCCTCGGGACCGGGCAAGGGTGCGGCGACGGCCGCCACACCAGGTGTGGCGGAGATCCGGTCGCGCACGTCGGCTGCCTGGGCGGCGGAGGCGACGATCGCCAGGGGGCTGGCGGTCCCCGCCGGAAAGTGGCGCGCCATCACCTCGTGCCCGGCGGCCGAGGGCGCGCCGGCAGGCAGAGCCTGGTGCAGCGGAACGCCGCTCTGGGAAAGCAACGGAGCGAATGACGCCCCCGCGACGAGCGCGAGCAAGCAGCCGGCCCAGACGCGGCGGGGCCGCCGGGCCGTCGCGCGGGCGATCCTCGTCCACATCGCGGCCGTCCCCCGCGGGGAGGAAGGCCTCAACACCCGTTGGCCGCACAGGATGAGGGCGGCCGGCAGGAAGGTCAGGGACACGAGGGCGCAGCAGGCCATGGCGATCGCCACCGCAGGCCCCAGGGCCTGCTCGCCGGGCAGGTCGCTGAACGCGAGGGTGATCATGGCGCAGGCGATGGTCGCCGCGCTGGCAAGGACAGGTGGCGCGGTGGCGCGGCAGGCGGCTTTCATCGCCGTAGAGGTGTCAGGCTTTCCGGTGCGCTCTTCGCGGTAGCGGGCGGCCAGCAGGAGGGCGTAGTCGGTGCTGGCGCCGACGACGAGGACGAACACGATGCCCTGGGTCTGGCCGTCGACCTGCAGCAGGCCCGACCGTGCCAGTGTGTACAAGGCGGCACACGCTGCTGCCAGGGCCAGCAGCGAGGCCGCGGTGGCCAGCAGCGGCATCAGCACGCTGCGGTAGACGAGGAGGAGGATCACCAGGACGCCGCCGAGGGCGACGATCAGCAGGGTGCCGTCGGTCTGTGAGAAGGCGCCGTCGAGGTCGGCTTGAGCAGCTGCTGGGCCCGCCAGGTGCACGGTTGTCGAGGCGGCCGTAGCGGCCGTCTCGCGGATGCGCGCGAGCTCGGCGGGCAGGTCGGCAGGTCCGGCGGTGATCACGGCGGTCATGGCCCGGCCGTCCTGGGCGAGGACGGGAGCAGCGCCGTCGGCCAGACGGAAGGCGACCTGACGGATCTCCTCCTGCTGGTCCGGCAAGATCCGTTCACCCTCGGTACGGGGGGTCCAGATCACGGCGAGAGGCAGCGGATCTTCGGCGCCCGCCGGATTGAGCAGATCGGCCACCCGGGCGGATTCGGCCCCGGCCGGCAGCTGCACTTCCTGGCCGGCCTGCGTGACCTCTTCGAGCCGAACGGTGTAGGGCCCGGCGGCGACAGCCAGGACCAGCCACAGCAGCACTACGGCGAACGACCTTGCACGGTTGAGCCTCAGCACGAAGCCATCTCTCTGTCCTTGCTGCCGGGCACGCCCTGCGGACGGCGGCGGCAGCAGAGCACGGGCGCCCGGGATTGCACTCCGTCTCCGATTCGGCACGGCACCAGAACCGGGATGGGAGGCAGAGCCGGACATCACCCGGACGGCCGCTCGCAGGTCTTCGCAGATATGGGCAATCCGGCAGGAAGTCGAGCACGAATCATCCATGCAAGCAGCCCTGGAGTTTCAGCCACGACGCCGGCGACGGCGGTCGGCAAGCCGCCGCAGCAAGGATCACCGCCTTGCCCTTCACCCGGTCTACGGTCACGGAACGCTCACCGCAATGAACGATCATGGACACCGCCATCGCGACCTGCGGGCACCCAGGCACGCTGCACGTCCCGCTGCCCCCTGGCGGACAGGCAGCACGCCAGGCCCGTCAGGCTGCGGCACGGCTCCTGGCGCAGCAGGCAAGCTCCTGCCCGCGCGAGATCGCCGAGGATCTCGTGCTGATCGTCTCGGAGCTGGTCGGCAACGCGGTGCTGCACGCGGCCGGACCCTACGCGCTCACACTCAGCCTGGAGCCGGGACGGGCGGGTATCGCCGTCAGCGACGGCACGGCAGACCTGTCAGGCCGTCACCGCGACGCGCAGCGGGAGGAACCGGGAGGCCGGGGGCTGAAGATCATCCAAGCGCTGGGGGCGGACGTCTTCGTCAGTCCCGCCAGCCGAGGCAAGCAGGTCATCGCGGTCCTCACCTGGTAGCCCAGGCGGAAAGGACGTGGTGCCGCGGGCGGCTGTGCCGACAGCCGCCCGCAGCTGACCCGGCCGGAGCACACTGCCTTCCGGGCGGATCACCGGTCCGCGCGACCCCGTCTTGTCGGCGGCGGACCGGGGCTCTTCGCGGTGCTCGATCAGGCGTTGACGCAGGTGTTGCCGAAGGACGGGTTCAGCAGCCCGATCACGCTGACGGTGTTACCGCAGGCGTTGACCGGGATGTGGATGGGAACCTGGATGAGGTTGCCCGAGCCGACCCCCGGCGAGTAAGCGGCCACACCCTGGGCACCGGCATCTGCCGATGCCATCGACGCGCCGCCGACGACCACCGCGCCGGCCGCCAGGGCCACCGCCAGACCGTGCCGTACACGAACCATGTGAACTACCTCCCAAGAGGGTGCCTCGGCCGTGCAGCTCACACGGCCGGTGTGGGGAGCAGAAGAACAGCGCCCTGCTCTCCTCACGACCGGTCTTCGCCGCGGCGCACTCTCCGGCTTGGCCGCTGCGCCCGGCTCCCCTCGAACGGGTTACACAAAGGCGGCGCGGCTGACGAACTGCCCACCCATCCACACGCCCGTCCGCTACGAAGAACCGACGACACCCCCCAAAGGTTCAGACGACCGGACCGTCACCGGACAGTCCGATCCGACCGAGCGACGGCAAAGGACCGGCATGCGATGGACGCCCCGCCCCCCGACGGCCTCACCAGGCCTCCGCTGCGCCTGTTCCCCACGGCCGGAGCAGCACAGGTGAACCAACCGATCCCCTTCGGCACGCGCGGCCCCGCCGACCACGCCGGCACCGACCTCTCCGACGTCATGCACCAGGTCGCGCAGGGTGACAAACGCGCCTTCTCCGTCCTGTACGACGCCCTCGCGCCGCTGGTCTTCGGCATCGTCGTCAAAGTCGTGCGCGACCGGGCCCAGTCCGAGGAAGTCGCCCAGGAAGTCATGATCGACCTGTGGCGGCAGGCCGCCCGCTACCGGTCCGAGGCCGGCGCTGTGACAGCGTGGGCGGCGACGATCGCCCACCGCCGGGCCGTGGACCGCGTCCGCTCCGCCCAGGCCGCGGCCGACCGCGAGCACGCCCAGGCCGCCCGCGAGCACACCACCGCCTTCGACGAGGTCACCGAACAGGTCGAGACCCGCCTGGAGTCCGAGCAGGTCCGTCGCTGCCTGCGCGGCCTGACCGAACTGCAACGGCAGGCGGTGACCCTGGCCTACTACCGGGGGCTGACCTACCGTGAAGTCGCCGAAGCCCTGCGCACGCCTCTTCCGACCATCAAGACACGCATGCGCGACGGGCTCATCCGGCTCCGCGACTGCATGGGGGTGACCACATGAAACACCACGCCACCGATGCCCACACCCTGGTTGCTGCCTACGCGCTGGGCGCACTCGACGACGCCGAGCGCAAGGACTTCGACGCTCACCTGCGGGCGTGTGAGGCCTGCCGGCAGGAAGCCGCCGAGTTCCAGGCGACCACGGCACGCCTGGCGGCGGCGGTCGCCCAGCCACCGCCCGCCGCGGCCAAGGCCCAGGTCATGGCCGCCATCGACGAGGTGCGCCAGCTACCCCCGCGCATCCCCGCGCCGAGCGCGGCGCCCGTACTCGGCGGGATCCTGCGCCGACGGGCCGTGCCTCTGGCGCTCGCTGCCAGTGTGGCCGCGGCCGCTCTGGGCGGCGTCGCGATCAGGCAGACGCAGAACGGACAGGACCTCGAACAGCAGGCCCGGCAGGCCCAGCAGCAGCTCGACGCGGTCAGCGCCGTCCTGGCGGCCCCGGACGCGCGTACCGTCCACGGCAAGACCGCCAACGGAGCGCTGACCACCGTGGTCTCCTCCGAGCAGCAGAACAAGGCCGCCTTCACCGCCGCCAACCTGCCCGCACCCGGTTCCGGCAAGACCTACCAGCTGTGGCTCGACCACGACGGCACGATGCGCCCGGCCGGACTGATCGACCACGACGGCACCGTCCTCCTGACTGGCAACCCCGCCGACGCGGGCGCCGTCGGCCTCACCCTCGAACCCGCCGGAGGCTCCCCCCAGCCCACCACCGACCCCTTGCTCCTGATGACCCTGCCCGCCTGACCAGACGCTTGCACCGAGCAACGAATCGAGGTCCCTCATGGCCCCCACCCCGAAAATCGGGGACATCGTCGGTGACTTCCGCCTGCCCGGCGGGCACCTGGACGGCGAAACCTTCCACCGCCGCGACTACACGCTGTGCGAGCAGCGTGGCAAGCCACTTGTCCTCGCCTTCTACCCCGGCGACGACACCACGGTATGCACCGCGCAGCTGTGCGCGTACTCCGACGGCCTGCCCGAACTCCAGTCCGCCGGGGCCACCGTATGGGGCATCAGCCCGCAAGGGGTCGACAGTCATGAGATGTTCGCCCGAAGCCGCACGCTGCGCATGCCTCTGCTGTCCGACGAGGCACGAACGGTGGCAAAGTCCTTCGGGATCAGCGCACCCCTGATCGGACTGCGCCGCTCGGTGTTCATCATCAACGGCCACGGCCGCCTGCACTGGAAGCACGTCACCGCCGTAGGAGCCACCTACCCGCCCGCGGTCACGCTACGCACTCAGCTCGCTGGACTCACCGGCTGAACCGGCACGTCTCCACGTCCGGACCCTCCACCCCGCCACCACACATCACGCCCAATCCGATGGCCCGACTGCTGCGAAGTACGGGTGAAACGCAGCAGCCGGGCGGCGTGTCGAGTGGCAGGAGCAATCGTGGTGACAGACCGGAAAGTGGCGGTCGTGGGCGCGGGAGTGGCGGGCCTGACCGCCGCCTATGTCCTGGCGTGCTCGTACGAGGTGACCCTGTACGAGGCGGACGGGCGGCTCGGCGGCCATGCCCACACCCGCGAGCTACCCGGCCCGGCAGGGCGGGCGCTCGCCGTGGACTCAGGCTTCATCGTCCACAATGAACGCACCTACCCCACCCTGCTCCGTCTGTTCCGGGAGCTGGAGATCGGCACGCAGGACGCCGAGATGAGCATGTCGGTGCGGTGCGACGGGTGTGGTCTCGAATACGCGGGCGCCCGGGGCGCGGCCGGACTGTTCGCCTCGCGGGCCGCGCTGCGGGGCAGCTATCTCCGGCTTTTGACGGAGGTACCGCTCTTCCACCGCGCCGCCCGGCGCCTGCTGGCGCGCGGGGCCCCCGCGGGCGTCACCTTCGGGGACTTCCTGCACGACGGCGGGTACTCCCCCTATTTCGTCAGCCACTTCGCCCTGCCGCTCGTGTCCGCCGTATGGTCCTGCCCCGCCCGGACCGCGCTGTCGTACCCGGCCGCATACCTGTTCGCCTTCCTGGAGCACCACGGGCTGCTGTCGGTCACCGGATCCCCGCAGTGGAAGACCGTCACCGGAGGCTCGTCCGCCTACGTCACGGCTGCCGCCAAACGAGTCCATCGTGTCCGCACCTCCAGCCCGGTCGAGGCCATCGGGCGCACCGGCCGCGGCGCTCTCGTCACCGCCGGCGACGGCGACACCGAGGCGTACGACGCCGTCGTCATCGCGACGCACCCGGACCAGGCGCTCCGCCTGCTCGCGGACCCCACCGGCGACGAACGGCGGCTCCTGGGCGCCTTCCGCTACTCCCGCAATCCCACGGTGCTGCACACCGACGACTCCCTCCTGCCCCGCTCCCCCAGGACCCGCGCGAGCTGGAACTACCGCATGGCTAGCTGCGAGCCCTCCACCGCCCCCGTCCGCGTCAGCTACGACATGGAGCGCCTCCAGCGCCTGCCAGCGGGCTCCGGCTACGTCGTCACACTGGGCGGTGACGACGGCATCGCCACGGACCGCGTGGTCGAGCGAATGGTCTATGAACACCCGGTCTACACGCCCGCCTCGGTCGCGGCGCAGCGCGAGCTGGCCCTCCTGAACACCGGTGTGACGGCGTACGCCGGAGCATGGCACGGCTGGGGGTTCCACGAGGACGGCTGCCGCTCCGGCGTCGAGGCCGCCCGCTCCCTGGGGGTGAGCTGGTGACCCGTACCTCAGGCGACCTCATATCCACGGGCTCCGTGGGCACGGACTCCGCGGCGCTGTACGACTGCGTGATCACACACGTCCGCCGCACACCCCTGCGCCACACGGTGCGGCACCGTACGTACCTGTGGTGCGTGGACGTCGACCGGCTGCCAGTGCTACCCCGGCCGCTGCGCCCGCTCGCCCGCTTCGACGCCCGCGACCACTTCACCGGCACCGCCGGGTCGATCCGCGCCGGGCTCGACGCCTTCCTCGCCGCCCAGGGCGTCGACCTGAGGGGCGGGCGGGTGGTGATGCTGGCGCACGCTCGGGTGTTCGGGTTCGTCTTCAACCCGCTGAGCGTGTTCTGGTGCCACAACGCCTCCGGCGCCCTGATGTGCGTCGTCGCGGAGGTCCACAACACCTACGGGCAGCGCCACTGCTACCTGCTCCGGACGGAGGGGGCGGGCGAGGCCAGCAGGACGGGCGAGGTTGTGGTGAACAAGTCGTTCTACGTCTCGCCGTTCTTCGCGGTCGAGGGCCGCTATCGGATGCGGTTGCCGCTGCCCGGCGAGCGCCTCGGCCTGACCGTCCATCTGGAGCACGGCGGCGGCCGTGCGTTCACCGCCGTCGTCCGGGGCGTCCGCCGCCCCGCGAGCGTGCGCGCCCTGCTGTCGGCGGCCGTGCGCAGACCCTGGTCCACCGCCGCTGTCTGGGCGGGCATCCGCCTCCACGGCGTCCGTCTGCTGCTGCGCGGACTGCCCGTCCACCCCCGTCCCGCTTCCCCACCGCAGAAAGGCATGCTGCCGTGACCCGCCCCGCCCTCACCTCCCAGGCTCGCTCCCAGCCCGCGAGCCGCACCGCCTGGCCCCCTCACCACATGGTCCAGGGCAGCGGGACCGCGGCCGCCGCGCCGGCCGTCCGCCGCGCGGACGTCGACGCCCGCCGGTGGCCGGACGTGGCCCGGGTGCCGTCGGCCGGTCCCGCGCGAACCACCCTCGCCCGGTACGTGGTAGGGCGCGCCCTGGACCGGCTGGGCCTGACCGGGCACCCCGTCGGCGTCCGCCCGTCGGCCGGCGGAGCGCGGCTGGTCCTCCACGACCCGAACGCCTTCTACCGCCGGATCGGCCGCCACGGGCTGATCGGCTTCGGCGAGTCCTACCTGGCCGGCGAGTGGGACAGCGACGACCTGGCCGGCGTCCTGACCATCCTCGCCGGCAACGTCGACGAGCTGGTCCCCGCGCCGCTGCGCCGGCTCCGCGGCCTGTGGGTGTCCGCCCGCCCCGCCGCCGACCAGAACACCCGCAACGGGGCCCGGAACAACATCCGCCGCCACTACGACCTGTCCAACGACCTCTTCGCCACCTTCCTCGACCCCACCCTCACCTACTCCTCCGCCATTTTCAGCGCCTTTCCCGCCCGCTTCGAGTCCCTCGCCGCCGCCCAGCACCGCAAGATCGACCGGCTCCTGGACCTCGCCGGCGTCAGCGAGGGCACCCGGCTGCTGGAGATCGGCACCGGCTGGGGCGAACTCGCCCTGCGAGCCGCCGCCCGCGGCGCCCGGGTCACCACCCTGACCCTCTCCGCCGAGCAGGCCGCGCTGGCCCGCGAGCGGATCGCGGCATCCGGGCTCACCGAGCGGGTGGACGTCCAGCTGCGCGACTACCGCGACATCGAGGGACACTACGACTCCGTGATCAGCGTGGAGATGATCGAAGCGGTCGGCGCCGACTACTGGCCCTCCTACTTCACCGCCCTGCGCCGCGCGCTCGCGCCCGGCGGCAGGATCGCCCTGCAGGCCATCACCATGGGCCACCAGCGGATGCTGCACACCGCCGCCACCCACACCTTCATCAGCAAATACGTCTTCCCCGGCGGCCTCATCCCCTCCCGAGAAGCCATCGCCGAACACTCCGCCGCCGCCGGCCTGCACACGCTCGCCGACAACGGCTACGGCGAGCACTACGCCGAGACGCTCCGCCTGTGGCGCGAACGGTTCACGGCCCACCTCCCCGCCGTCACCGAGCTCGGCTTCGACCCGGTCTTCGCGCGTATGTGGGAGTTCTACCTCGCCTACTCGGAAGCCGGATTCCGTTCCCGCTACCTCGACGTCCGCCAGCTCCTCCTCAGCGAAGGAACCCACCGATGAGGCCCGTCGCCGACCGAATCGCCCAGCTCCTCGGCCACTTCGTCCCCGGTCCGCTCCCCGTGCGCATCCGCGCCTGGGACGGCAGCCAGACGGGGCCCGCCGACACGCCTCTGGTGGTCCTCCGCTCGCCCGACGCCCTGCGGCGGCTGCTGTGGCAGCCGGGCGAGCTCGGCCTGGCCGAGGCGTACATCACCGGAGACCTCGACATCGAAGGCGACCTGGCCGACGCCCTCTCCCAGGCCGGGCGGAGCGTCCGCGATCGGCCGGGGACCCGCCCCGGGGCGGCGGGCATGGCCGCAGCCACCGCCCTCGCCGTACGCCTAGGTGCCGTCGGACCGCCCCCGAAGCGCCCCGACGGACGAGCCCGGCTGACCGGCGGTCTTCACAGCGTCTCGCGGGACCGCGCGGGAATCAGCCACCACTACGACCTCTCCAACGACTTCTACGCCCTCCTCCTCGACGAGACGATGGCGTATTCCTGCGCCTACTGGACCCGGCCCGACCACCCTGCCTACACCCTGGCCGACGCCCAGCGCGACAAACTCGACCTGATCTGCCGCAAGCTCGGGCTGAACCCTGGGGACCGGCTGCTTGACGTCGGCTGCGGCTGGGGCTCCCTCACCGTCCACGCAGCCCGCACGTACAAGGCCCGTGTCACCGCGGTCACCCTGTCCCGCGCCCAGCACGAGTACGTCACCGAACGCGCCGCGCGCGAGGGAGTGGCCGACCTCGTGGACGTTCAGCTGCGGCACTGGCGCGACATCGACGGCGGCGGCTACGACGCCGCGACCGCCGTCGAGATGGGCGAACACGTCGGCGACGCCGAGTACCCCGCCTTCGCTTCCAAGCTGCACGACGCGCTGCGCCCCGAGGGCCGCCTCCTGATCCAGCAGATGTCCCGCGGCTCCCGCGCACCCGGCGGCGGCGCCTTCATCGAGACGTACATCGCCCCCGACATGCACATGCGCCCCGTCGGCCGCACCGTGGACCTGCTCGAGGAAACGGGCCTGGAGACGCGCTCCGTGGAAGCCCTCCGCGAGCACTACACGAGGACCATCGACGCCTGGCGCGCCACCCTCGAACAGCGCTGGAACGACGTCGAGGCCCTCGTCGGAACGACGACCGCCCGGGTGTGGCGCCTCTACCTCGCCGGCGCGTCGCTCGCCTTCTCCGAACGCCGCATGGGCGTCGACCAGATCCTCGCCGTGCGGCCCGCCCGCGAAGGGGCGTCCGGCATGCCGGCGACCCCCGCCGACTGGTACATCCCGGTGAGCCCGGCGTGAGCGGCACCGCTTGGGGCGCCCTCGGCGTCAACCTCGCCGTCTGCGCGGGCACAGCGGCGGCGGTGCTCCTCACCACCTTCGCCGTCGCCGTGCGCCGCGGACTGCACCGCATCGTCGACATCGCCTGGGGCCTCGCCTTCGCCGCCGTAGCCGCGGTCTCCTGGCTACTCTCCGACGGTCACGGCGACGACGGCCGACGCCTGCTCGTCGCCGCGGCGACCGCCCTGTGGGGGCTGCGGCTGGCCGCCCACATCGCCCACCGGTCCCGCGGCCACGGCGAGGATCCCCGCTACACCGCCCTGCTCGACAAGGCCCGCGGAAACCGGACCCTCTACGCGCTGCGCACCGTCTACCTCGGCCAGGCGGCCCTCGTCTGGCTGATCTCCCTGCCCGTCCAGGCCGCCTCCTACAGCTCCGCGCCCCTGGACGCCCTGGCGTACTGCGGGCTCGCGCTGTGGGCGACCGGGCTCGTCTTCGAGGCCGTCGGCGACCACCAGCTGGCCCGCTTCAAGGCGAACCCCGCCAACCGGGGACGGATCATGGACCAGGGCCTGTGGTCCTGGACCCGGCACCCCAACTACTTCGGCGACAGCCTCATCTGGTGGGGCCTGTACCTCCTCGCCTGCACCGCCTGGCAGCCGGCCCTCGCCGTCCTCGTCTCCCCGGTCCTGATGACCCTGCTGCTCACCATCGGCAGCGGCAAGCGTCTCCTGGAGAAGCACATGGCCCACCGCCCCGGTTACGCCGCGTACACGGCGCGCACCAGCGGCTTCCTCCCCCTGCCACCCCGGAAAACCGCTCGCGGCACGCCGGAGAAGACGACATGAGCGAAGCCGAGCGAAGCAGCGCCTTCCATGCGCTGCACGTGCCCGAGCCCCGGTTTCCGCACGCGGCCGGTGCGGTGCTGCTGCTGCACGGCGGACGCGCCGACTCCCTCGCACCCCCCTCTGCCCTCAACCTGCCCGACCTGCGCATGAGAGCTTTCGCCCGGACACTCGGGCAAGACCCCCGCCACGCCGACATCCTCATCGGATACGTCCGCTACCGGGTACGGGGCTGGAACGCAGAACGCGCCGATCCCGTCCACGACACACGCCACGCCCTGGCCGAGCTCGCGGACCTGGCCGGCCCTGTTCCCGTGGTTCTGCTCGGGCACTCGATGGGAGCCCGGGCCGCGCTGCGCGCCGCCGACGATCCGCACGTCCGCGGCGTCGTCGCCCTCGCACCGTGGTGCCCTCCTGGTGAGCCGGTCACCCACCTCGCCCACCGCACCGTCATCGCCCTCCACGACCCAGCCGACCCGACCACGTCCGCCGCGGGCACGTGGGCCTACCTGCGCCGCGCTGAGGCAGCCGGGGCCCGTGTCCGAGGCGTCCGCATGCCCGGCGGCCGCCACACCATGATCAGGCGCTCGAACCTCTGGCACACGCTCGCCGCCGACAGCACAGCCGAAGTCCTCGGCTTGGGACCCCCACCCCACATCTCGACCCCGGAGACGGTCTGGAGTGCCGGCCCGCTGGACGCCGCCCTGTTCAGCCCCGGCCCTCGGTGAGTGAGCATCACGCCCTCCGCCCGCTCCGCCCCAACCCCGATGGGTACGCTCGGATGCCCGCTCCCGCCCGTCCCTGACCGAAGGAACCCCATGTCTCCTGCACGTTCCGCGTTTCTGCTCGCCGGCCTGATGGCCTCGGCAGGCGTTGCTCACTTCGTCGCGCCCAAGCAGTTCGACTCCATCGTGCCGCGTTCCCTGCCCGGCAGCCCCCGGACCTGGACCAAGGCCAGCGGCGTGGCCGAACTGGCCTTGGCCGCCGGTCTCGCGCTGCCGGCGACCCGAAGGGCGAGCGCCCGGGCCACCGCCCTGTTCTTCGCCGGGGTGTTCCCGGCGAACGTCAAGATGGCCTACGACTGGCGCCACCGCTCGACGAGCGCGAGAGCCGTCGCCTACGCCAGGCTTCCCCTCCAGGTCCCGCTGATTCTCTGGGCCCGCCACGTCGGGACGCATGACGTCAGGCGTGCCGACGGCGCCGACGGGTGAGGAGGAGCGTGGCTGCGAGAAGTGCCAGCACTTGGGCGATGACGACGAGGTTCTTATCGGTGAACCAGAGCGGCTCGTACATGTTGGGCAGGGGGCCGAGTTCGCCGACATCGACGTACCGGTAGAGCAGGAGCGCGGCCAGTCCACCGGCCGCGACGGTCCAGGCGAAGGCTTCTGCCAGCAGGCGGCGCCAGACGAGGACCAACAGCGCCGCGAGTGCGGCGACGGCGGCTTCGATTCTGAACAGGGTTCCCTGGCTGACGGTGGCGCTGACGGCGTCGTAGCGGTCGGCGAGGTACACGTGGAGGTAGGCGTCGGCTGCAAGACCGGCTGCGGCCAGGAGACGGGCGACGCCGCGCAGTCTGCGGTGTGGAGTGTCCGGGCCAGTGAGATCGTTGGGCATGGGGCTGCTCCGGCGTGAGCCGCGCGTGGCCTGTGCGGTCAGCGCACGGTGAGGGTGCCCATCATGGACGGATGGATGCCGCAGAGGTAGCGGTAGGCGCCGGCAGTCGACGGTGCGGTGAACATGGCTGTCCGGCCGCCTTCAATGGTGCTGGTGTCGAAGGCGCTGGGGGCTTCGGCCGTCACGGTGTGGGGCGCGGAGTCCTCGTTTACCACGGAGACCTTGGCTCCTGGTGAGACCGTGAGGTCGGCCGGCTCGAAGCGGAAGTCCTCGATGACGATGCGTTCTTCGCTGACCGATGTGGTGGACGGCGTGGAGGGCGACGGGGAGGTGGGTGCGCTGCCGCCGGAGCAGCCGGCGAGGGCGATAAGCATGCACAGCACGGCGATCGCTACAACTGCTTGCAGCCTGCGGAAGCGGGGAGGAATAGGCATGAGGTCCTCCTGGGTGCGCTGGGCGGAATACCCGGCTGTCGCGGAGCCAGATGGTGCGACAGGGGGCTTCCCGGGGTCCGGCGGTGCACCAAGTAGGTGGGGCTGACGTCCTGCGGAGGGGGTGACGGCCTCGGCGTCGAGGAGGTCGCAGAGGCCGTCGGGAGGGCGGAACGGCTGCAGCCCATGGGACTCTGGGCGTCACCCTTTCGCCGAGGGTCAGTACTTGCCCATGGAGCTGCCGCTATGGCCCTCGATAACGCCGCAGCTCGCGGGGGCGGTGGCTTCCTGGGGAAGCTTGGGGTCGAGTTCGCTCTTGCCCTTGCCGAAGTCGTACTTGCCGTTGCCGTTGGGGTCGATCCCGTGCTGGACGATGTGCAGGTAGGTGATGTTGTCGGCGACGGCCTGGGAAACGGTGATCGTGCGCGAGTAGGACAGGTTGCCGTTCTTGTCCGCGACCGGCATCCGGTCGACGGCAAGACCGCTGGCCTTGGTGGTGTCGCCCTTGGTGGTCAAGGAGATGTTGATGTCTCCGTAAGCGGGCAGGCCCTCGGCAGTGGTGACGATGCCGTCGCCGTTCTTGTCGGCGCTGGCATCGGGGCAGGTGAAGTCGTGCCCAGTGGTGGACCCGTGGATGTGCTGAGCGTGCGGCTGACCCGGAACCAGGCCCTGGGCTTCGATCTTCACCGTGAGCTGGCGGCCCTGCAGGGTGAGCTGCGCGGTGCCGCTGGCACCCGAGTCGTTCAGCTGCCGCAGGTCGACCTGGTAGCTCCGGCCGTGCTGCGTCTGCTGGCCCGCGTCGTTCGTGTCATGAGCCAGAGCCGGGGCCGCCACGGCGAGCGTGAGGGCAGCGGGCAGCGCCATGAGGGTGGTGAGGCGGGTGGAGCGCTTGACTGTCATCGCGATGCATCCCCTTCCGGGGAGGGTTCACCGGCATGAGACCGGATCGCGTTCGGACGTTGGTCCCTTTCACCCTCTATTCGGGGCGCCCCAGAAGGAGGATTGCTCGCTACTCGCGCCACTCTTCGTGCGTGAGCGCAAAGAGTGGTGACCGACCCCCGGTGCCACTCCGCCGCGGGCGCCTGCCCCGCCCGGCCTCGTGCGGAGCGCACCGGAGGGCACCGGGGTGGCCGGTGCGAGGGCTGGTCTCCCCTCGTAGGCTGCCGCCATGACCGAGAAGACCCTGACGCCCACGCCCCGTGACGCTTTCGACCTGCTTATGTCCGGTAACCAGCGCTTCGTCTCCGGCGCCTCCGAGCATCCGAACCAAGACGCCGCCCGCCGCACCGAGACCGCACCGTCCCAGAAGCCTTTCGCGGTGCTGTTCGGTTGCTCCGACTCCCGGCTGGCCGCCGAGATCATCTTCGACCGCGGTCTGGGTGACCTGTTCGTGGTCCGCACCGCCGGACACGTCGCCGGCACCGAAGTGCTCGGAAGTCTCGAGTTCGGCGTCGCGGTCCTCAACGCGCCGCTGGTCGTCGTCCTGGGCCACGACTCGTGCGGCGCCGTCGCCGCGGCCTGCTCCGCCCTGGAGAACGGAAAGATGCCGGGCGGCTTCGTCCGCGACGTGGTCGAGCGGGTGACTCCCAGTGTGCTGACCGCCCGCGCCGCCGGACGTGAGAGTGCCGAGGAAATCCTGGCCGAGCACATCGAGCACACGGTGGACCTGCTGCTGGAGCGCTCCCGCGTCCTGGCCGACGCGGTGGCCGCCGGCCGAACCGCCGTGGTGGGCCTGTCCTACCGGCTAGCCGACGGCAGCGCCCAACTGGTTGCCGCCCGCGGCCTCGACGCCCTGGTTCCCGCCGCGTCCTGACCCCTCCGTGGAACGGACCGAGCGCGCGCAGACATGGGTCGGCACAACGTCGTGCCGGCCGTACGGAGGTTCGGCGGCCCCGCGTCAGTTGATCGCGGGGATGATGTCGGTGCCGTAGGCGTCGATGGTGCCCTCGCGGTGGTCGTGCATGTCGTAGACGGCGAACTGGTCGACGCCGAGGTCCTTGAGATGGCGGAGCTTGTCGATGTGGGCCTCGGCGGGGCCGAGGAGGCAGAAGCGGTCGACGATCTCGTCGGGGACGAACGCGATGTCGGGGTTGTCGGCACGGCCGTGGTGGGAGTAGTCGTACCCCTGACGGTCCTTAATGTACGCCGTCAGTTCCTCGGGGACCATCGAGGAGTGCTCGCCGTACTTGGCGACCAGGTCGGCGACATGGTTGCCGACCATTCCGCCGAACCACCGGCACTGGTCCCGGGCGTGGGCCAGGGCCTCGGGCGAGTCGTCGGCCGTCACGTACGCGGGGGCGGCGACGCAGATGGTGAGGGCGTCGGGGTCGCGCCCGGCGTCGACGGCGGCCTGCCGGACGGCCTTGACCATCCACTCGGTGAGGAAGGGGTCGGCGAGCTGGAGGATGAAGCCGTCGGCCTTCTGCCCGGCCAGCGCGAGCGCCTTCGGGCCGTAGGCCGCCATCCACACCGGGAGCTTGCCGTTCTCGATCCAGGGGATGCGGATCGGGTTGCCGTCGACCTCGGCCTCGCGGCCCTCGGCGAGGTCGCGGATGACCTCGATGGCCTCGCCGAGGCGGGCGAGGGTGTTGGGCCTGCGGCCGGCGACGCGCATGGCGGAGTCGCCGCGGCCGATGCCGCAGACGGTCCGGTTGCCGTACATGTCGTTGAGGGTGGCGAAGGTGGAGGCGGTGACCTCCCAGGTGCGGGTGCCGGGGTTGGTGACCATGGGGCCGACGCGCAGCTTGGTGGTGTTGGCCAGGATCTGGCTGTAGATGACGAAGGGCTCCTGCCACAGCACGGCGGAGTCGAAGGTCCAGCCGTAGCGGAAGCCGTTGCGTTCGGCACGCTTCATCAGGCCGACGACCTGCGAGGCGGGCGGGTCGGTCTGCAGGACGAGTCCGAAGTCCAAGGGGCGGCCTCCTAGTTCAGGTGCTGACAGGTGGAGCGGGGGACGAAGGCGCCGTGACCGGCGCGTCCGACGTACGTGCGCTGGTCGATGACCGGTTCGCCGCGCGAGAGGACCGTCTCGACCCGGCCGGTGACCGTCCTCCCCTCGTACGCCGAGTAGTCGACGTTCATGTGGTGGGTCTCGGCGGAGAGGGTCTGGGTGGCGTGCGGGTCGTAGAGGACGATGTCGGCGTCGGCGCCGGGCGCGATGGTGCCCCTCTGCGGGTAGAGGCCGAACATCCTCGCCGGGGTGGCGCAGGCGATCTCGATCCAGCGCCGCCGCGAGAGGTGCCCGTCGACGACGGCCTGGTGGAGGAGGTCCATGCGGTTCTCCACGCCCGGCAGGCCGTTGGGGATCTTCGAGAAGTCCCCGCGCCCCAGCTCCTTCTGGCCCGTGAAGCAGAACGGACAGTGGTCCGTCGACACCACCTGGAGGTCGTTCGTCCGCAGCCCCCGCCACAGCGCCGCCTGGTGCTCCTTCGGGCGCAGCGGCGTCGAGCACACGTACTTGGCGCCCTCGAAGTCCGGCTCCGCCAGGTTGTCCGTCGACAGGAACAGGTACTGCGGGCAGGTCTCGCCGAAGACCGGCAGGCCCTTGTCCCGGGCCGCGGCCAGCTCGGCGACCGCCTCCTGGGCCGAGACGTGGACGACGTACAGCGGGGAGCCGGCGACCCGGGCGAGCTGGATCGCGCGGTGGGTGGCCTCCGCCTCCAGGAGGGCCTTGCGGACCTCGCCGTGGTACCGGGGGTCGGTCTCGCCGCGGGCCAGGGCCTGCTCCACCAGGACGTCGATCGCGATGCCGTTCTCCGCGTGCATCATGATCAGCCCGCCGGTGTCGGCCGCGACCTGCATGGCCCGCAGGATCTGCCCGTCATCCGAATAGAAGACACCCGGATACGCCATAAACAATTTGAACGAGGAAACGCCGATCTCGACCAGCTTCGGCATCTCCCGCAGCGTCGACTCGTTCACGTCCGACATGATCATGTGGAACGCGTAGTCGACCGCGCAGTTCCCGTCCGCCTTTGCCATCCAGGCATCCAGACCGGCCCGAAGCGGCTCGCCCTTCGCCTGCACCGCGAAATCGACGATCGTCGTCGTCCCACCCCACGCCGCCGCCCGCGTCCCCGTCTCGAACGTGTCCGACGCGAACGTGCCACCGAACGGCAACTCCATATGCGTATGCGCGTCCACCCCACCCGGGATCACATACTTCTGCGACGCGTCGATCACCCGGTCCGCCGTCCATTCCTGCGTCCCCGGCGCCGCCAGCGCCACCACCCGGCCATGCTCGATCAGCACATCCGCGTGCACCTCGTCCGCGGCCGTGATCACAAGACCACCGGTAATCAGAGTCCGAGTCATTCCCCAGCCATCCCTTCACCCCCGCCGAACAGGCCACCACCGGCACGGGCCGAGGCCACGCCCCGGCCCACCGGCCCCCTCACGCCGCCACCTCGCACGGCACACGGCCTACTCCGCCAGAAAACCCCTGGTCACGCGACCGAACGAAACCCTTGAATACTCCAGGAACCCTCAAGAGTCATGGTGTTGAGCGGCATGGGGGTTAAATGCGTCGCGGTGACACGTTGAGCCCACTCCAACTTCGGGCAGTGCTGGTCAGATCCGCGCGATGGGCATCTGATAGACCCTGGCTATGACATTCGCGGCGGTGGGCGAGGGTGGTGCGGGCGGATGGCACGTCGATCGGGGTGCGCTCACCGCGGTGATCTGTGCTCGGTGGACTGAAGCCGAGATCGCTTCGTCGGCCCGTAGGGCCGTGCGCAGTCTCATATGGATGCTCGATACAGAGAACGGCCTGGGTGAGGCTTATCTGCACGAGGCCGGTACCTGCCTGTACATGTACGTGTGGGAGGAGGACGCGATCTGGTTGGCGATCGCCTTCCGCAGACTGACACCCATGCACCTTGACCTGGTGTTTTGTAATGAAGGCTATACCTTCGACGTGCGCGTGCCAGCCGGGACCACCGAGGCCGAACTGATGGCCCTGGCGAGTGCTGCGGGCTGAGCTCAGCCCGCAGTGGCGAAGTGGAGGACCAGGACGGCCTTCACGGTGTCGGTGATACGGGTCGTGCTGCACCGGAGCTTCCGCAGCAGGCGCCACTGCTTCAGAGCAGCCATGGCCTGCTCGCCCTAAGAAGTCATCTCATTTGGTGAGTCTGCGGTAGCAGATAAGGGTGCAGGCGATGGCGGTGAAGGCCAGGAAGTGGTCGGCTTTGCGTTCGTAGCGTCGGTGGAGTCGTCGGCAGCCGGCGAGCCAGGCCATGGTGCGTTCGATGGTCCACCGATGTCGTCCGAGCCGCTGAGAGGATTCGATGCCTTTGCGGGCGATGCGGTGTCGGATGCCTCGGCCGGAGAGCCATTGGCGCAGGTGGCGGTAGTCGTAGCCCTTGTCGGCGTGGAGCTTGCCGGGCTTACGCCTGCGTCGGCCGCGGCGTGAGCGGATCGGGGGTATGCCCTTCACCAGCGGGATCAGGGCCTGGCTGTCGTGGAGGTTCGCCGCCGAGATTCCGACGGAGATGGGCAGACCGGTCCGCTCGGTGATGAGGTGGATCTTCGACCCGTACTTGCCCCGGTCGACAGGATTCGGACCCGTCAGCTCCCCCTTTTCATCGCCCGCATGTTGACCGAGTCGATCGCGCAGCGCGACCAGTCCAGCTCGCCCCGGGAACCGAGCTCGTCGAGGACCAGGCGGTGCAGCTTGGCCCAGACCCTGGCCTTCGACCACTCGGTGAACCGGCGGTGGGCCGTGGCCCCGGACGGCCCGAACGACGAGGCAGGCAGCTGTCGCCACGTACACCCGGAGGTCGCCACGAACACGATCGCGGCCAACACCTCCCGGTCACCATGCCGACGCCGGCCACCACCCTGAGGCCGCGAAGGAGCCTCCGGCACCACCCGCTGAAACAACTCCCACAACCCGTCCGGCACCAGACGCTCGACAATCCCCACCACGCCTCGCACCCTACCGACCCGTAGGAAGCGTGCCGTAAATGCGACGCCTTGCGATGACAGGCCGTGGCAGGATCACCGGATGTCCAACGATGTTGCCTATCCCGTCTTCCGTACCCCCGACCCTGCACTCGCCCTGCGTACCGCGCGCCGTCTCATGGAGTTCGGCCGCTGCGAGCATTCCGAGGTTTCCGCGTACGCGGAGCTTTCTTCCGTCGCCGAGGTGCGGCGGATGGCGAAGGCCATGTCCCAGGGACGGTTCTGCGGGGCATCTGAACCGGACGAATTCGAAGGGGTGCCGTTCGAGGACCAGCCTGCTCTCGTCGTCGGCGTCGAGGCGAGCGGCTTGCCGGCCGAGGAAGCCGCGTTCGAGGGACGGCTGCCGGTGGAGTGGGAGGTGTGGAACCTGCCGATCGGCAGTATCGAGGCGGATCTCACCGCGGCGATCGGTACGAACGTGGGCTTGATCAATTGGGATGCGCTGCAATGGCCGGCCGCTCCCGAGGCCGGATTCCACGGCGAGTCCAAGCACGCCGAAGTGACACTCCTCTTCAACACCTGCACCCGCGAGCTCGATGAACCCACCGATGACCACACCGTCCTCGTCCATGTACGCAGTGCCGTCTTCGACGGCCGCCAGACAAACGAGCCGTATGCCCACTGGCTCGCCGCGCAGGTGGGCCTCACGGTCATCGGGCCCGCGCAACGGTGTTGAAGGAGCCCGCCGACCCTCGGAAATAGCTCCCCCGATTCGTCCGGTACCAGCCGCTCGACGATCCCCGGCACGGCCTGCCGGCCACTCAGCCGCCGACGGCCCAAATAGGCCGGGCTGATCATCCGCTCAGCGCTATCGTCTGCGGACAAGAGCCTTACGCCCGGGGGGAAGTGTCTTGAGACAACGGATTCTCATGAGCGCCGCCGCCACGCTGCTGGTGACATCGGCTGGCTGTACGTCGGGGACGGAACAGCCGCGGGACTCCTCAAAGCCCGCAGCAGTGAAGTCCTCGGTCACGACACCCTCGGCGGTCACCCAGCGGCCGTACGACAAGATGCCGGCGCGGCCGCTGGGCCAGGCGGCGGTCAGCGGCCGTGATCATGCTTTCCTGCAGGAGGCGTTCGCGATCCAGATGCCGGCAGGACACAAGGTTCCACCGGCCGACGAGGTGGTCGTGATCCGTCGCCTGGATGCCAAGAACGGGGATCTGGCCTGGATGTCCGACGGGCGCACCTTCTGCTACGGCAAGATCCGGGAAGGATACAGCTCGCTCAGCTGCGGCCAGCTCCCTGAGGAGCCGCCGGCGCCCGGACTGCTCTTCACGATCTGGGGCGAGCCTGACCGGGTGACCAACGGGGAAAACAACGACGAGGTCCGCGTCGTGGGCTTCGTGATCGCCGAGGGCGGTCCGAAGCGTTTCGACCACGTCAAGCGCAGCAAGGGGACGGGGCCGGTGCATCAGGCGGTCGCGAGGTTTCCCTCCGGTCGCATGGTCACCTTCCTAACGATCGACCGTGCCTACGGGCCCATCGACCCCGAGGCGGAGATCTGCAGGAGCGACCGGAAGATCTGCTTCCCGTCCGAGGACCTGCCGCACTGACACGACGGCGGTGCGCGGCCGTCAGCCGCGCACCGCCCCACGAGGTCCTGCGCTCTGGTTCAGTCCCACCAGAGTGACCACATCGTCGAGCGGGCCATCGTGTCGCCGGTCTTCACCGCGTCGTCCACGGTGTCGTGGCAGTAGGCGCGCAGCTCCGCGGCGGCCTGCGCGGCGCCCCGCGGGTCCAGGGGCGGCCGGTCGACGACCAGCTCCAGGTAGGAGCCGTTGGCGAAGAAGAGCTCGGCGCCCCACTGCTCGTGCCAGCGGCGCAGGAGCGCGGAGGTGTCGAGGGGCGTCAGGCTGCGGTCGCCGTACCCGGCCCAGCCCCACGTCGTGTAGACACGCGGCAGAAGCACCGGAACCTCGTAGCCACCGCGCGCGGCCACGAAATTCACCCACCGCCAGTCCTTCTCGAAGAAGTCCCGGGTACCGGTCGCCCACTGCGACACTCCCTGCAGCGGCCGCTCCACGGCCGGTGCGAGTAGGGGTGCCAGCCGGTCGGGGTCGTAGTCGGACCGCCAGAGGTCGAAATCGTCGTCCACGTTGGCGACCTCCTCCACCGCCCACCGGCAGGCCGACACCACTATGGACGCCGCCTTCGCGTCGTGGTCCTGAGACGCGGCTTCGCCGACCCACCGCTCCAGCACGCCGGCATCCCACGCCGCATGATCGTGCCACTCCGTCGCATCACTCGGCGGGCTCAACGTGACGTACGGCCACCAACCGGTCCGGTCATGCCTGCCGCGCCACTCCTCCCACACCGTACGAGCCTGCTCTCGCGGCACGCGGACGCCCAGGACCTCGACACCCGCCGCGGTCACAGACCGCTCGGTCTCGGCGGCGGGAAAGGACATCCGCAAGCGGTGAAGGAGGTCATCGGAGGGAAGAAGCGGCGGGCGGAGGAACGATGTCATGAGATCAGGACCCTAGACGATCCCTGCAGGGCGAGCCCCTCCTTCGTCTCCGCCTCGTCGAAGCAGCAGCGATTCCAGCCGTACCGAGCCGCTCCGGGCCGGTGGCCCCCTGACGAAGGCAGCCATCGTCACCGCTGACGCATTTCACCTCCCCCTGAACCTGCCACCTTCCAACACTGCCTGCACGAGTCCAGGACACGTGTGCTCGCCCCCCTTCGCACGAGGCACAGGTTCGGGCCTCACGTTCCGTATCGCCAGGCTTCATGCTCATCACCAAATGAGATGACGTCTAAGCACGGATGCGCGCATGGGACAGATTGAAGGCTCGCTGACCCGCGGAAAGCTGCTCCCACCTGCCGCGGACAAGGGCAAGCGGACGGTCCCGCCGGCACCCTGCTAGCCCTTGTCCGCCCAGCAGGCCAAGCCCGCGTCGGTGAGGGTGTCGATGACGCCATGGGTGCGGGCGCCTTGATGTCGTGGACGGCGCCCGGCAAGGCCTGCGAGACCCACAGCAATCGGCCATGCGGATCAGCGATGACCTGCACATTCATGCCGTGCCTCTTGTGCCTCCCGCAGTAGAACGGGCGGTCGGCGGCAATCCGGTTGATCGGCAGCAACGTCCCGTCGAGGATCACGAACGCCTTGCGTGCCGCCGTCTTCACCGCGGCAGCCAGGTCCGGAGCGAGTCCGGCTAGAACGTCAACGGCCTCGGCGATGTACCGGTAGGCAGTGGTGGTGCCGACACCGAACCTGGCCGCGAGCTGGGCACAGGTGTGCCCGCACCGCAGATGGGCCAGCGCGAGCAGGGCGTGGCAGCTGGCACTCAAACGTCGCCAGCGGGTGCCGCGACGCCGGCGGGGGCCGCACCTGAGCTGATAGGAGGCGCAGGGCGGAGCTGGACACGTCGATCCCGGCCGGATAGACAAGCATGCGAAACCTTCGGTGGAGATGGTTCTCTTGGTCGAAAACCCATCTACCAGGGGCTTCACTGCACTGTCAGCCCAACTAGCTATCATCGGCAAGAGGTTGGGAAGGGCTCTCTCTGTATCGAGCCTCCAGTTGAGCTGCTCATGGTCTCTCGGTCCGTTCGGCGTGCGCCTCGAAGTGCCTGTGCGCCTGCCCAGCTGGGCGGGTTCCTCAGTCACCCCGGGCTGAGGCTGCCCCACGGCCTGATGGGGTGGGGGCGAAGGAACGGGCCGGGGGTGAGGTGTAGGCGCGGGCCAGGTCTATCAGGTGGGTCTTTTCGGCCGTGAGGGTCGTCGGGTGGTCCTGGCGGGTGAGGAGCAGGGGGGCGGCTCCGCGCGGAAACGATTCTGCTTCCATGGCGCAGCGCGAGACGCCCGCGAGTTTGGCCCGGCGGGCCTCCTTCATCACACAGGCCAGGACCGCCGCGTCGGCCTGGGCGGGGGTGAGACCGTGGCGCCGGACGTGGTCGCGAGCCAGCAGCGTGAGCCCCGTCGGCACGTAGTGGTCGAGCTCCAGCATGGCGTCCCGGATCTCGATGAGCTTGCGGTAGGCGAGCAGTCGCCGCGGGATCGGCGGCCAGAGGAGTTCGAGCAGTCTCGTGCGGCGCCCGGTCAGGACGACGTGGGGGACGGCGCCCACCAGGGCGTGCCAGAGGGGCCAGAGGCTCCACACCGTGCGGGCGTCGGTCACCGCTCGGACCAGCGCGACGACGGTCGGGACGAGGATGGCCGTCGCGCGCAGCACCGCGTGCAGGTTGATCATGAGCGGGAGGTACGGCCAGACCCACTCCACGTCGAGGACGAGCCGCAGCAGCCGTCCGGTCCAGAACAGCCCGGCGAACGCGGTGCCCGCGGCGAAGAGCCAGAGGGCCGCTGCCAGCAGCCGGTCGTCGGTGCGCAGCCCGTACCAGCAACAGACGATCAGACACACGGCGTTGGCCACCATGTGCGTCCCGATCAGCGTCAGCCAGTAGGCGAAGGACGGCGCCGGGCCGCCGGCCGCGATCACCGAGTGGGCGGGATGCGCCGGGGCGGTGAGGTCGAGGACCGTCAGGACGACCATCACCGTGCCGGTGGCGCCGAAGAGTCCGGCCCGTAATCGTCGGCTTCCGACGGGGGCCGAGACGAAGAACAGGACGGCGCCCGCCGAGACGACGCCGGTGAGGTTCCGCACCAGGTCGACGGCGTGGCCGGTGCCGGTCAGATCCCGTGCCGTCCCGGTGACGACGGGCAGGTCGAGGACCATCGCCACGCCCGCCGTGGCCACCGCCAGCCACAGCCCGCGCTGGTCGGCGGAGCGCAGCGACGGCGCCGCGCGCAGGAGCGCGGCGATACAGATGCAGAGGCAGCCGGGGTACGCGAGCCACGTGCCGAACCCGGTCAGATACGAGCTCAGCACCCCGGGTGCTCGACCCCGAGGGCCGCGCTCAGGCTGGCGAGCGGGCCGTCTGGTTCGCGGCGCGGCGGCTGGTCCGCCCCGGTGCGCAGGAGGCTCGCGAGCAGTTCGGCCTCGCGCTCCTGGAGGGTGGTGTAGTTGGTCCGCCCGAAGAGGCGTCCGATCAGCCTCGGATCGAGGTCCGGCAGGACCGCGCGCAGGGCCGCGTCCTCGGCCGGCCGGCCGGCCGCCAGGCGGTGGTCGAAGAGCATGTGACCGAACTCGTGGAGCACGATGTGTTCCTGGTGGAGCGCGGAGGTGTGCTGCTCGTAGAAGATGTGGTCGTCCGCGGCGGTCGCGAGCCAGACGCCGCAGGTGCCGGCGGACGCGGCTTCGAGCGGTAACGGGTGGAGGTACAGCGGCCGCCCCCGCTGCTCCGCGACGTGGTCGCGGAAGCTCGCGATGGAGAACGGCGCGGGGAGCCGCACCTTTTCGGCGAGCTTCCGGCAGCGCCGATGCAGGGTGAGGGATCGCAGCACCTACCGCTCCTCGTTCTCGGGTAACAGGGCGTCCTTCATCGCCTGGCCGTCGTCTCCGCGTCTGCTCCGGCGCCCCTGCCCGCCGCCCTGGGGTTCGACCTCGGGAAGGTTCTGCACCTTCCGCGTCTCGTTCACGATGGTCAGCAGGGAGTCGAGACTCGCGGGCGAGAGCCCCGAGGCACGCATCGCCAGACTGCGCACCTTGGCGTCCCTCAGGGCGGTGGCGAGCGCCAGCTGGGCCTGCACCCGCTGCGACACCTCCTCGTTGAGGAAGTACTCCGGGGGCACCCCGAAGAACTGGGCGAGGACGTCGAGCTGTTCGAGGGTGATGTTGCGCTTCTTGCCCGTGGCGAGTTCCCACAGGTACGTCCCCGAGATGGAGCCGCCGGTCGCCGCGCTGATCTCCCTGGCGAGGCGGGCGTATCCGGGCCGCTGCTGTTCGTCGGGGTAGACCGCGTGGATCAGTTCGGTGAGCCGCTGGTCGAACTTCCGCAGCAGCGGCCGTACTCCGTCGCCGTGCGCCGGTTCCCCCGTCATGCTAACCATCCCTCCCGAAGACCCCGCAGAGGGTTCGGACCATGTGTATCCCCCGTCCGCAGGAGCGGACAAGAAAGATTCAGGACACGTGTCGAGGCGGACGAGGTTGTCCACGTCAGCGGACATGTTGACGCCTGATCATGCGCTGGCTTAGCGTCACATTTCGGCTACGGTCGCCGACGAGGCGTCGCCCATCCCTCGAAAGGATCGCGAACGCATGGTGCAGCCGCGTGAGACGCAGGATCGGTGGGTGCACCGGTCGAGCGCCGACCGCCCACGGGTCGCCGTGGCCCCGCGGAGAGTCGGCTCCGCCGGCATCGCGGCCGACGCCGCCGTGCCCCGTACGGCTCCGTACCCACCCGTCGTGCACTGACCCGCCGCCTTCCCGGCCCGTTGCCCCGTGGCCCCGTTTTCCCGTTGCCCCCCACACCCTCACCCCCCACTCCTCACTTGTGATCCCCGCGCGCTCCCCGCGGTGGTTCCCCTCCCCCGCGCCGCCGCCTCGCCTTCCCGCGCCGCTCCGTCGCGCCCGCGCCGGCGGAGGCGCACGACCTTTTCAGCCATCGATGACGTGCGTTCCTGGAGGCATTGATGTCCACGATTTCGGACCTACGACAGGCGTCGACCTTCGACATCGACATCCACACCCTGCTGCCGGCCGACTCGCCGCGCTTCGCGCTCGACCAGGCGCACGTACGGGCGCTCGCGGAGAGCGAGACGGAGTTCCCCCCGATCCTGGTGCACCGGGCGACCCTGCGGGTCATCGACGGCATGCACCGGGTGCGGGCCGCGAAGCTGCGCAACATGGACACCATCGGCGCGCGCTGGTTCGAGGGCGACGAGCAGGCGGCCTTCCTGCTCGCCGTGGAGTCCAACACGCGGCACGGGCTCCCGCTCTCCAGCGACGAGCGGAAGCAGGCGGCGCTGCGGATATTACGTACCCACCCCCACTGGTCCGACCGCAGCATCGCCGAGCGGACCGGCTGGAGCGCCACCGGCGTTGGCGCCCTGCGCCGGGACATCGCCGACCCGGACGCGCGGCCGGAGGCGCGGGTGGGGCGGGACGGCCGGGTCCGCCCGTCCACCACGGCGGAGGGCCGCCGGGCGGCGGCCGAGGTCATCCGGCGGAATCCGGACGCCTCGCTGCGGGAGATCGCCCGGCAGGCCGGGATCTCCGTGGGCACCGCCCGCGACGTGCGCCACCGGCTGGCCGAGGGGCGGCCGGCGGTTCCCGATGGACGCCGTGCCGACGCTCCACTCGCCGATCCCGCCGCCGCGCCGCCCTCACCGGACGAGGACCGTACGGGCCGAGGGGGCGCGCCCGACCTCGCCCGCCGCATCACCCTCTTCGACGGGCTCCGCAACGACCCCTCGCTCCGGCTCAGCGAGAGCGGACGGCTGGTCCTGCAGCGCCTGCACGCGCAGCTGCGGACCACCGAGGAGTGGAAGCGCCTCGCCCCGACCATCCCCCTGCACGGCCGGAGCGCGGTGGCCGACATCCTGTCCGCCTGCGCGGACGACCTCAGGGGGACGGCCAGGGAACTGCGGTGCGTCGAGGACTCCCTGACCGACCACGCCGCGCCCGGAAGCGAGCGCCGGCCGGACGCGGGCCCCGCCTGATCCGAGGGACACGCCCCAGCGCCGGCCGGACGCAGGCCCGGCCCGATCCGAGGGACAGGCCCCAGCGCCTGGCCGGACGCGGGACCGGCCCGATCCGAGGGACAGGCCCCAGCGCCTGGCCGGACGCGGGACCGGCCCGATCCGAAAGTCGGGCATTAGCGCCGGCCGGCCGTGGTGGCGGTGTCCGCTCCGCCCAGCGTGGCGGCCGCCACCCGGTGGGCGACGGCGGTGACGACGAGCCGGCGGCCGACCCGCCACCGGCCGTGCAGGGTGTGGAGTGGTCGCCCCTCGTCGTCGTGTCCGGTGCGCAGGAGACGGGCGCGGAAGGTCTGCCGGTACGGGTCGAGGACCAGCTCGGCCTCGCGGAAGTCCAGCCAGGTCCCGGTCAGCGGGAACCACGCCTTGTACACCGACTCCTTGGCGCTGAAGAACAGCCGGTCCCAGTGGAGCGCGGGCCGGGCGCGGGACAGCTCGGTCAGGTGGGCCCGCTCGGTGGACGACGCGATCCGCCGGAGCACGCCCGGCGGAAGCGGTGCGTGGGGTTCGGCGTCGATGCCGAGGGCGGCGACGTCGATCCGGCGGGACACGGCGGCCGCGCGGTAGCCGTCGCAGTGGGTCATCGACCCCACCACGCCCTCCGGCCAGCTCGGCGCGCCCCGCTCGCCCGGCACCATCGGCCCGGCGGGCCGGCCGAGGGAGGTCAGGGCGAGCCGCGCGCAGTGCCGTACGGTGGCGAACTCCCGGCGCCGGCGGTCGGCCGCCCGGCTCAGCACGGCCGCCTCCTCCGGGAAGATCCAGGCGTCCGGGACGTCCCCGAACTCCTCGGCGGTCAGCGCCGCTTCCGGTACGAGCCCGGTCAGGAGCGTCGGCGTCACCGCTTCGCCCCCGACGGCTTCCCGCCCACGGCGCGGGCGGCCTGGGGGCGCGGCACCGCGGCCTCCCACTCGGCGGCCAGCTCCCGCAGGTCCGCGTCGACCATCTGGCGCGGGTACGCCCAGCGCAGCAGGGGCGCGGTCATGGCGGTGGTGACGAGGGCCATGACGACCATCAGGGAGTACAGGTCCGTGTCGAGCAGCCCCAGTTGCAGGCCGACGCCGAGGATGATGAGTTCGGTGAGGCCGCGGGTGTTCATGAGGATGCCCAGTGTCGTCGCGGACCGTCCGGGCCTGCCCGTGGCCCGCGCTCCGAGGTAGGCGCCGCCGAACTTGCCGCCGACCGCCACGAGGAGGATCAGGCCGAGCTCGCCGAGTCCGTCCGCGTCGACCGTGCTCAGGTCCACCTGCAGCCCGGCGACGGTGAAGTACGCGGGCAGCAGCATCCAGGTGACCGCCTCGAACCGGTCGGCGACCGCCGCGCGCAGCCGCTCCGTGCCCTTGCGCGGCACGATCGCGCCCGCGAGGAACGCGCCGAAGATGAAGTGCAGTCCGAACCATTCGCTCAGCGCGCCGGAGACGAGCAGCAGCACCGTGAGGACCCCGAGCGGCCCGCCCCCCGGCCCGCGCTCGCCCGCCCCCGGCCGGTCCGTGCCCTGCCCGCGCCCGGCCACGCCCGTTCCGGCCGGCTCGCGGGCGGCCAGGAACCTGCCGAGGAGCGGCCGTACCACGGAGACCATGGCCACGGCGTACGGCAGGACGAGGAGCACCTGCCAGGAGCTCTGGCTGCCCGTGAAGGTGAGGACGGCCGCGAGCAGCAGCCACGCGACGACGTCCCCGGCGGCCGCGCTCGCCATCGCCAGCGCGCCGACCCGCGTGTGCTGGATGCCCCGGTCGGTGAGGATGCGGGCGAGGACCGGGAAGGCCGTGATGGACATGGCGGCGCCGAGGAACAGCACGAAGCCGAGCCGGTCGCCGGCCGGGTGGGCGTTCCACAGCCACACCGCCAGCGCCGCGCCGAGTCCGAACGAGCAGACGATCGATCCCACGGACACCCCTACCGCGGCGCGCTTGTTCCCGCGCAGCAGCCGGTGGTCGAGTTCGAGGCCGACGAGAAACATGAACAGCGCGACGCCGAGGTTTCCCAGCGTGCTGAGCATCGGCCGGACGTCCGTGGGGAACACCGCGTCCGAGAGTGCGCCGTGGAACAGCGTCGGACCGAGCAGGATGCCGGCGAGGATCTCGCCGAGGACGGCCGGCTGGCCGCATCGCCGTGCGAGGCGCCCGAGCACGTGCGCCAGTGCGAGGACCACCGCGAGCCCCATCATGATCATGGCTGTCTGGTGGGTCGTCATGAACACTCCTTCTCCGCGCCGGGGGTGTCCAAGTCGTTAGACATGACGTTCCGGGCGTTGCTATGTTGAGAGGTATGTCGAGTCCTGAGGCGGAAAGAAGCGAGCCACCGGTGATCCGGTGGCTGATCGCGTAACCCTCTGACGACCCTGCTTCCCCCGGCCTCTGCCGCCGAGCAGCGCGTCGCGCATTCGCCACGGATCAACCGCATCGCGGGATCACGCCCGGATCTCTCCGGGACGTCTCCCACGCCACGCACGGCCTTTAGTCCTGCGTCGCGTCTCCTCTTTCTGCGATGTAGTTGGAGCCTTTTCATGCCATTCGCCATCTACGTTCTCGGGCTGGCCGTATTCGCCCAGGGAACGTCGGAATTCATGCTGTCCGGCCTCGTGGAGGACATGGCCGCCGATTTCGGCGTGTCCCTCCAGGCCGTCGGCTCACTCACCTCGGCCTTCGCCGTCGGAATGATCATCGGCGCACCGCTGGTCGCGATGCTGAGCCTGCGCTGGCCGCGCCGCCGGGCGCTGCTCGCCTTCCTCATCACGTTCCTCCTCGCCCACGTCGTCGGCGCTCTCACGAGCAGCTTCGAAGTCCTCTTCGTCACGCGGGTGATCGCCGCACTGGCCAACGCGGGCTTCCTCGCCGTCGGCCTCGCCACCGCGGCGAGCATGGCCGGGCCGCAGGCCAAGGGCCGGGCGACGTCGATCCTGCTCAGCGGCGTCACCCTCGCCTGCATCGCCGGCGTCCCGCTCGGCGCCGTCCTCAGCGAGGTCTGGGGCTGGCGCTCGGCGTTCTGGGGGGTCGCGATCATCTCCGCCCCCGCGGTCTTCGCGGTGCTGTGGTCCGTGCCGGCGACGCCCGTCGACCCCGCGGCTCCCAGCGTTCGCCACGAACTGCGGGCGCTCCGCACGCCCAAGGTGGGCGTGACGCTGCTGCTCGGGGCACTGGTCAACGGCGCGACGTTCTGCTCGTTCACGTACCTCGCGCCGGTCATCACCAACGTGACGGAACTGAGCTCCGGTTGGGTGCCGGCCGCGCTCGCGCTGTTCGGCATCGGATCCTTCGTGGGGGTCAACGTCGGCGGCCGGCTCGCGGACACCCGTCCCGGCCAGGTCCTCGCGGTCGGTGGTGCGGTCCTCCTCGCCGGCTGGCTGGTGTTCGCCCTTACGGCCGCGAACCCGGTCGTGGCGCTCGTCCTCGTTTTCATCCAGGGCGCGCTGTCGTTCGGCGTGGGCTCCACGCTGATCGCGCAGGCCCTCTACACGGCGTCGGACGCCCCCACGCTCGCCGGTGGCTTCGCCACCGCCGCGCTGAACGTCGGCGCCGCCGCCGGGCCCGCCCTGGGCGGTCTCGCCCTGGGCGCCGAGTTCGGTTACCGCTCGCCGCTGGTGGTGAGCGCCGTGCTCGTCGCCACCGCGCTCGTCCTGGCGGGGGTGGCCCGGGCCGCCGGCGTCACCGGCGCCAAGGCCGAGGCCGCCGCCACGGAGAACCCGCCCACCGGGCGCCCGGTGGAGGCCCGTTCCTGACCGTCCGTCCTGACCGTCCGCAAGGTCCTTCCGGTCCGTCCTCACGGTCCGTCCTTCCGGTCCGTCCCGTCTCCGGTGGCCCGTCCCTCTCGTGGGGGCGGGCCACCGGCCGTCCGGGGTGGACGGCACGGGACCCGGTCAGAACAGGGAGAGGAAATGGGTGACCATGTCCGCCGACTGCTCGGGGTTCAGCCGGGGGTCGCAGGTGGACCGGTAGTCCGTGAACCGCGGCGGCCGGTCGAACTCCGACACGCATTCGGTGACCGGGTCCGGGGTGAGCTCCAGGTGGAGACCCGCGGGCCACTGCCCGTGCTCCCGGAGCGTCCGTACGAAGGCGGCGGTCTCGGCCCGCATCGGCTCGATCAGCCGGGTCTTGTGACCGGCCAGCTTCAGCCCGTTGCCGTGCATCGGGTCGCAGAGCCAGACGACCGGTGCGCCGTGGCGGGCGACCGCCCGGACGACCGGCGGCAGGAGCTCCTCCACCTCCTTGGCGCCGAAGCGTACGATGAACGTCAGCCGTCCCGGTACGCCCTCCGGGTTCAGCGACCGGCTCAGGGCGACCGCGTCCTCCGGCGACACCGTCGGCCCCAGCTTGACACCGACGGGGTTGTGCACGGCCTGAGCCAGGGCGACGTGCGCGCCGTCCTCCCGACGGGTGCGCTCGCCGATCCAGCCGAAGTGCGCGGAACCGCTGTACGTACCGTGGGCGCCCTCGCGCACCAACGGTCGTTCGTACGGCAGCAGCAGCAACTCGTGGGAGGTGTGGACCCGTTCCAGGACGGGCCGTCCCGACCAGGAGCGCCGGATCTCGTCGAGGACGATCTGCGAGCAGGTGTACGCGGTGAGGAGCCTGCGGGGTTCCGGGGTCCTGGCGGCCGGTTGGAACTCGGGCTCGTTGACGGCGTCGCCGCAGTAGCTGGGCATCTTGCGGCCCGAGCCCGACTCCTCGGTCTCGAACGGCGAGGAGCGCGGCTTCCCGTACTGGCCGGCGATCCGGCCAAGGGCCACCGCGGGCAGCCCGCTGCCGGCCCGCATGATCGCGGCGAGGCCCTGGAGGTTGTCGACCTTGCGCCGGACCAGGTCGGGTACGGCCTCGTGGAAGCGTTCGGCGCAGTCGCCGCCCTGGATGAGGAGCGCCGCGCCGCGGGCGACCAGCGCCATCCCGTTCATCAGGTCGACGACCTCGTCCTCGGGGGTGAGGACGGGCAGTCCGGCCAGCTCCCGCTCCACCGTGTCGACGGCGTCCGGGTCGGGCCAGTAGGGCTGTTGTGCCGCCGTCCGCCCGGTCAGGGCCGCGAGCGTCGTGGTCGCGTGCATCGTGGTCTCCTCCGCCCTCGTCGGAACACCGCCGGCAGGGCTGTGGTGGGGGTCGTACGGAGTGGTCCGGGCCGGCGGGGTCAACGCCGGTCCTCGGCCGTGAGGCTCTCCCGGCTCATCACCAGGTCCTCGACGCGGCACATCTCCGTGATGATCGCGTCGTAGAGGTTCACCAGGAACGCCTCGTCGAGGCCGTGGTCGGCGGCGTAACGGGCGGCCCTGTCCTTGACCAGGCTGACCCGGCCGGGCTGCATCATCGGGACCCCGTGCCGTGACTTGTGCCGCGCGATGCGGACACCGAGGTCGATGCGGCGCCGCACCGTGTCCAGGAGCGTCCCGTCGAGGGCGTCGAGCTCCGCGCGCAGCCGCTGCAGCTCGTTGTGCTCGGTCATCGGTCCTTCTCGCCTTCGTCGTCGGTGCGGTGGAGGGTGCGGAACAGCTCCTGGCAGTGGTCCTGGCCCGCCGCGAGCTCCGGTCCCATGAGCCGGCGGAGCTCCTCGAAGACGCCGTCGAGGTCCCCGGCGCCGTCGTTTCCCCGGGGATGGCCGGGGTCGCCGGCGGGGTCGGGGGCGCCGGCGCGGTCCGGGTCGTCGCCGACCAGCGAGACGAAGGAGCGCAGGGCCTCGGCGAGCGCCCGGCGCGCGGACGCCGCCCGGGGGTTGGACCGCTGGATGTCCCCGTACACCTCGGGGGTGCCGCCGAGCACGCGGGCCAGGAGGGCGAGCAGCACCTGGTGGGGCGGCGGTGCCGTCGCCGTCAGGGTCCGGACGTCGACGCCGAGGCGGGCGAGGGCGAGCCCGAAGGAGAGGATCACGGCGTGCGTCAGGGCCTGGGTGACGGCCGTCGTCCGGTCGTGCTCCTCCGCCGTGAGCCGTACGGGTCTGCCGCCGCCGCTCTCGACGAGCCGCAGCAGGGCCGTGACGCCCGGCCCGTCCCTGGTGACCACGGCGGCCACGGGCCGGCTGATCATGCCGGCGGCGGGGGCGAACATCGGGTTGAGGCCCACGTGCTGGACGCCGGGGGCGTGGGCCGCGAGCTCCGCGGCCATGCCCGTCCGGACGGACAGGCTGTCGGCGAGCAGCGCGCCCGGCCGCATGAGCCGGGTCACGGGCGCCACGGCCTTGAGGGCCACGTCCTCGTGTACGGCGAGCAGGACGAGGTCCGCGTCCCGGAGGGCGGCCGCGAGCTCGGGTCCGGGCGCGGTGACGTCGCCCACCAGACAGGCGTCCTGCCGTCCCGGCGGCGGTACGAGGTCGACGACGAGCGTGTGGCTGCCCGCCTTCCGCAGCAGCTCGGCGAACATGCCGCCCACCGCTCCGCTGCCGCCGACGACGACGCTCCGGGGGAAGCCGCTCATCGGGCGCCCGCCACGGCGCTGCCGTCGAGGGCGGTGACCATGGCGCGGGCCTTGACCACGGTCTCGGTGAACTCCTCCTCCTGGTCGGAGAGGGACACGATCGCCCCGCCGACGCCGAACTCCGCCCGGCCGTCGGCCAGCACGATGGTGCGGATGACGATGCTGAGGTCGGCGGCGCCGCCGAGGGCGAACCATCCGAGCGCCCCGGAGTAGACGCCCCGCGGGCCTTCCTCCAGGCGGTCGATGATCTCCATGGTGCGCTTCTTGGGCGCGCCGGTCATGGAGCCGCCGGGGAAGGCGGCGCGTACGCAGGCGGCGGTGCTCGTGCCGGGCCGCAGCCGTCCCCGTATGGTCGACACCAGCTGGTGCACGGGCGCGTAGGTCTCCACCTCGAAGAGCCGGGGCACGTGGACGGAGCCGATCGCGCAGACGCTGTTGAGGTCGTTGCGGACCAGGTCGACGATCATCAGGTTCTCGGCCCGGTCCTTCTCCCGGCTGGCCAGGTCGGCGCGGAGCCGCTCGTCCTCCTCCGCGGTGCCGCCCCGGGGGCGGGTCCCCTTGATGGGCTTGGACTCGACGCCGCCGTCCGCGCCGATCGTGAGGAACCGCTCGGGCGAGGCACTGAGCACCGACAGCTCGGGGAACTCCAGCAGGGCGCCGTACGGGACGGGACTGATGGCGCGCAGCGCGGAGTAGAGCGGCAGCGCAGTCGCCTCGGTCGGCGCGGTGACCATGTTGGTCAGGCAGATCTCGTACGACTCGCCGTTGCGGATCTCCTTGAGGCACTCGTCGATGCGCTTGAGGTACGCGTCCTTGTCGTGGCGCGCGCGGGCCAGGGGGCCGAAGCCCGCCGCCGCCTCGGGGACCCCGAAGACCATGGCGGGGGTCGGCTCGGCCGGGGTGCGGACGGCCAGCCCGGTGAGGGTCTCGGCCGTCTCCCGCAGCCAGGCGCGGGCACCGTCGTCGTGGCCCCGGCGGTCGAGGGCCAGCAGGTAGCAGCAGCCTTCCTGGTGGTCGAGGGCGATGGCGCGGTCGGCGAAGAGGAGCGCGGCGTCGGGGTGCGGGGACCGGTGCGCGGGGTCGCCGGTGGTCTCCGCCTTCAGCTCGTAGCCGAGGTAGCCGACGTAGCCGAGGTTGAACTCGAAGGGCAGCTCGGGGGCAACGGGGACCCGCCGGCGTTCGAGCTGCTCCTCCAGGTAGCTGAAGAAGGGGCGCCGCGTCCGGGTCGTGGTGCCGTCGGAGCCGCGGACGGAGACGACGCCGTCGGCGACGCGGTAGGTGAGGTACTCGGCGAGCGGGCCGCGGTCGTCGCCGAGGAACGAGAAGCGCGAGGCGCCTTCGAGGACGGAGCTGCTGTCCAGCCAGAACGTGGCGCCCTCGCCGGGCAGGCAGCCGCGGCGTACCTCTTCGGCGTCCGGCAGCACGTCGACGCGGCGCACGTGGAGTTCGTACAGGGAGTCGGCCGCGTCGCGCCCTGCCCGGTGGTGGGCGAGGGCGAGGTCGCGGAAGTTGGCCATGATCTCCCGGCCGAAGTCGCTGCCGATCGACTCCGGGTGGAACTGGACGCCCCACAGCGGCTTCTCGCGGTGCCGCAGGCCCATGACGACGCCGTCGTCGCTCCAGGCGAGGGGTTCCAGCTCGTCGGGGAGGCCGGTAGCGGCCAGGGAGTGGTAGCGCACGGCGGTGAACGGCGAGGGGAGGCCCCGGAAGACGTCCTCGCCGGTGTGCCGCACTTCGGAGACGCGGCCGTGCATGGGTTCCGGGGCGAGACCGACGGCCGCGCCGAAGAGGTGGGCGATGCCCTGGTGGCCGAGGCAGACGCCGAGGACGGGCAGGCCGCTGTCGGTAATCGCCTGGCGGCTGATCCCGAAGTCCCGTTCCCGGTCGGGGCTGCCGGGGCCCGGGGACACGACGACCGCGTCGAAGTCCTCGACGGACAGCCGCGACCAGTCGGCGTCGTTGGTCACGACGACGGGGGGCTGCCCGGTCGCCTCGCCGATGTACTGGAACAGGTTGTGGGTGAACGAGTCGTAGTTGTCGATCAGAAGCGTGCGCATGATGGGGCACCTTGTCTCGAAGGGCTCGCCGGAGGGCGCGGGGGCGACGGCGGGCCACGGGGACGGGCCGGAGGGGCCGTGCCGGAGGGGCCGGGGGCCAGGGGCGGCGGATCGCCGCGCCCGGCCGCGGGCGTCGCGTCGCTCAGAGGCGCAGCGTCCGCCGGAGGTGCAGCCGTTCGGCGGTCCCGCCCTTGTCCTGGACGTGCCGGACGAGGAGGTCGCTGTCGACGATGGCGGGGTGGCTCTCGTCGTAGTCGACGGCCATCACGACGCCCATCCAGGGTTCGAGGCCCATCGCGTACACATAGACCTCGTCGGGCTCCAGGGCGTCGACGATCTCCCTCGCCTGCGGGAAGTTGGAGCCGTTGAGCCGTCGGCTCTGGTCGGTCCTGCGGTCCAGCGGCTCGCCGTAGAGCGGACCGTAGATCCAGCTGGCCGCCGCGCCGATGCTCTCCATGCCGATGAAGACGGTGTCGACGGTGCCGATCACCTCGGCCACCTTGGCGTACATCGTCGGGGAGATGTTGGTGGAGTCGGCGGCGAACAACACGGAGCGCTCCCCGAAGCGGATCAGCCATCCGGTCTTGCTGCGGATGCGCAGGTCGCCGTGCTCCCCCAGGAAGGGCAGGGCGACGACCTCGGCCGATCCGCAGGACAGCGTCTCCAGGTCGTCGACCTCGACGACGTCGGTGAAGCCGAGCCGGCGCAGGATGCCGCCGAGTCCGGGGTCCACCAGGCTGGCGTTGGTGGACTTGGGGACCAGGACCCTGCCGACCCGGTGCCGGATCCGCAGCAGGGTCTCGAACAGCATGTGGTCCTGGTGGTTGTGGGTGATGAGCAGGTGGTCGATGCGCTCCGGCAGGTCGGCGAAGGTGAACCGGTTCTCCGCTCCCCCGGGGTATCCGCTGTAGCTCAGCACCGGGTCCACGAGGAAGGTGGTGCCCCGGTGGCGGGCGAACACGCAGGCGTGGCCGACGTATTCGAGGACGTCCTCGTCGGAGGCGGAGGCGGCCGCCGCCGGGGTGGGCTCGAAGTACGAGGCGAACCGGGTGGCCCGCTCGCCGTCGAGGCCGAACCGCGCCGCCAGGTCGTCGAGTTCGGCCCCGGTCAGACGGCCGCGGAAGACCGTGTCGAGCAGCGGGGAGTTCAGCGGAACGTCGACGAGGAGCTGCTCCGGGCCGTACTCCAGCATCGGCGTGGTGAGGGCGAACTCGCGGGCGTCCTCCGTGACGGGGCGGAAGCGGACCTGCTGCCAGGACTCGTCGTAGTACTCGGAGGCGTACATCAGCGGCTCGACGAAGCGGTAGTCGGCCGTGCGGTTGTCCCTGCCGTAGAAGACCTCCACCCGGCCGGCCAGGGCCGCCGGCAGCTCCTGGTAGACGGGGTCGAGGCACTCGCCGTGGTGCCGGGGCAGGATGTCCTCCTCCAGGCACCGGACGGCCTCGAAGAGTTCGTCGAGCCGCTCGCGCCGTGGAGCGGTCTCCCGGTACCAGGCCTCGATGGCGTCGCGGTGCTCGTGGGCGTGGATCCAGGGGCCGCCGTGCATCCGGCGTTGCCGGACGGCCGCCGCATGGACCTGCGGGTCGTCGAGGTAGCTCTCGACGATGCGGTCGAAGCGGTTGTGGACGAAGCGGGCGAGGGTCTGCGGCGGCAGCAGGTACGACCAGCCGTACCATCCGGCGATGGCCGGCTCGACCGCGATGTCCTGGCGTAACGAGTAGCGCATGGGGGACTACGGCTCCGTTCCTGTCAGCGCGGTGTCGGCGCGTGGGCGGCGCCGTTCTGGGCCTCTGCGGTGGTCCCGGTCCGCCCCGGCCGGTCGCCGGCCGGAGTGTCCGACGGGGTGCCGAGCAGCCGGCCGAGGATGTCGTGGTCGACCTCGCGTTGGGCGGAGGGCCAGCCCGGTCCGCTCAGGGCCGCCTGCATGGCGGCCAGGAGCGGGGCGGGGACCTCGCCGCCGTCGCGTACCCGCTCGAACCATTCGGCGGGCGCCAGGACGTCCGCCTCGGTGAGGCCGGTGTGGCGCAGCAGCTCGTCGAGCGCGTACGTACGGTGGACCACGACCGCCGAGCGGGAGTCCGGGGCCCGGGAGGCGCCGTCGGCCGTGCCCGGGTTGGCGTCCGGCCGCCCGAGGAGGGTGTCGGCCAGGGTGCCGACGTCGCAGACGGGCACGTGGCCGCTGAGCCGGGGCATCGCACCCACCCGGCGCGCGGTCTCCAGGAGGGCGGTGAACCAGTCGTCCTTGAGGTGGTGGCGGTCCTCGGGCCGGTGCCCGTAGACCAGCCCCGGCCGGTAGTGGGAGACGGCACAGCCCAGCACGGCGAGGGTGTTCACGTACTCCTCGCTGATCAGCTTCGACCGCGAGTACGGGTCGCCGACCGCCGTGAGGGTCGCGGCCGACAGGGGTAGGAAGCTCGCCCCCGCCGAGGCGGCCGACAGGAAGGCGAAGGACCGGGCACCGAGGGCCGCCGCGGCGCGGACGACCAGGGCCGTGTTGCGCACGCTGCCGCTCAGGTGGCTGTCGAGCGGCAGCAGGTGGTTGACCTGGTAGCCGCAGTGCACCACCGCGTCGACGACGGGGCCGCGCCGCCGGTCGACCCAGCGCTCCAGCTCCGTGTACGAGATGGCCCGGACCCGGGCGTAGTCGGCGGCCTGCCGTCCGAACCGGGTCGCGTGGCCGGTCAGTACACCGTCGGGGTCGCCGGTGCTGACGACGAGGACGGGGCGGCCGGCGGCGAGCAGCCGGTCGAGGACGTGCCCTCCGATGAAGCCGGACGCACCGGTGAGGAGCACCTCGCGGTCGCCGTCCCCGGCCCCGGGCACCGGCTCGTGGCGGGTGTCGCGGCGCAGCAGCGGCAGCTCGGCGCGCAGGGCGTCGCGCTCGGTCTCCACCCGGCGCAGCAGCGTGTCGACGGCGGACTCCGCCGGGGCGACGGCCTCGCCGCGCAGGTGGCGCAGGAAGGCGGCCGGGGCGAAGTCGTAGTCCATGGCGGCGAACGCAGCCTCGACGGCTTCCTCGCCGTACGCGTCGGAGAGTTTGACCTGGATCTGGATCATGGCGAGGGAGCTGCCGCCGGCGTCGAAGATGGACGTCTCGGGGCCGATCTCCTGGCCGAGGACGGCGGTCACGACGTCGAGCACGCGCCGCAGTTCCGCGGCGTCCTCGTCGTCCGTCCCGCCGTGCGGGGCGCCGGCCGGGGAGGCGAGCAGCTCGCGCAGGGCGCTCCGGTCCACCTTCCCGCCGGAGGTGAGCGGGAGCGCGTCGACCAGGACCACCCGGTCGGGTGCCTCCCAGACGGGCACCAGGTCCCTGATCCGGGCCATCACCGACTCCTCGGTGGCCTCGCCGTCCGCGGCCGTGACCAGCAGGATCGTGGCGTCCTGGCGGACGAGTGCCACCTCGCGCCCCAGGTGGCGGGAGAGAGTGGAACCGACATGGGCGAGGTTCACCCGGTGGCCGAGTCGTTTGATCTGCTCGTCGATCCGTCCGAGGTAGGTGAGCTCGCCGTCGTCGGAGAGGGAGACGACGTCCCCGGTGGCGTACGCCGGGGAGCCGTCGACCGTGCCGAACACCTCGTTCTCGGCCGGGCTGCCGCCGGCGTAGCCGAGTGCCACGCCGTCGCCGACGATGACGAGTTCGCCGGTGCCCGCCGTGGCGTGGTCACCGGAGTCGGGGTCGCGGACGAAGGCCCGGAAGCCGTCGACGGGGGTGCCGATGCTCGGCGTGTACGCGGTCAGCTCGGCGAGGGAGAAGCAGACGGTGGCTTCGGTCGGGCCGTAGGCGTTGAACACCCTGCTGTACCGGGCGGCCTTGTCGTACTCGCCCTCACCGAGGGCCTCGCCGCAGAACTCCACCTTCCGGATGCGACTGCGCGCCGCCTCGTCGAGCCGGGCGTAGACGGACGGCGACAGCATGGCGAGGTCACAGCCGTGGGCGGCGAGGTGCCGCGAGACGGACCCCAGCCAGGAGGCCTGGTCGCGCACGGGGACGACGAGGGTCGCCCCGGCGTACAGGGTGCCGAGGATCTCGCTGACGGAGGCGTCGAACGACAGCGACGCGAAGTGCAGGACCTCGTCGTCGGGTGTGATGTCGAGCAGCCTCCGCAGGGAACGGCAGAGGTTGAGCAGACCGCCGTGCCCGACGTCGACGAGCTTGGGATTGCCGGTCGAACCCGAGGTGAAGATGGAGTACGCGACGCGGGAACGGGCCGGCTCGTCGGCCGTGCCGTCCGCCGGCTCCGGGGCCGGGTCCGTGGGCCAGCCGACGTCACCGGCGTACAGGGCACGGAGGCCGGCCTTCTCGCCGCGCACCAGCGCCTCGCGCTCGAAGCAGACGAGCAGCGCCGCGTCCGCGACCCGCGCGAACTCCTCGAACCGGTCGGCGGGCAGGCCCGGGTTCATCGGGGTGTGCACGGCGTGGCTGCGCATCGCCGCGAGGGCCCAGACCACGGCTTCCGCCGTGTGCTCCCCGGCGACCAGGACGCGGCGGCCCGCGGGGCACTCGGTGTCGATCCTGCGGGCGAGCGCGCCGGTGACCCGGTCGAGCTCCTCGTAGGTCCAGGTCCGTCCGGCGGTCCGCAGCGCGGTCCGTCCGCGGTGGCGCCGGAAGAGGTCGGTCAACAGGTCAGGGAGTTCCACCACTTGCTCCAATTCGCTGCTTGAGTCCGTCGAGGACGTCGGCCGCGGCCCCGAGGGAGAGGAATCCGCGCTTGTACTGCATCCGCAACAGCGGCGGGCCCGGCCAGGACCGGTCGGCGAGGAACTTGAGGTCCTCGAAGACCCGGGCGCTGCGTACCGGGACCCAGCGCCACCGGTCCGGCTCCGGACGCATGAACGTGGTGTCGGAGACGACGACGCGGGGCATCCGGCCGCGGGTGAACGCCCGCGCGAAGGCGTCGAGGTCGGACATCGTGAACCGGCCGAGGGACTCCTGGGCGTGCCGGGTCTTGGCGAAGTACTCGGGGGTGTAGTCGGACGGCTGACCGGCCCGTACGACGAGGGGCTTGATCTCGACGTAGTAGCCGCCCTTCGTCGCGAACTCCCAGCGGGAGTAGGGATACTGCAGAACCAGACCGCCGCCGAGGGCGGGCAGCAGGACGCCTGTGACGGCGCTGAGCAGTTCGTCGAAGGTGACGCCCTCGCGCAGCGGCAGCCATTCCTCCACCGACGCGGAGATCGTCGGAATGCCCTTGCGGCCCGGCACGGGCAGCTCGCCGAGGGCGCGGGTGACCTCCGCGGGGTCGGCCGCCGGCAGGGCCGTGTACTGCTCGACGGTCCGTGCGTGGTGGCGGTAGCGGGAGCCGATCCGGCCCGGCGGGGTGTCGCCGCGCAGATGGGCCCTGATCTGCCGGAGCAGGTCGACCACGTCGGCCAGGTCGACGATCAGATGGCTGAACTTGACGAAGACGAGGTACTCGCCGTCCGCGTGCCGCCAGTACGCGAGGCGCACGGCCTCGTCGATCCGCAGCGGCCGGCTGTTGTGGTACGCGGTGACGAGGTCCGCCAGCTCGGCGGGGCCGCCCTCGACGGTGCCCGGCCGCGGGTCGAGGGTGACGACCACGTCCTCCTCCGCCACGTCGACCAGGTCGGCCAGGGCCCGGGTGAGGCCGAGCCGGGCCACGAACGCCCGCCACGCGGCCGGGTCCTCGACCCGACCGGGCTCGACGGTGCCCACGAAGGCCGTGCACGGGTTGACGTCGCAGTCCATGCCGAGGTCGGCGAGGAAGCTGTGGATGTCGCGGACGGCGACCGCGGCGGGGCGCAGCGGAGTGCGGCCGGCCGGCCCGGGACTGCCCGCGGTCACCGGGTCACCGTCGTGCCCCAGCCGAACTCGACCTGGTCGAGGACGTCCATCTCGGTGAGGAGGGTGTGGATGCCCGAGTGGTCCTGCACGAGGTGGGTGCCGCCCTGGGCCTTGCGCACCTCGGCGGCGGCCTTCTCCCAGCCGGGGACGCCCTCGAACGCGACGATCGACTCCCAGGTCGTGAAGTCGGGGGCGACGAAGGCCTCCAGACCGGCCACGACCTTCTCCAAGAGGAACCGGCGCCGGTCGGCCGGAAGCGCCTCGTACACCTGCTTCATCATCTCGCCGGAGATCGAGGCGTGGCAGTACTCGTCGCGGTTGTGCAGCTTCACCGTGGTGGAGTTGACGACCTGGATCTCCTGGTCGTCGGCGAGGAGGTCGAGGTAGGCGTTGATGGAGATCTCGGCGACCGTCGCGAAGCCCAGGGTGGTGAGACTCCGCTGCCACGGCTCCTCGCAGCGGTCCAGATGTGCCTGGTGGATCGTGGTGATGTGCGAGTCCGGCAGCACGCGGTCGGAGAAGTCGCTCCGGCGCATCCGCCGGGTCACCGCGCTGCCGTTGATGTGCATGAGCGTGTGGTACTGCTCGTCCACCATGGCCTGCGCGACGGCGAGCTCCAGCTGCTGGCCGCCGAGACCAGGGTACGCGCCGCCGATGACGAGTTCGAAGGCCGGGTTGGCAATCCGCTGCTCGATCAGCACCGTGTTGCGGTTGTAGGCGACCCAGCCCCAGCTGAGCAGCCGGGAACGGGTCTCGTCGGAGAGGCGCTCCCAGATCGGGTGGCCCCGGAAGGGGATCATGTCCTCCCGGAAGTCCGGGCGGCCGGGATCGAACAGGGCGTAGACGTCCGGTTCCTCGCGCTTCACGGCGGCGCGCCGGTGCCAGTTCCCGACGAGCCGGTTGATGACCGCGTTCTCGGCGGGGTCGTCCGGGTCGAATGCCGGCAGTCCGCCGATCCGGACGTGCCCGTCGTCGTTCCCGGCCGCTTCGGATTTCTCGTCCGTGTGGTCACGCATGGCCCACCCCTTCCTTCACTTTTCTTTGCGGGCTCTTCCCTTTGCGGGCTCGGCCTTTCCCGGGTCCGGCATCTCGAAGTCTGTGGATATCGGTCGCGGGCCGCAAGGGTGTACAGATCACCACCCCGTGCAACTGAAGGAACCGGACAGTTGAACAGGGCGGTGAACCGCGCGGACTGAACGACCTTGCGTGGGCCGGGGGCGTATGACATAAAAATCCAGGCGTCGGCCCGGAGCACGACTCGGCCGGCGGAGCGATCTGTTCTGTCTTTCGTGCTGGACGGAGGCCTTAAGGTGACGGAGCGAATCCAGGGTGTCGTCGTGGCGGCGCTCGAAGAAATCAATCTGACGCGTGAGGAGAAGATTCCGACCGACCAGGTGCTCGACCTGTGTCTCTACGGTGACTCCGGCGTGTTCGAGTCCATGTACCTGGTGGCCTTCCTCTCCCTGGTCGAGGAGAACATCGAGGACGAGTTCGGCACCGAGGTCTCGCTCACGTCCGAGAAGGCGGTGTCCCGCCGGGTGAGTCCGTTCAGCAGCGTGCGCAGGCTGATCGGCTTCATCGAGGAAGAGCTGGAACTCGTCGGCGTACGTGGTTAGCCCAGGTCGCCGCCCTCATGATCCTCATGATCACCGGCACCCGGACCGGCATCGGCAAGGCCCTCGCGGAGCATTTCCTGGAGGCCGGGCACGACGTCGTCGGGTGCAGCAGAAGACCCCCGACCATCGACCACCCGCGCTACCGGCACCACGAGGCGGATCTCGCGGACCCCGGTCAGACGAAACGCATGTTCCGGAGCGTCCGGGAGGAGTACGGAAAGCTCGACGCCCTGGTGAACAACGCCGGCACCTCGTCGATGAACCATTTCATGACGACCCCGGACGAGGTTTCCCGAAAGATATTCGACATCAACTTCTTCGCCGTGCTGAACTGCTGCCGGGAAGCGGTGAAACTGCTGCGGAAATCCACGGAACAGAGTTCCGCTATCCTGAACGTCTCCACGGTCGCGGTGCCCTGGGCCATCGAAGGACAGCTCGCCTATTCGGCCAGCAAGAGTGCGGTCGAACAACTCGTCCGCGTGATGAGCAAGGAGTTGTCCACGTTCGGCATCAGGGTGAACGGAATCGGACTGCCGCCCGTTCACACCGTATTGACGAGGACCGTTCCCCGGCCCAAGATCGACGCTCTGATCGCACGCCAGGCGATATCCCGTCAGTGCACGACGGCGGACATCGTCGGCCCGGTGGAGTTCCTGATCGGCCGGCAGTCGGAGTTCATCACGGGCGAGACGCTCTTTCTAGGGGGTGTGCACTGACATGCGCGACGAACTGCTGCGTAGGTTCGAGGACTTCGGCGCCCGGACGGCGCTCTTCGACCGCGGGACCGCCGTCACGTACGCGGAGCTCCTGAAGCGGATCGGCGAGACCCGGCAGCTGCTGGCGCTCCACGGCGTGAAGCCGCGGGAGACCGTGGTCGTCCACGGCGACTACTCGCTGGACTCGGTGGCGGCCCTGTTCGCCCTCTTCCTCGACCGGAACGTCGTGGTGCCGGTGGTCACGCTCACCGACACCACGCTCGACACCCTCGTCGAGCACTGCCGACCGGGCCATCTGATCAGGACGACCGGGGCGGGTACGGAGGTCGAGGACCTCGCCGGCGTCGCAGAGGACCCCACCGACGGGGCCGACGCCGTGCACGGCCGGCTCGGCGACCCGGACGCGGCCGGACTCGTGCTGCTCAGCAGCGGCAGCACCGGCGCGCCCAAGGTCATCCTGCACAGTCTCGACGTGCTCGTCGGCGAGAAGCTGGAGAAGCGGCCGCGCCGCCGGGAGAACGCCCTCAACATCCTCATGGTGCTGATGTTCGATCACATCGGGGGCATCAACTCCCTGCTCAGCACCCTCCTGGTCGGCGGCACCGCGGTTCTCCCCCGCCATCGCACCCCGGACGAGATCTGCGCGCTGATCGAGCGCCACCGGATCCTCGTCCTCCCCACCAGCCCGACCTATCTCAACCTGATCATGGTCGGCGACTACCACCGCACACACGACCTCAGCAGCCTGCGCCTGATCACGTACGGCACCGAGCCGATGTCCGAGGAACTCCTCCTGCGGGTCCGCAAGACCTTCCCGGGGGTGCGGCTGCTCCAGACCTTCGGGACGAGCGAGACCGGCATCGCCACGACGACCAGCGAATCGTCGACCAGCACGTACTTCAAGATCTCCGACGCCGGTGTGGAGTACCGCATCGTCGACGGCGAACTCCAGCTCAGGAGCCGGACCCAGTTCCTCGGCTATCTGAACTACGACGACGACTCGCTGACCGAGGACCGCTGGTTCCGGACCGGGGACCTGGTCGAGGAGGCGGCCGACGGCTACCTCCGGATCAAGGGCCGGGCCAAGGAAGTCATCAACGTCGGCGGCGAGAAGCTCCTCCCGCTGGAACTCGAATCGGTCCTCATGGGCAGTCCCCTCGTCGAGGACTGCGTCGTGTACGGCAGGCCGAACGCGATCACCGGCCAGTCCGTGTGCGTCGACATCAAGCCCACGGGCGAGCTCACCCGCGCGGCCCTCCGCAAGCACGTCACGGAGTTCCTCGCCGGCCGGGTCGAGCCGTTCAAGGTCCCCTCGAAGATTAACGTCGTCGACACGATCGCGATGTCGGACCGCATGAAGAAACTGCGGTCCCGGCCGGGCGCCGACGAGGAGTGAACGGCCTCCTCCCGCCCGTACCCCGCACCCCGTTCACAGCGCTTCCTCCTCGCCGCCCCGGCGCGGAGTCCCGTCAGCCTGTCCCCGTCCCAAGGAGTACGTGATGACACGATCGAAGGTGGCGATCATCGGCGGAGGGCCGGCCGGTAGTGTCGCGGGCCTCACCCTGCACAAGCTGGGCCACGACGTCACGATCTACGAGCGGTCCGCCTTCCCCCGGTACCGCGTCGGCGAGTCCCTGCTGCCCGGCACGATGTCGATCCTCAACCGCCTCGGGCTGCAGGAGAAGATCGACGCGCAGAACTACGTCAAGAAGCCCTCGGCGACCTTCCTCTGGGGCCAGGACCAGGCCCCGTGGACGTTCTCCTTCGCGGCTCCCAAGGTCGCGCCCTGGGTCTTCGACCACGCCGTCCAGGTGAAGCGCGAGGAGTTCGACAAGCTCCTCCTCGACGAGGCCCGGAGCCGCGGGATAGCCGTCCACGAGGAGACCCCGGTCACCGACGTGGACCTGTCCGACCCCGACCATGTCGTCCTGACCGTACGCCAGGGCGGCGAGAGCGTCACCGTCGAGAGCGACTTCGTCATCGACGCGGGCGGCTCGGGCGGCCCGATCTCCCGCAAGCTCGGCGTGCGCCAGTACGACGAGTTCTACCGGAACTTCGCGGTCTGGTCGTACTTCAAGCTGAAGGACCCCTTCGAGGGGGACCTCAAGGGCACCACGTACTCGATCACCTTCGAGGACGGCTGGGTCTGGATGATCCCCATCAAGGACGACCTGTACAGCGTCGGCCTCGTCGTCGACCGCTCGAAGTCCGCCGAGGTCCGCGAGCAGGGCGCCGACGCCTTCTACTCGTCCACCCTCGCCAAGTGCGCCAAGGCCGTGGACATCCTCGGCGGCGCCGAGCAGGTCGACGAGGTCCGGATCGTGCAGGACTGGTCCTACGACACCGAGGTCTTCTCCGCCGACCGCTTCTTCCTCTGCGGCGACGCCGCCTGCTTCACCGACCCGCTGTTCTCCCAGGGCGTGCACCTGGCCTCGCAGTCGGCGGTCTCGGCCGCCGCGGCCATCGACCGCATCACCCGGCACGGGGACGAGAAGGACGAGGTGCACGCCTGGTACAACCGCACCTACCGCGAGGCCTACGAGCAGTACCACCAGTTCCTCGCCTCCTTCTACACCTTCGCCTCCTTCACGGAGCCCGACTCCGAGTTCTGGCGGAAGCGGCGCATCACGGAGTCCGACGACGACCGGCTGACCCGGAAGAAGTGGTTCGAGAGCCTGGTGGGCAACGGCCCGGAGGACCCCTCCGGGACCGTGACGTCCTTCCGCGACCGGGCGTCCACGATGATCGCGATCGGCCGCCACCAGCGTCCGGAGCTCAGCGACGACTTCAGCGAGGCCGAGCTGAACCCGGCCCGGGTCCGCTGGATCAGCGACCTCACCAAGCGGCTGAACAGCATCACCCGCTTCAAGTGGACCGGCGGCAAGGCCGTGCTCAAGCAGCACTACCGCGTCGAGCCGATCGGCTTCCGGCTGGAGCAGCGCGAGGTCCTGGCCAACGGGGAAGGGCTCGACATGGCCCAGTACCCGATGGACGACGAGGCCCGGCAGATCTTCCAGGACCTCGCCGAGGAGGAGTTCGGCTACAAGACGCTGGTCAAGCGCCTCGGCGCGGTCGGCCGACAGGAGCTGAGCACCCAGATCGTCGTCCGGCTGATGGAGGCGGGCCTCCTCACCGGCTACGACGCGCAGGGCGAGAAGGTCTTCGTCCAGGGACGGCTCCACTTCGGCGGCGTCGGCGTCGAGTACGAGGTCTGACCGCCGCCGCACGACCACCCGCCGGGCAGCACCGTCCCGTTCACGGGAGCGGACGGGACGGGCCCCGGCGGGCTCGGGGGCCGGTGCCGCCCACCGGCCGCCGAACACCGCCCACACACCCACGTCAGCCGTGGCTCCCGCCTCGGCGCCCCACCGCTCCCACCCCACCCTCCCCCCACCACTCCCCCATCCACCCTCGCGCCCCGAAGGAGGCGGTCCGATGCGGCACACGAGATTGCGGGACCTGGAGGTCTCCCGGATCGGCCTGGGGACCATGGGCATGTCCTTCGGCTACACGGGCTCCGGCTCGGACGACGCGGGCTCCGTCCGCGCCCTGCACCGCGCCCTCGACCTCGGCGTCACCTTCCTCGACACCGCCGAGATCTACGGGCCCTACACCAACGAACGGCTCGTCGGCCGGGCGCTCGGCGCCCGCCGCGACCAGGTGGTGCTCGCCACGAAGTTCGGCCTCGTCTCGCACACGGGCGGCGGCCCCGGGCGGCTCGACAGCAGCCCCGCGAACGTCCGTACCGCCGTGGAGGGTTCGCTGCGGCGGCTCGGGACCGACCACATCGACCTCTGCTACCAGCACCGCGTCGACCCCGGCACCCCCATCGAGGACACCGTCGGCGCCCTCGCCGAGCTGGTCGCCGAGGGCAAGATCCGCCACATCGGCCTCTCCGAGGCGGGCCCCGCCACGATCCGCCGCGCGCACGCCGTCCACCCGGTCACCGCGGTCCAGTCCGAGTACTCCCTGTGGACCCGCGACCCGGAGGAGGCGGTCCTGCCGGTCCTGCGCGAACTGGGCATCGGCTTCGTGGCGTACTCCCCGCTCGGCCACGGCTTCCTCACCGGCACGGTCCGCGCCGCCGGCCGCTTCGACGCCTCGGACCTCCGGGCGGACAACCCCCGCTTCACCGCCGAGAACCTGCCCCGGAACCTGCGCATCGCCGACGAGATCGCCACCGTCGCCGCCGAGGCGGACGCCACCCCGGCGCAGGTCGCCCTCGCCTGGCTGCTCACCCGGGGGGACGACGTCGTGCCGATTCCCGGCAGCCGGCGGGCCGCCCGCGTCGAGGAGAACACGACGGCCGCCGAGGTCCGCCTGAGCGCGGAGCAACTCGCCCGCCTCGACGCCCTGCCCCCCGCCGCGGGCGAGCACCACACGGAGGAGCAGATGGCGATGATGGACCGCGTGTAGCGGCTGCCCGGGCGCTCGCCCCACCGAGAGCGAACATTCCTGGTCACGGATCGAGTTGCGGCCAGGCTGTCGGGGTCACATCCCGCATCCTGGAGGCGTTCCACGACCGCCGGGCATTGCGAACACCCTGTACGAGGCCGTGGGCGGCGCCGACGCGCTGCGCAGGCTCTCCGAGACCTTCTACCAGGGGGTCCTCGCCGACCCCCTCCTCGTCCCCTCTTCGCCGACTTCACCGCCGCCCACGTGGAGCACGTCGCCGCGTGGCTGGCGGAGGTGTTCTCGGGTCCTGCCGACTTCACGGCGGAGCTCGGCGGGCACCAGGCACTGCTCAGGGCCCGTCTCAAGCTCGGCATCACCGAGGAACAGCGGTTGCGCTGGATGGAGTTGATGACGGCGTCCGTGGAGAAGCAACTGCCGGACGACGAGCTGCTGCGGCGGCGGGTGGTGGAGGGCTTCGACTGGGGCACCCGGATCGCCAAGGGCGTCTCGGCCTCTGCTCCGGGCACGGACCTCGGCGAGCCCGGCCCCACACGCCGCGCTGGGGCTGGGGCGGCCTCGCCTGACCGGCCGGACGCCCCCTAGGGTGCGAGGGGGCCGTCGAAATTGCCAGTATAGAGAGCATTGCGTACTGCGTGGAGGAACTCGCTTCGAAGGTGCGCGGTTCCGAGGCGGCAATCGTCCAGCGGCGCGATCAAAAAGCGGGCGGTCTCCAACGCCCGGGGTTTGCCGCCTCTCAGGTCTCCTGCATGGGTGACCAGCGCACGAATGGCCTGCCGGGTGGGAACAGCACCTGACTCTCCGTACAGCCAGATGGTCAGAGGAATCCTTGCGAGGTGGGGGATTCGCGAAGAGGCCACTCGCGCTTCGAGAAGAAGCTGAAGGAGCTTGCGTTGGTGGGCTGAGTGCAACGCCTTGTCCGAGCCGTGAGGGCCAGTGCGCCGTCGCCGCGGACGGTCCAGCAACCCGAGCGATACCCAGTCGTGTACGAGTCGCTTGGTGACTGCATGCCCTGCAAGAGCGGCGTCGTGCACCAGTTCATCGATGGTGCCCGGCCCGGAGATCATCACCTGTGGAAATTACGCCGAACCCAGCCTCGGATGGGGCCCATTGAGGTGCCCTTCGGCGATTCCTCTCTCGTAGGGTCGAAGGCCCGAGGCAGAGTTCACCGGCGGCCGGAGCTTGGCGGCATGGCCGACGGCGACCCCTGCGGCGGTGACCCAGGCTCTGAAAGGGAGACCGATGACCAACACCGTGAACGGCCCTAGGCCACTACCGCCTGACCAGCCCAGTGCGGTGACTGGAGCGAAGCACGGCCGTAGCAGTCACCACAGGCTCAGTGGCCTCCCAGCGGAAGCCGCCTACGACCCGCCAAGCGTTCGGCCAGCGCGGATCACCGTACCGACCGCGCGGGCGCGATAGGCAGGCCCTCGGAGGTCCGCGAGAGACTTTGCGAGGGCGCGCCGACGGGCCCTCCTTCTTCGGTCGGCCAGCACCACGTCGTGCCGGCTGTACGGAGGTTCGACCGATCCGCGTCAGGCGTTGATCGCGGGGATGATGTCGGAGCCATAGGCGTCGATGGTGCCCTCGCGGTTGTCGTGCATGTCGTAGACGGCGAACTGGTCGACGCCCAGGTCCTTGAGCCGGCGGAGCTTCTCGATGTGTGCCTCGGCGGGGCCCAGGAGGCAGAAGCGGTCGACGATCTCGTCGGGGACGAAAGCGGTGTCGGGGTTGTCGGCGCGGCCGTGGTGGCTGTAGTCGTAGCCCTGCCGGTCCTTGATGTACGCGGTGAGCTCCTCGGGGACCATCGAGGAGTGCTCGCCGTACTTGGACACCAGGTCGGCGACGTGGTTGCCGACCATGCCGCCGAACCAGCGGCACTGGTCCCGGGCGTGCGCCAGGGCCCCGGCCGAGTCGTCGGCCGTCACGTACGCGGGGGCGGCGACGCAGATCGTGAGGGCGTCGGGGTCACGGCCCGCGTCCTGGGCGGCCTGCCGCACCGCCTTGACCATCCACTCCGTCAGGAACGGATCGGCGAGCTGGAGGATGAAGCCGTCGGCCTTCTCTCCGGCCAGGGCGAGGGCCCTGGGGCCGTAGGCGGCCATCCAGACGGGCAGCTTGCCGTTCTTGATCCACGGGATGTGGATCGGGTTGCCGTCGACCTCCGCCTCGCGGCCCTCAGCGAGGTCGCGGATGACCTCGATGGCCTCGCCGAGGCGGGCGAGGGTGTTGGGCCTGCGGCCGGCCACGCGCATCGCGGAGTCGCCGCGGCCGATACCGCACACGGTCCGGTTGCCGTACATGTCGTTGAGGGTGGCGAAGGTGGAGGCCGTCACCTCCCAGGTACGCGTCCCCGGGTTGGTGACCATCGTGCCGACGTGCAGCTTGGTGGTGTTGGCCAGGATCTGGCTGTAGATGACGAAGGGCTCCTGCCACAGCACGGCGGAGTCGAAGGTCCAGCCGTAGCGGAAGCCGTTGCGTTCGGCACGCTTCATCAGGCTGACCACCTGCGAGGCGGGCGGGTCGGTCTGCAGGACGAGTCCGAAGTCCACGCGGGACCTCCAAGTTCGAGTCGGTGCGATGAGACCCCGGGCTGCTCAACCCAGGTACTGACAAAGACCACGCGGCACAAATGCCCCGTGCCCCGCGTGCCCCGTGTACTTCCGCTGGTCGATGACGACCTCACCCCGCGAGAGGACGGTCTCGACCTGGCCGGTCACCGTCTTCCCCTCGTACGCCGAGTAGTCGACGTTCATGTGGTGGGTCTCGGCCGACAGCGTCTGCGTGGCGTGTGGGTCGTAGATGACGACGTCCGCGTCCGCGCCCGGCGCGATCGTGCCCTTCTGCGGGTAGAGACCGAACATCCGGGCCGGCGTCGCGCAGGCGATCTCGATCCAGCGGCGCCGCGAGATGTGCCCGTCCACCACCGCCTGATGGAGGAGGTCCATGCGGTTCTCGACGCCCGGCAGGCCGTTGGGGATCTTCGAGAAGTCCCCGCGCCCTAGCTCCTTCTGCCCCACGAAGCAGAACGGACAGTGGTCGGTGGAGACCACCTGGAGGTCGTTCGTCCGCAGCCCCCGCCACAGCGCCGCCTGGTGCTCCTTCGGCCGCAGCGGCGTCGAGCACACGTACTTGGCGCCCTCGAAGTCCGGCTCCGCGAGGTTGTCCGTCGACAGGAAAAGGTACTGCGGGCACGTCTCACCGAAGACCGGAAGCCCCATGTCCCGCGCCGCCGCCAGCTCCGCCACCGCCTCCTCGGCGGACACGTGGACGACGTACAGCGGGGAGCCCGCGACCCGGGCGAGCTGGATCGCCCGGTGGGTGGCCTCCGCCTCCAACAGCGCCTTGCGGACCTCCCCGTGGTACCGCGGGTCAGTCTCGCCACGGGCCAGGGCCTGCTCCACCAGGACGTCGATCGCGATGCCGTTCTCCGCGTGCATCATGATCAGCCCACCGGTCTCCCCGGCAACCTGCATCGCCCGGAGGATCTGACCGTCATCCGAATAGAAGACCCCCGGATACGCCATAAACAATTTGAACGAGGAAACGCCGATCTCAACCAGCTTCGGCATCTCCCGCAGCGTCGACTCGTTCACGTCGGACATGATCATGTGGAAGGCGTAGTCGACCGCGCAGTTCCCGTCCGCCTTTGCCATCCAGGCATCCAGACCGGCCCGAAGCGGCTCACCCTTCGCCTGCACCGCGAAATCGACGATCGTCGTCGTCCCGCCCCACGCCGCAGCCCGCGTCCCCGTCTCGAACGTGTCCGACGCGAACGTGCCACCGAAAGGCAACTCCATATGCGTATGCGCATCCACCCCGCCCGGGATCACATACTTCTGCGACGCGTCGATCACCCGGTCCGCCGTCCACTCCTGCGTCCCCGGCGCCGCCAATGCCACCACCCGGCCATGCTCGATCAGCACGTCCGCGTGCACCTCGTCCGCGGCGGTGATCACGAGGCCACCGGCAATCAGAGTCCGAGTCATTTCCCAGCCATCCCTTCACACCGACCGCCGAACAGACCACCACCGGCACGGGCCGGGGCCACGCCCCGGCCCGCCGGCCCCCTCACGCCGCCACCTCGCACGGCACACGGCCTACTCCGCCAGAAAACCCCTGGTCACGCGAGCGAACGAAACCCTTGAAGGAGGTGATGCCCTCCTGGATGAGCAGCGGCATCTCCCGGAGGGTGGCCGGGGTGACGTCCGACATGATCATGTGGAAGGCGTAGTCGACGGCGCAGTTGCCGTCGGCCTTCGCGTACCAGGCGTCGAGGCCCTCGCGGAGGCTGTGGCCGACGGACTGGACGGCGAAGTCGACGAGGGTGGTGGTGCCGCCCCAGGCGGCGGCGCGGGTGCCCGTCTCGAAGGTGTCGGAGGCGAAGGTGCCGCCGAAGGGCAGCTCCATGTGGGTGTGGACGTCGACGCCGCCCGGGATGACGTACCGGTCGGTGGCGTCGAGGACGCGGTCGGCGGTCCAGACGGCGGCCGCGTCGGAGCCGTGGGCGTCGAGGGCGGCGACGCCGCCGTCCTCGACGAGGACGTCGGCGTGGAGTTCGTCGGAGGCGGTGACGACGAGGCCGCCCCGGATGAGGGTTCGGGTGCTCACGGGACTTCTCCCCTGCCGGTTAGAGGGATCTGAGGGCCTGTTCGAGGAGGGCGGCGCCCTCCTCGGCCTCCGCGACGGTGAGGGAGAGCGGGGGCGCGACGCGCAGGGCGCTGGTGTCGTGGCCGCCGCCCTTGCCGATGAGGAGGCCGCCCTCGCGGGCCGCCTCCAGGACGGCGGAGGCGGCCTCGGGGGCGGCCGCGCCGGTGACGGGGTCGGCGAGCTCGATGCCGATCATGAGGCCGCGGCCGCGGACCTCGCGGACGGCGTCGACGCCCGCGGCGGCGGCCCGGATCCGCTCGATGAGGAGGCCGCCGACCCGGCGGGCGTTGCCCTGGAGGTCGTGGTCGAGGAGGTACCCGAGGTTGGCGAGGCCGGCGGCCATGGTGACGGGCGAGCCGCCGAAGGTGGAGATGGAGTTCGCGTCCAGGCAGTTCATGATCTCGGCGCGGGCGACGACCCCGCCGACCGACATGCCGTTGCCGATGCCCTTGGCGAAGGTGAGCAGGTCGGGCGGGCCGGCCTGCGCGTGCGCCTGCCAGCCCCAGAAGTGGTCGCCGGTGCGGCCCCAGCCGGTCTGCACCTCGTCGGAGATCCAGAGGATGCCGTGCCGGTCGAGGACCCGCCGGAAGGCGGCGTAGAGGCCGTCGGGCGGGGAGGTGAAGCCGCCGACGCCCTGGACGGGTTCGGCGATGAGGGCGGCGACGCGGTGGGTGTGGCCGAGGAGGTCCTCCAGGTCGGCGACGGCGGCCTCGGTGAACCTCTCGTCGGTGAGGCCCGCGAAGGGGCCCCGGCCGCGGACCGCTCCGTGCACGTACAGGGTCTGGAGCGGGGAGAGGCCGGTGGGCGACCAGGCGCGGTTGCCGGTGACGCCGACGGTGGAGAAGGAGCGCCCGTGGTAGCTGTTGCGCATCGCCAGGATCTGGTTCGAGCGGCGGTACGCGGTGGCGAGGAGGAGGGCCGTGTCGTTGGCCTCGGTGCCGGAGGTGGTGAAGAAGACCCGGGCGTCGGGGATGCCGGAGAGCGCGGCGATCCGCTCGGCGAGCTCCACCATCGGCCGGTCGAGGTAGAGGGTGGAGGAGTGGATGATCCGGCCGGCCTGTTCGGCGACCGCCTTGGTGACCTCGGGGAGGGCGTGGGCGGTCATGGTGGTGAGGATGCCGCCGAAGAAGTCGAGGTAGCGGCGGCCCTCCGCGTCCCAGACGTGCCGGCCCTCGCCGTGGGTGAGCTCGATCGGCTCGTCGTAGTAGAGCGCGAGCCAGTCGGGGAGGACGGCGCGGTGGCGGGCGTGCAGCCCGGTCACGGCCGGACCAGCCCGTCGTACGCGTCGGGGCGGCGGTCGCGGTAGAAGGCCCACTGCTGCCGGACCTCCTCGATGATCCCGAAGTCGAGGTCGCGGACGACGAGTTCCTCCGTCTTGTCGGAGGCGACGTCGCCGACGAAGCGGCCGCGCGGGTCGACGAAGTAGCTGGTGCCGTAGAAGTCGTTGTCGCCGTACTCCTCGACGCCGACGCGGTTGATGGCGGCGACGAAGTACTCGTTGGCGACGGCGGCGGCGGGCTGCTCCAGCTGCCAGAGGTAGGAGGAGAGGCCCCGGTGGGTGGCGGAGGGGTTGTAGACCAGCTGGGCGCCGTTGAGGCCGAGTTGGCGCCAGCCCTCGGGGAAGTGGCGGTCGTAGCAGATGTAGACGCCGACCTTGCCGACGGCGGTGTCGAAGACCGGCCAGCCGGCGTTTCCCGGGCGGAAGTAGTACTTCTCCCAGAACCCCTTGACCTGCGGGATGTGGTGCTTGCGGTACTTGCCGAGGTAGCTGCCGTCGGCGTCGATGACGGCGGCGGTGTTGTAGTAGAAGCCCTCGGACTCGACCTCGAAGACGGGGACGACGATCACCATGCCGGTCTCGCGGGCGAGGTCCCGCATCCGCCGCACGGTGGGGCCGTCCGGCACGGGCTCGGCCCAGCGGTAGTGCTCGGGCTCCTGGACCTGGCAGAAGTAGGGGGCGTTGAAGACCTCCTGGAAGCCGATCACCCGGGCGCCCTGCCGGGCGGCCTCGCGGGCGTGCTCCTCGTGCTTGGAGATCATGGATTCGGTGTCGCCGGTCCAGGTCGCCTGGACGAGGGCGGCGCGTACGACGGTCATGAGCTGCTCCTTCGGCGCGGCGTCAGAGAGCCTCTACGCCCGTAGACACGGTGCGTAGGAGGAGAACGTAAGCCCCGTCACACCCCGGAGCAAGACTGCCGCCCGGAAGCAGCGCAGTCGATCATGTTTCATACCGGAGTGGTCCACACCGGACACGTACCGACACGTACCGACTGCTCCCCGCTCGTACGGTTCCGCTTCCGGGCCCCGGGACCGCCTTCGGGCCCCGGGACCGCCCTCGGACTCCGGGGACGCCTCCGGGCTCAGGGCCGCCCTCGGGCCCTCCGGGGCCGCCCCCTGGATCCGGAGCCGCCTTCAGGCCCCGAGGACCCCGGCGACCCGCAGCGCGTGCCGCAGGGCGCGGTCGTCGGCGGGCGAGAGGGCGCGGGCCGCCGACCCGAGCCGGGGCATCAGCAGCGCGGGGTCCACGGCGGCGAGCCGGGCCGCCTCCTCGGGGGTGCGGACCCGGATGAAGGCGGTGAGCAGCGCGTGGGCCTCGCGGTCGTGCCCCTCGGCGACGAGGGCGGCGACGGCTCCGGCCAGCTCCTCCACCGGCCGGGCGAGCCCCTGGCGCAGCAGCTGCTCGCAGTCGTCGGCGCGGCCCGCGTCGGCCAGCGCCCCGGCGACGGCGGCCAGCCGCGCGGGCGGCAGCGAGGCGGCCTCCCAGAGCAGGGTGGCCCAGTCGGCGCCGAACCCGGCGCGGTGCAGCTCCGCGGCGAGCGCGGGCAGCCGCGCGGGCGGCCCGCCGAGCGCCTCCCAGAGCAGCACGTGCGCCTCGCCGGTCCGGCCCTGGGCGCGGAGCCGCTGGAGGGCGTAGACGGCGTTGGCGGCGGCGCGGCCGGCCTCCTCGGCCTCCTCCGGGGAGGCCGGGTCACCGGTCGCGCCGGGCGCGTCCGCGGCGGCACGGGGCTCGGCCCGCGCCCCGAACCGGGCCCCGCGCGGCTCCGCCCCGCCGGCGGGCGGTTCCGGTACGGCGAGGGGTGCGGGTCCCTCGCCGCCGGGGTCCTCCGCCCAGGCGTACCGGGCTCCCCGGGGCCGCCACCGTCCCGGCGCGGAAGCGCCGGTCGGGGCGGGCGCCGCCGGGGAGGGCTCCACCGGGGAGGGCGCCGGGTCGGGGTCCGGTCCGGGGAAGGCGGCGGCCGCCCGGTCCGGGGCCCAGGACGCGTCGGCGCGGGCCGGGACCGGGGCGCGGTCCGGGGCCGAGGGGGCGCGGAGCCGGTCGAGGCGGGCGGTGAGGTCGGCGACGCGGGCGGTGGCACGGGCGTGGTCGTCGCGCGTCCAGGCCAGGTCGTGGGCGAGCCGGGGCGCCTCCTCCGGATCGGGGTCGCGCAGCAGTCGCCCCAGCTCCCGGATCCGGGCCTCGGCGTGGCGCCGCTCGCCCTCCATCAGCTCGCGGCGCGCGGTCAGCGCCTCGGCCCCGCCGGGCCTGCGGTCGTGGGCGCCGGCCGCCGCCGCGTACAGTCCCCTGCCCGGCTCCGGGGCCTCCCCCACGTCCAGGAGGAGGGACTCGACGACGTCCCACGGCAGCAGTTCCACGCCGTCGAGGCAGGCGCGCAGCCCTTCGGGGTCCCGTTCGGCGAAGACCGTCCACCAGCCGCCGGCCCGCTCCGCGCGCGCGGCGAGGCCGCTCAGCCAGTGGGTGAACTCCGCCATCTCCGGCGAGAGGTGAGTGACCGTCATGCGCGCACCTGCCCTGCGGTAGAAGGGGACCTTCCGGTCCGCCGCAGGGCATTGCACCGCATGTGTGTTACGGGACCACTACGGACCGTTTTCCTCCTCGTGCCCCGGGGACCACATCGGCGTCGCGGGCGGGGCCGTCCGGAGGGGCGTTCGAGGGGTCACAGGGTGACGACGATCCCGGTGTGGGGGCGCTTGCCGAGACGGGCGACGGTCGCCGGCCAGTCCACGAGCCAGTACTGGTACGTGTACTTGCGGGAGAGCAGCCGCCGGACGTGCCTCAGCTCCTCCCCCGTGACGAGGCGGGCGGTGCCGGAGGTCCGGACGGCGCCCTCGGGGACGTTGCCGCGCAGGTCGCAGACGGCCAGCTCGACCCTGGGGTCGTTGCGGAGCCGCTTGACCTTCCAGGAGTCGGTGCGGGTCCACACGTACACCCGCTCGTCCTCGACGGCGTACCAGACGGGGGTGGCGACCCCGGTCCCGTTCTTCCGGAAGGTGGTGAGGCTGAGGTAGCGGCCGCGCCGCAGCTCGTCGGGGAGGCGCCGGGCGCCGTCGGGGTTCTCGGGGTCGGTCGTCATGACCGCCGAGCCTATGCCGGGGCGGGGCCCCGGGCGTGGAGCGGGGTCTCCCGCCTCCGGGCCGCCGCCCGGCGGCCCGACGGGTCTCCGCCCGGTCGGAGGGTCCTCAGACGGGCAGGAGGGCGGTGCGGACGAGCAGGTCGTCCAGGGAGAGGTCGAGGACGCCGGCGAGGGCCGCGACGGTGAAGAAGGCCGGGGTGGGGGCGCGGCCGGTCTCGATCTTGCGGAGGGTCTCGGCCGAGAGGCCGGCCGCCGCGGCGACCTCGACCATCGAGCGCTCGCCGCGGGCGGCGCGCAGCAGCCGCCCGAGCCGCTCGCCGCGCTCGCGCTCTTCCGGGGTCAGGGGGGTGCGCACCATGGTTCCCACTCTACCCGCACCGGACGATTCTTATACCGGTACAGTAATGGGAATGGTGGAGATCAAGACCGAAGAGAACCTGACGGCCATGCGCGAGGCGGGCCGGATCGTGGCCCGCGCCCTGGCGGCGGCCCGGGAGCTGGCGGCGCCCGGGGTGCCGGCCGGCGCCCTCGACCGGGCGGCGCGGGAGGTGCTGGCCGAGGCGGGCGCCGACTCGCCCTTCCTGGGCTACCACCCGGAGTGGGCACCGGTGCCCTTCCCGGGCGTCGTCTGCGTGTCCGTCAACGACGCGATCGTGCACGGCATCCCGGACGGCACGGTGCTCCGGGACGGCGACCTGGTCTCGGTGGACTGCGGGGCGCGGCTCCGCGGCTGGGTCGGGGACGCGGCGGTCAGCTTCACCGTCGGCCGCGCCCGCCCCGAGGACACCCGGCTGATCGGCGCCGCCGAGGAGGCCCTGGCGGCGGGCATCGCGGCGGCGGTCGTCGGCAACAGGATCGGGGACATCGCGCACGCCGTCGGCACGGTCTGCCGGAAGGCCGGGTACGGCATCCCGGAGGGCTTCGGCGGCCACGGCATCGGCCGGGCGATGCACGAGGACCCGGGCGTGCCCAACGAGGGGCGTCCGGGACGCGGGATGCGGCTGCGCGCCGGCATGGTCCTGGCGATCGAGCCGATGCTCGTCGGCGGGGGCGGGGACGACTACTACACCGCCCGGGACGGCTGGACCGTCCGCACCCTCGACGGCTCCCGCGCCGCCCACGCCGAGCACACGGTGGCGGTCACGGCGACGGGCCCGCGCGTCCTGACGTCCCTCTGACGGCCCCCCGAAGGCCGCCGCGGGGCCGCGCCGGCCCCGCGGCCCCGGGCGTCAGCGGGCCGGCCGGACGACCATCGCCGAGCCGCCGCCCCGGCGGACGGTCTCCGCGGCGGCGAGCCAGCGGCCGTCGGGGAGGCGCTGGACGCCGGTGGCGGCGCCGATCTCGGGGGTGAGCCGGAAGGTGTGGCCGAGCGCTTCGAGGCGCGCCCGCACCGGGCTGTCCCACAGCGCCGGTTCGATCTCCGTCGCGGCCTGGTTGCGCTGACTGGCGCGCGGCGCGGCGATGGCGTCGACGAGCGGCAGCCCCCGGTCGAGGAAGCCGGTGAGGGTCTGGAGGACGGTCGTGATGATGGTGGCGCCGCCGGGCGAGCCGAGCGCGACGACCGGCCGCCCCTCGCCGTCGAGGACGATCGTCGGCGAGATCGAGGAGCGGGGTCGCTTGCCGGGGCCGGGCAGGTTCGGGTCGTGGACGGCCGGGTTCGCGGGGACGAAGGAGAAGTCGGTCAGCTCGTTGTTGAGCAGGAAGCCGCGTCCGGGGACGGTGATGCCGCTGCCGCCGGTGGACTCGATGGTCAGCGTGTAGGCGACGACGTTCCCCCACCGGTCGGCGACGGTGAGGTGGGTGGTGTGCTCCCCCTCGTACGTCGTCGGCGCCGGGGTCCCGGAGGCGGCGCACGGCACGGGGTGCGCGGGGTCGCCGGGGGCGAGCGGACTGGCCAGGACGGCGTCGTCGCGGATCAGGCAGGCGCGGGAGTCGGCGTACCTCCGGGAGAGCAGGCCCCGCGCGGGGACCCGCTCGAAGGCGGGGTCGCCGACCCAGCGGCCCCGGTCGGCGAAGGCGATCCGGCTCGCCTCGACGAAGCGGTGGAGGTACCGCTCCTCGGTGGCGGCGGAGAGGTCGGTGCCCTCCAGGATGTTGAGGGCCTCGCCGACGGCGATGCCCCCGGAGGACGAGGGGGCCATGCCGTGGACGCGCAGGCCGCGGTAGGTCGTGGCGGTGGGCGCGCGCCGGATCGCGCGGTACGCGGCCAGGTCGCGCTCGGTCAGGTCGCCGGGGCGCACGACGCGGGCGGCGCCCTCGCGGACCGGAGGGGTGCGGACGGTGCGGACGATCTCGCGGGCGAGCGGGCCCCGGTAGAGCGCGCCGACGCCGTGGGCGCCGAGGGTCGCGTAGGTGCGGGCCAGGTCGGGGTTGCGCACGACCGAGCCGACCTCGGGAAGCCGGCCGCCGGGCAGGAAGAGGGCGGCGGAGGCCGGGAAGTCGCGGAAGCGGGCTTCGTTGGCGGCGGTCTGGGCCCGGTAGGTGGCGTCGACGGCGAAGCCCTCGCGGGCCAGCCGCTCGGCGGGGGCGAGGAGTTCCCGCAGCGGCCTGGTGCCCCAGGCGTCGAGGGCGGTCGCCCAGGTGGCCGGGGTGCCGGGGGTGCCGACGGAGAGGCCGCTGGTCATCGCCTCGGCGAAGGGCAGGGGGGCGCCGTTCTCGGTGAACAGCCCGGCGCCGGCGGAGGCCGGGGCGGTCTCGCGCCCGTCGACGGTGTGGACCGTACGCGTCCGGGCGTCGTAGTGGACGAGGTAGCCGCCCCCGCCGATGCCGGCCGAGTAGGGCTCGGTGACGCCGAGGGCGGCCGCGACGGCGACGGCCGCGTCGACCGCGTTCCCGCCGCGCCGCAGGACCTCGACGCCGGCGGCGCTCGCGTCGGCGTCGACGCTGGCGACGGCGCCGCCGTACCCGACGGCGACCGGCACCTTCGCGGGCGCGGTCGGCGGGGCGGTCGCGGTCGGCGGGGCGGGGGCTCCGCTCCGGGGCGGGGCCGCCGCCCCCACCGTGACCGCCGCCGCGAGCGCCGCGACGAGCACCGCGCACCGCGCCCGGCCCCGGCTCGTCCCCGCCCGGCCTGTCCTGGAACCACGCATCCCTGACCTCCCGTCAACACGCCTGCACCCACCGTAACTTCCGGGGAGGCCCGGGCGCACGACCCACCCCCGCCCCCTCTCGAACGGTCACCCGGCCGCCGCTAGCATGCGCCCCTATGGACGAGGACCTGCGCAACATCGTGCTCGGCGTGCTGGCGACCGGGCTCAGCGCGTCCCTGGGCTGGCTGACCCGGACGTACGCGTGGCGCCGGCGGCTCCGTCGCAAGCAGGCGTTCTTCGGGCTGCCCGGCCACGCGGAGTGTCTGCTCGTGGTCAACCGGGAGGCGGGCGGGGACGGGGCGGTGCACCGCTTCGACGTCTTCGCGCTGCTCGAACTCGCCGCGCTGGTGAAGGACTGCGGGGCGCAGGCGCAGATCGTCCAGCACGACCGCACCCACCTGGGCTTCGGCGACCGCACGGAGTTCTGCGTCGGCGGGCCGGGCTCCAACCGGCGGATGGCCGCCCACCTCGGCTCGCTGCTGCCCGGGCTCTCGATGAACACCGAGCCGGAGCCGGTCGAGGACCGGGGCGCGATCGAGGTCGGCGGCGAGCGGTACCCGATGGATCCGGGCGCCGTCGAGTACGTGGTGCTGGCGCGGATCACGGCGGGCGACGGCGGCCGGCCGGTCTTCCTCTTCTGCGGACAGCGGGCGATCACCAACCAGGCGGCGACCCGCTATCTGGCGCGTCACCACGAGCGGCTGGCCCGCACCCACCGCGGCGGCTCGTTCGTCCTGCTGCTGAAGGTGGTCAACTCCCAGGCGTACGGCCCCGACGTGGTCGAGCTGGTGGCCGACGTGACGCGGGCGGCGCTCAGGGCTCCCGCAGCCGCACCGGCAGCGACTTGATGCCGTTGATGAAGTTGGAGACCAGCCGGCGGGGCGCGCCGGCGAGCTCGACGCCCGCGCAGGATTCCCGCAGCTCCTCGTAGAAGACGCGGAGCTGCAGTCGGGCGAAGTGGGCTCCGAGGCAGACGTGGGGGCCGTCGCCGAAGGAGACGTGCGGGTTCGGGCGGCGGTCGAGGTCGAGCCGGTGCGGGTCGGCGAAGACCCGCTCGTCGTGGTTGGCGGAGACGTGGAAGACGACCACCTTGTCCCCCTCGGAGATCCGCGTCCCGGCGAGTTCGGCGTCCCGGGCGGCGGTGCGGCGGAAGGAGAGCACCGGCGGGTGGACCCGCAGCAGCTCCTCCACGGCGGTGTCCGTGCCGGCCTCGCCCCGCCAGAACCTGCCCTGCTCCCCGGGGTCCTCGCCGAGGGCGAGCACCCCGCCCGGCGCGGCCGACCGGACGGTGTCGTTCCCCGCGACGGTGAGCAGGAAGAAGAACATCTCCAGTTCCGCGTCGGCGAGTTCGGTGGTGGCGAGCGCCGTCATCAGGTCGTCGGCGGGGTGCCTCCGCTTGTGGGCGGCGAGCTCCTGGGCGTACGCGAACATCTCGGCGAGCATCGCCGGTGACCGGGGGTCGACGGGCCGTCCGCCGGCGCCGAGGACGGCGGGTTCGTCGGGGTCCTGGTAGGCGATGACCCGCTCGGTCCAGGCGTGCAGCAGTCCCCGGTCGCCCGCGGGCACGCCGAGCAGGTCGGTGAGGTTGAGCAGCGCGTAGTCGTCGGTGACCGTCCGGACGAGGTCGACCTCGCCGCCCGTCTGCCGGGCCGCGGCGAGCAGCCGCCGGGCGCGGGAGCGGGCGGTCGCCTCGAACCGCGCGATCCTGCCCGGGGTGAAGGCGCGGCTCGCGAGCCGCCTCAGCCGGCCGTGCTCCGGAGGGTCCTGATTGAGCATCATGCGCCGGATGAACGGCAGGTCGGCGGGGTCGGGATCGCGGATCTGGGTGGCCCCGAGCCAGGAGGAGTACGTCCCCGGGTCCTTGAGCACCCGCACGACGTCGGCGTGCCGCGTGACCGCCCAGAACCCCGGTCCGGCCGGCCAGCCGAGCACCGCCCGCTCCTCCTGCCTCGCGACGGGCGCCCGGTCGCGCAGCTCGCGGAAGGCGTCGTGCGGCGGCCCGGCGGCGTGGATCCGCGGGTCGAAGACGTCGGGAAGGTGCGTCCGCTCCACGGGTCCAGCCTGGAGCAGGGGTGAAGACATGTCCATCATGACAGGTCAGAGGCGTTTTTCGTAGGACGGAACGCACAGTTCGCGCGCCTTGTCCGGCCTGTCGGCAGACACCCAGAATCTCCGCCATGACGCACAGCGGTGGGACGGGGAACGTGAGGGTCGTGAACGAGGACGAGGTGCTGAGGGCGCGGGTGCTGCTGCTGGCATCGTGGCGGCTGTCGGTCCCTCAGCGGGTGGAGGCGTACCGGGTGCTGGCGCGGGTGAGTCCGGACGCGTACGCGCCGAAGCTGGCCGACTGGCTGGGGTCGGCGCTCTTCCAGACGGGGGCGACGCCGGAGCGGAGCGAGGAACTGGCCCGCGAGGCGGTCGAGGCGGCCCGGCGGGTGCGGGCGGACCACGCGAAGCGGGCGGAGACGCTGCTCCGGGCGCTCGACCTGCACCAGGGCGTGCTGTTCGAGCTGGGGCGGCGGGCCGAGGGCCTGACCCTGTGCGAGGAGATGGCGGCGGTGGGCCGGGAGGAGTACGCGCGGGGCCGGGCGGTGTTCCCCCGCGCGTCGAGCCGGCGGCTGGTCACCGCGCTGATGGAGGAGGGGCGGTACGCGGAGGCGGCCGAGCGGCACGGCGGCGTGCCGTCCCCCGGCCTCGGGGGCGCGGTCGAGGCGTCGGCGGTGCTGGAGGCCGCGGGGCGGACCGGGGAGGCCGTGGAGGCGTTCGGGGAGCACCTGGCGGAGCTGCGGGCGGAGGTGACCGGGGGCCTGACGACGGCGGCGCTCCTGGTGTGGGCGCTGCTGCGGCAGGCCGAGGTGCTGGAGCGGGCCGGGCGGGACGAGGGAGCGGCGGGGCTCCGCCGGGAGGCGGGGGAGGCGCTGGCCCGGCTGGCCGCCGAGGGGGATCCCCGCGGGGGCGGCACCCTCGACTGGTGGGTCCGGTTCTTCCTGCTGTCGGGCCGCGCGGACGAGCCGCCCGCCTCGCCGAAGGCGCCGGCCCCCTTCTTCGGCCAGGACTCGATCGACTGGTCGCACGACGTGCGGCGGGCGTTCGACGCGTCGGCGGAGGCGCTGGAGGCGGAGGCGGCGGAGCTGGGGCGGAGGGCCGGGGCCGATCCGGTGCGGTGGCTGCCGCGCCTGGTGACCGCGCACCGGCGGTTCGCGCTCCGCGCGGCCCGGCGCGCCCGGAACCGGGGCGACGGGATCCCCGACGCGCTGCGCCCGGTCTTCGACGAGGGGGTGGCGCTGGGCCGCCGGCTCTCCCCCGCGGCGGAGGCCCGGGCGCTGACGGACCGGGCGTCGATGCTGCTGGCGGCCGGGGCGTACGGGGAGGCGCACGCGGACTTCACGGCGGCGCAGTCGCTGCGGGCGGCGACGGCCGGGGCACCGGCGCACGCGCCCTCGCCTTCGCCTTCGCCGGAGCCTGTGCCTGTACCTGTGCCCGCACCTGCGCCCGTGCCGCCGGTGTCGGCGCCCGCGCCCGCGGCGGCCGGGTAGGCGGCCCGGGCCGGGGCCCGGCCTTCCCGCCGGGCCCCGGCCCCGGGGCCGTACCCGGCCGCCCCGGCCTCCACCGCAATCGTTACCCGCACGTAACTTACCGACCGGTTACCACGGGTAGCACGCCGCGGTTACCGTCGGGCCACTTCACTGCCCCCCCATCAGTGACCCCCCATCGAGGAGTGGCCCGTGCGCACATCCCTGGCCCTCGCCGTCTCCGCCGCCCTGGTGGCCGGGACGGCCCTGACCGTGGCCCCCGCCGCCCAGGCCGGCACGAGCGGCACGTCGATCCGCTTCGTGGACATCGCCGGCGACGGCGGCACCGTCCTCAAGGCCAACGTCGTCACGCCCGCCGGCGCCGACGCCTCCGCCCGCTACCCCGTGATCGTGCTGCCCACCAGCTGGGCCATGCCCCAGATCGAGTACCTGGCGCAGGCCCAGAAGCTCGCCGACTCCGGCTACGTCGTGGTGAGTTACAACTCGCGCGGCTTCTGGCAGTCCGGCGGGGAGATCGAGACCGCGGGACCGAAGGACGTCGCCGACGCGTCGAAGGTGATCGACTGGACGCTCGCGAACACCCCGGCCGATCCCGCCAAGGTCGGTATGGCCGGGGTGAGTTACGGCGCCGGGATCAGCCTGCTCGCCGCCGCCCACGACCCCCGGGTCAAGGCCGTCGCCGCACTGAGCGGCTGGGCCGACCTCATCGAGTCCATCTACAGCGGGCGCACCCAGCACCTCCAGGCCGCCGCCCTGCTCGGCGGAGCCGGGTACCTCACCGGACGCCCGGGACCCGAACTGGAGAAGATCCTGGGCGACTTCCTCTCCTCGAACCTCGACCAGGAGGACGAGATGATCGCCTGGGGCCGGCAGCGGTCGGCCGGCACGTACCTGGACCGGATCAACGCCAACGGCACCGCCGTCATGCTCGGCAACGCCTGGGGCGACACCATCTTCCCGCCCAACCAGTACGCGAGCTTCTACGAGAAGCTGAAGGGCCCCAAGCGGCTGGAGTTCCGCCCCGGCGACCACGCCACCGCCGAGGCCACCGGCATCCTCGGCCTGCCCAACGACACCTGGACCAGCGCCCACCGCTGGTTCGACCACCACCTCAAGGGCGCCGACAACGGCATCGACCGCGAGCAGCCCGTCCGGCTCAAGCCGCGCTCGGACGGCGGCTACGAGGGGTACGCCGACTGGAAGGCCGTCAACGCGCACCGCGAACGGCTCGCCCTGAACGACTCCGAGCACGTGTGGGCCAACGTGGACTCCGGGGCCAACGGCGGGATCGTGCTCCTCAGCAACCTCCTCGACCAGCTGGCGCAGACCCCGCCGGCCGTCTCCGTCCCGCTGCTCCCCCGCTCCTTCGCGGCGGTCTGGCAGTCCGGGCGGTACGACTCCGGCGCGGCGGTGCGCGGCACCCCGGTGCTGCACACCACGATCACGCCGACCAGGTCCAGCGGCACCTTCGTCGCGTACCTGTACGACGTGGGCCCGCTCGGGGTCGGGAAGCTGGTGAGCAACGCCCCGTACACCTTCCACGACAAGGCGCCGGGGAAGCCGTTCGGGGTGGACCTGGAGCTCTTCTCCACGGCCTACGACGTCCCGGCCGGACACCGGCTGGCGCTCGTCGTCGACACCGTCGACCCGCTCTACATCGAGCACAACCCGGCCGGCGCGCAGCTGACCTTCTCCTCCCCCGCGTCCGATCCCTCGTACCTGTCGGTTCCGATGCGGGAGGAGTGATCACGGCTGCTGCCGGGCCGGTTTCAGGCCCCTTCCGGGGCCCGTACGGGGGTCACTCGCGGCCCGGCAGCGTGGTCACCGGTGCGGCGGGAGCGACGTCCACCCCCTTGGTGCGGGGGTCGCGGCGCTCCCGGCGCGCGACCCAGGTCGCGCACCAGGAGAGCAGCATGCACATGCCGATGTAGATCGGCGAGATCACCAGGACGACCGGGATGAACGGCAGGTCGTAGTCGAGGTTGGAGGCGATCAGCTTGCCCGCCTGGAGGAACTCCTCGTAGGTGATGAGGTAGCCCAGCGAGGTGTCCTTCAGCGCCACCACCAGCTGGCTGATGATGGCCGGCAGCATCGCCCGGACCGCCTGCGGGACCAGGACCCAGGTCATCACCTGGGTCTTGCGCATGCCCAGGGCGTACGCGGCCTCCCCCTGCCCGCGCGGCACGGCGTGCACGCCGGTGCGGAAGACCTCGGCGAGCACCGAGCCGTTGTAGAGGGTGAGGCCGGCGACGAGTGCGGGCAGCGGCTGCACCTTGAGCGCCACGAAGATGAAGAAGATCATCACGAGCACCGGCATGGCGCGGAAGAACTCCACGAACAGCGTGGCGATCCAGCGCACCGGCCGGTGGTCGGAGAGCCGCCCGGTGGCGAGGACCGCGCCGAGCGCCAGGGAGAACACGGCGGCGAGCGCGAACGCCTTGAGGGTGTTGCCGAGCCCTTCGAGGAGCAGCTCCTGGATGCCCTCGTAGAGGAAGGGGCGCCACTTCACGGCGGTGAACTGGTCGGTGTCGAAGAGGAGGTAGAGGATCCAGGCGGCGATGCCGAGGATCACCGCGGTGGACACCAGGCCGTAGAGGAGGTGGCGGCGGCGGGCCCGCGGACCGGGGATGTCGTAGAGGGCGCCGGCCTGCGGCGTGCGGCTCACCGGGTCACCCCCCAGCGCTTCTCCATGACGTTGAAGACGGCGCTGATGGCGAGGGTGATGATCAGGTAGCCGACGGCGATCCAGACGAAGGTCCAGACGATGTTGTAGCCGAGTTCGCTCAAGGTCTTGTAGGTGCCCAGGAGTTCGGTGACGCTGAAGGCGCCGGCGATGGCGGAGTTCTTGGCGAGGGCGATCAGGGTGGAGCCGATCGGCGGGATCACCGAGCGGAAGGCCTGCGGGAGGACGACCGCGCCGAGGGTCTGGGTGAAGCTCATCCCGAGGCTGCGGGCCGCCTCGCCCTGCCCGACCGGGACGGTGTTGATGCCGGAGCGCAGCGCCTCGCAGATGAAGGCGGAGGTGTAGCAGCCCAGCGCGAGGACCGCGAACAGCTCGAAGGGCAGGACCAGTCCGAAGCGGGGCAGACCCAGCATGACCGCGAAGAAGAGCAGGGTGAGCGGGGTGTTGCGCAGGATGGTGACCCAGACCGTGCCGAAGACCCGGAAGGAGCCGACGGGCGCGACCCGGAAGGCCGCCATGACGAAGCCCAGGACGAGGGCGAGCGCCGAGGCGTAGACGGTGAGTTCGAGGGTGCCGAGGAAACCCTCGCCGTAGAGCGAGAAGTTCTCTGTCAGTACGTCCATGTCAGCGGTGGGGGTCCTCAGGTGGCCGGGTAGCGGTCGATGGGCGGCGGCGTCGGGGCGGGGACCCCGGAGAGGCCGAGGGTCGCGTCGTACGCCTTCTTCCAGTCGCCGTTCTTCTCGTGCGCGGCGATGGCGTCGTCGAGGGCGAAGCGGAGCGCGGTGTCGTCGCGCGGCACGCCGATCCCGTACGGCTCCTTCGAGAACGGCTTCCCGGCGAGCTCGAGTTCGTCGGGGGCCTTGGCGGCGTAGCCCATGAGGATGGTGTCGTCGGTGGTGACGGCGTCGACCTGGTAGGTGAGGAGGTTGTCGACGCAGATCGAGTACGTGTCGTAGGCGACGAGGTCGGCCTTCGGGTAGTCCTGCCGGATGCGCTGGTAGGGGGTGGATCCCGCGGCCGAGCAGACGCGCTTGCCGTCGAGGTCCTGCGGTCCGTGGATGTCGTCCTCGTCGGTGCGGACGAGGAGCGACTGGCCGGCCTCGTAGTACGGGCCCGCGAAGCCGACGAGCTCCTTGCGCTTGTCGTTGATGGTGTAGGTGCCGACGTAGTAGTCGATCTGCCCGTTCTGCAGGGCGGTCTCGCGGTTGGCCGAGGCGATGGTGCGGAACTCGACGCCGCCGGCCGGGTCGAAGCCGAGGGAGGCGGCCATCATCTTGGCGATCTCGATGTCGAAGCCGGAGTAGCGGCCGGTGGCGGGGTCCTTCTCGCCGAGGTACGGCTGGTCCTCCTTGGCGCCGACGACCAGCCGGCCGCGCTTCCTGGCGCGGTTCCAGGTGGACGAGTCGGGGAGGCGGAAGCCGGACTCGACGCGGTAGGAGGGGAGCCGGTCGGGCTGCGGGCCCTTGACGGGCGGGCTGCCGGGCCGGCCGCAGCCGGCGAGCAGGGAGCCCGCGGCGGTGAGCAGCAGGGCGAGGGCGAGGGCGCCCGGACATCGGTGCGTGCGCTGCATGGTTCCCACCCCGGTCAGTGCGAGAGGATCTTGGAGAGGAAGTCCTTGGCGCGTTCGCTGCGCGGGGCGGTGAAGAACTCCTCGGGGGCGCGGTCCTCCAGGATGCGGCCGTCGGCCATGAAGACGACCCGGTTGGCGGCGGAGCGGGCGAAGCCCATCTCGTGGGTGACGACGACCATGGTCATGCCCTCCCGGGCGAGCTGCTGCATGACCTCCAGGACCTCGTTGATCATCTCGGGGTCGAGGGCCGAGGTCGGCTCGTCGAAGAGCATCACCTTCGGGTCCATGGCGAGGGCGCGGGCGATGGCGACGCGCTGCTGCTGCCCGCCGGAGAGCTGGGCCGGGTACTTCTCGGCGTGGGCGGCGAGGCCGACCCGGTCGAGGAGTTCGCGCGACCGCCGGTCGGCCTCCTCCCGCTTCCGCCCGCGGACCTTGACCGGGGCGAGGGAGACGTTGGCGAGGACGGTCTTGTGGGCGAAGAGGTTGAAGGACTGGAAGACCATGCCGACCTCGGCACGGAGCCGGGCGAGGTCCTTGCCCTCCTCCGGGAGGGGGCGGCCGTCGATGCGGATCTCGCCGGACTCGATGGTCTCCAGCCGGTTCACGGCGCGGCAGAGCGTGGACTTGCCGGAACCCGAGGGGCCGATGACGACGACGACCTCGCCGCGCCCGACGGTGAGGTCGATCGACTGGAGGACGTGGAGCGTGCCGTAGTGCTTGTTCACGCCACGCAGTTCGATCAGCGGATCGACGGTCATGCGCTGCCCTGCCCCATTTCTCAGCGGTGTGCCGGTGCGCCGTGCCGACGCGGCACGTCGAGACAGCGCAAACTATCCGCCGGGAAAAGGGACTTCACACCCGACACGCCTGAAAAGGAACAAGACGGGATGAGTCGTATTTACGGCAGACGGGTGGGCCGGGCACCCGCCGGGCGGGTCAGGCCTCGGCGGCCTCGGCGTACAGCCGGGAGAGCTCGGGCGCCCCGGTCATCGCCCATTCGAGGCCGTACTCGACGACCGGGATCTCGCGGCCGGACTCCAGCACGACGACCGGGCCGCCGTTCGGCCACAGCTGCCAGCGGGCGCCCGGGACGTTCCGCACGATGACGGTGCCGAGGTACAGCCCCGCGTCGTTGCCGAACCAGGGCAGCTCCTCGGCGTCGTCGCGCCAGCGCGGCGGGAGCTGGTCGAGCTCCTCCAGCGAGCGCGGGGTGTCGTCGAGCGCGACGCCCGCCGCCTCGACCCGGGCGCGGAGCAGCTCGCACTCGGCGAGCAGCTCCGCCACGCCCTCGGGATCGCGGTCGAAGGCGTCGGCGAGCGGCGAGGGGTCCGGTTCACGCCGCTTGCGCCAGTGACCGAGGAACGGAATGTTCATCGGAACAGCGTCGCACCGTCACCCGCCGGTCCACCACCCGGCACGCGGTGATCGCCGGCGGCGGTCCGGCGCGGTCAGAGATCGAGGTCGACGACGACGGGGGCGTGGTCCGAGGCTCCCTTGCCCTTGCGCTCCTCGCGGTCCACGTAGCTGTCCTTCACGGCCCCGGCGAAGGACTCGTTGCCGTAGACCAGGTCGATGCGCATGCCCTTGTTCTTGGGGAAGGCGAGCTGGCGGTAGTCCCAGTACGTGTACGGGTGGTCGTACTTGAGGGGGCGCGGGACGACGTCGGCGAGGCCGGTCTCGCGCAGGCCCGCGAGCGCCGCCCGCTCGGGCGCGGTGACGTGGGTGGCGCCCTCGAAGAGCGAGACGTCCCAGACGTCGGCGTCGGCCGGGGCGATGTTGTAGTCGCCGAGGACGGCGAAGGGGCGCTCGCCCGCGGCGTCCTCGCCGACGGCCGCCTTCAGCGCCTCCAGCCAGCGCAGCTTGTACGCGTAGTGCTCGTGGGCGATCTCCCGGCCGTTCGGCACGTAGACCGACCAGAGGCGGACCGGGCCGCAGGTGGCGGAGACCGCCCGGGGCTCCTGGACGCCGTCGTACTCGGGGCCGCCGGGCAGGCCGGTGACGACGTCCTCGAGGCCGACGCGGGAGAGGAGGGCGACCCCGTTCCACCTCCCGGTGGCGTTGACCGCCGACTCGTAGCCCAGCTCGCGCAGCGCCTCGGCGGGGAACTGCTCGGCGCTGCACTTGGTCTCCTGGATGCACAGCACGTCGGTGCCGCTGCTCTCCAGCCAGGCCAGCAGCCGGGGCAGCCGGGCGGTGATCGAATTGACGTTCCAGGTGGCGATGCGCATGGCGCACAGCCTACTGGCGGGCACCGACAGCGGCCCGGAGGCCGCTCACAGCTCGGCGGAGGCGCCGGGCGCGAGCCGCGCGTGGTCGGCGCCGCCGAGCTCCCCGATCTGCCGGTCGTAGATCGGCCGGGCCAGGTCGGTGAGGAGGGCGTCGTGGATGTCGTACGCCCGGCGCGGCTTCACCTCGCGGACGTAGTCGATCACCTCGGAGATCTTGTTCCAGGGGGCCATCACCGGCAGCAGCAGCGTGTCGACCGGGCGGCCGGGGACGGTGAGGGCGTCGCCGGGGTGGAAGACGGCGCCGTCGACGAGGAAGCCGACGTTGGTGACGCGCGGGATGTCCGGGTGGATCACGGCGTGCAGCTCGCCGTGGACCTCTACGTCGAAGCCGGCGGCGGTGAAGGAGTCGCCGTGCCCGACGGTGTGCACCCGGCCGGGGAAGGCGGCGGCGAGCTGCCCGGCGACGCTGCGCAGGGTCCAGATCTCGGCCGCCGGGTTGGCTTCGAGGGCGGCCCGCAGCCGCGCCCCGTCGAAGTGGTCGGGGTGTTCGTGGGTGACGAGGAGGGCGTCGGCGCCGAGCACCGCGTCCTCCTCCGTGAACACCCCGGGATCGAGGACGAGCGTCCGCCCGTCCTTCTCCAGCCGGACGCAGGCGTGGGACTTCTTCGTCAGCTTCACGGCCTCACCCTACGCCGGGCGTGCGGGCCCGGCCCGGACGCGGCCGGCGGTGCCGGGCCGTCCCTTCCCGATCGTGCCGGTCGGGCCCGCGTCGTCCGGTGCCCTGCGGCGCGGGGCGGAGGGCACGCCCTCGTACCGGGCGCGCCCGGGTGTCCCGACGGGGCGGCGGGGTGCGCTGCCGGGCGGCGCGGACCCGGCAGGATCCGCAAGGGCCGGCCTAGGCCGGGGGCGTGGTCTCCTCCGTGATGACCCGGCCGACCGTGCCGAGGGCGGTCTCGGCGGCCGGGAGACCGCAGTAGACGGCGGTGTGCAGCACGATCTCGCGGATCTCGGCGGGCGAGAGTCCGTTGCGGAGCGCGGCGCGGGTGTGGTCGGCGAGCGCCTCCCGGTGCCCGCCGGCGACGAGCGCCGTCAGGGTGACGACGCTGCGGGTGCGCCGGTCGAGCCCCTCCCGGGCCCAGACCTCGCCCCAGGCGTAGCGGGTGACGAGCTCCTGGAAGTCGGTGGCGTCCGCGTCGGCGAGCGCCCGGTCGACGTGCGCGTCGCCGAGGATCTCGCGGCGCAGCCCGAGCCCCTTCTCGTACGGGTCGGGGCGGGTCTCCGGCGCCTCCCCGGCGTCCTCGGGGGCGGCCGGGGCGGGGGCGGGATCGGTGGGCGCCGGGGCGGCCACGGGGACGGGCGGGGGCACGGCCAGGGTGCCGCTGGTGTCGTGGCCGGTCGCCGAGAAGTGCTCCAGGAGCAGGTCGGTGACGGCGGCCGGCTGCTCGACGGGCGCGAGGTGGGAGGCGCCCGGCACGACGGCCAGCTTGGCGTCGGCGATGCCGGCGACCAGGGTGCGGGCCTCGGCGGGCCCGGTGACCCGGTCCTCGGAGCCGACCAGGACCAGCGCGGGCACGCCGATGCTGCCGAGGGCGGCGCGGACGTCGAAGACCGCGAGGGCCTCGCAGGCGGCGACGTAGCAGGCGGCGTCGGTGGTCCGCACCATCTGCACGGCCCAGTCGACGATGGCGGGCTGGTTGGCGGCGAAGTGCGGGGTGAACCACTGCTCGGGAGCGGTGCGGGCCATCGGCTCCAGGCCGTTGGTGCGGACCACCACCCCGCGCTGGCGGAACTCGTCGGCGGTGCCGAAGCGCGGCGCGGTGGCGACCAGGGCCAGCGAGGCCACCCGGTGCGGGGCGCGCAGGGCGAGGTCGAGGCCGACGGCGCCGCCGAGGGAGCAGCCGGCGTAGCCGAAGCGCTGGACGCCGAGGGCGTCGAGGGTGGCGAGGAGGCGGTCGCCGAGCTCCGCGACGGAGGTGAAGGGCTGGGCGGGGGCGCCGCCGTGGCCGGGCAGGTCGAAGCGGACCACCCGCCGGTCCCGGGTCAGCTCCGGGATCTGGCGGTCCCACATGTGGAAGGTGGTGCCCAACGAGGGGCCCAGGACCAGGACGGGAGCGTCCTCGGGCCCGTCGACTCGGTATTGCAGGGTGTTCGTCGGTGTCTCGCTCACTCGCCCGACCCTCTCATCTCCGCGGATCCCGCGTGGCGCCGGGGCGGAATTCACGCACGGAGAAGACCCCGCCGGGCCACCGGCGGGACGACGGGACGGCGCCGGGCCGGTGCGGACACCGGCCCGGGCGGGTACGGACGCCCGGCCGGGACGGGTACGGACGCCGGACCGGACACGGACGCCCGGCCGGATACGGAGGGGCGGTCCCGGGCGGGCTCGGGGCGCCCGGGCGGTCAGTGGCCCCTGCGGACGCGGGCGGCCTTGCGGGCCTCGGCGAGCTTCCGCTCCTCGGCCGAGCGGCGGGACTCGTTCTTCGCGCGCCCGGGCTTGCCGGGGACGGTGCCCATGCCGCGGAACTGCGCGCCGCCGCGCCGGGGGCGCTCGGCGCTGGGCGCGCTGCCGTCGACGGGGACGCCGGACGGGGCCCTGGCGCCGGTGATCCGGCTGAGCTCGGCCTCGCCGGAGCGGACCTGGGTGACCCGCGGCCTGAGCCCGGCGTCGCCCATCAGACGGAGGACCTCCTTGCGCTGGTCGGGCAGGACGAGCGTGACGACGCTGCCCGAGCCGCCGGCGCGGGCGGTGCGCCCGCCGCGGTGCAGGTAGTCCTTGTGGTCGGCCGGCGGGTCGACGTTCACGACGAGGTCGACGTCGTCGACGTGGATGCCGCGCGCGGCGACGTTGGTGGCCACGAGGACGGTCACCTCGCCGCGGCGGAACTTCTCCAGGGTCCGGGTCCGCAGCGGCTGGGACTTGTCGCCGTGCAGGGCGGCGGCCCGGACGCCGCTGCCCAGCAGGTGGGCGGTGAAGCGGTCGACGGACGCCTTGGTGGCCAGGAACATGATCACGCGCCCGTCGCGGGCGGCGATCTCGGTGGCGGTGGCGTACTTGTCGGCGCCGTGCACCTGGAGGACGTGGTGCTCCATGGTGTCGACCGAGGCGGTCACGGCGTCGACGGAGTGGACGACCGGGTCGTGGAGGTAGCGCCCGACCAGGAGGTCGACGTTCCGGTCGAGGGTGGCGGAGAACAGCATCCGCTGGCCGTCCTCGCGCACCAGGTCGAGGAGGGCGGTGACCTGGTCGGTGAAGCCCAGGTCGGCCATCTGGTCGGCCTCGTCGAGGACGGTGATCCCGACCCGGTCGAGACGGACGTCCTTGCGCTCGACGAGGTCCACGAGGCGCCCGGGGGTCGCGATCACGACCTCGGCGCCGTCGCGCAGCGCCGTGGCCTGGCGGCCGATCGACATGCCGCCGACCACGGTGGCCAGCCGCAGCCCCAGCGCCCCGGCGTAGGGCGCGAGCACGTCGGCGACCTGCTGGGCCAGCTCGCGGGTGGGCACGAGGACGAGGGCCCGCGGCTTGCGGGCCTCGGCGCGCAGTCCGGCGGTGCGGGCGAGGAGCGGCAGTCCGAAGGCGAGCGTCTTGCCGGACCCGGTCCTGCCCCGTCCCAGCACGTCGCGCCCGGCGAGGGCGTTCGGCAGGGTGGCGGCCTGGATCGGGAAGGGGGTGACGACCCCGTGCGCGGTGAGCAGTTCCCGTACCGCGGAGGGCAGCCCGAGCTCGTCGAAGGAGGCGACGGGCGGCAGGGCCGGGGTTCCGCCGGCCGGCCGCGCGAGGTCGTCCGCGGCGGCGGGGCGGGGGCTGTGGTCCGGGCGGGGTGAACTGTTCATGGGTTCCATTGTGGGTCACCGCCGCCCGGCTCCCCGCCCGCCGGCCCGGTCAGCGGCGGCGGCACCAGGCGAGGGCCTCCTCGCGGGTGCGGAACGCCTCCCAGGTGCGGGGGCGGTCCCCGCCGGCCTCCACGAAGGCCTCCTGGGCGGCGACGGCGGCCCGGTGGCCGCGCGCGACGAGGTCGTCCAGGATCGCGGCCATGCCGGCCGCCGGGCCGGGCAGCACCTCGGTGACCGCCGTCAGGTCCAGGACCAGGCCGCCCGGGGCGGCCGGCGTGACCTCCCGCACGGCGTGCACGAGCGCCTCGAACTCGGTGAACTCCAGGATCCCCTGGGCGGTGACCAGGCCGATGTCCTCGCCGTCGCACGTCAGGCGCTCGGCGCCGGTGACGGTCGCCGCGCGCAGCCCCGGGCTGTGCATGATGTGGAGGCCGAAGCGCTCCGCCATGGCGCGCAGGGCCGCCACCCCGCGGACCGAGTTGCCGGAGGCGTCCAGCGGCGGGCTGTGGACGGCGACGCCGAAGCGGGCCGGGCCCGCGGCGATGAGTCCGCCGGAGACCCCGCTCTTGGCGGGCAGGCCGACGTCGAGCATCCACCGGCCCGCGCCGTCGTACATGCCGCAGGTGGCCATCACCGCCAGGGTGCGGACGGCGTCGGGCTCGGAGACGACCCGGACGCCGGTGACCGGGTTGCGTCCGCCGTCGGCGAGGGTCGCGGCCATCACCGCGAGGTCGGCGGTGGTGACGCGGACCGCGCACTGGCGGAAGTACGTGTCGACGGTCTCCTCGGGGTCGGCGCGCAGCGAACCGGCCGACCGCATGAGGTAGGCGAGGGCGCGGTTGCGGTCTCCGGTCGCCGCCTCGCTGGCGTACACCGCCTCGTCGACGTCGAGCTCCCGGCCGGCGAACGCCGACAGGCGGGCGAGGATGCGCCGGAAGCGGTCGTCGGCGCCGTCGGCCCGGACGAGCGCGGTGGTGGCGATCGCGCCGGCGTTGACCATCGGGTTGGCGGGCCGGCCGGTGCCGGGCTCCAGGCTGATGGCGTTGAAGGCGTCGCCGCTCGGCTCGACGCCGACGCGGCGCAGCACCTCGTCCACGCCGTGGTCGCTCAGCGCGAGGGCGTAGACGAAGGGCTTGGAGACGGACTGGAGGGTGAAGGGGGTGTCCGCCCGCCCCGTCCGGTAGGTGCGGCCGGCCATGCTGACCAGCGCGATGCCGAAGTCGTCCGGGTCGGCCCCCGCGAGCTCGGGGATGTAGTCGGCGACCTCGCCGTCGCGCAGGCCGGCCAGGCGTCGGTGCACCTCGTCCAGCGAGTCCGTCACCGGATCCATCGCATCGGCCTCCGTCCGGTGGCGCGGGCCGCCCGGAAGGGGGCCGGGGTCCAGCGTGCCCCGCGCGGGGGCGGTCCGCACCCCGGGCTCAGGGACTGGTGGTGGAGACCGCGAAGACGCGCGGGAAGGCCGGGTCCGTGAGGTCGACGGCGAGGTCGGTGCGCGGGCGCGGCTCCTCGCGGGTGACGGTGGTGCCCGACCAGGTCAGGCCGTCGGGGAAGGTCCAGCCGACGATGTCCGCGTCCCGGTCGGAGACGGCGATCAGGCCCGGGGTGAGCGCGGACCGGCTGGTGCCCGACTCGGCGAGGAAGGCGTCCAGTCCGGTCGCGGTGGTGGTGAACTGCACGTACAGCCGGCTGGTCTTCCAGTTGCTGGTCTCGTAGTAGGCCACGCCGGAGGCGCCCGACGGGACGGGGACCTCGAAGACCCGGCGCTTCATCAGCGAGGGCCAGTTGTCCTGGAGGCCGACGACGGAGGACTCGCGCTCCTTGTCGATGCCGCTGTCCCGGCTCTGGCCCGCGGAGATCACCAGATAGCCGGCGGGGATGCCGACGAGCAGGACGATGATGACCGCCGTCAGCCAGCGGCGGCGGATCATCCGTCCCCGGTCCTCGGGCATCCGCTGCCCGGGCACGCGCTCCTCGGGCGGACGGGCGGGCGGGTGGTGCACGGTCATGCCCCGGGGTCCTCGGTGGTGCGGGAGGCGCGCCCGTGGGTCCCGGCGCGGAAGGCCTGCGCGTAGCGCTCGTACCGCTCGTAGCGCTCCACCCGGCGCCGGTTGGCGCGGCGGAAGCGGCGGGCGACGAGCCGGGCCAGGTCGGCGGCGCCGACCATGCCGGCCTCGGGGCCGAGCTGGGCGCGGGTGATCCGGGCCTCGGGGCGGTAGCCGCGGCCGGTGAGGTGGCGGCGGAAGGCGTCCCGGGCCGGACCGATGAGGAGGTCGTCGGCGGCCGAGACGCCGCCGCCGATGACGAAGCAGGAGGGGTCGAGGGCGGCGGCCAGGTTGGCGATGCCGACGCCGAGCCACTGGCCGATGTCCTGGAGCAGCTCGACGCACATGGCGTCGCCCTCGCGGGCGAGCTCGGTGATGAGCGGGCCGCTGATCTCGGGGACGTTGCCCTTCACCCGCTCGATGATCCCGTACGCCACCGGGGAGTCGGCGGCGGCCAGCTCGCGGGCCTCGCGGACCAGGGCGTTGCCGGAGCTGTACTGCTCCCAGCAGCCGCGGTTGCCGCAGGGGCAGCGGTGGCCGCCGGGCACGACCTGCATGTGCCCGAACTCGCCGGCGACGCCGTACTTGCCCCGCTTGACCCTGCCGTCCTCCAGGATGGCGCCGCCGATCCCCGTACCGAGCGTGATCATGACGAGGTGGTCCTCGCCGCGTCCGGCGCCGAAGCGCCACTCGGCCCAGGCGGCGGTGTTGGCGTCGTTGTCCACCATGACGGGGACGGCCAGCCGGTCCTGGAGGGCGTCCCGGAGGGGCTCGTTGCGCCAGGCGAGGTGGGGGGCGAAGAGGACGCGGGCCCGGTCGGCGTCGACCCAGCCGGCCGCGCCGATGCCGACGGCGTGCACGTCATGCCGGTCGGAGAGGTCCAGGACCAGCTCGACGATGGTGTCCTCGACGACCTTGGGGCTCTTGGACTTGTCCGGGGTCTCGGTGCGGATCTTCTCCAGGATGGTGCCGTCGGCGTCGACGACGCCCGCCATCACCTTGGTCCCGCCGATGTCGATGCCCACCGTCGGCACCCGGGGCGCCGACAGGTGGGAGCGGCGCTCGCGGGTCCCGACGGTCCGCAGGACACCGCTCCGGGCGGCGGGGTCACGGTAGGTGCTCATCGGCTCGATTCTGCCAGGAGTGGGGTCGGGTCCGCGTGATGAAGCGGGCGGCGCGGCCCGCCGCGTCAGGGCCCGGCGGGCCGTTCCAGCTCGTGGCGGAGGTCGTCGAGCTCGCTGCCGCCCGCCATCTGGCGGGTCAACTCGTCGAGCGTCACCGACCCCTTGGTGTGGCTCGCGGCCATCGTGCCGCGCTTGAGCAGCACGAACCGGTCGCCGACGAGGTAGGCGTGGTGGGGGTTGTGGGTGATGAGGACCACGCCCAGGCCCTGGTCGCGGGCGGCGGCGACGTACTTGAGGACCACGCCGGACTGCTTGACGCCGAGGGCGGCGGTCGGCTCGTCGAGGACGAGGACCTTGGCGCCGAAGTGGACCGCGCGGGCGATGGCCACGCACTGGCGTTCGCCGCCGGAGAGGGTGCCGATGGGCTGGTCGACGTCGCGCAGGTCGATGCCCATGCGGAGCAGCGCCTCGCGGGTGGTGGTCCGCATCCGCTCGGCGTCGAGCCGCCTGAGCGGGCCCCTGCCCTTCGTCGGCTCGGAGCCGAGGAAGAAGTTCCGCCAGACCGGCATCAGGGGGACGACGGCGAGGTCCTGGTAGACGGTGGCGATGCCCCGGTCGAGGGCGTCGCGCGGGTTGGCGAGCACGACCTCCTCGCCCTCGACGCGGAAGGTGCCGGCGTCGTGCCGGTGGAGGCCGGCGACGATCTTGATGAGGGTGGACTTGCCGGCGCCGTTGTCGCCGAGGACGCAGGTGATCTCGCCGGCCCGGACCTCCAGGGAGACGCCTTCGAGGGCGCGGATGTTCCCGTAGTACTTGCTGACGCCGGTCAGCTCCACCAGGGGGGTCGCGGTCACTTGGTGGCCTCCACGCGCTTGCGGATCCAGGCGTTCAGGAGCGTCGCGAGCAGCAGCATCGCGCCCAGGAAGAACTTGAACCAGTCGGGGTTCCACTCGGCGTAGACGATGCCCTTGCTGGTCATGCCGAAGATGAGGGCGCCGACGGCGGAGCCGATGGCCGAGCCGTACCCGCCGGTGATCAGGCAGCCGCCGATGACGGCCGCGATGATGTAGATCAGCTCGTTGCCGACGCCCTCGCCGGACTGGACGACGTCGAAGGAGAAGAGCAGGTGCTGGCCGGCGATCCAGGCGCAGAGGGCGACGCCCACGTAGAGCCCGATCTTGGTGCGGTGGACCGGGACGCCGACCGCGCGGGCCGCGTCGGCGCCGCCGCCGACGGCGAAGATCCAGTTGCCGAAGCGGGTGCGGAGCAGGATCCAGGTGGCCACCGCGACCAGGCCGAGCCACCACAGGATGGTGACCTTCAGCTCCACGCCCCCGACGGTCAGGGTCGAGGCGAAGACGGAGTGGGCGGAGGGGAAGCCCTCCATGTCGGCGATCGACCGGGTGGAGACGGTGCCGGTGATCAGCTTGGTGAGCCCGAGGTTGAGGCCGGTCAGCATGAGGAAGGTGCCGAGCGTGATGATGAAGCTGGGCAGCTTCGTCCGGGTCAGCATGAGGCCGTTGAAGGCGCCGATGGCGAGGGTGACCAGGAGCGAGACGCCGACGCCGACCCAGACGTTGGCGGTCATCTGGTAGCTGAACATCGAGGACACCAGCGCGGAGCTGGTGACCAGGACGCCGGCGGAGAGGTCGAACTCGCCGCCGATCATCAGCAGGGCGACCGGGACGGCCATGATGCCGAGGGTGGAGGCCGCGTAGAGGACGGTGCCGAGGCTCGCGGGCCGCAGGAAGCTGTCGGCGGCCACCGCGAAGAAGGCGAAGACGGCGAGCGCGCCGACGACCGAGCCCAGCTCGGGGCGGGCGAGGAGCTTCTTCAGCGGGGTGGTCCGCAGGAGCCGTTCGTCGACGTGGTCGACGCCGTCGCCCCCCGCGGGGGGTGCGGTGGCGCTCATCGGGTCCCCCGCTCCGCGTACTTCTTCAGCTCCGCGGCCTGGTCCTCGGTGACGATCTGCGGTCCGGTGAGGACGGGCTCGCCGCCGCCGAGCACGTTGGCGTTGGAGCGGTAGAGCCAGAGCAGGTCGACGGCCTCGTACCCCTGGAGGTAGGGCTGCTGGTCGACGGCGAAGCCGAGGGTGCCGGCCTCCAGGGCGGCGGCGACCTTGGCGTTGAGGTCGAAGGTGTCGATCTCGGCGGTGCTGCCGGCGCTCTTGGCGGCCTGGACGGCGGCGTCGGCGAAGGGGGCGCCGAGGGTGACGACGGCGTCGACGTCCTCGTCGGACTGGAGCTTGGCCTCGATGGACGCCTTCACGTCGGGCATGTTGGTGCCGTCGACGTAGAGGTCGACCAGTTCGCCGTCGAAGGTCTCCTTGGCGCCGGCGCAGCGCTGCTCGTGCCCCACGTTGCCCTGCTCGTGCAGGACGCAGAGCGCCTTCTTCCTCCCGCGCTTGGTCAGCTCCTCGCCGACGGCCCGGCCGGCGACGGCCTCGTCCTGGCCGATGTGGGCGAGGGCGCCGAAGGCCTCGGACTGCTCGGCGCCGGAGTTCACCGTGATCACCGGGATGCCGGCCTTCACGGCCTTCTCCACGGCGGCCTTCATGGCGTCGGGCTTGGCGAGGGTGACGATGAGCCCGTCGACGCCCTTGGCGACGTACGAGTCGATCAGCTGCGCCTGCTGCTGGGACTCGTCGCTGTGGGCGTAGAGGAAGTTGACGTTGTCCTTGGCGGCGGCCTGCTCGGCGCCGTTCTGGACGATGTCCCAGAAGGTGTCGCCGTCGCCCGAGTGGGTCACCATCGCGAAGGTCCAGCGGGGGGTGTCCACGGCCGCCCGGCCCTGGGCCGCGGCCGCCTTGCGGGCGTCCTCCGCCCGCTTTCCGCCCGTGCTGCTGCACCCGGCGAGCGCTCCCGTGAGCGCGAGTGCGAGCACGGCGCCGATCGCGGCGCGTACCCCTCCTGTCCGAAGCCTGGTCACGAGGCCGTGCCCTCCTTTGTGTCCTTCTGCGTGCATTGCAGTATCGGTCATGGGGGTCGTGCCGCTCGCCAGGGGGCCTACCCCTCTCCGGCGGGACCTACGTACGGACCAGCGGCGGGACCTCCTTGACACCGCCGGACGGCGCCCCCACGGTGGGCCCATGCGCATCGGAGTGATCGGCACGGGCCGGATCGGGAGCTTTCACGCGGCGGCGCTCGCCCGGCATCCGGAGGTCGGGGCGCTGGTGGTCGCCGACGCCGACCCGGCGCGGGCGGCCGCGGTCGCGGGGACGGTGGGTGCCGAGGCCGCGCCGGACGTGGCGGCACTGCTGGGGCGGGGGCTCGACGCGGTGGTGATCGCCTCGGCGACGGCCGCGCACGCGGAGCTGATCGCCCGGGCCGCGCGGGCGGGACTGCCGGCCTTCTGCGAGAAGCCGATCGCGCTGGACGTGCCGGGCACGCTGACGGCCCTGGCGGCGGTGGCGGAGGCGGGCACCGAGCTCCAGCTGGGCTTCATGCGCCGCTTCGACGCCGGCTACCGGGCGGCCAGGGAGGCGGTCCGCGCGGGGCGGCTGGGGAGGCTGCACACGGTACGGACGGCGACCTCGGACCCGGAGCCGCCGCCCGCCGCGTACCTGCCGCTCTCCGGCGGGCTCTTCCGGGACTGCGTGGTGCACGACGTCGACATCGTGCGGTGGGTGACCGGCCGGGAGGTCGTGGAGGTGTACGCGCGGGGCTCGGACGCGGGCGGGGCGCTGTTCCGCGAGGCCGGTGACGTGGACACGGCCGCCGCGCTGCTCACGCTGGACGACGGCACCCTGGTGACGGCGACGGCGACCCGCTGCAACGGCGCCGGCTACGACGTGCGGATGGAGCTGGCGGGCGACCGCGACCAGCTGGCGGTGGGCCTGGACGAGCGCACCCCGCTGACCTCGCTGGAGCCGCACTCCCCCGCGCCGCCGCCCAAGCCGTGGCCCGGTTTCCTGGAGCGCTTCGCCCCCGCGTACGAGGCGGAGCTGGACGCCTTCGTCCGGCTGGTGCGCGGCGAGGCCCCCAACCCCTGCGACGGGCGCGAGGCCCTGGCGGCCCTGCGGGTCGCGGAGGCGTGCGAGCGGTCCCGGCGCGAGCACCGGCCGGTCCGGGTGGAGGAGATCGTCTAGGGAGCGTCCCGTCGGTCAGCCGACGGCGCGGACGGTGCCCTGGGCGAGGGCGCAGAGGGTCTCGCCGCCCTCCTCGTCGAGGGTGAGGAGTTCGCAGCGGACGACGGCCTGGCGGCGGCTCGCGTGGAGCACCTCGGCGCGGGCGCGGAGGGTGACGCCGACGGCGGGGCGGACGTAGTCGATCGAGAAGCCGGCGGTGAGGACGGCCGCGCCCAGGACGCTGCCGGCGGCGAAGGTGATCGCGTTGTCGGCGGCGTAGGAGAGGACCCCGCCGTGCACGAAGCCGTTCTGCTGGCGCAGGTCCTCGCGGATCGGCAGCTCCAGGGTGGCGCCGCCGTCGCCGAAGGCGCGGACGTCGGCGCCGACGAGGCGGCTGAACGGCTGGGCGAGCAGGATGTCGCGGGCCAGGGCGAGGGCGGTGGGCTCGGTCACCCGCGTCACCCTACTCGCCGGTACGGTCGTGCGGGAGGCCGTCCTCCCGGTCGAGGAGCCCGGCGTCGTGGACGAGCAGGGCGATCTGGACCCGGTTGTTGAGTCCGAGCTTGGCGAGCAGCCGGGAGACGTACGTCTTCACCGTCGGCACGCTCATGTAGAGGCGCTCGGCGATCTCGGCGTTGGAGGCGCCGCGGCCGACGGCGACGGCCACCTCCCGCTCGCGGTCGGCCAGCCCGGCGAGGCGCTCGGCGGCGGTGTTCCGGCGGGGCCGGGCCTCGGACAGGGCGGCCACGTGGCCCATCAGCTGACGGGTGACGGCCGGGGAGAGGACGGGGTCGCCCGCGGCGACCCGCCGCACGGCGGCGACGATCTCGGCGGGCGGGGTGTCCTTGAGGACGAAGCCGGCGGCGCCGGCCCGCAGGGCGCGCAGCACCTGCTCGTCGGCGTGGAAGGTGGTCAGGACGATCACCTCGGGGGCGTCCGGGCGGCCGCGCAGCAGCTCGGTGGCGGTCAGTCCGTCGACCCTCGGCATGCGGATGTCCATGAGGACGACGTCGGGGGCGAGCCGGGCGACGAGCTCGGGGACCTCGTCGCCGTCGGAGCCCTCGCCGACGATCTCCAGCGCGGGGTCGCCGCCGAGCATCAGGGTGAGGCCCGCGCGGACCAGGGGGTCGTCGTCGACGAGGAGCAGCCGGATGGTCATGCGGGCCACGGTAGCCAGGCGGTCAGGGCGAAGCCGCCGCCGGGGGGCGCCCCGTGGTCGAGGCGTCCGCCGGCGAGCGCGGCGCGCTCGGAGAGCCCGATGAGGCCCTGGCCGGAGCCGGGGACGTGCGGGACGGGCCCGTCGGGCGCCGGGTTGCGGACCTCGACGGTGAGTCCGTCGCCGGGGGCGCCGCGCAGGGTGAGGGTGACCCGGGTGCCGGGGGCGTGCTTGCGGGCGTTGGTGAGGCCCTCCTGCGCGATGCGGTAGACGGTGCGGCCGGTGGCGGCCGGCACCGCGCCGGGGTCGTCGACGGTGCTGTCCAGGACGACCGTCATGCCCGCCTCGCGGGACTCGTCGACGAGCGCGCCGAGGGTGGCGAGGGTCGGCTGCGGCCGGTCGCCGCCGCCGCTCTCCTCCCCGGGGGCGCGGAGCACGCCGATGATCTCGCGCAGGTCCTGGAGGGCGTCGTGGGCGCTGTCGCGGATGACGCCGGCGGCGCGGGCGATCTGCTCGGGCGGGGCGTCGGGCCGGAACTCCAGGGCGCCGGCGTGCACGCTGAGCAGGGTGAGCCGGTGGGCGAGGACGTCGTGCATCTCGCGGGCGATGGCCTCGCGGGCGAGCCGCTGGGCCTGGGCGGCGCGCAGCTCGGCCTCCGCCTCGGCCCGCTCGGCGCGCTCGCGCAGCGCCTCGACGAGCTGGCGGCGGGCCCGCACGAGCATGCCCCAGGCGGTGACGAGGAGGGTGAGGGCGGTGCCGAGGACGATGCCGAGGAGGGTGCCGGTCTCGGGGTCGGGGCGGACGAAGACGGTGGCGACGGAGCCGGCGAGGGCGATCCCGAGGATCCAGGCGATCTCGCGGAAGGGCCGGCGGACGGCGACGCTGAAGAGGCCCGCGAGCATCGCCCCGGCGGCGACCGGGACGAGGGCGCCGACGACGGCGAGCGCGGCGGCGAGCCCGACGGGCCACCGGCGGCGCAGCCAGAGCGCGCAGCAGGCGAGGGCACCGACGGTCTGGTCCACCAGGTTGACGGCCTCGCTGTTGTACTCGGCGCTGGTGTCGGCGGCGACGAGCCCGAAGAGCGCGGCCAGCAGGAAGACCAGGGTGTCGACGACCCAGTCGCGCACGGTGCGGCGGGGCCGGGCGGCTCCGGACCCGCCCGGTTCGACCAGGTGGGAGGGGAGCAGCCAGCGCTGCCGGTCCGTTCGCGTCATATCCGCAATGTACGCAGCCGGGGCCCGCCGCACCGGTCCGCGGGGCCCGGCCGCGACCGAAGTCGCGCGGATCGATACTTCGGTCGCACGGCGGTGGACCGTCGGCGGACGCCGCCGTCCGGGTGGCGCGCCCAGGCTCTCCCCATGAGGAGATTTCTCGAGGTGACCGGTTTCCTGCTCAGCGTCTTCGGGGTCTGCGGGGTGGTGCGCGAGCTGACGGACGGGTGGTTCCCGTTCATGGGCGTGACGCGCCTCCTGACCGAGCGCGTGTGGTTCCCGGAGGGCCGCGAGGTCTTCGCGAACATCGTGATCGCCGCCCTCGGCCTGGTCCTGATGATCGTCTCGGAGCGGGTCGAGAAGTCCGGCGGATGCTGACGGATCCCCGGGGCCGCCGGAGCGCCGCGGCGGAGCCTAACGGGCGTCCGCTTCGGCGCTCCGGCGGCCCCAGGCGGTGCCGGCGAGGACCAGGGCCGCGCCGGCGAGGCCGAGGAGGCCGGGGCGGTCGCCGGCCAGCGCGATGCCGGCGAGGGCGGCCCACAGCGGCTCGGTGCCGAGCAGCAGGCTGACCCGGGAGGGGGAGGTGCGGCGGACGGCCCACATCTGCACGAAGAAGGCGAAGAGCGTGCAGAAGACGGAGAGGAAGGCGAGTCCGGCCCACTCGCGGGGGCCGAAGTCCAGGGCGGCGGTCCAGGGGGTGACGCCGCCGCCCGCGACGGCGAGCACGCCGAAGACGAGCACGGCGGTGCCGAGCTGGACGGTGGTCAGGGAGAGCGAGTCGGCCGACCGCACCGCCTCGATCCGGGCCATCGCGAGGACGTGCACGGTCCGGGCCACCGCCGCGAGGAGGATCAGCAGGTCGCCGAGGGAGGGGGCGGTGAAGCCCGCGCCCTGGGTGAGCAGGACGACGCCGGCGACGGAGAGCGCGGCGGCGCCGAGGAAGCCGCGCGGCGGTCCGGTCCGGGTGACGGCGGCCTCGGCGAGCGGGGTGAAGATCATGGTGAGGCTGATGATCAGGCCCGCGTTGGTGGCGGAGGTGTGGACGACGCCGTAGGTCTCCAGGAGGAAGATCCCGGCGAGGATCCCGCCGAGCAGGGCGGCTCCCCGCCACTGCGCGCCGGTCAGCGCCCGCAGTCCCTTCCGCCCGGCGGCGACGAGGACGGGCACCACCAGCGCGAAGCGCAGCACGAGGACCGCGACGACGGTCTGGCCGGTGGTGATGCCCTTGGCCGCGAGGTAGCTGCCGCCCCAGAAGACGGCGACGAGCAGCAGCGGGAGGTCGGTGAGCCAGGCGCGGCGCCGGGCGCCGAAGGGGAGGGCGGCGGGTGCCGAAGCGGACGAAGCGGCCATGTCGGTCGGAGTCTCCAACTCTGCGGGCGGGGTGGAGACTTCGGCGGCTCTCACGCGGAGCGATCACGGTACCCGCCGGTGCGCGTGGTGACTACACCCTTTTCTCAGGCGTAGCTGCCGTACGCGGGACGGCCCGCGCGCTCGTACGTATGGAGGGCCACGCCGCTGCCGGTGACGCGCGCCTCGGCGAGCCGGAAGGCGGTCGGCCTGGTCCCCTCGTCGAAGAGGCGGAAGCCGGTGCCGAGGACGACCGGGAAGAGGTGCAGGTGGAGGGTGTCGATGAGGTCGTGGGCGAGGAGGGTCCGGGCGAGTCCGCCGCTGCCGTGCATCTGGATCTCGCCGTCGAGGCTCTCCTTGAGCGCGGCGACCTCCTGGACGACGTCGCCGCGCAGCAGGGTCGTGCCGGCCCAGTCGGCGGAGTCGAGGGTGGTGGTGGCGACGTACTTGGGCAGGGCGTTGAGCTTGCTCGCCACGGGGTCGGCGGGGTCGGTCCGCTTCGGCCAGTACCCGGCGAAGATGTCGTAGGTGCGGCGGCCGAGGAGGAAGGCGGTGGGACGGGCGAAGATGCGGTCGATCTGCCGGCCGAAGTCCTCGTCGCCGAAGGGCACGGACCAGCCGCCGTGCTCGAAGCCGCCGCTGCGGTCCTCGTCGGGGCCGCCGGGTGCCTGGTAGACGCCGTCGAGGGTGAGGAACTGGGTGAGGCTGAGGGTGGCCATGACGGGCGCCTTTCGGTCGGTCGCGGTCGGTGGGGACGTCCTGCCCCCATCCGTATCGACCGGGGCCGGCGCCGCAACTCATCGGTGCGCGGCGAACGCGGTGTCCGATCGCCGCCAGCGCCGCTCCCCCGCCCCGAGTTTCCTTGAATCCGCAACCACTTGAGCGGTCCGCGCTCGGGGTGACGAGGAGGCGGGAAGAGATGTCCACGATGAACGGGACGGCGGTACTGGTGACGGGCGGCAGCCGGGGCATCGGCGCGGCGACGGCGGTCCGGCTCGCCCGGGAGGGCGCCGACGTGGCCTTCACCTACGTACGGGACGAGGCGGCGGCGAAGGAGGTGGCGGCCCGCGTCGAGGCGGCCGGCCGGCGGGCCCTGGCGCTGCGCGCCGACGCGGCCGACCCCGGCGACGCGGCGGGCGCGGTGCACCGGGCGGCGGACGGCCTGGGGAGGCTCGACGTCCTGGTCAACAACGTGGGCATCGGCGTCCTCGGCCCCCTGGGCGAGCTGACCCTCGCGGACGTGGACCGGGTGCTCGCGGTGAACGTCCGGGCCGCCTTCCTCGCCTCGCAGGCGGCGGCGGAGCGGCTGCCGGACGGCGGCAGGATCGTCACGATCGGCACCTGCATGACGCAGCGGGTGCCGGGCCCCGGCGGGACGCTGTACGCGCTGAGCAAGTCCGCCCTGGTGGGCCTGAACAGGGCGCTGGCGCGGGAGCTGGGCGGGCGCGGCATCACGGCGAACATCGTCCACCCCGGCCCGGTGGACACGGACCTCAACCCGGCGGACGGACCGTACGCGGCGGGCCAGACGGCACTGACGGCGCTGGGCCGCTTCGGCACCCCCGACGAGGTGGCGGCGGCCGTCGCCTACCTGGCGGGCCCGGAAGGCCGCTACGTGACGGGCGCCGAGCTCTCGGTGGACGGCGGACACGCGGCGTGACGCGGGACGCCCTCGCGGGCGGGGCGGAGCCGGGCGGGCCCCGGGGGGCCGTACGCGACCGGGCGGCGCCTGGAGGCCGCACGCGACCGGGCGAGGCCCGAGGACCGCACGCGGCCGTGCGGGACCCGGGGGCCGTGCGGCGCGGGACCGGCGGGTGAGCCGAAGGGGCGCGCCGCGTGAGCCCGGCGCGAAGCGCCCCGGAGGCGGACGGGGCCGGAAAAAAGAGGGGCGCACCGGTGCTGTCGGTCCGGTGCGCCCTCGCGGGCCGGGCGGGGTGTCGTGCCCGCCTGGCCCGCCGGGGGCCGGTCGGTGTCGGCCGGCGGGCCCCCGGAGTCGTACGGGCTCGGGTCAGCCGCCCAGTTCCTGGTGGCGGGCGGTGAGCCGGGCCGCGCCCGCTTCGGTCAGGGAGCCGAAGAGGCGGAGGCGGGAGATGCCGCCGTCCGGGTAGATGTCGATCCGGACGCGGGAGCCGACCGCCGGCGCGTCGAGCACGAAGCGGTGGTTGGTGTCGGGCTGGAGCCGGGTCCGGGGCAGGATCTCGGTCCACTCCTCGGAGCCCTCGGCGGCGACGGAGAGCGCGGCCCAGCCGGCGCTGTTGCCCTTGAGGTAGGCGGTGTCGATCTCGACGGCGCGGATCGCGGACTCGGCGACGAGGGAGTAGCGGATCCAGTCGTTGCCCTTGTCGCGGCGGCGGCGGGTCTCCCAGCCGTCGTCCATCTTGCGGGAGCGGCCGGGCTGGATGGTGTTGGTGGCCGGCGAGTAGAAGCGGTCGGAGGCGTCCTCGACCTGGCCGCCGTTCTCCAGGGCGGCGAGGTCGAAGGTGCCGAGGACGCCCAGCCACGCCGGGTCGGGGGCGACCTCGCCGTGGACCCGGAGGCGGGCGATGCCGCCGTCCGGGTGCTGGTTGACGCGGAGGTGGGTGAAGCGCTGCTCGGCGTCGACGGCGAAGCCGTTGGCCGCGTGGCCGCCGACGGCGGTGCGCGGGACGAGGGTCGTCCACTTCACGTCGTCGGCGAGGAGCTCCTCGGGCGACGGCGAGCCGGGTACGGAGGCGGCCTCGACGGAGACGGCCTGCGGGTAGTTGCCGCGGAAGTGGGCGGTGTCGACGACGATGCCGCGGATGACGCCGGGGGCGCCGAGCCGGACGAGGGCCCAGTCGTGGTCCTCGGCGGTCGGGTGCGGCTCGGCGGCGGAGGCGCCGCGGCGGCGGCGGGTCTCCCAGCCGTCCATGATCTTGCCCTTGTGACCGAAGTGCTCGGGGTCGAACTCGGCGGCCTCGGGCTTGAGCAGGTTCTCGCGCTCGGCGAAGAACTCGTCGTTGGCGGCGATGACGCCGGCGCCGAGGCGGCGGTCGGCCAGGTCCGCGTACTGGGTGAAGGGGAACTCGGCCGTGCGGTAGTCGGCGTACGGGTCGCCGCCGCCGTAGGGGCTGGCGTCGCCGGTGAAGGAGGGTATGCCGGTCACGGGTCAGTTGTTCCTTTCGAGGAGGCGGCCGGAGGGCTCGGCCAGGGTGCCGCGGTCGTTGATCTTCTCGCCGCGCAGCCAGGTGGAGGTGACCACGCCGTGGAGGGTCTTGCCCGCGTAGGCGGTGATGCGGTTGCGGTGCTGGAGGTCGGCCGGGTCGACGGTGAAGGTGGCGTCGGGGTCGACGACGGCGAAGTCGGCGTCGCGTCCGGTCTCGATGGCGCCCTTGCGGTCGAGGCCGGCGAGGCGGGCGGGACCCTCGGACATCCAGCGGACCACGTCGGTGAGGTCGAAGCCGCGGCGGCGGGCCTCGGTCCAGATGGCGGGGAGGCCGAGCTGGAGGGAGGAGATGCCGCCCCAGGCGGAGGAGAAGTCGGGGGTCTTCAGGTCCGCGGTCGAGGGCGAGTGGTCGGAGACGATGCAGTCGATCACGCCGTCGGCCAGGCCCTGCCAGAGCGCGTCCTGGTTGACGGCCTCGCGGATCGGCGGGCAGCACTTGAACTCGGTGGCCCCGTCGGGGACCTCCTCGGCGGTGAGGGTGAGGAAGTGCGGACACGACTCCACCGTCACCTTGACGCCCTCGGCCTTCGCCGCGGCGATCAGCGGCAGCGCGTCCGAGGAGGACAGGTGCAGGACGTGGACGCGGGCGTCGAGCCGGCGGGCCTGGTCGATCAGGTTCCCGATCGCGGTGTTCTCCGCGTCCCGGGGCCGCGAGGCGAGGAAGTCGGCGTACTGGGAGGACGACTTCTGCGGGGCGGCCGCGAGGTGGTGGGGGTCCTCGGCGTGGACGATCATCAGTCCGTCGAACCCGGCGATCTCCGCGAGCGAGCGGGCCAGCTGCTCCTGGTCCAGCTCCGGGAACTCCTCGACGCCCGACGGCGACAGGAAGCACTTGAAGCCGTAGACGCCGGCGTCGTGCAGCGGGCGGAGGTCCTTGACGTTGTCCGGCAGCGCGCCGCCCCAGAAGCCGACGTCCACGTGTGCCTTCGCGCGCGCGACCTCCTGCTTGGTGCGCAGGTTGTCCACGGTCGTGGTGGGCGGGAGCGAGTTGAGCGGCATGTCGACGATGGTGGTGATGCCACCGGCCGCCGCCGCCCGCGTCGCGGTCCAGAAGCCCTCCCACTCGGTGCGGCCCGGGTCGTTCACGTGCACGTGGGAGTCGACGAGTCCCGGAAGGACGACGTCGTCGCCGACGTCCTCCAGCACCGCCCCGGCCGGCACCTCGGCGTCGTGGGCCCACACCCCCGCGATCGTCCCGCCCGAGACGGCGATGGCCGCCGGCCGCGTGCCCTCCGGCGTGATGACCCGTGTCGAGCGCAGTACCAGGTCGATGTCCACCATGCCCCTTCCCGTTCCGCCTCCAGGAAGCGGAATTTCAACGAACTGTTGAAGGAGTCTGCGGCCGGGACGGGATGCCGTCAAGGGCGTCCCCCGTCCGCCGCGACGTGACCTAGCCTACCTAGACGTTTCCACAAAGTGGAATGTGAATTTCGTACAGTAGAAGGTAGCTCCGCACAGACGGGGCGGACCCGACCCCGGCCGCGCAGCCGCCGACAACGGACAAACACCCCGCTGACCGGCCCGGACGCCGGGCCCCGTACACGGTGCCCGGCCCGGCGGCCCGGTAGGCTGCTGCCTTGCCCGCCTGCCCCGAAAGGACCGTTGACGTGCCGACGTCCAGCGCCAGCACCACCGACGCCGCCAAGCCCGCCGCGAGCGGTGGCGTCCAGTCCCTCGAGCGCGCCTTCGATCTCCTGGAACGGATGGCCGACGCCGGGGGCGAGGTCGGGCTGAGCGAGCTCTCCGCCAGCAGCGGGCTGCCGCTGCCCACCATCCACCGCCTGATGCGCACCCTGGTCGCCTGCGGCTACGTCCGCCAGCAGCCCAACCGCCGGTACGCTCTCGGCCCCCGGCTCATCCGCCTCGGCGAGTCCGCCTCCCGCCTCCTCGGCACCTGGGCCCGCCCCTATCTGGCGCGGCTCGTCGAGGAGACCGGCGAGACGGCGAACATGGCGCTCCTCGACGGCGACGAGATCGTGTACGTCGCCCAGGTGCCGTCCAAGCACTCCATGCGGATGTTCACCGAGGTCGGCCGGCGGGTGCTGCCGCACTCCACCGGCGTCGGCAAGGCGCTGCTCGCGCACACGCCGGACGACGAGGTGCGCGCGCTGCTCGGCCGCACCGGCATGCCGGCCGCGACCGAGAAGACCATCACCACGGCGGACGGCTTCCTCGCCGCGCTCGCCGCGGTCCGCGAGACGGGGTACGCCGTCGACGACAACGAGCAGGAGATAGGCGTCCGCTGCCTCGCGGTGTCCGTCCCCGACTCGCCCACCGCGGCCGCCATCTCCATCTCCGGGCCGGCCGGACGGGTCACGGAGGCGGCGACGGAGAGGATCGTCCCGATCCTCCAGCAGGTCGCCCGGGAGCTCTCGACCGCCCTCGCCAACACCGCCGGCAACGGTCAGGCCTGACCCCGGCCGCCACGGCCTCCCGCACCGCCCCGCCGCACCCGTGGCGGGGCGGTCCGCGTTCCCGGGCGGTCCGCGTCCCCAAACGGCGGGCGGGGAGGGCCGGCCGGCGCTCAGCGCCCGTCGAGGAGGCCGGCGATCCGTGCGTACAGACCGAGCGGCGGCCGGAGCTCCGGCCGGCGGCCGGCGGCCTCGGCGGCGAGCTCCCGGCTCCAGGCCCAGCTCCTCCGGGCCGCCGCGCGCAGCTCGGGTCCGTGGGCGGCGGCGGTCGTCGCGGCGCCGCACCCGCTTTTCCGGGTCCGCCGCCCGCCGCCGCCCGCCGCCGGCGAACGCCCGGCAGCGGGCGGGACGGGCCGGCGACAGCCGGACCGCGCGGCCCGGGGCGGCCGGCAGGGGCCGGGTCAGGCGACGGGGGCCGGGTCGGCCGAGAGGCGGCCGTCCTCGACCGTCGCCACCCGGTCCGCCGCCGCCAGGTGGGAGCGGTCGTGGGTCACGAGCACCGTGGCCGTCCCCCGGTCCCGCGTCAGGGCGGCGAGGAGCGCGACGACCGCCGCGCCCCGCTCGTGGTCGAGCGCGCTCGTGGGCTCGTCGACCAGGAGCACGGCCGGCTCGTTCATGAGCGCCCGCGCGATGTTGACGCGCTGGCGCTGGCCGCCGGAGAGCTGGTGCGGCCGGCGGCCGGCCCGGTCCGCGAGGCCGACCGCGTCGAGCAGCTCCATGGCCCGGGCGCGCACCGGCGCGGGCGGACGCCCGGAGAGGTGGGCCATGACCTGGAGCTGTTCGACCGCCGTCAGCGAGGGCAGCAGGTTCGGCTGCTGGAAGACGATCCCGAGGGAGGTGCGGCGCAGGGCCGCCCGCCCCGCCGCGTCGAGCCCCGCCGTGTCCGTGCCGGCGACGACGACCCGCCCCCGGTCGGGGGTCACGAGGGTCGCGGCGACGGCGAGCAGGCTGGACTTGCCGGAGCCGGAGGGGCCGACGACGGCCGTGAGGCGGCCGGGCGGGACGGTGAGGGAGACGGCGTCGAGCGCCGTGAGCCGTCCGTCGCCGTCCGGGTAGGTGAGGGTGACGGCGTCGAGTTCGAGGCTCATCGGACGCTCCCGAGCGCGGTGAGGGGGTCGACGGCGGTGATCCGCCGGATGGACAGGGCGGAGCCGATCGCGCCGAGCACGATGAGGACGCCGGCGGGCCCGAGCACGGTCAGCGGCGCGAGGACGAAGGGCACGTTCCCGCCGCTGACCAGCGCGCCGATGCCGAGGGCGAGGCCGGTGCCGAGCAGCGTGCCCGTCACCAGCATCAGGACCGCCTGCCCCAGCGCGTCGCGCAGCAGGTAGGACGTGGAGGCGCCGAGCGCCTTGAGGACGGCGACGTCACCGCTGCGCTGGATGGTCCAGACGGTGAAGAAGGCGCCTATGACCAGTGCGGAGATCGCGAAGAGGAAGCCGCGCATGAGCTGGAGGGAGCCGTTCTCGGCCTGGTAGGACCCGAGGGCGGTGAGCGCGTCGTCCACGGTCCGCGCCTCCGTGCCGGCGGCCGTGTCGCCCGCCGCCCAGTCGGCGTCGCCGCGCAGCGCGACGACGGTGGCCTGCTCCTCGGTGGTGGTGCCGCCGTGGCCGAGCCGCTGCCAGTCGTCGAGCGAGGTCCAGACGACGGGCGTGTGGCTGTACGAGGCGTCCCCGGCGACCGCCGCGACGGTGACCTCCAGCGGGCCGAGCCGGACCGCGTCCCCGGCGCGCGCGTCGAGTTCCTCGGCGGCCGACTCGGACAGGACGGCCTTGCCGGGCGCGACGGGGGCGGGCGCGAGACCGTCGCCCGGTTCCGTGCCGAAGGCGGAGACGGCGGCGGTCCGCTCCCCCGCGACCGCGTTGAGGGTGCGGATGCCGAGCGGCGCCGCCGCGCTCACCCCGGGGCGCCCGGCCCAGGCGGTCCACTGCTCCTCGGTCACCGTCGAGTCGGTGAACGAGACCGACTGCCCGGCCGGCGGGGCGGCGAAGGCGATCCGGTCGGCGGGCAGGCCGGTCACCGCGGAGACGTTCTCCCGCGCGAGTCCGGCCGTCAGCCCGGAAAGCAGCCCCACGAGCAGGGTGATCAGCACGATCACCGTGCCCATGAGGGCGAACCGCCCCTTGGCGAATCTCAGGTCTCTCCATGCCACGAACATGGGACCCAGCCTGCTGTCGGCGGCCCCTTCCGGGCATCGCGCCGCGGATGGCTCCCTCCTCGAACTTTCGGTTGAGTCCGGATCGCCGGCTCCTGTCTACGCTGGTGGGGTCATGCATCCGCGTTCCCTCACCCCCGTGCTCCGCGTCCTGCGCGTCTGTCTGCACCTCCTGACGGGCGGCCTGCTGGTGCTCGCCGCGGTCCGCGCCCCCTCCGCCGCGGGCACGGCCCTCGCCGTCCTCACCGGGGCGGTGTACGCGGCCGGGGCCCGGCTCCCCTCCGTGCGGGAGTCGCAGCGGGCCGCGGCCTGCTGGCTGGCGGTGCTGGGGGCGTCCTGGCTGGCGCTGCTGTGGACGACGCCGGAGGCCCTGTGGGTGGCCTTCCCGCTGTACTTCCTCCAGCTGCACCTGCTGCCGGTCCGCTGGGCGCTGCCGGTGGTCGCGCTGACGGCGGGCGCCGCGATCGGCTCGTACGTGGGCCACGGCGCCGCGCTGAACCCGGGGGTCTTCATCGGGCCGCTGCTCGGGGGCGCGGTGGCGGTGGCGACCGTCCTCGGCTACCAGGCGCTGTACCGGGAGAGCGAGCGGCGCCGGCGGCTGATCGAGGAGCTGATCGCCACGCGGACGGAGCTGGCGGCGGCGGAGCGGCACGCGGGGACGCTGGCCGAGCGGGAGCGGCTGGCCCGGGAGATCCACGACACGCTCGCGCAGGGGCTGTCGTCGATCCAGCTGCTGCTGCGGGCGGCCGAGCGGGCGCTGCCCGAGGGTTCCCCCGCGGCCGGGCACATCGACCGGGCGCGGCAGGCCGCGCAGGACAATCTGGCGGAGGCGCGCCGGTTCGTGCGGGCGCTGACGCCTCCGGATCTGGAGCGGGGGTCGCTGGCGGCGGCCCTGGAGCGGCTGTGCGAGCCGGGCGCGGGGCCGCGGGCGCGGTTCTCGGTGAGCGGGACGCCGGTGGAGCTGCCGACGCCGTACGAGGTCGCGCTGCTGCGGATCGCGCAGTCGGCGCTGGGGAACACGGTGCGGCACGCGGCCGCGGAGCGGGCGGAGATCACCCTGTCGTTCATGGAGGACGCGGTGGCGCTGGACGTCGTGGACGACGGGAGGGGTTTCGAGCCGGAGGGGGTGCGGGGGTCGGTGGACGGCGGCGGCTTCGGACTGCCGGCGATGCGGTCGCGGGCGGAGTCGCTGGGCGGCACCCTCACGGTCGAGTCGGCGCCGGGGCAGGGCACGGCCGTCGCGGTCACCCTGCCGCTGCCCGCGGGAGGTGCCCGGTGACGGCTCCCGGGACGGTCCGGCTGCTGCTCGCCGACGACCATCCGGTGGTACGGGCGGGGCTGCGCGCGGTCCTGGACACCGAGCCGGGCCTCACCGTGGTCGGCGAGGCGGCGACGGCGGAGCGCGCGGTGGAGCTGGCGGCGGCCGGGGGGGTCGACGTGGTCCTGATGGACCTCCAGTTCGGCGCGGGGATGCACGGGTCGGAGGCGACGGCGGCGATCACGCGGGTGCCGGGCGGCCCGCGGGTCCTGGTGCTGACGACGTACGACACCGACGCGGACATCCTGGCGGCGGTGGAGGCCGGGGCCTCGGGGTACCTGCTGAAGGACGCGCCGCCGGAGGAGCTGGCGGCGGCGGTGCGGACGGCGGCGGCCGGCCAGTCGGCACTGGCGCCGGCGGTGGCGTACCGGCTGATGGACCGGATGCGGACGCCCGCGGAGGCGCTGACCAAGCGGGAGCTGGAGGTGCTCCAGCTGGTCGGCGAGGGGCTGTCGAACCAGCAGATCAGCAAGGTGCTCTTCCTCAGCCAGGCGACGGTCAAGTCCCATCTGGTGCACGTCTTCGCGAAGCTGGGGGTGGACTCGCGGACGGCCGCGGTGGCCGTCGCCCGCGAGCGGCGCCTGATCCGGCGCTGAGGCCCAGGAGGACGGGCCCGCCGGGCCGCCGGGGCTCAGGAGGACGGGCCGCCGGGCCGCTGGGGCGGCAGCGAGGGGCCGAAGAGCTCGACGGCGTGCCGGACTCCCGCCAGCCCTTCGGAGAGGGCGCTGACGGAGCCGAGCGAGCCGGCGACGAGGAGCAGGCTGCGGCGCAGCCGCCAGACCTCGGGGGCGCCGCCGGCCGCCATCGCGTCGAGCGCCGCCAGTTCGTCCTCGGCGATCCCGCGGTCGGCGAACTCCACCCGGTGTCCGGCGAGTTCGCGCCGGAGCCGGGCCACGGCGGACCGCAGTCCGGCCACCCTCGGGTCCACTGCCTCGCCGGTCACTCGCCTCTGCCCCACGCTCCGCAACACGGTCCCCCACTCCGAGACGCCCGCTCCTGGTACCCCCGGGCGGTGGTCGGGCGCCCGGAGTCGCGGGTCAGTTAACTCCTCCGGGCGCCCGGCGGGGAAGGGGCCGTGCCGCGCATTCATGCGACCGTGTCATTCCGTGTCATGCGGTATGCAGTCCTCCATGACTCCGATGACCCCCGCGAACCCCGCGGCCCCCCCGACCCCCGTGACGCCCGCGGCGCCCGCGGCCCCTCCGGCACCGGGGACGCCCGTGGTCGCCGGTCTGCTGCTGGCCGCCGGCGGCGGGCGGCGGCTCGGCGGCCGGCCGAAGGCCCTGCTGCCCTACCGGGGCCGTCCGCTGGTCGAGCACGCGGTCCGGGTGCTGCGCGAGGGCGGGTGCGCGGTGGTGCACGTGGTCCTCGGCGCCTCGGCGGAGCGGGTACGGGAGCGGGCGGAGCTGTCGGGCTGCGTGGTGGTGGAGAACCCGGACTGGGCCGGCGGGATGGGCTCCTCGCTGCGGGTCGGCCTGGCCTCGCTGGCGGCGGACCCGCGCCGGGCGGACGCGGTGCTGGTCTCGCTGGTGGACCAGCCGGGCATCGGCGCGGCGGCGGTCGCCCGGGTGCGGGCGGCCGCGGCCGGGCGGCGGGACGCGCTGGCGGCGGCCTCGTACGACGGGAAGCGGGGCCATCCGGTGCTGTTCGGCGCGGACCGCTGGGCGGGCGTCGCGGCGGGCGCGGAGGGCGACCGGGGGGCGCGGGACTACCTGGCGGCGCACCGCGACGCCATCGCGCTGGTGGAGTGCGGGGACGTGGCCGAGCCCTTCGACATCGACACGGAGGCCGATCTGTACCGGCTGGAGGGATGAGCGGGCCCGGCTCCGGGCACCTGGAGTGAAAGGGCTGGCACCCGGAGCCATGGTCTGTCGACCCGAAGAATCTCGACATCAACAAACGATTGAACTTCCACCATGAGGAAACTAATATCCACTGCATAGAAGCGCCTGAGCACCTGCGACGGCGCTCGCGGCCGTATCTCGGCTCCCGCGGCACTCCGTGCCGTCCGTGACGCCCGGCGGCCGCCAGGCACCGCACGCGTAGTCCGCTGAAGGAAGTGACAGTTCATGTCCGCACCAGCGCCGTCCCCCCTGGTCGTCGTCGACGCCGAGCCCCTGCCGCGTCAGGAGGAGGTGCTGACGGAGGCGGCCCTCGCCTTCGTCGCCGAGCTCCACCGCCGGTTCACCCCGCGCCGGGACGAGCTGCTCGCCCGCCGCGCCGAGCGCCGCGCCGAGATCGCCCGCACCTCCACCCTCGACTTCCTGCCGGAGACCGCGGCGATCCGCGCCGACGACTCCTGGAAGGTCGCGCCGGCCCCGGCGGCCCTGAACGACCGGCGCGTCGAGATCACCGGTCCGACCGACCGCAAGATGACGATCAACGCGCTCAACTCCGGCGCGCGGGTGTGGCTCGCGGACTTCGAGGACGCCTCCGCCCCGACCTGGGAGAACGTCGTCCTCGGCCAGGTCAACCTGATCGACGCGTACACCCGGAACATCGACTTCACCGACGCCCGCACCGGCAAGTCCTACGCCCTGGGGCCGGCCGAGGAGCTCGCCACGGTCGTCATGCGCCCCCGCGGCTGGCACCTGGAGGAGCGTCACCTCGCCTTCGAGGGACGCGCGGTGCCCGGCGCGCTCGTCGACTTCGGCCTGTACTTCTTCCACAACGCGCAGCGCCTGATCGACCTCGGCAAGGGCCCGTACTTCTACCTGCCGAAGACCGAGTCGCACCTGGAGGCCCGCCTCTGGAACGACATCTTCGTCTTCGCCCAGGACTACGTCGGCATCCCGCAGGGCACCGTCCGCGCCACGGTCCTCATCGAGACCATCACGGCCGCGTACGAGATGGAGGAGATCCTCTACGAGCTCCGCGACCACGCCGCCGGCCTCAACGCGGGCCGCTGGGACTACCTCTTCTCCATCGTCAAGAACTTCCGTGACGGCGGGGCCAAGTTCGTCCTCCCGGACCGCAACGCCGTGACGATGACGGCCCCGTTCATGCGGGCGTACACCGAACTCCTCGTCCGCACCTGCCACAAGCGAGGCGCGCACGCCATCGGCGGCATGGCGGCCTTCATCCCGTCCCGCAAGGACGCCGAGGTCAACAAGGTCGCCTTCGAGAAGGTCAAGGCCGACAAGGACCGCGAGGCCGGCGACGGCTTCGACGGCTCCTGGGTCGCCCACCCCGACCTCGTCCCGATCGCCATGGCCTCCTTCGACGCCGTCCTCGGCGACAGGCCGAACCAGAAGGACCGCCTGCGCGAGGACGTCTCCGTGGCGCCCGGCGACCTCATCGCCATCGACTCGCTCGACGCGAAGCCGACGTACGACGGACTGCGCAACGCCGCCCAGGTCGGCATCCGCTACATCGAGGCGTGGCTGCGCGGCCTCGGCGCCGTCGCCATCTTCAACCTGATGGAGGACGCGGCCACCGCCGAGATCTCCCGCTCCCAGATCTGGCAGTGGATCAACGCGGGCGTGGTCTTCGAGAACGGCGAGACCGCCACCCCCGAGCTGGCCCGCGAGGTCGCCGCCGAGGAGCTCGCCGCCATCCGCGCCGAGATCGGCGAGGAGGCCTTCGCGGCCGGCAAGTGGCAGCAGGCCCACGACCTCCTCCTCCACGTCTCCCTCGACGCGGACTACGCGGACTTCCTCACCCTCCCCGCGTACGAGCAGCTCGTCGGCTGATCCCCCGCACCACCCGCGACAGGGCCCGTCCCTCCCGGCGAACGCACAGCTCCGGGGAGACGGGCCCTGTCGCGTCACAGGCGACGTGACGCAACCGAGATATGCAGCTACCTAGCGGTAATAAGACGCGCCGTGCGAGATTCCGCCATGCCACCGGCCGGCGGCCGTCCCCCACGTCACTGCGCACCGCAGGAGCACAGCCATGCCCTCGACCCCCCACCGCGCGCTGCGCGCGTTCCTGGCACTGTGTACCGCCGCCGGACTGGCCTCCGTCGCCGCTCCCCCCGCCCAGGCCGCCCCCGGCACCGGGCCGACCGCCGTCGTCGCCATGGGCGACAGCTACATCTCCGGCGAGGCCGGCCGCTGGCTCGGCAACAGCCTGACGAACTCCGGGAGCCGCGACGGCACCGACCGCGCCTGGACGGGCAGCGGCCACGACCCCTCCCGGGTGTACGGCTCCACCGCCGGCGGCTGCCACCGCTCGGACGTCTCCGAGGTGCGCAGCGCGGGCCCGGTCGCCGCGGCCCTCGTCAACCTCGCCTGCTCCGGCGCCACCGCGCAGAACGTCTTCCGCGCCTCCCGGGGCGGCACGGCCTTCAAGGGCGAGGCCCCGCAGGCCGACCGGCTGGCCGAGGTCGCGGCCTCGCACGACGTGGAGCTGATCGCCCTCTCCGTCGGGGGCAACGACCTCGGCTTCGCCGACATCATCACCACCTGCGCGACCGACTACATCGTCTGGTACTCGTACTGCCACGACGACCAGCAGGCCGAGGTCGACGCGCGGATCGACACCGCCATGGCCGCCGTCGGCAAGGCCGTCGACGAGATCCGGGCCGTGATGACGGGCGCGGGCTACGCCGCCTCCGACTACCGGATCGTGCTCCAGTCCTACCCCTCGCCGATCCCCCGCGCGGCCGAGAACCGCTACCCGGAGTCCGGCTGGTCCCGGACGAACACCGGCGGCTGCCCCTTCTGGAACAAGGACGCCGACTGGGCGCGGGACTCCCTCGTGCCGCAGCTCTCCGACCGGCTGCGGCAGGTCGCCGTGGCCAAGGGCGCGCAGTTCCTGGACCTGCGGGACGCCCTCCAGGGGCGCGAGGTGTGCGCGAAGGCGAGCCGCCAGGTGACGGCTTCGCTGCCCGCGTCGGGGGCGTCGAGCGAGTGGGCGCGGTGGATCGACAGCCAGAGCACCCAGGGCCTGGTGCAGGAGTCGATGCACCCCAACGCCTACGGCCAGCAGGCCCTCGGGCGCTGCCTGGCGCTGGTCCACGCCGTCCCGTCGGGCCACCGGGCCTGCCGGAACACGGCGGGCGCGGGCCCCTCGGGGATGTACCTCACGGCAGGCTGACGCCCAGCGGGCCGAGGACCCGTCCGGCGGCGTGCCGGTCGGCCTCGGCCATCGCCCGGACCAGGGCGGCCGAGCCGCCCGGCCAGTCGGCGGCGGCCGCGTCGAAGGCGGCCCGGCGGGACTCCAGCGGTCCCTTCTTGGCGGGCAGTCCGTCGAGGACGCGCAGGGCACGGGCCGACAGCGGCACCTGGACGGCGTCGGCCTCCTCGCCGCGGGCCCGGAGCGCCTCCAGGGCGTAGGCGCCGATCACCGGGTCGCGCAGCGCGCCGCGCAGGGCTCCGGGCGGGGCGGCGGCCGTGTCGAGGAGCTCGAACAGGGCCCGCACGTCGGCTCCTTCGGAGGCGTGGGCGTGGACCGTGCCGAGCGCGGCGAGCAGCTCCGACCAGGCTTCGGCGGTGCCCCCGCGCGCGTGCAGCCAGTCGGCGAGCACGCGCGCGGCGGGCGCGTGCGGCCACTGCGCGGCGGCGGCCACCAGCTCGCGCGCGGGCAGGGCGGCGGTCTCGGTGGCGGTGGGCGCGGCGATCCGGCGCACCCGCAGGAGGTAGCGGACGGTGGCCGCGCCGCGCGGGGTCAGCCCGAAGGCGTCGCCGGAGCGCAGGACGAGGCCGGTGGCGGCGAGCCGGTCGGCGACGACGGCGAGGTCGCGGGCCGGCCCCTCCAGGCGGGCGCGGTCGTCCTCGCCGAGGCCCGCCGAGCCGAGCAGCCGGACGAGTTCGGGCACCGGCGGGGTCTCGTACCCGCCGGTGACGTCCTCGGGGACGGCCACGGGGACGTCCTCCAGGGCCGGGTCGACGGTCCAGTCCTCGTACTCGGCGGCGCGGCGGGCGACCGAGTCGGCGGCGCAGCCGCGCTGGTAGAGCGCGTACAGCAGGTGCGGCGCCTCGCCGCCGAAGGGCTCGTACTCCTCCTCGGCGAGCTCCTCGACGGCGGCGAGGAGCTCGTCGGCGTGCCGTTCGACGTCGGCGGCGCCGTCCAGGGCCGCGGGCGGCGGGACGGGGACCGAGGGGTCGCCGTAGTAGTCCATGTGCTCGTCGAGCAGGGCGTCGGCGAGGACGAGGTGGGGGAAGTCGTCGGGTCCGGGCGCGAAGCGGGCGTACGCGCCGGTGAGCTGCTCGGTGAGTCCGGCGGCGGTCCAGCGGTCGAGGAGGGCGGCGGTGACGCGGCCGACGCCGGCGGCGACGGCGTGGTCGGTGAGGAGCGGCCCCGCGGCGGGCGGTTCCTCGGCGTCGCGGACGTAGGCGCGGGCGACCGCCTCGGCGAGCACGGTGTCGGCGAGCGCGGTCCGGCCCATGAGGTCGGCGCGGAGCACCCCGTCGGGCAGCGGTGCCCCGTCGAGGGCGCCGATGCGCCGCCGCACGTCGTCGGCGTCGGCGAGGTCGGCGCCGACGGTGCGGAGCAGGGAGGCGTACCAGCGGTGCCAGGTGAGGTTCCCGGGGTCGGTCATGGCCCGCTCGAAGTCGGGCACGGCCTCGCGGACGACGGCGGCGACGCGCTGCCCGAGTTCGCCGTCGAAGCGTCCGGCGAGGGCGGCGACGACGGCCGGGTAGGCGGCGAGGTCGCCGGGCGGGGCGTAGACGAAGGCCGGCAGGTCCTCGACGAGCACCTTGCGGACCAGTTCGGGGGCGGGCTCGGGGAGTCCGCCGGTCCGGTCGGCGCCTCGCAGCGCGAGCAGCCCCAGCACGGCCTCGGCGGCCCGGACGAAGGCGGGGTCGCTCCGCTCCGGTCCGCCGTCGAGGAGCGCCAGGAAGTTGTCCAGCCCGGTATTGGTGAGAACGGTCTCGGCCACGCTTCCAGGGTAGGTCGGGGGTGCCGGGATCGGCCTGAGGGACACCCCCGGCGGGGTCCGGCGGGTCCGGCGAACCCGCCGGACCCGGGCGGCTCAGCGGACGACGACGGTGCGGGGGGCGGAGAAGTCGCCCCAGGTCCCGTCGGGGAGGCGGGCGCGGAGGGTGAGGGTGAGGGTGGTGCCGGGCTTCACGCGGGCCGGGAAGGTGTAGGTGGCGCGGCCCGGGGGCGGCGTGGTGCCCCAGACGACGGTGGTGGCGAAGCGGCCGTCGATGTGGAGTTCGTGGTGGGTGACGGGGCCCCCGGTCTCCGGCGGGGTCCAGGCGAGGGTGACCTCGCCGCCGGCCGAGGTGGCGGCGAGGGCGAGCGGGGAGGTGTTGGGGGGTGCTCCGGGGGCGGGCGCGGTGGTGAGGTCGGCGGGGGGACCGTCCGGGGAGGAGTTCTCCGCGGCGTCGCGGGCGCGGAGGGTGAAGGAGTAGGCGGTGCCGGGGCGCAGGCCGGTGACGCGGGCGCTGGTGGCGGTGCCGGGGGCGGTGTGGACGCGGACGCCCGCCTGGTGGACGTCGTAGGCGGTGACGCGGGTGTCGTCGCGGGAGGGGGTCCAGGTGAGGACGGCGGCGTCGGGACCGTCGGGGGTGGCGCGCAGGGTGCGGGGGGCGGTGGGGGGTTCGCGGTCCTCGGCGGTGGCGCGGAGGGTGGTGGCGGGGACGGCGGGGGTGGCGGGCGAGGCGTTGCCGGCGGCGTCGCGGGCGATGACGGCGAAGGTGTGGCGGGTGCCGGGGGCGAGGCCGGTGACGTCGGTCATGAGGGTGGTGCCGGGGAGTTCCCTGACCGGCCGGCCGTCCTGGAGGACCTGGTAGGAGGTGACCGCGCGGTCGTCGGCGGCCGCCTGCCACATGACGTGGACGGTGGTGGCGCTGCCGGAGGTGGCCGTCAGGCCGGTGGGGGCGGCGGGCGGGGTGGTGTCCGGGGCGGCTCCGGCGCCGGAGCAGGCGGTGAGCGCGGCGAGTGCCGCACCGGTCAACAGGCTTGCGGCGAGCGGGCGTTGCACGGTCCGGCCTCCGTCCGTCGAAAAGGTCCAGACCTATATCGCATGCGGAGGGAGGGATTCGCAAGGGGGCGTCGGGGGGCCGTTGTCGGTGGGGCGCGCTTCACTGGAACCGTCACTCTCCGTAGTCGATTTCCGGGGGAACCATGACGGACCGTTGGCTGTACGTGTCGGGAGCCGGGGTGCTGCGGCGCGGCTGGACCGAGGCGATGGTGCGGGAGCTGCTCGGACTGCCGGACGTGCAGGGCCGCGATCCGCGCCGGTACGCGCCGGCGCCGGTGCGGCTCTACCTGCTGGCGCGGGTCGAGGCGGTGGAGCGGACGCCGGAGTTCGCGGCGGCCTCGGCGGCCCTCGCCCGGGCCCGGCGGAGCGCGGGCGCCGGGCTGCTCGCCGGGAGGCGGCGGGCCGCCGTGCTCGCCGCGATCCGGGCCGAGCCGATCGAGGTGCCGAGGCTGCCGGCGGCCGAGCTGGAGCGCCGGGCGGCCCGCCACCGGCACCTGCTGACCGCCCGCGGACCGGGCGGCCGGGAGGCCGGACCGCCCGCCGGCCCGCTCGCGCGGTGGCAGGTGGGGTACCTGCGCCAGGCCCTCGTCCGGTACGAGACGCTGCTCGACGGGCTCTACGGCGACGTCGGACGCCGCGAGGCCGAGCGGCTGCTGCGGCGCAGGCTGTACGAGGCGATCGCCGCCGCGTATCCGGCGCTGGCCGGGGAGTGCGCCCGGCGGATCGCGCGGGAGTCGGCGTGAGGGCGGCGGGCACGCCGCCGCCCCGGTCCCCGCGGGGTGCGCGGGGGCCGGGGCGGGCGGGGCGGAGGCGGGGCGCGGTGCGTGCCCCGGCGGGGCCGGGCCTTCCGGGTGCGGTCCCGCTCGTGGGCACGGTCCTGCTCGTGGCCGCGGGCCGGCTAGTGGGCGTGGGCCGCCTTGGCGCTGCGGATCTCCTCGCCCGGCTCCATCGGCGCCGTCACCTCGTCGTCGTCCTTGCGTCCGCCGAAGTGGTTGAAGACCACGTTGAGCAGGACGGCGGCGACGCAGCCGGTGGAGATGCCGGAGTCCAGGATGATCTTCGCGGTCTCCGGGAAGGCGTGGTAGAACTCCGGCGCCGTGATCGGGATGATGCCGACGGCCAGCGAGACGGCCACGATGAGGACGTTGTTGTCCTTCTCCAGGCCGGCCTTGACCAGGGTCTGGATGCCGCTGGCCGCGACCGAGCCGAAGAGGACGACGCCCGCGCCGCCGAGGACCGGCCGGGGCACGACCGAGATCAGCGAGGCCGCGACGGGCGAGAGGCCCATCAGGACCAGCAGACCGCCGCCGCAGGCGACGACGTAACGGCTGCGGATCTTGGTCATGGCGACCAGGCCGACGTTCTGGGCGAAGGCGCTGCACATGAAGCCGTTGAAGAGCGGGCTGAGCGCGGAGCCGAGGGTGTCGGCGCGCAGACCGCCCGCGATGGTCTTCTCGTCGGCGGGCTTCTCGACGATCTCGCCGAGCGCCAGCATGTCGGCGGTCGACTCGGTCATCGAGACCAGCATGACCACGCACATCGAGATGATCGCCGCCAGGGCGAACTGCGGGGCGCCGAAGTGGAACGGCGTCGGGAAGCCGACGATGTCCGCCTCCGCCACCGCGCTGAAGTCGGTGACGCCGAAGGGTATGGCGATCAGCGTGCCGAGGACCAGGCCGACGAGGACGGCGATCTGCTTCAGGAACCCGCGGGTGAAGCGGCGCAGCAGCAGGACCACGACGAGCGTGATGCCGGCCAGGGCGAGGAACTTCACCGACCCGTAGTTCTCCGCCGCCGGGTTGGGCCCCTGGGCCCAGCCGAAGGCGACCGGCAGCAGCGAGACGCCGATGAGGGTGATGACGGTTCCGGTGACGACCGGCGGGAAGAACCGCACCAGCCGGGAGAACCAGGGAGCGGCGAGGAAGCCCAGCACGCCGGCGACGATGATCGCGCCGAAGATGATGGGCAGCGCGTCGGCCTTGTCGTCCGTCGTGTCGACGATCGCCAGCATGGGGGCGACACCGGCGAAGGTGACGCCGTTGACGAAGGGGAGCTTGGCGCCGATCTTCCAGAAGCCGAGCGTCTGGAGGAAGGTGGCGAGGCCGGCCGTGAAGAGGCTGGCCCCGGTGAGGAAGGTGAGTTCGGTGCCGGAGAGGCCGACGGCCGCTCCGACGATCAGCGGCGGGGCCACCACGCCCGCGTACATGGCGGCCACGTGCTGGAGGCCGCTGGTGAACATCTTCAGGGGGGGCAGGATCTCGTCGACCGGATGCTTGGTCCGGTCTTCCGGGGCGGTGCCTGCGTCTTGTGCATTGCGAACCTGGGGCTCGTCGGCCACGGCGGTTCCTCCGGTCGGTTACACGTCGGCGGTGACGCGGGTGTCAGGGAGTCGGAGCGATGCGGTGCGAAGTGCAGGAGGTGCGGCTCGGTGCGAGGTGGTGCGGTGCGCCGGAGGAAGGGGTGCGGCGCGGACGACGGGGTGCCCGGTGTGGGGGTGCGGGCACGGGTCACCGTCCCGGGGGGCGCCGTACGACTTCTGCGTACGGCGCCCCCCGGTCGGGCTGCCGCGGACCCCGCTCGGGTCCGCGGCGACCGGTCGGGGGCCGTCCCCCCCGACCGGACTCCGGGGGGAGGATCAGGCCTGGGCCGCGATGCGGGCCAGGCGCTGGGCCTCCGTGCGCGCGTCCCGCGCGATGGTGTCCTCGTCGACGGTGAGCAGGCGATTGTTCTCCACGATCTGCTTGCCGTTGACGAAGGAGGCGGTGACCGGGGCCGCCGCGCCGAAGACGATGGCGGTGACCGGGTCGGCGATCGACGAGTGGCCGAGGCCGTCGATCTTCCAGAGGACGAAGTCGGCGAGCTTGCCCGCCTCCAGGGAGCCGATGTTGTCGGCGCGGCCGAGGACCTGCGCACCGCCGTAGGTGCCGAGGCGCAGCGCCTGGCGGGCGTTGAGCGCGGACTCGCGGTGGGCGCCGAGGCGGTTGATGAGCAGCGCGTTGCGCAGCTCGGTGTGGAGCTCGCCCGACTCGTTGGAGGCGGTGCCGTCGACGCCGAGGCCGACCGGTACGCCCGCCTTCAGCATGTCGGGGACGCGGGCGATGCCGGCGGCGAGGCGCGCGTTGGAGGACGGGCAGTGGGCGACGCCGGTCTTCGTGCGGGCGAAGGCGGCGATGTCGGAGTCGTTCATGTGGACGCAGTGCGCCATCCACACGTCCTCGCCGAGGAAGCCGGTCGACTCGAAGTAGTCGGTCGGGCCCATGCCGAAGAGCTCGTGGCAGAACTTCTCCTCCTCCACGGTCTCCGAGCCGTGGGTGTGCATGCGCACGCCGAGCCGGCGGCCGAGCGCGGCGCCCTCGCGGAGCAGCTCGGTGGAGATGGAGAAGGGGGAGCAGGGGGCGACGGCGACCTGCGTCATCGAGTCGAAGGAGGCGTCGTGGTGCTTCTTGACGGTCTCCTCGGTCGCGGCGAGCGCGCCCTCGGTGGTCTCGACGGCGAAGTCCGGCGGCAGGCCGCCGTCCTTCTCGCTGCGGTCCATGGAGCCGCGGGCCAGGGTGAAGCGGACGCCCATCTCGGACGCGGCGCCGATGATGGCGCCGGACAGGTCGCCGGAGCCCTGCGGGAAGACGTAGTGGTGGTCCATCGCGGTGGTGACGCCACCGCGGGCCATCATGGCCAGCGAACCCTGGGCGGCGACGCGCACCATCTGCTCGTCGATGCGGGCCCAGGTCGGGTAGAGCGCGACCAGCCAGTTGAAGAGGTTGTGGTCGGTCGCGAGGCCCCGGGTGATCCACTGGTAGAAGTGGTGGTGGGTGTTGACCAGGCCCGGCGTGATCAGGTGACCGGTGGCGTCGATGCGCCGGACCACGTTCTCCAGGTTCTCGGGCGCCTTGCCGGCGCCGAGGGACTCGATCCGGTTGCCGGCGACGACGAGGTAGCCGGAGGCGTACTCGGTGTCCTGCGCGTCGACGGTGGCGATGGCCGCGTTCTCGATGACGATGCGCTGGGGGGCTGCCGAAGGTGCTGCCATGGCGGTGCTTCCTTCATTCCAGGGGGTGGGGATCCCTCCGCGACGGGCTCGCGGGGGGAGGGCACGGCAGGACCCTAGGAGGATTTGAGTGCCGGAGCCGTCTGACGGCTCCGGGTGCCGAGATGGTGGAAGAACAGATTCAGCAGGACGGCGACGAGCGCGCCGGCGCTGATGCCGGAGCCGAGCACGGTCTGCGCCCAGGCGGGGAAGCCGGCGTAGAAGGTGGGAGCGGCGAGCGGGATGATGCCCGCTCCGAGCGCGACGGCCACCAGGATGATGTTGGAGCTGTCGTCGAGCCCGGCCTCGGAGAGCGTCCGGATGCCGCTGACGGCGATGGAGCCGAAGAGGACGATGCCGGCGCCGCCGAGGACGGGCATCGGGACGGTGGAGACCACCGCGCCGAGCACCGGGAAGGCGCCGAGCACCAGGAGGGCGCCGCCGGCGACGGCGACCACGTAGCGGGAGCGGACCCGGGTGAGCGAGACGACGCCGACGTTCTGCGCGAAGGCGGAGGTCGGGAAGCCGCCGAAGACGGGGCCGAGCAGGGTGGCGATGCCGTCGGTGCGCAGGCCCCGGGTGATGGTCCTGCCGTCGCTGGGCCGGTCGCAGATCTCGCCGAGGGCGAGCATGCCGGCGCTGGACTCGGTCATGAGGACGAGCATCACGATGCACAGGGAGAGGATCGCGGCGGGCTGGAACTCGGGGGCGCCGAAGGCGAAGGGGGCCGGCAGGGCCGCGACGGGCGCCTCGCGCAGGGCGCCGAAGTCGGCCATCCCGAAGGGGATCGCGGCGAGGGTGCCGATGAGCAGGCCGAGGAGGAGCGCGATCTGCTTGACGAAGCCGCGCCCGAAGCGCTGGAAGAGCAGCACGACCACGAGGGTGAAGCCGGCGAGCGCGAGGTACTTCATGGCGCCGAAGTCGGCGGCGGTCTTGTCGCCTCCCTGGGCCCAGCTGACGGGCACCGGCATCAGGGTGACGCCGATCAGGGTGATGACGACGCCGGTGACGAGCGGCGGGAAGAAGCGCAGGAGCCGTCCGAAGAAGGGGCCGACGGCGAGGCAGAAGACGCCGGCGACCATGACCGCGCCGTAGATGGCGGGGAGTTGGTGGCCGGGGGCGCTCGTCTCGGCGATGGCCAGCATCGGGGCGATGCCCGCGGAGGAGGCCGCGTTGACGAAGGGGAGCCGGTTGCCGGCGAAGTTCCGGACGCCGAGGGTCTGCAGGATGGTGGCGCAGCCGGCGATCAGGAGGCTGGCGGCGATGAGCCGGGTCATCCCGGCCGCGTCGAGTCCGACGGCCTGGCCGATGATGAGCGGAGGGGTGACGACGCCGGCGTACATGGCGGCGATGTGCTGGAGCGCCGCGGGCACGAGCCGCGAGGCGGGGAGCTTCTCGTCCACCGGATGGCAGGCGGCCTGGGACGGGGCCGCGGTGGACGACGGGGTGGGACACGGGCCTTCGGCGGACGCCGGCCCCTTTGCGGGCAGTGCCATGCTGGGTTCCCTCCGGTCTGGTGCCGGTCCCCGCCCGGCTGCGGGCGGGCGGGGACCGGATCACTCAGTGCCGCTCAGAGATGTGGTGCCGCTCAGAGATTGGTCATGTCGACCGGGATCAGCGCCTCGGCGCCGTCACGCAGGACCGTGGCCTCGATGAGGCCGTACATGCGGTCCGCGGCGTAGTAGACCTCGTTGTCGTTCTTCAGCCCGAAGGGCTCGAGGTCGACCAGGAAGTGGTGCTTGTTGGGGAGCGAGAAGCGCACCTCGTCGATCTCCGCGCGGTGGTTGATGATCCGCGTGGCCATCTGGTAGAGCGTCTGCTGGAGGGAGTACGAGTACGTCTCCGCGAACGCCTCGAGCATGTGCTTCCTGGTCTGCTCGTAGGACCGCTCCCAGTGGGGCATGCGCTGGTCGTCGTCGGTCCAGTTGAACCGCCAGCGGCCGGACACCTGGGTCGCCAGGATGCGGTCGTACGCCTCCTGGAGGGTGGTGTACTGGTCCTTGATGTAGCCCCAGAACTCCGAGTTGGTGGAGTTCATGACGACGAGGTCCTTGAGGCCGGAGATGACCTCCCACTTCTCGCCGTCGTAGGTGATCTGGGTGACCCGGGTCTCCTGGCCCTTGCGGGCGAAGGAGTGGTTCACCTCGTCGGCGCCGATGAACTTGGAGTTGGCGTCCGAGGAGGCGATGCGCTCCCAGGAGTACTCCTCGATCCGGATCCGGGCCCGCTTGATGGGCTCCTGGCTCGTCACGAAGTGGCGGGCGAGGTGGATGCCGAACTGCTCGGCGGACTCGATGCCGTACTCCTTGGCGAACGCGAAGACGGTGTTCTTCGTCGTGTCGGTGGGGAGGCAGTGGGCGTTGGAGCCGGTGAGGTGCACGTCGCTGAGGTCGCCGGAGAGGGCGACGGAGACGTTCAGGTCCTTGATGTGGTGGGTGGCGCCGTCCCGCGTGATCTTGACGACGCGGTTCTCTGCTTTGCCGTACTGGTTCTGGCCGAGAATCGTGGGCATGTCTGCTAGCTCCCTCGGTAAACGGAGTAGCCGAACGGGTTGAGCAGCAGCGGTACGTGGTAGTGCTCGCCCGGCTTGACGGCGAACGTGATCGCCACCTCCGGGAAGAAAGCACCGTCCGGACCGCTGTCCCGATTCGCGGGGGCGTCCTGCTGCGCCTCGGCTTGCTGGTTCTGCTTGCTCAGGAAGTACGCCTCGGTCTCGAAGTCGAGGCGTACGTGGGTGGTGCCGACCGGCAGGGCCGGAAGGTCCTTGCACCGTCCGTCGGCGTCGGTGGCCGAGCCGCCGAGCGCGACCCAGGCGGCGTCGGAACCGGCGCGGGCGGCGAGGGTGATCGCCACGCCCTCCGCGGGGCGTCCGATGCTGGTGTCCAGGATGTGGGTGGACACCGAGGCCGTGGTGTCGGTGCTCATGCGGCGCTCTCTTCCTCTACGAGACGGGTGAGCCGGATGCGGTTGATCTTGCCCAGTTCGGCGCGGACGATCTCGCGCTCCTGCTCGGGCGAGTTGCCGATCCGGTCCTTGACCGCGTCGCGCATCTGCTCGCCGGTCCTGCCGGTGGCGCAGATGAGGAAGACGTGGCCGAAACGGTCCTGGTAGGCCAGGTTCAGTTCGAGCATCTCGGCCTTGAGCTCGGCGGAGGAGCCGGCCATCCCGCTCTGCTCGCGGGTGGAGGTGGCATCCCCTTCCTTCGGACGACCGATCGGCGGGTGGCCCGCCATCGCCTCGGCCAGGTCCTCGGCGGTCAGCTCGGCCATGGCGGCGTCGCTGGCGAGGAAGAGGGCTTCGGCGGTGGAGTACGGGCGCTGGGCGAGGAGCTTGCTCCCCCACGCCGAACTGGAGCACACCTCGTGGAGCGCGGCGAGAGCCTCGCTGTCCGCCGAGGTGTTGAACCGGGTGAGGCCCGGTGTCGTACCTGAAGTCACGGGAAGCCTCCGTGGCTGTTTTTCGCTGTGCGTCGGACGGGCTGCGGATAGCTAACGCCCTCGGCAACACGACGTCAACACTTTGTTGAAAACTCGGTGACACAAAAGCCGTCGTCCCGACATGCGGACGACGGCCTGTGGCAACTCTTGATCGACTACGCGTTCTTGGAGGCGTTTTCCCTGTTCAGGTAGTTGTAGACGGTGAAGCGGCTGACACCCAGTGCACCCGCCACCGTCTCCACCCCGTGCCGCACCGAGAAGGCGCCGCGGGCCTCCAGCACCCGGACGACCTCCTGCTTGCTCTTGCGGTCGAGCTCCGACAGCGGCACCCCGTGCCGCCGCTCCATCGCCGCGAGGATGTGGTCCAGGGAGTCCGACAGCTGCGGCAGCCGCACGGCGAGGACGTCCTCGCCCTCCCAGGACAGGACGACGTCGTCGACCGCGGCCTGTGCCGGATCCAGCACTTCCGCGCCCATCGCGTCGACCAGCGGCTTCACCGCGGCCGCCAAGGGATGCTCGGTCACTTCGCGTCCTCCCCGCCCTCGCCGATCACGTTGAGCTGGAGCGAGACCCGGGTGGCACCGGCCCCGAGCGCCTTGCGCAGCAGCTCGTCGACGGCGGTGAGGACGGCGTCGGCGCCGCCCTCCGCGGTGTTGCCGAAGGGACCGACGTCGACGGCGTCCAGGTCGGCCGACTGGATGACCTCACGGGCCACGACCGCGTGGGCCGGCGCCTCGTCGAGGTCGAACGGCTCGGTCGTGAACTCCACTCTCAAACGCACCATGGCCCCACGCTACGGGCCGTTCGGGCAGCTGGGGAGCCCCGGAGTCGGAGGGAGGCCTTGACAAGCGCCGCCACGGGCTTGCAACATTCCGTCAGACAGAAAACGACTTCCGCAATACGGAAGGAGCGCCGCCCCTCATGGGATACACGGACCAGCGCTTCGATGTGAACCTGTCGATCCTCTTCACGGAACTCCCGCTCCTGGAGCGCCCCGCGGCCGCCGCCGCGGCGGGCTTCACCGCGGTCGAGCTGTGGTGGCCCTGGATCGACACCGCCACCCCCGAGCAGAGCGAGCTCGACGCCCTCAAGAAGGCCCTTGAGGACGCCGGCACCCAGCTGGTGGGCCTGAACTTCTACGCCGGACAGCTCCCCGGCCCGGACCGCGGCGCGGTCTCGGTCCCGGGCGAGGAGTCCGACCGCTTCAAGGCCAACATCGACATCGCCGCGGACTTCGCCGCCTCGGTCGGCTGCAAGGCGCTCAACGCGCTCTACGGCAACCGCGTCGAGGGCGTCGACCCGGAGGTCCAGGACGCCCTCGCCCTGGAGAACCTGGTCCTGGCGGCCCGCGCCGCCGACCGCGTCGGCGCGATCCTGCTGATCGAGACCCTGAACGAGCCGGAGTCGCCGCTCTACCCGCTGGTGAGCGCCCCCTCCGCGATCGAGGTCGTCGACAAGGTGAACGAGGCCACCGGGCTCGGCAACGCCAAGTTCCTCCTCGACATCTACCACCTGGCCATGAACGGCGAGGACGTCAGCGACGTCATCGCGCGGTACGCGGACAAGACCGGCCACGTCCAGATCGCGGACAAGCCGGGCCGCGGCGCCCCGGGCACCGGCGAGCTCCCCCTGGAGCAGCTGCTCGACGAGCTGAGGAAGGCCGGTTACGACGGCTGGGTCGGCCTGGAGTACAAGGCCGCCGACGCCGCCGCGTCCTTCGCATGGCTCGCCGCAGAGGCCCGCCCGGCCCGCTGACGCAGGCCCCCTCCCCGTACGACCTTGTTTTGAGAGGCACCCTCATGAGCAACCTTCCCAAGATCGCGTGGATCGGCCTCGGCATCATGGGCTCCCCCATGTCCGAGAACCTGATCAAGGCCGGCTACTCGGTCACCGGCTTCACCCTGGAGCAGGACAAGCTGGAGCGCCTGGCCAAGGCCGGCGGCACCGCGGCCGGCTCCATCGCCGAGGCCGTGAAGGACGCCGACGTCATCATCACGATGGTGCCCGCCTCCCCGCAGGTCGAGGCCATCTCCTACGGCCCCGAGGGCATCCTGGAGAACGCCAGGCAGGGCGCGCTGATCGTCGACATGTCGTCGATCACCCCGCAGACCTCCGTGGACCTGGCGAAGAACGCCAAGGAGAAGGGCATCCGCGTCATCGACGCCCCCGTCTCCGGCGGCGAGGCCGGCGCCATCGAGGCCGTGCTCTCCATCATGGTCGGCGGCGAGCAGGCCGACTTCGACGAGGCCCTCCCGATCCTGGAGGCCCTCGGCAAGGTCATCGTCCTCTGCGGCCCGCACGGCTCCGGCCAGACGGTCAAGGCGGCCAACCAGCTCATCGTCGCCGTGAACATCCAGGCGTGCGCCGAGGCCGTGGTCTTCCTGGAGAAGTCCGGCGTGAACCTCCAGGCCGCCCTCGACGTCCTCAACGGCGGTCTGGCCGGCTCGACCGTGCTGACCCGCAAGAAGGACAACTTCCTGAACCGGGACTTCAAGCCCGGCTTCCGGATCGACCTGCACCACAAGGACATGGGCATCGTGACCGACGCCGCCCGCAACGTCGGCGCGGCCCTCCCGGTCGGCGCCGTGGTCGCCCAGCTCGTCGCCTCGCTGCGCGCGCAGGGTGACGGCGGCCTGGACCACTCGGCCCTGCTCCGCGCCGTCGAGCGTCTCTCCGGCGCGCAGGTCTGACCTGCCGCCCCGTCCCGACGGGGCCCCAGATTTCCGGTCGGCGGCGGCGCTGACACCTGTCCTGTCGCGCCCAGGCGCCGCCGCCGACCGGAACACCACACTTCAATTTCAACAAACTGTTGACGCCGTGTTTCGAGCGAACTTACGCTCCACGGCAGTCAGCAGCATCCTGTACGGAAAGGCCACCATGTCGAAGCGCGTGCTTACGACCGAGTCCGGCGCCCCCGTCGCCGACAACCAGAACTCCGCCACCGCCGGCGTCGGTGGCCCTCTCCTCCTCCAGGACCAGCACCTGCTGGAGAAGCTCGCGCGCTTCAACCGTGAGCGCATCCCGGAGCGCGTGGTGCACGCCCGCGGCTCCGGCGCGTACGGCTACTTCGAGGTGACCGACGACGTCACCGGCTTCACCAAGGCCGACTTCCTCTCCGAGGTGGGCCGGAAGACGGAGCTCTTCATCCGCTTCTCCACCGTGGCCGACTCGCTCGGCGGCGCGGACGCGGTCCGCGACCCGCGCGGCTTCGCGGTGAAGTTCTACACCGAAGAGGGCAACTACGACCTCGTCGGCAACAACACCCCGGTGTTCTTCATCAAGGACCCGATCAAGTTCCCCGACTTCATCCACTCCCAGAAGCGCGACCCCTTCACGGGCAAGCAGGAGGCGGACAACGTCTGGGACTTCTGGGCCCACGCCCCCGAGGCCACCCACCAGATCACCTGGCTCATGGGCGACCGCGGCATCCCGGCCTCGTACCGCCACATGAACGGCTACGGCTCGCACACCTACCAGTGGACCAACGAGGCGGGCGAGGCCTTCTTCGTCAAGTACCACTTCAAGACGAACCAGGGCGTCCGCTCCCTCTCCGCCGACCAGGCCGCCGAGCTCGTCGGCAAGGACGCCAACTCGCACCAGACGGACCTGCTCCAGGCCATCGAGCGCGGCGTGAACCCGTCCTGGACCCTCTACGTGCAGGTCATGCCGGCCGCCGAGGCCGCCGAGTACCGCTTCAACCCGTTCGACCTCACCAAGGTGTGGCCGCACGCGGACTACCCGCTCCAGCGGGTCGGCCGGATGGTCCTCGACCGCAACCCGGACAACGTCTTCGCCGAGGTCGAGCAGGCCGCGTTCTCCCCGAACAACTTCGTCCCGGGCATCGGCCCCTCGCCGGACAAGATGCTCCAGGGCCGCCTCTTCGCCTACGCGGACGCCCACCGCTACCGCCTCGGCGTGAACCACACCCAGCTGCCCGTGAACGCCCCCAGGGCGACGGTCGCGGACAACTACGGCCGCGACGGCGCCCACGCCACCCGCTACGGCTCGCGGTACGACAAGAACTACGAGCCCAACTCGTACCAGGGCCCGGCCCAGACCGACGCGCCGCTCTCCGCGCCGCTCGCGATCCACGGCTGGACCGGCGCCCACGCGGCCCCGCAGCACACCAAGGACGACGACTTCTTCCAGGCCGGCGAGCTCTACCGCCTGATGTCGGAGGAGGAGAAGTCCCGCCTGATCGCCAACATCGCCGGCGGCCTCTCCCAGGTGTCCCGCGAGGACGTCATCGAGAAGAACCTCGCCCACTTCGCCGCCGCCGACGCCGAGTACGGCAAGCGCGTCGAGGAGGCCGTCCGCGCCCTGCGCGAGGACTAGTCGTCTCGAATTCCCAGACCGCGTACGGCATCTGACGGGAGGTCAATGCCGTACGCCGTCCGGAACACCGGCCCGGATGAGGGGTGGCCGGTGTTCAACGGACAGCGTGAGGACCGCGGCGGCTCCGAGCCAGTGCGGTGGCCAGGACGCCCGGCCCCCCTTCCAGACCTGAAGGAAGGGACCGGCCGAAGCGTCCGCCGGAGCCGCCGCGGTCCCAACGCCCTCCCCGCCCAGGGGAGCACACGAACTCCGCCCGGCGGTGCGAACGTCCTGTCGCGCCAGCCTCGCACCGTCGGGCGGTCACGACGAGAGCGCGGAACCAGGTTTACGGTCCTTGGTTCCGCGCTCTTTCGTCGTCCCCGCACCCCGGCACCCCCGCACCCCCGCACCCCGGCACCGCCCGGCACCACCCCGCACCGCCCGGAAGCACCCCGCACCGCCCGGAAGCACCCCGCACCGCCCGGAAGCGCCCCCGCACCGCATCGTTTCTGCGGTGAACATCCGCACCCGCTCGGCGGAGCGCACCGCGATTCGGCCCCCGTGCGCCCCGCGACCGGCGCTATCCACCGGTACGTGATCAAGAACCTGATGCGCGGGCTCGTCCCGCTCGCCCTCGTCCTGTCCCCGCTCGCCGCCCCCTCCCCCGCCGCCTCCGCCGGCGTCCAGCTCTTCCCCGACGCGCTCGCCGAGCTGACCGAGGCCACCGAGGAGCCCCAGGGGTACGAGGAAGCCGCCTTCGCCCACTGGGACAAGGGGCTCGACACCGCGGACGCCTGCGACACCCGCGCCGAGGTGCTGCTCGCGGAGGCCGTCGAGGCGCCCGCCACCGGCGCCGCGTGCGCGCTCACCGGCGGCAGGTGGACCTCGTACTACGACGGCCAGACCGTCACCGACCCGGCCCTGCTCCGCGTCGACCACCTCGTCCCCCTGGCGGAGGCCTGGGCCTCGGGCGCGTCCGGCTGGACGGCGGGCCGGCGGGCCCTGTTCGCCAACGACCAGGGGGCCGCGGCGACGCTGGTCGCCGTCACCGCCCGCAGCCAGAGGGCCAAGGGGACCCAGGACCCCGCCGAGTGGGTGCCCGACGGCAACGCCGCCTACTGCCGCTACGTCGGCGAGTGGGTCGGCACCAAGCTGCGCTGGGGGCTCACGGTGGACAAGGACGAGATGGAGGCGCTCAAGCTGTTCGCCGACGGGCCGTGCGAGGAGACGGTGGTGCTGCGCTCGACAGCCCCGCGGTGAGGACGGCGGTGACGGCGAGCGAGGCGCCGTGGCGGGGCAGGCACACCTGGTACAGCAGGCTCGCGCCGTAGCCGACCGCGGAGACCGCCACGGCCGCGGCCGCCACCGCCACGGACGGCCCCGCACCCACCGCGAAGAGCAGGTGCGGGGCCGCCGGCAGCGCCTGGAGGGGCGCGGCCAGCCGGCTCCGCAGCCGCGCCGGCACGAACCGTCCCACCACGGTGTCCCCGGCGAGCATGCCGGCGGCCGCACAGGCGAGGAGCGGGCCGGCCCGGTCGGGGGCGTACGACACGAAGAGCGCCTCGCGGCCGACGATCAGCCCGTGGGGCACCCACGGCGCCGGGTAGAGCAGCCGGCGGGGACGGTCGGAGAGGAGCAGGGCGTTGGTCCGCCAGGTCGCGGCGGCCGAGGCGCGCCCGCCGGCGCGGGGCGCCGCCGAACCGCTCGACGCGCTGCTGGTCCGGGCGGCGATCAGCCCCCGCCTGGAACGCGGACTTCCTCACCCCGGCCCCGTACGGCGACGGCGAGCGGTGCTTCGAGGAGGAGGTCGCGGCGGTCCGGTCGACCGCGCCGGAGGCGGCCCCGGCCGACCTGGCGGTGTCGGTCGGCGGACCCGTGCCGGAGCCGCTGCGCTCGCGCCGCGACCTGCCGGAGCGACTGGCGGCCCTGCCGGAGTGGGTGTGGCGGGAGACGGTGCTGCCGGAGCGGCCGGGGCGCCGGAGGGCGCTGGAGGCCGACGCGACGGCCCGGACCGCGCGGCCGGCGCGGGACGGCCGGGCGGCCGCGCTCGACGAGCTGTGCCCGGGGCGGACGCGCCGGCTCGGCGGCGGCCGGCTCCGGGTCGACCCCCGTGACCATCCCCCGCGTTCGGTGTCCGGCGGGCGGCTGCTGCTGGTGCCGGTGACGCCGCTGGCGGGCTGGGTGTCGTGGGAGGCGCCCGGGAAAACGGTCGAAGGGACCGGACCGCGGGCGGGGGCGGGGGCGGTGCTAGAGCTTCGCCCAGGCGCGCAGGCGGGCGCCGAGGACGACGGCGTGCGGGAGGGCCGCGAGGGCGGGTCCGCCGGCGTCGACGCCCCGTGCGGCCAGCCGGCCGGCGAGGGCGCCCCAGTGGGCGGCGGCGGCCTGCTCGTGGGTCTGGTCCCCGAAGGGCTCGTCGGGTCCGACGACGGTCCGGGCGTCCTCCTCGACGGACTCCGCGGTGAGGTGGTCCCGGATGTCGCCGTCGCCCATGAGGCTCTCGGCCCAGCCCCGGTCGTCGAGGAGGACCAGACTGCGTCCGTCGGAGAGTTCGGCCTCCAGCCGGGCGGAGACCGACAGCTGCCGGCCGGTGGTGTGGGCCTCGTCCAGTTCGACGTGGGTGACGAGGCGGGTGGGAACGACGGCGGTCATGGTGTCCACGGTAACCGCCGCGTGCCCGGCCGGATGGAGCCGGCCGGGCACGTGGGCCGGGGACGGGCCCCGGAGGAGGCGATCAGACCGCGAGCGGCTTGATCGCGGTGGGCGCGTGGCCGGGCTCGGTGGCCAGGTCCTCGAACTCGGTGACGTCGCTCATGTCGACGGTCTTGCTCATGGCGATGTTGGTGATGCGCTCCAGGATCGCCTCGACGACGACCGGGACCTGGTGCTCGACGGCCAGCTTCTTGGCCTGCTCCAGGGCCTCGCCCAGCTTCTCCGGGTCGGTGACGCGGATCGCCTTGACGCCGAGGCCCTCGGCGACCTTGACGTGGTCGACGCCGTAGACGCCGATCTCGGGGGTGTTGATGTTCTCGAACTCGAGGTTGACCTCGAAGTTGATGCCGAGGCCGCCCTGCGCCTGCCGGATGAGGCCGAGGTAGGCGTTGTTCACGAGGACGTGGACGTAGGGGACCTTGTGCTGGGCGGCGACCGCCAGCTCCTCGATCATGAACTGGAAGTCGTAGTCGCCGGAGAGCGCGACGACCGGGGTCTCCGGGTCGGCGGTGGCGGCGCCGATGGCGGCCGGGATGGTCCAGCCGAGCGGGCCGGCCTGGCCGCAGTTGATCCAGTGGCGCGGCTTGTAGACGTGCAGGAACTGCGCGGCGGCGATCTGGGAGAGGCCGATGGTGGTGACGTACCGGGTCTCCGGGCCGAAGGCCTTGTTCATCTCCTCGTAGACGCGCTGCGGCTTGATCGGCACGTCGTCGAAGTGCGTGCGGCGCTGGAGGGTGGCCTTGCGGTCCTGCGCGGAGGCGGCCCAGGCGGTGAAGTCGGGGAGCTTGCCCTCGGCCTTCCACTCCTTGGCGATGGCGACGAAGAGCTCCAGGGCGGCCTTGGCGTCGGAGGCGATGCCGTAGTCCGGGGCGAAGATCTTGCCGAGCTGGGTGGGCTCGATGTCGACGTGGACGAACTTCCGGCCGGCCGTGTAGGCGTCGAGGTTGTAGCCGGTGTGGCGGTTGGCCCAGCGGTTGCCGATGCCGATGACCGTGTCGGACTCCAGGAAGGTCGCGTTGCCGTAGCGGTGCGCGGTCTGGACGCCGACCATGCCGGCGGCGAGCTCGTGGTCGTCCGGGATGGTGCCCCAGCCCATGAGGGTGGAGATGACCGGGATGTTCGTCAGCTCGGCGAACTCGACGAGGAGGTCGGTGGCGTCGGCGTTGATGATGCCGCCGCCGGCGACGATCAGCGGGCGCTCGGCCTCCAGCAGGAAGGAGAGCGCCTTCTCGGCCTGGGCGCGGGTGGCCTGCGGCTTGTAGACCGGCAGCGGCTCGTAGGTCTCCGGGTCGAACTCGATCTCGGTGAGCTGGACGTCGATCGGCAGGTCGATGAGGACCGGGCCGGGACGGCCGGAGCGCATCAGGTGGAAGGCCTGCTGGAAGACGCCGGGGACCTGCGCGGCCTCCAGGACCGTGGTGGCGGCCTTGGTGACGGGCTTGGCGATCGAGGCGATGTCGACGGCCTGGAAGTCCTCCTTGTGGAGCTTCGAGACCGGGGCCTGGCCCGTGATGCAGAGGATCGGGATCGAGTCGGCGATCGCCGAGTACAGGCCGGTGATCATGTCGGTGCCGGCGGGGCCGGAGGTGCCGATGCAGACACCGATGTTGCCGGCCTTGGCGCGGGTGTAGCCCTCCGCCATGTGGGAGGCGCCCTCGACGTGGCGGGCCAGCGTGTGGGCGATGCCGCCGACGTTCTTGAGCTCGCGGTAGAAGGGGTTGATCGCCGCGCCGGGCACGCCGAACGCGTTGGTGACGCCTTCGCGCTTGAGGATCTCAACGGCCGCTGCGGCGGCGGTCATACGAGGCATGGGAGTGCTCCTGCTCGGCCGGTCGGTCGCAGGTTCCGGGCGGGCCGCCCGGTCCTGTTTCCGTAATGCGGAAGAACTGTTCTGCTATACGGAAGCAATGTAAGTGGGGGTCGGGAAGCCGTCAAGGCACCGCCCACCAGACGGGCACCCGAAAGCCGCCCGAGGACCCCGTCCGATGGCCGAAGTCGCACCCCCGCGCGGCCGGAAGGGTGGACGATGGGCGCACGGGAAGAGGGGGTTCGGTATGGGTGAATCGCTGTCGGTGCGCTGCCCCGCATGCCGGCGGAGCCATGTGTTCGCGGCCCCCGCCTTCCCCTGCCCCTGCGGGAACCCGGTCGCCCCGCGCCTGGACCCGGACGCGGCGGCCGAGCCGCTCCGGCGCCGGAACTGGCGGGAGGAGTGGGTCACCGTCCGCTGCCTCGCCTGCGGCCGCGAGGACCAGTGGCCGCAGCCGGAGCTGGGCTGCGCCTGCGGAGCCGTCCTGCGCGTCCCGGTGACCCCCGTCCCCGGGGAACCGGAGACCGCCGAGGACGGAGGACGGGAGTACGGCTCCGACCCGCACGGCCCGGCCGGACACGCCCCGCCCGCCTCCGCCGGCCCGGAGCCCTCCCCCGCCCCTCCCGGCCTCTTCGCCGCCCCGGAGGAGGAGGCGGAGGGGGAGGCCGAGGGGGACGGGAACGCCGGAGAGGACGGGAACACCGGGGCGACCGGGGAAATCGGGGGAGCCGGGGAAATCGGGGAAGCCTGCGGCCTCGGAGACCCCTGGGACGACGGAGTCGCCGGGGAGGCCGGGGAGCTCTGGGAGGCCGGGGGCTCCTGGGACGGAGAGGAGACCACGGAGACCGGCGTGGCCTGGGGCGTCCCGGACGCGGAGGACGCCGTGGACGCCGTTGACGCCACGGACGCCGTGGACGCGGACGCGGCCTGGGAGGCCGGTGAGCCCTGGAGCCTGCGGGCGGACCGGGAGGAGCCGGCCCCGTTCCCCGGGCCGCAGGCTCCCGGGGGCGATCCCGGCGCGCCTCCCTCGGACTGGTTCGGCGCCCCGCCCCGGTCCTTCGCCGAGCGGTACCCCGTCCACATCCCGCTGCCGCCGACCGCGCCCCGGCCCGCCGCGGCGCGCGGCGCGTTCCGGCCGGTGACGATCAGGACCGCGCGGGACGCCGTGGCCGCCGCCGCCACGTACCTCCAGTGGCTCGGCTTCCGGGAGATCGTGCAGCCCGAGGACCGGCGCTCCGCCGGGGTGGACCTGCGCGGCCCCGGGCTCGTCGCCCAGGTCGACCCGAGCACCCGGCCGGCCGGACTGCGGGCCGTGGAGTGCCTGTGGCTGAACGGACTCAGCGCCTCCGCCGTGAGCGTCTTCTTCTCGCTCGCCGGCTACACCCCGGAGGCCCGGTCCCGCGCCGCCGAGATAGGGCTGCCGCTCTTCGTCCTCGACCTCACCGGGACCCCGCAGCCCGTGAACAACGCGGCCGACGAACTCACGTCGGGCGGCGCCATCTGATCCGTACCGCGCCTTCGAGCGAACGGATCCGGCCATCCACGCGTGATGATCACGGTCCCCCGGGCAGAAACACCGTGGGGGGTGGCGGGCATGGGGACGGGGACAGGGTGGTTCATGGCGGCGGCCGCGGCCGCCTGGGCCGAACTGCTGGTCGCGGCGGTGCTGCTGTGCGCACCCGGCCGGGGCGGGGGCCCGGGCCCCGCCGGCGCGGTGCCCGGGCCCGAGGCGCTGGCTCTGCTGCGCGGCGGACGGCGGGCGGCGGTGACGGTCGCGCTGGTGGCGCTGCACCAGCACGGCGCGGTCGCGGCCGGGCGCAAACACACGGTTCGGGCCAATGGCGGGCCGGGCCGCACCCGGGACCCGGTCCAGCTCGGCGTCCACCGCTCGCTCCGCAACGCCCTGGCCCTGCGCGCGCTGACCCTCCGCCCCGAGACGCGCCGGGCGGTGGACGGCCTGCGGGGCGAGCTGGGGCGGACGGGGCTGCTGCGGCCGCCGGGTCGCCACCGCGCGGCCCGGCTGCTGCTGGCCGCCGCGCCGGCGACCCTCGTGGCGGGCGTGCTCGCGGGCGCGGCCACCGGGGACGGACCGGGGACCGCGGCCGTCCTGGCGACGGCGGTGCCGGTCCTCCTCGCCGCCCTCGCCCTGCTCCGGCTGCCGCCCGCGACCCGCGCTGCCCGGCGGCTCCTGGCCGAGCTGCGGGAGCGGCACCCGCTGCCCGCGCACCGGAGCGAGGTGACGGACGGACGGCTGGTCCGGCTGTACGTGGCGCTGTACGGCGACCCCGCGCTCGCCCTCTTCCTGCCGCGCTTCTCCCGCGACGGGGGGCTGCTCGGCCGCCGCCCCTCCGACCGGCGCTGAGGCGGGGCCATACTGGCGTATGCGCATCCGAGCTGCCGCACCGGCCGAACTCCCGCTGCTCCAGTCCATCGAGCGCGCGGCGGGCGAACCCTTCCGCACCCTCGGGATGACCGCGATCGCCGACGACGAGCCCCTCCCGCTGGACGTGCTGGAGGGGTACCGCGCGGCGGGCCGGGCCTGGGTCGCGGTCGACGGGGCCGACCGGCCCGTCGCCTACCTGCTCGCGGAGACCGTCGACGGGGCCGCCCACATCGAGCAGGTCTCCGTGCACCCCGCCGCGGCCCGCCGGGGCGTCGGCCGGGAGCTCATCGAGCACCTGGCGGCGGCCGCCCGGGAGGAGGGCCTGACGGCCCTGACCCTGACGACCTTCACCGAAGTGCCGTGGAACGCCCCGTACTACGCCCGGCTCGGCTTCCGTCCGCTCGCCGACGGCGACCCCGGCCTCACCGACGGCCTGCTGGCCATCAGCCGGGCCGAGGCCGCCCACGGCCTGGCGGCCTGGCCCCGGATCTGCATGCGCCGGGAGCTCGCGGGGAGCCCGGCCTGACCCGGAGGACCGGTCCGCCCCGGCCCTGAACCGGCCGGATGCGAGGCCGGGGCCCGGCCGGAGGATCCGGTCCGCCCCGGTCCGCCCCGCAGGGCCCGTCCTACTCCCGGTACCGCTCCCTCAGTTCCACCTTGCGCACCTTGCCGCTCACCGTCATCGGGAACTCGGCGAGGACCTCGACCCGGCGCGGGACCTTGTAGTGGGCGAGGCGGTCGCGGCAGAAGGCGGTGATGTCGTCGAGGGTCGGCGGGGCGGCCGGGTCGCGCGGGATCACGCAGGCCAGCACCTCCTCGCCGTACCGCTCGTCGGGGACGCCGACGACCTGCACGTCGGCGATCCCGGGGTGCCCGTGGAGGAACTCCTCGATCTCGCGCGGGTACACGTTCTCGCCGCCCCGGATGATCATGTCCTTGATGCGGCCGACGATCTCGACGTACCCGTCCTCGCGCATCACGGCCAGGTCGCCGGTGTGCATCCAGCGGCCCGCGTCGACGGCCTCCGCCGTCTTCTCCGGCTCGTCCCAGTAGCCGAGCATCACGCCGTAGCCGCGGGTGCACAGTTCGCCCGCGGTGCCGCGCGGCACGGTGAGCCCGGAGGCCGGGTCCACCACCTTCACCTCGACGTGCGGGAGGACCCGGCCGACGGTGCCGGTGCGCCGCTCCAGGTCGTCGTCGCGGCGGGTCTGGGTGGAGACCGGCGAGGTCTCCGTCATGCCGTAACAGATCGACACCTCGGTCATGTTCATCTCCGCGACCACCCGCTTCATCACCTCCACCGGACACGGCGAGCCCGCCATGATGCCGGTGCGCAGCGAGGAGAGGTCGTACGAGGCGAAGTCCGGGAGGTCCAGTTCCGCGATGAACATCGTGGGGACCCCGTAGAGCGAGGTGCAGCGCTCCTCCTGGACCGCGCGGAGGGTCGCGGCCGGGTCGAAGGAGGGGGCCGGGATGACGATGCAGGCGCCGTGCGAGGTGGCCGCCAGATTGCCCATCACCATGCCGAAGCAGTGGTAGAAGGGGACCGGCACGCAGATCCGGTCCCGCTCGGTGTAGGCGATCATCTCGCCCACGAAATAGCCGTTGTTGAGGATGTTGTGGTGGGAGAGCGTGGCGCCCTTGGGGAAGCCGGTGGTGCCCGAGGTGTACTGGATGTTGACCGGCTCGTCGGCGGAGAGCGGCTCGGGGACGAGGCCGCCGGACGGGCGCGCGGCGAACTCCTCCCAGCTCGCGTCGCCGAAGTACACCGCCTCCCGCAGGCCGGGACAGTCGGCCCGGACCTCCTCGACCATCGCCCGGTAGTCGCTGGTGCGGTGGGCGAGCGAGGCGAAGAGCGTCGAGATCCCCGACTGCCTCAGCACATAGGCGAGTTCGTGGGAGCGGTAGGCCGGGTTGACGGTCACCATGACGGCGCCGATCCGGGCCGTGGCGTACTGGACGAGGACCCACTCGGGGCAGTTGACCGCCCAGATCCCGACCCGGTCGCCCTTGCGGACGCCGCTGCCGAGGAGCGCCCCCGCGATCCGGTCGACGGCGGCGCCGAACTCGGCGTAGGTCCAGCGGCGGCCGCCGGCCACGTCGACCAGGGCCTCGCGGTCGGGCCAGGCGGCGACCGCCCGGTCGAGGTCGGCGCCGATGGTGTCGCCGAGGAGCGGGGTGTCCGCCACCCCGTGCGCGTAACTGGTCTCCGTACCGGTCACACCAGGTCTCCTTCCGTGAACTCCGGGCCCGTGGAGGCCCCTTCGGCGGTCAGGCGGCGCAGCTCGACCCGCCGGATCTTGCCGGAGACGGTCTTCGGCAGCTCGGCGAACTCGATGCGGCGGACCCGCTTGTACGGGGCGAGGACGGCCCGCGAGTGGGCGAAGAGGGCGCGGGCGGTCTCCGCGTCCGGTGTGAAGCCCTCGGCGAGGACGACGTACGCCTTCGGGACGGCGAGCCGCAGCGGGTCGGGCGCCGGGACGACGGCCGCCTCGGCGACGGACTCGTGCTCCAGGAGCGCGCTCTCCAGCTCGAACGGGCTGATCTTGTAGTCGGAGGCCTTGAAGACGTCGTCGGCGCGGCCCACGTAGTGGAGGTAGCCGTCCTCGTCGCGGCTGCCGATGTCACCGGTGCGGTAGAGGCCGCCGGCCATCGCCTCGGCCGTCTTCTCCGGGTCGCCGTGGTAGCCGGTCATCAGACCCACCGGGTGGGCGGACAGGTCGAGGCAGATCTCGCCCTCCGCCACGTCCCTGCGGCCGGTCACCGGGTCGACGAGGGTGACCGCGTACCCGGGGCTGGGGCGGCCCATGGAGCCCTCCTTCAGCCGCTGGCCGGGGCTGTTGGAGACCTGGACGGCCGTCTCGGTCTGGCCGAAGCCGTCCCGGATGGTGACGCCCCAGCCGCGCCGGACCGCCGCGATGACCTCGGGGTTCAGCGGCTCGCCCGCGGCGACGGCCTCGCGCGGCGGGGTGGCGAGCCGGCTCAGGTCGGACTGGATCAGCATCCGCCACACGGTCGGCGGGGCGCAGAAGGAGGTGACGCCGTGGCGCTCCATCTCGGCCATCAGGCGGCCCGCGTCGAAGCGCGTGTAGTGGTGGATGAAGACGGTCGCCTCGGCGTTCCACGGGGCGAAGAGGTTGGACCAGGCGTGCTTGGCCCAGCCGGGCGAGGAGATGTTCAGGTGGACGTCGCCGGGCTTCAGCCCGATCCAGTACATCGTCGCCAGGTGGCCCACCGGGTAGGAGGTGTGGGTCTGCTCGACGAGCTTGGGGCGGGCGGTGGTGCCGGAGGTGAAGTACAGCATCAGGGTGTCGTGGGCGAGGGTGTCGCCGTCGGGCTCGAAGACGTCCGGCTCGCGGGCGGAGTGCTCGTACCCCAGCCAGTCCACCCCGTCGCCGCCGACCGAGATGCGGGTGTAGTCGCCGGGCACGCCGGCGAACTTCGCGGTGTCCTCGGAGCGCACGATCACGTGCCGGGCCCGGCCGCGCTCGACCCGGTCGCGGAGGTCCGCGGGGCCGAGCAGCGGGGTGGCGGGGATGACGACGGCGCGCAGCTTCATCGCGGCGAGCATGGTCTCCCACAGCTCGGTCTGGTTGCCCAGCATCACGATGATCCGGTCCCCGGCGCGGACGCCCTGGGCGCGGAGCCAGTTCGCGACCCGGTTCGAGCGGGCGGACATCTCCGCGAAGCTCACCCTGGTCTCGGAGCCGTCCTCCTCGACGATGTGCAGGGCGGTGCGGTCGTTGCCCTCGGCGATGACGTCGAACCACTCCAGCGCCCAGTTGAACCGGTCGGGGCGGGGCCAGGCGAAGCCGTCGCGGGCCGCCTCGTAGTCCTCGCGGTGCCGGAGCAGGAAGTCCCGGGCGTTCCGGAACTCCTCGGTCGCGCTGGTAGCCGTCATGTGTCCTCCTCGTTGCGGGACCGGTCCCGCCCATCGTGTAATCGGTGACCCGGGTCTCACCACCCCCGTTCGGGGGTGAAGGCGTGGAGGAAGGGGCGTTCTTCCGTGTCCGAGCGGAGCGAGGGGGCCGAGCTGCGGGCCGCGCTGGTGCGGCTGCGGCGCGGCAGCGGGCTGCCCGTGGTCTTCGGCGGCCTGGTGCGGGACGGCGGCAGGCCGCTGCGCATAGCCGAGCTGCACGGGGCGGTGACCACGGCCCTCCACGGCCTGGCGATCTCCCCCGGCAACGGCCTGGGCGGCAAGTGCCTGGCGCTCGCCCGCCCCTGCGCGGTCACCGACTACCCGGTGGCCCGGCACATCACCCACGAGTACGACGTCCCGGTGTCGGCGGAGGGCCTGCGGTCGGTGATCGCGGTGCCGGTGGTCGTCCGGCGGCGGGTGCGCGGGGTGCTGTACGGGGCGCTGCGCGACGCGCTGCCGCTCGGCGAGCGGGTCTTCGACGCGGCGGTCGCGGCGGCCCGGGACGTGGAGCAGGCACTGGCGGTGCGGGACGAGGCCGGCCGGCTCGCCGGGGCGGCGCGGGCGCCCGCGCCCGACCGCCCCGGCCCCTCGTGGGAGGAGGTCCGGCAGGCCCACGGCGAGCTGCGCGCGCTCGCCCCGCAGGTCCTGGACGCGGAGCTGCGGCAGCGGCTGCTCGCGGTCTGCGGACGCCTGGAGGCGGCGTCCGGCCGGACGCCGGTGCCCGGTGTGGGGCTGACCCCGCGCGAGACGGACGTCCTGGCGGCGGTCGCGTCCGGCGCCACCAACGCGGCGGCCGCCCAGCGGCTCGGCCTGCGCCCGGAGACGGTCAAGGGCTATCTGCGCTCGGCCATGCGGAAGCTCGGCGCGCACACCCGCCTGGAGGCGGTCGTGGCGGCCCGCCGGGCGGGCGCGCTGCCGTAGCCCGCAGGCCCCGGGGAGGCGGGGCGGGACCGGGGCCCGGAGGCCCTAGGAGGGCAGGACGAGGTCGTACGCGTCGCCGTCGGGCACGGTGAGGCGCAGGATCCGCTCGGCCTCGTCCGCGAGGGCCGCGCGGTCGGCGCGCGTGATCCGGCCGAAGGGCTCGACCGTGAGGGTGGTGCGCTCCTTGGCCTCCTCCAGGTACCAGAGCCCGGCGAGCGTCCCGTCGAGGAGGAACACGCGGTGGGCCTGGTTGCCGGTCCAGGTGCGTCCCTTCAGCTCGGCGGGGACGATCCGGGTGCGGTCGGCGTGCGAGAGCAGGAGGTTGTCGAACTCGGGCAGGAGGCGCGGCGGCGCCGGGGTGGCCGCGTCGGGGCGGGGCGCGTCGGGCAGGTCGAAGAGCTCGGTGCCCCGCTCGTCGCGCAGGACGAGGAGCCGGGGCCGCAGCCGCTCGAAGGCGGGCCGCAGACGGGTGAGCCCGCACCAGGTCTGCATGTCCTTGACGGAGGCGGGGCCGAAGGCGCCGAGGTAGCGCAGGACGGTCTCGTCGATCGCGGCCGCCTCCCCGTCGGGCCCGCCGAACCACTCGCCGGTGGTGGTGAGGGCGACCTGGCCGCTGCGCCGCCACAGTCCGCGCGGGGTGACCTGCACCATCAGGAGCAGGCAGCGGGCGGCGACGGTGAGGGCGAGCGGGTCGGCGTCGGGCCACTCGCGCAGGAGACGGTCCCGCAGCTCCTTCGGGGTGCGGGGCCGCTCCTCGACGTACGCGGTCGACAGGGCGGTGAGCCGGTCCAGGTCCACGCCGGCGAGGCCCTTGCGGAAGGCCTTCAGCTCCCGCTCGACCGCCCCCGCCTGGACGAGCCGGCGCAGGGCGACGGCGTCGCCCGCGGTGTGGGTGTGCACGGTGGAGCGCAGGGAGACGATCCGGGCGACGGCGCGGGACTCCATGAGCGCGGACAGCCGCTCGGGCCGGAAGCCGTCGAGGCGGGCGGCGAGGGCGTAGTACGGGGGCTTGGTGTTCTGCGCCTGGAGCCCCACCAGGTGGTGCACGGCCTCCTCGGGCCCGAGCGGCGAGGGCCGGAGGAGCAGCTGGCGGGCGAGGGTGGCACGGCCCAGGGCGCGGCGCGAGACCGTGGGGAGGGAGTCCATGCGGGGACGCTACAAGGCATCGAGGACAGATCCTGTCCTCCGTCGCCGGAGACTCTCGCCCCCGCCCCCCGTCCCGGGTCCCGGGTCCCGGGTCCCGATCACCACCCGTACCTCCCGATGGCCTCCTCTCCCCCCGCGACGATCCGGAAGGGGCCGGAAGGGGCGGAAGGGGCCGGAGGGCCCCGCAGCGGCCGACGGAGGAAGAACTCCACTCCCTGACAGCCGCCGGCGGTGGTGTGCACGAGTCCGTCCGTGGACCTGGAGAGGCGGGACCGGCTGTGGCCGGCCTTCTCCGACGGCGTACGGGGCTCGTGGCCGGGGCTACCGGGGGCCGCGCCGTCGGCGTGCGCGCTCGAACTCCTCGACGTCCGGTGTCCAGGGGCCGTGCCGGTCGAGTGCGGCGCAGCCGCCGCGGGCGAAGGCGCCCACCACCTCCCGGTAGCCCTCGATCCCGTCGACCAGGCCGTACTCGACCCGGTACTCCGGATCCGACCCGGCGCCTCCCTTCCGCACCGTCGTGATCCGGGCGACGGAGTCCGCGTAGAAGTGGAGCTGGATCCCCTCGCCCCGTTCCTCGTCCTCGATGGTGAAGACCTCGTTGTCCGCGGCGGAGCGGTCGGCGACGAACTCCCAGAACTCCGCGGCGGCGGTGCGGGGACCGCCCCGCCGCCACTTCCCCTCGGCGCCCTTGTCGTCGGTGAACGACAGGGCCGTTGCGCCGGCGCGGTCGGCGGCGGTCTCCTCGTCCTCCTCCGCGGGCGTGTTCCTGGAGCGGGCCGCGGCCTCCGAGCACATCAGGAAGCCCACCGTGCGCACCGCGTCGTCGGCGAGTCCGGGGTGTGCGCGGCGCACGGCCGCGTCGACCGCCGCCGCCATCCGGTCCCAGGCGCGCTTGTCCGTGGCGCGTCGTCCCCGTCGCGGATCGAGGCCGATCCGCATCCCGGTGCACGCCCGCTCCGCGGTGGCGACCACCCGCATGACCTCGGGCAGCAGCGCGGGGTCCACGGCGTGGGGCCTGCGTCCCGGGACCGTCCCGCCGTGCAGGTACCGGCCGGTGTACTTCAGGATCGCGGTGTCGAGCGGGCCGAGGACCACTCCGCGCTCCGCCCGGCGGCGGACCGCGCGATGCTCCTGGGCGCGCTTCTCGTCCGGCGTCTCGGTCGCCGTGCGCATCGCCGCGCAGACCCGACCGCGCTCCAGCAGGGCGACGTCGGCCCCGTGGGCGACGAGCCGGTCCCTGTCCCACCGGATGCGCCGGAAGAGCGCGTCGACGTCCGCGGGCGGGAGGAGGAGGACCGGGTCCAGGAGCGCGACGGCCGCGTCCTCGTCGAGCCGGCCCCGGGTGCCGGCGTCGTCGCACAGCGGAAGGACCGCGCTCCACAGCAGCAGGTGCCTGGCCAGGTCCTCCCGGATGACCGCGAGATGGTCCTCCCGGATCGGGAACGCGAACGTGCGGGGCTCGTGGTTGGCGTCGGCCCCGGCGCCGAGCGTCAGCCTCGGCCCGCCGTCCTCGCGGGTCACGATCGGGATCCAGCCGCTCCCCCGGGTGAAGACGACGTCCCTCATCGGCCCGGGCCTCCCGGGAACGGCACCGGCCGGGACGGGGCCGCCGCGTGGGCGTCACGGCGGTGCCGCGGACCCGTGCCGGGGCGCCCGTTCACGCCCACCGCGCGCACGCGGCGTCGAGGCGGGGGTCGGTGCGCACCCAGACTTCGCCCCCGGCGGCCCCGGCCGGGGCGTCGACCCGCTCGACGCCGAGGAACTCGATCAGCCGGAGCAGTTCGGCCCTTTCGGCCCGGTCGTCGTCGACGCCGTGCGAGTCGAAGAAGACGTAGTACCGGTCGCTCGGGTCCACGATGCCCGCATCCGCCCAGATCCGGGCGACCTCCTCGATCGCCGCCGCTTCCGTCGTGAACGCGGCGGCGCGGGCGGCGCCGCGGGTCTCCGGTGACGCGTCGAGGTCGGCGGGGTCGGAGAACCACTGGCCGAAGCGGTCGAGGCCGGCGTATCCGTTCTCGAAGAACAGCATCGCGGCGGGAAGGTGGCGGTTGCCCCGGTCGACCCGGAGGTGTTCCGCCCGGCGCACGCCCGCGTCCTCGATCCGGGAGATCAGGCCCTGCCCCGGCACGAGGACCAGGTGCTGCCGCGCCGGTTCGTCGCTGATGGTGTAGGTGGCGGCGTCCCGCTCCCGGAAGAACGCGGAGAACGCCACGTAGGCTTCCTGCGGGTCGGCCACGGAGACCTGCCGGTCGTCGCCGTCGCCGGTGGCGAAGACGAACCGTCTGGGTCCGGGGCGGTAGGGGCGGGCCATGGGCGTCCTTCGTTCGCGTGCGACGGCTCCGTCAGCGTAGCCGCACCGGAGGGAACGGGGCCCGCCGCTCCTCCGCGGCGGACGGCCGCTCCTCCCCGGCGGGCGGCCGGGGCGGACCTCGGGGCCGCACGGGTCCGCACCGGGCCGGCCGGCGGAGGAGCGGCCGGGGCGGTTCAGCCCTCGGCCGCCACGGTGGCCTTCAGCGCGACGTTGAGCTTCAGGACGTTGACCCGGGGTTCGCCGATGAAGCCGAGGACGCGGTCGTCGGTGTGGTCGGCGACGAGCTTCTCGACCTGCGCGACGGTGAGCCCGTTCCTCTCGGCGACGCGGTGGACCTGGAGCTTCGCGTACCGGGGCGAGATGTGCGGGTCGAGGCCGGAACCGGAGGAGGTGACGGCGTCGGCGGGGACGTCCGACGGCTTCACCTGGTAGTCGGCCGTGGAGTTGTCCTTCACCACGGCGGCCTTGGCGTCGGTCACCCACCGGATCAGGTCCTCGTTGTCGCCGGAGCGGTTGGTGGCTCCGGAGAGGAGGAGCGCGTACCGGGTGTTGACGGAGTTGGTGCCGAGGCCGTTGGAGGGGCGGGGCTGGAACCACTTCAGGTCCGGGGCCGCGGCCTCCTCCCCCTCCTTCAGGGGGAGGAGGTAGGTCTGGCCGATGAGTTCGGAGCCGACGGCCTTCCCGCTCGCGTCCTCGATCTCCGAGCCGTTCGCCTTGCCGGGCATGGTGAGCTGGGCGACGCCGGTGACGGCGAGCGGGTAGAGCACGCCGCAGACCAGGGTCAGGACGAGGAGGGCGCGCAGGCCCGCCCAGAGGACCCGTCCGGTGTTTCCTACGGAGTTGTTCATGGCGGCGATCAACCGATTCCGGGGATGAGGGAGAGGAGCATGTCGATGAGCTTGATGCCGACGAAGGGGGCGACCAGGCCGCCGAGTCCGTAGACGCAGAGGTTGCGGCGGAGCATGGAGTCGGCGCTGGAGGGCCGGTAGCGCACGCCCTTGAGGGCGAGCGGCACGAGGGCGACGATGACCAGGGCGTTGAAGACGACGGCGGAGAGGATCGCCGACTCGGGCGAGGCCAGGCCCATGATGTTGAGCCTGTCCAGCGACGGGTAGGCCACCGCGAACATGGCGGGGATGATCGCGAAGTACTTCGCGACGTCGTTGGCGAGGGAGAAGGTCGTCAGGGCGCCCCGGGTGATGAGGAGCTGCTTGCCGATCTCGACGATCTCGATGAGCTTGGTCGGGTCGGAGTCGAGGTCGACCATGTTGCCGGCCTCCTTGGCGGCCGACGTGCCCGTGTTCATCGCCACGCCGACGTCCGCCTGCGCGAGCGCGGGCGCGTCGTTGGTGCCGTCACCGGTCATCGCCACGAGCTTGCCGCCGGCCTGCTCGCGCTTGATGAGGGCCATCTTGTCCTCGGGGGTGGCCTCGGCGAGGAAGTCGTCGACACCCGCCTCCTCGGCGATCGCCTTCGCGGTCAGCGGGTTGTCACCCGTGATCATGACGGTCCTGATGCCCATGCGGCGCAGCTCGTCGAACCGCTCCCGCATGCCCTCCTTCACGACGTCCTTGAGGTGGATGACGCCGAGGACCCGCGCGCCCTTGTCGTCGCGCACCGCCACGAGCAGCGGCGTGCCGCCGGCCTGGGAGATCCGGTCCGTGAGCGCCTGCGCGTCCTCGGCGACGCTGCCGCCCTGCTCCTTCACCCACGCGACGACCGAACCGGTCGCTCCCTTGCGGACCTTGCGTCCGTCCGCGTCCACGCCCGACATGCGGGTCTGGGCGGTGAATCCGATCCACTCGGCACCGGACAGTTCGCCCCGGTGGCGTTCGCGCAGGCCGTACCCCTCCTTCGCGAGGACGACGATCGAGCGGCCTTCGGGCGTCTCGTCCGCGAGGGAGGAGAGCTGGGCGGCGTCGGCCACCTCGGCCTCGGTGGTTCCGCGTACGGGGACGAACTCCGACGCCCGGCGGTTGCCCAGCGTGATCGTGCCGGTCTTGTCGAGCAGCAGCGTCGACACGTCGCCGGCGGCCTCGACCGCCCGTCCCGACATCGCCAGCACGTTGCGCTGCACGAGCCGGTCCATGCCGGCGATGCCGATCGCGGAGAGCAGCGCGCCGATGGTGGTCGGGATCAGGCAGACGAGCAGGGCCGTCAGGACGATGAGCGAGGTCTGCTCGTCGGCGCCCGCGTAGATCGCGAACGGCTTCAGCGTGACGACCACGAGGAGGAAGACGATGGTGAGGGAGGCGAGGAGGATGTTGAGGGCGATCTCGTTCGGCGTCTTCTGCCGGGCGGCGCCCTCGACCAGGCCGATCATCCGGTCGATGAAGGTCTCGCCGGGCTTCGCCGTGATCTTCACGACGATCCGGTCCGAGAGGACCCTCGTACCGCCCGTGACCGCGCACCGGTCGCCGCCGGACTCGCGGATGACGGGGGCGGACTCGCCGGTGATCGCGGACTCGTCGACGCTCGCGACGCCCTCGACGACGTCCCCGTCGCCGGGGATGACGTCGCCCGCCTCGCAGACGACCAGGTCGCCGGGGGTGAGCTCGGTGCCGGGGACCTTCTCCTCGCCCGTGCCGTCCCGGGTGAGACGGCGGGCGACGGTGTCGGTCCTGGCCTTGCGCAGGGTGTCGGCCTGCGCCTTCCCCCGGCCCTCGGCGACGGCCTCGGCGAGGTTGGCGAAGACGGTGGTGAGCCAGAGCCAGGCGGTGATCGCCCAGCCGAACCGGTCGCCCGGGTTCCTCACCGCGAGGACCGTGGTGAGGACCGAGCCGACCAGCACCACGAACATGACCGGGGACTTGACCATCACGCGCGGGTCGAGCTTGCGGAGCGCCTCCGGGAAGGAGGCGAGCAGCTGGGCGGGGTCGAACAGCCCGCCGCCGACGCGTCCGGTCCCGGCGCTCCTCGCTGCGGGTGCCTCCGGCTCCGTGGGCCGGGTGGGGGTGACGGTGCTCATGCGGCGAGCCCTTCGGCGAGCGGTCCCAGCGCGAGGGCCGGGAAGTAGGTGAGACCGGCGACGATCATGATCGTGCCGACGAGGAGGCCCGTGAAGAGGGGCTTCTCGGTGCGCAGCGTGCCCGCCGTCTCGGGTACGGGCCGCTGCTCGGCCAGCGATCCGGCGAGCGCGAGGACGAACACCATCGGCAGGAACCGGCCCAGCAGCATCGCGATGCCGAGGGTCGAGTTGAACCACTGCGTGTCGGCGTTGAGCCCCGCGAAGGCCGAGCCGTTGTTGTTGGCGCCCGAGGTGAAGGCGTACAGGATCTCGGAGAAGCCGTGCGCGCCGGAGTGGGTCATCGAGTGCGCCGGGGTGTCCAGGACGAACGAGGCGGCCGTGAAGCAGAGGACGAGGGCCGGGGTGACCAGGATGTAGCAGGCCGCGAAGGTGATCTCGCGGGTGCCGATCTTCTTGCCCAGGTACTCCGGGGTGCGGCCGACCATCAGGCCGGCGAGGAACACCGCGATGACCGCCATGATCAGCATGCCGTAGAGGCCGGAGCCGACACCCCCGGGCGCGATCTCGCCGAGCTGCATGCCCAGCAGGGTGATGCCGCCGCCGAAGCCGGTGTACGAGGAGTGGAAGGAGTTCACCGCGCCGGTGGAGGTCAGCGTGGTGGCGACGGCGAAGAGCGAGGACCCGCCGATGCCGAACCGGGTCTCCTTGCCCTCCATCGCCCCGCCCGCGATGTCGAACGCGGTGCCGTTGTGGGCGAATTCGGTCCACATCATCAGCGCGGTGGAACCGATCCAGATCGCGGCCATCGTGCCGAGGATCGCGTACCCCTGCTTCAGCGACCCGACCATGCGGCCGAAGGTGCGGGTGAGCGCGAAGGGGATGACGAGGATCAGATAGATCTCGAAGAGGTTCGACAGCCCGTCGGGATTCTCGAAGGGGTGGGCGGAGTTGGCGTTGAAGTAACCGCCGCCGTTGGTGCCCAGTTCCTTGATGACCTCCTGGGAGGCCACCGCACCGCCGTTCCACTGCTGCGTGCCGCCCGTGAACTGGCCGACCTCGTGGATGCCGGAGAAGTTCTGGATCGCGCCGCAGGCGACCAGGACGAGGGCGCCGATCACCGAGATCGGGAGGAGGACGCGCACGACTCCGCGGACCAGGTCGGCCCAGAAGTTGCCCAGCTCGCCCGTACGGGACCGGGCGAAGCCGCGCACCAGCGCGACCGCCACCGCCATGCCGACCGCCGCCGACACGAAGTTCTGCACCGCGAGGCCGCCGGTCTGCACGACGTGGCCCATGGCCTGCTCGCCGTAGTACGACTGCCAGTTGGTGTTGGCGACGAAGGACGCGGCCGTGTTGAACGCCTGGTCCGGGTCGATCGACACGAAGCCGAGCGAGCCGGGCAGCGACCCCTGCACCCGCTGGAGCAGGTAGAGGAAGAGCACGCTCACCGCGGAGAAGGCGAGGACCCCGCGCAGATAGGCCGGCCAGCGCATCTCCGCGTCCGGGTGCGCGCCGATCGCCTTGTAGATCCACTTCTCGGGCCGGTGGTGCTTCTCCGAGGAGTAGACGCGCGCCATGTGGTCACCCAGCGGTCGGTACGACAGACCGAGCGCGACGACCAGCGCGAGGAGCTGGAGGATTCCAGCCAGGACAGGACTCATCTCGGCTCTCAGAACCTCTCCGGCTTGACGAGGGCGAGGACGAGATAACCCAGCAGGGCGGCGGCCACCAGCAGACCGACGATGTTCTCGGCGCTCACAGCCTGGCCACCCCCTTGGCGATGAAGGCCACCAGCGCGAAAACCGCGATCGTGGTGACGACGAAGGCCACGTCGGCCATCGTGAACTCCCGGAGAAGAAGGAAGAGCGAATTTCTCTGACGAGATGAGAAAACAGCCTTTCCGGCCGCTCGCCGGCGCCGTTGACGCCGTCCTGACGCCCTTGGAGCCCCTCTTGACGCATCCCCTACGCGACGGGGCGACGCCCTGGTTCCGCGGGGCGCGGCCCCGCTCCAGGGCCTCGGCGGCCCCCCGGTCCTCCGGGCCCGGAGAGGGGGCGGGCGGTCACGGCGCGGGCCTCGTCGCGGCCGTCCTCCCGGAGCCGGTCCACCGCCCCTGACCGCGGTGGCCGCGCCCGGAGGCGGTCAGGACGCCACCCACGCGGTGGCCTCGTCGCGCCGCGCGAGGGGGAAGACCTTCGTCTCGCCCGGACTCATCCAGCCGAACAGCGAGGTGAGGTGGGACATCCACTCGACGTCGGTGACCAGGGCGACCCGCTTCCAGGCCCGCAGGTGCTCCGCCCCCATCCTCAGGTCCTGCCACACGGCGCCGCCGCTCATCCCGTCGAACTCCGGGACGACGAGCAGGAAGCGGACCTCACCGGCGCGGGCGGCCCCGGTGAGCGCGGGGATGACCGTGTCGCGGTAGTCCTCGGCGGAGATCCTGCCGTCCACCTCGAATCCGACGACGCCGGCGGGCATGGCCTCAAGGCTCCTGATCACGGCGTCCCTCGTTCCTCTTCCCCCCGGGCCGCCCCGGGGCCGTCCTCCGAGCCTTCCGCCTCCGCGCCGCCCCGGCAGCGCGGCGTACGCCGGACGGGCGAGGCCCGGACGGCGCGGGAGCCGGCGCGGCGCGGGAGCCGGCGCGGCCGGCGCGTGGCGGTGGTCGGGCGGAGGGGTCCGGTGGGCGGGAGGGCGCGCCGGGGGGCGGGGAGGACGCGGCGGTGGGCGACGCGGGCGCGGCGGTGGCCGGGCGGGCTTGCCGGCGGTCAGGCGGGCTCGGCGGCCGTCTCCGCGATGCGGAGCAGGGTGGTGCGGATGCCGGCGCTGTTGACGGCCACGCGCCGCGCGGGGTCGGTTCCGGCGAAGAGGGTGCCGAGGAGTTCGGCGGCCCGGGCGCGGAGGCCCTCGGTGCGCAGGTCCTGCCAGAACTCGGTGAGGCGGGTGCCGTCGCCCTCGGGTTCGAAGCGGTAGCCCCAGCGGGCGATGGGGAGGCCGAGGACGCCGACGTCGAAGACGAACTCCCGGTCCGGGACGGCCCGGGTGACGCGGCCGAGGGTCGGCCAGGCGAAGGGGCCGCGCCGGTTGAGGCCGACGAAGCGGGTGCCGGGGCGGGCCGGAGGGCGGGGGACCCAGACGTAGCGGCACTCGGGGCTCCAGCGGCCCATGTTGCGCAGGTCCGAGACCAGTGCGTAGACGTGCGCCGGCGGGGCGTCCACGACCACGCTCTCCTCCAGGCTCCACCGGCGGTCCATCGGGCGCTCCCCTCGTGCGGCACGGACGGCCGCCCGCCCGTTACTCGCCGGTACGGTAACGGACCCCGGGGCCCCGGGAACAGGGCCCCGGGGCCGGCTTCCGGCCGCCGGGTCCCGAACGCGTGGCGCGCCGCGGGACCGGGGCGGGGCCCGAGACCGGAACCGGGACCGAGACGGGGACCGAGGTGGCGGCGAAGGCCGGAGCGGCCGTCGGGTGCTCCCGGAGGCGGGAAGGAAGGACGGCCCCGTCCCGGACGGGGCGGCCGTCCCGGACGGACGGGACGGCACGACCGCCTCACGAGCCGCCGGCCGCCGCCGACTCCCCGATGCCTCCCCGATGCCTCTCCGGCGCCTTCGTCGCCCCTCCTGGCGGGCCCTCTACGCGACCGGGGCGCCGAGCGCCGCGTCTATGCGCAGCTCACGGACGCCGAGCGGTTCGACGAGGGCGCGGAGCGCAGGTTCCGCGAGGACGATCCACGGCTGCGCGGCGCCCAGGACCTCCGTCAGCCGCGCCGGGGCGCTGAAGGCGACGGCGGTCCGGTCGCCGACCGGTGTGCGGAAGAGCCGGGGCACGCAGCCGCCGGGGCCCGGCCTGACCGGCACGCAGAGCCGTCGGGCCCGGGGCCGCTCTCCGGGCCCGGCGTCGTCTCCGCGCAGGGCGTCTTCCATGGTTCCTCCCGAGGCATGGCAGGGGCCCCCGTCGCGGTCGCGCCGGGGGCGTCTCCCCGGACCTGTACCCGGCGACCACCCGGAGCGACCTCCTCCGGGCGCGCCCCTGAAGGAATCTCCCGTCGCCGGCGGGCGGGTCGCCCCACCGCCGGCGCCCCGCCCCCCGCACGTCACCCGGGCGCACCGCCCCGGACACGTCTTCCCGGTAAGCCGCCCCGATGCATCGCCCCGGTACGCCGACCCGACGCATGACCCCGGGGCGTCCTCGCGGTACGTCACTCCGGCAGGGCCGCCGCGGGCTCCCGCACGGGCGGCGCGGCCGCCGGCCCCGGCGGGAGCGGGAGCGTGGCCCTCCCGCCGGGGCCGGCGGTCGCGGAGGGGACGGCTCCCCGTCAGCCGACCGTCCAGCGCTGGAGGGCGCTCCCGGTGTCCGGCTGCTGGGTGACCCGCGCTCCGTTCGCGGTGGAGGCGGTGGTCAGGAGGAGGCCGCTGGCGACCGAGGCGACGGTGGAGGTGCCGTCGGGGAGGCGGGTGATCGTCCAGCGCTGGTTGGCGCCGCCGTGGCAGGTCCACTGGATGACCCGGGCGCCGGCGGCGGTGGAGCCGCCCTCGATGTCGGCGCACTTGCCGGAGGAGACGTTGCGGAGCTCGTGGCCGCCGCCGGCGCGGGGCGTGAGCGTCCACTTCTGGTTGGCGCCGTTGTTCGGGCTCCAGGTGACGAGTCCGGTGCCGTCGGCGGAGCCGCTGTCCGGGTTGTCGAGCGCCTTCCCGCCCGCGGTGAGGGTGACGGTCCGCGGCGCGTCGCCGACCGGGGTGAGGGTGAGGGCCTGCTCGGCGGCCGTGCGGCCCGCGCCGACCGGGGAGCCGGTGGTGTCGGTCCAGCTGCGGGCGGGGGTGGTCTCGGCGGCCCGGGCGGGGACGCCGGAGAGTCCGAGGACGAGGCCGCTGTACCGGTTGACCAGCTTGACCGTGCCCGTCGGGGCGTTGTCGGCGGCGGAGGCGCCGCGGACGACGAACCAGTCCTGTCCGGTGCCGGAGGCCGCCGCGGTGACCGTGGGCTTCGTGCCCCACGCGCGGGTGGCGGGGCCGGTGGCGGCGACGCCGAGCAGGCCGCCGGTGGCGGCGTTGGCGACGCGGTAGGAGCCGTCGCCCTTCGCGGTGAAGGTCCAGCTCTCCAGGGCCGCGCCGGTGGGGGGCGCCGACGTGGTGCCGGACCCGCCGGCGACCTGGGCGAGGACCCGGCCGTCCGCGGTGGCGACGCGGTAGGTCCGGCCGGTGTCGACGGGGGCCGCGGGCGCGTTCGTCCCGACGCTCAGGTTGACGTATTCGGCGCTCGAACCGCCCGAGCAGCCGAAGGAGCAGTAGGCGCGGAAGTCCTTGCCGACGATGCCGGAGCCGGTGCGGTTGCCCGCGTCCAGGAACCAGCGGTACCAGGAGGCGGTCCGGTAGCCGCCGGTGTCGCCGAGCCGGAACCACTTCTGGGTGGTCAGGTCGGCGGTGGCGTACAGCTCCTGCGGGGCGTTGCCGCTCTGGTCGACGGCCTGCGGTTCGCCGATGTACAGGCCGAGGTAGGCGTTGTAGGTGATGTCCATGACGAAGAGCGGGGAGGTGGCGGGGGTGAGTCCGGCCGCGACCTGCCGGCTCACCGAGCCGGCGCTCGCGGGGTCGTACTCCTTCTCCTTCGGCACGTAGCCGGTGGTGCTGCCCGCGCCGACCGGGACCATCGTCGACTCGCGGCCGCCGACCCCGGGCTGGGTCCAGGCGCCGTCGTACCACTTGCGCCACGAACCGGGCGCCATCTTGCCGGAGATGGGGGCGCGGGCGACGTGCCCGTAGAAGGCGGCCCAGCCGCCGCCCTTGTTGACGATCCGGGAGCCGTAGAAGGCGTAGAAGTAGCCGGAGGCGGTGTCCACGAAGAGCCGGGGGTCGCCGGTGCCGTAGTGGTACGTCTGCTGCGGGAAGGCGGCGGTGTCGCCGCGGTCCGTGCTGTACGGCGAGGTGATGACGTGGCCCTCGATCTTCCAGGTCCGGCCCTGGTCGGTGGAGACCGCGTAGTCGATGCCGTCGTAGTGGATGCCGTCGGCGAAGGGCTGCGGGGTGAACTCGTTGTGGACCAGGCCGTACCAGTCGCCGGTGTCGGGATCGACCCACATCCCGGTCAGGTCGCAGTAGTTGCGGTGGGCGTAGCCGCTTCCGGCGGGCGCGGCGGTGGACTCCACGCCGGTGGGGCTGTTGTTGCAGCGCGAGGTGGTGTCGTTGTTGCGGTCGGCGGGGTCGGCCGGGTTCACCGCGTCGCTGATCGCGGCGGAGCGGTCGGCGGAGTCGAAGTCGGTGCCGGTGTAGAAGGTCCACTTGCGGGGGTCGTTCGCCCCGTACAGCGCGTGGGCCTGCTGGTAGTAGAAGGTGCCGTCCTTGTCGATGTACGGACTGGCCGGGGTGTCGTCGGGCCGGTTCCACGTGCCCTTGGCGCCGACGGTGACGGTGTAGGTGGCGGTCGCCGCGGCGGGGGCCGGTGCGGCGGGGACGGGGCCGGCGACGGCCGGCGGGGCGGTGGCGAGGGCCGCGCCGCCGGTCGCGGCGAGGACCGCCGCGACGAGCGTGCGCACGAACCGGTTGCGCGAAGGGTGCACGAGTACTCCCTGGGGTGGAGGAGTCGGGCCGCTGGTGGCACGGACCCTAGAGCGCATTTGACCGGTAAAACAAGAGGCCCGGCTCCGCCGGATTCCTTCGTCCGCAAGGGAGTTGAGGCACACGGCGGTCCGGCGGAGCGGCCGTCGGCGCCTTGACCGCAGGTGGGGGCCCGGTTACGTTGCGAGCCGGGCGTGATCGACGGGCGGGGCGGGGACGACGGGGGCGTCATGGTCACCATGCAGGACGTGGCGCAGCGGGCGGGCGTCACCAAGCAGACGGTCTCCAACGTGGTCACCGGGCGGGTGGCGGTGCGCCCGTCCACGGAGGCGCGGGTCCGCGCCGCGATCGCCGAACTCGGCTACGTGCCCAACCTGGTGGCCCGGTCGCTCGCCACCGGCAGCAGCCGCACCGTGGGCCTCTTCGTGCCGACCGTCTCCACGCCCTTCTACGCGGACGTGGTCGAGGAGGTCGAGGACGCGCTGGAGGAGCGCGGCTACCGGCTGCTGCTCTGCACCACGCGCCTCGACGGCGAGCGCGCCCGGCGCCACCTCGCCGCGCTGGCCAGCCGGTCGGTGGACGCCCTCCTGATCGCCGGCGACCAGGGCCTCACCGGCCATCTGCCGCTCCTCGCGGACGCCCGCTTCCCCGTGGTGCTGTGCGCCTGGGAGGCCGAACTGCCGGACGGCTTCCCGGTGGTGACGGTCGACTACGAGCACGGAGGCCACCTCGCCGGACGGCACCTGCGGGAGCTCGGGCACGAGCGGGCCCTGGTCCTGGCCAGCCCCGCGCACACCGTCCGCGCCGCCGGCTTCCGGCGGGCCTTCCGGGAGGACGGCGTACCGCTCCCGGACGACGCCGTGCGCACGGCGGCCGAGCCCACCTTCCAGGGCGGTCTGGCGGCGGCGCTCGACGCCCTGCGGTCCCGTCCGGAGACGACGGCGCTCTTCGCCACCCACGACGTCCTCGCGGTCGCCGCCGTGGAGGCCGCCCGGATCCTGGGCCGGACCGTCCCCGACGACCTGTCCGTCGTCGCCCACGACGACACCCCGGCGGGCCTGCTCTCCGGCACGGCGCTCACCAGCGTGGTCCTCCCCCAGCGGGAGATGGCCCGCCGGGCCGTCGGCCTCGCCCTCGGCGCGGCGGCCTCCGGAGCACCGCCGGATCCGCGTCCCCGGCCGCTGCTGCCCGCCCTCGTCCCCGGCCGGAGCACCGCGCGCGCGACGCCGCCGGGCGGCCCCTGACGCGCGCCGGGGCGGGCGGTGGTCGCCCACCGCCCGCCCCGGGGCGTTCTCCGTGCCGTACGTCAGACGGTCGTGCCGCGCCGTCCGGCGTCGGGGCACTCGTCGCCGTAACCCTCGTCGCCGTAGCCCTCGTCCCCGTAGCCCTTCGGCTCACAGGGGTCCGGGCCCGGGCCGGGGTCGTCGCCCCGCTCGTTGTCGAGGGAGACGAAGACGGCCTCCTGCTCGGCGCTCACCACGTGCGGTCCGCTGACCGGGTCCGCGGGCAGCGCGTAGCCGTCGGGGGCGTCGGTCTCCCGCAGGTAGTATGTGCCGTGGTCGAGGTCGCCGAAGCCGCACAGGCCGGCGAAGCCGGTGGTGCAGGGCGCGCCGACCCGGGTGTCGCGGTCGGTGCCGGTGGTCTGGAGCCCGGCCACGCCGTTGGTCTCCTCCCACAGCTCGAAGACGGCTCCGCGCAGCGGCATGCCGCTGTCGGCGTCGGTCTTGAGGAGCCGGATCGAGCCGGTCCCGGGTGGGATCGGCGTCCGGGTGTTGGCCGCCTCGACGGTCACGCCGGCCTGCGCGTTCTGCTCGGTGAGCACCAGCGGCCCGAAGACCGGGTTCGCCGGCAGGTCGTACCCGGGCGGCGCCTGCGTCTCCTGCCAGTAGTAGGTGCCCGTCCCCACGGTCCGCGCACAGACGCCGTTCGCACCGGTCACGCACGGCTCGCCCACCGCCGTGTCCGGGTCGGCGCCCCCGGTCTGGAGACCGGCGACGCCGTTGGTCTCCTCCCACAGGCGGAAGGTGGCCCCGCCGAGGGGGTCACCGCTCTCGGCGTCCTCCTTCACCACCCGGACCTCGCCGGTGACGGCGGTGGCCTCGTTCTCCGCCTCGACCTGCACGCCGGCCTGCGCGTTCTGCTCGGTGAGCACCAGCGGCCCGAAGACCGGGTTCGCCGGCAGGTCGTACCCGGGCGGCGCCTGCGTCTCCTGCCAGTAGTAGGTACCCGTCTCCACCGTCCGCGCACAGACGCCGTTCGCACCGGTCACGCACGGCTCGCCCACCGCCGTGTCCGGGTCGGCACCGGTGGTCTGGAGACCGGGAACGCCGTTGGTCTCCTCCCACAGGCGGAACGTCGCCCCGTCCAGCGGGTCACCGCTCCCGGCATCGGTCTTGAGGACCCTCACCTCACCGGTCACGACCGTGGGCGTGTTGCAGTCCGGGAGGTCGCCGGTGAAGGGGTAGGCGTGGAACTCCTGGCCGCCGCCGCCCCCTTCGGCGCTGGTGTGGGTGAGGGAGCCGGTGGTGAAGAAGCGCCCGTTGATGCCCGGCAGGCTGACGGTCGTGGCGGACGCCTGGTTGCCGATGAGGAAGCTGCCCTGGAACTGGCCGGTGCCGGCGAGGTCGACCGCGGTCGCGTCGGGGAAGTTCCACAGCAGCCGCTCGCGGTAGGCGTTGAGCCGGTCGGTGGAGTCGGCGATGCCGCCGCTGTAGGTGCGCAGGGTGCGGTCGGCGCCGAGGACGTTGACGAGGATCGTCGCGCCGGCCGGGATGCCGGCGAAGACGATGCCCTGCTGTCCGTCGTTCGGGCCCTCCATGTCGAAGTCGACGTTGAAGATCTGGAGCGGGGAGGTGCCGTCGCCGGTGAAGAGCGTCTGGCCGCCCTGGTTCACGGCGGTGCCGGTGGGGGTGCGCGGAGCACCGTCGACGCGCGCGTAGCACTGGCTGGCGGCGGTCAGCCGGTCGCGCAGCCCGGCGAAGGGGACGGTGGCGTCGTCGTCCTGTTCGAGGGTGGCCGCGACGTTGCCGGTGACGGTGCCGGCGTGGCGGACGACGCCGTCCTCGGCCAGGAGCTGCTGGCCGGTGGCGACGGAGACGTTCCCTCCGGTGGTGAGCCAGTCGGAGTCGACGTCCGGCGGCACCCTGGAGCCGACGCCGGCCTCTCCCAGGTTGTAGACGCCGGCCTCGGCCTTGTTCATGTCGAAGTCGCCGAGGACGACGACGCGTCCCTCGGCCTCCGCGGCCCGGCCGCGGACCCGGAAGTCGTCGCCGACGTAGATGTTGACGGCGTTGTCGCGGCCCTGGATCTCCCCGTTGTCGATCTGCGGGAAGGGGCTGGGGCAGCCGGGCGGAGCACCCGCGACGCAGGGGCCGAGGCCGCCGGGCAGTCCGGCGGCGGCCGCGGGGACGGCCGCGGGGCCGAGCACCAGGGCGGGGACGGACGCGAGCGCCAGGGCGCAGGCGAGGCCCGTCGACCCGGCGCGCCGCCGGGGGCGCGCGGGGTGGCGAGTCGAGTGGTTCGTCATGCGGGGAGTCTCCGAGCGCGGCGGGGGGCCCACCACTCGTGCGGCCCGCCGTTGCGCCGGTCAGGGCGCGGGGTCACTCGTCGGGCCGACCCGGCCCCGGCCCCCGTTCCGGATCCGGCTCCGACTCCGGCCCCGGCTGCGGCTCCGGTTCCCGTCCCGGCTCCGGCCGTGGCTGTGGCTCCGGCCGTGGCTGTGGCTCCGGCCGTGGCGTCCGTCCCGGCTCCGGCGCGCCGGCCGGGCGGATCCGGTCGGTGCCGAGGAGGCGGGCGAGGGCGGGTTCCCACGCGAGTACGGCTCCGATGGTGAAGGCGAAGGTCAGCGCGGCGCAGACGACGATGAGCCAGGACAGCAGGGTGAGGACGAGGCCGAGGGAGCCGTACTCGGCGAGGGCCCGGTTGAGCGCGCCCGGCATGTAGAAGCGGGCGGTGATGCCGAGGACGGTGGAGGCGACGGCGCCCAGGAGGGCGCCGGGCAGCAGCGGCAGCCAGGGGACCCGGTTGGCGAGGAGGAGGTGCTGGGTCCAGAGCCAGACGCCGGTGGCCAGGAGGAAGAAGAGGGGGAGGCCGAGCCAGGCTCCCGCGCCGAAGCCGTCGCGGATGGGCGCCTGGAGGAGGACGACGAGGACGAGGGCGAGCAGCCAGACCGCCCACCGCCAGGCGGCGATCCGGGTACCGGCCTTGGGCAGCCCCCAGGCGCGTTCGCAGACGCGGGCCATGGCACGGCTGAAGCTGGTGGCGGAAACGAGGGCGAGCAGCGCGCCGACGGCGCCGGTGGTCTCCCGCACGCCGTCGGCCGCGGACCGGTCGAAGACCTGCTGGAGTTCCTGCTCGGACGCGCCGGTGAGGCCGAACATGGCGCGCAGGGAATCGCGGAGCTGGTCGCGCACCGGGGCGGGGGCGAAGGCGGCGAGCGCGAAGAGGAGCGGGACGGCGGCGAGGAAGGCCTGGGCGGCGAGGCGGGTGCCGGCGTCGAGGAGGTTGCCGCCCATGAGCCGTTCGGTCAGTTCGGTGAGGACCGGGAAGCGGCGCTCGGCACCGGCGCGGAGGTCCCGTGCCCGGGTCTTCCACTCCATCGCGTCTCCCGCCCCCCGCCGGTCTCCCCCGCCGCGGGCGGCGGGCCCGCCGCCCGCGCGGCCGTTCCCCGCCATGAGACGGCACGGGCCGGGTTCCGGCCACCCGGCGGCGGCCGGACGGGGGGTCAGCCGGTCCAGTAGCGGGCGAGCGCGCCTTCCCTGTACGGGGCGGGGCTGACGCTCAGTTCGCCGGCGAAGGGACGGTCGAGGACGAGGACGAGGAGCAGGCTGAAGCCGATCAGCGCGGCGACCGAGGCGACGAACAGCACCTGGATCCGCAGCCGCCGCATCCCGTACAGGAAGGTCAGCGGGACGAGGACGAGCGCGCCGCCGAAGGCCAGGACCTGGAGGAGCGGCGGGAGTTCCTGCTCGGCCATGGTGATCCGGGCGCGGCGCTGCGCGGCCACGTCGTTGAGGTGGGAGACGGCCTCCTCGTAGAAGACCTCCTCGCGCGGGGTCTTCGGGTCGTAGGCCTGGAGCACGTCGAAGGCGTCGACGAGGCTGCGTTCGGTGGCACCGTACTGCGGGCGGCCCTCGCGCATCAGGGGCCACTGGTGCTCGACGACGGCGTGGACGTAGTCGCTGAGGGCCGCGTCGAGGTCGGCGCGGACCTGCGGCGGGAAGGCGGCGGCGTCACGGGCGATGAGGGCGACGTCGGTGGCCTCGGCGGCGACGATGGTCTGGGTGCTCTCCAGCTGGGTCCAGAGGGTGACGATGACGAAGGCGAGGATGATCCCGTAGATCGCGCCGAACATCCCCAGGGTCACGCCGACCATGTCGTTGTGCTCCCCTTCGGCGAGGGAGGGGTGGCGGCGGCGCAGCAGCACGCTGCCGGCGACGGCGAGCACGACGGTGCCGCCGACGAGGACGACGGCCAGGGTGAAGGAGCTGAAGTGGTTGAGCAGCCAGAGCGACATGTGCGCGGAGTGTAGGGATCCGGCGCACCCGCTCCGGACCGCTGCCGAGGCGTACGCCCCCGGCGTACGGGGAGAGTGCACACCATCGGGTGACCCCGCCGGACGCCCCGGTGACCGCCGTGGGGGGTACGGCGGTGCCGTGGGGGTACGGCGGCACCGGGAGGGGTCGTGGTCGCCGGGAGGGGCTCTGGTCGCCGGGAGGGTCCGTGGTCGCGGGCTGGGCCGACCGGATGGACGCGCGGCCGTGCGCCGCGCGACGGCGTTCCCGGCGCCCCCGCTCGTACGACCATGCGGGCATGCACATCGTCAGCCAGGTGTTCGCCCTGATCGCCGCCGCCGTCCACCTCTTCGTCTGGCCGCTGGAGAGCTTCCTCTACGGCCGGCGGGCGTGGGTCCGGGAGTTCCTGACGGGGAGCACGGCGGACGCGCCCGAGGTCCGTCTCTGGCGGTTCAACGTGGGCTTCTACAACCTCTTCCTGGCCTGCGGCATGATCGCCGGCGTCGTGGCGCTGCACCTGGGGCACGAGACCGTCGCCCGGACCCTGGTCGTCTACGTCGCCGCCTTCATGACCGGCGGCGGGATCATGCTCCTCGTCTCCGATCCCCGGCTGTGGCGGGGGTCGCTGGGCCAGGCCGTCCCGGGCGTCGTGATCCTGGTCGCCGAACTGGCGTGAGCGGCGGGACCGCCGCGGACGGTGCCCGCGACGGTCCCGCCGTGCCGGTCCGTCAGGCCGTCGGCCCGCCGGAGCGGGTCAGTCCGGCGAGGAGGTCGGCGAAGAGCTCCGGGCGGTTCCAGTAGCCGACGTGGGAGGTGGGCAGGGTGTGCACGTCGAAGGGGTGGTCGGGGGTGAGTTCGTCGGCCTTGCGGATCATGTGGTCCTGGACGGCCGGGGTGAGGCTGCGGTCGGCGGAGAGCCGGACGTAGGTGTGGGGCACCCGGCGCCACGCCTCGGGCCGGACCAGCGCGGCCGGTTCGAGGACGCCGTGGTTCTCGTCGGCGTCCAGGGTGTCGAGGAAGTGCCGGAAGAGGTGGTCGGGGGCGTCGGCCATGATGGCCTCCTTCAGCGCGGCGAAGGCCTCCGGGTCGGTGTGGGCGCGCCGCCAGTCGAGGCGGACGACGCCGGGGTCGCCGCCGGGCACCTCGTACGGGACGGCGATCCGGGCGACGGCCGCGTCCAGGAGGTTCTCGTCGACGACGTCCCACGGCTCGGTGAGCATGGCGGGGTCGGCGAGGCAGAGCGCCGACAGGTAGACGACCCGGTCGACGAGCTCGGGGACGGCGTTGACGACGCCGGTGAGGGTGAGGCCGCCGAGGCTGTTGCCGGCGAGGACGACCGGGCCGTGGCCGGCGAGCCGGCGCAGGACGCCGGCGACGTGCCGGACGTTGTCGGCGAGGGTGACGCCCTCCATCGGGGAGGCCTCGCGGGCCAGGCCGGCACCGTCGGGTGAGGGCCGGTGGTAGGCGGCGGGGCCGGTGGCCCCGGCACCGTGGCCGGGGAGGTCGACGGCGTGGGAGCGGTGGCCGCGCAGGGCCAGCTCGTCGCGGAGCGGGGTCCAGGCACGGGCGTTGCTGGAGCCGCCGTGCACGAACACGAACGTGGGAAGCGCGTCGATGCGCATGGGAGGGATCCTCGTCATCCTGAGGCGGAAGGTGGACGCGTGGACCTCGGGACCGGCGGGCGCGCGGGCGCACGCGGAAGGGCACGGGCACGGGCTCGGTGGCGCGTGCGCGTGGGGGGGCCGGACCGCGGTCAGCGCGCGGAACGGAGCCGGATCGCCCGGAAGTTCTGGATGACGGAGCACATGGCGCCGACCGTAGCAGCCGTCCCCCCGCGCCCTCGAACCCTTTTCCGCCCTGGTAACTTCTACAACACTGTAGAAGTTCGACCGAGGGAGTGTGAGCCGACGATGGCGCTGTGGGACCGGATCAAGGAGTCCGCCTCGACCATGCAGACCCAGCTGACCGCGCGGAAGAACGAGCTGACCAGCGGGGCCTTCCGGGACGCGAGCATGGCGATGTGCGCGCTGGTCGCCGCGGCCGACGGCACCGTCGACCCGGCCGAACGGCGCCGCGTGGCCCAGCTGATCGCCGCCAACGAGGTGCTGCGGAACTTCGACGCGGCCGACCTCCAGCAGCGCTTCGACGCCCAGCTCGACCGGCTCGCCGCCGACTTCGACTTCGGGAAGGTCGCCGTCCTCCAGGAGATCACCAAGGCGAAGAAGAAGCCGGCCGAGGCCCGGGCCGTGGTCCAGATCGGCATCGTCATCGGCGGCGCCGACGGGCACTTCGACCCCACCGAGCAGGCCGTGGTCCGCGAGGCGTGCTTCGCGCTCGCCCTGCCGCCGCACGAGTTCGACCTCTGAGCGCACGCGTTCGGCCTCCGGCGGGGCGGGTTTGGCCTCCGACCGGGCGGGGCCGGCCTCCGGCGGGGCGGGTTTGGTCTCCGACCGGGCGGGTCCGACCCGGTCGGAGGCCGGGCGCGGGCGCCCCTGCGCGTGCTCGTCCGCTCCGGCGGCAGCCCGCCCGGCGGGGCGTGCGTCCGTCCGATCGGGCGGGAGCGTCCGGCGGGGCGTGCGTCCGTCCGATCGGGCGGGAGCGTCCGGCGGGGCGCAAGCCCGACCGGGCGGGGCCGGCCGGCGGGTTCTACAGCGGGGTCGCCGCCTTGAGGACCGCGTAGAGCGTCACCGCCGAGTTGGCCGAGGCGAGCGCCGAGACGACGGCGCCGACCAGCGCGCCCCACAGGGCGAGGCCGACGGCGGTGAAGGCCGGCGGCCAGGCGCGCGGGGCCGGGGGCGCGCCGAGCAGGGCGGCCACCCGGCGCGGCACCGGCCCGGCGACGGCGAAGGCCGTCAGCGGCGCGGGGCCCGCGCCGCCGGAGGCCAGGGCGGCCCGCCCGATGGCCCGCGCCACCACGCGCCGGCTGCCGATCCGTACCGCCGCCTCCTCGTCCGCCCACCGTTCGGCCGAGTACGTGACCGCCGTCCGCAGCGGGCGCAGGAACGGGTTGGCCGCAGCGGCCAGCCGCGCGACGAGCAGCAGCCGGTCGTGCCGCCCCGTCAGATGCGCCCGCTCGTGGGCGAAGAGGGCCCGCCGCTCGGCGGGACCGAGCCGGGCGAGCATCCCCCGGCTGACCACCACCCGCCCCCGGCGGCCCGTCGCGGCCGGGAGGGCGTAGGCGTACGGGGACGGGTCCGGCAGCACCGCGACCGGGCGGTCCGGCAGTCCGGCGAGGGCGCGGGCGGCCCTCCGGCGGACGCCCCGGTGCCGCAGCAGGACCCGGCCGCAGACCGCGACCACCGCGAGGAGCGCCGGGATCGCCGCCCGGCCCGCGATCTCGTCGTACGGCAGGACCGCGCGCACCTCCGGGTCCGACCAGGCGTCCGGGAGCGGGTTGCCGGGCAGCTGGGCGGTGCCGACCACCATCAGGAGGGCGAGGCAGAGCGTGCTGCACACGCCGAGCACGGCGGCGACGGCGGTGAGCAGCCGGGTCGCGGTGCGGGGATGGAGGTGGTGCTCGGCGAGCCGGGCGACGGGCCACGCGGTGAGCGGCAGCACCAGCGGGAGGAAGACGAGGAGGCCCACGGCGTCAGCCCTCCCCCGCCCGGCCGGCCCCCGGCCCGCGGCCCTCCGGCCCACCGGCCTCCGGCTCCCCGCCACGCGGTGCCTCGTCCTCCGCATCGGCGCGGGCCAGGAGCTCCCGCAGGAGCTGTTCGTCGGAGGACGGGAGGGTGGTGACGAAGCGGGTGAGGACGGCCTCCCGGTCGCCCTCGCCGTCGAGCAGCCGGCGCATGCGGAGGGCGGCGAGCCCGGCCTCGTCGGCGACGGCGGTCCACTCGAAGGACCGGCCCACGCGCTCGCGGGCGACGGCGCCCTTGGCGTGCAGGCGCGTGAGGATGGTGATGACGGTGGTGTAGGCGAGTCCGCCGCCGAGCCGCTCCCGCACCCGGCCCGCGGTGACCGGCCCTCCGGCGGCGCGGACCGCCGCGAGGACCTGGACCTCCAGCTCGCCCTGGCCGCGCCGGCGCGCGCCCGGCTCCGCGTCCCCGTCGTCCCGCTTCTTCATCCGCCGTCCCCCTCGCCGTTCCCGGCCGCTCGCCCGGACCACCCGGGTGCGCTTCATCGTTCGGGGGGTGACCCTACCCGCTCCTTCTACGCCCCTGTAGATTGACGCGGGTCGGACCCGTGTCCCGTCCCCCGCCAGGAGTGTCCCCGTGTTCGGTATGAGCGAGATCGCGATCCTGCTGGTCGTCGTCGCCCTGGTGGTCGGCGCGAGGAAGCTGCCGGAGCTGGCCCGCAACGCCGGGAAGGCGAGCCGCATCCTCAAGGCCGAGGCCCGGGAGATGAAGGCCGGCGACGCGCCCCGCGAACCGGCGGCCACGTACACCGTCAAGGAGACGCGGACCGCCGAGGACCGCTGACACCCCGGGGCCGCCGGGGCCGCCAGGGCCTCCGGACGCCGGCCCCATCGGTCCCAGGGGCCCCATGGCCCCGTGGGCCCCACTGGTCCCACCGGCACGGGAGCCGACGTCGCGCACCGGTCGGGAGAGCCGATCGGCAGCGCACCGGCCGCGATCCTCCTGGCATACGGTGCCGATCCCCACCTCGCGGTCGACGGCGGGGCCGCCTGCGACGTGGACCGCACGCTCCGCCATGGCATGGCGATCAGGCCGATGGATCGGTTCGGCACCGGCCGGACCGAACGGAAAGCCCGATGCGGCGGGGTCCGCCGGCGGCGGCTTCTGCCGATGACCGGCCGGCCGCCCCCTAGGAGCGGGGCACGGCGACCGAGGCGAGGTAGCGGGCGTACTCGTCGAGGGCGGCGAGGGCCTGCTCGTCGTCCCGGTCGATCAGCCAGGTGAGGGTGAGGCCGTCGAGGACGCCGAGGCCGTGCCGGGCCAGGACCGCCGTGTCCACCGTCCAGACCAGGCCGGCCGCCCGGGCCATCGACTCCAGGTGGGCGCGGTTCACGTCCAGGTAGTGCCGGTACTGGCGGCGGGCGAGGTCGGCGAGCCCGGGCCGCCGGAGGGCGTACTGGGTGACCTCGTACGTGACCAGGTGCTCGTCCGGGCGGGCCCGGACCTGCTCCCAGTAGGCGCGCAGGATCGCGCGGACCTTCTCGAAGGGGGTGGCGCCCTCGGGGTGGGCGAGGCCGGCCGGGGGGAGGTTGCGCTCCATGATCCGCTCGATGACGGTCTGGAACAGCTCCTCCTTGGAGCGGAAGCAGTAGTGGAAGGCGCCGAGGGGCACCCCCGCCTCGGTGACGACCGCGCGGGTGGTGGTCTTCGCGACCCCGTCGCGGATCATGACCCGGATCGCCGCCTCCGCCAGCTGCTCACGGCGCTCGCCTGCGGAGAGTCGGGGCATGGGCGGGCTCCTCGGGGCGGGACGGGACGGGGCGGCGGTGAGATGGGGCGGGGGCGGGATGAGGCGGGGTGGCTGCGGGCCGGGTCAACGTACCGCAGGGGAGGCGGGGACGACCGCCCCCACGGGCAGAGCCCCGTGCGGACCCGGCCCGCACGGACCCGGCCCGCACGGACCCGGCCCGCACGGACCCGGCCCGGACGGACGCCCTCCCTGAGGGGCGCCGTCCTCGGCGGGCGGGCCCCGGCGGGGGCGGGTCCGGGTCCCGGCCGGCGCGGGTCCCGGCACGCAGGGCGGCCCGTGAGGGCCTCGGGTCTCGACGGACGCGCCCCCGGCGGGCGGGTCCGGCCCTGGCGAGCGGAGGCCGCGGGCCCGCCGCCCGGGACCCGTGGCGGCCGCGGACCCGGCGGGCGGAGGCCGCGCGGCCGGGACCCCGGGGCGCGCCGGCGCGTCCTACAGGAAGGCCATGCCCTCGCCCCGGTAGGTGGGGACGGTGGCCACCACCCGGTCGTGCTCGACGAGGTGGAGGGCGTCGACCCGTTCGCAGAGCTCGCCCGCCTTGGCGTGCCGGAACCAGACGCGGTCGCCGACCCGGAGGGAGTCCGCGGCGGGCCCGGTGAGCGGGGTCTGCACCTCGCCCGCGCCCTCGGCGCCGAGCATGCGCAGCCCCGCCGGGTGGACCGGGACCGGGAGGCGGTCCGGGCCGGGGGCTCCGGAGGCGGTCCAGCCCCCGCCGAGGACGGTGACGTGGCCGGGGGCGGGGCGCCGGACCACCGCGAGCGCGAAGAAGGCGGCGGGCAGCGGGCTGAAGCCCCGGTAGTGGTCGAAGAGGGCGGGGGCGTACAGCCCGGAGCCGGCGCCGAGTTCGGTGACGGCGGGCTCGGCGGCGGTCGTCTCCAGGCTGCCGGTCCCGCCGCCGTTGACGAACTCCAGCGGGGCCACCTCCCGGACGGCGCGGACCGCGGCGGCACGGCGGGCGCGCAGCTCGCGGACGGAGACCCCCTGCACGACGCGGACGGCGGCGCGCATCGGGCGGGCCTGGGTCGGCTGGGCGTCGCCGACGCCCGCGATGTGCCCCTCGTACGCCATCACCCCGACCAGCCGCAGGCGCGGGCGGGCCACGACCGCGCGGGCCAGCGCCGCCGCCTGCGCCGGGGCGTGGAGCGGTGAGCGGCGCATGCCGACGTGGACGCGTCCGCCGAGCAGCCGGAGCGAGGCGTCGAGGTCAAGGCAGACGCGCACCGGGGGGCCCGAGGGGCCGATCGCCGCGGTGATGAGGTCGAGCTGTTCGGGCGAGTCGACCATGACGGCGATCCGGGCCGCGGCGTCCTCGTCGGCGGCGAGCCGGCGCAGCGCGTCGGTGTCGGCGGTCGGGTAGCCGACGAGGAGGTCCGCGCCGGGGTCGTGGGCGGCGAGCCAGAGCGCCTCGGGGAGGGTGAAGGCGAGGATGCCGGAGAAGCCCGGGCGGGCCAGCACGTCGTCGATGAGGGCCCGGCAGCGGAGCGACTTGCTGGCGAGGCGGATGGGCTTGCCGCCGGCCCGGCGGGCCATCTGGGCGGCGTTGGCGCGCAGGGCGCCGAGGTCGACGACGGCGAAGGGCGGCTGGAGTCCGGCGGTCGCCTCCTCCAGGTCGGCGAAGCCCGTGGGGCGCGGGGCGGGCGCGGCGGCTGCGGCGTCGGGGCGGGCGCTTGCCATGGGGGCGGCCTTTCCTGGACCTCTTCGGGGGCGGGGGACCCCTGCGGGGGACCCCTGCGGACGAACCTGACGGGGCGGACCTGACGGGGCGAACCCGGCGGGCGTACCGGCGGGCGGACCTGACGGGGCGTATCCGCCGGACGGACCCGGCCGGCGTGCCCGGCGGGGCTGCGACGCCGCCACGGTCTCTTGGTCGTCCGTCCAAGTCAAGCCTCCGGGACCCTTGACTTGGACGGTTGACCAAGTCCACCCTTCCGGACAATGAGAACCGGCGGTAACCCGCCACCGTCCGGCCCGAAGGGAACGCCAGGCATGAGCGGCAGCGAGAACGGCAGCGTGTGGCGCAACTGGGCCGGCAACGAGGAGGCCCGCCCCCGGCGGGTGGTGCGCCCGGCCCGCACCGAGGAGGTCGCCGCCGCCGTGAAGGACGCGGTACGGGACGGACTGCGGGTCAAGGCGGTCGGCTCGGGGCACTCCTTCAGCGGCGTCGCCGTCGCCCCGGACGTCCAGCTCCGCCCCGACCTGCTCGACGGCGTGGACGCGGTGGACCCGGAGACCGGGCTCGTCACCGTCGGCGCGGGGATGCCGCTGTGGAAGCTGAACCCGCTGCTCGCCTCGCACGGCCTCGCCCTGGAGAACATGGGCGACATCGACCGGCAGACGATCTCGGGTGCGATCTCCACCGGCACCCACGGCTCCGGCATCCGCTTCGGCGGCATCGCGACCCAGGTCCGCGGACTCGAACTCGTCCTCGCCGACGGGTCGGTGACGGTCTGTTCGCCGACCGAGCGGCCGGAACTCTTCGCGGCGGCCCGGGTCGGCCTCGGCGCGCTCGGCGTCCTCACCAAGGTGACCCTCCAGACCGTCCCCCTCTACGCCCTGCACGCCCAGGACGCGTCGATGCCGGTCGCCGAGACCCTCGGCCGGATCGACGAACTCGTGGCGGAGAACGACCACTTCGAGTTCTTCTGGTTCCCGCACAGCGAGACCGCGCTCACCCGCCGCTTCCGCCGGCTGCCCGGCGACACGCCCCTCTCCCCCATCGGCGCCTTCTCCAAGCGGCTCGACGAGGCGGTCAGCGGACCGGGCTTCGAGGCCCTGAACCGGCTCGGCACCCGGGTGCCGGGCCTGGTGCGGCCGATCACCCGCTTCGCCGCGCGCGCCATGTCGTCCCGCACCTGGACCGACCACGCGTACCGGATCTTCGCCTCGGTGCGCGACGTCCGCTTCCACGAGGGCGAGTTCGCGATCCCGCGCGAGCACGCCGCCGAGGCGCTGCGGGAGCTCCGGGCCTGGATCGACGCGCAGGGGGAGCCGGTGTCGTTCCCGCTGGAGGTCCGCTTCACGGCCGCCGACGACATCTGGCTCTCCACCGCGCAGGGCCGGGAGAGCTGCTACATCGCCTTCCACCAGTACCACCGGATGCCCTACCGCCGGTACTTCGACGCCTGCCGGCGGATCCTCGGCTCCTACGGCGGCCGGCCGCACTGGGGCAAGATGCACGACCTCGGCGCGGCGGAGCTGCGGCCGCTCTACGAGCGCTTCGACGACTTCGTGGCCCTCCGGGACTCCCTCGACCCGGGCGGCGTGCTGTCCAACCCCTACCTCGACCACGTCCTCGGCACCGCCCCGGCGGCGGACTGACGGGCTGACCTGGTACGGCGCACGATGGCACACTGTCCCCTCGGTCTGCCGAAGGAGTACCGCCGTGTCCGTCATCCAGCGCCTGCGCACCGCCGTCCGCCGGACCTACCGGCGGACGGTCGACCTCAGCCACCCCGCCCGCTCGCCGCTCGGCAGCGCGGTCGTGAACTGCGTGGTCTACGTCGACGGCGTGCGGCGGACGGTGCGGGGCGCGGGCGCCGAGGACGCGCTGCGGTACGTGCGCCGGGGCGGCGACGGCTTCGTCTGGATCGGCCTGCACGAGCCGGCGGAGAAGGAGCTGACGGTGCTGGCCGAACTCTTCGGGCTGCACCCGCTGGCCGTCGAGGACGCGGTCCACGCCCATCAGCGCCCCAAGGTCGAGGAGTACGACGGGGTGCTGTTCGCCGTCCTGAAGACGGTCCGGTACGTCGAGCACGAGGAACTGACCGCCACCAGCGAGGTGGTGGACACCGGCGAGCTGATGGCCTTCGTCGGCCCCGACTTCGTCATCACCATCCGCCACGGCGGGCACGGCTCCCTCGGACCGCTGCGCGAGGCGCTGGAGGCGCTGCCGGAGCAGCTGGCGAAGGGACCGTCGGCGGTGCTGCACGCCGTGGCGGACCACGTGGTGGACGACTACCTCGCGGTCGCGGACGCGGTCCAGACCGACCTGGACGCGATCGAGAACGCGGTCTTCACCGACCAGGCGGACCGCCGGGACGCCGGGCGGATCTACCAGCTCAAGCGGGAGCTGCTGGAGCTGCGGCGGGCCGTCGCGCCGCTCTCCCGCCCGCTGACGGCGCTCGCCACCCGGCCCATGCCGCTGATCGACCCGGAGATCCGGGCGTACTTCCGGGACGTCACCGACCACCTGGCGCGGGTGACCGAGCAGGTCGCCTCCTACGACACGCTGCTCGACTCGGTGCTCCAGGCACACCTGGCCCAGGTCACGGTCGCGCAGAACGAGGACATGCGGAAGATCACCGCGTGGGCGGCGATCGTCGCCGTGCCGACCATGGTGTGCGGGGTGTACGGCATGAACTTCGAGCACATGCCGGAACTGCGATGGACCTACGGCTACCCGGTGGTCCTCGGGGTGATCGCGGTGGCGTGCTTCACCATCCACCGGGGCTTCCGGCGCAACGGCTGGCTGTAGCGGAGCACGCGCCCCTCCCCACCGCCGTCGCCCGCTCCCCGTCGCCCGCCGCCCGTCGCCCGCCCCCCGCCGCCCGCACCACTCACGGGGCGACGCCGTCACCCGTAACCGGACTCGCCCCGCCCGCCATCGCCGCCCTCTGCGTCGCCGTCTTCGTCCGCATGGACCGGCAGACGGAGCGGCAGCGGGCCCTCATCGACGACCTGATCCGCACCCGGCGCGAACTCGCCGCCCTCGAACGGCGCGAGGGCACCCTCGCCGAGCGGCAGCGCCTCTCCATGGAGATCCACGACACCCTCGCCCAGGGCCTGTCGAGCCAGCAGATGCTGCTCCAGGCC